>CAWDWL010000047.1:0-15538 GCA_963805995.1 uncultured Pseudomonadota bacterium | reverse complement strand
CGCCGGTCGCTGCCCTCGGTATCGTTTCGGGCTCCTTGGCCACGCCCGAACCACTTGCGGTGGCGCGTCTCCACCTTCCAGCCGGTCAGGACGACAACGGATCAGCCAGCCAGTCGATGTATCGGGCCGGAGCGTCGGCCGAACACGCGGCGTCCGATGCGGGTCAGGCGATCAAGCACGCCTATCACGGCACCGCGACGATCGCGTTTCTTTTCAGCTTCTCCGTGAGGACCTCCCCGCTATGGAATCCGTTGTTGTTGGCGTTATTAAAGAACAGGACGTTAATAGCCATTTTGAGCCACGACCCCAGACGGCCGGGCGTCAATTATGCGTGGCTTGATGGAAGTGGTCGTCGCGCGCGACGCCGGGACCGGAAAATAGGTGATTTCTCGGGGAACGTGCCTGCAGGCGGTCGGTAATGAATGCTTCGCCATCCGCGCCTGGTGGCGGGATAGTGATTGCGATCCCGATCTCATCGACGCGCACAATCAATTGACGGCCCTGACGAATCACCAGGTGCTCGCGCTCCAATTGAGCCAGGTGCTCGGTGACTCTGGGCCGCGAAGCGCCGACGAGATCGGCGATGTCCTGGTGACTGAAAGCTGCTCTCAAAAGCGCGCCGCGCGATTCTTTGATTCCGAAGTCGGAAGCCAGTTCGAGCAGCGTGATGGCGATGCGTTCGTGAAGATCGAGGTTCAGGAAACTGGAGCTACGCAGCAGCAGCCGATACCATTGCTGCAAGTCGTTCTGATGAAATTTCCTGAATGCCGAGTCCGAGCTGTTCAGCCGGACGCCGCTGAAATCAGTCCAACTCAGGCTGCCGACCCGGCAGTCGTTGTAAGCCTCGCAGCGAAAATCGAAGCGGCTAAGCGGCAGCGAAGGAAACTCGGGGATGGGCCCCGGCGGAAGTAGCGCGATGGTCACCCGCTCGCTGCGGGCGTTGCGGCAAGTGATGCGCGCGATGCCTTTTAGCAAAATGTGAGCGTCGGACGCGAGCGCGGATTCGGGAAGGATTATTTGAGGCCGTTTGAAGTCGGCAAGCGTGAGCGCGTTTGCCAGTAGTCCCAGCTCTGAAGCGGAAAGCCACGACAGAGCTTTTAGCCGGCTTAACTTGTCGAGATCACTGTCTGGAGAATTTCTGGTTCCATTCAAAGTCGCACCTTATAGAGCATGCGACGACCCTATGCGCTATAGAGGCAGGGCGCAAATGAAATGTTACGCTAAGAACAAAAGCCGTGTCTTGTAACAGCTTTTCCCGCCGGCGCGGTCGGCCAAAATCCGGGGAAAGTTATCGCGCGAGGCCGTCTTCATATTCGCGGCGGCTCGCGGACGCATGTCTTTGAGCGAGAAAGCTCTCCAAGCGGTCGCGCCTGACAATCAATTGACGGCCATCGCGTACGATTAGACGTTCGCGCTCAAACAGCGCGAGATATTCGGTAACCCGCGGCCGTGAGGCGCCCACCAGTTCAGCGATATCCTGATGCCGCGCCGCCACGGTTAGTCGCACTCCTTGTTTATCCAGGACGCCGAAATTCTCGCTCAGCTCCAGCAGGGTTAGCGCCACTCGTTCCTCAAGCGTGCAGCTCATGAAATTCGCGCAGCGCAATTGCACCAGGTCCCAGCGTCCAGAATAGCTGGCGGCCATCCGCTTGAAGTCTGTCGAAGCGATTCCCAGTGCGATTTCGATGAACCTCTCCAGCGCGACCGCTCCGATCTGGCAGTCGGTAACCGCCTCGCAGCGGAAGTTATACCTGATCCCGGAAACCGGCGGGGGAAAGCCCGGTATCATGCCCGGCGCGACCATGATTACCAGGGTGCGCTCGCCCTTGCGGTTGCGGCAGGTGATGCGAGCAACTCCTGACAGCAAGACATACGCGACTTCAGGAGAGTGCCGCTCATCGAAAATGACCCCATGCTTTGCAACCCGGGTTACGGTCAGCGCAGCGGCAAGTCGGTTGAGGCGGCGAGACGTAAGCCAGGAAATGTTCTTGAGACCCCGCAATTTCCGGATTGCTGATACTTGCACTGTGCGCATGACGTCAGTCTAACAGCATCCTGGATACGACAGAGTTCCGGTTCGACGCCGTTGGTTCTCCATGTAACCAACTCGCATCGCGGCCAGATGGCTCCGGAACCCACGGCGGGATAGCGGGGGATTCAATAGATGCCCTCGGGTGATCAAGGTGACACCTGAGCCTCACTCGTGCCATCCAACCGCAGCGGAACACTGCATCACCCTGCCCGCGCCACGCACCCATCCGGCCAATCCGCTCCCACTGGGTTTATCCGCGCGAGAATCGAGGCGGTTCAACGAGACCGCAAGCGCTGAGAGGTGGTACGAAAGCATGGGCGATAGAAAGCACCCTGCGGGACCCCTGGCGGGGCTCAAGGCGGTGGAGCTGGCGGTTTGGGTGGCGGGTCCATGCGCCGCCGCCTATCTGGGCGACTTGGGCGTCGAGGTCATCAAGATCGAATCGCTGGAGGGCGATCCCTACCGGGGGTTGCCGATGGGCCCGAAAAAAGAACTCGCTCCCGGCGAGGTCACTCCGGGCTTCCTCCAGGACAATCGTAGCAAGCGCGGCATCGCGTTTAACCTCAAGACCGCGGAGGGCTATCGGATTGCCGCTGAACTTCTCGCCAAAGCCGATATTCTGGTTGCCAACCTGCGTCTGAAGGCTTTGAATTCGCTCAAGCTCGATTACGAAACCCTCAGCGCGGCCAACCCGCGGCTGATCTATGGACATATCAGCGGCTACGGCTTGAATGGTCCCGACGCGGCGCGTGCATCCTATGATATCGGCGCATATTGGGCGCGCGCCGGCATGGCGCACACCACGCTGCTCGATGGCGATGAGCCGTTATTTTTATGCTCGGGCAGCGGCGACCACGATACCGGTTTGAGCCTGGTAGGGGCGATATGCGGCGCCTTGGTCAATCGGATTAAGACCGGCCGCGGGCGGATGGTGAGCGTATCATTATACAGAGTCGGCGCGTTTTTAATCAGCCAACAATTGGGATACGCGCTCGCCGGACATTCCTGGCCGCTGCCCAACAGCCATGCCGAGACCCGCAATCCGCTCGCTGCCTGTTACCAGGATTGCAACGGCAAATGGTTCTATCTGCACGACGCGCACGGCAGCGACGAGGTCTGGCGGGCGGTTGCCAGAGCGATTGAACGGCCTGAATTGGAAGCCGATCGGAGCTTTGACAGCTATGACCGCAGGGTGAGCAACGCGAAGGCACTCATAGCGATTTTGTATGAAACCTTCTCCCGCCATCCGCGCGACCGATGGGCCCTCGCTCTGAAGCGCGCGGGTGTCAGCTTGGATTTCGTGCGGTCGGTGGAAGAGGTTCTGGCCGATCCTCAGGCCCAGGCCGCTGGTCTGTTTGAGGAACTGCCGGCGCCCGAGGGCAAGTCAGGCTGCGTGTCGCTGCCATTCGACTTCAGCGATACGCCGTGGCGCGGTCAAAGCATCCATCCGCAACACGGTCAGCATACCGAAGAAGTTCTGCTTGAGATGGGACGCAGCTGGGAGGACATTGCGCAGTTGAAAGACCAGGGTGTGATTCCATAGAGGAAACTGAGATTCAATTGGCCGGCCAGATCCAAGCAAATCAAATATAGATCCAAGCAATGAGATACAGATCCAAGCAATCAGATAAGGAGCGGTTGAGCGATGAGTAGTAAAGTTCACGATGTCATTTCCGCGGATGATCATGTCCAGGAACCCCCCGATGCCTGGCAGAGCCGAGTGGAAGGAAAATTGAAGTCGCGCGCTCCCAGGATTGTGTCGACACCGCAAGGTGATGTCTGGGAAGTCGACGGCAAGGTTTTTGGGGCCTTGGGCCTGAGCGCGCAAGCCGGCCGCAGGTACGAGGATTACAAGGCCTCAGGCGACACCTACAGCACCATCCGCAAGGGCACTTTCGACCCCGGCGAGCGGCTCAAGGATATGGCGCTGGACGGCATCGACGCGCAGGTGCTGTTTCCCAATCTGGCGATCGGCTGCCTTTACTCTATCAAGGATTTCGAACTCCAATTGGCCTGTTTGTGGGCCTACAATGACTTTTTGGCGGACTTCTGCTCGGTCGCGCCCGACAGCTTGATCGGGGTCGGTTTATTGCCTACCGACGACGTTTCCGAAGCGGTCAAGGAAATGGCCCGGGTCGCCAAAAAGCCCGGGTTGCGCGGCGTGTTGGTCCCGACCTATCCGGGAAAGAGCAGCCTGGAGGATCCCGCTTACGAGCCGATCTGGGCGGCGGCGCAGGATCATGCGCTGCCGATGCATATTCATCTGATCACCGGGACCGGGACCAAGACCGAGCGTTCGCAGTTGGGCTCGGCCAGCGCTTTGTGCGCTGAGATGGCCAACCATTCAATGGCCTGCTACGAAACTGTGTCCAAACTGATCTTCGCAGAAATTTTCGAGCGCTATCCGAAGCTGAAGTTTGTTTCGGTGGAAGGTAATATCGGCTGGATTGGCTACTTTGTGGGCAAGTGCGACATGGTCTATCGACGCCATAATCGCAGCAAGCGTGGCGTCGCCATCGACTATCGGAGCGCCGGAGGTCGTCTGCTCTTGGAGGAGCTTTGCGGGCAATGCGACATCTTGCTTACTGATCTACCGACGACAGAATTGGATGAGTTGAATTTGGGCTATCAGCAGCTAAGCTCGCGCCATCCGGAGGTGGTCTATTGTCACATTAGCGGCTTTGGCTTGAGCGGCGCCGAAGCCGGGCGTGAGAATTCCGAAGTCGGGGCATTCTGGGCCCGCTCCGGCGCGGGCAACACTGTAATGCTGACGGGTCGGGAGCCGGTATTCCGGGCGGTGGGAATGGGAGCGCATCAAACCGCGGTATCGGCGGTTACCGCAATCTGTGCGGCGCTAGTGGCGCGCGCAACCACGGGACGCGGGCAGTTGGTCAGCACCTCGTTGCTGCGCAATGGCGCCCACTTTATTTCGCAACAACTCAACGCTGCGATGCACCAGCAGACCTGGATTCCGGTCAGTAGCCATCACGTCTATCCCAATCCGCTCAATACCTGCTATCGCGATAGCGAAGGGCGTTGGTTTTTTCTGCTCGGCCTGCAGGAAAGCGCGGGCTTTTGGCGCGGCGTCACCCGGATCATCGGGCGGCCGGAATTGTACGACGATCCGCGCTTCGACACTTTCAGTAATCGGGTCAAGCATTCGCTGGACTTGATCAAGATCCTGGACGAAGAATTTGCCAAGCAGCCCGCGGCATTCTGGTACCAGCAATTCGAACAGGATCGCGACAACGTATGGTGGGATCCGGTCCAATCGGCGGAGGAGGTCGCGCAGGATCCGCAGTCAGCTCCGGCCGGGGTGTTCGCCGAAACGCCAACTCCGCAAGGCTCGCGTCGCGTGGTTGCGGCGCCAATCGATTTCCTCGGTACTCCGTGGCGGGTGCAACGTGGATATCCTCAACTGGGCGAGCATACCAACGAGGTTCTGGCGGAATTGGGAAAGACCGCACAGGAGATCGCGGAGCTGCGCGAGCGTGGCGTTGGGCATAATACCGATGCACGGTCCGCACGAGGCCATCGAAGAGCTGGAGCATGCCGTCAGGGACCTTGGACTCAAGGCGGTTATGATGCCCAGCTATGTCAGACGTCCGGTTAAAGCCATCGTAAACCGATACCCCAAAGCTGCGCCCTTCGCTTTCTGGCTCGACACTTATGGGCTTGACAGCGAGTATGATTACGATCCGGTGTGGGCCAAGTGCGTCGGGCTGGGTGTCGCGCCAACCTTTCACACCGCGGGCTACGGGTGGGCATGGCGCAACTCGGTCTCGAACTTCATGTTCAATCATATTGGTCACTTTGCGGCGTCGGCGGAGGGGCTTTGCAGGTCGTTGTTGATGGGTGGCATCACGCGCCGGTTTCCCGACCTTAAGTTCGCGTTTGTTGAAGGTGGCGTGGGATGGGCGCGGAGTCTGCTGAGCGACTCGATCGGGCATTGGGAGAAGCGCACCGCGGAGGCTTTGGAAAACTACGATCCGGCCAAGCTGGACCGCGAGATGCTGTTGGACTTGAGTGAACGTTTTGAGGTCCGCTTTGCGCGCTTGGAAAGAGCGAATTTTTGACGGGCACCCATAAGGAAGATTGCACCGCGGTTGATGAATGGGGCCTGTGCCAGATCCGTGGCAAGGAAGATCTCCGGGAGCTGTTCGTGCCGCATTTCTACTTTGGGTGCGAGGGCGACGATCCGGTCACCGCCTCAGCCTTTGACGCGAAAAGAAATCCATTTACCCCCCGGCTTAAGGCGGTATATGGTTCTGATATCGGCCACTGGGACGTGCCCGATATGAGAGACGTAACTAAAGAAGCATACGAGATGGTCGAGAAAGGACTCATCACCGAAGCAGACTTCCGCGACTTCGTCTTCGTCAATCCGGTCGAACTCTGGACCGGTCTCAATCCTAAGTTTTTCGCCGGCACGGTGGTCGAAGGCGAAGTGGAGGTCTTGCGCGCGGGCAAATAACCGGCGAAACCGTCTCTGGGTTTCAGCTTTATCAACTCCGCTTCAGGCCGGGCGGAAGGTGCGCCCAAACAACTCCGGCCGATTGTCGAAAGGAGCAACTCTCATGGCAGAGTATGATTTGATAATCCGCAGCGGTACGATCGTTGATGGCACGAGGATTCCGGCCTACCGCGGAGATATTGGGATTCGCGGCGGCAAAATCGTCGCGATGGGCAGGATAAAGGGCGCAGCGCCGCGTGTCATCGACGCAACTGGCCTGATCGTCGCGCCGGGCTTTATCGATCTTCATACTCACTACGATGCCGCGCTTAGCGGCGGCACGAAGTGGGATCCATACGCAAGTATTTCGGGCTGGCATGGCGTCACGACCGTTGCAATCGGTAACTGTGGGTTTGGCTTCGCTCCCGTGCGGCCGCAGGATCGAGAGCGCGCGATGCGGCGGATGGAGCGCACCGAGAGCATTCCGCTGTCGTGTATGGAGGTGGGGATGCGCTGGGATTGGGTGACCTTTCCCGAGTTTCTCGACAGCCTCGACCGTGGCGGCATAGGCGTCAACGCGGCCTCCATGGTGCCCTATATTCCGGTGCGCGCATGGGTCCTGGGCAATGAGGCGTCGCGCGATCCCAAATATCAGCCAAACGCCGATGAAATCGCGGCAATCAAGCACCTTTTACGCGAGGGTCTTCAGGTCGGCGGCTTCGGTTTCTCGGGCACCTTCAGCATGGCCAACCGCGACTACGATGGTGGTTATTTACCCACCCACGTTGCTTCCCGCGAAGAGCTTCTGGAGATGGCGCGCGTGGTAGGAGAGTTCAACCGCGGTTCCATCGAATGGACCGTCGGCGCGTCCCTGCAGGGCCTGGGAATGGATTTCTTCCTGGATTTGGCCAAGGCCAGCGGACGCCCAGTGAACTGGAACGCCGTGGCCCACAATCCTTCCGACCCGGAGGCCTATAAGGTGGTCCTTCGATGGACCGAGAATGCCTATCACGAAGCACAGGTTTTTCCCGTTAACACATGCATTCCACTCAACTACGAATTTACCCTCGACACCATCGGCCTGTTCGATCAGCTGCCCGCCTGGAACGAAGCGACCGTAGGTACCTTCGAAGAGCGCAAGGCCAAGCTCGGCGACCCGGCGCGGCGGTCGGGTCTAATCCGCGACGCCGAGGGAGATGCGGGCTTCGGCCTGGCGCGCAGCAAGGATGGTGAAGCGGGACAGATTTCGATGTTCCGCTGGGACAACATCTTCATCGCTGACGCGGCGCTGAAGGCGAACAAGTCCCTTGAAGGCATGACGATCGCGGAGCTTGCCCGGCAACAAGGTAAACATCCGGTGGACGCGCTGTTGGACCTCGCGGTGCAGGAGGACCTCAAGACCGAATTCGCCATGCCCGGTTTCACCAACACCGACGATGAAGCAGTATCGGAGATTGTCAGACATCCACTGACCCTCGTCGGTTCATCCGACGGCGGAGCGCATACCAAATTCCTGACCTCGGGCCGCTACCCCACGCACTTCCTGGCCCACCTGGTCCGGGACAAACAGGTGATGTCGCTCGAAGAGGCTCATTGGCGGCTTTCCACGATGATCGGATGGGCCATCGGCATTCGTGATCGGGGATGGCTGCGCGAGGGCATGCCCGCGGACATCGTCGTCTACGATCTGGAAAATCTGCGGATGAAGCCGATGGAGACGGTCTATGATCTTCCCGACGGAGACTGGCGGCGGGTACAGAAAGCCGATGGCTACCGCTATACCATCGTCAATGGGCAGATTACTTTCGAAGACAACCGCTGCACGGGCGTATTACCCGGCAAGGTCCTGCGTAGTTACAACACGGGTGCATAACGAGACTATATTCAGCATGCTCCGTGGACGCGTCTACGGCATGTTTCGGTAGGTATGATGCGGCTGACATCAGGATTGCTTGCAGCATAATATCGAAACGCCGGCGAGCCCAAGAGGGCACAGGAGAGACTCAGATGGGGAAGTTAAATGGCAAGGTTGCGCTGATCACCGGTTCGGGTTCGGGGATGGGTCGCGCCACAGCGAAACTGTTCGCGAAGGAGGGCGCAAAGGTCGCGGTGGTAGATTGGGTCGAATCCAATGCCCGGAAGGTCGCGGCCGAGATCAACCAGGATGGGCAAGACGCGATCGCGATTGTGGCGGATGTTTCCAAGGCTGCCGACACGCAACGGATGGTGAGCGAGACGCTCACTCGATGGGACCGGCTGGACATTATTTACAACAATGCCGGCATCGGACCCGTGAACCTCGTCCACACGATGCCTGAAGAGGAATGGGACCGGGTATTGGACATCAACCTGAAGGGCGTCTTTCTGGGTTGCAAATACGCCTTGCCGGAGTTGATGAAGCACGGGGGCGTGGTTCTGAGCACCGCCTCGGTATCCGGCCTGGAGGGGACCAACGGCCTGCCGCATTATTGCGCATCCAAGGCCGGCATTATCGCCTTGACCAAGGTTATCGCCATGGACTATGCGCAATATGGCATTCGCGCAAACTGCATCTGTCCCGGAGGAATCAACACTGCTCTCAATGAGAGCTATCGCCCCAAGGACCCGGAAGGATTGAAACACTGGTGGAATGCCACCAATAGCGTCCATCTGCTTGGACGTCAGGGCCAGCCGGAGGAGATTGCGCAAACGGCCCTGTTCTTGTGCTCGGACGATGCTTCCTTTATTACCGGCCATGCGATCCCGGTTGATGGAGGTTTTACAGTCGGCCACAGGATGATTTTGCAGTCCGGATTCGGAGGCGAGCCTACCCGGTCGAAATGACTATCGAAAACAAGAGGGCCTTTGCCCAGTTTTACCGGACCTTACAGGAGTTGGAGTTCATCGATGGCCTTATCCGGAAGCTCAACAGCGGAGATTGACTCCGGTCTTTCTTGAGGATTTGCAATTTAAAATGGATCATGAATCCGCGCTCAGACAGCTTTTGGACAAGCAGGAAATTTACGAAATTCTCGTTCGCTATTGTCGTGCCGTCGATCGGCTCGACGAGCCGTTGATGCGCAGCCTGTATCATCCGGGCGCCGTGACTGATCACTTGGGCTATGAGTGCCCAGTCGAAGAGTTTATCCCGCGCATGATGGAGGTTCTGCGTACCTCCTACAAAACCTCGAGCTTGAGGCTTTCGAACCATCTCGTGGAATTCGAAGGAGAGGTGGCCCGCTCGGAGGCTTATATCATTTCGTACCATCGCGTCGAGCGCGACGGCAAGGATTACGATTGGCTTTGGAGCGGTAGATACGTAGACCGCTTTGAGCGGCGCGCTGGCGTCTGGAAAATTGCCAATCGTTTGCTGATTCATGACTGGAATACTTACATCCGGACACTGGAAGAACACATCGGTTCAGGTGGGCGGCCAGACCTTGAGGTTGCCGTGCCCGACAGAGCGGTGGGCCGGCGCTCCCCGGACGATCCCAGCTATCGCAAATGAATATTACAAGGGAACTGCTGCTCCCGGTAGAGTTCCCGAGGCCAGTCTCGAAATCCGGCTGTTCGGATGTTGTCGCTTCAATCTGCGTTCATAGCAGCGGCGGCGTTGTGCGTTCGGGAAGGTCTATCCTTTGTATCGATTCAAAACCCTGGAAAGGACCATCGTATGGCGTATGACCCTCAGCGATTGAAGGCGGCGTCCAACATAGTCGCGATAATCGGTATCGGATCAACGGATTTTGGAGCGGACTACCGCGCTTCCCGTTCGGGAACGCCAGTTACAACCGACATCTACGGATATGCCGCCAGAGCCTTGAAAGTTGCGTTGGATGACGCCGGTCTACGGCGCGAGGATATCGACGGCCTCATCGTCTCCCAGGTGCCGTACATGCGGCTCGAAGAGATTCTCGGTCTGCGGCTGGAGTGGAGTATCGATTGTTTCTGGCCCGACGTGGCCATGGCCGAAGCCGTTTACGCCATACAGGCGGGCCGAGCCGAGTGCATTGCGTTGGTACAAGCGTGCGACTATCGAAGCCGAGGCAACAAATTTGGTGGTCCGCAGGCAACAGGAGGAGAGGGCGTTCCCCAGTACTTTTACTACAAACCCTGGGGCTTCACCTCGCAGGGAGCCTTTGACGCGGCCGTAGTGCAACGTTACATGGAGATCTATGGCCTGACGTGTGAGCAACTGGGACAAATTCCGGTGGCACTGCGTGCCTGGGCCCGTTTGAACTCCCGAGCCATTATGCAGATTCCGATGAGCATCGCCGATTACTTGAATTCTCCCTTCGTGGCCGCGCCCTTACGCTTGTTCGATTACTGCCTGGTCAATGACGGTGGCGTGGCCTTGATTGTGACCACTACCGAACGAGCCAGGCGCCTGAGCAAACATCCGCTGGTGACCATCAAAGGAATCGGCTGGGGTGAAGACAACATCGACATCGCCCAGTTCCGGCCCAAACTTAATTTTAACCGCCAACAGATGGGGCATGCCGCTCAGCAGGTTTACAACATGGCGGGGGTGTCGCCCAAGGACGTTGACCTGTTCTATTTCTACGATAACTTCAGTGGAGAACTGTTCTATACTCTGGAAAATTATGGCTTCTGCGAGGAAGGCCATGCCGCCGAGTTCGTTCTGAGCATGGGGATTGGACCAGGAGGAAAGTTCCCGGTTAACACCTCCGGCGGGATGCTCTCGGAAGCCTACATGCAAGGCTGGAATTCCCAGGCCGAAGCGGTCCGTCAGTTGCGCGGCGAGGCCGGGGGACGGCAGGTGGACAACTGCCGACTCGCGCAATTCGTCGTCAGTCAGAACGCCAAGGCCGGTACACTAATTTACGAACGGCTGGGATGAGCCGAAAAAGGTTCGGGTTCCCGTAGGGCGGGAATAAGCGGAACCCGACGGTCCAACCTCTGCTGCGGGAACCGAGACAGCGCGGGCGCCGCCATGCGCGCAAAATATAGCTTTCGTTTGTGCAAGAATCGCGCGGTCACAAGGGAAGAGCGGTAGTGTATTTGACCTGTTTGAGAGCGAAGCTGGAGCGGATCCTGGCAACGCTGGAGATGCGGGTGAGGTGATCCAGGACGAAGCGTTCGTAGGCGGAGATATCGGGGACGACGACGCGGAGCAGGTAATCGGCATCGCCCGTCATGAGATAGCACTCCATGACCTCGGGGCGTTCAAGAACAGCTTTTTCAAACGTGCGCAAGGCGCGATCGCCCTGTTTTTCGAGGCTAATCTGAACGAAAACGCTGACTGCCAGACCCATCGCAGCGGGTTCAAGCAGGGTGACGCGACGGCGGATGATGCCGCGCTCTTCGAGTTGCTGGACGCGGCGCAGACAAGGGGAGGCTGAGAGGGCGACTTTGCGGGCCAGGTCGACATTGGAGATGGCGGCGTCGTCCTGGAGAATTTTCAGGATTTTGCGGTCGGTGGAATCAAGTTTCGTGCTTTGGCATGTCATCACGCATTGAACGTCTCCAGTAGAATATTATTGCCAGAAACTGGCGAAAGACAAGCATATTTGCAAGATTTCGAGCTTGACCGGAACTGTCGCAATCACTCAACATAAAGCAACTGGCAGGGCGAAAAGCGAATGAGAATTGAACCCCAGGCGGCAGTTGTTGCTCCGGATCATCGGGTGTCCGATGAGGACTTGGCTTGTTTGCGCGCGTTGGAGCAACGGGTTCTGTGGCTATCGAGCTGGATCATCCATCACGCCAACCATCTGCGTCACAGGCGCGATGGGCTTAAGGTTGGCGGGCATCAGGCCTCTTCAGCGTCGTGCGTCAGCTTGATGACAGCATTGTTTTTTGAAACTCTACGGCCCCAGGATCGAGTCGCCGTAAAGCCGCATGCCGGTCCGGTTTTCCACGCCATCCAGTACCTGCTGGGTAATGAGACGCGCGAGCGGTTGGAGACTTTTCGGGGCTTCGGCGGCACCCAGAGCTATCCCTCGCGCACCAAGGATCACGACAACGTGGACTTCTCCACCGGTTCGGAGGGTCTGGGGACGGCGATGACCGTCTTCGCCGCTCTGGCCCAGGACTATGTGCGTGCAAAGGGCCTGGGGCCGATCGAGGGCCGATTCGTATCGGTGATGGGCGACGCCGAATTCGACGAGGGCAACGTGTTCGAGGCGATGCTGGAAGGTTGGAAGCACGACGTCCGCAAGGTGTGGTGGGTGATCGATTACAATCGCCAGAGCCTGGACCGGATTCTCGACGATCGACTCAATCAGCGCATCGAAGGAGTGTTCCGCACACTGGATTGGGACATGCACGTCTTAAAATACGGGCAGCGCTTGCAGGAGGCTTTCGCGCGGCCGGGCGGGGCGGCGCTTAAGAAATGGCTCGACGCTTGTCCCAACGACGTGTACTCGGCCCTGGTGTATGCCGACGCGGCTATGTGGCGCCAGCGGCTGGAGGCGGACCTTGGTCAGGCGCCGGGAGTCCGGGCGCTGCTCGCGGCTTACGACGATGCCGCGCTCGCGCAATTGATGACCAACTTAGGCGGTCACGACCTGGAATGCCTCATCCAGGCCTTCTCTTCGGTGCAAAGCGACCGTCCGCAGTGCTTCATCGCTTATACGATAAAGGGCTACACACTCCCTTTTGCGGGCCATCAGGACAATCATTCAGGCTTGATGACGGTGGCGCAGATGGAGGCGCTGCAACAGGCTTTGGGGATAGCCGAAGGTGCCGAATGGGAGCCCTTCGCCGGCCTGGGTGAGCGTAAGGACCAAATGGTCCGATACGTGCGCACGCGTCCGCGGGCCAGATGCGGCCAGCGTTATCATCAGGCGCCACGATTACAACTTGACGGCCGGGTGGCGACGCCGGCGGGAAAGAACATGTCGACCCAGGAAGCGTTCGGCCGGATTATGACGGAGCTCTCCCGGGTCGAGCCCCAATTGGCTGAGCGTATCGTCACGACCTCTCCGGACGTTATGATGTCGACCAACCTGGGCGGATGGGTAAACCGCCGTAAGACCTTCAGGATCAGGGCGCGCCATGATGCTTTCAAGGAGCTGGGCCTCGCCGCGATTCAGCGTTGGTCAAGTTCTCCTGGAGGACAGCACATCGAACTGGGGATCGCTGAAAATAATCTATTCCTGATGCTGGCGGCCCTGGGTCTTAGCGCGCCGCTGTTCGGGGTCGAACTGTTTCCGATCGGAACGATTTATGACACGTTCATTCCACGTGGTCTGGATGCGCTCAACTATGCCTGCTATCAAGACTCGCGCTTCATCCTGATCGGTACGCCCTCCGGGATCACGCTTGCGCCCGAGGGCGGGGCGCATCAGTCGATCACGACGCCGTTGCTGGGAATCGGACAGCCACAGTTGGTGTCGTTTGAACCGGCTTATGCCGACGAACTGGCGGCAATAATGCAATGGAGCCTTCGTCAGCTCCACCCCCGAAGGTGCGGAGTTCGCCATCGTGTGCTGCGGAGCCGTGGTCAGCGAAGCTATGGAGGCCTATGCGGCGATGCGTGAAGAGGTCGAGGGATGGGCGTGGCGGTGGTGACATCGGCGGACCGCCTGTACGCGGACTGGAACACGCGCAATGCGCTGCCCAGCGGGCAGACGTGCGTCGAGATGCTGCTCGCGCCGTTGTCGGACGATGCGCGGATTGTCACGGTTATCGACGGCCATCCATTGGGGCTGTCGTGGCTGGGCAGCGTGCGCGGCCAGCGGGTCCGGCCCCTGGGAGTTAGGCGCTTTGGCCAATGTGGAGACATTCCCGACCTTTACCGCGAGTATCGCATCGATGCCCAGGCAATAATCGAGGCCGCGGCCCACGCGTGCCTGGACACCGCCGGCTGGCAAGCAGGTCGCTGATTCACGCTGGCCGACAATTGCCCTTCCAATTTGACACGGTGCATTCGTATGATAATTGTCGCGCCACTGGTTATTGAAGGAGAAGCCCAATGAGCAGGGTGAGATTTATCGATAGTGACAGTCACATCCTGGAGCCAAATAATATTTGGGAGCGGTACCTGGAGCCGAAGTTTCGCTCGGAGACGCCGCGGATCTATACCGGCTACTACCAGAAGGACTCCAAAGGGACAAACAACGAGCTGGGCTTTTTCAATGACGTGAGCGTGGGCGGTTACGACATGCCTCTGGAGGGGGCGTTCGGTAAGCCGATCATCATGCCCGGTCTGGGCGAGGCTTATGACGAGTACGCGCGTCAGGGGTTTCCGCCACGCTCCTACGTGGATGCCATGGAGCGGGTGGGAATCGAGTACATGGTGGTATATCCGACCGCCGGTTTGTACTCGTGCGCGGCGCCCACGCTTAGCGGGGCCACGGCGGCGGCCTATCGGCGGGCCTACAACAACTGGCTATATGATTTCTGTACCGAAGCGGGACAGCGGCTGGTGGGAGCAGGGTCGTTGGACCTCCGCGACCCCGAAGAAGCCGCCAGGGAAGCGACGCGCTGCGTGAAGGAATTGGGCTTCAAGGCGGTGCACATCAATCCGGTGCCGGTCGGAGAGCATCGGCTGTACGAGCCCTACTACGATCGCCTGTGGGCGACGATCTCGGACCTCGACGTTCCGGTAGGGATCCATGTGGGAGCGCTCAACGCGTGTGACATGATGCTCTACCATTATCTGCCGGGATTGGGCACCGCGTCGGGCATCACGGCCTTCAGCATCGGCAACATGCTGGCCAGCGCGGCGTTCATAATAGGTGGAGTCCTGGAGCGCCATCCCAAGTTGCGGCTGGTGCACCTGGAATCGGGAGCGGGATGGGTAGCATTTTGGATGTACCGGCTGGCCGCCGGAGTGCAGGGCGGCTCCAAGGGTCTGCCGATTCCGGGGCTGACGATGACGCCAACGGAATACTTCCGGCGCCAGTGTTTCATCTCGGCGGACCCCGACGATCCCGGCATCAAACAGGTAATCGATACTATCGGCGATGAGAACGTGGTAGTTGCGACGGACTTCGGGCATCCCGAAGGGCGCCACTACAGCCGGGCCATTGAGGAAGTGATGAGTCTATCCGGGGTATCGGCGGCGAGCAAACGCAAGATCATGTGGGACAACGCGCTTAAGCTCT
>CAWDWL010000046.1:0-6892 GCA_963805995.1 uncultured Pseudomonadota bacterium | reverse complement strand
ACGTGTATATGAAATTGACCAGCGCCAGCTTTCCTTTGAGCGAGGAAAGCACCACCGGATTTTGATGTTGATCGACCAGTTTTATGCCGGGTAAACAATCCGCCTTGTTGACCGCATCCACCGCTTCCGTTCCGCTCTCACCGGATTCACATCCGCCAATCGCCAGAAGTAGCAGACCGATACTCAAGGCCATCGAGATGGCGACAACCGGTCTTTCGAACATCCTTGTGAGCTTCATGATTGCAAATCTCCACTGACAAATGGGTGTCACGACACCGTAACGTTTTTTAAAATTGACTTTATCCCCAGTATCAAGGCGCTCCGCTCCCTACCTTAATGCGGCCGCGAGGTGAACAGGGTCCGGCCCGGCGCGATCGCGCTCCCGTTGTTTCTCGCTCTCGGATTCGGCGCGCGAGCCATTCCGTGCGCGTCGCCTGATGCCAGCTTGCTTTGGCGATTGCGCGGTTTAAGCGGAGGTTTTGGGCGGCGGCGGAGTGGGAGCTTCGTTCTGACGCGAGGTCAGCTTGATGAAGGGGTCATCGGCCATCCCGGATTCATGCGGCGTTTGCGCGACTCCCTGGGCCGGCACCAACGGCGCTTCGCACGGGCTCAGCGTATGGGCCGCTCCACCGATGGGATGACAGATGTCGAGAGTGAAGGCCGGCTTCGAATCCTGAGCGGCTATCACCACGCCGGTAAGCATCGGCAGACCGCCCACAAGGATTGCGACGATGAGCGTGCAGGCGATAGCCGGAAAAATCATCGAGCGTCTGATCATACGATTCATCGCAGTGACTTCTCCGGCCATCGAAAAAATTGTTTGCACCGCGGGTTTCATGATTCAAGGAACGCGCCTCTAGCCTGTCGTTTTGCACCCACCCATTCGCGGCGCCGGGCTCGCGTACGAACTTGGCTGGCAGACTTGACAAGATCGCAGAGTAACGATATTGAGACTTACTCTCAGTTTCAACTAGAGGTTGTCATGTCGTCTATCCCCTACCGACCATTGCCGGGAATCCCTCTCGCCCTGCCGGCCCTCGCCCCTGAAGCGGGTGCTGTCACGGCGACGCGGCTGCGTTGTGAGAATCGGTTCATCTCGCACATCGCTCACCATAGCCTCTGGCCCGCCGCCGGCCATCACCATCATCAACTCGGGAAGGAAACCCTCGAATTCGAAAGTTAGGATAAGTGAACCGGCGCGCTGCACGAGCAACTGGACCGTCGGAGGATATGCCCTTCTACCTCAAGGCGACTGTCTCCTCCGTGGTAGCGGCCTTTGCGGCAGTTAATCGAATCCCCGATCGCCCGGCCGATTGCGCCGGGTTCGAAGACTCAGGTGCGAAAGTGAGCAATACGATACGAGTAACTATCTTGATGTCCTGCCTGATGGCCGGATCGATTCTGTGTCCCAAAACCGCGCGGGCCCAAGTGGATCCCTGGGAGTTTGAAGTCTACCCCTATGCGACGGAATCACGTGGTGTGGTCGAACTGGAGATGCTCAACGGAGCGGTACCCAACGGACACAGCCAGGGTGATCGTGGCCTCTCGTCGGGAGATTATGCCACTGAAGGGGCGTGGTTCAACGCGATTGAGCTGACCTATGGCCTGACCGACCGGATCGAGGCGGCGGCCTATATCGATAATACATTGGTCAGAGGACACGGGTATTGGTATTCCGGCTCCAAGTATCGCCTGCGCGGCAGCCTATTCGACCCCGGCGTGCTGCCGGTCGATCTCGGATGGTACGCCGAACTGGAATGGCATCGCATTAATGAATTCGACGATGCCGAACTGGAAATCGAATTCAAGCCCATTATCGAGAAGGATCTTGGCCGCTTTTCGTTCAGGTTCAATCCGATCTTTGAAAAACCGATCACCGGGGAAGACAAGAATCGCGGCTTCGAATTCGGCTATGCCAGCGGCGGGTACTATCGATGGCAACGCTATTTGTCGCCGGGCGTGGAATTTTACGGCGGCATCGGTCTAATCGACGACAGCGATCCGATTTCCGATCAACAGCATTACATCTTTCCAGTCGCGTGGGGCGAACTCCCTCACGGCGTCGAATACAGCGTCGGCCCCGGTTTCGGACTTACCCGCGGCTCCGACCATGTAATCGTGAAGTTCAACCTGGAGTTGGAGCGCTTTATCGGCGCGATCTTTGGTCCGTCATCGGAATCGTCATGGTTCTTTTAAACGCGCCGGGACCCCGCATCCTACTGCTCAAACTCAAAACAGACACCCAATACAAGCAAGAAACATGTTGAAATCCAAGCTCCTGATCTGGGTATCACTCTCAATCGCGTTTGTAATCTTGGTCGTGGCATGCGGCAGCAGTTCGATCCCTTCCGCTGAGCAGGAAGGCGGTGACGAGAATCCGCCGGAAGTTCAGCTCGGGGAGCGCCTGTTTCTCGAAACCCGCTTCGCGCAGTTTTTCTTCGCCAACTCCGACGGCGATGTGAACACGCCTCTCGCCGTGGGCGATCCGGTGATGGACACCAGCCAGACCACCCGCAAGCCGCTCCCGGGACCTTTTCGCGGCCAGAGCATGAATTGCAGGTCGTGCCACCTCGTGGATGAACTTCAGAACACCAAGGGGGGCGGCGTGAGGACGTATGATGATTTCGCCCGGCGCAGCCCGTTACCCTCCCGCGGCGACGGTCTGACCACGACGCCGCGCAACTCGCCGCCGCTGGTCAACGCGACGCTCTCGCGCAGTGTTCCTCTGGCGCTGCACTTCGACGGCGAATTCTCCTCACTCGAAGACTTGATCACCAGTACATTCACCGGGCGAAACTTTGGCTGGCTGCCGACTGAACAGCCGCTTGCGGCGGCGCATCTGGCCAACGTCATCCGCAGCGATAACGGCACCGGCGATCTCGCTTCCTTTTACGGGTCGCAGCCGTACAGCGTGCTGATGCTCGGCACCAGTCCCACGATACCACGGGACCTGATCATCCCGTCCGAGTACCGGATCGACGTCGCCAAGGCGACAGATGGACAGATTGCACAAGCCGTTGCCAAGCTCGTCGGCGCTTATGTCGACTCGCTGAGGTTCGCTACGGATAACGTCGGACAATTCAACGGTTCGCCATACGATATGTTTCTTGTAATCAACCGGCTGCCGCAAAAGCCCAATTCTGGCGAATCCGAGCTTGCATACAGCCAACGGCTTCTCGGTCTGATACAAGGGCTCATCAATCCGAAGTTCGTAACGTCGTCGATGGGCAAGTTCCAGTTCCACAACCAGCCGTTCGTGTTCGGGACCACCGAGTTGCAGGGGCTGAAGGTTTTCTTCTCCCAGCCCACCGGAACCCGAGCAACATCCGGCGGCCTGGGCAATTGTGTGGCCTGCCATACGCCACCCAACTTCACCGATTTCAAATTTCACAACACCGGAGCGTCGCAAGTCGAGTACGACGCGGTCCATGTGCCTGGAGCTTTCGCTGCCCTGGCGGTTCCGGACCTGGCGACCCGCAACGCGGACTTCAACGCCTATCTGCCGCCATCGGCGAGCCATCCCGACGCCACCGGGCGCTTTCGTTCGCCAGCCTCCGCAACGAAAGACGGTTACACAGACCTGGGCGCATGGAACGTGTTCGCGAATCCTGACATGCCCAATCCCCAGGCCACGCTGACCGAGATACTTTGCGATGAGTTCAATCTTGGCGTCGGCCGCTGTACCCCGGAGGTTGTCCTGCCTTTGGCCCTGGCGTATTTCAAGACGCCCACGGTAAGAGATTTGGGCCAGTCAAATCCTTATCTTCACAACGGTGCGATGGACATGATTGAAGATGTGATCAATTTTTATATGACCACATCCAAACTGGCCCGGGAAGGACGGCTCCGAAATGCTTCACCCGAGCTATCCAGCGTCAACATCAACGCCGCGGATGTGGCTCCCTTGGCCGCATTTCTCAGAGCCCTCAACGAGGACTACCACTGAACGTGACTACAGCAAATGGATCACGCAAATTTCCTTGTGAGCATTCGGGCCGGTCCTTTCACCACTGGATCAATGAGGTGGCGAGGTATTCGCCAACAAGGCGGCGAACCCCAAAACTCCAACCAAAAGAATGCATTCTGCCACGACGTTGCGTAACAAAGCGGTGCGGACCGAAGGGCTCGGAGCCGCCGGGATCAGCCGATAGCGATTATATCCGCCAAGCCCAACGATCAGGATTACGAGTAAAACCTTTGCGATCAGGATTTGTCCATACGGTGAGTACACGAGATTATGGAAGTTCAGCCCCAACGTTTTGGATGCGCTGTATACTCCGCTAAGCACCAGTGCCAGCACGCACCATCCTGAAAGCCTGGAAACCCGCCGCGCCGTCAGGCGCAGCACTCCGTCGGCGTGTGCCTGCCGGCCTACGACCCATAGGCCGACCAGCGAGCCGATCCACAGACCGGCGGTCGCTTCATGAAGAAAGTAGACCGTCACCGCCAACGCCCCGAAATCGATGGCGTGGCTGGCGTCGGCCCAACAGATGAGCAAAAACGCGCTGGCCAATGCCGCCATACCGGCGCGATTTGACCGCGGGCCCGGCATCCACGCGGCCATTGCGAGCGCAACGGCGAGTGCCACACTCACCACCCAATCGTGTCCGAAATGCGTTTCGCGCAGGACTTCCGGGATATATGGGAGCGCCTCCGCCATGCGCACCCCGGCCATTGAGGCGACGTATATCAGAAGCTTCAGGGGCCACAGCACCAGTTGGACCGTCGCCAACACCCGCAACAGAATCCAGAAGCTTGGGCGTGCGGAGTCGAGCGCAGCCTCGGCGGGCGCGACGGTCAACATGAACAGGGTCAAACCAAAGACCAACAATAATGCCAGGACCAGCGGCCCGTCACACAGGGCGCGACCCGACCATCGGACCGGCGATGCTTCCAGTATCTACCATTTCATCCGTCACCGTCCCGCAGCTTTTCAACCGCCCTTCGAGCCGACGGTGAAGCTGTAAGAACCCTGAGTGTGATGGGTGTCGATCCCGATCACGCCCCAAATCACTTTGTACTCGCCCGGCTTGAGCTCGCCGACTTTAACGGACAGCGTATAGCCATCGGAACTCACCTGGGGTTTATCGATCGCCTTGTCCTTGCCGTCGGACCCAATTACCTGGAGGCGGGCAAACAGTTTTTCTATGGGGGCGTCGTACTTAATCGCGATCGCGGAGGGTGGCGAGGTCAGGGTCTGTCCGGCGGCCGGATTTTGTCGCTCGGGAAACGAATGCGGCGATGCCGGCGCGGCGGCCGTTAGGATCACGCCCAGAATCAACCCGCCTATAATCGGCAGCGCTTGGGTCTTCATCCTTCCAATCCCCTGTTGATGGTCCAGTTGCCCCATTTTGGAAAAAGCGAATCGTAAAATATATCGATCAGTCCAATCAGCACCGCATGCGTGTCGGACCGCGACGCGTTGTTGAGCGCGAGCTGAGTCCCGAAACTCAGCTGAAAGTAATAGCCGACATAGGCGATTCCCGGGGTGGCGACGAGACTTGGAAAGGTCTGCCCGGAGGGACCCGCGATCAGTTGATCGTAGTTGATTTCGGTAAACAGAAACAGATTGCGCAACGGCCGCTTCAATCCTATATCCTGGACCGAGTTGCTCAGGTAGGGCAGCGAATATTCAATGACCCCGTCGGCAAACAGTTCATGGCTGGTGTGCCCACCCAATGCCGGCAGATACCCGAGGTCGCTCTGAAATCCGAATGGGCGCAGATATTTGAGCACCGGCAGATTGGGCAGGTCGCCCGCCCCCTTTTCCCAGAGCAGTTCCGGTCCCAGGCTCGTATGACCCTGCTCCCTGATGGCGCTGGCGCCAGTGGGGAGGTTGACAACCAGCGCTACCGAGGTGAGGAACTCGTGCGCGAGTGAATAGTAAGGGGACCATTTTGCTGCTACTTCCAGATTGTCCAGGCCCGAGTGACTGGAGCCATCGTCAGGCGACAGATGATGCCAGCCGGTGCCGGCCGCGAGGCTGAACCGCGGCATGTAGTTATCGTCAATATAGAGCACCTTCTCCATGTTGAAGCCGACTGAATAGTCGGTTCCGGCGCTAGTCTTGGTCCACGCCGGCTCAGCGATATCCAATTCGTTGGCCGGAGTGGGATCTTCGGCGATCAGCGGCTCCAGAAATATGTAATCGCCGACTACTCCGTGAGCCCATGCCGCCGGACGCGAAACTGCGTCCGCCAAAAATACCATCACAAATACCATCAAACCGGTTAAACGACTCTTCGCATACCTCTGCCTTGACTCTCGACGCGATCCATCGGCCGGCGACCGCGTTGCGAGCGCAACCTGGCTGCGCCCTAAGCGGCGTGCGTCAGGATCTCCCGATGTTTTCGTGAATTGCGCGGCTTACGCGCAGGACTTGGGCGGCGGCGGAGTGGGAGCTTCGTTCAGACGCGAGGTCAACTTGATGTCGGGGCCTTCAGCCACCCCGGATTCATGGAGAGTTTGTGCGACCCCCGGGGCCGGCACCAACGGCGCTTCGCAGGGGGTTAGCGTATGGGCCGCACCACCAACGGGGTGACAGATGTCGAGAGTGAAGGCCGGTCTGGAATCCTGAGCGGCTAACACCACGCCGGTAAGCATCGGCAGACCGCCCACAAGGATTGCGACGATGAGGGTGCAGGCGATAGCCGGAAAAGTCATTGAGCGTCTGATCAAACGACTCATCGCTGTGGCTTCTCCAGTCATCGTGGAAATTCTTACACTGCGGGTTTCTCCGATTCAAGGAACGGTGACTGTAATTATATCGTTGCTACTCATCTTCAGCGACCATCTTCGGTATATCCGCCCTCTCCATTACCTTCGAAGTCAGGGCGTGTTTATGAGCGCGGAAGTGCACGCCGCTTACGTGCTAATCAATTCCTTTACAAGG
>CAWDWL010000045.1:0-48747 GCA_963805995.1 uncultured Pseudomonadota bacterium | reverse complement strand
AAGGCCTCTTTTCGACTCCGTTGGTCACCCGCCGAGCGCATGCATCGCATCACCTAAGGCGCAATCGAAGGCCAGGCGCGACTAATTGCCATACCTGGTCTCTCACGCCAGGTTAGAATGAATCTGGAGAGAACCGGATGAAAGACCAGATTCCCGCGAGCGCGCCGATGCCGTCAGTTGCAGCAGATTATCGCCGGGCTCACCGAAGGGGTGGTGCTGGTGGATCCCGACGGTACGATCGTATGGGCGAACGAAACCGCGCTTGCGCTGCATGGCGTTGAACGGCTCAATGATCTCGGCCGCAACGCGTCGGGATATCGCCAGCGCTTCAAACTCCGCTACCGGAACCATCGGCGCCTCCCCGCTCGAAGTTATCCACTGAACCGCGCGTTGCGTGGAGAAAGCTTCAGCGGCGTGGTAGTCGAGGTCAGGCCCGCCGCGCACGTCGAGCGCCATTGGATCCATCGCGTGCGCAGCCTGACCTTGGTCGATAGCAGCAACCAACCCGACTGTATCGCCCTGGTGCTGCAGGACCTGACCGATTACTTCAGCGCCGAGGAAAGATTCGAGCAGACCTTCGCGGCCAATCCGGCCCCGGCGATCATCTGCCGGCTCTCCGACATGCGATACATCAAGGTTAACGACGGGTTCCTCAAGATGGCCGGCTACCAACGCGAGGATCTGATCGGCCGCTGCGCCTATGAATTCGACGTGCTCGAAGCCGCGGACCAGCGCGACCTCGCGGTGGAGCGTCTGACCCAGGGACGCACGATTCCACAGATGGAAGCGCTGGTGCGGCTGCCCGGCGTGGGCGTCAAGTACGTGATCGTGGCGGGTCAGCCGATCGAGGTCGGTGAAGAGGCCTGTATGCTCTTTACCTTCGCCGACCTCGACCCGCGCAAGCGGGCCGAACACGCGCTGCGTCAGAGCGAGGAGCGCTTTTCCAAGGCCTTCCGCTTGGCGCCCGTGCCGATGATGCTGAGCACGTTTGACGAATTCCGTCTGTTGGACGTAAACGACGCCTTTGTGGCGGTCACCGGGTACGCCGCGCAAGCTGTGGTCGGTCAAGACGCGGCGCAAGTCCCGCTTTACGCCAAGCCGGCGCAGGCCGCGGGGATCGCGCGCGCCCTGACCGCTTCGCCGAGTCTGCGGAACATGGACGTCCAGTTGCGTACCAGTAAAGGTGATTTGCTCGACTGTCTGCTCTCGGCCGAGATCGTGAATATTGACGAACAGCCATGCGTGCTTGGTGTCCTGCAAGATATCACCGAGCGCAAACGCTCGGAGGCGGAGCTGGTCGCGGCGATCGAAGCGGTGATGCGCGACGCGTCATGGTTCAGCCGCACCGTGATTGAAAAGCTCGCCAACCTTCGCGCACCCCGCTCGGCCGGGTCGAATCAAGGCGCCCTGGCCGATTTGACCGCGCGCGAGCGCGACGTGCTCGGGCTGATCTGCCAGGGCCTTACCGATAATCAAATCGCCGCTAAATTGCGGCTCACGCGCAACACCGTGCGCAACCACCGGTCTTCCATTTACGCAAAGATCGACGTGCACAACCGCAGCGCCGCCGTGATCTGGGCGCGCGAGCGGGGGTTCACTGGTAAAGATTAGTTAGTTCGAATGTACTACCATGTATAGTACATTTGTGTCTTTGCATCTTTCCGTTCCGTGACTAAATATAGTCGTGTGGGCGTTAACGCCGCGGTAATGCAGTTCGAAACCTGTACCGGCTTGCCTCGATGAAAATACCGCCCGCTCGGACGGTGCCGAGCTATACTAGAAAGAGGTAATAACCGAAGAGAGGTATCGACAATGAGTATGGATCATACCCATCGAATACGTGAGCGCGCCCACGAGATCTGGATTCGCGAGGGACGGCCCGAAGGACGTCAGAGCGAGCATTGGCATCAGGCCGAACAGGAACTGGCGCGGGAAGGAAACCCGACCGCGCGGCACGACGAGGCAGGACTGGAGGCGGCGCGGGAGTATGACCGCAACGCTAAAGAGTTTGGCCGCAATGGCGAAGTTGACCAAAAGGCGCGTGAGGCAAAGGATAGCCTGGCGGGCCGGGAGGGCGAGGAGCTCAAAGAAGCGCAAGCCGCAGGGAAATCCCGGAGCAAAGCCAAGAACTCCGCAGGTAACCTCTAACAGGACGCGTTTGGTCGGCTGCTCTTCCCGCAAGGAGAAGGGTAGCAGCCACTTCCAGGCGCGGTGCGGGGTCAGGCAATGTGCCCAAGGCCCCCTGCCGGCGTGACTCTTTTCCGCCCCTTGTCAATGCAGCGGCGGTGACCCGGATGGACGCAATGCCCGCGTCACCGCCTTCTTTCCGCCCGCGCTCAGACTAACACTGTGCCGGTATCGGCGCCCGCAGCATGCTGGCTTCGCGGCCTTCCATAAAACATAAAGGACCCTTTTTTCACGGTCCCTGGCCGGCTGCGGAAAAACGGATTTCCGCTTTTTCACAGCCTGCCCCCTCACTCTTATCTCGCCCCTGGGAGAGAAGAAGATGTGGGAACGAAGCCATCTTGTATGCAGGGAGCGGAACCACCAACGACGCGATTGCCCTCTCAAAACTTCTTTTTTCCGCACCCTGCCAGGATTGTCCTGAGCAACAACCCATTGGTACAGGCGCGGCAGGCTGGAGTTAGGATTTTTCGATTGGCAAGGGGTTTGTTTCGTCTCCAGACCCGAGACGGGAGGCCCGATTGGACAAGGCGAGTGACACCAAGAGTACTGATTCTGTCGGCGGTACTGATGTGCAGTTTGGGCTGCAGCAATCCGATGAAGACCAGGACGCAGGCTCCCGCGGGCGCCGGTAACGTGAAACAGAGCGCAGCACCATCCGGCTCGATGGCTGAGACGCAGGCAGGCAAGGACGCCGAACTAACCGTGCGCATCCAACAGGCGATAACAAGAAATAGGAAGCTGTCGGCGTCCGCGAAAGCCATCCGGATCATTGCCCACAATGGCTTCGTGACTCTGCGAGGCACGGTTGGCAACGAACAGGAACTGGCCGAGGTCGTGACCGCAGCGAAGCGGATTGCCGGTACCGATAAGGTTGACACCCAGCTCGAGGTATCCAACTGAACGCGAAGCGTTAAGCGCTCTTTCGCAAGGAGAGAGCGCAGACATGTTTGTCGTGAGTTAATCGGGCGCGGCGATCGCCAAACCGGTAACCTGTAATCAGGCGCGGCGCGTTGCCGCCCCCAACGGCTGTCAAAGGAGAATTTCAAATGGATCAATCGTGGGGTTTTTGTAAAGACTGCAAGTGGTGGCAGGTGGAGCCCCAGGCCTCGCCCAACAACCTGACGCTGGGCTTGTGTATCGAAGAGCAGCTCCAGAAATTTCGCCTGCGGGTATCCGGCGTCAGCGGATGTAATCGCTTCATGGCAGGCAAGCCGGCGCATGCCAAGGGGTCCGGGGAAGCGCCCCCGACCGCAAAGCCGGTCCGCTGATCGTTCGAACCCTTCAACCGCCGCGAACGATCCGAAAAAACGGGTGCGTCGCCGTTTGATGCCGGCCCCCGGACCGGGCTGCAAGGCCACCCCTGCTGGACTGGCAAAAACCTTCCAATTTGGTATAAGTCTAGAGTAGTAACCAATTAAGCGAGACTGTTCGAACCGACGACGTCGATCAAAACGCCGTAGTCCTTTACCGGTCCGGGAGGGAACCAAGAATGGGCGACTTCGATATTCAAATCAAAGGCGGAACAGTGGTGGATGGCACCCGCGTACCGCGCTATCGCGCCGACGTGTGGATCAAGGACGGCAAGATTGCGCAAATTGGCGGCCGCGTCCCTGGCTTCGCGAACAAGGTGATCGATGCCGACGGCTTAATCGTCGCTCCGGGCTTCGTCGATCTCCACACCCACTATGACGCGCAGATTCGATGGGATCCGTACTGCACGATCTCGGGCTGGCACGGCGTGACCTCGCTGGTGCTGGGAAACTGCGGCTTCGGCTTCGCTCCCTGCAAGCCCGATTTCCGCGAGCGCTCGATGCTCACCATGACGCGCACCGAAGCGATCCCCTACGCCTCGATGAAAGAGGGGATGACCTGGGATTGGGAAACCGTTCCGGAATACCTCGATTCGCTTAATCGGGCTCCCAAGGGCGTCAATTGCATCCAATATATGCCGACCGCCTCCTTGATGATCTATGTGATGGGGTTGGAGGCGGCCAAAACCCGCCCCGCGACCGAGGCGGAACGCGCCGAAATGCGCCGGCTGCTCGCACAAGGTCTGGACGCCGGGCTGTGCGGGTTCTCCATTCAACGTCTGGGGCGCCATTCGGGACAGGCCGATTTCGACGGCTCCCCGATGGTGACCGACACCATGTGCGATGAAGATATCCTCAACCTCGCGCGCGTGCTGCGCGAGCGCGATGAGGGCTTCATTGAAATCACCCAGGACACCGGCCACATCAAGGAAGACCGTGCGTTCGTGGCGCGTCTGGTCGAAGAGGCGCAACGGCCGGTGCTGTTCCAGGCGGTCGCCGCCAGCCGCTACGACGGCGAAATCCATCGCCGCACGCTGCGCTGGATCGACGAGTTGCGGGCCAAGGGTCTGCCGATCTTCGGACAGGCGGGAACGCTGCGCGCCGGATTCGGTTTCACCCTGGAACACTGGAACCTGTACGACATCGCGCCGCCGTGGCGCGAGATGACCACCGGAACCAAGGAAGAGAAGCTGGTCAAGATGCGCAACCCCGAATTGCGTGCGGCGGCCAAGAGCGAGCGCTGGACCAAGGCTTTGGACAAGAACGCCTCCGGAATCGGCGGACGCATCGTCAGATTGGTCGTTCAATACCTCAATGATCAGCCGGAGTTGGAGAAGTACCTCGGGAAGATGGTCGGCCAAATCGCCGAAGAAGAGGGCAAGCATCCAGTCGATGTGATGCTCGACCTGGCGATCGCCACCGATCTGAAGGCCGAGTTCCTGACCCCGGTCCAGAAATTCAACCCCGACTACATCGCGGAGATCATCAACTCCTCGATCTATACCTTCCCCGGCGTGTCCGACGGCGGCGCGCATACCAAATTCTTCAGCGGCGGCGCTTTTACCACCGACTTCCTCACCTGGATGGTTCGCGACGAGCAGAAAATTACGCTGGAAGAAGCGCATTATCGGATGTCGGCCCTGCCGGCCCACGCGGCGGGCTTCCGCGATCGCGGCGTGTTGCGCGAAGGTGCGGCTGCCGACGTGGTGGTCTACGACCTCGACGGCTTGGGCGTCGAGCCCCAATGGATCGGCGAAATCACCCACGACTTGCCGGGTGGCGAATGGCGCCGGGTCAAGCGCGCCAAGGGCTACCATTCGATCATGGTCAACGGCCAGGAGACCTTCGCCGACGGCAAGTGCACCGGCGCGACTCCGGGCAAGTTGCTGCGTCACGGCTCGGCGGCCTGAGTCGGGGACAGCGTAAGACTCAGTGGAGTGAAACGCGCCCGCTGCTCGCCCCGAAAGGGCGGCAGCGGGCGCGTTTTTTAAGCAGGCGCCGAGGGTGGCTCTGAGCGCGAGCCACAACCCCGTAAGCTACTAACGCGGCACCATCTGCGTGTATCCGACGACCTTTACCGCGGGCTCAAAATGTCCGTCGTGACGCGAAGACAGCGGCGGTGACGGCTCATAGCTAAAGGACTGCTGCGCATGCGGCGCAATGTCGCCATGGATGGTAATATAGACGGTGCGCCCCGGACTGTCTTCGCCCGGCCGGAAATCATGTCTCCAAATCCAGGCATACTCGATCATCAGCTTCACGTCGCGGATCACGTACTCGGTGCTGTTGGCGAGCGTGCCGGAAAGAGCGCCATTGGCCTGAGCGGAGACGTTTTGCAGCGCAACCGCGTGGCTTAGCTGCCGTGGCGTGGTCAATTCCTGGCCGGTCGCCATGGATGCGAATCCAGCCAGCGAGAACAGCAGACCTGCAAGCGCAAACAATGGACGTGATGTCTTCATTGCAACCTCGCTTTTGGTGAATTTGACATGACAATCCCGATAAGCCCCGACCCCACCGGGATTATACAACGAGTATGCGCGCACATGGGAAGGTTTTAGGTCCGGCGCACGCCGCGCCCCTTAGCAATGACCAAACCAGACGCCCTTGCGTCAGCCTGATTGCTCCATCAACCTGAACGTTTCCATGTTTCGGCCGTCCGATCGCGTGCAAAAAGCGGCCGCGCAGGCGGGAAACGGTGAAACAGCGCCTCGGCGCCACCACCGTGCCTTGGCAGGAAACAATGTCGCTTGGTCAAGCGCGTCGGTGATACCATAGGAATACTGGGCGAAGCCCGCTTTGTCGGGGCGATAACGAAGCTACGGAGGATATTCATGAAAGGCCCACGGCTTGAAATCCTAAGGGACATTCTGACCCAAGAACGCACCAATGCCCTGACCAGGATTCGCGGGCTGCGCCGTAGCCAGCGGGATGAGGCCGCCGGTTCTCCCGGCGATGAGATGGATGTGGCCAGGTCGCTCACTGACGTCGAGACCAATGCCAGCCTGGTCGAGCGCGCCGAGGAGCGTTTAAAGGCTATCGACGATGCAATCTTGAGGCTGGACCGCGGCCGCTACGGAATCTGCGAGCAGTGTGAAAACGATATCGCCGTGGAACGGCTCAAGGTTCTGCCCTTCGCGATCTATTGCGTGGACTGCCAGCAGGAGCGCAGCCAGCAGCGGACGGGAAGAAGCAGCGCCAGTGATGAAGCATGGCGGCGCTGGCGGGTCCACGACGAGCCCGACGAATCGTCCGAAGACAGCAACGGCGTTATTGAACCCGAGGAACTGCTCACCATTCATGACGCGGCCCCGTTCGAGCCTGAAGAAGGCGAGCTCGATCAGATCCCATCGGCCACGCCGTCGCGCCGTCGCGGGCGCCCGCGCAAGAAAGGCAAGGAAGACTAGCGTGAACGGTTGAGGTTAAAGGCGCCATTCACATTAACCTCTCGTGAGCTGCTATTTGGGCCTTGGCAACGCCAGCTCAAACTGCCGCGAGCAGCCGGCGGGTCGCTTCTACCGCCAGCCGGGCGCGTTCCGTTGCCGGGACGCCGCGTCGCTTGAGAGTTTCCAGCGGGACTTCGACTCCGATCATCAGATTGGGCGGAAGTGCTTCGATGAACTCGCGCAACGGTAATTCCCCCGCGCCAGGGATCTGGCGCTGATCTTTGGCTTCGAACATCTGCTGATCCGGCGGCATCGTGAGCGGGCCGTCGGAAATCTGCGCGTTGCCGATAAGCCGCGGGTCGGTGCGCGCTACGTCGGCCAGCGCGCTGCCGGTACGCGCAATGTGCAGCGAGTCCACCACGATTCCCGCATTAGGCTGAGCCGCGGCGCTTACCAGGGCAAGCGCATCACGGAACGATTTCAGTTCCGAGCCGGCGAAGAATTCCGCATTGATTCGCAGGCCCAATTCAGCGGCCCGAACGCACAGTTGCGCAAAGCGATCGGTTACACGCCCGCGGTTCGGATCGAAGATAATCACGGTGGCGGTCTTGGCGCCCATCCGCGCACCCGCTTCAAGCGATTTCCGATAGCTATCGACGCGCGTGTCGGGCGCCAGGACGTAGGCCTCGAGGTTGTGGAGCACGACTCCTGTATCGCCCAGCCGCGCAATGGTCTCGCGACGGACGGGGGTGTCCTCAATCAGGGGATAGACTTCGATCCCGCCGCCGGGAGGCTCGACGTAAAGGCTAATCGCCTGGCAATCAAGCGCGGCCGCAATCGAAACCAACTCCGGCGGCGTCACGTCCATGATCGTCAGTTGTTCCAGCGACAGCGGATGCATCGCGGGCCTCGCGCGCTAGGCAAAAATCTCGCCCGCCTTGAAAGCGGGGTCATGATGCAGCACCGGCAGGACGCGGTCGGCGAACAGGCGCATGCTGCGCTCGACCCGCGCGCGCGGCATTCCGCCGAAGCTGAAGGTGAAGCCGAAGTGCTCCATCTCCATTTTCTTATAAATCGCTTCGATCTGCTCCAGGCATTCACTCGCCGTTCCCACCACGTGCAGTTTCATGAAGTAGTTCAGCGCCTTGGCTTGGGCGGCGGCGTCATTGGTCAGTTTGCCGAAGGTCTTCTCGAAGCGGGCATGGAATTCGAAGTCCTTGACGCCCTGAAGTTTCCCCTGGGTGAAGCCATAATGATCGTTAATCGCTTTAAAGGTCCGTCCGAAATATTTCGGGGCTTCATCCCATACCTCGGCATGGTCGTCGCCAACCATTACTTGGCAGACGCAAATCGGAGGGCGCGGCTTGAGCCCCACGCTGGTCGCGGTTTGGCGGTAACGGTCCAGGTCGGCTTTGGCGCTGTCCCAGTCCTTTTGCGCGATGATGAAGACGCCGAACCCGAGCTTGGCCATGATTTCGGCTGATTCCGGACTAATCGACGCGGCATAGAAGCGGCGCTCCGGATGCGACACCGGACGCGGCCGGATGCTGATCTCGGGGATATGGAAATACTTTCCCTCGTACGAAAAGCGTTCCTGCGTGAGTCCCTTGATCACGATTTCAGCGGCTTCTTTGAAACGTTGGCGCGATTCCTCAATTGGCACGCCAAAGCCCTCGTATTCCGCCGGGGCCGCGCCGCGGCCAAAACCGAAGATGGTCCGGCCGCCGGACAGCACGTCGAGCGTCGCTACCTCCTCGGCGACGCGGATCGGGTCGTGCCACGGCAACACGATGACCGCGGTCACCAGTTGTATGCGACTGGTGCGACCGGCGACGTACGCGAGCAGTTGCGTGTTATTCGGAATCATCGCGTAGCCGGTGAAGTGATGCTCCACGCAAATCAGCGAATCGAATCCCAGCGGTTCGATCAAATCGATCAGCGAGAGTTCCTCCTGATAGATCTCATCGTCGGGGCGGGTCCCCGGGTTGATCATCGTAACACTCACGCCAACTTTCATTTTGACTTCTCCCCAGGCGCTGAGCGCCAGGTGTTACGCGAAAATCTCGCCGGTGTTGAAGGCGGGGTCGTGATGCAGCACCGGCAGAACGCGGTCGGCGAACAGGCGCATGCTGCGTTCGACCCGCGCGCGCGGCATCCCGCCGAAGCTGAAAGTGAAGCCGACGTGCTCCATCCCCATCTTCTTATGGATCGCTTCGATCTGCTCCAGGCATTCACGCGCGGTTCCCACCACGTGCAGTTTCATGAAGTACTCCAGCGCCTTGGCCTCGGCGGCGGCGTCGCTGGTCAGCTTGCCGAAGGTCTTCTCGAACTTGGCATGGAACTCGAAATCCTTGAGCCCCTGCAAGCGGCCCTGAGTAAAACCGTAGTGTTTGTTGATCGCCTTGAAAGTCTGGCCGAAATATTCGTGTGCCTGATCCCACACTTCGGCGTGGTCGTCGCCGACCATGATATGGCAGGTGCAGATCGGCGGGCGGGGCGTAAGGCCGACGCTGATCGCGGTCTGGCGGTAACGGTCGAGGTCCGCCCGGGCCTGGTCCCAGTCCTTTTGCGCGATGATGAAGACGCCAAAGCCCAGCTTGGCCATGATCTCGGCCGATTCGGGACTGATCGACGCGGCATAGAAGCGGCGCTCCGGATGCGACACCGGCCGCGGCCGGATGCTGATCTCGGGAATTTGGAAATGCTTGCCATGGTAGGAGAAGCGTTCCTCGGTCAGACCTTTGATCACGATTTCGGCGGCTTCCTTGAAGCGTTGACGCGACTCCGACATCGGGATGCCGAAACCTTCATATTCCACCGGCGCGGCGCCGCGGCCGAACCCGAAAATTGTCCTGCCGCCGCACATCACGTCGAGCGTCGCGACCTCTTCGGCCACGCGAATCGGATCGCGCCACGGCAGCACGATTACCGCGGTGACCAGTTGGATGCGCTTGGTGCGGCCGGCGACCCAGGCCAGCAACTGCAGGTTGTTGGGGATCATCGCGAAGCCGGTAAAATGATGCTCCAGGCACATCAGGGAGTCGAACCCCAGCGGCTCGACCAAATCGATGAGCGCGAGTTCCTCCTGGTAGATGTCATCGTCAGGCCGGGTCCCGGGATTGATCAAGGTAACATTCACGCCAACTTTCATGCCTGCTTCTCCTCGAAACTTGGAACTATACAATGGTCTGCGGATAAACTATGCGACGGAATCGGACTACTCCGCCGGCACTTCGATCATCACTTTCGCCGGGCCCCCGGGCTGACGCAACCGATTGAACATTTCCGGCACCTGGTCGAGCGAAACCACATCGGTGATCATCGGCTCGGCGTCGATCGCGCCGCCGCCCAGCGCGGCGGTGGTGGTATCGAAATCGGCGCGGGTGTAGCCGGCGGAAAAATCAATGGTGATGCCCTTGTTCACGCATTCGTGAGGATCGATCTCGTCGGGCACCAAACAGTAGCCGATAACGACTACTTGGCCTCCGGGCGCCACCAGCTTGGTCGCGATGTTCAAGGTTCCCTTGGCCCCTACGCATTCAAACACGACAGCGGGCGGCTGGCCTGCGAGTTGCGCGACCACTTCGGCGGGATTGCGCTCGCGCGGGTTGACTACGGCGCTGGGGCCGACCCGCCGCGCGAGTTCGGCCCGGCTGGGTGAGGGTTCCGACGCCACCACGGTCGCGACGCCCTTGGCCTTCAGCCACATCAGCACGCCCAGCCCAATCGGTCCGGCCCCCATCACCAGGCAGGGAGTGTCGGTTTTGAGCCGCGCGCGATTCACGCCGCCCAAGGCCACGGATAACGGTTCAACCAAGGCGCCCTGCCGAAAGCTTACGTGGGCGGGAAGCTTGACCAGATTGGCGGCCACGCAGCGGACATATTCAGCGTATGCTCCGGGCGTGGTGGCGGACCCGATAACGCGGAACTGGCGGCATTGCGTGGGGCGCGCGTCGCGGCAGGCCGGACACTCGCCGCAATTCAGAAAGGGCAGCGAGGTCACGCGGTCTCCCGGCTTGAAGCCATCCACCCCCGGTCCGACCTGGGCCACCTCGCCGCAGAACTCATGGCCCATCACGTTGCCGATCGAACTGAGGGAGTAACGCGTCCCGATGTCGCCGTGCTCGGCGAATCCGTATTCGAGCGCATGCAGATCCGAGCCGCAGATCCCGCAGGCGCGCACTCTGAGCACCACCTGCCCCACGCCCGCCTCGGGTTTGGCCACGTCGGCGACGACAACCTGGTTTTTAGCCTTGCAGACGACGGCTTTCATATTGTTAACCCTCGCAGTGATCGGAGTTTCGTTTCTATTTCGATCATTTGGCGTCAGGTTTCTTACCGCGCCCCAGCCGCAGCGCGCCCTTGGATATTACTGGCGCATTGGTCCAGGCGCCGTTCTCCAGCCGATGCCATCCGGCGGCGGCCAGCGCTCCACCATCAAGATGGATGGTCGTGCCGGTCACCCACGCGGAAAGATCCGACGCGAGGAACACCGCGCATCCGGCCGCGTCAGCAGGCGTCCCGAAGCGGCCCAGCGGGATCGCACTTGGAATCGCACCGAGATCTTCGGGTCGAATCCACTTCGATGGCTGTATCGCTTCGCTCTCGGTGGTTTCAGGAGCGATGGCATTGACGCGGATCCCTTCGTGTCCCAGTTCCAGCGCAAGGCTTTGGGTAAAGCCGATCGCTCCGGCTTTGAACGCGCCATAAACCGTGAGCATCGGAATACCGCGGAACGCCTCGATCGAGGAAAGATTGATGATACTGCCGCCGGGGCCGCTCTTGCGGATCAATGGAATCGCGGCCCGCGTGACCAGGAACATGTGCCGCAGATTGATTTGATACTCGAAATCCCAGTCCTCGTTGGTGGTCTCTTCAAACAGCTTGGGCGTCGACGCGGTGCCGACGTTGTTGACCAGCACGTTGAGCTTGCCGAACCGATTCTCGATTTGCTTGATCAACCCATCGACCTGCGCTTCTTCGCGCACATCGGCCTGGACCACGAGGTGGTCCACCTTGGCGGCTTCCAATGCGGCGCGTATGGCGTCGGCGCGTTCCGGCTTAACTTCCGCGACCACGACCTGGGCGCCATAGCTGCCAAAGGCCTCGGCGATACCGCGGCCGATGCCTCCGCCACCGCCTGTGACCAGCGCCGTTTTTCCTTTCAGGGTAACCATTGTACAACTCCTTTCAGGTTGGCTATGCGATCGGGAAAATGATCCAAAAGGCCAGCCTCGCCTTTGCGACGGAGTTAACCATGGCTGCCGCCTTTTCGGCAAACGGGCGAAAAAGTTAAAAGCCCCGAGGTTTCGGGGTAGGCTTAAGATCGCGCAGGAGCGTCAAGGTGACGATGAAACCGAATTACTCGACTCTCGATCCAGCACTGGAAATCGTTCTGAAACACGGACCGGATCTGCGCAATGGATTCACCAGCCATGGGCCGATGGCGACCGAAGCCATGTGCGCAATGGGCCGGCCTGACGCAGTAATGAGATGGATCGAGAACTACACTCGCCAGATGACCGCACGTCCCGGGACCTCCGAAAGGATCGACCCTGAACGATGGCGCGACGCGCTGGGTCTCACCGACCGGTTCGCCGATTGGGTGGAGTTTTTCCGCAATGAGCTGCAAGAGCACCATTGGCGGGAAGTTGTGCGCCAATGGGGCGCGCTGCTCGCTCCCGGCCTGGTGGGTGCGGCGACCCATGGAATAATCCGGACCGGGCACGCCGTCCGCGCCATGACCGACGCCGATACCTCGATGCGGCGCCTTGAGCTGGCGGATGGGCTGGCCTACTGGGCCGCCACCTATGAGGAGTTGCCCGAGCGCCGCGTCACCATGGGAGCCGACTTGCCGTCACGCGCGATCGCCGCCGTCCCGATGCTTCCGGCTGACCAACGCAGCCCCCATCATCATCACACGATCGTCGAAGCGCTGCTGCAGCTCGACGACTTTCCGCCCTTTGCGGAAACCATCTCAATGGTGGATACCAGCGGCCACGTGTCGGCGTTTATCCGGGATTTGACCGAGACCTTCGCGCGGGTCTATCTGGCCAACGCCCGCGATATCGTCACCACTATCGCTTTCATCCACACCGTCACCGCGCCGGCGGCCTTGGAAAATATCGCGCCGCATCTCGATACCGCCGGCATCAGGACCGCGTTGCCGCACGCCTGGCAGGCGTCGGCGGCGATTTACTCAGTCTATGCCATCAACCCTCCGCAAGCCGAATCAACGGCCACGTCGGAGGGGGACCCGGAGGACCTGATCCAGCGCGCGATCGAAAACGGCGATGAGCATGCAATCAAGTTCACCGAGGTATGCCTGCGCGAACAGGCGAAAAATCCCCAGCCGTCTTACCTGGCGGCCGCGCGCCACGCGATCGCGGCGCTGAAGTTTTGAAGCCGCCGGATTGCCATTTCGAAAAGGCCCTTGATATTTGAAGCGCCAGAGGAGCGTCCGCATGGCAAGTTCATCATCGCAAGCTCAAAGCGCCGCCGGGTCAGGACCGCTGGCCGGGGCGCTGGTGGTTGAATGCGGCCAGGGTGTGTCCGCATCATTCGCGGCCAAACTGTTGTCGCAACTGGGCGCCGAAGTGATCAAGGTGGAATCGCCTGAAGGCGACGTGACCCGCTCTCGCGGCCCCTTTCCGGACGATGTGCCCGATGCCGACCACAGCGGCCTGTTCACGTACCTCAACGTCAACAAGCTCGGTGTGACCCTTGACTTGAAGACCGCCGCCGATCGCGGGCGCCTTTCAAGTTTGCTCGCGCGCGCCGATATCCTGATTCATAACGTGCTGCCGGCCGACCGCGACGGCGTGGGACTGAACAGCGGCGCGTTGGCCAAGGCCTTCCCCAATTTGATCATCACGTCGATCTCCCCGTTCGGCGATAGCGGGCCGCGCGCGAATTATCGGGCCTACGAACTCAACGCGATACATGCGGGCGGCTTGCCCTCGGCCAATGTGGTGGCATCTGACCCGTCGATGGCTCCGGTCAGGATATTCGGCCAGCAAGCCGGCTTCCAGGGGGCGGTGAATGGGGCGCTGGTCACATTAGCCGCCTTTTTGTATCGGATGAAATCCGGGCGCGGCCAGGTAATCGACGTCTCCCAGCAGGAATGTCTGGCCCCGATGATCGAACTCAACTGGCCCTTCTACAGCTACGCGGGCAAGGAGATTACCCGCCTGGGAGGGCGCTTCAACCCGCAACCCGCCGACGTGTTTGAATGCGCCGACGGCAAGGTGCTTCTGACCGTTTATGGCGACCATATCTGGCGCCGGTTCGTGGAATTCATCGGCAGTCCGCCATGGGCGCTTGACGAAAAATTCAACGAGCGCCTTTGGGCGCTTCCATGACGGCGCGTTTCTGCGCGACCAGGTGGGCCAATGGACGCCGCAATGGAAAGTCGCGGACCTATGCCGCGAATTGCAAAAACTGCCCGTCCCGATTGAACCGGTCAATACCGTGGCCGACGTTTATAACGATCCGCATCTGCGCGAGCGCCGCTTCTTCGTTCCGATGCCGATGGGCGACGGAGCCAGCGTATCCGTTCCGGGATCCCCGTTCCGGCTGGCGGGGGTGGCGTCGGAGCACAATCGTCCCGCGCCGCGCCTGGGTGAGCACAACGGCGCCGTCTTCGACCCCGGCGCCATCGAGCGGCGGCCGATGCCTCCACCTCCAGCCCCGGCTGCGACTCCGTCCGACGGTGGTCCGTTGGCCGGTGTGCGCGTGCTGGATTTCAGTTGGGTATGGGCCGGCCCATACTGCGCCTTGCAACTGGCCCATCTGGGCGCCGACGTCATCCGGGTCGAAAGCTCGCGCCGTCCCTGCATGTATCGCAACACGCTGCCGATGGCCGACGACATCCAGGACATCAACCGCGCCGGCGGTTTCAACCAATGGAACCAGGGCAAGCGCAGCATCGCACTGGACCTCACCAAGCCGGAGGCGGTGGAAATCACCCGTCAGTTGGTCCGGCATTGTGACGTGGTGGTGGAGAATTTTGCCGCCGGTTCAATCGCGCGGATGGGTTTGGGCTATGAAACGCTGAAGCAATGCAGGCCCGATCTCGTGATGTTGTCGATGTCCGGCTACGGCCAGACCGGACCCTACAGCACCCATCTGAGTTTCGGAGCTTTGATTGAGGCGGCGTCGGGCTTCACCTTGCTCAACGGCTATCCGGGCATGCGCACCCGCGCGAGTGGGCTGGCGTATCCGGATCCGACTTCGGGAGTATTTGGCGCCACCGCGGTGGTGGCGGCGTTAATCCATCGGGCGCGGACCGGACAGGGGCAGCACATCGATCTGGCGATGCTGGAGGTGGTTCTGAGCCTGATGCCGGAGGCACTGCTCGAATACGCAATCACCGGCCGTCTGCCGCAGCCGATGGGTAATCACGATCAATGGATGGCGCCGCACAACTGTTACAAGGCGCTGGGCAACGAACACATGTGGGTCACGATCGTCGTGGGCAGCGAGCAGGAGTGGCACGCGCTGTGCCAGGCGATTGGCCAGCCCGCGCTGGCCGACGATCCACGCTTCCAGAGCGCCGCGCTGCGCAAGCAAAACGAAGCGGAACTCGATGGTATCGTCGAGACCTGGACCGCGTCGCGCGATCGGTGGGACATCACCGGGAAACTCCAGGCGGCGGGGGTGGCGGCGTTTCCCAGCCTCGGCGCCAAGGACCTGGTCGAGGACCCGCACATGAACGCACGCGGATTCCAGGTCCGCTTGCCCCATCCCGTGGTTGGAACCCGCACCCACGCCGGCATCGCCTGGAAGATGTCGGAAACTCCGTGCCGCGTACGCAAGACCGCGCCGGTGCTGGGCGCCGATACCGATTCCATTCTGAGTTCGATGCTGGGTTATTCGGCCCAGGAGATCGAGCGCTTGCACAACCGCGAGGTGCTGGTGTGATTCACTGCGCGTCGGGCTCACCGTGGGACGGCGGCGAAGAACTCCATCGCCGCCTGCTTGAACAGCGGATCGCCCAGGGCGTCGAGGTGATTGCGGCCCTCCAGCGTCATTATCCGTGCGCCGGGAATTGACGCGGCCAGTTCATCGATTCCCTGGACGATGGCGTCCTTAGTGCCGGCCATGATCAGCACCGGCGCCCGGATCGCAGCCAGCTGGCTTTGCTCCACGTCGGGTCGCCGATGCAATGAAAAAGCCGCGAGCGCTTTCGGGTCGTTGCCGTTCTTCACGCAAAACGATCGCATGAACAACGCGGCCCGGTCGGTAAACGAACTGATATCGTCGGCACGCAAGACTTCGACCAGACGCTCCAGGTCTTCGCGCGGCGGCACCTTGTAGGCGCGCGAACTGACCCCACCAATGACCATCGCGCGCACGCGTTCGCCATAGCGAACCGCCAGGTTCAGCGCCACGCATGCGCCCATCGAATAGCCGGCGACCAAGGTCCGATCGATACCCAGATGGTCGAGCAGTCGCACTACGTCGTCGGCCATCTTGTCGGCGGTATAGAAGTCGGGGTCGTAAGATTTAGCGCTAAGGCCGTGACCGCGGCAATCCAGCGCGATCGTTCGATAGCTGGGACGGAGGTGTTCGATCCAACCGCTCTCCGCCCACGAGTGATGGAGATTGGACGCCATCGAATGGATCAGTGTCACCGCCGTCCCGTTTCCATGGTCCAGATAGTGGATGTTGACTCCAGCGGCATCAAACAACGGCATCTGCGGCACTCCCTTTCCTGGTAAAGCTTAGCCGCCATCGGCGTCAAGCGACAGTCGTGCGGAACCGGCGATAGAAGCTCCGATCTGCTGGCGCGTTTGGCGCCAATCCGAGCAAGGCCGCTAATGCGGAGGTCTGGCGCCATCGGAGCCGGTCTTTTGCGCACAAGCGATGGGGCACAGCGCCACATCGCGTGTTACCTGCATACGCAGCTATCGGGAAAGGCCTAAGAGCGCCGCGTCTGTCAGGAACGCGACGCACGCCGGGACCAAAGCCGAAATAGTCAGCAAGCTATCGCGTTTCTCCGCGCATAGGGGAATCGCGAACGCCAAAGTTTGTCGTTGATGGTCCACGCCCGCAGGAGAGCTTTGTACGGGGCATACTGCTTGCATTATACAATTGGTAGTCCCTGAAACGCACGGTCCATCCGAGATGTAGCTCTTTGACCAATCTCCGGATCGGTCGTTAGGAGAATATATATCTTAAGCAATCAGGACCAGGCTGAAATCACATTTTATGGCTCCGTCCCCGGCAATGAATGTCTGATTGCGGGCGCGATTCATTCTGACCGCAGCATGCAAACATCCAGCTTTCGCACCTAGCCCTGCAGGGTGCGGAAAAAAGAAATTTCGAGGGCAACTCCGCCGTTGGCAGTTCCGCACCCTGCATAAAAGAATGGCCTCATTCCTACATCTTCTCTCCCTCTGGGAGAGATAAGAGTGAGGGAGCAGGGGGCGAAAATCCTTTTTCCGCAGCCTGCTGGAGCGAAAATAATCTGCAGCAGTTGGTGCGCGAAAATGTAAGTGGCTGGGTCCGAACATGTGCCGCGGATCGGGGCGTGCAAACTCTCCCTCGCCTCTCCTGGGACAAGGAGAGTCTGCCCCAATGAGCTTGTGCTCTGGGTTCGTGAAGGCATTTTCGCTTCAGGGCTAGCGGCGTCAACCTCAGGCCGGTCGTACCCGCATACGTCCGCGCCGGCCTGGATCCAAGAACGGAGGAAATGAGTGTGAAAACCAAAATCTCCTACTCCCTGACGGGCGCAGCGCTACTGGCAATTTGTATTGTCGGGGTGGCACGGGCACAGATTACATTTGACCCGGCCAATTACGCGGAAATCGTTCCGGCGAGTTCGTCCGATGGCATTCCTGAAGGCACCAGGATAACGCTGCAGAACTGGCAGAAATACAAGAACTTCATGCCAATCGGCATGCAGGCGTTATTCAGCCAAAAGTATCCGTGGAGGATCGGCGCCGGGCCGGAATTCGCGATGGTGGTTGGACCGACCATTGCGGTGCCGCTGGCCAAGCGCTTTGCGCAGGACACCGAAAAGTACGCGGGCCAGACCAGACTTAGAAAAGTCGATACCGGCGGCTACACCGTCGACGGCTACGTGGCAGGGGTCCCGTTTCCAGAGCCGAGTGGCGACCTGATTGGCTACCAAATAATGTACAATGCGTTTTACGGCTTTATCCCGCCGGTATATCGATACACTACCAATTCGCATCTGGTGGACCGCTTCCTCAACGAGTTCCCGCAGCGCACCGAAGTCGTCTACTGGCGTCTAAGCCATATCAGCGACCCCGACATGCCGGTAAATCCGGACTATGGCAAGGGCCATCTGCAAACTGCGCGCTACTTCGTGCTGGCGCCCGAGCAGACCCGCTACACTACCCAGCTTTCGATGCAACCTGACGATCCGGAGAAAGTGCAGGAGATCTACGTCTTCCTGCCTTCGCTGCGCCGCTCGTTGCGCCTGTCGAGCGCCGCACGCTGCTCGCCGATTCTGGGCACCGACTGGGTCCAGGACGACAACTCGGACGGGATGGCCTTCCAGATCCCTAAGTTTGCCGCGAACTTCCTGGGCGAGAGGAAGATTCTCGCCATGGCTCATGCCAAAAACCCCGAGCGTTACGACGGCCGCAACTACCTGATCAAGAGTTCCGCGCCGGGATGGCCGACTTCCAAGGTGGGCTCGTGGGAGTTGCGCGACGTCTATGTGGTCGACGTCTCTCCGCTGCCCGCTATAGGTAACTATTGCTACAGCCACAAAGTCGCGTACATCGACAAGCAGACCTGGACTCAGCTCGGTTTCGACTTTTACGACAGCAATGGCAAGTTTTGGAAGATGAACATGATCCCAATGGGTCCGCTCAAGATCAACACCGGCGAGGAGACCTTGTTTCATTCCGCCAATGTCGACGTGATGTGGGACTTTCAGAATCAGCACGTAACCTCATCCAACGTCGACGCGCACCCGCAGTTCGGCAAGGATGTCTCCGCCGACCTGCGCGATGCCGCGACCTGGGCCTTCCCGGGTTCGCTATCCCGCATCATGAAGTAAAGTCCTCGCACGTACACGCCCGGCGGGAGCACCGCGAAAATTTCATCGGCGGTGCTCCCTTTCACCAATTTTTCCGCGATCAACCCTAACCGGCTGCGAAAAAAGGAAGTCTGGTGCGCAACCCAGCGTTTGGCGGCTCCGCAACCTGCATGAAAGATGGCTTCATTCCTACATCTTTCTCTCTCTCCCCTTGGAAGAGATAAGAGTGAGGGAGCAGGCCTGGAAAAGCGGAAATCCATTTTTCCGCAGCCTGCCAGGCGCGGGAAATCGGCGCGTCCATATCCAAATCCATTCGTTGCTCTGAAATCGCGTCCAATCTTTCCCGCATTTCGCCCTTCACTTTCCTTGACTTCTTTTTCATACCGACTATGTTTTTGAGGATCTCGGTCTGATACACGGAACTTTAAGCGTTCGCCCGCCCGCGGTCACCGGGGATACCGCAGTCGCAGCAACCGGTAGCCCTGTACCAGATCTCAAAAAATGGAGGAACTGCGTGTGAGAACTAAACTTTCATACTCGCTCGTGTGTGCGCTGGTGCTGGCGATCGGCGCGGTTGGGATGGCGCAGGCACAGATCAAATTCGATCCCGCCGCCTACACCGCGCTGGCATCCGGGGATTCGTCCGACACCATCCCGGAAGGCACCAACATAACGCTGCAGAACTGGCAGCAGTACAAGAAATTCATGCCCGTCGGCGTGCAGGCCATGTTTGGTCAAAGGTACCCATGGAAGATCGGTGGGGGGCCTGAATTCACCATGGAAATCGGTCCGACCATCCATGTTCCGATGGCCAAGCGGCTGCAGGAAGACACCGAAAAGTACGCCGGACAGACCAAACTGAGAAAGGTGGATAGCGGCGGTTATACCGTGGATGGCTACATGGCCGGCGTTCCCTTTCCCAAGCCCAGCGGTGACGACACGGTTAAAGGCAACCAGGTTCTTTACAATGCCTTTTTCGGCTTTATCCCCCCAATCTACCGGTACACCACCCTCACTCATTTGGTCGACCGTTACCTGAATAAATTCGACCAGTACACCGAGGTTATCTACTGGCGCCTGAGCCACCTCAGCGACCCCGGCATGCCGATCAATCCGCCGTACGGAAAGGGCTATTTGCAAACCGCCCGCTACTTCGTACTCTCGCCCGAGCAGACCCGCTATACCACGCAACTCGCGCAGCAGCCCGACGACCCGCTAAAGGTACAGGAGGTTTATGTCTTCCTGCCCTCGCTGCGCCGCTCGTTGCGCCTGTCGAGCGCCGCACGCTGCTCGCCGATTCTGGGCACCGACTGGGTCCAGGACGACAACTCCGACGGCATGGCCTTCCAGATTCCGAGTTTCAACGTGAGATTTCTGGGCACCAAGAAGATCCTCTTCCTCAACCATGCCAACAACCCAGGCCTCTACAACTCCGACTATTACAACCTGAAGAGCACGGTGCCGGCCTGGCCGAGCTCCAAAGTGGGTAAGTGGGAGCTGCGCAACGTGATGGTGATCGACACCTATCCGCTACCGTCTATGGGCTCGTACTGCTACAGCCATAAGGTCGGCTATATCGATACCGACACCTGGACGCAGCTGGCATGGGACTTCTATGACGCGAATCAAAAGTTCTGGAAGTTCAATATGATTCCGATGCGGCCACTGAAGATCGACACTGGCGACGTCACCGAATTCCATTCCGCCAATGTCGATATTATGTGGGACTTCCAAAACCAGCATGTGACTTCGTCCAACGTCGATTCTCCAACACAGTTCGGCAGCCAGATCAGCGAAGACCTGCGCGACGCCGCGACCTGGGCGTTCCCCGGCTCCTTGTCACGCATCATGAAGTAAACCCTCGCAACAGAGCGGGACGCCAGCGCCGCTTCGCGGGCGTCCCGCTGCTCACCGCCGCCGCGACGGACAGACCGGCCGGTCGCAGCGCTAATGGCGCAACCTTCCCAGCCAGCGCCCGCGCCCGAGCGTAGTCCTCCGGCGTGTTCACATTGAAAAAGCTGAGCAGGTCCGAATCGTACGGACGAGTTTCGTCTTCACCCACGATCCGCGCCTCGAGCAGTGGCACCAAGTCCTGCAGCCGGCGCTCCCCGCGACCGATCATCGCGTCGAGCGCCGGCAGGCAACTCTTTCGGTAGGCGGCGTGGAGAACCTGGAGGCGGCCCGCAATTTTTGCAATCGCAGCGTCGTGTCCGGCCGCCATCGCGCATAACTCGGTGGCCAGCCGGGCATTGATGAAGGGCAAGTCGCAGGCGCACACGAAGCCGACCTCGGCGCCAATCGCGGCCAACCCCAGACGCAGCGCCTTGACCGGCCCTTCAAACGGGAGCGGATCACCCACCAGCCTGACCGATCTGGCGCGTAGCGATGCGGGAGTCACGGCTGCTGTTCCTGCCACGACGACCACCTCGTCAAAGCCCCGTGCCAGTTCCGCGACCATCCGTTCGAGCATCGTGACTCCGCCCAGGCGCAAGGCCGCCTTGTCGGCGCCCATCCTCGAACTGCGCCCGCCGGCCAATATAATCGCGCTGCGGTTAGCCGCCATTGCCACGTGTTGTGCTCACATGAAATAGGGCGCGCCGATGTCCTTGAAGCGGCCGTACATCAGATAAACCTTGGCGCCCGGCAGATAGGGATAGTCAACCGGGCCGGTGCCGACGGTCTTGAGGCCGAAACTTTTGTAGATCTGATACAGTGGCTCGACGGGCGTCGTAATTATAAGCTCGGGACGGCGCGAGAAGATGAAGACCCGGGCGGCATCGGCCAGCGCTTTGGCCAGACCACGTTTTTGCATGGTTGGATCAATCACCAGGCCACCAAACTCAAAGATATCATTGGCGAATAATCCCTTGAACAGCGTGGTCGGGTAGAGATGGCCCAAAGTCAAGGGTGCTTCGGCGAGCGAGCGCGCCCAAAATGCGCCAACGATTGAGGGCCGCTTGTTCTTGGCGCCCCGTTCGATCCAGTAAAGCCCAAAGTGCAGCGCCAGCGGCCACAGGATCATCAGTACGCGCTTTTCCAGAATCCCGATACCACCCCAGGCGCGCTTGTGCAGGGCGGCCAGCTCCCGCATGCCCAGCGGAGTTCCGATTGGACGGACTTCAAAATATCCTTCGCTATCCGCCAGTCCGGAGGGATCGGGAGCAACGAACATTTTGGGCCGCTCCCCGGTGTCGTCGGGCGGCGCCAGGCTATCGGACCCGGTTGCAGGATTAGGCCTGGTTTCACTACTAAGGTCTTTGTTTGGCGTGCGTTCGCGTTTCTGCCTGGCCACCTGATTTCTCGTGCGGTTATCCGCAAATAACAGCTTTTTTACGTCAGTACAATTTGCTAGGGTGAGCTGAGGATGTCTGGACGCTTCGCAAGGCGCAAATCAAACGGGGTTCCGGCGGTCGACGCAATCGAGGTTCGGAACACCGACGCGCTTATTGCTGAACTGCTCAGCGAGCTTCAGATTTCGCTGCTATCGCTCAACAAACCACTGCTCAATAAGATCATCGACCTCAAGCAGGTGCTCGCCGCGGACTACCGCGAGGCGCCCGGGATGCCCGAGAATCCCCTGATCCATGAACTCTCCCGGATTATCGACCTCGAGATTCGGACCCGCGACCATGATGTGTCGAATAGATTGGGTAAGAAAGACCTCTTGCGCCACTTGACGGAAGTTTTCGGACCGCGTGAAATTGAAATACGGGCGCAACCCTACCGGCGTGGTTCGGGTCTGGCGCTGCGCGGGTTTTTTTGCCGGGCGGAGGTCAGCCAGAAATCGAAATTCCTGATTTTTCTCAATAGCGCCCATCCCCCGGCCGTGGTTGCTGCCACCTTTGGCCACGAGTTGGGCCACTATATCTACGGCTCGTTGGTCCGGGAAACGGCGAATTTCAGCCCCTTTATCGAGGGCGGCTTTGCGCGTCATCTCACTGACGAAAGCGAACTGTTTGCCGATTGCCTGGTGGCGCTGGCCGCTTACGACCACGAAACCCTCAAGCGGATCGGGTCAGCCGACGATGGCTCGCGCAAAGATCAGTGGGTAGTAATGCTTAAGGAAATCCATCGCCTGATCGACTCGCGCTATGATCTCAACCTCCGCCCCGGACACCTCGCGAATGTAAGCCGCGTCAGTTACCTTACCGCAATGATTCACTTCTTCAAGCTGCGGCGAGCGTTGTTCAATCGTATCGGAATTTGAATGAGGCCCGGTATCCCGAGCCGCGGGTTGACGTTGGGATGCCGCCGACTTTGGGATGGACATTAGCATCGGCCCGGTTTTGCGCCGCGGCGCCGGCGCGGCTATCTTAGCCGCCAACGTGGCAATCAAAACCACAGGCCTAATCGCCCAATATCTCAGCATCAAGGAAAAAGTTCCGGATGCGATTTTATTTTTTCGCCTGGGCGATTTTTACGAAATGTTCTTTGAAGATGCGGAGCTGGCCTCGCGCATCCTCGACATCCAGCTGACCGCTCGTTCCCGGGAAGGCGCGCCATTGTGCGGCGTACCGTATCATTCCGCGCAACCGTACATCGCCAAGCTGCTCAAAGCCGGGCACAAGGTGGCAATCTGCGAGCAGACTCCCGCGGCCAACAGCCGCGGCCTGATGCCGCGCCAGATCGTGCGTATCGTGACCCCGGGCACCGTCAATGACGAACTGGTGCTGAGCGCCGATGAAAAAAACTACTTGAGCGCGGTAACCGCGGCTCCGGAAGGCTTCGGCCTGGCTTCGGTCGACGTTTCCACCGGCGAGTTTCGAGTCACCCAGGTTGGCAACTCCGCCAGTCTGCTCGAAGAAATCAGGCGTTTGAATCCGCGCGAAATGCTCGCCAGCAAGCAACTGGACGAGATCGCCAGCCGTTTCCCCTCAATGGCCCTAACCCGGCCGGACGATTCCTACTGGGACTCGCAACGCGCGACTGAGGCGTTGGTACGGCGCTTCGGCGCGCAATCGGCTCAACTGCGGCCCGAACTGGCAGCGGCCGCGGGCGCCGCATTGATGTACCTGGAACAGACTTTCGGCGCCGAGTTGACCCATCTGCGGCCGCCCGAGCTTTATCAGGCCAACGAGTACCTGCAAATCGACGAGGTCAGCCGCGCCCATCTGGAATTGATTGTCTCCAGTGACGGCACTAAAAAAGGCTCGCTGCTGGCGGTTCTGGATCAGACCCGCACCGCCGCCGGCGCCCGTACCTTGGCTTCGTGGCTGCTTTATCCGCTGCTGGATATCGAAGCGATCCATCGCCGCCAGGACGCCATCGAGGAACTCTTGGACGCCGATTTGGGCGGTGCAATCACCTCGGCGCTGGGGCGTATCGGCGACCTTGAGCGGATGGTCGGGCGCGTCGCGAGTCTGAAGGCGGGGCCGCGGGATTGCCTTAAGCTGGGGCAGGCGCTCGATGCGGTCGGTGAGCTGAAACAGGCTTTCAGCGCGATGCGCAGTGCCGAGCTGATCCGTTGCGCCGCGGATCTCGACGCGCTGCCCGAAGTGGCGGGTCAAATTACCGCGACTTTGACCGACGAGCCGCCGATGACCGCGCGCGACGGCAACGTGATTCGCACCGGTTATCACCCCGGGGTGGACGAACTACGCACGCTGAGCCTGGACGCCCGCACGGTTATCGCCCGGCTGGAGACGCGCGAGCGTGAGCGCACCGCAATCGCGTCGCTCAAGGTCCGCTACAATCAGGTATTCGGCTATTATCTCGAGGTCACCAAGTCCCATCTCGAGCGCGTGCCGCCGGACTACGAGCGCAAGCAGACCCTGGTCGGCGCCGAACGCTTCACTACCCCTGAACTGAAGGAACTGGAGCGCAAAATCTTAAGCGCCGAATCAGGACTCAAGGAACTGGAGGCCGACCTGTTCCTGAAGCTGCTGCGCGCGGTGGGGGCGCATACGGCCGCGCTCCAGAACACCGCGCGCGCCACCGGTGAACTCGACAGCCTGGTGGCGCTGGCTCAGGTCGCCCGCCGCCGGGGCTACGTCCGGCCAATCATCAATCAGGGATCCGCGCTCAGCATCCGCGACGGCCGCCATCCGGTGCTGGAAGCCGACCTCAAACGCGGCGAATTTGTTCCCAACGACCTCGAAATCGATCCCGAAAATCGCCAACTCCTGCTGATCACCGGCCCCAACATGGCCGGCAAGTCCACTTATCTGCGCCAGGTCGCACTGATCGTGATTATGGCGCAGGCCGGGAGCTTCGTTCCCGTCACCCAGGCGCGTCTGGGCCTGGTCGATCGCATTTTCACGCGCATCGGGGCCCGCGACGATTTGCGCCGGGGCGAATCGACCTTCATGGTCGAGATGCGCGAAACGGCGCGGCTACTCAGCGGGCTGGGCGACCGCAGCCTGCTGCTGCTGGACGAGGTGGGACGCGGCACCAGCACCTTCGATGGGCTGGCAATCGCCTGGTCGGTGGCCGAGTACTTGCACGACCGGACCCGCGCCAAGATCCTGTTTGCCACGCATTTCCATGAACTCACCGACCTTGCGCGGGAGCGGCCGCGGGTCAAGAATCTATGCATGGCGGTGCGGGAATGGGGCGGTGAGGTGGTATTTTTACGCCGGGTCGTCGAAGGCGCGGCCAGCCGCAGTTACGGGATCGAAGTGGCGCGGTTGGCCGGCCTGCCCGAGAGCGTGATACTGCGTGCGCGCGAAATCCTCAACAATCTGGAGCAAGGGGAGCTCGACAGCAACGGGATGCCCCGGCTCGCGCAGGCGCGCAACAAAGGCGCCGCCCAGGCTCGTCAGATGAACCTGTTCACGCCCGCTGAAAAACGCGCGATCGATGAACTCAGGATGCTGGACCCCGATCGCCTTACGCCGATCGAAGCGCTTAACCTGCTTTCCCGCCTGAGCGCGATGCTCAATCCACGCGACGGATGATCCGTGTCCGAATCTAAGGTGGACGGGGATGGGCTTGGAGATTAAGCGTGTCGGCAGGCGTGAACCGGTGTTGGCCGGAGCAGTCGCGTGCGTGGTTTTGTTATTAGGTACGGGCGGCCGCTCCTGGGCGACGGCTCTTAAGCGCACTTGGGTCGAGCGCCACGGTGAAATCTTTACCCTTCACGTGAAGATTTCCGGACGGCCGCAGTGGCTTCTTGACCACCAGCCCAACCGGCTCCAAATTGATCTTTTGAACGTCAAATCAAGTTTGCCGCCAGACCAGTTCCTGCAAGCCGCCATTGGGCCGTTGGGCGCAATCAGGATCAGCCCCGGACCGGGCCAGCGGATGCGCATACAAATCGACGTGACCGGCAAATGCGATTACGTCATCGGCCGCAAGCACAACGAGCTAATCGTAAGTCTGGCTCCCGCGGGCATCAACCAAAACCTGGCCTACGCGTTCAGCTCGCCGCATCCGACGGCCGTCCGCGTGACCCGCCCACACCACCCGCCAGTCGAGCCGCCACGCGACGCGTTAACTGCACCGGCAATAGCGGCGGTCAGGCAGCCGCAGGTGCCACCCGACGCCATCTCGCCGCAGCGGCCGGCGACGGCCGCGTACGTGGAACAACCAGGGCAGAATCGACCCGTAGTCGTAATCGACGCTGGCCATGGCGGCCACGATCCGGGCACCAGATCGGGGGATGGCGTCCTTGAGAAAGACCTGGCGCTCCAAATCGCGCGCCGCGTGGCCAGCGCGCTGACGCAACGCGGAATCAACGCCGTCCTGACTCGCGACCGCGACGAATATTTGACGCTGGCGCAGCGCACCGCAATCGCGAATCAGTCCTCCGCGGAATTGTTCGTCTCGATCCACCTCAATTGGAGCCCCAACCCCCAGACCACGGGAATGGAGGTCTACTACCTGAACAACACCACGGATCGCGCTACAATACGTCTGGCGCGGATGGAAAACGCGGCCGGGGCCGACCGCGCTCCAGTCGATCCGAGCCTTAATTACATCTTGAGCGATCTCCGCCAACAGTATAAAGCCACCGAATCAGCCCTGCTGGCGCAGGTGATGGAGCAACAGGCGGTGAGCGGCCTCCAGGCGGAGTTTGGCGACGAGGTCCGGGGCCTGGGGGCGAAAAGGGGGCCCTTTTATGTGTTGGTCGGTCCGAGAATACCGGCGGTCCTGGTAGAATGCGGATTCCTGTCCAATTCGGTTGAGGCGCAGCGTCTGGCGACGGCCGCCTACCAGCAAGCGTTGGCAGAAGGACTGGCCGCCAGTGTGGTGCATTACCTTAATCAGGACGTGACTGCGGGGACTCTGTGAGTACATTCATCGATCAAGACGGCCCCATCGCCGCGGCGGCGACTCAATGCCCGCCCGATGAGGCCCAATTGCTGAAGGACTTCCAGGCCTCGCGCAAGCCGGGGGAAGTCACCAAGCGCTATCTGGACGGGATCCGCGCGGACCTCAAGGAACGCAATTTCGCCGGCGCCAGCGGCAGTGAAATCGTTCGTGAGTTGACCGCGGCGGTCGATAAGGTGCTGCGCGCGCTGTTCGTTTATGCCGCCGCCGAGCATGATCGGCGTTTTTCCAAACTCAATCAGCGTCTCGCGGTGCTGGCTCGCGGCGGTTATGGCAGGGCCGAGTTAAATCCCTATTCCGATATCGACCTGCTGTTTCTGCATGATTGGAAGCCGGGTCCTTATCTGGAGATTGTGGCGGAGATCATTCTCCATGCGCTGTGGGACGCCGGACTTATCGTCGGCCACGCGGTCCGCAATGTTCGTGAATGCGTGCGGATGGCCGATAGCGACCTTAAGGAAAAGACCGCCATCCTCGACAGCCGGTTCCTGGCCGGCGACGCGAAACTGTGGGCGGAATTGGACAAGGTCCTGACCACCGACGTGCTTAATCGCAACCAGTCAAAATTCTTCAAGTCCAAGCTCGAAGAGAGCCGCAAAAGGCACGCCGCCTACGGCGATTCAGTCTATCTGCTGGAGCCTCAAATCAAGGAAGGCGAAGGCGGCTTGCGGGACCTGCACACCGCGATGTGGGTGGCCAAGGTGAAATACAAGGTCCACTCGCTGGAAGAACTGGTGCAAAAGGCGGTCATCACCCAGCCCGAAATGGACGAAGTCGCGAGCGCCCGCGATTTCCTGTGGCGGTTGCGCAACTCGCTGCATTTTCTCAGCCGCCGGCACTTCGACCAGCTCACCTTCGAGTATCAGGAGGAACTCGCACCCCTGCTGGGATTTGCCGCCAGCGACGGTGAAAGCGCCAGTTCGGCCCTGATGCGCGCCTACTACCAGCAAGCCAGCATCATCAAGATGTTCGCCGAGGGACTGATTGCGCGCATCACCGACGAGCCCGATTCCAACCGGTTTTTCCGTTTCGGTTTCGGCCGACAGATCCGGCCCGGAGTGCTGATCCAGCGCAAGCTCCTGGCGGTCGCCGAACCCGGCCTCTTCAAGCGCGACCCGCTCAACCTGCTGGCCATCTTCGCCGATTGCCAGGCGCATGGCGTGCAGTTGTCAGGATCCACCTATCAACTGGTCAGGGACAACGTGGGGCTGATCGACGACCAGGCACGCTCCGACCCGCGCTTCGGCGCGACCCTGATGCGTATCCTTGACGGGAAACAGCGCGTGGCCGAGACCCTGGAAGCGATGCATCGGTCGGGGGTGTTGGGCGCTTTGATTCCCGAGTTCGGCAACCTCTACGCGCGCGTGCTGCACGACCTCTACCATATCTATACGGTGGACCGGCATTCGCTGGCCGCGGTGCGGGAACTGGAGCGATTGCGGGCCGGCGAATTCAAGGCCACGACCCCGGTACTGACCGAAGTGGCGCGCCAGGAGGATCGCCTGCCGCTGATTTTTCTGGCCCTGGTTCTGCATGACATCGGCAAAGGCCACGGGCATCATCATCACGAGCGCGGCGCGACGCTGGCCGAAGAAGTGGCCAAACGGATGGGCCTGGATACCGAACAAACCGACGCGGTGGTGTTCCTGGTGCGCAACCATCTGCTGATGTCGGAGATCGGCCAGAAGCGCGATATCGAAGACGATCATTTGGTCAAGGAGTTCGCTCGCGAAGTCGGTTCTATCGAGCGCCTGAAGGAACTCTACCTGATGACCTTCGCCGACATGCGCGCGGTCGCGCCCAAGGTCTACAACAACTGGCGCGACATGCTGCTCAAGGACCTTTACATGAAGACGCTGAAGGTTCTGGAGCAAGGAGACCGCGAGGCGGTGGATCCGGCGCGCTTGATAGACCTGACCAAGACCGAGTTGCGCAACCAGCTTACCGCTCCCGACGATGACCGCGCCAAGGCTTTGGAGGATTTCCTGGAGCGGATGCCCGACCGCTATTTCCTGATCACGCCGCGCCAGGACATCCCCTTCCACTTCGACCTGATGCGCCGGCTCGACGGCAACTCGCTGGTCTGCCAGCATCGCCATTTCTCCGACCGCGAGTTCACCGAATTCACCGTCGCGACCCGGGATCAGCACGGTCTGTTTTCCAAAATTGCCGGGGTGCTGACCGCCAACAATCTCAACATCCTCTCCGCCCGCATCACCACCCGCTCCGACAGCGTCGTGCTCGATACCTTCCGCATCGCCAACCATGGCGACGCGTCCGGAATCGCGATGGACGAGGACCGCTGGGAGCGGGTGGAGCGCAATCTGCTGGCGGTTCTGAACGGCACCCAGGATATCGTGGACCTGGTCGCGAGATCGCGCCCGTCCTCGATCGCGTCGCGTCGCTTTGTCTCGCGGGTCAATACCGAGGTGACGGTCGATAACCGCACTTCGGAGCGCTTTACGGTGATCGATGTGTTTACCCAGGACCGTCTCGGCCTGCTCTTCACCGTCACTCATGCGCTTTCGGAGATGGGCCTGGAGATCCATCTGGCGCGGATTTCAACCAACGCCGACCAGGCGCTGGACGTCTTCTATGTAGGCGACACGCAGGGGCGCAAAATCGTGGATAACAAGATGCTCAAGCAGATCGAAACCACGCTGCTTGAGCGGCTCGACGAAATCCCGGCCGCTGATACCGTCAGGCAGGAGCAGACTTGAGCGGGCTGGGCTGGGACACTGCCGTGGAACTCCATCTTTCACGGCTGGCTTCCGAGCGCGGTCTGGCACCCAATTCGCTCGATTCCTACAGCCGCGACCTGGCCGGGTTCAGCCGCTTCTGTATCGATCACGACGTCACGCCCGAAAGTCTCGACGCCCCGGCGCTGCTCAGTTTTCTCGAACACCTGGCCGAGCGGGGCCTGGGAGCAAGCAGTCAGCGCCGCCATCTAGCCAGCGTCCGTGGACTGGTGCGCGAATTACTCGATCGAAAAATCCTGCTCCAGGACCCAACTGTCGCGGTAAAACTGCGTCCACCATCCCGCCCCTTGCCGCATACGCTCGGAGTCGGCCAAATCGAGGCCCTGATTGAGACCATCGACCCGAACACGCCACGCGGGCTGCGGGATCGGGCGATGCTCGAGCTGGCTTATGGGAGCGGTCTTCGGGTCTCGGAGTTGATCAATCTCAAACTAAGCGCGCTTAATTCAGTGGCCGGGCTGTTAGTGGTGTTTGGCAAGGGCAACAAGGAGCGGCTGGTGCCCTTCGGCGCGCGCGCCCATCGCGCAATCGAGCTATATCTTGGCGACGGCCGCCCCAAACTGCTCAAGCAGCGCCAGAGCAACGTGCTGTTCGTGGCCCGCGCCGGCCGTGCGATGACACGGCAGGCGTTTTTCAAAAACCTCAAGGCTTGGGGGGTCCAGGTGCCGGGACTGGACCGGGTGCATCCGCACGCGCTGCGCCATTCCTTTGCCACTCACTTGCTGCTGGGCGGCGCCGATCTGCGCGCGGTCCAGGAAATGCTGGGCCACAGCGATATCTCCACCACTCAGATTTACACCCACCTGACCAACACTCATTTGCGCAAGGTGCATCGCACCTTTCATCCGCGCGCCACCCTAGATAAGCTTCGAGACTAGGGATGTTTTCCGCTAACGTATCCAACTTCATGTTGATCCTGTCGGTAACGGCGGTACCAACGATATTTTCAATCGTCGCCCATGAGGTGATGCACGGCGAAGTTGCCAAACAGCTCGGCGATGACACCGCGCAACGGGCGGGCCGCCTGACACTCAATCCGATCTCGCACGTTGATCCGTTTGGAACCATCATCCTGCCCGGACTGCTGCTGTATTTTGGACTCCCGGTGTTCGGTTGGGCCAAACCGGTTCCGGTGGATTTCAGGCGGCTGCGCAATGGGCGTACCGGCATGATGATGGTCGCCGCCGCGGGTCCCCTGACCAACGTGATTCTCGCCGTGGTGAGCGCACTGCTGCTGCGGCTCCTTCCGCAGCTGCTCGATCCACAAGGCTGGCGCGTGGTAGTGGTTCCGCTACACTACATGCTTTACTTTGCGGTTCAAATTAATGTGGCTCTGGCGATCTTCAACCTGCTACCGCTATTGCCGCTGGATGGCGGGCGGGTGTTGACCGGCTTGCTTCCGCTCCCGCTGGCGATCAAATTTTCACGCCTGGAGCCATACGGATTCTTGATTCTTTTCCTGTTGCTGTATTCGAACTTTTTTAACCGGCTGATCGGACCACTGATCAACACCGTGACTCAGATGCTGTTGTGAACGAATCCAATCCCAACGATTCCCCAACGGCGCTCAACGCCGGGCGATGGTTCAGGCTGCCGGTCTTCGAGGGTCCGTTGGATCTCTTGCTCCATCTGATCAAGCGCAACGAACTGGACCCCCAGGAAGTGACCGCCAGTATCGTCACCGAGCAGTATTTGGAGTACCTGGAACTGCTCGATTCACTCAATCTCGACGTGGCCGGCGAATATCTGGTGATGGCGGCGACCTTGCTGCTGATCAAGTCGTTTTCCCTCCTCCCCCATCAGGGTCCGGTGGACGAGGAAGAGGCCGAGGAACTCAAGCGTGACCTGATTGCGCGCCTGCTCGAATACCAGCGCTACCGTGAGGCCGCCTTCAAGCTGGCCGAGCGCCCGCTGCTGGGGCGCGACGTGTTCGTCAATCCCGGGGAGAAGCTGGCGGCGACGCCGGAAGAGGTGCCCATCTACGACGTCTCGATTTTCGACCTGGTCGAGGCGTTGCGCGGCGTGCTGGCGCGCCTGGTCGAAGAGACGCCCCGCGAGCTGAATTTGCGTGATATTCCAGTCGCAAAATGTATCCCGTTGATTCTGGACCGGCTCGATAGTGTTGAACGGATCGAGTTCGTCGCGCTGTTTGATGACGCGCATGATCGGCCCCTGGTGGTGGCCTTTTTTCTGGGGCTGCTCGAATTGATTCGGCGCGCGCAGGTGCGGGTCTGGCAGGAGGTCGCCTTCGGCCCGATCTGGCTGGCCCGCCGTACCGAAGCGGCCGCAACGTAGCAGGCGGTTGATAAGGCATTTCACCGCCGGCTCGCTTCTCTCTTATTCTGTCCCTGAGGAGAGAGGATTGAGGAAGGAAGCCAGTTTTTATGCAGGGTGTTGAGCGCGTGCAGGATTTCAACTCCATCTTGATCGACACCCTGCCAGGAGTCGGTAGCGGTGGATGAGGAGCGTTTAAAGGCGGTGCTGGAAAGCCTGCTGTTTGCGGCCGGCGAGCCGGTTTCGCTGGCCCGGCTCGCAGCGGTGCTGGATCCGGTTCCCAAAGAGGCGATTCGCAAGGCGCTGGCCGATCTGCGATCGGGGTTTTACCGTGAGGGACGCGGGGTGATGCTCGACGAGGTCGCCGGCGGTTTTCAATTCCGCACTTCCAAAGAACACGCTTTGTACGTGCGCAAGCTGCTCGCCGCGCGGCCGCCCCGCCTGTCGCGCCCGATGATGGAGACTCTGGCGATTATCGCCTACCGCCAGCCGATCACGCGGCCCGAAATCGAGCAGCTTCGCGGCGTCGACAGCGGCGCGGTGCTGGAAACGCTGAGCGAGCGGCGCCTGATCAAGATCGCGGGCCGCAAGGAAGCGCCCGGCCGTCCGATCATGTACGCCACTACCGCCGAGTTCCTGCAAACCTTCGCCCTGAAAGATTTGGACAGCCTGCCCGATCTCAGCGAACTACGCGAGGTCGAACAGCAGATCGAAAACGCCGAGCAGGAGCGGATCGCCGGCCAAGCCGCCGATGGCGCCCCGGAGCAGCTTGACTTGGTCCAATCCGAAGAACCGGCACCCGAGCAACTCGACCTTGCAGCGTCCGGGTCTTCCCAAGCGGCCGAGCAGGAACCGCCAGAGCAGGTTCCGCCCGCGGCAGTCGCAGAAGTTGCATCTCAACCATCGGACCCGGCCGCATCCGAGGCGCAACCGCCTGAGCCGGCTTCCTCGCAGGAGCATCCGGCGCATGTAGCAGCGGCGCCGGAGGGTGAGGTTGGGGAAGACCATCGCGTACATCACGACACGCAAACGGAACCCGAGCGATCCAGCAACGACGACGAAACCTCGTCCTGACTAAAAGCTAACCGCCGATTTGAACCGCACGAAAGGGCGGCGCCTCCGTTAACCTCCGGTTTGGAGCTGACTCCGGAAAATATTATAGACGGAGGACAAAAGACCGTGACCATGGGAGGATCGGCTAATGGCAAGGCTGGCGGGTAAAGTCGCGATTGTTACTGGGTCCGCGTCGGGCATCGGACGCGCCACCGCAACAATCATGGCCCAGGAAGGGGCCAAGGTGGTGGTCGCCGATTACAACACCGAGGGAGCCAAGGCCGTCGCCGAAGCCATCAAACGCAGCGGCGGAGAGGCGCAAGCGATGTTTCTCGACGCGACCAAAGAAGAGTCGGTGCGCGAGGTGGTCGCCAAGTCCAGGGAGCGCTATGGAACGGTCAACGTAATGCACAATAACGTTGGCGGTACCGCTCCCGGCAAGGACATCGACGCCGCCAGTCTCGACCTCGGCGCGTGGGACGCGATCTTCGACCTGTGCCTCAAGAGCGCCTTGTACGGATGCCGCCACGTCATCCCGGTCATGCTGGAAGGGGGTGGCGGTGCAATTGTAAACACCGCGTCGATGGCGGGGGAGAGCGGCGATCAGACTCTGACCGCCTACAGTGCCGCCAAGGCGGGCGTCATCAGCTTGACCCGCTCGGTCGCCACCCAATACGGCAAACGCAACATCCGCTGCAACGCGGTGGCTCCGGGACTGATTCTCACTGAACTTTCACGCAAGATCATTGCGCCGAACATTGAGCGTATTTTCGAAACTCACAACCTGGTGCCGCGCAACGGCAAGCCCGAGGATATCGGCCACACGGTAGCCTTCCTGGCCTCCGACGACGCCGGCTTCATCACCGGGCAGACCCTCGTCGTCGACGGCGGGATGTTCATCCACAATCCGACGTTGGTCGATATGCTCAAGCTGGGAGCGAAAATATAGGAATCGTTCGGTGATTGCCCGGCACGACGCGGGCGCGGGAGGACCGGCTAATGGCAAGGATGGCGGGAAAGGTCGCGATAGTCACGGGCGCCGCCCAGGGAATCGGCGAAGCGACGGCAACTATCATGGCGCGCGAAGGCGCCAAGGTTGTGGTCGCCGATTACAACTTCGAAGGCGCCAAGGCAGTCGCCGAAGCGATCCGCGGCGCCGGCGGTGATGCGCACGCGTTGTTGGTTGACGCGACCAAAGAGGAGTCGGTGCGTGAACTCATCGCCAAATCCCGGGAACGCTACGGATTCGTCAACGTGATGCACAACAACGTCGGCGGCACCGAACCGGTCAAGGACCTCGCCGTGGCCGACATCGATGTTGCCGACTGGGACGCGATCTTCAACCTGACGCTGAAGAGCACGCTGTTTGGTTGCAAGCACGTTATCCCCTTGATGATCGAGCATGGCGGCGGAGCCATTGTGAACACGGCGTCGATGGCGGGGGTGCATGGTGGACTGGGGTTGAGCGCGTATGGCGGGGCCAAGAGCGGCGTCATCGGCCTGACCCGTTACGTCGCCACTCAGTACGGCCGCCATCATATCCGCTGCAACGCGGTGGCGCCCGGGCTGATCGTCACCCCGCGCGCTTCGGAACTCATTCCGGAGAACGTGCAAAAGGTATTCGCTTCGCACAACCTGGTGCCGCGCAACGGGACGCCCGAGGATATCGGCTACACCGTCACCTTCCTGGCCTCGGATGAAGCCGCCTTCATTACGGGTCAGGTCATCTGTGTGGACGGCGGCGCGCTCGCGCATAGTCCCACGATGGTGGATCTGATGAAAATTGGCGTGATGATGTAGCTGGTTGCGCCGTTGGGCGCCAGGTCGGCAGCACCGGCGTCGTCAGGGTTACTTCGCCGGTTCGAACTTTTCGTCCATCGCCTGATCGAAAGTCCATATCGGGGTTTCGGGAATAACCTCGTCGTCGAGGTCGAGGAATTTGAGCGCCTCGTCCCTTCCAGCCAGCCAGGCGTTTGCGAACAGATCCGCAACTAACGGTTTAAGGCTTGGGCTGTCGGCCAAAATATCGCCCATCGCCCATCGCGCCTGCATCAGACTGAGCCGCCACAGACGGCGATCTTTTTCGGCGATGGGCGCCGGCGCGAAAGCGAATTTCACAAGATTTTCTATCACTTTGGCACTTAGCGTCCTCAGCGTGCGCCGTTCGCCCCTCGCCAAACCCCCTACCTCGTCGGTGAGATTCAGCCAATCAAGGTCGTCAGCCCGACGTTCGCTCAGAGCGCGTTCCTGTTGCATCGCCCAAGCGTAAAAATCCCGCTCGTACAACCCAGCGTTTTCAGCTTTAGCGGATCCCATTTTCAGCGTCGTCGGGATAAAAGTCTTCGCGCATCACCTGCTGTATCGTCCACGGACAGCGGTCAGGAAACGCGCTTTCTGGTAGCCCGGTTTCTTCGGCCGCCCATCTTGTGGCCAAAACGTAGGCACGAGGAAGAACCTCAGTCAGCCGGCGACGTAGACTTGGGCTTTCCGCGAGCCGGCCCGAGAGTTCTATTCTTGCTCCCCCTATGGAGCCTCTCCAACTGTTTTCCGAGCGCTTGTTTTTCCGCCGGAGTTCTTTCTGTACAGACCATTTCAATAGATGCGCGATGAGGCGTGCAAGCTGGCTGAGCACTGCCCTCTTTTCACTGCGTCCCATGTCCTCGATTTCTTCCGCGAGATTCCCGGTGTCCAACGCGGTCAGTTTGCCTTCGCGAAGTGCCTGGGCTTGTTCGTTCAGCCATTTGTAGAAGTCACGTTCGTACAGTGGGGTCGCGTCCTGGGAGAGGATATCGTTTTTTGTGAGCGCCATGGGAGCACCTTGCGCCATGATACCGCAAGGATTCTCGGCGGTTCAAAGGCCGCGTCCGAAAAGCCCGCGCTAATATTCGCTCTCGACGTAGCCGGCTTCGGGCACGAAATTCTCGAAGCGCGTGAACTGCCGCAGGTAGGTGAGAATCGCGGTGTCGGTGGGACCGTTGCGCTGCTTGGAGATAATTACTTCCGCGGTGCCCGCCGCCTTGGAGTCCTTGTGGTACATCTCATCGCGATAGATGAACGCGATGACGTCGGCGTCCTGCTCGATTGCGCCCGATTCGCGCAGGTCGGCGAGCAGCGGACGGCGGTCGGGCCGCGTCTCGACCTGGCGATTTAACTGCGACAGCGCGATCACCGGCACCTTGAGTTCTTTGGCCAGGGCCTTAAGCGAGCGCGAGATTTCCGAGATCTCCTTTTCGCGCGACTCGCCCGGACGCGAGGAGCGCATCAGTTGCAGATAGTCGACGATTATCAGTCCGAGCCGGTTGTTGCGCTCGCGCGCCAGCCGCCGGCATTTGGCCTTGAGCACGATCGGCGTGGTGTCGGAACTGTCGTCGATAAAGATCTGCGCTTCGGACAGGCGCGCGGCCGCCCGCGCCAGCTTGGGGAAATCGTCCGCCTTGAGGAATCCGGCCCGTGCCTTAGCCATGTCCACGCGCGCCTCGGAGCAGAGCAGGCGCAGCACCAACTGCTCCTTGGACATCTCCAGCGAGAAGAACGCCACGCCATTTTTGGGCTCCGCGTCCATCGCGGCATAGGCGCAGATATTGAGCGCCAGCGCCGTTTTTCCCATGCTGGGCCGGGCCGCAATGATAATCAGGTCCGAGGGCTGGAGCCCGGCGGTGAGGCGATCGAAATCGGCAAACCCGGTGGGCACTCCGGTCACCAGCTCGCGATTCTCGTAGAGCCGCTCGATCAGCTTGAGCGACTCGCGGGTCAGCTCCGGCATGGTGTGGAACGACGGCCGGATGCGGCGCTCGGAAATCTGGAAAATCTTGTGCTCGGCCTGATCGACGAAGTCATCGGCGTCGGTCTGGGCGTCGTAGGCCTCACTGGCGATTTCGGTGGCCACCGACGCGAGGCTGCGCAATACTGCCTTCTCACGCACTATTCTGGCGTAATACGCCGCGTTGGCGGCGGTCGGCACGCGCATCGCCAGTTCCGCGATATAGGCCGGACCACCGACCTGCTCCAGCACGCCCTTACCGCGCAGGCTGTCGGTCAGAGTAATCGCGTCCACCGGTTGATTGCGATCGGCCAGGTCCACCATCGCCTGGAAGATCTGGCGATGCGACTCGCGATAGAAGTCATCGACGCCGGCAACTTCCAGCACCGCGTTGACCGCGTCGTTTTCCAGCAATATCGCGCCGAGGACCGATTCCTCCGCTTCAATATTTTGAGGGGGAACGCGTCTTAAAATGTCACCCGCTGCCGCCACAAACCGCCCCTACGCCGCCTTTTCCAACCGCTGATCCGAGACCCGCGCCACAACCTGATACCAACCTGATGAATTATAGCGAGAGAAGATACTGACACGCCACTGCGCGCCGCAAGTAGAAGGACCAATTGACCGTCCACAGAATTGGAAGGTTTTGCACAGTCGCAAGCCACGACGTGCAATAGCGGGAATCTGCGCTCATCCTGAGGCTGGATCGGCGGGCTGCTGCCTGGCCTGATGAGTCAGGAATAAAACGGTCGCAGGCCGATCGCGACCCCGGACTAACGAGCGACCCTGCTGACCCTCCGGCGGGTGCCGCCGCGCGCTTTGGGCGGCTCTTTGCGTGCCAGCAGCGGGGCGGCCGCGATCCCGAACAGGAAGCCGCCGATATGTGCCCACCACGCAACACCGCCGGCCATACTGTGGAACGCGCGGCTTTCCAGTCCGGAAAAGAGCTGCCATCCGAACCAGATCAGCAGGTAAACCAGCGCTGGTACTTCAACCAATTCGATCAACACGAAGAACGGCAGCACGGTCAGAATTTTGGCCCGCGGATAAAGCACAAAGTACGCGCCCAATACCGCGGCAATCGCGCCGCTGGCGCCGATTACCGGCACTTCGGAGGCGGGATCGATGAAGACGGTCGCGAGGCCGGAGGCGATGCCCGCGGCGAGATAGAAGTACAGATAGCGCCGGTGGCCAAACCGCATCTCGACCGCCGCCCCAAAGATGAACAGATAAAGCATGTTGCCCGCCAGATGGATCACGCCGCCATGCAGGAACAGCGCGGTCGCCAGCGTCAGCAGGGCATGTCCGGCGGCAGCCGTGGAACTCGAGCCGATTGAAGCAACTCGCGCCGGGGTCATGCCGAAGCGCATCATCAGGCCCTCTGACGCCGCGCCGAGGCGGATCTCGTAGCCGAAAACGATAACGTTGACGGCAATCAGCAGCAGATTTACCGGGCTCAGGCGCGGCGCGCCCGCGCTTTCTCTTAAGGGGATCATCTTCTCAACGCTCGCGGCGGTCCGGTTAATATAGCTGTCGCGCGCCACAAACTTTAGCAGGGTCCGGAAAAACGGCTTCTGAGACTGGAGTGGTGACCCGATGGGACTGGCAGCCTGCTAGATGGCTTGAGCGCGGCTCGAAACTGTGCGACAAACCATCAGCGGATCCAGGCGCGGCCGGAGGCCTTCGGCGGCGATGGGCCGCTTCCTTAAGCAAAGATTTAATCGTGACCCAAGCGGCACAACTGCCGAGGGAGGAGCTTACGAAATGGACGTGGTCAAGCAGGAAATCCAAATCGCGGATGGCAACCTTAAAATGCCCTGTCACCTGGCGCATCCGGCCAGCGGCGGGCCCTATCCCGGCGTGATCGTAATCATGGAGGCCTTTGGGCTCAATGATAATATTCGCAACATCACCGATCGCTTCGCGGCCGAGGGCTTCGTGGCGTTGGCGCCCAATATCTATTTCCGCCAGCCCAACAACGTAACTGGTTATAACGACCTGCCCAATGCGATGCGTCTGATGCAAAGCGTGACCGACGATGAGGTCACGGGTGACATCCAGGCGTCGATCAACCATCTGAAGTCGCTCAAGGAAGTCAAACCCAAGTTTGGCATCACCGGCTACTGCATGGGCGGCAAGATCTCTTTTCTGACTGCCTGCCGGGTTCCCGAAATTGGTGCAACCGCGCCGTTTTACGGCGGCGGATTGGTGACTCCCGGATCCAGCGGCAAAGCACCCATCGACTACGTCGATGGCCTCAAGGCACCGGTGCTGGCTTTCTTCGGCGGCAAAGACGCCTTCATTCCGATAGACCAGGTCGAGAAATTCAAAGCCGCACTGCAAAAGGCCGGCAAGCAGGCGGAAGTAATCGTGTACCCCGACGCCGACCACGGCTTTATGTGCGACGAGCGTCCAGTCTTCCATAAGGCGCACGCCAAGGAAGCGTGGGAAAAGACCCTGGCATTCTTTAAGAAGAACCTGGCCTGAAGCTTCCGGCCTGAAACTTTCCGGCCTGAAGCTCTCCGAATTGATCAAATCAAATGCAATCATGCGGGCCGGTTCCCGCCGGCTCGCATGGTTGAGCCTGTTTGCGTGCCTGAGTCTCGCAATCAGCGGTTGCTATTCCTCCGACTACCGGAGCCAGACCGCGGCGACCGCCTCGATGCTGGGTGATCTGGCAGCCAAGCTGGGTGACTACTGCCAGGCCGGCTTCAAGCTCGGCACTGGCGAGGTCACGTCCGAGGAAATGGGCGAATTCTACTACGCGCTCAAGAAAGCGCGCTCTTTTGCGTCGGAGGCCGCCTCCAACTCCCATCGGCAGTCGTACCGTGACTTGACCCGGCTGATAGCGGATTATGCAAAGCTCGTGAGCGAAGCCGACCGTTACCGGCTGTCGGGCCAAGCCGACCCGCAGCGTCTGGCCGGAATCCTGGGTGCGCAGCAGCGCGTCACCAGCGAAGCCAGTACGGTACTGAAGGACCTGAAGGAGAAGGGCTAGTGCCTGACCCTCCGGTTCCGCTAAAGTTGTGAACCAGGTGCATAGACCGCCTCCGGTGGCTGAGCAGGCGCACATTCCTCGGTGTGCGCCCAAACCCGAACTGGCTGGGGCAATGGCCCACTGACTCACGATTTGGACGGCGATTTTATGCATCGGCGCCGGACGGCAGAGCGCGCAAGGTGACGGAATCCCTAGAGGTGGCGCAAAGCGATTCCGCTCAGGGTGCCGGGCGATTCGTCAGCGCGATGAAGCGGGATGAGATTTCACGATGGCATCAGCAGCATCAACCAAACACATAGTCATTGTCGGTGGCGGTTTCGCGGGAGTCGGATGCGCGCAGGAATTGGCGCGCAGTGGCGACGTGCGGGTCACGCTGGTCGACCGGCATAACTACCATCAGTTCCAACCGCTCTTCTATCAGCTGGCCACCTCCGAGCTTACGCCCCGCGATGTCGGGTTCTCGATCCGGAAGATTTTTCACAAGACCCCCGACGTCGATATCAAGTTGGCGGATGTGACCGCCATCGATCCCAAGGCACGCAGCGTGAGCACCAAGGAGGGCGAGGTCTATCAGGGCGATTTCCTGGTGCTTGCCGCGGGGGCGCAGGCCAATTTTTTCAACACTCCCGGAGCCGATGCGAACAGCTTTCCGCTCTACTCACTGGTAGATGCCGAGCGACTGCGCTCGCGCATCCTGGCGTTGTTCGAAGACGCCGACCGCGACCCCAAGCTCATCGAGCAGGGCGCGTTGAACTTCGTGATCGTCGGCGGGGGCGCCACCGGCACCGAGATGGCCGGGGGCCTGGCCGATATGATTCATTCGACGCTCACGGCGGAATATGAAGATCTCGCCGTCAGCTCCGCGCGCATCTACCTGGTTGAGCGCGGGCCCACGCTGCTCGCGCCGTTCTCCGCAAAAGCGCACGATTACGCAAGCAAAGTCCTGCATCGCGGCGGCGTGATACTCAAGCTCAATACCGCCGTCGACGAAGTGCATCCCGGCCACGTGGTGCTATCCGACGGCAGCACCATCAAGACGCGCTGCGTGATCTGGGGCGCCGGCCTCAAGGCGTCCGCCGTTGCAGGCGGCGCGGGGCTGCCGCAGGGACGTGGCGGCCGAATCAACGTGCAACACGATCTTGGCGTCGAGGGCTTCGCTGGCGTATATGCGCTGGGCGATTTCGCCAACATCGCAGGCGCCGACGGCAATGCCCTGCCGCAGCTCGGTTCCGTGGCACTGCAGAGCGGCCGATGGGCCGCAAAGAATATCCTGGCCGATATCGCGGGCCAGCCGCGCACCGCATTCCACTACCACGACAAGGGCATCATGGCGATGATTGGCAAGAATGCCGCCATCGCCGAGGTCGGGGAGCATCGCCACGAGCTTGAGGGCGTGGTCGCCTACAGCATGTGGCTCGGGGTCCATCTCGCTCTGCTCACCGGACTGCAAGTCAAAGTCGAAACCTTCGTGGATTGGGTTTGGGATTACTTCTCAAAGGGGCGCGGACCGCAGTTGCTCGATCGTTCCGACGCCGCCCGGATCAATTGGCATGACGACGACGGCACGGAAACGCCAGGTGCAGCCTGATTCGCGGGTCGCGGATCTGAAGGAGTGCTGAATGCCGCACGAAAATGAATTGGACCAGGCGCGATTAATACTGTCCGCACGACCATGAAGATCCTTGCTGGAGATTGCGCCTTTACCCCCAAGGAATACGCCGATCTCCGCTGGTCGGCGAGGCACCGCGAATTCCACGGGCATTTGGAAATAACCAAAACAGGAGGGCAGTAATGCCCACTTTTCAATCAGACGCGTTCGTTTTCTTCGGGGCGACCGGCGACCTTGCCTACAAGCAGATCTTCCCATCGCTGCAGGCGCTGATCCGTGATGAAGGCCTCAACCTGCCAATTATCGGCGTGGCCAAGTCGGGTTGGTCGCTCGATCAACTACGTGCCCGCGCCAAGGACAGCCTGGAGCATCACGGTGGTATCGATCAAAACGCTTTCAAAAAACTGACCGAGCTTTTGCGTTATGTGGACGGCGACTATGCGGACGCCGCCACCTTCGCCAACGTTCGCAAGGAACTGGGCGCCGCGAAGCAACCGCTGCACTACCTGGCTATCCCGCCCAGTTTGTTCGGCGTGGTTGCGGAACGATTGGCCAAATCCGGATGCGGCGACAATGCGCGAGTGGTGGTTGAGAAACCTTTCGGTCACGACCTCGCCTCGGCGCAGGAACTGAACCGGATTCTGCATCAGTACTTCCCGGAGGAGCGAATCTTCCGCATCGATCACTACCTCGGCAAGGAACCGGTGCAGAACATTCTGTATACGCGCTTCGCCAACCCGATCTTCGAGCCGATCTGGAATCGCAACTATGTCCGCAGCATCCAGATCACGATGGCGGAGAAGTTCGGGGTGCAAGACCGCGGCCGGTTCTACGACGAAACCGGGGCGCTACGCGATGTGGTCCAGAATCATATGCTGCAGGTGCTCTCCAATCTCACGATGGATCCACCGACCGGCGAGGATCACGAGGCGGTGCGCGATGAGAAAGCCAGCCTGCTGAAAGCGATTCGCCCGCTTACGCCGGAGTCAGTGGTGCGCGGGCAATACAACGGCTATCGCTCGGTGCCGGGCGTAGCCGCGGGTTCCACCGTTGAAACCTTCATCGCAATCAAGCTCTTTATCGAGACCTGGCGATGGGCCGGCGTGCCGATTTTCATCCGTGCCGGCAAGGAACTGCCGGTCATTGCGACCGAGGTCGTGGTCGAGTTCAAGCGCCCGCCGCGCGAGACGTTCGGCGAACTCGTGCCGGGCAAGTCCGCGCATATGCGGCTGCGCGTGAGTCCCGACATCTGTATCGCGCTGGGTGTCCGGGTCAAGGTGCCGGGCGAACAGATGGTCGGCAGCGATGTTGAGCTGATGCTACAAGAAGAGGCCAAGGTGGACGAACCGCCGTATCAAAGGTTGCTGGGCGACGCCATGCGTGGAAATGGCGAGCTGTTCGCGCGTCAGGATCTGGTCGAGGCGCAATGGCGCGTCGTTCAACCGATACTGGGCAATGTTACACCAGTGTACACTTATGAGCCTGGGACCTGGGGACCCGAAGAAGCTAATCAACTAATCGGCACCGATGGCCCGTGGATCAATCCCCAGGCGTCACCACAGACATGATGATACGGACGGAGCGCGACCGGCCGGCCAACCATGGGCCGCCCGCGAGATAGAACATGTCCAGACAAATATTTCCTGATCGCGAGAGTCTGATCGATGGCGCCGCTGCTTATATAGCGGAACTGGCGGTCAAAGCGATTGCCGATCGCGGATGCTTCACGCTGGCCTTGTCTGGCGGAAATACTCCACGGCCGATCTATGCTCGCCTGGCGGCAGCTCCGCACGCGGGACGCATCGACTGGCCCCAAGTGCGGATATTCTTTGGCGACGAACGCTGCGTTGCCCCGCAGGACGAGCGCAGCAACTATCACATGGCATGCGGCGCGTTGCTCGACCATGTGCCCCTTGCCGCGGGCAACGTTCATCGCATTCGCGGCGAAGACGACCCGGAAAAGGCGGCTGCGCAGTATATCAGCGAACTCGAGAGCGCCTTTGGCGGCAAATCCGGTGCGGGAGCGCCCCACTCAGGTTTCGACCTCATCCTCCTCGGGATGGGCGATAACGGCCATACGGCTTCGCTTTTTCCAGGGTTGCCCGCGGTGACTGAACGGTCAATATGGGTGATGGCGCAGTACGTCGAAGTGATGAGTATGTGGCGCGTCACGATGACTCCTGCACTCATCAATGCCTCACGCAACGTGGCATTTATGGTTTCGGGTGCCGACAAGGCCGGCATGTTGAGCAGGGTGCTTGACGGACCTTATCAGCCGGTGGTGCTGCCCTCGCAAAGTATCAAGCCGGCCAACGGCGAATTGCGTTGGCTGCTGGACGCGCCGGCTGCCGCCCGCTTGCGTCAGAGTGCATGAGTAGATCCGCAAATCTTTCGATCCGTTCTCGCAAGTTTGCCCCGCCGTGGCCAATTGAAAAAAACTGTCGCTCCAGCGCGTTCCACGCGATCGTGCATTGGCTGCCCGGGGTTGCTCAAAGGTCTGTGGTTGGTACTCGTTGGAGATTACTAAATGGCCGCAGGTCAGAGCCCGCAACCCGATTTGCTCCAAACCCAACTTAGCCTCGCTGACGACCGGGTCCGCCTGAGCCATTGGACACCACCTCAATCCGGCGTGATCCCGCACGTCCGCGTTGGTAAGTGGTGGTTCAATGTGTTCTGGGCGATACCGCTTGGGGCGGCTTTGTTGGTGGTTGGAATCGCCATCGGGCAGGAGCTACGGGGGATTCCCGCGGTTGAGCGGTTCATCGCGCGTTATCCGGGCATCGTGACCTCGGTGCCGGCGGATTACTCCGGCTTCCCGCTGTGGCTGCGATGGCAGCATTTTCTGAATTTGTTCTTCATGATGTTCATAATCCGGGCCGGCATCCAGATACTCGCCGACCACCCGCGTCTTTACCTGAAACGCGACTCAACCCCCGGAACCGAATGGTTTCGCTTTCAACACGAAATTACCAAAGATCGCCTCTGGACGGCGAAGGGCGACGCCGTAACTTTGCCCAAATGGCTTGGGATTCCAGGAATTCGCCACTCCATTGGACTGGCCCGCTGGTGGCACTTCTCATTCGATCTGCTTTGGGTGATCAATGGAGTGATTTTCTATGTGCTCTTGTTCACGACTTACCAGTGGCAAAGGCTGGTGCCGAGCTCATGGGCGATCTTTCCCAACGCGCTTTCGACGGTTCTGCAATATTTGTCGCTGAAGTTCCCGCCCAATGACGGCTGGGTTTACTACAACAGCCTGCAGCAGCTGACCTATTTTGCCACCGTCTTTGTCGCCGCGCCGCTGGCGGTGCTGACCGGACTGATGCAGGCGCCGGCGATCTCCAACAAGCTTGCTGTTTGGACGGTTCTTCAACCGTCAGGCGGCCCGCTGATCCACTTTCTCGTGCTCTGCTGGTTCCTGCTCTTCGTGTGCATCCATGTCACGATGGTCTTCATCACCGGCCTGCGGCATAACGTGAATCACATGTTCGCGGGACTCAACAACAACAGTGCCCGCGGACTGGAAATCTTTGGCGTCGCGATGTTAGTCGTGTTCACGGCCTGGATGCTGGCCTCGCCCTTGACGCTTAGACACGCCCGTGTGGTTCAGAAGACCGGCGAACTGATGTTAGGTCCGCTCAAAGGATTGGCCGAGTGGTGGGACGTCAGGACTCAATATTCGGAGAAGGACATCTCGCCTTACTTGTGGCCCAACGGAACCATGCCCAATTCGGCGGAGTATGAAACACTCGCGCGGAATAATTTCAACGATTTTCGATTACGCGTGGATGGTCTCGTAGAAAATCCGAGCGGGTTCACTTTCACTGAGCTCAAGGCGATGCCCAGGCAGGAGCAGATTACGGCGCATTTTTGCATTCAGGGATGGTCCGGGGTCGCCAAATGGAGCGGAGTTCCGATGCGCGATATCATGGCAATCGTCAAGCCCAACGCCGAAGCTCGCTACGCTGTTTTCTATTCGTTCGCGGAGGGCTCTGAAGGCGGTCTTTACTACGACGTCCACAAGATCGACAATCTGCGCCACGAGCTAACCATCGTCGCTTATGAAATGAACGGTGCGCCCCTCAGCATCCTGCACGGAGCGCCGCTGCGGCTGCGGTGCGAGAACGAACTGGGCTTCAAGCAGGTCAAATGGATTGTGGCGGTAGAGTTCGTTCATGACTTCAGGCATCTCGGCGCTGGCCAGGGCGGTTACGATGAAGATCACGAATTCTATGGTTACCGCATGCCGATTTGATCGTTGTCACCGCGGCGCGCGCGGTGGCCCCGCCGCCTGCGGCGGGTTGACACCCAAGCACTGCCCTGCGTAAAAGAGCAGCCGTCAGAGGGAGAAGGGATGCCAAGTGGTATTGGATCGGCAGGCCAGACCGAAAGTCAGACTTCGATCAACGCGGAACGGGCCCGGCTCGAAGAGGTAGCGCAGAAAAACAAGCCGTGGCGGCGTTGGGGCACCTACTTGAGCGAACGGCAGTGGGGCACAGTTCGCGAAGACTACAGTGCCTATGGTTCGGCTTGGGACTACTTCACCCACGATCACGCGCGCAGCCGCGCCTTTCGCTGGGGTGAGGATGGCATCGGCGGATGGTGCGACGAAGGACAGCATTTATGCCTGGGACTCGCGCTCTGGAACGGGAACGACCCGATCCTCAAAGAGCGGTTATTCGGGCTGACCAACGGTCAGGGAAATCACGGCGAGGACGTGAAGGAAATCTACTACTACCTCGACGCAACGCCGACCAATTCCTATGCCAGGATGCTCTACAAGTATCCGCAGGCCGCTTACCCATACCAATTGTTGATCGACGAAAACCGCCGCCGGGGACTTGCTAATTCCGAGTTCGAGCTGATGGATACCGGGGTTTTCGATGAAGACCGCTATTTCGATGTGTTCATCGAATATGCCAAGGCCGAAGTCGAAGATGTCCTGATGCGCATTACCGTGTACAATCGGGGCCCAGCGACCGCGACCTTGTGGATGCTGCCGCAACTTTGGTTCCGCAACAACTGGAGTTGGCGCCGAAGCCCAAAGCCTGCGTTGTCGCAGGAGCGTCCCGGGCGTTTGCTGGCGGTCCATCCGCAACTTGGCACCTATCGCATCGATTTCGAGACGCCAAAAGAGTTTCTGTTCTGCGACAACGAAACCAACTTTCAAAAAGTGTTCGGCATGGCCGCAGTCAAGGGCTATTTTAAAGATGGTTTTAACCAATATCTGATTCACGGTGCCAAGGACGCGATCAATCCTGACCGGCGCGGCACCAAGGCCGCCGCTCTCTACCAGCTCGATATTGCGCAGCATGGCAGCGCCACGGTGCGGCTGCGGCTTCGCGCTGGCAGAGGTATGAAGGATGGCTTTGGGGATTTCGAGCAAGTCTTCACCGATCGGATCCGGGAGGCGGATGAGTTTTATGCCGAACTCCATAACGGACTTGAAGACGAAGATGCGCGACGAGTGCAGCGCCAGGCCCTGGCCGGGATGCTATGGAACAAGCAGAGCTACCATTACGACGTCTCTCAATGGCTCGATGGCGACCCGGGTCAGCCTGCGCCGCCTTCGCAACGCGAGTTTGGCCGCAACCAGGAATGGACCCACGTCAACATCGGCGACGTGCTTTCGATGCCGGACAAGTGGGAGTACCCATGGTTCGCCGCGTGGGATTTGGGGTTTCATTGCGTCGCTCACGCGCTGATCGATCCCGACTTCGCCAAGCGTCAGCTCATCCTGCTGGCACGCGAATGGTACATGCATCCCAATGGACAGCTGCCCGCATACGAATGGGCCTTCGGCGACGTCAACCCACCCGTTCACGCGTTCGCGGCCTGGCGTATCTACCGCCTCGAACAGTTGCGCCCGGCAAGGGCGACCTCGACTTCCTGGAGCGCATCTTTCACAAGCTGATGCTCAATTTCACCTGGTGGGTGAACCGTCGCGATGCCAACGGCAGGAATATTTTTCAGGGCGGATTTTTGGGCCTGGATAATATCGGCGTGTTCGACCGCTCCGCGCCGCTCCCGACCGGCGGCCTGCTTAACCAATCCGATGGCACCGCATGGATGGCGATGTACTCGCTCAACCTGATGCGGATTGCGCTCGAACTGGCGCAACATGATCACGTCTATGAGGACATCGCAACCAATTTTTCGAGCATTTTCTTTACATTGCGCGCGCGATGACCGACATCGCCGGCAAGGGTATCGGCTTGTGGGACGAGGAGGCAACTTCTACTACACCGTGCTTAGCATGCCAAACGGCCATCACATCCCGCTACGGCCGCGCTCGATAGTGGGGCTGATCCCGTTGTTTGCGGTCGAAGTGCTCGAGAGGGATTGCTCGAGAGCGTGCCTGGCTTCAAGAGCCGGCTTAAGTTTTTTCTAGAGATCCGGCCTAATCTGACACAACTAGTGTCACGCTACCACGAGCGGGGCGCGAGAAACCGCCACCTGCTATCATTGGCGCGCGCTTTTCGAATGAAGAAAATCCTGGCGAGGATGCTCGACGAAAACGAATTTCTTTCCGCCTACGGCATCCGCGCGCTTTCCCGCTACACCTGGACCATCCGTTCGAGTTCGACTACCACGGGAATCGCTACGAAGTGAAATACGCGCCTGGAGAATCGCAAACCCTGTCTTCGGCGGCAACTCGAACTGGCGCGGGCCGATCTGGATGCCGTCAATTACATGATTGTGGAGAGCCTGCGCCGCTTCCATGATTATTACGGTGATGGGTTAAAGGTTGAATGTCCAACCAGTTCGGGACGGATGATGACGCTATGGGAAGTAGCGGAAGAGATTTCGCGACGCTTATGCGACTTTGTCCGCGCGACCAGATAGGCGACGGCCCGTGTTCGGCACGACAATAAGCCCCAGACTGACCCGATTTCGCGATCATGTACCATTCTACGAGTATTTCGACGGTGACACTGGGCGCGGGCTAGGTGCCTCGCATCAGACCGGATGGACGGGGCTGTTGGCCAACCTGATATACGAACATGGCAGCCCGGGTGCCACCCGCTCACTCGGTGAAACGGCAAGCGTCCTGAGCCTGCGGCGGCAGTCACCATATCAATTGACTTCAGCGACGGGATGTTCGCGCGGTTAGCCGTGAGGCGAGA
>CAWDWL010000044.1:0-51668 GCA_963805995.1 uncultured Pseudomonadota bacterium | reverse complement strand
CGGCTACTTCGCCGACGCCGGGCACATTAGCGAAGGCATCGGATCCAGTTTTGGTTCAGGAGGAAATCCGCTGGTGCCATAGTTGGGGGTGTGAAACAGCCCGAAGTAGCCGTTGCCGACGCATGCTGGGCATCCCGCGTCGCATCTGATTGCGGCTGAACATTTGTGTTGGCAGCAGCAGGTTGGGTTGCATCGCTGCGGGTCGCCGCAGCCCGCGATACATCCCTGAGGCGGACAGACGTCGCCAAATTCGAACAGGAAATTGGGCAGCGGCGTCGGATTACGCTGACCGTTGCAGGCCGGTTCCGCCTTGACCATCGCGGCAACGAAGTCATTCTCGGCCTGGAGCATCTCTTGGTTGGCTGTCAAAGGGCATCCGCTGTTGAACCCGGTCTCGCCGATATAGGTGTGGGTCACGCCGCAGGCCTTTTGGTCGACCACGAACTCCTGGTTGCGCGCCTGTTCCCAACATTCGGCTCCGCTCACAGTGGTCCAGTAAGGAGGCAGGTTGGCGACAAAGTCGCAATAGGGATGATCGGCGATATAGTCCACTCCCGGCGGGGGCGCGCCGTTTTGACAAAAATGCGGTCCCTGTTCCTCGACCAGCGCGACACTGATCTTGATGTTGTTCAGGCCGCGGCGGTCCAGCGCGGCGCGCATCGTTTGGGCCGCGGTGCTCATGACCTCGCGATTGACCACCCAGGCGTTGCAGCGGCCGGTCTTCTGGCTGTGGCTGCAGCAGGGCTGATGCTTACCGGGCACTTCGGGAATCTGACAGCCTTGGAAGAACTCATTGCCCATTTGAATGCCGATGACGGTACCGTCGCGCAGAAACTCCCCGCTGACGGGATTGTCCAGCGGCGCCATGTAAGATCCCCTAAGGCATTGGTTAGACTGTCCCCGGCAGTCTGCATCTGAATGGCACGAACAGTCGCCATTGACGCAATCCCGCCTGGGATCCGAGCGGACCGAGCAATGGCGCACGCATTTCCTGAACGGGTCGGTCCCGACGGTGTCGATGCAGGCGCCGTCGATCACGGCGGACGCATAGTTCGCGCCGCACAGGTAAAGCGGCGTACCGCCATCGGTGCATTCGGTTTGACTGGCCGGAGAAGCCAAACCGAGGACCGAATCGTCGAGCAGCCCGACGATTACCTTCATGCCGAGCTGGTGCGCGGCTTTGAGGATATAGTAGTTGGGCCGGTAGATAGTGATGGCGTTGACCTTCAGGTTGCGCTGGATGAAGGCAAGGTCGTCGCTATAGCACTGCTGGCATCGCGCGGGACAGGTACTCAGACTATTGCCGCAGGTCTCACTCGGCGGTGGGTTGCAGGCCACAGGGCGACGATGCGGATGCCAATCCGGGTTGTTGTCCGAGCATCGCGTCTCAGGGGCGTAGTCCAGACCAATGGGAGACCATTCAGTTTGGAAAAGCCCGTCGGAATCTGAACTCTGAGGTCGTCCACCTTCGCTGGCGGGGTCGGCGATGCCGGCCGTAGGGGTGGAGACGGCGGGCCGGATTCCAGCAGCGACCGCGGAGGCGGATCGTTGCGGATGCATTTGCGCCCCAGCACACGACATCATCAGGATTGCCGGCACGACGCCGAGCGCAATCAGCCCAACCACGGTTTTAAGCACGGACCAGCTACTCGGCGTCAGGAACGAGCTCGAGTTCCTCCAGCCAGACCGTGGCCTCGCTGTCGCTGGGCGCGCGATAGTCGCCGCGCGGCGACAGCGAGCCGCCCGAACCAACCTTGGGAGCGTTGGGGATGCAACTGCGCTTATATTGGCTCAGCGCGAAAAAGCGCCTGAGGAACACACCCAGGTTGTGCTTGATCGGGCCGATCCCATATTGATGGCGCTGTTCGGGAGGGATATCCGGCCATCCTCCGCGCAGCCGATCCGACCACGCGCACCAGGCGAGGAAGGCTATTCTTGAGGGCAGGTATCCAAACCGCAAGGTGTAGTAAAGATTAAAGTCCTGCAACTCATAGGGACCGATTATGGCCTCGGTGTCCTGCGCCGGCTCCGAATCAACTCCGCTGCCGGGCACCAGCTCCGGACTAATCGGCGTTTCCAATATTTCCAGCAGCACCTGGCTGGCTTGCGCTCCCACCCGCTGGGTCTCGGCGACCCAACGAATCACATGGCGGATCAGGGTCTTGGGGACGCTCGCGTTGAGCGCGTAGTGCGACATGTGGTCGCCGACCCCGTAGGTACACCATCCGAGCGCCAGTTCGCTCAAATCACCGGTGCCCACCACCAGCCCGGCGCGCAGGTTGGCGAGCCTGAATAAATGACTGGTCCGCTCCCCGGCCTGCACGTTTTCAAAGGTCACATCATAGGTCTTTTTGCCCTCAGCGAACGGATGCCCGATGTCCTTGAGCATCTGGATGCAGGCGGGACGGATGTCCAGTTCGTTGGCCTCGCATCCCAAGGCCTTCATCAGGCCGCGCGCCTGCGCCAAAGTGCGGGTGCTGGTGGCGAACCCGGGCATCGTATAGGCCAGGATGTTGCTGCGCGGATAACCGAGCTGGTCCATCGCCTGTGCGCAAACCAGCAACGCCTGGGTCGAATCCAGGCCGCCGGAGATGCCAATCACCACATGCTTGAGGCCGGTCGCGTTCAGGCGCTTTGCCAGCCCCTGAACCTGGATTTCGTAGACTTCGGCGCAGCGCTCGTCGCGCCCGGCCGGATCCGATGGGACGTAGGGAAAGCGCTCGTAGATCCGCTCCGCCATTATCCGTTCATGGCTCGGCAGTTCGGCGGCGAAGCGGATCGTGCGGAACTCGCGCAGCCGCTCGCGGTCGTGACGGATGGCCTGACCAAAACTGCCCTGGCGCATGCGCTCCTGCGTCAGACGCTCCAGATCGATCTCCGCGCAGATCAATTGCGGCTGCGCAGAGAACCGCTGCGACTGGGCGATCCGATTGCCGTTTTCATAAATCAGGGCGTGACCATCCCAGGCGAGGTCGGTGGTCGATTCGCCGGGGCCGGCTCCCGAATAGAGATATGCGGCAAGGCATCGCGCCGATTGATTAGCGGCCAGTTGATGGCGGTAGCCGGCCTTCCCCACCGTGATATTGGAGGCGGAAAGATTCAGCAGCACCGTCGCCCCGGCCATCGCCCCGTATGTGGAGGGCGGGATCGGCACCCACAGGTCCTCGCAAATCTCGACATGGAACTTGAACAACGGCTGCCCATCGGCCTCGAACAACAGCCGGTTACCGAAGGGAATGTCGGATTGGCCGCATAGTTCGATAGTGTCCCTCACGGCATGGTCCGCCGGAGTGAATTGGCGCAGCTCGTAAAATTCCCGGTAATTGGGCAGATAGGTTTTCGGGACCACGCCCAGAATGCGACCGCGATGGATCACGACCGCGCAGTTGAACAACAGGTGGTCGACCTGGATGGGCGCGCCAACCACGTTTACAGTCGCGAACGATTGGCTCGCCTTGACGATCCGCGCCAATTCGGCGCGGCAGCCTTCGAGCAGGGCGCGCTGATGGAAAAGGTCCTCGCAGGAATAGGCGGAAATTCCGAGCTCCGGGAACAGGACCACCAGCGCCTTGCGCTGCGCCGCCTGCGCGATCATCTCGACGGTCTGAAAGCCATTGAAGGTCGGATCGGCGACCTTAACCGAGGGAAGAGCGACCGCAACCCGGACGAAATCGTGATTGTATAGGTTGAAGAACTCCTCGCCGGCCTTCACTGCGACATCCTCAAGGCAACGATATTACACCGGTCCGCAGCATGCCATGCCGCGGGCCGCCATTGGGCTGGCAAACGCGGTTTGGTGAGGAAGATTACGCGCGGCGCGGTCGAGCCGCGCCAGGTATGACCCCCGGGCGGCTAGCTCTTCAGGGCTGAGTCGACCAGGCTCTTCAACTCGCCGTTCTCGTACATCTCCCGCACGATATCGCATCCGCCGACGAATTTGCCGCCGACGAAAACCTGGGGGATGGTGGGCCAGTTGCTATAGCGTTTGATCGCGTCGCGCAGTTCCGGATCGCTCAGCACGTCGGCGGTTTCGAACGGGACGCCGAGTTGCTCGAAGACCTGGACGGTGGCGGCGGAAAATCCGCATTGCGGAAAACTGGCGGTTCCCTTCATGAAAATCATGATCTTGTTGTTGGAAATCGCGCTCTGGATACGTTCGATTGCGTCTTGCGCCATTTTTGAATTCCTCCGCTACTTCCGCGCGCGCCGGCCGGCGACGGTTTCCGACTTGGTCACTTGCATTACCCGCGCTGCTGATGCTGGGCCGGCGTCAACGTCTTCAGGGTCAAGGCATGAATCTCTGCGCGCATGGCGTCACCCAGCGCGCCATAAACCGCCTGATGGCGCTCCACCAGCGACTTCCCCTCAAAGTCCTGGCTCACGACCAAAGCTTCAAAGTGATCGCCGCCGCCAGTGAAATCGCGCACCTCGACATGAGCCCCAGGCAGACCGTGCTCGATTCGTTTCTTAAGGTCATCAGCGTGCATTTTGAAATATCTTAGCCCGCGGTACGGTGTCGAATCCATATACTAACCCCGAAAATTCTCGATGTAACTACCAATATTTTCTGGTCACCCAACCCGTAACACGCGCGCGCGAACTCTTTAGATAACCTGTAACGCACAATCGCCGGTTCTCAGGGGGGCCATCCCTAGCCGCCCCATCCGCCGGCACGGTTGCCAAAGGGGCAGGGCGCCCCGGAGTCGCTTCGCTGAGGCCGCTGGATGAGTCCCATCGCGATTCGCGCTACGGCGCGATCTGCATCGTGCCGATATGGCTTGGGCGCGGCGCGCTCCGTTAGCGCCCACCGCCGAGCGGCCGGAGTCCCGGAGCAAATTGGTTTCCCGACCAAGCCGGAGTTGGCCCTCGCACAAGTGGATCAATTGTTGACCGACGACCTGCCGCGCGCCCCACTAGCGGCCGACGCGGGCCACGGATCGGCCACCGGGTTTCGTGAGGCATCAGCGCGGGTGTCCTCTGTCATCGGCATCATGCGGGATACGGCCGTGTGGCCCAAGGGCCAGGACCTTTGCCGCCAGCGCCGCACCGCAGTGGTCGTGGACAACCCGCCCAGCGCTTGGGCGCGACCCCGATGGCCGACCAGTTTCGGTCCGCGGGCTAGCCCGCGGCAAGTGGTGTGGTGGCTCGAAGGGACGGGATACAACGCAGTCGCGTCTCGCAGTGATTGTCCCTACGCGCGGCCCATCGCGACCCACCTGCGGGTCAAACTGCGTGAGCGGATTCAGCGAATATCCACGGTATGCTAAGAAGACTGCGTGTCACGATTGAATTCGGACAATGCCAAGTACCTGGTGAGACTCCTCGCGTACCTGCGGCTGCATCACAAGTACCGCGACCGGACCATGGTTCCCGCGCTCGCGTATGCCGAGAACCTGGCCTTGATTGCCCGATCGCTTGATGACGAAGCCCTCAGAACTGGCGCAATCGTCGAGTGCGGTACCTGGCGGGGCGGAATGTCGGCTGGAATGATAGAGGTAGGTGGAAACGATCGGCATTACCATTTCTTCGACTCCTTCGAGGGTTTGCCACCGGCGCAAGAAATCGATGGACCAGCGGCCAATCGATGGCAATCCGAGACGCTGCTCCGGCAAAGGTCGGGCAATTGTTACGCTTCGTTGGAGGAATTCGAAGCCACGATTCGCATGACCAGATGCCCAACCGGGATCGTGCATGTCACCAAGGGATTGTTCGAGAACACTCTCCCCGGCTTCAATCCGCCATCCATCGCGATCTTGCGTCTTGATGCAGATTGGTACTCATCTACTTCGATTTGCCTTGAGAAATTGTGGGACAGTGTGGCAGTCAACGGGTTGATCCTGATCGACGATTATTACTCGTGGGATGGATGTTCTCGAGCCGTTCACGAATTTCTCGCCAAGCGGCAAGCCGCTGAGCGTTTGGCTCAAATGCCATTAAGTCGGCACGCTTTCATCGTGAAAAAATAAAAGCTATTCGACTGGCCGCGTTGCGGCGCCGCGGGAAGCTCATTAGATTCAGCCTGGGCTCAACTTTTGCCTTTGCAACCGCCTTGGGTCGGTAGGAGTCTGTATCGGGATGCAAAATGGAAATGCCGGCTTGATTTAATAGAACAGAGCTTAAACGGACAAAAAATGGGTATCGATGCTCAATGTCTGCGCTTGCTCCTGAATGCAAGACGCAGGGGTGTTTCATATGCGCGGCCAATGATGATCGGCCGTCAAAATTTCTCTGGACTTACCCCAAAGCAAGCGGCAGAAATCTTTCGAGCGTTCGGCCAGAGTGTACCTGATGAGCTCCCAAGCTGGTTCGATGCACGGTATATCGAGCCCATGCTGATCAAGTTCGGGGCCGCGGATGTCGCTTCATTGGATTGTTCCGACTATGAGGGCGCCAATGTTATCCATGACATGAACCTGCCAATTCCCGAGGAGCTCAAAAATCGCTTTAGCGTCGTCATTGACTGTGGCACGCTGGAGCATGTTTTCAACTATCCGCAGGCGCTCAAAAACGCGATGGAAATGGTCGCCGTTGGCGGTCATTTTCTGGCTACGACGATTTGTAACAACTGGATGGGGCACGGGTTCTACCAGTTCAGCCCGGAATTGTTCTTCCGTGCGTTCTCCGAAGACAACGGGTTCACGCTGGAGGACATTTTTGCCTGCGAGAGTAGCGTGCGCGGTCGCTGGTATCGAGTCTCCGATCCGAAACGGATTGGCCGGCCGGTGGAACTAATTAATAGCCGCCCGACGTACCTGCTTCTACAGGCCAGACGGCTGCGAATAGCTAATATTTTTGCCGCGGCTCCGCAGCAATCAAATTGGGCCGCCGCATGGGCAGGACCGTCATCACCGCCCTCGCTCCTGAAACGTATTCTCCCGGAATTCGTGAAGAGACCGAATCAGGGCTTACCAACGGCCCGCCCAGCCCAAGATCACGAATACCTCGTTCTTTGAGCTGGTAGATGACTCAGAATTGCACGATTGAAAATATTTGACGCCTTCGTCAGAGCCGGCGAGACCTCCGCCCGGATTCTGCCGGTTCGACCATGCACGCTCCGTGCGGTATGTGATAAGGCACTCACGCGGAGGCACGAATCATGGCGGAGATCGGAATCGAGGGACAATGCGATGCACGGTTCGAGCGGGTGCGCGAGGCCTTTGCGGAGAACTTCGCGCAGCGGGGCGACGTTGGTGCTGCCGTTGCGATTACTATCGATGGCCGGCCGGTGGTCGATTTGTGGGGCGGCTATGCCGACAGGCAGCGGACCCGGCCGTGGACCCGCGACACTATCGTTAACGTTTACTCCGCGACGAAGGGCGTCGCCGCGACCTGCCTTAACCGGCTGGTTGACCAGGGGCGCGTGGACCTTGACGCTCCAGTCGCGCGCTATTGGCCCGAATTCGCGCAGGCCGGCAAGGAGCACATCCTGGTACGTTGGCTGCTGAGCCATCGCGCGGGTCTGCCGGCCGTGCGCAAAACTCTGCCCGCCGGCGCGTTGCTTGATTGGGCAGTGATGACGGCGGCGCTGGCTGAGCAGGAGCCGTGGTGGGAGCCGGGAACGAAGCACGGCTATCACGCTCTGACTTTCGGCTATCTGATTGGCGAGGTCATCGGGCGCGTCGATGGCAGAAGTCCCGGAGCGTATTGCCGCGACGAAATCGCGCGTCCGCTTGGAATCGATTTCCATATCGGACTCGACGCGCGCGACGATGTGCGCTGCGCCGAGGTCATCGCGGCGCCGGCGCCCGCGCCGGGCCAGTCCAATCCGTTGGCGAGCATCGATCCCGAGTCGATGAGCGCGAAGGCGATGAACAATCCGCCCGGCGCGATGCGCCTGAGCGCGGTCAACTCCCGCGCATGGCGGGGCGCGGAAGTCCCCGCGGCCAATGGTCATACTAACGCCCGCGCGCTCGCGCGCTTTTACGGCGCCCTGGCGCGCGGCGGTGAACTTGACGGCGTGCGTATCCTGAGTCCGCAACAGATCGAGCGGTGTTACGAGGAACAATCCGAAGGTGTTGACGCCGTGGCCAATATTCCGATGCGCTTCGGGCTGGGCTATCGGCTGACGCAGCCGGCGGCGCGTTACGGACCCAATCCGCGGACCTTCGGCCATAGCGGCGCGGGCGGCTCGTTGGGCATCGCCGATCCCGATGCCAAGATTGGATTTGCCTATGTGATGAATCAGATGGGTTCGCAGCCCCTGCTCGATCCGCGAGTGACAGCGTTGCTCGACGCGCTTTACGCGTCGTTGTAGCGATTTCTACATTTTGTGAGGGTGTCATCCGGAGCCGGCGAGCAACGCGAGCCGTGTCGAGGGATCTATGTGAAGCGATTCTTTGCTCTGCTCGCTGCAGACGAATCGCTTCGCGTTTATCCTTCGACTCCGGCAGCCTTCGCTCAGGATGACTTAAAATATAGACGTCTGGAAATTACCGCTCCGCCACGCTCGCGCCCGGATCGCATTATCACTGGAAGGGCATTTTCTAGACCACTTCGCGGATGGCGATCGCGGGGGCGGTGCGGACCGCGGCGAGAATCGGTAACAGGCCGCTCAGGACGCATAGGGTGACGGCGACCCCGAGCGCCTCCAGCGCGACTCCGAGGCTGACCCACAAGTATCCGACCCCGCCGAGCACCGCGCCCAGGGTCATGCCCGGCCCGAACAGCCACAGCGCGATGCCGGCGCCGAGCAAGCCGCCCGCAAGGCCGATCAGCGCACACTCCCCGAACAGCAGAAATGCTACCTGAAGGCGGCTGAACCCCAAGGTGCGGATGACTGCGACCTCGCCCATCCGCTCGCGCACCGTCATCGCCATCGAATTGGCCGAAATCAACAGGACCGTGAGCAACACCACCAGGCTCAAGCTGTAAACGATCCCGCGCACATCTCCCAGTTCCGACAGTCCGCTCGCGATGGAATCGCTCTCGGTAACGGTGCGGGTCTCGAAGTCCGAGTTATGGAAATGATCGTCGATCGCCTTGATCACGGCGGGGATCTGCGCGGCGCTGCCCACGCGCGCCATCAGGAACCAGGGGTCGCCGACCGGCTGACCGTTGGCCTTGAGCACCTCCTCCAGGTAATCGCGCCTGAAGATAAAGGTATTGGGATAATGCTTGGACGGAATTTCACCGACCAGTATGAAGCTCAGCGTAAGATGACCGGCGTCGGTGCCGCGCAACATGATCTGCTGGCCGATCTTCCATCCGTTGTGCTTCATCAGCAGCGTGCCGGCCCAGGCCGCGCGCCGCTGCTGGCCGAAGGCCGTCAGGGCCGCCCGCGTAATGCCATAGTCGGGCACCACGTCGGCCACTACCGAATTCACCGGACTCACGGCAAAGGCCAGAATCACGTCCTGGGGATCGCGGTAGGCCCCAAACCATCCCGAAAACGACAGACAGGCCTTGACCCCTGGCGCGCGCAAAATCTCGTCGCAGTATCGTGCCGGAAGCCCATACCAGGGACCGGTGCGGTTGTTGACCAGGACCCGCAAACTGGTCGAGGCATCCTTGATGATCTGATCCATCGAAGCCGGCACCGCCACCAGCACGGCGAAGATCAGCGTTGACAGAGCCACCGTCAACCCCGTGAGAATCGTCCGCCGCAGGTTGCGGCGTGCATTGCGGATGACCAGCGTGCCCAGATTCATAATCCAGATGCCGAAAGTTTTTTCAGGCCTCGCGCAGTGAGGTGATCACGCCGAGCCGGGCGGCGCGCCACGCCGGCAGCAAACCACCTAATGCACCGATCAACACCGCCGCTGCCAGGCTCCAGGTAAACGCCGCGGGCGAAAGAGAAAACGAGAAAATAAACATCCCGGCCTTCATCTGGCGGCTGAACAGGCCGGTGACGGCGGCGATGCCCAAGCCGAGTAATTCTCCCACGACACCGCCAACCACCGCCAGGGCGACGCTCTCGATGACGAATCCGATCAGCACGTCGGTGCGGCTGAAGCCCAGCGCGCGTAGCACGCCGATCTCCTTGCCGCGCCGGGCCACAGCGGCGTACATGGTGTTCATCCCGCCAAAGGCGGCGCCGATTCCCAGGATCGCGGCCACCACCAGGCCCAGCGCGCGCAGTTGGTCGGCAAGTTTGGACTGCGCGGTATAGAACTCCCGCTCGGAGGTCAGGTCGACCTTCAATCGGGCGTCGCGGGTGAGACCCTGCTTCAGGCTGTCCTCCATTCCCGGTTTGAGCACTACGTGCAAGGAGGCGAACCCGTTGGCGTAGCGGATGTCCTGTTGCATGACATCGAGGTCGGTCCAGACTTCCGACTCGCGCGTGCTGCCGCCGTCGGCAAAGATACCTACGATAGTCCACATCCGGCGGCCGAAGCGGATCCGATGAGATGGCGTGAGATTGGGATAGCGGATGGCGAGCTTGCGTCCGATCGCCATCTCACTCTGACCGCGCGCGGGCCAGCGTCCGCTGACAATGCGCATATTGCGATGCACCTGGTAGGCAACCGGATAAACCCCGCGCAAGAACGCGAACCCGCTATTGGATGCAACGCTATCAGCGGTCGCATCGAAGCCGGTCACCGCTTCGGGCGAAATCATCGGCTGCCCGGAGCCGTCGGCCGCGATCTCGGGCCGACTCCTGAGGATTTCGTATTGCTCGCGCGTGATGTAGCTGCCGGGCTCGGACGTGACGCCGCGGCTCAGGATAATCCAGGCGCCGCCCGCGCCGGACTGTAGCATCGTCCGCTGCAGGCCGGCGGTGAAGCCGAGCAGAATAAACACGATCATCACGACCAGGGCCACGCCCAGCGCCGTCATGAGAGAGGTCGTGCGGCGCACCATCAGACTACGAAGGTTATAGCGCACTGGGATCACGCGGATCTCTCCTGCCTATCCGGCAAATTCGAATTGACCTCTAAACTTCACCGAGTGCGAGGCGAAATCAAGCTGTTTGCAAACCTTGCAATGGCCGGGCATCGGCCCGGCCAAGACCTGGGTGTGACGGACGTGCGCGCCCTCATTCCGTCCGACGTTCGCAGCGCCTGGACGGATTGTCGCCGGTTTAGTCCCGGCGCTTATTTAAGCGTTAAAGCTCCAGCGGGGCTGTTGCCGCTGCTGGTGAACGGCACGAAGGGCGGATTGAGCGCCTGCACGTATGCAGGGCCGGGCACCGAACCTGCCGGCTTCGAGAAAGTGAATTTGTCCGAGTTGACCAGGCTCAGCGGGATATTCGCCGAGCCCCCCGCTCCAAGCCCGCCCAAGTTCACGACGCCTTTGGGCTGCAAGTTGAAGAAGTTGATCACCGTCAGCGTTGAGAATCCGGTGCCCGTAACCGTGATCGTGCTCCCGGCCTGGACCACCGAAGTCAGCGTGATCTGCTGTCCGATCGGCACCGAGACCGCATTGCTCTTCTTGGCGAAGTCCTTGGCCGCGCCGGCGTTGCTCACCACGAACGATCCGGGCCCGGTGGGAGTGCCGGCGGGAATCACGACACTTAGTTGCGCGGCGGTGAGTCGCGGGTCGCCAGGACTCAGAAATATCGTGGCGATCTTGCCGCCCGGACACGCGCAGAACAGATCGACCGCGGCGCCGTTGGCGACGTCGAAACCGCCGCCGCCCAGTTTTACCGTCAACCCCTGTGGCACGACCGTCTCCACGTTGTCGGTTGCGTAGCTCGGGTCGCTGCTGGTAGCCGCCAGACCGACTCCGTTTATGCTGGTGATGCTCGGGATGCCGGCCGCGGCGGCACCCTCGAGCAGGGCCGGAACCGCATTGGACACCAGGAATCCTTTGTCTGTGTTAACCACCTGAACGTCGGCGAATCCTTTGCCCAAAGGCGTTGTGGCGGGGATGTCGACGGTAAGCTGGGTGGGAAGTGTGCGCGCGGCCGGAATCAACGGACCGGCGTTGATCACCCCACCCGACGTGGACACGAACAGGTTGACCTCCGAACCTGCGGTGAAATTCAACCCGATAATCTTAAAGGCGCCACCAGCCTGAATTACTGCAGGGATGCTGCTGATTATCGGAGTGCCGGGCTTTGGAGTCGGGGTCGCGGTCGGCTTCGGAGTCGGCGTCGGTTTCGGGGTATGCGTCGCGGTTGGCTTCGGAGTCTGCGTCGCGGTCGGCTTCGGAGTATGGGTCGGCGTCGGCTTCGGAGTATGGGTCGGCGTCCGGGTCGGGGTCTTAGTAGGCGCCGGCGTGGGCGTTGGCGTAGGCTTCACCTCCGCAGTCTCCGTCGGAGTCTCGGTGGGGGTGTCGGTTGGTGTGCGGGTTGGCGTTGGGGTCGGGGTCGGCTTGATTACCGGAGGCGTCGGTTGAAACGCTGGGGTCGGAGCGGGCGATGCGGCCGCCGGCTGCACCGGTTGATAAATCTCCGAACTACTCAGAGGCGGATAGTTACTGGAAGCGTCGGGTCCAGTGACACCGCCGCCGATCAGAACCTGCTCAGTCCCAAGCCGCGCGACAAACTGGCCGCTGCGCGTTGTATGCATATTCGCGGCCGGAGTGAAAATCCCTGTGGCCGGATCGTAGAGTTCAGTGCTATCGAGGGTATTGAGGCTCTCGTCTTCGCCGCCGGCTATCAGCACCTTCCCGTTGAGCAGCAGGGTCGCACTGTGGCCCACACGGGTCGTGTTCATGTTCCCGGTCGCCACGAAGGTCTGCTTGATTGGATCGTACAGTTGCGCGGTCGCGATATAGCTGCCGCTGGTATCCCTGCCGCCGGTGAATAGAACCTGACCATTGCTCAGCATCGTGGCCGTATCGCTATCATCGGCATTGGGGATCGCTTTCAACTGCGAGAATGTTCCCGCCTTGGGGTCGTAAATCTCGGCGTTGAGCGGGTCCGTCGGGAAGACGAATGTGTCCACCCCTCCGGCGAGCAGCACCGTGCCGTCGCGCAGTAAAGTTAGCGTGGGGTTGTAGCGATGGCTATGCATGTTGCCGGTAGCGCTAAAGGTACCGGTCTTGGGGTCGAAGATCTCGGCGCTGATCAAGGAATGGAAGGCGCCGCCACCACTCTCAGACGCCCCGGCCGCGATCAGGACCCTGCCATCGGCCAGCAAGACGCCGGGCGCGGTCCAGCGGGGAGTAGTCATTGCTCCGGTAACTTCGAACGTGTCGCTGTCGGGGTCATAGAGTAGGGAGCTTTGAAGTACGGTATCGATAAAGGTCGAGGTGTTTTCGGTAAGCCCACCCGCAAGCAACACTTGGCCATTGGCCAGCCGGATAGCGGTTTCGCCGTCGCGCGTCCCGTCGGGGGCATCGGAGGTTGCAGGGAGATCGGCAGCCGCCGTGAAGGCGTAAACCGAAGGATCGTACAGTTCAGCGGTGTTATAGGCGCCAAAAGTGGTCGGGTCAGTGCCTCCGACGATCAGGACTTTGCCGTTGGGCAAGGTAGTAGCGCTGTCGTGCGAGACGCTCATAGTCCCGCTGATTTGAAAGGCGCCGGGGCTGAACGGGGCGTTCGTTACCGGTAGTAACTGGTAGGCGCCACGCCCATGAGTGCCCGCGAAAATCATACCGTTATAGTTTTGTGCCAGATCGAAGACCGGCACATTGGGCATAGTTCCTCCCAAATTAAGGGATGCCCAGGTGCCGCCGCCATCGGTACTGTTGAAGACGCCGATGTCGGTGCCGGCCAGGATAGTGTTGCCGGAGACGTCGCGGCGGTCGACCAGCATTTTTATGACCGGCACATCCGGCAGTGACGCAGCGCCGCCTGCGCCGTCACTGCGCGCCCAACTGGCGCCGAAGTCCGTGGTGCGAAAGACATGGCCGATTCCGGTCACGGACGTGAAGCCGGACACCCCCAGGTAGGCGTCATTGACGTTGTTGGGATTGGGCGCGATCGAGCTGCCCTGAGTCTTGGTGGGGTCCAAGGGCAGATTTTTCGTAACGTCTGTCCACGCTGCGCCACCGTTGAGATCGGCCTGAGCGGTGTTGAAGACCTTAAACGGAAATGTCTCGGGAAGGGCTGGGAGTTGGCCCGACAGTGACCAGGCGTGGCTATGATCGGCGCCGAATTCAAGGTCGCTGAGCGCACATTCGGAATCGCCACAGCCCGCGGTCAGAACCTGGCTCGTCTGCGGGCTCCAGCTCGTCATCCCATCGGTGGAAACATACGCACCCTGAGCGCCGATCAGAACGCGAAAGGGCACGGCTGGGTCGACAGCCAGCGGTGGGTAGAAGGCAGCGCCGGCGTCCTTGGCGGTCTGCATCACCGCACCAATGGCGTTTGTAGGAGAAGTGTCCCAGTTGGCGCCGCCGTTGATCGAGGTCGACAGGTTGGGGAATGCGCCCAATTTGGTGCCGCTCGCAAAGGTATGATAGACGACGTCGGGATCGACCTGATCGAATAACGCAAAGCCCCCGTCGCCGGTCTCGGTCCCTCCACCCGACAGTTCCGTTCCCCCGCCTACGGGCCATCCCTGCGAGCCGCTATAAATTTGCGTGCCATTGTCCTGAAAGCCGGCAATCAACTTGGTGTTGTCCGCTGGGTTCGGTCCAATAGCCTGGATCTGTCCGGCACTGAATCCGAAACTGAGTGGGGTCCATACGTCTTTGGCCAGATCAATACTATAAAACCCACCGTCGTTGCCGACATAGACAAAGTCGCCGTTGAAAGGATCGACCGCTGCGGCGTGTTGGTCCGCGTGACTGGCCGGCGCGGTTGCACCGACTGCGCCGGCCAGGAATTTCCAGGTCAGTCCGGCATCCGTTGACGCATAGGGACCGACGCCGCCGAAATAGAGGTGGTCCGGATTATCAGGCAGAACAGTGAGTACCTGGTCATAAGAGGATTGCGCGAAGCCGCCAGCGCTGCCGTCGATATTGGTATCCCCCAACGTTACTGTGGGCACAGTGCCGGCGGTCCAGTGCGCGCCCGAATCCGAAGATCGGAAGAACCCGACGTAATCGCTTCCGGACAACGCCCCCAGCATCGCGTACACCGTCCCCGGCGAACTGGGCGAGATCGCCAGGCTCTGGCGTCCCATCTGATTCGGCGTGGGCGAAATTCCAGGGAAAGACATGGCCTCCCAGGTATTTCCCCCATCGGTTGATCGATGAACCGTGTCCCGGTCGATGGCGGCAAAGACGTAGTTGGGATTGCTGGGGTCGATCACGACGTCATCGGCGGGGCACGGATTGGCTTTGACGCCCCGAATGCAGCTAAAGGTCGAGAAACCGTATTGTTCCCAGGTGAGTCCGTCATCAGTCGATCGCCATAATCCCTGGTTGGCCGAATCGGTCTCGCGAAAATTCGCGTCGGCGCGGTTGAGGCTATTGGCGGCGGTGACTGCGGCGAACAGATGCGGCGGACTGTTGGAATCGATCGCAAGCCGGGTAAAAGCCACGCGGTCAAAGATTCCGATCCCAAGTTGCGACCAGGTGATCCCCAGATTGACTGATTTGAAGATCCCCTGACCGTAATACGAGTCGCTCCCGTTACCCTCCCCGGTCGCGACGTAAATCGTTACCGGGCTGGTCTTGGGATCAAGTGCGATCGAGCCGATCGCCAGCGATGGCTGGTCGTCGAAGATTGGCTCGAAGGTGTTGCCGCCATCATTCGTCATCCAGACCCCGCCGCCGGCGGTACCGACGAACAATCGGCCCGGAGTAGCAGGATCGGCCGCAACCGCGGTGACTCGCCCCTGCGAGTTGGCCAGCGGGGCGCCGGTGATGAGGCCGCCGAAATTCGGCAGACCGCCCAGGATTGGCAGCGGACCGATGAAGTTCCAGGTCAATCCCGGGGTGGAGCCGCCGGTCAATGCCCGGCCGCGCACATTCATCGCGGCAGCCGCTTCCATCCGTGACTTTTGCGCCGTCGCGGTTCTGTAGGCGCCCTTGGGCACTCCAAACTGCAGCCCTCGCCGGCTGGCCCAATACATCTCGCGTCCGGACACCTCGCCCTCATCTTCAGCTTCGTGGAACGAGTTTGAGGAGCCAGCAGAGCCCTGGGCCAGCGCCAGGTTCGACCCGGGAAGGTTAAATGCATGCGGCCCCATCAACAGGGCCAGGCCCGCGACGGCGAGTACCACGGCCACCGCATTCGCACATAATCGAAGTAATTTGCGCAGGGATTTATTCATTTCAATATCGTGAGTAAAGCAGCTCCGGCTTCGGAAGGCTCAGACGCTACTACGCTTGTCTATGCTTTTCAATCATCGTACCACATGCACCCGAGTGCTCCCCGTCTCATAAGTCAACTCATAATCGATCAAAACAGGACTTTGCAGCTTTTTCGAATCGCGATCTGCTCTTCAGGGGCCTTGAAGAAGGAGCCGAGGGAGACGCCGCAAGTCATAAAACCAGGAGGCGCAACGCGATATTTTGGAGTATCATCGGCGGCGTAAACCGGGGCTGGAGGCGCCCAAGCGATGGTGGATCAAGTTGAAACTCTCGTCACCCCTGAGATGATCAAGCGCCAAGGCATCTGGGGACACGACGAAACATCGTTCCCTATATCACTATCGGACATTCGCAAATTTGCGATCGCGATCTATTGGCCAAAGACGCCACCGCGGCTGTTTTGGGACGAGGAATACGCCCGCACGACGCGCTGGGGCGGCATCATCGCCCCGCAGGATTTCAACCCCTTCGCCTGGCCAATCAAAAACGATGATCCGGCGGACCGCGGAGCCGGAGGAAGCCGCCCCAGGGAACGGCGCGGAATGAATGGCGGTCAGATCGATACGTACTTCCAGCCGATGCGCCCCGACGACGTCATTCGCGCCCGTCACCGCGTGCGCGACTGGAATGAGACGCGGACCCGCCTGGGCCTGACGCTGTTCTTCTACACGGAAACCGAGTGGTGGAACCAGCACGATCAATTGGTGAAGCGCCACGTCCAGACTTTCATCTGGTATTGAAAGGGCTACAAGATGGCGATTAACATCCACTTCGAACACGTTAAGGTCGGCGACACGATTCCGGCCTGGTCGCGCAAGACCGACTTCATGAACTGGAACCGCTACGCCGCGGTCAACGACGAGTTCATCCCGATACACATGGACGACGAGGCCGGACGCGCGGCCGCCAATGAGCAGGGCGCGTTCGGAATGGGCAATCTGCGCTTTGCCTATATCCTTAATGCGTTGCGTGAATGGGCCGGCGATGAAGCCGAAATCCGCGAACTGGAGTGCCAGTTCCGCGCCATCAATCAGAAAAATGATGTGCTGACCGTAACCGGCACGGTGACCGACAAGCGCGTCGAGGACGGCGAGAATCGCGTCTATCTGAAGGTTGACGTGGTCAATCAGCACGGCGCGCCGACCTGCCCCGGTCACGCCATCGTGGTGCTCCCCAATAGCTAGCTGGCGTGGTCAGGACCCACCTCGCCCGCGCGTGCGGACGTGAGTACCGCAGGCGCGGGCAGGGAGAGGTCGGCGCGCGATTTGCGCCAGCAAGTCACGCGCCGGGTGAGGGTGCAGATGCGGCCCGGCAAAGATATGTCACGCATGCAGGATCTTCCTGTGCGCCAGTGCGTTTGACCTTGCTTGAGGTGTATCAGAACCCTGACTCTCGCCCTCTCCCACAACGAAACGTGGGAGAGGGAACAAACCCGCGCCTCCTAGCCACAATAAGATTGCCCGCTGGGTGTCTTCGCCCTTTAGCTATAGCTACTTTATCGACGGGTGCGGCCGCTGCATGGCTGAGCGGCGGGCATGGGACGCCCGCCCCACTGGCTTGTACTCCGGACCTTTAAGTTAGCGCCTATGACCCCACCCTTTGATCGGTCAGGGACAGCGGGCCGGAAGACGCGTCGTTGCGCACCCCCGGTCTCGCTGGCCGGCTAATTTATCCCATACAGCCGGGCGGCGTTTTCCCTGATGATCTTGCGGGTCACGCCGGGCGACAGGTCGGCGAAGTCCTTGGCGATCTGCGTCCTGGAATGCGGAAACGTACCTTCGGTGTGAGGATAGTCTGAACCCCACATCAATCCGTCCGCATTGAGCATCGGCAGATGCATCAAACCGGCCTTGTCGTCCTCAAAGGTGTGATAGAACTGACGGCGCGCGTAGGCGCTGGGCTTTTCTTCCAGGCGCGGCTCCAACCACAGATGGTGGTCTTCCCACCAATGGTCCATCAGCCGGGTCACCGCGGCGATCCAGCCGATACCGCCCTCGACAATCACGAAACGCAGCCTGGGATAGGAGGCGGCAACCCCGGAGGATATCAAGCTTGCGAAGGTGCGCAGTTGGCCGGCAATTTTGAGATGCACCGTCGCCATCATGGTTCCGCCCGCCGTTGGCGGGAACTGATCCGCGTCGAAACGCTCGCTCGCGGCGTTATGGAATGCCACCGGCATGCCCAGGTCCTGGAGCGCCGCCCAAAGGGGAGCGTTGCGCGGATCGCCGTAAGGAATTCTGGGCAGATCCGCCGGCAGCATCACGGATTTCAGCCCCAGCTTGGCACACCGATGCGCCTCGTCGATGGACCATTGGATCGGCTCGCCCGCGGGCAGCATCCCCACGCCCAGGATTCGGTTGGGCGCCGCCGCGCAGTATTCCGCCAGCCAGGAGTTGTACGCGCGCAGGCACTCGCGCCGATACTCGAGGTCGGGCGCCGCATACAGAAACATCGCGTCGTTGGGATAGACGACCTCGGCGCTGAGGTTGTCGAGGTCCTGATCTTCGAGGCGCAGCAGCGGATCGAGCGCGCCCGCCCTTACGTCCGCGTAGCGATTGTGATTGCGGGCGAGGATCGGCTTGCCCTCGGCCTTTTCGTTGGCCATCGTCCCGATCAGGTCGGTGACCGCGGCCGCAGCTAGTCCCTCGATTAAAAGATAGTCGGCATCTTCGCGCGACTCGACCCGTGGCGCACGATCGCGAAACCGCCTATCCATGCGTGTAACCCACAGATCAGCAGGCTCCATCACGTGACCGTCGGCGGAGATGAATTTGTTCTCATCGAGGCTCATACGTTTTGTCCTTTGCGAGACTTGGGAAGGCTCTCGCGGCATGGCGTTGCCAAGCCGAAACCATGAGCCGTCAGTACTCCAGATCGCCGCCGGACGTCAACGCAAGGATACACGGGCTCAAGCGCAGCGCTCAGGGCCATAGGATTTTCCGCGCGATCAATTCATCGCGCTCGGCGCGGCTGAGTCCGAGTAACTCGCCGAATACGTAATCGTTGCTCTCTCCCGCGATCGGTGCGCATCGGCGGACTCCAACCGGCGTGCCCGAAAGCTTGAACGGGATTCCGCAGACCTGGGTCTGGCCGCCTTCGGGCAGGCTGACTGCCGGCCAGAAGCCGCGCGACTTGAGCTGCGGGTCGCGCGCGCAGCAGTCTTCGGCGTTGGCCGCCAATCCACTGGCCACTCCGGCGCTCTGCAGCGTTGCCATCGCCGCTTCGGCATCCTGGCCAGCGGCCCACGCTCCGATCAGCGCGTCGAGATCCTCGTGGTTCTGCGTCCGCAGGTATAGCGTGGCGAATTGCGGCCGCGCGGCCCAATCGGGCGAGCCGATAGCCCGCACAAAACGCGTCCACTCGTCATGCGAGCGCACCGCGATTACCAACCAGCGGTCATTATCATCGCCTCTGGGGCGGCATCGGTAGGCGCCATGCGGTGCGGCCGGTGCTTCCTGCGCGCGCCAACCCGGCGCGACGTGATTGCGGCCGTTGACGGACATATCGAGCAGGGAGGGACCGACGAGGCTCACCAGACCTTCGAACTGGGCGAAATCGATGAACTGTCCCTGACCGGTTTGGCGGCGGCGCCACAACCCGAACAGGGCGGCCATCGCGCCGGTGAATCCGGCGGCCGAATCCGAATACGAGTAGCTGAAGCCTGCGGGCCGGCCCTGCTGATCGGCCATATTCAGGGTGAAGCCGGTAAAGGCCTGCAAGGTCGGACCGAAACTGACGTAGCCGGCACGCGGGCCAGTATGTCCGAAACCTGACATACTCAGACAGACGATGTCGGGCTTGATTTTGACCAGGCTATCGTAATCCATCTGCCACTGGCGCATGACGCGGGCGGAAAAGTTGTCGATTACCAGGTCGCTGACTTTGACGATCCGATGGGCCAGTTCGATTGCGCCGGGGGCCGACATGTTGAGCGCGATCGAAAGCTTGTCGCGGTTCAAGTCGCCGTGGATTCCCTTGGCGGTGGCGATAAAGCCGGACTTGCGCTCGACCTTGATCACTTCGGCGCCCATCGCGGCCAGGATCCGGGTCGCAACCGGCCCCGCCAACACCCAGGTAAAATCGAGTATTCGTATTCCTTGCAGCGGCAAATCGGACATCTCAGATCACCTTATCCGCGCGCAGGGCGGCCAATGCCTCCGCGCCAATACCAAGTTCCCGTTCGAGAATCTCCGCCGTATGCTCACCCAGCAGCGGCGGACGCCGGTAAACCCGCCATGGCGTGGCGCTGAAAACGCACGGTGCACCTGGATAGCGAAATTTGCGCCCGAGTTCGGGATGCTCGACCTCGACGAAGTAGCCGCGGGCGGCGAGTTGCTCGTCGGACGACAGCTCGTCAAATGAACGTACGGCGGCATAGGGCAGGCGCAGGGTCTGGGCGCGCGCGGCGAGCTCGTCGCGATCCTTGTCCTTTACCCAGTCGTCCAGGATTGCATACAGGCGCTCGAAGTTGGCCCTGCGGTAAGCGTCTTCGTTCCATTCCGGCCGGATCAGCTCCTGCGCATTGCCGTCGCTTTTGATCCACTCCAGCAGCGTATTCCAATCGCCCGAAATGGAATGCATCACATAACCGTTGCGGCATCGCGCGACCCTGAACCCGCGCATCCAATGCATCGGGCCGTAACGCCGCGGGACGTCGTGGTCGCCAAAATAACGCCCCGCCAGATGCTCCACCGCCGACGCCGTCGATTCCTGGATGCTGACGTCAACCCACTGGCCGGAGGCGTTGTTGGACCGCGCAAACAGCGCGCCCATGATGCCGATCACGGCGTAATAACTGCCCGGATGGTAGGCCTGCAGACCGACCGGCCGCACCGGTTGATCGCCTGGATAACCGCACACGTACAGCATCCCGCCCAACGCCGCCAGCACCGAGTCCTCGGCCTGGTAATCGCGGTAAGGCCCGGTCTGTCCGAAAGGCGCAATCGAGCACAGAATCAACGCGGGATTGATGGCATGCAGACGCTCCCAGCCCAGCCCCAATCCGGCCATCCGTCCGGGCGCGAAGCTTTCGATCACAAGGTCGGCCGACTGCGCCAGCCGCGAGAACATCTCGACGCCCTTGCGAGTATTCAAATCCAGCGTCAGCGAGCGCTTGTTGAGGTTGTAGAACCAGAAGAACAGGCTGCGATCCCGATGCGGCTGGTCGTCAAGAAACGGTCCGATTTGGCGCGCCGCATCGCCGCCGGGCGGCTCGACCTTGATGACATCGGCGCCCATATCGGCCAGTATCCGGCCGCATAGCGCACCTTTACTATCGGTCAGGTCCAGAACACGCAGACCCGCAAATATACTTTCCGCCGTCACGCTTCAAGCCTTTCTTGCGCGCTCTCAGCGAGCGCTCTTGAACTTGGGAATTATGTCCTCGGCGAAACGCTGGAACTCATCTTCCACGTTGAACGGAGTAACCAGAAAGATGAAGTGAGTAATGCCGGCCTCTACGTAGCGTTGGATCTTATCGAGGCATTGTTCACCGCTGCCGATCACCATCCCTTTGCGCGCTTCTTCGGCACTGGTTTGCATCACCCCGGCCATCGCGGACGCGACTGCCGTCTCCGCTTCCGCCGGCATCCCGTAGCATAATGGTATTATGACGGTTTTCTCGATCGCCCCGCTATCACGGCCGGCGGCTTCGGCGTGACGCGCGATGATTTCGACCGCGCGCTTCATCCGCTCCGGGGTGCCGCCGCCGTTCCACATATCGGCATGACGCGCCACAATCTTGAGCAGGACCTTCTCGCCCATGCCGGCAACCATTATCGGTGGATGCGGCTTCTGGAGCGGCTTGGGTACGCAAGCCGCGTCGGTCACGTCGTAATGGCGGCCATGCAGGGTCGTCCGATCCTCGGTGAACATGCTCTTGATGATTTGGCAGGCCTCGTCGAGTGCCTGAAGCCGCCCGGCCTGCGACTTGAACTCGATGCCGAAATTACGATGCTCCTGCTCGTACCATCCGGCGCCGATTCCGAGGTTCAGCCGCCCGCCGCTTACGATGTCCAGCGTCGAGGCGATTTTGGCCAGCACGCACGGATTGCGGTAGGCCACACCGCTGACCATCACGCCGATGCGGGCCCGTTTAGTGAGCTGGCTAAGCGCGGTGATGGTGGTCCATCCCTCCAGGCAGGGTCCATCGGGGTCGGGCGGGAAGGCCTGGTAGAAGTGGTCGCAATGCCACAACGAGTCGTAACCCCACTGGTCGGCCTTTTGCCACAAGTCGCGGATCGGCTCCCATTCCAGGGGCCGCAGCGAGGTATAGACCCCGAAGCGAATCGGATGTTTCGTCATCGAACTATTCCTTTCCCGTTGGAAAGAGACACTAGTCCTATCGAACCCGCCGCGCGAATCCCAGACCGGCGGATGAAGCGGGGCGTGCGGTCTTGCACATCTCGACGACAGCCCGCTTATTAGTCGGAAGGGCTGGTCGAGTCACATACCTTGCTTTTGGTTGAGGTGATGCGAAAAGGCGCTACCGTCGGCAAACGCAATGAGTGCGACCCAACGAAGTGCGAGATCATGTATGAACTCTGCCAGTTCACTTCAGCGTAAACACGCCGCAAGGGTCGTTGCCTGAACTGGTAAAGGCGAGGAACGGCGGGTTGAGCGCCTGGATGAAGGCTGGGCCGGCAATGGCTCCCGCTGGAATCGTGAAGCTGAACTTGGTCGAATTGATCACAGTGAGCGGTATCCGTGGCTTGCCTTCGGCGTTCAGCCCGCCCAAATTGACCGTCCCGCCCGCTCGCGCGTTGAAGAAGTTGATTACCGTCAGGGTCGAGAATCCCGTCCCCTCGACCGTCAGCAGGTCCCCGCTCTGGATTTCTTTGGTCACGGTTATGCGCGTTCCCAGTGGCACCGACACCGCGTTGCTCTTGGCGCTGTAGGTCCCGCCGCTGGCGTTGCTCACGATGATCGACCCCGGCCCGGTCGGCGTGGTGAGCGGCAAGGTGAAGGTGATCGAGTGCGACTTCAAGTTGGGATTACTGGAGGCCAGGAAGCTGGTGGGCAGTTTGCCGCCCGGACAGGCGCAGAACACGTCGACCGCGGCGCCGTGGGCGGTGTCGAAGCCGGTGCCGTTAATCACCACCGGACTGCCCTGTATCAGCGTGATCTCGACATTGGCGACGGCGTAGTCGGGATCGCGGCTGGTGGCGGCCAGCGAATGACCGTCAAGTCCGGTGATGCTGGGCAATCCCGCTGCCGCCGAACCCTCTAATAAAGCAAAGCCGGGATTGGACTGTACGAAGCCCCGGTCAGTGTTGACCACCACCACCGAGACGAACCCCTGACCCACCGGGATCGTGGCGGGCACCGGCACCGTCAGTAACGTGGTGGTGCTCGAGGCAGCCGTGGGCGTGAGCGTCCCCTCCTTGATCGGACCCGTGGGAGTGCTGACGAAGAAGTTGACCACCGAGCCCTTGGTGAAGCCGCTGCCATCAATGGTGAAGTTGGCTCCGGCCAGGATCGGATTCTGCACCACGGTGATGCGCGGATGGCCTGGCAATGGAGTTGGCGTGGGCGCCGGCACGGTGGGAACTGGGGTAGTCGCAATACATTCGCGCGGCGTCGCAGTCGGACTTGGGGTGGGAGTGATCGTCGGCGTTGGCGTCCGCGTGGGAGTGGGTGTTGGAGTGCGAGTTGGCGTTGGCGTCCGCGTGGGAGTCGGTGTTGGAGTGCGAGTTGGCGTCGGCGTCCGCGTGGAAGTCGCGCTGGGCGTCGCTTTGGGTGAAAGCGTGGGAGCCGGGGTGGGTGCGGTGATATTGAAGCCGGTGGTGGCGTTGGAAGCCAGAAGCGCTGGGGTGCCGGCAAAATTGGCGGTCAGGCTTACGATTCCCGAGCCGCTCGGCGTCAGACTGCACGAGGCATTACCCTTCGCATCGGTTGGAGCCGAGCAGGATTTGCCCTCTAACGAAAGTTCGACCGGCATGCTGGGTACCGGAACCGGCGGTGTAATGGAGGTGTCGTAAAGCGACGCAGTCAGCGCCGCCGGCCTGCCCGCAATGCCTCCTCTTGCGCTCAGGTTGAGGGTAAGGAACGTTGTGTGCGCACCTGCGGCCCAGGTTACTTGGACACGATTCGACGCGAGGGTCGAGGAGCCGACGGCCGACGTGGCCACGAGCCGGTCATTGCCGGTGAATGTTCCCGTGTAGGTAAAGGTCGCCAGGCCGCTGGCATCAGTGTGTTCCAAGAACGTGTGCAGATTGGCGCCGATAACGGTGAGCGTGACCGGAGTGCCGGCCGGCACGGTCACATTGCGAAAGCTGGCAGTAAAGGTTTCGGAGGTACCCTGGGCGGGATTGGGGGTTACCGTGCCTGGAGTCAGAACAATCTGTTCAAACGGGCTGACCGGTGTCAGACCGCAGGATCCATCAGCATTGGTAACCTTTATCACGCGGTCGGTCTGAATCGCATACAAACAGCCGTCGGGTCCTACTGTGACAAAATCGCCGCGCGAGCCGCCGCCATAGATTGGCGTTGCGGTCGCAGGCGCAGTGCTGGTATCGACCTTGGTAATGATGCCGTCGTTGGCATTGACGAAGAGGAACGGATGCGACGGGTCGCTGGGGTTCGGCTCAAGCGCGATTCCGTCGGCGGTCGCGACGTCCGCGATCCCCGTGAACACCGGCGGAGTGGGGCCGTTGGTGCCGGTAAGGCTGAAAACCGTGTCGGCGCCGGCATAGCTGGCCTGGGTATATATGGTGCCGTCAGGGGCAAACGCAAAGCCATCGAAAGTCGGTCCACAAGCCGGGGGGAAGTACTGCGTTAACGTGCCTGGGCCATTGGCGAAATTGCTGATGCGATAAATTCCGGGGCCATCAAAGCAGAAGAAGCCGGGATCGGAAACAAACAGGTCCTTGCTCAGAGGGTCGACCTGTACGTCAGTCGCATCCGGTACGCTCGCGACGGTGCGCAATACGGCGGCGGTATCTGGATCCAGTTCCACAACTTTGCCGTCCCCCTGATCGGCGGCATAAAGTCGGCCGTCAGCGGTAAAGGCCAGGCCGGCCAATTGGGGGATGCCTGTATTTCCGACTTCAGTTGCCGGACCCGCGACGCCCCCCGTGGGCGGAAACTTGTACAAGACGCCGGTGCTGTAATCGGCGACCAACAAGTTACCCTGCGGGTCGAAGGCCAGGCCGATGGGGCCGAGACAATTGTTATTCGGAAATCCGCTGGCAAATGTTGTAACCGCGAAACCCGCCGCGGCCGTGCCCAAACCAATGTTGCACGAAGGCGGCGCGGTGGCATGAACGAAATCTACCGTTGCGCTGTTCGGCACCGGCAAATTGCTGTCGGTCACGTCGGTAGCAGTATAGGTGACGTCCTGTTCAACGCCGTCGGTCGCCGTAAATTTGGCGCTACCCGTCGAATCGGTTATGCCGGAAGTGGCCGAGACCTGCGAGGCGCCATTGCCCTGCGACAATCCGACCAGCTTGCCTGGAGTGGGATTGCCCTTTGTATCCTCAAGCTTGACCGTAATTGTGGTTGTGCTTTTGCCGTCGGCGGTCACGCTGGTCGGGCTGGCGAAGATTCCGCCAGATGCCGCGGGCGGCCCGGTGAAGTTCACAGTGGCAGTCTGGGCGATCGCGACGCTGTCGGTGGTGTCGGTTGCAGTAAAAGTGACGTCCTCTACCGTTGTGTCCTTCACGGTGAACGTGACTGCGCCGTTGGCGACCGACGAGATGCCGCTCGCTGGCGTGATCACGGCGTGGCTGCCGGCGTTCGAGAGCGTCACGGTCTTGCCCGGAACTTCATGGCCATTGGCATCGCGCACAAAAACGACGATCCCGCCGGTCGATGTGCCGTCCGCGGTCACGGAACCCGTGAACGGGGTCAAGGGAAGCGATGGGACAGCGAGCACCAGGGATTCGGTGGGGCTCGGGGTTCCAGGAGTCACGCCCGCCAGCGCCAGGCCAAGCAGGTCGATATTGGGTGTGCCAAGGCCGACGTGCGCAGCGTCGGTACCCAAACTTGTAGCCGAATGAAAAGCATCCGTGGCAGCCAGTGGATAAACAGACGGGTTAATGAAGCCGGCCGGTCGACCGAGCTCTTGGTTCAGCAGGGCCGTGAATCCGGCCCAAAAGAACGTGGCCAGGCTGGTTCCACCGTACAGCAAGCCCGTGGGGCATCCGCCAGCATCTGCTTGGCAGATGGTGGGACCGAACGCGAGATCGGCGACAAAGGCTAAATCCGGGACCGAACGCATGGTCCCCGCGATGAGCGTGCTCTGGTAGCTTGGCTGTGCAAAGAAGCCGCTTACTCCGAAGCCTCCTTGACCGCCTGGTGGCACGTCTTTTGAGCCGTCCCACCAGGATCCACCGGAGTAAGTAAAGCCAGTGCCGACTTTCAGTGAGGTTCCGCCGACTGCAGTGGCATGCGGAACGTCCGCGGGGACTGCGATCGTATTCGGGCTGCCGTCGTTGCAAGTACTTCCGAAGTCCCCCGTTGCATTGAATACGGTAATCCCAGCGGCCGCGGCAGTCGCCAAAACCGCGTCAATGCTCTCAACATCGGCGAGCGTCGTCTGATCCTCGCAATATGAAAAGCTGTTGGCGATGATATTGACGTGATCCCCGATCATCTTATTGAAGAGAGTTTCGAAACTCGCGGTGGGCGCCGTGAACGGTCCATCATAAACGGCAATTTTCGCCCCGGGTGCGATAGTCAACAACGTATCGATTCCGAGCAGGACCTCACTCTCCTCCGGTCCCGCCGGCGCGCCGCCCGAGACATCGACTTGACTAACCTGGGCGAGGAGGTTCGGGGGCAAGCCCATAAACACAAGCCAGTCGGCGACATCGTTTGGATTGAAGCTGCTGAAGGCGAGCAACCCGATCGTTTCTCCTTTTCCGGTGGGCGCCGAAGCGTCGGGCGTTGTGGTTTGGGCCACTTTCAGCGGACCGTCATGAGCAGCCTCCACCACGGTCTCTGCGGCAGCTTCTGATACGCTCGCTGATTGCGCTGCGAGAAGAAGCCGCTCGGCTCCATATATTTGCCTGAGAGTCTGTATCAAGGCCTGTTCCTCTGCAGTAAGTCCGGCTGCGGCAGCCGAATCTGTTCCTTGCAGACCGAGGCTCAAGATTTTTATTTGGAGCGCGTAGTTCCGCACGAGTTGATAAACCAAACCAGAGTTCCAACCTGCGCTACGCGGCTGTCCACGGTTCGATAGTCCGATCACGCCAAGGATTCGCATGCCCAGGTCCCTTGGGATTGCCGGGTCAGTATCATTGGCATAGAAGAGTCGGCCATCAGACTTAAAATCGCGGATATGCACGCTGAAAGCACGCTCCGCTTGGGCGCGAGTGCCGCGCATGGTCAGGGTCAGACGGTTGGTTGAGCCTTCAACCAGCCTCAATCCATTTCCTGTCAGATAGTTAAGAACCGCCCGATACGCCGCGGGCGAAGGACCAAAGCGATCAGATAGCTTCTCGGGTGTGAGAAAGTGCCGGAAGCCCGGCGACTTCGAATCGTAAACATCACGCAGGTAGCGGTCGAAGCCGGCCTGATCGCTGCGTTTCAGGACGATCGTCAAGGTTAGCGGTTGCTCTGGCTGTGCGGCATTGGTGCGCTGATCGGCGGGCGTCACTATCTTGGCCTTGAAAAGCGCGGGCAATACGTGGCCGGGTAGGCGGATAGTGGGGGTGGTTGCAACGGCCGCGTTCGGGGAATCTGGGGCATCGGCCGCACCTACCAATACGATGGAGCAAACAAGGAGTGCCAAGGCCAGCGCGTAACGTTGGGACATCAGCAATCACCTCCTCTTCTCGAAGACGTAAAATCCGTTCCCGGCCCCCACGCCATTCAGCGCTTGTTGCTCAAGTAATGGGTTTTCCGAACCGCCGGGATTATCGGTCGAGAAAACTATCGTAATACCCTATATGATTCTGTTTAACATTTTTAATTGATTCTTTGCAAGATTGAATAAGATTTGAGGTGTAAGCCATCTTTATCTTGATCGCAAAAGCTTTTAAAACGATTAGCTTAAAATCATCACTTATTGTCGTCATCCCGAATGGACGTGCCTTATATAAATCTTCCTTTTTAGAATTCGAATGACGCGTGACGCGATCGGCCAGATATCGTTGCGCTACGCACCAATCGCCGCGGGTCGGCACCATGCTGGTCACATATGGATGAGTCGAGGCACGCGATCTTAGTGAGCTGGACCCGAGTGCGGCACCGCAGTCGATCTGCTGACTAGGCGCGCAACGGAGGTCAGCTCGCCGAATTAACGCTTGGAGAGAATGAAGCGTTTCAGAATTCGCGGAAGTCCGAGTCCTATCGAAATCGCCGCACGAATCCCAGGCGCGTGCGGTCTTGCATATCCTGACCACAGCCCGCTCTATTTGTGGTCATGAAGATTCTGATATCGGGCGCGGGAATTGGGGGACCGACGCTCGCCTATTGGCTGGCTCATTATGGTTTTCAGCCGACCATCGTCGAGGCCGCGCCCCAATTGCGCACCGGCGGCTACGTCATCGATTTCTGGGGCACGGGGTTCGATGTCGCCGACCGCATGGGACTGCTGCCTGAAATCCAAAGCAGAGGTTATATGGTTGAGGAGGTGAGGATCGTAAATCGACGCGGGAAAAAGGTGGCGGGATTTCCGGTTCGCGTATTTTCCAGGTTGGCGCGGAGCCGTTTATCAGCCTTCCCCGAGGGGATCTCGCCGTGTCGATATTCGGCCGGATCGAAGGCAAGGTAGAAACGATTTTTGGCGACACGGTGGCGCGCATCGAACAACTCGAACAAAGCGTTCGCGTCACTTTCGAACGTGGGATCGAGCGTGATTTCGATCTGGTCGTCGGCGCGGACGGACTGCATTTACGAGTCCGCGAGCTGATATTCGGGGAGCAGAGCAGATTTGAGAACTATCTGGGAATGAAAGCCGCAGCCTTCGAGGTCGCCGGTTACCGGCCGAGAGACGAACTGGCCTACGTGACGTACACCGAAGTCGGTCAGCAGGTGGGCCGGTTTGCGATGCGCGGTGACCGCACCATGTTTCTGTTTACGTTTGTTGACGATCAAGCGATCGAACCTGGGGAGATGGGGGATGTCCAAGCCCAAAAAGCTCTACTGCACCGGCGTTTTGGAAAGAGCGGATGGGAATGTCCACAAATTCTCGATGCGCTGGACGCGTGCAACGATCTCTATTTCGATCGGGTCAGCCAGATACGAATGGACCCGGAGTCCGGATTATGGTCGCGTGGGCGCGTAACGTTGATCGGTGATGCCGCCTCATGCGTCTCGCTTCTGGGCGGGGAAGGAGCGGGTTTGGCGATGCTGGCGGCGTATATCCTGGCGGGTGAACTGTACCGTGAGCGGGGAGGCCATGCGGCGGCGTTTGCCCGATACCACAAGCTGTTTGCCCCCTTCGTGCGGGCCAAGCAGAAAGCCGCGCTTCGCTCCGCCGGCAGTTTTGCACCAAGATCGAAGCTCGCGATAGTTCTGCGCAATCAAGTCATCAACCTGATGAGGATTCAATGGGTGGCCGACCGTGTTTTCGGCGATTTCACCGACGAGATCGTGCTACCTGAATACTGACCGTCGATTGCACCCGATGCAGGGTTTCCAGTCAGCCTCGTTGACGGGAGGGTAAAGCTTGAAACTCGAGACCAAAGTCATCCATGCCGGCGACCCCCATCCGCGATTCGCGGGCGCCGTGACCGTTCCGATCTTCCAGTCCGCAACCTTTGAGTACGCGGGCCAGGATAAATACGAAGACCTGAAATATATCCGGCTGAACAATACGCCCAATCACGTCGCTCTGGCCAAGCTGCTGGCGTCCCTGGAAGGGGCCGAGGCAGCGGTAGTCACCGCCAGCGGGATGGCCGCGATTTCGGCCTCCCTGCTGACCGTGCTCAAGTCGGGCGACCATCTGTTGGCCCAGGAATGCCTCTATGGCGGGACGCACACCTTCATCACCGATGATCTGCCGCAACTGGGAATCGCGTTCGACTTCATCGACGTGTCCGATCCCGACCAATGGCGGCGCAAGCTGCGGCCCAACACCAGGGCGATATATCTGGAAACGATGTCCAATCCGCTGTTGCAGGTTCCCGACCATCGCCAGGTAGTCGAGTTCGCGCGTGCCAGCGGGCTGGTATCGCTAATCGACAATACCGTGGCCAGCCCGGTCAATTTTCGCCCGCTCGGCATCGGCTACGATCTGTCGCTGCATAGCTGCACGAAATATCTCGAACGGCCATTCCGACATCGTCGCGGGAGCGGTCATCGGAACCGCGCACTGGGTTGCGCGGGTCAATCATAAGATGATCCATCTGGGCGGCAGTCTGGACCCACACGCGTGCTTTCTGCTCGAACGGGGAATCAAGACTTTGGCGTTGCGCATGAAGCAGCATAATCAAAGCGCCCGGCAAATTGCGGAATTCCTCGAAGGCCATCCGAAGGTTGCACGGGTGATGTATCCGGGATTGCCCAGCCATCCCGGCTATCGCCTGGCGGGCGAACTGTTCGATGGATGCGGCGGGTTGCTCAGCTTTGAGTTGAAAGGGGGCGTTGCGGCGGCGCAACGGTTTATGCAACGGCTGACCATCCCGATTTCCGCGCCGAGCCTGGGCGGGGTCGAGACCCTGATCACCCGGCCGGCGACCACCTCCCATTCCGGAATCGCAGCGCAAGAGCGCCGCCGCCTGGGGATCTCGGACGGGCTGATTCGGCTGGCGGTAGGTATCGAGGCGGTCGACGATCTGATCGAGGATCTGGCGCAGGCTCTGGAAGTGGTTTAACGGCAGGGGTTGGCAGCCAGGAAAACGGGGGAGGGCTTTCCAAGCGGCGGCGTCTGCGATATCAATCAACTGGATAACCGTCCGGTCTTGGAAAAGACCTGGCCTTTCCCGGGGGACAGGGCGGTTGCAAACCACGCGGCGATGGGCCGCCAGGAGGCTACTTTGCACGCATTCAGTTACGAGGCTCCCACCACAGTCGACCAGGCGGTTAAGCTGCTCGCGGCTGGTGGTGAAAACGCGCGGGTTCTTTGCGGCGGCACCGACCTGCTGATCCAAATGCGCAATGGGGTGCGCAAACCCTTGGTGCTGGTGGACGTAAAGGGCATCCCGGAGATGGGAAAGATCAGCTATGACGCCAAGAACGGGTTGCGCCTGGGCGCTGCTGTCCCTTGCATCCAGATTCACGAAAGCGAAGTGATGCACAAGCATTACCCGGGGTTGACCGAGGGCGCACATTTGATCGGGTCGCTGCAGATTCAAAGCCGCGCCTCAGTCGGTGGCAACCTGTGCAACGCGTCGCCGGCGGCGGATACCAGTCCGGCCCTGCTCGCGTTGGGCGCGGTGGCGAGGATCGCCGGCCCCGGCGGCACCCGTGAAGTGGCGGTGGAGAATTTCTTTGCGGGCGTGGGACAAAATGTGCTCAAGCCCGGTGAACTGGTGGTCGAGATTCTGATCCCGGCGCCGGCCGCCCACACCTCCGACCGCTACATACGGATGATTCCCCGCAACGAAATGGATATCGCGATCGTCGGCGCCGGGGTCAGCGTGACCCTTGACGGCGACAAGGTAACCGCGGCGCGGATCGCACTTGCGGCCGTTGCCCCGACGCCGATTCTGGTGCCCAAGGCGGCCGAATCGTTGATCGGAAAGAAACTGGACGAGAAAAGCGCCGAACGCGCGGGCCAATTGGCCAGCGAGGCCAGCTCGCCGATTAGCGACATGCGCGGAACCGCCGAGTACCGCAAACATGTTGTCGGCGTGCTTACCCGCCGCGCCTTGTTGACCGCGGGCGAGCGTGCGCACAGCAACGGGCGTTAAGCCAGGAAATCAAACAGGAATCGAACAAATGTCCAAGAAACAACTGGTAGAAACCACGATCAACGGTGAACCCACGGAATTCCTGTGCGAGCCGCGCCAGAGCATGCTGGAAGCATTGCGCGACGTTCTCGGGTTGACCGGCAGCAAAGAGGGCTGCCTGACCGGCGACTGCGGCGCCTGCACGGTGCTGGTCGACGGGCGCCCGGTGTGCTCCTGCCTGATGCTGGGCATGGAGGCCCAGGGCAAAACGATCACCACCGTGGAAGGGCTCGCCGAGGGTAACAAGCTGCATCCGCTGCAGCAGAAGTTCCTCGAAGACGCCAGCCTGCAATGCGGGATCTGCACCCCCGGTTTTCTGATGTCGGCCAAGTCGCTGCTGGATCGCAACCCGGATCCGACCGAGCCCGAGATCCGCTACGCGCTGGCTGGAAACCTGTGCCGCTGCACCGGCTACGACAAGATTGTCCGTGCGGTCCAACATGCCGCCAAGGCACTCCAGGAGCGTTAATTATGTCCGCGCCCACGACCCAGGAGTTCAAGGTTATCGGCACCCGCCCGGTGCGTCACGATGGTCTGGACAAAGTCATTGGGCGCGCCAAGTACGGAGCTGACTACAGCTTCCCCGGCATGCTCTATGGCAAGATGCTGCGCAGCCCGCACGCCCACGCCCGCATCAAGTCGATCAACGTCGCGAAGGCCTTGCGTCTGCCCGGCGTAAAAGCGGTCGTGACGCACGCGGATTTTGCCCCGCAGACCATGGCGCCGGTTTATCGCATGGGCGGCGAGGCGGCCATCAATCCGCTCTATCTCGCCTCCAATATCATGGCCAAGGACAAGGTCCTGTATCATGGCCATGGGGTCGCGGCGGTGGCTGCGACCAGTCCGCATATCGCCGAAGAAGCGCTCGACTTGATCGAGGTCGAGTATGAAGTGCTGCCGCCAGTTCTCGACGTCCTCGAGGCGATGAAGCCCGGCGCGCCGATCGTCAATTCCGCTATCCGGCAAAAAGACCAACCGGACAAAGAAACCAACATCGCCGGCGAATTCCAGTTCAAACGCGGCGATATCGACGCGGGCTTCAAAGCGGCCGACTATATCGTCGAACGCGAGTTCCGCACCGAGATGGTCCATCAGGGCTACATCGAGCCGCCCAACGCGCTGGGCATTTACCAGAGCGACGGACGCGCCACCATCTACACTTCGACGCAGGGCCCCTTCGATGTCCGTCTGATGTCGGCCACGCTGCTGGGGCTCCCCGAGGGCAATGTCAAGGTTATTCCGGCCGAGATCGGCGGCGGCTTCGGCGCCAAACTGAGCGTCCATGTCGAACCGGTGGCGTTGCTCCTGGCCAAGCATACCGGCCGTCCGGTGAAGATGGTAATGACGCGCACCGAGGTGCTGCGCGCCACCGGTCCGACCTCGGGCTCGGTCCTCAGGATCAAGATGGGGGCCACCAAGGACGGCAAAATCACCGCGGCCCAAGTTTGGAACGCCTACGAGGCGGGAGGTTTTCCGGGCTCACCGGTATGGTTGGGATGCTTCACCGGGCTGTCGCCCTACAATATCGATAATTTCCTCGTGGACGGCTACGACGTGTTGGTCAACCGGCCCAAGACCTCCTCCTACCGGGCGCCCGGGGCCACCAACGCGGCTTTCGCCGTCGAGTGCGCAGTCGACGAATTGGCCCAGCGATGCGGGATCGATCCGCTCGATTTCCGGATCAAGAACGCCTCTCACGAAGGCACTCTGTCGGTGGTGGGACCGAAGTTCCCGCGCATCGGATACATCGAGGTTTGCGAGGCGATCAAGAACAGCGAGCACTATAAGTCGCCGTTAACCGGCAAGTATCGCGGCCGCGGAGTGAGCACCGGATTCTGGATCAACGGTGGCATGCAATCCTCCGCGATCGTCAACGTGCATCAGGACGGCACCGCCAGCGTGCTTACCGGTTCGGTCGATATCGGCGGCTCGCGCGCCTCCACCGCGATGGTGGTCGCAGAGGTCCTGGGATTGCGCGCGGACGAAGTGCGCCCTGCTGTGGTGGATACCGATTCCATCGGCTATACCGACGGCACCGGCGGCAGCCGGGTGGCTTTTGCCACCGGTCTGGCGGCATTCCAGGCCGCTCATGACGTAGTGCGTCAGTTAAAGGAACGCGCCGCCAAGGTTTGGGAGATTGGCCCCGAAGATGTGGATTGGATCGACGGCAAGGCGATCTCCAAAAAGAACGGCGTCGCGCCGATGACCTTCAAGGATCTGGCGCCCCGGCTAACCCGCACCGGCGGCCCCGTGACCGGACGCGCCAACGTCTATGCCACCGGTGTGGGTCCGGCTTTCGCTGCCTGCCTGGTGGACGTTGAGGTTGACCCCGAAACCGCCAAAGTTGAAATTCTGCGTTGTACGGTAGCGCAGGACGCCGGCAAGGCGATTCATCCCAGCTACGTCGAAGGTCAGATGCAGGGCGGGACGGTCCAGGGCTTGGGCTGGGCGCTCAACGAAGAATACGTTTACGACGCCAAAGGCGTACTGCGTAATGCGAGCTTTCTGGATTACCGGATGCCGACCTGTTTGGATCTGCCGATGATCGAGCCGATTATCGTTGAAGTCGCCAATCCGGGGCATCCCTTGGGAGTGCGCGGCGTGGGCGAGGTCTCGATTGTGGCGCCTCCGGCGGCGGTGGCAAATGCCGTATCGATGGCGGTTGGAACCCGAATCACCGATCTTCCGATCTCTCCACCGCGGCTGTTCAAGGTGTTGTCGAACCAAAAAAGTTGATTATACGTTCCTTCTCAGGGAAGACCTGTTTCGAGAGCGGATCCATGAGGATCTGCGTTCGGTGTTAAGATGCCTACGGTTTTCATACCCTCATTGCTACGCAAGTATACCGGCGGTCAGGAATCCGTGGTCGTGCCAGGACGTACGGTAGGCGAGATAGTCAAGAACCTTGACCGTCAGTTCCCCGGATTCCGCGAACAGATCGTTGAAAACGACGATCTCAAAAGCTCGGTCGCGGTTTCCGTCGATGGCGATCTGGCGGTGGGCGGCTTGCTGGAGCAGGTCCGGGAATCGAGCGAAATCCATTTCGTCCCCGCTATCGGGGGTGGCTGAACGCTCGCTCGGCGTGTCGGGCAGTGTAAGCCGAACCCGGCTGTCTTTATTGATTCCGGCCACAGGTTAAAACAACGCGCCGTTGCGTGCCGAAAGATCAGACGGCGTTGGAGCGTAGGTTTTGTTTTGTTATGTCACGCGATTGCGCGACGTCCGTAGCGGCATTCCTCGGCCGTTTTCGCGCGGCAACCGGGACAGTCCTGTCCGATTAATTTGGTGGATTTAAGAAATGTCGCAGCCGGGCGACGCGTTCGCACCGGCTGAAGGTGTGTGAGCGGGCGCTCCCGGTCCTGGAAAGCGCTCAAATCACAGTCGCCAACTGCGCCTGCTCAACCGCGATCGCGGTCACGGCCACCGGAACGGCGGTCGCCGCCACCGCCGCCGCCACCACCACCGGCGCTTCGAGCCTGGGCTTCGTTAACGCGGATCGCGCGTCCTTTGAGGTCCCTGCCGTTGAACTTCTTGACCGCGGCCTCGGCGTCTTCGTCGCTTGCCATCTCGACGAACCCGAAGCCCCTGGAGCGATTGGTCTCACGGTCCACGATGACCTGAGAGCTGTCCACCTTGCCGGCTTCTGAAAACAGATCGCGCAGATCTTGATCGGAGACAGCCCAAGCCAGGTTCCCTACGTACAGTCTGCGGCCCATTCAATTCTCCTTGCGTTTCCCCAATGCGCATCGAGCATCTCGACAGTCCGCGGATTTTGCTATGACCAGATTGTGGCTTTGCATTGTCCAAGACGGAGAATACACAGATCTCATCGGGTCCACCGTTAGCGCCCCCTTATAGCACTGAGTGGGCACAAATCCTAGCGCCGTTAGCAGGCCGCGGAAAAAAGGATTTCCGCCTCCTGCACCCTCACTTTTATCTCTCCCAGAGGAGAGAAGATGAAGGAATGGAGCCATCTTTTATGCAGGGTGCGAAACCACCAACGGCGGGGTTGCTCTCGAACTTCCTTTTTTTCCGCACCCGGCTAGTGGCCAATCGAGCGATTCTTTCGATAATCGATTCCGCGATCTGATCCAGGGCGCGTCGCAGTTTGCAGCCGGGGAGCTTTCGAAAAACTGGATGGAGTCCGCTTCTGGATGCAGATACCCGCACGGCAAGCGCCAACGTTACTTATAGAGCCATAGTATAGTGCGGCGTATTTGCGCCATCATTGTGGCACTGACGCTGGGCGCCATCGAAGAATCTAGCGCTCACATGAATTAATTGGCTTAATCGACCCCATTAATTGAACTAATGGCGTCTTTTGGATACCCCGTGAAAATCGCGTGGCCGGGCGGGGCAGTTCAGCTTTGTGCCCGCTTGATCACCTATTCATGTCCGGAGGTCGAACTTTATCGAAAAGGTTACCGATCCGGACTGGATGTAGGAATCCAAAGGATTGCCTGTTGTGTATTATCTCGTTATATAAGTTGGTTTAAACAAATGCATGTTGTATGCATTGAACAGGGAGTGTGCATCGGATGCCCAGACGGAGTAGCAGCGGAGCAGGTTCCGCATTTGATCAACTTCAACAGCAAGCCCGAGGACTACTGTCGGCATTGCGAAAAGAGATTCGCGCCAAAGAGGTGGAATTGGAACGCCTCAAGGAAGACGAGTCGAGATTGAGTTTGGTTACGGGCGGCGGGGCGCCGCGCCCGGCGGCCGCCGCTCCTGCGGCGCGCAACCAGAGCAGCGGCGGGCGAATCAATTGGCGAACGGTTCTCGAGCAGTTGCCCAAGCAGTTCAAAGCCGCCGATATCCGTTCGGTTCGTGGACTAAAGGACAAGCGGCCCTCTGAAATATTCGCCGCGGTTACGCGCTGGATCGAAGCGGGCACGGTCAAGCGCAAGACGCGCGGACTATACGAGCGCGCAAGCTAAGATCGTTTGCTTCCACCTCCGCGACGCGGATGCTATCGCGGCCATGTGAATCGCCGTTCCACGGACCCGGTTAGACCAACCAACCGGTGGCGCAATCGGGTATCCAATTCACTAGTCCCACGGTATCGACTTGACATTGGATTGCGACGAGAAGGGCGCTCCAAGCTGCGGGGCGCCTTTCCGTTCGCGCCCCGGCGAATTCGACACCGCGCAGGCCCGACGGTAGAGTCTTGAAGTGGCAATAAACACCGTCCAGTGGCGCGCGAACAGCGTGCGGATGATCGATCAGCGGTTGCTTCCCAACCGCGAGGTCTATCGGGTTTACAAAGACTATCGCGGAGTGACGGAAGCGATCCGTTCGATGGTGATCCGGGGCGCTCCGGCGATCGGCGTGGCGGCGGCGATGGGAGTAGCGCTGGGCCTCAAAGGCAGCAGCGGGCCGCGCGCCCGCCAGCGTTTTGCGCTAGTGGCAAAAACCCTGAAGGCCGCGCGTCCCACCGCCGTTAATCTGGCGTGGGCGGTCGATCGCATGGGCCAGGTGCTGGAGCAGAACCTGTCACTATCCGCGCCGGCGCTGTTTGCGCGTTTGCGCGGTGAGGCCATTGCTATCCACGATGAAGACATTGCCGCCAACCGTGCATTGGGGGCATTTGGCGCCGCCCTTATCGGCGACGAGGCGCCCCAGGTTCTGACTCATTGCAACGCCGGCGCCCTGGCTACCGCCGGATACGGCACGGCGCTGGGAATCGTGCGCGCCGTGCGCGAGTCCGGAAAACGAATCAGCGTGGTGGCCGACGAGACCCGTCCGTTTCTTCAGGGCGCCCGGCTGACTGCATGGGAACTCAAAAAGGACCGGATACCGGTTACCCTGATCGCCGACAATATGGCGGGACTGGTGCTTTCGCGCGGCGCGATCAGTTGCGTAATCGTCGGAACTGACCGGGTCGCGGCCAACGGGGATGTCGCCAACAAAATCGGCACCTATCCGCTGGCCGTGATGGCGCGCCGGCACCACGTTCCGATGTATGTCGCCGCGCCACTATCGTCCATCGACTTGAACTGTCCCGACGGCGCTCATATTCCAATTGAGCAGCGCGCCCAAAATGAGCTGACCGAGTTCGCGGGACGGCGGATCGCGCCGACCGGGGTGCCGGCGTTCAATCCCGCCTTCGATGTCACGCCGGCGGATTTGGTCACCGCCATCGTCACCGAACGGGGCGTCGCGCGTCCACCCTATCGCAAGAGTCTCGCCGCGCTCAAAGCGCAGAGTAGCAACGGCGTTCCATCTGCGCCGGCCCCGGCGGTCACGCAACGCGCCATTCAGCGGCGGCGGCCAAAGATTTGTGCGAGTCCGTCACCGAGAAAATTGAAGCCCAGGACCGCAAGCCCGATCGCCAATCCCGGCACTGTCGTCAGGTGAGGAGCAACCAGCAGGAACGCGCGGCCTTCGTCGAGCATTCCACCCCACGTTGGCTGCGGCGGCGGAATCCCCAGTCCGAGGAATGACAGCGCCGCTTCCGCGATAATGATGCCGCCGATTCCGAAGCTGGCCTGAACGGCGATCGGAGCCGCCACACCGGGCAGCAGATGGCGCATGAGCAGCCGCCACGGCGAGGCCCCCAGGCTGCGGGCTGCCTGTACGTACTCGCGCTCGCGCAGCGACAGGATTTCACCCCTCACCAGCCGCGCATATCCAGTCCAGCCGATCGCCGCCAGCGCGATCACCAGGTCGACGAGTCCAGGTCCCAGAATCGCCGCCAGCGCGATCGCCAGCAGGATTCCCGGAAACGCCAGCAGCACGTCGACGAGGCGCATCAGCAACTCGTCGGTCAGGCCTCCCGCCAAGGCTGCGGCGCCGCCGATCAGGGCGCCGATAACGAGCGAGACGCCAACCACTGCCGCGGCGATTCCCACCGATATCCGCGCGCCCCCCAAGGTCCGCGCCAGCAAGTCCCGGCCCAAGGCGTCGCAGCCAAATGGATGCCCTTTGCTCGGACCCGCGAGCGCATAAGGAAGATTGATTGCGAGCGGGTCGGCGCGGTCCAAACTCGGCCCGAGCACCGCCAGCATCAGCAGCGCGGCGACGATCAAGGCGCCGACGATCAGCGAAAGATTGCGCGTCACGTCAATCTCACTCGCGGATCAACCAGGCTGTAGGCCACGTCCGTGACCACGTTGACCAGCACGTAAGTCAGCGCGAACATCAGGACGCATCCCTGGGCCAGCGGATAATCCCGCGCCCCAATCGCTTCAATCATCAGACGGCCGATGCCCGGCCACGAAAAAATGATTTCGGTCACAATCGATCCGGTGAGCAGCGCCCCGGCCTGCAATCCCAGCAGGCTGACCACGGGGGTCAGAGCGTTGCGCAGACCATGGCGCAGCAACGCACTGAAATTGCTCAGCCCTTTGCTCCGGGCCGTGCGCATGAAATCGGCGTCGCGAACCGCAACCAGGCTCTGGCGCAGCATCCGGGCCAGAATCCCGGCCAGCGCCGTCCCCATGGTGACGGCGGGGAGCACGAGATGCGCGAGTCCGCCCCGGCCGGTTAACGGAAACCATCCCAGGTGCAGCGAAAAGATGATCATCAGGAGCGGTCCCAGGTAGAGATGCGGAACCGAGATCCCGAGGATCGCAAACGCCATCGCGCCGGAGTCCACGGCGCCGCCCGGACGCGCTCCGGAAATCAATCCGAGTGGAAAAGCGATGAGTATTGCGACCGCGAGCCCGGCGCCCGCCAGTTCCAGCGTTGCGGGAAAGCGGGCGGCAATCAGCGCGCTAACGGGTTCGTGAAAGGAAATCGATGAGCCCAGATTTCCGCGCGCCAGCCCGCCCAGATAGTCCGCGTACTGGACTAATAGCGGACGGTCCAATCCCAGTTGATGGCGCATCCCGGCGATGTCGGTGGAGGCGGCGTTTTCACCGAGCATCGCGATTACCGGATCGCCGGGGACCAGATGAATCAGCGCGAAGGTCAAGGTGGCCACGCCCAGCGCAACCGGCGCCAGAGCGCCCAGCCGCCGCACAAAAAACCGCATCATCGCCCCGCGGCCTCCAGCGCCGGCGCCAGACTAAGTGTAGTGAAGGATCGCAGGCTGCCGTTGGGGTAAGGCTCGAACCCGGTCACGTCACGGCTCATGACCGCGACGTTGTCCTGCCACCACAGCGACACGTACGGCAAATCGCTGGCTGCGAGCTTCTGCACCGCGCTGTAAATCATCTTGCGCCGCACCGGGTCGAGGACCACTTCGCCTGCTTCCAGCATTTGGTCCATCCGCGGATTTGAGTACTCGCCCCGATTTAACCCCTCGGGTGGCTTCATCCGCGAATCAAATACCCGGTAGTAATGATGCGGGTCGTTGATTCCGATCCAGGCCAGTGAAGTAAGATCGAAATTACCGCGCTGGATATCGCTGTAAAAGGTCGGCCACTCGAAAGTCAGAATTTTAAGCTCGATTCCAACTTGCGCCAGCATCGCGGCAAACGCCTCGGCCAGCAGCCGGCGCTCCTCTCCCTGCGTGGTCTTGTAAACCAGGGTGAAGCGTTTGCCGCCGGCACGAACTGGATAGCCGGCTGCGTCCAGCAGCTTGCGCGCGGCTTGCGGATCGTAGCGATAGCGGGTGACGTCAGCTTCGTAGGCCCAGTTTTCGGGCGCGAGCATCCCGGTCGCGACGCGCGCCGTATGGCGCATGATCGAGGCGATGATGGCGTCGCGATCGATCGCCATCGCAATCGCGCGCCGCACCCGTAGATCGGCGAGAATCGGATCGCGGAAGTTGAATTCCAGGTATTGATAGGTCGTCCCCGGGGCCTGCACCACGCTAAGGCCGTGGCGGCCACGCAGGTAATTTACCAGCTCCGGAGGCAGATTGTTCTGGACGAATTGCGCGCTGCCCTTGAGCAACTCGAGCGCGCAGACGGTCGGGTCGGGAACGACTTTGAATGCCACTCCGCCCAGCCCGGAAGTTGCGGTGCGGTAATACGGGTTGCGGTCCAGTATGACCCATTCATCGCGGACGAACTCCGCCAGCCGGAATGGACCGCTGCCGGGCGGCGCGGCCTGGCCGTGATGCGGCGGCGGGGTCCCATAGGGCACCACTCCAAGCAGCGCCCAATCCAGCGCCGCGGCGTAGGGCTGGCGGGTGATGAAGCGCACGGTGAGGCCGTCGGGCGTTTCGATCCTCGCCAACGCCTGCAGATCGCCGCGCTTGGGCGAAAGGGTGGCCGGATCGAGCACCGACTCGTAGGTGTATTTGACGTCTCGCGCAGTAAGCGGTCGTCCGTCGCTGAAACGCACGCCCGGAAGCAGATGGAATATCAGTTCGGTGGGCGTGGGCCGATCGATCTGTTGTGCCAGCACGCCGGCGATTCGGCCATGCGCGTCCACGCGCGCCAACGCATCGAAAATCAACTCATTGATTCGACTCGTGATCGCGTCAGAGCCGTAGCGCGGATCGAGCGACAGCGGAGTGGTATCGATATCGGCGCGCAGATATCCCGCGCGGTCGCCGCGATCAGCCAAGTCGCGGTTTGCACGGCATCCGAGCCCGATTGCGATCATCGGCAATCCAAGCAGCGCAATCGCCAGGCCCCGGAACGAGCCAGCGCGCCGCTGATGACGTCCTCCGAGTTCGCCGCGCCACGATCGCGCCGGCGCACGGATGATTCTGTTATATCGATTCACCTTTCAATGCGATAATGAAAGATCCGAAGTCCCGCGTGAAGGGAGCATCCACATGAGCGGAGTTTGGCGCACGCGCATTGTAATACGCCAGGGCGACCTGACGCAGGCCGATTGCGAGGCGGTGGTTAATGCCGCCAACACCGACTTGATTCTCGGAGCGGGCGTTGCCGGCGCGATCCGCACCACGGGCGGACCGCAAATCCAGGCCGAATGCGACGGGCAGGGTCCGATTGCGCTGGGCGAAGCCGCCGTGACCTCCGGGGGAAAGCTCAAGGCGCGCTACGTGATTCATGCCGCCGGGATGCATCTGGGCGGACGCGCCAGCGAAGACAGTCTGCGCAACGCGACGCGCAATTCGCTGAAGCGCGCCACCGAGAAGGGCATCCGATCCGTGGCCTTTCCGGCGATCGGCACCGGCATCGCCGGGTTTGCGATGAAACGTTGCGCCGAGGTGATGCTCCAGGAGATTCGCGACCACCTTGAACGGGAGCCCCTTCCCGAGCGGGTCGAGATGGTGCTGTTCGACCGCGCCGCCCTCAGCGCCTTCGAAGAGGCGCTCAGTCAGATGGCGGATTGATTTCAAGTAGCTACCCCGGTCGGAACTAAAGGCCAGCGCTGCGATCCGCGTCATGGAAGGGCGCTTGCCAGAAGCGGGCGAGATGGACTACAGCTTCAATCGAGCTGACCCAATCCACATCAGGAGGATGTTTGACCGATGAGCGCCAATCTTTATGACATTCCGATCCGCCGCATCGATGGCAAAGACGCTTCGCTGGGCGATTACAAGGGCAAAGTGATGTTGATTGTGAACGTCGCGTCCAAATGCGGCCTCACGCCGCAGTATTCGGACCTGGAGCAGGTCTACGAGAACTATCGCGACCGCGGGCTGGTGGTGCTGGGCTTTCCGGCCAATGAATTTGCCGGTCAGGAGCCGGGTTCCAACCAGGAAATCCAGGAATTCTGCCAGACCAAATACAGCGTCCAGTTCCCCATGTTCGAGAAGATCGTGGTCAAGGGCGAGGGGCAGCATCCGCTGTATCACGCGCTCATCGAGGCCTGTCCGAAAGCCCAGGCCAAAACCGACAGCGCCTTGCGCAAGACCCTGGATTCGCACGGGCTGGGACCCAAGAACGACACCGATATCATGTGGAATTTCGAGAAATTCCTGGTCAATCGCGAAGGTAAGGTCGTGGCGCGCTTTGCCCCCGATTTTTCGCCCAAGGAGCAGCCGGTCACCAGCGCAATTGAGGGCGAGTTGTCAAAATAAGATTGGGCCGGGCCCTCGACACGATCGAGCCGGCGGTCGCCGTGGTCTTTAGATCTGGTAACTGCAGAAAAGACGGCTTGTCGGAACCAACGGCCAAGCAGCACTTGGCCGCGATCGGATGCTGTTGGACTGGATCGTCACGGGCGACGTTCTTGTGATCAATCCCGCCTCGGCGGTGGCGTAAGCGGACTGGGAAATTTTGAACGGGTCACGAAACCGTTAGGATTCAAGCGGGTTTTTTCGAGTGGCGGAGAAGGGAGGGAGTCGAACCCTCCGGCAACCGCAATGGCTGCCAGGCCGGTTTTTGAAGTGCGTCCTGGCTTATCCATCAAGTACCAGCCCATATCACTTACTAGCGTTCTGTAAGGCCTTTTCGTGCCATTTGTCCTATTCTGTATTGTCTCGTACAAACGCGTATCAGGCTGTGGATTTGAAATTGGATTTGAAAATTCTGCGCTGTTGGGGATGAGAAAGGCTGTGTCCGAGCGGCTCCATCCTCCTACGAAGCGGCATTATCGAGCAGTATGGCGCGGATTCCTGCGGTCGGCCCATGATTATCCCCTATGTTCGCGCTTGCCGTGTAGAGGTTCTGGTGGAGTCACGATTGTCGGCCTATGGTCAAAACTCTAATACAACAGTAATTGTTTGACCTCGTCATCGTTCTCATTACCATCTTCTTCGAGCCGGTCTACTAATCGCATGAAGCCCTTCGGATGGCTTGAACCGATCGCTCTCCTATGTGCAAGCACTCCGATCGCGATCAGCCTGGTAGGTACCGGCATATACAATCGCACCCCTCTATGGTGTCACCACGTATCGGTGGCGAACGCCGTTACTGCGAGGGGACGGGTGCGCAGTGGACTGAGTGCGGTCTTCTCCAGACGGTACCCGCATCTTTACCAGCTCAGGCTTCCCGTTAAATGGCTGCCTCTCGGTCTTCGATGCGTTCGCGCTCGCCTTGGCCGCGCAACCGATCCAGAACCCCTACATTTACGTTCTCGATGTTTCCCCCGACGGGAAGCTCGTCGCCATAGGTGAAATCGGGTTTCTTGGCGAGGCCAACGTTTATCTCTTCGATGCGGAGACCCTCGCACCGGCCCGAGGCTCGCCGAAGAAGGTGCCCGTTCCCGCCACGCTGAGGTTCTCCTCTGATAGCAACCAGCTGTATGTGGTGAATAACGCGGGCACTCAGGGACCGGAACACTCACTGTTCTGTTCGCCGTCCAGTTGAAACCGATGGGTTCTCCCTTTAACCTTGCGAGCATGTTCAATCCTGGGGATCTCGCTTTCTTCCCTGGCGGTGACTTCGTCTACATCGTCAACGGAGATCAAATGGACGGCACGCTCATCGTGCTCGATAGCGACATGTTACAGCCGGTCGCCGAGTCGCCGATTCACGTCGGCGATGCACCTTTTCCCGTGGCGGTGTCTCCCGATGGCCGGGTCTTCGTTGGTAATACGGGTGACAGCACGATCACCATTCTCGACGCGTCACTCAAACCGGTGCCCGGTTCGCCGCTACATTCACCCTCTCCCGGCGCCATGGTCTTCACCCTCGACGGCTCGACCATCTTCGTTTCAAATCAATCCGGGACGTGGGTCTCGATCTTCGACACGGTCAAGTTGCAGCAGGTGCGCGGGGCGCCGGTACAGGTGTGCGACAGTCCATCGCAGGGTGCAGGGGGTATGGCGGTTTCATCCGATGGCACCCGCGTGTTCGTGGCCACTGGCCAAGGCATCGCGGTGCTCACACCGTCGGCATCCGGTGGCGTGCCGGCGGGGTCTGTGCCGGAGTGTTCAACATAATCGGCCACGGCATGACAATCCCATTTCCCTCTCCGGTGCACGCGCAGCAGCAATTCTTCGGCGAGCCAGTCCGGCTATATCGCGGCGCCGATCGTGCCGCCATCGACGGGGTGAACCGTGGCTGATCGTTCCCAACATCGCGCCGCATTCGACCGGATCGCGGACCTGCTGCGCACAGGGGCCGCGGCAAACGCGCGCGCGCTCGCGGCGCATCGCGGCAGACCCGCCGAAGCCGACGTGGAGCGCCATCTCGAACACACGCTCGACCGCCTCGCCTGGCTGTATGGCCGCGGCACCTACGAGAACCTCTCAACCGTAGCGATCTTCCACGCGGCTATTAATAACGAGGTCCAGCTCGCTCAGGAGTTGAGCGAGCCCGCGGCAGCTGAAGCACGCGCACGAGCGCAGCGTCTGGTCGATGCGGCCCGGCGCGGTGTGCGATTGCATGTGCGCGGCGTTAGCCCGGTTGAGCTCTGGCGCGGCGTGCATGTCGAGCCGCTGCGGCCCGAGTTCGAGCGCCGCCTGCTCGCGACGGAAACGCCCTTCATCCGCCGGCACAATGGCGTGGTCGTGGTGTTGCCCGAGTCGGAACTCGACGACCTGCGCGCGGCCGGGGACCAGGTGGACGTGCTGTTCCTCGATTCCGACGAACTGCTCGATCTCGACGGCCGCGGCGACCGCGCCGCGCTGGAATCCGAACTGGCGCGGCGCGTGGCCATTGCGCGCACGGCGCCCGACTTCGGCGACTCCCGCCCGGCCTATCTGTTGCGCCAGCTCCTGAAGCAGAGCACCGTGCTCCGTAACCTGCGCGACCGGCTCGTCGAGGAGCACCCGGCGGCGCACCGCGTGCTCTTGCCGATCCTCGCCGACCATCGCGCACTGCTGGAGACAGCACTCACGGTCGCACCGCCCGGGCGTGCTGCGGTGGCGGATCCCCTGCACGAGTCGATCGACTGCGAACACGAGCTTCAGACGCTGGTCACGCGCTGGGCGGCCGAGCCCGACGACACGGCGGGACTGCTGGGGCGCTTCAAAGCCGTGGCCGAGGCAGGAAGCCACTTGGCCGAGCTCGAGTTGCACCGATGAGGAACGCGACCTTGATCAAGGAAGCCCGATGCGTCGATCAGCTCGTGCCGTCGGAGGGCCCCGAGGTGCACGGCTCAAACAACCCGATCACGAACGGAGGGGCGAAAGGAAGCACGCATGCCGCAACCGCCTAATCGCACCAAGCCTGCTGACTACCACTTTCACGTCTACGACTATACGTCAGCGCAACCGTGGGTCCTTTCGAAGGGCGAGCCGCAGCGAAATAACTTGCAGTTTTACAGCATGGTGCAAGACCTGCAAGGCCTGCTGGTATACGGGCGAGCTCAAGGGGTTCCCAATATCGCTCTGAACGACGTGGGTGTGGGGATCTTGGGCGCTGATGACTGGGTGCTTCGGAAGATTAAGGCGCTGTCCTTCGGAGGCCCGAAGGGCAACTTCAGCAAGACGCCTTCGGCCCTGATCACTGGTGGCATCCATGCGCGCGAATGGATCGCGCCGGAGATGGCCTATTTGCTGGCTGAATACTTGATCAGGAACTACTCGAACGCAGACCCTGATACACTCACGCCGTACCAACGCAATATCCGGCAGCTGGTTGACAACCGCCGGATTCACATCATTCCGCTGCTCAACCCGAACGGGAACAACTACACCGTCTTTTCCCAGGACCAAGGTGCGCGTATGTGGCGCAAGAACCGCAGACAATTACCCGAAACACAAGACAAATGGATCGCAGCTCTCAACCACTCACCCTTTGAGGGGGTGACTAAGGGTGCATTGGGTTTTGTTAACTACAAGATTCCGGGTTACGTCGTTGGCCCCGGTCTTTTGGTGCCCCCGGGACAAGCCACTTTCAAGACTTTCTCTTTTAACCCACTCCGAAAGGATAAATCAGGATCCGTTCCTCGGATTGGAGCCGACCTCAATCGCAACTTTCCAACGACGGCCTGGGGTTATTACACGACCTCTACAAATTACGATCCCAAAGAATCATCGGACGACTACTTCGGACCCTCGGCTGCTTCGGAGGCCGAGACGGGCGCGGTCGTTGTCTTTGTTCGAAATATTCAGAGACCTGGGGTATCTATCGACTACCACAGCTACGGACAGGCAATCCTGTACCCCTCAGAGGCGTGGAACAATGACCGAGTGACAACCGAGTACCAAATCCTCGGAACTATGATGCAGGAGATTACCGGCTACAGACTTGGCCCGCCCAAACCGACGATGGGCTACGACGGCGTGGGCTCGCTGATGGATTTCGCCTCATCCTTTCCGGCAATGTCCTCTTTCACCATCGAGATGGATCCTGCTCCAGGGGCTGGAGAACAAGGATTCTTGCTGCCTGAGAACCAGATCCAGATGGTGTTCGAGAAGAATATCCGCGCCGCGCTCGCGTTGATCGCGGCGGCCGGGGAAAGCTGGAAGGCGGGAGTGCCTTACTGGGCTTGGAACGTCATTGGGCGCGGCAACAAGCTCCCGGAATAGCGCAGGAACAGGTCATGTCGTCTCTTAACGACCTTCTTACATCGCTCGAGCAGGCTAGGCAGGGGAGTGCGCTGATTCTTGACAATTCGACCCTCGGAGCGACCAGCACGAAGGCGTTGCTCGAGCTCTTCTCCGAGCAATTGCAGATCGCGTCGTTCACCTTGAACGAGGTGCAGTTACCCCCCGAGGTGACCGGCGACACGCTCGCCATCAGCGGTGCCGAACAGGGCGTGAGCCTCGTGCTGTCGTTTCAGGATGTTCAGGATGCGCAGGGCGTGCTTGCGATCCGGGCGCTGTTCCAGGCACCGACACTGACACCGCTGCAAGCGCTCTTCACCAAGCTGCCGGCCGGCTTCTTCAAGGAAATCGTCGTGGACGGTGCCGGCGCCAGCGTCGCGGTGCCCGGCCTCGCGACCCTGCACTTCGCGTCGCCGAGTTACGGCGTGGTCGGTATTGTCACGCCCAGCAGCGGGCTCGTCACGGAGTGGATCGCGCCGCGCGTGGACGGGCAGGTGTCGCCGCCGAGCGGCGCCAAGGGATTGTTCGTCGAGCTTCAAACCGCGACTAGCGGCTGCCGCATCGCCCCGCTGACCGACGGATGGTCCTTCGACGACTTGGGCTGGCTGATGCCGAAGCTCGGTATCCTCGGTGCCTTTCCCGACATTATTCCGACGAAAGGCCTCGGGCTCAAGAGCTTCGATCTCAATTTGTACCCGCAAGCGCCGAGCCTGTCGTCGCTGTCGCTGGACGTGGCCGACATCAAGAACCCCACGAAACCGCTGTGGAGCGCGGCCGGCGGCAAGGTGGAACTTACCGACGTGAACGTGACCCTCGCGCTCACCTACCCGGCGTCTGCCGAGCTTGCGCTGGCCGGCAGCGGTTCGGTGCAAGGCAACTTCAAGTTTGGCAGGCCAGGAAATCAATTCGTGCTTCAGGCGCAGATCCCTTTTCCGCTCTCCGGGGTGTGGTCGCTGACCGCGTTCCCGAACCTCTCGCTGGAAGAAGGGCTTGAGGATCTCGCAACGCTGCTGGACTCCGGCGCAAGCTTCTCCGGGGTGATGCCGGCAGGGCTCTCTGACGTCTTGGACCAGGTCGAGCTCACGTACTTGCGCATCGCCGTCAGCGCTGAACCCTTCAATCTGGTGGAGTTCACTTTCGCGCTCGGATTACGCAAGCCGTGGCCCCTGATCCCGAACGTGCTGGTACTGGAAAAGCTGAACCTCCACATGACAAGCGATGGCAAGTCCGGCATCTATGGCTCGGTCGTGGGCGACCTGGAACTGCCGAACGCCTCGGAGATCCTGGTCAGCTTCGGAAGGAGCACGCCGAATGATCAGTGGCGGCTCGACGTCATCTCGCCGGCTATCGCGCTGCCCAGTCTGACGGACCTGGCCCAGATTCAGGGCGCCCCGAAGGTCGATCTGGGTTCGCTGGTCAAGGCCGGCGGGCTCGATCAGGGCGGGAGCGGCGGGCTGCACTTCCTGATCACGGGGCTCAACTTCGGCCTGGCCTTCGGGCCCACGAAACTGATGAACCTCGGCCTCACGCTGCAGCTCGCCAACGCGAGCGCGCCGCTCTCGCCACAGCTTGATTGGGAACTAATCCCGGGGCTGACGCTCACCGAGTTCTCGTTCGGTTTTCAGCTGGATTGGGGCGGTACCGACACGAAGAAGGCGTTCGGCACGTTCGTGCTCAACGGCCTGGAGTTCGACATCCGGTTCGCGGAAGAGTCCAAGCAGGGCGCCAAGACCGACGCGCTCATCGCGGAGTACTACGCGCAGGGCGATGCCGGCAAAGTGGATGTGAAGCACCTGATTCACTCGATCTCGCCCAGTGTTGCTGAGGACGTGCCGGAAGGGCTGGAGATCGACCTGAACGACGCGATCCTGGTGTACTTCAACAACGCCGGCACGAAGAAGTATCTGTTTGCCATGGACATCGCCGTGGAGTTCCCGCTCTCGGACTTGCCTCTGATCGGCAACTCCTTGCCGGCCGATGCGAAGGCAGGCATCAAGAATCTGAAGGTGGTGGTGGCGTCGGCGGCGCTGACGGCCGATGAAGTGAGCTTCGTCAACGGCCTGTCGCCTCATCCGGTGCTGCCGCTGCCGGCAGCCAATACCAGCGGCGACGCGATCCCGAAGGGATTTTCGATGGTGGCCGAGCTCGAACTGGGCGCGGCGTCAATTCTCATGACCAGCCCACCTGCCAAGCAGCAGGGGACGACCACACCGCCACAGCTCACCGCAGGAGCGGGGACCGCGCCGCCGGCCGCTGCGGCGTCCGATTCGGTGATGTGGATCAACGTCCAGAAGACCTTCGGGCCGGTGGCCATCCAGAAGGTCGGCTTCTCGTACCAGGATGGTGGCCTGTTCGTACTATCGAACATGTCGTTGGCCGCGGGCGGCCTGGAGATCGATCTGCTCGGTATCGGCATCGGCTCGCCCATCAAGAACCCCTTGCCGAAGTTCACGATTCAGGGCCTTGCGGTCAGCTATGTCGAAGGGCCGGTTTCGGTGATGGGCGGCATGCTCGGCACGCTCGATCCGACGATCGATTTCACCGGCGCGCTCAGCGTTCGCGCGCCCGAACTGACGCTTGCAGCATTGGCCGGCTACGCCGAGTACGAAGGCCACCCGTCGTTCTTCCTGTACGGCGTGCTCGATGTTCCTTTGGGCGGGCCACCCGCGTTCTTTATCACCGGCGTCGCGGCGGGCATAGGCTTCAACCGCAAGCTAATCGTGCCCGACGTGTCCGGAGTCGCCGCCTTCCCGCTGGTGGCATGGGCGATGGGCAGCGGACCGCCGCCGATGGACCCGTCCAAGCCGATTGGCGATCAAGTGGCCACTGCGCTCACGCAACTCGCGCAGAAAGGCGTGGTGGCGCCGAGCGTGGGCGATTACTGGTTCGCCGCCGGGATTCGCTTCACCAGCTTCGAGCTCGTCGATTCATTCGCGCTCATCACTTTGTGTGTGGGCACCGACGTGGAGATCGCGTTGCTCGGGCTGTCCACTTTGAAGGTTCCGCCCGGCGTCGATGAGCCCGTGGCCGAGGTGCAGCTGGCGATGGAGGTGTCGTTCTCGTCCGGCTCGGGGCTGCTGGCCATTGCCGCGCAGCTGACCAACAACAGCTACGTGCTATCTCGCTCATGTCGACTCACCGGGGGATTTGCATTTTACTTGTGGTTCAAAGACGACCTCGGGGGCGGGCACCCGTACGCAGGTGAAACGGTGCTCAGTCTTGGAGGCTATAACCCCCACTTCGACGTTCCCCAATACTACCCGGTCGTGCCGCGGCTTGGGATCGAGTGGCAGGTCAGCACGCTTCTCAAAATAACGGGTGAGCTCTACTTCGCCGTGACGTCGAACGCGATCATGGCCGGCGGCAAGTTGAGCGCCGTGTGGAGTAGTGGCCCGATCCGTGCGTGGTTCATGGTCTGGGCCGATTTCCTGATCGTCTTCGAGCCGTTCCATTACTACATTGACGGCGGCATTGACCTGGGTGCATCCTTGACCATCGATCTGGGCCTCTTCAGCCTGTCGCTGACGATCGACCTGGGCGTCGATCTCGCGCTGTGGGGTCCGCCCTTCGCCGGTCGCGCGATCGTGAATCTGTGGATCATCTCGTTCACGATCTCGTTTGGCGACACGATACCGAGCACCAAAATCGCAATCTCCTGGAACGACTTTGTGATGCGGTTGCTAACACCGCCGCCAGCGCCGAAGAGCGGGCAGGCGGTGCGGCGCGGGCGCCCGCTGATGCTGGCAGATTCGACCGCGGCTCCGCAACCAGCTCCTGTTTTGCATATCAACGTCACCAGCGGCCTCGTTCGCACGCTTGCGTCCACGGGCGACGACGGCCCGGTTTATCTGGTCAACGCCGAGACGTTCCAGTGCGCCCTGCTGACGCTGATCCCAAACAAGGTGGTGACCTTCGACCCCGACCCCAAGACTCATAAAACGAACATCGCATGGGCGCCTGACGCGCAGCAGCCTGCTGACAAGAACGGCAACCCCATCGAGCCCAACAACGATTTCGGTGTCGGCCCGGTCAACCTTTTGCCGGATCAGTTCCAGCCCAAGCTGGAGCTCAGCCTGGCCTCGCCCGAGGATTCGGTACTCCAGGCGATCCGCCGGCTCACCAATGCGCCCAAGGCGCTGTGGGAGAACAAGACCTTCGATGCCCACGGCGTGCCGCAGGTCGATCCGAAGACTGGGCTGAAGGAAAGCACGATTCCCCACGCGCTGATCGGGCTGACGCTCATCCCCTGCGTGGCCCCGCCCGACCACACGTTGCCGATCCCGCTCGACTCGCTCCTATTCACGCTAAGCGGCCCCATCCGGCCGTTTGCGTGGAGCCCGGGAATGGCGCCCACGGCCGACTGGTTCACCCACCAGACAGTGGCCGACACCATTGCCGCCCCAGAAGTGGCCAGCGTGCGCGGCGCACTGCTGTGCGCGCTGGAGGCGCAGGGCGTGTGCGTGAACACGGCGGTGAACGTGGCTGGGCTC
>CAWDWL010000043.1:0-201416 GCA_963805995.1 uncultured Pseudomonadota bacterium | reverse complement strand
CAAATGCCGGCACCGCGAATTTTCCCAGCTCCTCAACCACTGCTCGATTGTTTTCCTGATTGCGCGCCAACACCGCGACGGCAGCCCCGGCCTCAGCAAGGCCAAGTGCAATTCCCCGTCCGATTCCCCGGTTGCCACCGGTTACAACCGCGACCCTGCCACTCAGGTCGAACATCTTGAGACCCACCGCATCCTCCTCATCAGTTAAAGCGTTCTGACTTGTGCGCTGGCTGCGCGGCCAGCCCCCACATGCGCTTTTGCTTCGCGTTGACGGCCTTGGCCCAGGGCGTGGGGTTTTGCGTCCGCCGTGCTAAGATACCACGCGTTTTGGGGTTTGCTATCGCCGGCAACACCAGGGACTATCCCGCAGGAGCCCTGCTCTGCTAGGTTTTCCGGCGCGCGTTTGGACTAAATCATTTGAAGACGGGGACTTCGGAGTGACACAAAAGTCTGAGAGTTGCGGCAATTCACCATGCCTGAGCCGTTTAGCGATAGCCGCTGAGGAGCGCTGTTGATGGCACACGGCGGCACCACTGAGACCAGGGGAATCGGCAGGTACATCATCCAATTCAGGGCGCCCATCGGGTTGCTCCTGATCGCCATGACACTGTTCATGGGCTATTGGGCCGCGCGGGCGCGGGTCGGAACGGAGTTCAACAACTTCTTTCCCGCCAACCATGAGGACACCAGGCTCTACCGCCAGTTCCAAAACCAGTACGGCGGCGCCCAGACCATGGTGCTACTGCTGCGGCTCAAGCATGGAGACATCTTCAACCCCAAGATGCTCCACAAGATCCAGGACATCACCTTCGAGATGAACGCCCTGCCCGGGGTCAACCACAACGAGATCTTCTCGCTGGCCTCCTTGCGCAACGTCTATGCCCATGCGGAGCCGGGTGCGTTGATCTCGAAATGCTTCATGTATCCGTTCGTTCCCGAAACGCAGGCGGATATCGACGATCTGAAGAAAGTCGTGGACACCCACCGCGAGTCGATCACCCCGTTTGTCAACTTCGACAATAAGGGCGCGGTGGTCACCGCCAGCTTCGTCGAGGACAAGCTCGACTACAAGGAGCTGTTCGAGGGCATCCAGAACATCGTCAAAAAACATTCGGACGATAACACCGAGATTTATGTGGCAGGGCTGCCGGTGGTCGCCGGATGGGGCTACCACTACCTGCCGCGTATCACCCTGATCTTCTTTGTGTCTATCCTTCTGATGCTCTCGATTCTCTATGTGAGTCTGGGCCAGCGCAGCAGTTGGTGGGCGCCGATCCTGACCGGATCGTGTCTCGGCGATTTGGGGCCTCGGCTTCATGAGCGTGATGGGCTACAACTTCGACCCCGTGATGCTGGTCATACCCTTCATCCTGACGGCGCGGGACTTAAGCCATGGTATCCAGTGGCAGGGCCGGTACTACGACGAACTGGACCGGCTCGATGACAAGATTCTGGCCTGCATTACCACCACGGACGTGATGTTGCCGCCGGGGTTGCTGTCGATCCTCGCCGATATCGCCGGGAATCATCTTCATCTCGCTGGGCGGGATTCCGGTACTCAAGGAAATCGGGCTGGGCGGCGCGGTGTGGCTGGCCGGCAGCCTCACGATGGTGTTCGTGTTCCAGCCGATTTTCATGAGCTACCTGCCGCGGCCGACCATCCGGCAGCGGCGTTGGTGGCAGCGCGAGGGACGGATCGCCCGCCGCACCCCGTTTCACGCTTTCGTGTCCTGGCTGATCAGGATACCGACCACGCCGGGGCTCCTGCGCGGGGCTTTGCTGGCGGCTGGCGGCGTCTTCATCATCTGGGGAATGGCATCGGGGCAGCACGCCCGGATCGGCTACCAGCAGCCGGGCACGCCGCTTTACAAGCCCGACTCCAAGGTCAATCAGGACATGGAAGTGATCTCTCACTACATGCCCACCGACGAGGGTTGGGTGATTCTGCAGACGCCCGATTTTCCGACGGTCCAGTCCACTATCGCGCCCAACACCATGCGGATGGTCAGGGACATGAGCGACTATCTGCTTAACCGCGGCGACGTACTGGGCGTGGTCGACTTCGGCGGCGTGGGGTTGGCGCCGATCAACCAGATGTTCCACAACGGGTATCCGAAGTACCGCAACGTCCCCTCCAGCGTCAAACTGGCCGGTGCCCTGTGGTACATGTTCCTGGGCGGCACCGCACCGGGCGAAATTGAGCGCTTCTTCGCCCACAGTCCCAAGATGACGAGCGCCTGTATCAGGTTATTTCTCAAGGACCATACTTACGACCGGCTCAACCGGGTCAGGGAGCAACTGCAGGACTTCGTCAAGACGCACGTCACCCCTAACCCCGAGCTAAGCCATGTCAAGGTGCATTTTCTGGGCGGCGATTCGGGTCTTTATCTGGCCGCCAATGACGTCCTTTACCGGCTCGACCTCATCAACATCACCTTCGTGTTGGTGGTGATTTACCTGTGCTGCACCTTCGCGTTCAGATCTCCCGTAGCCGGGGCGCTCTTTATCGTTTCGGCCGTGATGGCGAACTTTGGCGCATTTATCTACATGAATGCGCGCGGTATCGGCCTCACGATCGATACCATTCCGGTGATTTCGCTCGGCATCGGTCTGGGCATCGACTATGGAATCTACATCGTCGCCCGCATCCAGGACGAAGTGATCGGAGGGGCGACGGTCGAAAACGCTATCACCACGGCGCTCAGCACTACCGGCGCCGCCGTGTTCAGCACCTTTGCCGTGATGGTGGGTGGCATCCTGCCGTGGGCGTTCTCGCCGCTGCTGTTCCACAACGAGATGAGCGTGCTGCTGATCTTTTTGATGGGCACCAACATGATCGCGGGATGCTTGATCCTGCCTTCCTTCATCGCCTGGCGCCGGCCGCATTTCATCACCCGTCATCTGATTGCGCAGCCGATAGCGGCTCCGCCCGGGAGGGTCGTGGTGAGCTGACCGGGTCGCGCGCGCGACCCGGCGCCACGCGGTCCGGCCGGGCCCCGGGGCGGGCAAGCATCGCCGGCGTACGCCGCGTCCGGCTTTGGACAGCGCGGGCCATTTAGCGCTAGTTGTAAGACCAACACAGGAGGTGCCCGTATGGCGAAGATCGACGGCAACGCTCTCGTTGTCAAAGCGCTCAAGGACGAAGGGGTGGATACCGTCTTTTATCTCACCGGCGGTCCGATGGTTGACGTCGCGGCCCGCTGCATCGAGATCGGTTTTCGCTCCGTGGACGTACGTCATGAACAAGCGGCCTCGATGGCCGCGCATGCCTACACCAGAGTGTGCGGCAAGCCAGGCGTGTGCTTCGCCGCCTCCGGCCCCGGCACTACCAATCTGATAACCGGCGTGGGCAACGCCTATCTGGACGCGGTCCCGATAATCACCATGGGCGGCGCCAGTCCGCTGTCCGAGGTGGGCAAGGGGGCGTTTCAGGAGATGGATCAGGTGGCGATGTTCAAGCCCATAACCAAGTGGGCCGAACGCGTGATGGACGTGCGGCGCATCCCGGAAATCATCAACAAGGCTTTCCGCATCGCCACCAGCGGGCAGCCGGGTCCGGTCTATATCGATTTGCCGGCCGACGTGCTCTACAACGTCACCGACGACAGCAAAGTCGCTTTCCCCAAGCATCCGCATTCAGTGCCGCGGGTCGCGGCAGATCCGGCCATGGTCAAACAGGCTATCGCGCTCATCAGCCAGGCCCAGCGCCCGGTCATCCTCACCGGCTCCGGTATTTTGTGGTCGGGTGCAATGGAGGAATTAAAGGAGTTTGTCGAACTCAGCGGCGTTCCCTTCTACACTACGCCGCAGGGGCGCGGCGTGATTCCCGAGGACCATCGGCTGAGCTTTCTGGGTGCGCGCAACCAGGCCTGGAAGGAGGCGGACCTGGCGGTGGTGGTGGGCACGCGGCTGAACTTCATCGCCGGCTATGGCTTGCCGCCGCGTTGGGCGCCCGATTTGAAGATCGTCCAGGTGGACATCTCCGACGAGGAGATCGGACGCAATCGCCCGGTCGATGCTGGTCTGGTCGGCGACGCCAAGGTGGTTCTGCGTCAACTGATCGAGGAAGGCCGTGGAACGTTCAAGGGCCGCAAGGAGTTGCCCTGGATCGAAGCGCTGCGCGGCTATGACAAGCGCTCCCAGGAAAAGTCGGCGGCCCTGCTCGACTCCGACGCCGTGCCGATTCATCCTCTTCGTCTATGCAAGGAAGTGCGCGAGTTCATGGACCGCGACGCGGTGATCGTGGTTGACGGCCACGAGATCCTGAACTTCGCCCGCCAGTCGATTCCGATATTCGTTCCGGGCCATAGCGTGAACGCAGGTCCGAACGGATGCATGGGAGTCGCGGTGCCGTTCGGGTTGGGGGCCAAAGTCGCTAAACCCAACACCCAGGTGATCGTGCTGAGCGGCGACGGTTCCTTCGGCTTCAACGGGATGGAAATCGACACCATGATGCGTCACAAGATCCCGGCGCTCATCGTGATCAGCAACAACGGCGGATGGGCGTCCATCGGCGGCATGAGCGCGGGCCGCGACCTGGAGTTCAGCCGCTACGACAAGATGGCCGAGGTGTTCGGCGCGCACGGCGAGTTCGTCGAGAAGCCGCAGGACATCCGGCCCGCCCTGGAACGCGCCAAAGCGTCGGGCAAGCCGGCCGTGGTCAACGTCATCACCGACCCCAAGGCGCGGTCAGCAACGACGGCCTTCGCCAATTACCGGGCGATCTGAGAATTTTTGCTTGCGCGAGGGTAGCGACCGCAGTCGCTGCCCCCGTGCATACACAAAAACGAAATGAGGACCTCCGAGGAGGGATGTGATGCGCGCGATTTCACACGTGGCTATCGGAGTCAGCGACATGCGACGTTCGCTGCCGTTCTATCGTGATCTGCTGGGGCTTAAGGTCTCGCTCGATACCGAGGAAACCATCAAGTTCAGTTCGAAGTCCGGCGAACCCGCGGAGGTGAAGCGCCATGCGATCTACATGCGCTGGGAGGATGGGCAGGACGCGACCTTTATCGTGCTGTCACAAAATCATCCAACTCCCACCGGTCATCCTTTGCGCCTTAATGAAATCGGCATCCATCACTTCTCGTTCTGGGTGGACAACCTCAGGGAGCGAGTGGAAAAACTGAAGGCCGCCGGCGTCGCCTTCGTGGTTGAACCCAGCGAATCCGCCGGCGAAGCCTACGGCGAACCGCACGAAAAGCGCGTCCTGACCACCATCTTCAAGGATCCTGACGACACCCTGATCCAATTCGATCAGCGGTTGAATTAGTCTCGGTCAGCGAGGAGCTGGGAAACGTCTTGGACCCTATTCAGGTAACAGCCGGGCCTTTGCCGCGATGCTGCTACGGAATCAGCAGCAGCTTGCCAGTGGAGCGGCGCGACTCCAGGTAGCGATGGGCCTGGATCGCCTCGGAGAGCGGAAACTTCCCGCCGATCGGCACTGTCAGCTTACCCTCGTGCGCGAGGCGGAATACATCCTGGACGCCGCGCCGATGGACCTCGTGCAGCGCGTACATCATGGTCACGGCGAAGCCGCTGACCTTGATCGATTTGCCGAACAGCTCCATCAGGTTGAGGCGATCGGGCAGGCCGCCGGCGCGGCCAAAAAGTATCAGATGGCCCAGCGGCGCCAGGCATCCCAGACCCTTCTCGAACGTGGGTTTGCCGACCGCGTCGAGGATCAGATCGACGCCGCGCCCCGAAGTGATTTCCAGCGCGCGCGCGGCGAAATCCTGGGTTTCGTAATTGATCACGTGGTCGGCGCCGAATTGGCGCACCAGCGCGACCTTGTCGTCGCTCGACACCGTGCCGATCACCTGCGCACCGGCGGCCTTGGCGATCTGCACCGCCGCGATCCCCACGCCCCCCGCCGCCGAGTGCACGATCACGCTTTGCCCGGCCCTGGTTTCGTTGCACGAATGGAGCATATGCCACGCGGTCAGCACCGCGATTGGAAACGATGCGGCCTGCTCGAAGTCCATGTAATCGGGCAGCACCATCACCCGCGACTGGCGGATCAAGGTGTAATCGGCATACGAGCCCATTCCGATATAAGCAACCCGCATCCCGGGCCTGAGTGCGGTCACGTCCGGCGCCACCGCCTCAATGACTCCCGCGCCCTCCATCCCCGGGATGTCCGGGAAGACCGGCTTGACCAGGTAGGTACCGCGGATAAAGAACGTGTCGCCATAGTTGATTGCGATGACCTGGTTCCTGACCAGGACGGTTCCGGGACGCAGCTCGGGCTGGGGAATCTCCCGTAACTCCATCACCTCGGGACCGCCCAGACGGTCGAATTGGATTGCCTTCATATCGCGCGCCTCACCGCGGCTGACCTCTTTGTAGCAAATCCAATTGGGATAGGCTTCAACCGCTCGAACATTTTTCACGCTGAACCGGTTTTGGCTTCAGCCCTTGGTTTCATGGCGCAGCAACACCGGTTTGCGCCGGCCTTCTGACGATTGCAACACTACCTCGAATCCGGGCGCATCGTTCTTGTGGGTCCGCCAGAAATCGGCCGGCACGATGATGTATCCCGGGGGCGCCAGTGCGAGGTTGGTCGAGATAAACGGCGCGTCGCGATCCAGATAGAACAACAGCGGCGCAAAATCCTCGTCAACGAAGCCCGCGGCATACAGCGGTTGGGCGTCTCCGACCACGCGGCGAATCCCGGCAGCCGTGGCCCGATAGCCGTAGCGGTCGCATTCGCGCGCCTCCTGATGGGGGATGAAAAACAGGTTGAACAGGGCGACCGCCACGCACGCGGCGGCGAATCCTCCCTCGATCAGACGGCGTCCGTACCAGGCGCCGAGACGGGTTATCCACCATGCCAGGATAACCGCCGCCGCCGGCCACATTGGCAACAGGTACCAGCGGCTCTTGTACGCGGCGATACTGAAAAATATCAGCGTCACCAGCCAGAAGATCGCCAGCAGCTTGACCGCCTGGCGGGCGCGCGCGACGGAGGGGTCGCCCTGCCCTTTCGAAGACCCGTCGCCGCTGAACCAAACTGCGCCGACCGCGAAGGGCACCAGGATACTGACCGGCAGCGAACTGAACAGCAGCGGACCCAGGTAGTACCATGGCGGCGAACTGCCCAGGGTGCCGAAGAACCGCCCGAAGTTCTCGCTGTCGATCTGACGGTCCAAAAGCGCGTGTTTCGCGCCGAGGTAACCGGCAACATACCAACTGGCGCCGATTACCATCGCAAGCAGCACAGGCCCTGCAGTAACGCGCTTCAACGTTTCGCGCATGCGGCCTTCAGTCAGCACAAAAATTCCCATCGACAGGCCCGGTATGAGCGCGCCAACCGGGCCCTTGGAGAGCATCGCCAGGCCCGTCGCCGCGCCCGCCAGATAAAGCATCGCGCCGCCCCGCACCCGCGCATCGGTCTGCGGCGGCTTTTCCAGCCACCACCAAAATGCAAACAGCGCAAGGGTTTCGAAGAACGTCAGCGTCATGTCAACCCGGCCCATGCGGCCCAGCCGGATGTATTGATGCGCCGCCAACAGCGTCAGCCCGGCGAGAATCGCGCCGTCGGTGGAAAGAATTCCGTACGCGAAGCCAATTGTGAGGGCAACGCCCGCCGTCGTGTACAACGCCGCGGGCAGCCTGAAATTGAACGGCGTCACTTTGTGGACTCCCAACACGCGGTCGATCACGGTGGCGGTCCAGTGAAACAACGGCGGCTTGTACATCGGGGAGCCGCCGTTCACCGCCGGAAACAGCACCTTGCCATGCTCGACCATCTGCTGAATGAAAATGGCTTCTACCGCTTCATTGCCCTTGCAGATCCCGCACGCGCCGAGCTTGATAGGTGGTCAGCGCCAGCGCGCCCAAAATAATCAGCGCGAAGGCGAGCCATGGCCGCCGGGGATTCAGCAAAGGCAGCGACTTTGCGTCCCGCGGTGTCGAAATGTTCTGTCGTTCCTTAGTCAACGTCATCCTGATGCCCAGCAACTAATTGCTAACCTCGCCACCGGCGAAGAACTGTCCAGCGCTTGACTGTCCCCTGTGTCTGATGCCCTCTCCCTGACCAGAGAGTAGGTTTAGGGTATGGGTCCGCGGACTCTGGCCGGCCTTCGTGCCGGTCACAGGAGTTTCTACATTTTCGCTGTGATCTTTTCTCTTTTTACACGCTGTTGTGACGCTGTTTGCGAAACTGGAAGCCCCGGGCTAACCGAGGGTCGGGGGTCTGAATCAGTGGGACAGGCGTCCCTGCCTGTCGATGATGCGCGAGCTTTTTTTGCTCGCGCCACTGCTCCCCATAGAAATGCCGGCCGCTGATGGGCACTACTCGTTGGCATGGCCGGTACGGTGACAGCGCTCAAATGTGGCGCGAGCCAGGAAGCTCGCGCTTCGACGACAGGCAGTGACGCCTGTCCCACTATTTTCAGAGTCCTTGCCCCTGCGGCGTCCCTTTCGGCCACTTTATTGATACCCTCTGAGAGCCAGCGTTGCCCGCGATATGTATAAACTCCAGATGACCGGCCTTCGGGCCGGTCACGACTTGTCTTCCGCACAAACTCAGCGCCCCTTGAATACCGGTTTGCGCTTCTCCATAAAGGCCTGCGGGCCTTCCCGGGCGTCTTCGGAGTTTTCGATAATCGGGCGCAGCTCGAGCTCAATTTTGAAACTTTCCTCCAAGGTCGTGCCCGAACATCTTAGCGCCCCCTGCTTGATGATGCGCACCGCGAGCGGACCATTGTCCGCGATCGCGGCCGCCAACTCCTCGGCTTTGGCCATCAACTCGTGGCGCGCCACCACGTAATTGATCAATCCCAGACGCCACGCCTCGTGCGCGTCGAAGCGATTGCCAGTGAGCAGGATCTCCATCGTCTTGCACCATGGCAACTGGCGCGGGAGGCGGGCCACGGAACCGCCCAGCGGCGCGATCCCCCACTTCACCTCCTGCAGGCCGAAGCTGGCCGAGTCCACCGCGACCCGCAGGTCGGAGGCCTGCATCAGCTCCATCCCGCCGGCCACACAAAATCCGTTGACCGCCGCGATCACGGGTTTGAAAAAGTCGATGCCTTTGAGCACCGCGTGCTCGATTACCTCGGGACTGGAGAGTAACTTGCGATCCCATTCGTCATCGGGTGGGCGCGCGCCGCTGAGCAATGGAATCAACCGGCCCAAATCGGCGCCGGCGCAAAACGCCTGGTCACCGGCGCCGGTCAGGATCACCACGCGCACGCGGTCGTCGTCGCGCAGTTGATGCCACGCCTGGGCCAGGCGCACCATCAATTCAGGATTGAGCGCATTATGCACCTGCGGTCGATTCATCGTCAGGTACGCGACGTGCCCGCGGATCTCAGTCTCCAAAACCGGCATTTGCGGCCTCCCGCGACCTTCCACTTCAATGAAGGGCGCCCATTCAAGCAATCAGAGTCGTACCCAAACGGACCCCCGCGGGCAACGCCTTGGTTTACATCGGGATCGCGTCAACCTTGTGGTTCGGCTCTGAAAACGCCGACGCCGGCGTTACTGACGGTATCCTCGAAGGCGGAATTGGAAGCTCTCCGGAACCTGCGGGACATAACGAGCCTTGGCCTTTTGTGTTAATTCCTTGGACCATCGCGGCTTTCGCGGCGCTGGTTAATCAACCACCCGAGCCGTAACTCCCGGTTGACAATCGTATTCCTGGAGACGGCTACAAATAGTCACAGGCGCGTAATATCCGGATCAAAAAGGGCCGCTACGGTGCGCTGATTCTTAACCTTGGGAGGTTACGCACTATGAACCAAAAGCGGCGTCTCGCTCTGGTCGCCTCGGCCCTGCTGCTGGCGGCATCCTTGAACGCGAAGGCTTTCGCCGGATCCGGCGGTCACCAGCGCGGTCAATGGCTGACGCGCAAGATTCAGCGTGTCCTGCTGGTCAGCATCGACGGCATGCATGCGCTGGACTTCATCAACTGCTCCAAAGGGATCAGCGGTGTGAATGGCGGCAAGCCATACTGCCCGAATATCGCCGCGCTGGGGCGAACCGCGGTGAACTACCTGGACACTTCCACCTCCAAACCGTCGGATTCTTTTCCCGGCTTGATGGCGCTGGTGACGGGCGGCTCGCCGCGCACGGTTGGCGCATTTTACGATGTGGCCTATGACCGTTCGCTGGACGCGCCGGCCAAGACCACGGGTAATGGTGTAGCGGCCGGTCCCTGTACCGTAGGTGGAAAGCCGACCGGTACCACCACCGAGTACGATGAGGGAATCGATCTTGACCAGACCAAGCTCGACGGCGGATCGCCCACCGGTGAAGGCGGGATCAACTCCATCGATCCGGACAAGCTCATCCGTGATCCGAAGCTTGGATGCCAGCCCGTTTTTCCCTGGAACTTTGTGCGCACCAACACGATTTTCGGGGTGGCGCATGGTGCGGGATTTTATACCGCATGGTCGGACAAGCATCCATCATATACGGCGGTCTCCGGCCCCGGCGACGGCGGCAACGTGGACGACTACTACTCCCCCGAGATCAATTCGACGGTAGTGAGCCTGCCGGTCACCACGCCCACGGGGATTAAATGCTCGCCCATTGCGGACCCCTCGCAGACCGGCGCCTGGACCGACAGTTTCAAGAACATCCAGTGCTATGACACGCTCAAGGTCAATGCCGTGCTCAACGAGATCAAAGGGCGCACCCACAACGGCAAAGCGCCGGCTCCGGTTCCCGCGCTGTTTGGGATGAATTTCCAGGTCGTCAGTGTCGGCCAGAAGCTGATCGAGAAGAAGGTCGCCACCGGCGGCTATAAGGACGCGATCGGAACGCCGACCGCCGCGCTGCTCGGAGAAATCGAATTCGTTGATCTTTCCGTGGGCGAATGGGTGTCAGCATTGCGCGCCCAGGGCCTGCTCAATTCCACGCTGATCATACTGACCGCCAAGCACGGCCAGTCGCCGATCGATCCGGGCCGGTTCTTCCCGATCCCCGGCCCCAGTGGCACCAATGGCGAAACGCCCGCCAATATTATCGCGCCGCTGTTGCCGTTCTCCGAATCTCCCGCCAACCCGACCGGAATTGGACCAACGCAGGATGACGTGTCGCTGCTGTGGCTGGCCAATTCGGCCAACACCGACGTCGCGGTTTCAATGCTCGAGGCCGATGTCTCAAAGGCCGGCATCGGCGAGATCTTCGCCGGTCCCGCGCTCGGCCTGATCTTCAATCTGCCCGGGCTTCCTCCAACCGCGGACCCGCGCAGTCCGGATATCCTCGTCACGCCTAACATCGGCGTGGTGTATACGGGAAGCAGCAGCAAGCTGGCCGAGCACGGCGGTTTCGCGCATGACGACACCAACGTGATCATGCTGCTGTCAAATCCCGGCTTCCAGCCCAAAACGGTCACCAGCCCGGTCGAGACTGCGCAGGTCGCCCCCACGGTCCTGCGCGCGCTTGGACTCGATCCGGCCGACCTGCAAGCCGTAGAGCGCGAAGGTACCCAGACCCTACCGGGAGTTGACCTGTTCTAGATCCGGAAAGGCGATGTTTGTAGCGAAGCGGGCGTCCGGTGGGGCGCCCGCTTCTTTTTGCCAGCGGGTCAAATTGTCAGCACACCGAGCTGAATGCCTGGTCTGTCGCGCCAGCGCCATCCGACGACATTTGGAAAAATGCCACCTTGAAATCCGAAAATTTACGAGTTCTTAACGCAACCATTTTAATGATGGCGCCTGGAGTATGTTTTACTCCCGCCACTTATTAGATCGGGAGACTCGATTACCCATGACTTTCGCCGTCCAGTCCGCTATCGCTAAACTGTCGCGCACCCTGACACCCCTAATCCTCATCTGTAGCTTGATGGGCCTTTCTGGATGCGGTGGTTCGTCCTCCACGCCTTTCGCCTATTCGGTTAACGTCAGCACGTTTGCGAAGTCCGTTAAGGGAAAGTACACGCAACCGGACTCGATCACTTTCAACTCGACCGATGTGTTTGTCGGTTATGGCAACAACGTTGCGACCGATGGCTCAGACGGGAAGTCGAGCACGATTGTCGACTACACGCGAGCGGGAAAGGTGGTTCAGACCTTCAGCGTTAAGGGACATAACGACGGGCTGAAGATTGACCCTGCGACGGGATTGCTGTGGTCGATGCAAAATGAAGACGCCAATCCGTCGCTCGCGATCATCGATCCCGCATCCGGGAAGCAAACCGTATACTCCTTCGGCGCCGTTCCGTGCGGCGGCGGCTATGACGACATCGTCTTCGACGGCGCTGAAGTGTTCCTGAGCTGCTCCAACCCGGCCAAGAATCCCAACACCGGCCCGGCGATTGTTTCTGTAACGCTCAGCGGCGCCAATGCGATCGTCAGTCCGGTCTTGCAGGGTGACGCCAGCGCCGTCAACAAGGTCACCGGAAAGACCGTGACGCTGAATCTGCAGGATCCCGACTCCATGATTCTCGATCCGGCGGGAGTACTGGTGCTGGATTCCCAAGCTGACGCGGAACTGATGTTTGTCACCAATCCCGACACCCCGGGACAGACCGTCAAGGTACTCCCGATCACCTTTTTCGGAGCCCCCACGCAGTTGGACGACACGGTTTTCCCCACCACCGCGGTCGGTACCATTCTGGTGGCGGCCCGGGACGCCGAAACGGTAGTAGCCATAAAATCGTCGAGCTTCCCCCCTAATAGTGCCTTTTGTGCGACCGGAGATACCGTCAGCGAGCTCGACCTTTCGACCGGCGCCCTGTCAGTGGTCGTCAACGGACCTGGGGGAAGCTCCCACGGGATGGCGTTTATCCCCGGGGCATAAGGTTCATCAGCGCCCGCTCCGGGCGACCCGTTCAAGTGGCCGAGCGGTACGTATCCCGCGGCCACCGATATAGCTGTAAAAGGCGGCGATTGGCCTATCGCCGCCTTTCAGTTCGATCATCGTCAGCATCAACGGCGAGAGCTTCAGAGTCAAGGACAAGCGCAAAGCTGGCTGCTCGCAGGTCCCAGGAAAGACCTAAACCGATCGGCGCGTTGATCCTTTCGAGCTTTCCGCTCGGGAGGCGCCCCGTCTTTTGGCCGGGACTGCTGCTTGAAGCGGCAGGGAGAGGGCATGTTTGAGTGCCATTTGCACCCAATGACCGACTGTCTGTTGACTTGCGCACCCCGCGGCGCTTACCGCAAAAATTCCGCGCATCGGCCGTTTCATGAAATCCCATGGCCGAACGTGCGGACTGTCCAAGTCTTTGGGCTCCGTTGCTGCATCGAGACGGATCACCAAATCATCCCGATTCACGCCGCAGCACATGTTGCCGGCGACCATGAAAGTCAGGCCCCCGAACATTGGCTTCTCAGCGACGTCATTGCGGCCGGCCAACGCGCGCCGCACATGACGCGAGCAAGTCATCGTAAGCCATCGGATTACTGCGGCCGCTCCATCGCGGGCATCTTCGCGAATCGCGGAAGCGCGGGGTCCAGATGATCCCAGGTGAAGCCGCTCGACGTCCAGACCACCATCTGTGGCGTATAACGAGTGGGATCGTCCAGCGAGCCGGCGCGGACGAAGAAAAAGTCGGGCAGGCCAGAGTTGCGCGAGTAAACCGGTGACCCGCACTTTGGACAGAAGGCTCGGGGCACGATGTTGCCGCTGTCGGCCGCTTTATCCCAATGGGTCGCCTTGCCCTCAAGCTTGACCGCTGCCGCCGGGAACGCGATTTGAGAAGCATGGCCAGTGCCGCTCTCCCATTGGCAATCGCGGCATTGGCAAGGCCCGGCCATCAGCGGTTCCGCCGCTATCTCGTAACGAATCGCGCCGCAATTGCAGCCACCGGTATAGGCTGTGCCCATCAGCTTTCCTCCCGTGTTGTGGAAAAACCGCAGCGCGCTGATTCCGCCATGACGTATTCTTCGAGCGAATCGAGGCTATTATTCCAACCGGCATCCATATCCAGTGCCTGACCGGTGCTCAACTCGCGATGCGTCACGCAAATCTCGACGCCGTCGGGGTGGTCCAGAAGTTCAACGGTGACGACCGACAAGGCCTGCCGCCGGCCCCCCTCGGGGTTCGTGTCCCACGTGAAAACAACCCGGCGGCCGGGTTCGAACTCGGAATAGACACCGCCGACGCAAACGCTCCCGCCGTTAGCCGTCTTTAACCAGGCCCGCCAAGAGCCGCCGGCGCGCGGATCGAGTTCGCATCGCTCCACCGTCCACGTTTTCGGACCGAACCAGCGCGCGAATCGCGTGGGGTCCGTCCACGCCTGAAACAGGAACTCACGCGGCGCGCGAAAGCGGCGCCGAACCACAACGACCCGATCCTGCATCGCGCCGGGACCCGGCGTCACTTTCTTCTCCTTGATCCGCGCTCAAGCCGCGGCGGTCGCGCATGCTCGCGACTGACGAATTCCTCCAACGAGTCCAACGTCGATTCCCAGAACGAGGTATGGGTATCGATCCATTTCGATGCCTGTTTCAAAGCTTCTGGGCGCAGCCGGCAGTGGCGACGTGAGGCGTCTTTTCGCTTCTCGATGAGTCGGGCGCGCTCCAGCACCTTTAAATGACGCGAGATCGTCGGCAAAGCGAAATCGAACGGCTCGGCCAGCTCCCCGACGGAGGCGTCGCCGCGTGCGAGCCGCGCCAAGATTGCGCGCCGCGTCGGATCAGCAAGAGCGCCGAACGTCGAATCCAGCAACTTGTTATGGTGCCCGGTGGAACTCACAGTTAGCCGTTGGGCTAATTGTCTAGTCTGCTAAATATCTCTTGTCAAGCTGTCCGCGGCTGAGGTCTTAGGCTCATCCTCGAGTTTGCCCCCTGACCACAATGACGTGAAGCGAACTGGAGAAGGCGCGCCATCCGATCATTCACCGGCGGCGATAGAAGACTCCGGCTCAAAGACCGAAGCCAGCCGAATCCCGGTCCGGCTGCGATGTTCGTAAGGCTTACAAGAAGAGCGGCGAGGGGCGTGGATATTTGAACTTTCAGTCCCCTCCTCATCGGGGATGTCTCTGCGACCTTGACATTGCGGACTCCGAGCAATCATGCGACTGCGGTCGCACTCCGAATATGCCTTTCAGTCCCCTCCTCATCGGGGATGTCTCTGCGACCGCGAATCGGCCTCGAAGCACTGCGACTCCACTTTCAGTCCCCTCCTCATCGGGGATGTCTCTGCGACAATGGACCCGAAAATACAGCAGATTGCCGTCTTTCAGTCCCCTCCTCATCGGGGATGTCTCTGCGACGCCTGTACGCTGCAGACGCGCCTAGCGGCTGCCGATAACTTTCAGTCCCCTCCTCATCGGGGATGTCTCTGCGACGATTGCCGAGTCGAGTTGGACTGCTTTCAGTCCCCTCCTCATCGGGGATGTCTCTGCGACTCTCTAGATCGCGCTCGACGTCTATATGCCGCGTTGTCACTTTCAGTCCCCTCCTCATCGGGGATGTCTCTGCGACTGTATCGCGCAGTAGCTGACGCCATTGCCGATTAATTGCTCTTTCAGTCCCCTCCTCATCGGGGATGTCTCTGCGACCGAGCAGGCCAGTCGACGGATGACGCCATCGAGTCGACTTTCAGTCCCCTCCTCATCGGGGATGTCTCTGCGACGACGTTCAGCCAGGCTCATCCATGATGCCGGAATCGAGGATCCTTTCAGTCCCCTCCTCATCGGGGATGTCTCTGCGACCTTGCGATACCGGAACGACTCAGTCCTCTCATCGTGTCCTGCACATCGAGTACTGCGATACCTTTCAGTCCCCTCCTCATCGGGGATGTCTCTGCGACCGCGGCCAAAACGCAGCAAATTCGCGGCTTTTTCGGGGTGCTTCACCTGCTCTTTTTCGCAAATCCTGATTCTGCATGCAAACCCCCTCCATTTGCGAAGTTTTACCATATATCGGCGCAAAAATTCCGGTACTCGCACGCCACGCAGCGCGCCCGCACCGGGGTCGGTTCGGGAAACCTCCCCTCTTCCACCATCTCCCGCATCGCGCGCGCGGCTTCAATTACCGCGTCGCGCTCGCGCTTGCCGATCGCCACCTCCAACAGTTGGCGCGCCGGAATCGCATAGATGAAGCCGGTCCGCGCCGGACGCCCGTAGGCCTCCTCGGCCAGCAGCGCGTAGGCCGCCAGTTGCATCCGATGGTTGGCCCGCACGCCGCCGGCGGTATCCTTGAAATCCACCGGGAAGCAGGCCTTGTCGGTCACGATCAGCAAATCCAGCTTGCCCGACAGCCCCATCCGCTCCGAGCGCAGCCACACCCCGAACCGCCGCTCGCCCGCCTCCAGACCGTAGCGGCGCCATCCGCGCCGGCGCTCCATCGCCACCACCGCGGCCTCGACGTTGCGCCCGCGTTGCATCGGATAGGTGGGCGCGAACTTAACCGGCATCACATAGCGGTAATACGGAATGCGCCTGCAGTAGGCCCATTGCTTGAGGTCGGTGGCGGTGAGCGCGAGGTCCATCGCCGGATGAGATCGCGGAGTGGCGGTTGGGGGCATTTTATAATGTTCTCATGAGGCCCGCCTAGCCAGGGTGTTGATTGGCAGGCATTCATCTGACAATCAACTACCTTCAAACCGTTTTTCCTCATCCTGCTACGCGCCGTCCGCCGGTTGCGGTCCGCGCGCGATTTCGCAGCGGGCGGCGGCGTCCTTCTCGCACATCTGCAGCATCAGGATGCGCCCTTCGTTCGCACCCAGGGTGTCGCCCAGCCGGGCGAAGATCTCGCGGCGGCGGGTGGCGTCCAGCGGTCCGCTGAACACCGAGTATTGAATATGATCGAGGCCGTAGTCCTTGCACACCCCGGCGATTTTGAAGCGGATGCGGTCGTTGACGATGTCATAAATCACGTAAGTGAGTAGTTCCTGTCCTCTCATCTCGCGTCGCTCTGGCGGGGTGTTGAGAAATTCAGGTTGATCGATTTGGAACCAGGGACCCTCCCAACACGCACAAAACGCGGCTTCCCGCCTTCATCTTCTCTCCCTTTTGCGACTGTCGATATTTGGGAAGCTACAGCTTTTGGGCCTCCGGCGCTGGTCCAGGCAGTCATCCCGAGCGCAGTGCGGAGCATCGCGACGCACGCAGGCCAAGGGTCCGCGCGAAGCGATTTTCGGCGGGCGGCCGGGCAAGCACCAATCGCTTCGCGTAGATCCTTCGACACGGCTCGCGATGCTCGCCGGCTCAGGATGACATTTCCGGGTTGGCGGTTAAAATCCATACAAGCAATGCCTGGATACGGGACTGCCGGCTTCACCATTTGAACGCGAAAGTGCGGTAGCGGGCGTCGCCGCGCACGAAACTGGCGACGCCGCGGGCCTGGATCTGGATCACCGACTTGAGCTGATGGCGCCGGCCCTGGAACGTGGCCTCCCCCTCCAGCCGCTCGAGCACCGCCGCGGCCACCGCCTTGCGGCTGGGGTCGGTCAGCATCCCCTCGCGGGTCTCCAGCGCCGTCCCGCGCGAGACGGCGGCGATTATGCTCCGATCGACCACCGGCTGGCGGAACTCCTCGACCAGATCGAGCACCAGCGAGGGCTTGCCGGGCCGGTCGACGTGCAGGAAGCCGGCGAAGGGCTCCAGTCCGGCGTTCATGATCGCGCCCCACACCTGCGCGTAGAGGATGCCGTAGCCATAGTTGAGCGCGGAGTTGACCGGGTCGGTGGCGCCGCGATGCTCGCGGGCGTCGAACTCGGCGCGGCCCTTGAACAGCATCCGCACGCCGTTCCAGTAGTTGCGTCCGGCGTTGCCTTCGATCGCGAGCAGGCTCTCGCGCGCCTCGTCGATCGTGGCCGCGCTGACCTTGGCGGCGGCCACGCGGCCGGCGGCCAGCGATTTGACGATCCGCTCCAGGTTACCGAAAGCGCCGGGGTCGGCGGTTTTGAGGTATTTGCCGAAATACTTGAGCAGGGCGGCCTGATTGCCGAGCTTGCCGCGCACGATAGTTTTGGCCAGCTCGACGCCGCGCCGATCGGTGTAGGCGGCGAGCTGTTCGCGCCGGGTGATGACGGTGGCGGTGAGCATCGGCGAGGAGAGCATCGCGAACGGATCGCCGCGGCGGGTCAGGAAGGAGATGCGGATACCGCGCTCGCAGCAGGCCTGGATGAGGTCGGCGGAGACCGAGACGCCGGGCGATCCGATGATGATTTCGGCCACGCGGAACAGCGGCATCTCGATCTGCTCGGGCCGCAGCCTGAGCGAAGCTTCGCTTTTGGCGCCGGCCGGAGCCCGCCCTGAGCTTGTCGAATGCCACTCCGTGCCCGTGTCCCCCGCACCAGGCGCCGTCCGGACCCTGCCCTGAGCTGGTCGAATGGGTGCCCGCGTCCCGCGCCCGCCGCAACGGCGGCGCCGGAGTCTTGGGACCGTTCGAAGTGACAACGCTGAGAACGGGACGCTTGTGGTTATCGCCGAGGGGCAAAAACAGTTGCGGTCCACCCTCGATCAACTCCAGCTTAGGCCGCGGCCCGCGCACCACCAGCCGGTCCCCGGTCTTCCCCAGCGCCACGCCATAGTCGGTGATGATTACGCTGTTCATGTTCGCGTTGAGCGTTCCCCCTCGCGAGATCTCTGTCTGTCAGATTTCGTCCGCTAGTAACTCCAGCATCAGAAGACTCTCTTCAGGACTGCGCGCGAAGGCTTCGATCAGTGAACGTCCATTGTTGAGCACGCCAGCTCATCGCTGGCAGAGACGCCCGCGCCACTGAGTAATGGGACTACAACTGAGATTCTCATCGAGGAGCAGCTTCACCTTACCGAACTGCCTGCGAGGCGGTGTTCCCGTGCCGCGGCGAAGGCGAGGCAGGCTCGAATATGCTCCGGCTTAAGAGGCCGGAAAGTCAGCCAGAATCTGTGCCTCGGTCATGCCGCCGGCGAGATACTCAAGCACATCGGCGACCGTTATTCGCGTTCCCTTGATGCACGGCTTGCCACTGCGCACCTCTGGCGAGATCGTTATGTAGTCTTCAAACCTCATAAACCCAAGTAAACCGCCGCCCGAACGTTAGTGCAAGGGCGGCGATGTCCACTCTCGGTCAGTACCAGCCGCGCCCACAGTCCGCGCACAAGGCGGTCTCCGGTCGTCCCCAGCGCCACGCCATAGTCGGTGATGATTACGCTGTTCATTCCGTGCGCCTTCTTTCAGATACCGTCTGGAGCAGCCGACCCAATCGCAAGACCTCGTTCCGAGTCGTAATGAACATCTGCCACACGAACAGCATCGCGCAGTTGGCGCAGACGACCCTGACGATGCAAGACCGCCGCCTGAGCGGAACTCAGCGGAACCAACAGACCAGGAGCTAATAATGGATCCCGCTCATATAGGTTCTCATATTCTCGTTCGAGAGACGCGGGAAGCACTTCCGTCCCGTCGAACAAATCATCAAAGCGTTTCTCCAACTCGGGCGAAGAATCAAAGACACTTAGCGTGTTCAGGACTTCTCGACGGAAGTTTCGGCGCGATCTATTCACCTCTTGCTCCCACTCGCGACCAACTTCATCCGCGTAAATTTCGTCCAACCAAACTTGAACCCCAGACTCGTCGATCATTACGCCATTTTGGGAACGAAGAAGACTGATAGTGCGCTGAACAAGACGCTCCGGGTAAACTGGACACCCTTCCGGAATGCTGCCCATTACGAACACTTGCGCTTCTTCGAGACGCCGCCGGCGGTTGACTCGCCCAAAACGCTGCAGGAGCGCTTCAATCGGAGCTGGATCAGAGAACAAGGTGTCAAAGTCCACGTTCAAACTGACCTCGACGACCTGGGTCGCCACCAGCACAACCGCGCGATTGCGAGTTTGGCCGGTCGCAACGGCGGCCAGCACTCGATTCTCTTTCTCGAAACGATCCCTTCCGCAGAGTCGCCCGTGGAGCAGTTCGACGGCCGCATCCGAGCCAAGTCTCGGGCGAAGGATATCCCAAATCTGCTGTGCTCTGGCTACGGTCGTGGCAACGACGAGAACTGATCGGCCGCTCCTAGCCGCGGATACTATGGCGTCGATCTGATCCGTATCGAGTAAGTCCTTCTCAACCAGATTTATGCGATGGCGTTTGAAAGCCCGATATGTTTCACTTGAGGCTTGGATACAATCTGGATTTGCAACGGCTTGGAGTTGGCCTTTCAATATGGAAGGCAGAGTCGCCGACATCAGAAGACACGCCGCGCCGAGATCGTGGATTAGATGCGAAAGCATCTTGAGTATCATGCCTAGCCGAGCCGGTTCGTAAGCATGAATCTCATCTATCACAAAACTTGCTGCGGCGGCGTCGGTCCACAGAGCAGAATGTCCTTTGAGTTGAAAAGCTCCCCGCAGAAGCTGGTAGGGTGTCGTGATTCTGATGGGCGCGGCATAAAGACGGGCTAGGGCTCGTTCCTTGACTGCCGTGCGTTTGGCCTCTTCACTGGAATAGCCGCGATCCAGCAGTCGCCGATACAGCGCCTGAAGAGCGCGCGAGTGTTGTAGGACAACCGAGGATTCTCCCAATGAGCGTCCCAGCCGATCTCTCATCGCATTGAGACTCGCCTGATATGGCAACACATAGAATAGAGTCGGTCTGCCGTCCGAGTATGCGCCACGGTTCGACGCCCACAATAACGCACTCTCAGTCTTTCCGCTGCCAGTCGGCGCGATGAGGAGAATATTTCCGCGACTGCTACCGCACTCTGTTTGATGTTTGTAACAATCTTCAGGAGCGGCTTTGGGAAAAATCGCGGCGAACATCGCCGACGGATCCGAAAGAGCTTCATTCGTGAGGAATCGTTGATCGGCAGACGCTGTGTGATCGGACAACAACACTAAGCCGCGGAGAAATCGGCAAGCGAGTGCGTACTTGTCGGTTCCGATCGCTCTTTTCGCCAGTTGCTCCACCGCGTTCAGGCATTCCCGGATGTTGACCGCGGTCCATGGCGAGGGACCAGAGCCAGGAACGTTCCCTGCCTTCAGTTCCCAACCCGGTAACAAAAGCCCGCGCCTCATAGCCGCAGGAAGCAAAAACCTCGCCGCGATCTCCCACATCTGACGCAGGGTTTCAGTATCCAAACCGGAAACGAGTCTTGCGCAGCCGTCCGGCAAATCCATCGCTCGATCACCTGGATCGTAGTCCTGCCTTAATCGCGAGAGCTCCCGATGATGAGAGACGATTCCCGCAGCTATCCACGACTGGTCGCCGGGGTTCGTACCGGCCAACAGCGACGGCAACAAAGCGAGCGACATAACCTCGTGCCGTTCTCCAAAGGGTGGACCGCCACGCAGCATCGTCTGAAAACCCCGCGCACACTTGCCCAGGTCGTGTAAGGCGCACGCCATGCCGGCCCAATGCCAGAGGCGGGGATGGTCACAAAGGATATGAAGATTGGGCTGTCGAGCGCGAACAGCTTGCAAGCGATCCAGAACTGCTTCAGTGTGGGCGATCAATGATTGCCCAGTTTGGCTTTTCTCTGGTGGGCTCTTGGCCCATACGCTCTCGAACATAAAATCAGTCTACGAATCTGTGGAGAACAACGCCGCAGTGTACGCCTTTATCGAGGGCCGACTCGGGATCGACGAGCCACTCTTCGGCGTCAAGTTTTCGGACCATATAACGTCGATCGCTCGACGCGACCTCGGCGTTACCTCCGTAAATGCGTTCGCGACTGAGCGTAATATACTGCGCGAAGCTGGGCTCACGGTCGGGGGGTGGACCGATGAAACGGGACATCAGCACGGTGATTCCAAAATGAGTCTTTGAGCGCCAAGAAAAAGGCAAGAGCGTATCGTCGTAATACGCTCCATCGGCGGCCTCCAAATCGACTTCTGCTACAGAGGCTATGCACGCGAGATCCTGTGAACGCCCCAAGATGACTGGAAACACCGGCGCCTTAAACGCGTCCGCGATCGACGGAGGCGTCACATAAAGCGTCATTTCTGCATGAAATAAGAACTCGCGGAACGTTGGCTGTACGCTACCGCCGACTGATAGTCGATATTTTGACCGCCACTGCTTCAGATCGCCAGACTGCCGCTCTGAAAGTTTATTGGGCGGGTTTCTCGAAATTATGTGCTGATGCTCCAGATCCATCGCTTTGGACCGATAGGTAAAGTTATAACCGGCGCGGAGGAGAGACGGATTCGGTAACATTCCCACCGCGCTGGCGATATGTCCGTAGATCGTGGACGGCGGAGGCATTACGTACGATGCCTGTTTCCCCACAAGAAAGTGCGGGTAACGAAAAGACACCACCGGTGCCAAAAGTCGAATTTTGGCAACCTTCATTCACGCGTACCAGGGTTCGTGCTCGTTGGATTCCAATTCGATCGCCAACTCTTCTATCGCATTCCTAGGATGGACCGGTGGGAGGAGAAGTCCATTCTGTGGAATCCTTTCTCGCTGGCGATCAAGAAATCCCTTTGCCCAACCGACGTGAATTTTAGACAGAAACTCAGTCTTGTAGGCATCGAGCAATTCCGTGACGGCGTCAGCGTGAAGTTCGGTCTCGTGCTTATTAGACGCCGTCAGAACTCTCGCAAAAGGATGGTTGCCACTTTGTGTGACGGCGGCAAAAATGATTGACGGTGAGACGTCCGTATAGTGAAGGGTAAGCTTTGCTCCCCCGTCGAGATTCCCAAGCGCTCTGATCAGCGTGGCAACGCGTTCCTGACGCTCAGCGATAGGAAGGCGGAAAGCCTTCTGTCCCCGAACCTCAACCTTTGACAGACCCCTCTCCTCAGCATCCTTGCGACGGTAGGAATCAAGATTCCTGATGCCCACCCGTTCACCGTCGAAGAAGGTGCCGACGCAAGTGAGGTCGAGGGAGAACAGACCGGCCAAATGCGCGCGATAGAACTGATGCTCGTAAGGAACAGGGTCACCATTGTGGCGTGACATCGTTCCCCAGTCGTCTATGACAGTCGAAGGCGCGACGGCCACCATTGTGCTTACTCGGAAAGGTGAAACCCGCGTTATGTTCCGATCTTTTTCGAGAGGCGTAGCGGCGGCGTCTTTCGCTGCATCGGCTTTGTTAGAAGGAGCGCGCATATACCCGAAAAGATCATCGTCCCAATTCTTTATCGGGTCTGCGTCCGTGTATGCGACTTTGGCCTCACGATAGACGGGAGCCACAATCCACCTATTAGCAGAGTTTTGGAGCGTCATCCGAATCCAATAGCGAAGAGCCTGAGCGGAGACGTAAGGTAGTTCACCCCCGCTAGGCACCCTAATCTTTTTCACCGCGACCGTATTATCAAGTTTTGCTCCGGTGTCAGGACCTGCATTATTAAGCGCCGATGCGGGCGCGTCTATCACTAGCAAACCCGTCACATAAGCCATTTCTTTTCCCCGATTCAGGTTAACGTAATATCTATGCGTTTGCGACGCTAGTTTCGTCCTCTGGAGTTTCAAGGATCTCCGGATTCTCCTTAAAAAGCCTTTGGCGTGCAAAGACTCAACCAGCCGGATCGAGATCAGATCGCGCGTAAGGCTCCAGTCGGAAATTCCCACGGCTCCATCCGCTTCAAACACGTCCAAATAATCTTGCAATCCGAACAGGAGGTTACCTTGATCCTTTGCCTGATTTCGTTGCGCTTTCGTAAGCGCATTACGTACCTCCCACGACCTTCCCGCAAACACGAGATCACGGAAAAGCCGCTTGTCCCTTGAAGCCCCAATATACTCGGCGAGCTTGTCGGCAAACTCGCGAACTTTCTCGATCCGTTTCCCGTCCATTCCGATCACCTCGCGCAGCAAGAGATCCGTAAGCTTCCAATCGACCAGGGATAGTTCCTCTTCGCGTTCTGCCAGGGCCTTCTGTTGAGAAAACCCCAGCCATCGTGCGTTACGAAATAGATGACGCCGCAGAAAGAGTTGAGCTTTGCTTATGTCTGTGAAGTCGGCTTCGAAAATTCGAAAAAAATCAGCGTACAAGTCATTTCGCGAGCGACCCGCGCCTCCCGTTATCTTTGGCGGGGGTCGTTTACCGCGACTTTTCGATTTGGTTGTTTTGGTCTCCGATTTCTGCGTACCCTGCGAATCGGTGGGTTCGTTGCTGACAAAAGGGTCACGCCAGGAGCGTTTTACAAGCTCTCTCCAAGTGCTGGCAGTCGGAGGCTGACCGACCAAGCGGAAGAATCTCACCACTTGAGAAGGAATCGGATGGATTTCCAGTGGCACCGTCTCTGGCGGCCTTGCCTGACCCGAACTGGACATGACGTATACAGTCACAGAGCCAGGGTCTTGGGAGGTTGCACTTTTCGCCAGAGAGATCTCCGCTAAGTCAGCTGCTACGAGCGAGATCGGTGCCTTTGCGTCCGGATACTTCGCCAGCTTTGTCTTTTGGTCTTTCGCACCTTGCTCTCGCGTCAGCGAGAGATCGGGACCACTTATTGCCGGGAGACCATTTGCTCGCGCTAAATTAATAAGTCGGCGATTGTCGTCAACGTACTTTTGGGCGAGTTGGATCATAAGATCTTTGTCGTCGCTATGTGCGAAAAGCAGCTTTCCCTCGGCGCGCCTTCCACCCATCGGCAATGCCTGAATAGCAACGAGGTATGGCCCAGCAATTGGCAGCATGCGGCGACCGGCGGGAAAGAAATTCAGAACGTCTTCACCTGTGAGCATCGGAATCTGAGATCGATGCACTAGATGGGTTGCTGGTTCGCCTGAGAACGTGCAGCGCAGACCCGATGCCGCGTCGTCGTCGTGCCATCGATGCGCGCGAAGCACGCGCTCCTCGTATTCCTTCCGCGTTTGTGTCTTCTTCTTTTTGCCCTCGGCTCCTTTCGGTTCTGGCTGAACGTACTCGGAATTCATGAACACGCAGCTGAGATAACTTCCCATGATTCCGCTGAAATAATTTGCGGTTAGTTCGTCGGCTATGATGTCGAAATCTTCGAGCGTCAGTTCATCTGGACCATCCTTTCCCGACATTGCACACAGGGTCGCGACCCCGGCGTCAGCCAGTGGATGTCCCGTGAATCTGACTAACGACATCAGTTCATCACGCGTCGCGGGTCAGCGAACGCGATACCTCCCCAACCCAAAGGTAGCGCTGTGGCCGACGTGGATGAATTGCCCGAATGCAAGGAACCTCCAGAATGGGGTGAAGTCGCCCCCGTAGTTGGCACGGCCGATGATACCCTCCCATTCCATCCGGCGATCCTGACGGCTCGAATATCGCTGCCATCTTGTCCACTTGGTGTCGTCTGCGATCAAACAGATGGATGCCGCTCTATCTATCAGACGGCGGAAGTCCACGTCCAATGGCGTGCCGCAGTGGAATCTTGACAGCGACGACAGGCGGCCGAGCAGGCGGCGGAATAGTATTTGGAACTCCGGGACGCGGGCCCATCCGCCTTCGTGTTTCAGGCGGGTCTGGGTCAGGAAGTCGATGGTCAGGCGGCCCGACGCGGGTGGCGGTAGCGCGGCGCATTCGGACAGCGTCAGCGGTTTGCGCAGCGGACGGACCAGGTTGTCGGCGGCGTCGTACACCGGCCAGGCGGCGCCGGAGAGGGGATCGAGCTGGTCGATGCGGCGCAGCTCGACGGTCTTTTGCGGATGGGGCGGAGGCAGAGGAATCGCTTCGCGGTGATCCCTCGTCGCCTCGCTGGCACTTGGCTCGCTCGGGACGACAGAGGGTGGTGCTTGAAGTGTATCAGTCACCCTCTCCCTGCCCTCTCCCACCGAAAAACGTGGGCGAGGGTATTCAGGGCGGCGGCCGAGGCGGTCGATTTCGCGCAACGCTACCACGAAGTAGGGAAAGTATTCCTGGGCGCGGCCGATCAGGGTCAGGCCGAAGGACAGCTCGCTGCCCGGCTCGATTATGTTGCGGCCGCTCTCCAGCCATCCGGCGGCGCCGTTGGTAATCGGCGCGATCACGAATGGGCGCGGGATTTCGTCGTGGGTGCGCAGCGCCTGCGCGCCGGGCGGCGGCGAGGTCTCGAATATCAGATGATAAGGGCAGTGATTGGGAATCGGGCACGGCTGGTCGAAGCGTCCCGGACAGGCCAGGCGGCGGAAGACGTGGCCGAAGGCCCCGCGCAGCGTGGAGCCGAGATAAGCGGGGAGATCGAGGCGCTCGCACGCGACCAGGGTGACGCGGTAGAGCGAGAGCGAAAGCGCGTCGTGACTGGAGCTGGTCGTATCGTTATCTCCCCCTGATTGCGGCTGGGCAAATGCAACCGCTCGTTATCATAGCTGCATCCGCTTTGCGATTAAAGCTTGGCGAAGCATAGAATTGCTTGTGATCGTGGATGTGAAGAACTGGGGGTCCCCCTCATCATCAGCAAGTTCTTGAAGACGCGCCAGGCTGAACGGCTGGTGATAATGGTTGATGTTTGCATCCGTGGTACCGGTTTTTCGGATGCCCCCTCCCTTTTGCCCACACCCGAACCCTCTCCCTGGTCAGGGAGAGGGCATCGGAATTACGCGTCTCGATATAGAGATTCCAGCGCCAGAAATCAGAATTTCGATGCCTGGTGGCATTCTGGATGGCGGGCAGAGACGCCCGCCCTACTGGCTGCGGACCCTCTCCCGGCGCTGCGCGCCGGCCTCTCCCCTTCAGGGCCCTGGCCGGGGGAGACGATTAAGGCCGGTCCCACTTGAGACGGTTTCCTCCTTTTCTCCCCCGGACCGGGGGAGATGGCGCCGCTGCGGCGCTCAAGAGAGGGTCCTTCTTCAGCGCGCCTGCTTCAGGCGCGCGATTCGGAATCCCTCAGTGGACTCAAAGTCAACGGGCGGTTCGGGAACCGCCCGTGCCTGATCCTCGCTCTGCCGCTTGCAGGCAAATCACTTCGCGCAGATCCGGAGCCTGTCCTGAGCGGAGTCGAAGGGACACGGCTCGCGTTGCGCGCCCCCTCAGGATGACATACTCACAGAATGTGGAAACTCATAATCGCGCGCCACGGATGGCGCGCTGAAAACGGACCCTCTCTGGGTGCCGCAACGGCACCCATCTCCCCCTGGCCGGGGGAGACGATTAAGGCCGGTCCCACTTGAAACGGCTTCCCTCCTATTCTCCCCCGGACCGGGGGAGAAAATTACAGCGACCATGTACAAACTCCGGACGCGGGCGGGGACGCCCGCGCTACTGGTTTTGACAAATTTCATCTTGAGGGCGTCTTGTGCTACGGATCGCGGTTGAACGGACTGCTTGGCGGCCTAATTCGAAGACCAAAGGAGAAACCCTATGTCAGCGGCGGCCAGTATCAGAGCGGACCTCAATCAGATTTTCCAAAACGCGGTCGATAGCGCCATCAACGACCATGGCGAAGTCGGCCTGCAGGTGGCGATCTACAAAGACGGCCAGCCGGTGGTGGACGTGTGGGGCGGAATCGCCGACCCTGCCACCGGGCGCAAAGTTGACGGCGACACTCTCTTCCCGGTTTTCTCGGTGGTCAAGGCGGTCACCGCGACCGCGCTGCATATCCAGGCGGAGCGCGGGCTGATCGACTACGGCCAACCGATCGCGCATTACTGGCCGGAGTTCGCCAAAAACGGCAAAGCCAGGACCACCATCACCGACGCGCTGAGCCATCGCTCGGGCCTGCATCAGATGCCCGAGGGGGTGACGCCGGCGCTGATGGCCGATTACTACTGGATGGTCTATCAACTGGCGTCGATGCCGCCGCAGTTCGAGCCCGGCACCCGCAACGCCTATCAGTGTTACACCTTCGGCTGGATCATCGCGGAGCTGGTATGCCGCACCGACCCCAAATTGCGGCCATTCGGCAGATTCGTGCGCGAGGAGATTTGCGAGCCACTGGGGATCGCGGATTTGTGGATCGGAATTCCCGACGAGGTCGAGCCCCGGGTCGCGCGCCTGATCGACGGGCCGCCGATGGCGCTGCCGCCGGACGCACCCTTCTTCAAGTGTATCCCGCCGCAAGTCGGCACCACCCAAGCGGTCTTCGGGCGTCCCGACGTGCGCCGTTCGTGCAATCCCGGCGCGGGAGGAATCTTTAACGCCCGCAGCGTGGCGCGCCTGTTTGCGATGCTCGCCAACGGCGGCGAGCTGGACGGCGTACGGCTGCTGTCGGCGGAGCGGGTGCGCGCCTTCAGCAATCCGCGGCCCGATACCGACGCGCCCGACAGCGTGCTGGGATTTCCGACCCGGATCGGCACGGCCGGATATTGGCTGGGCGGTCCCACGGCGCCGGCCGTGGCCGGTCCCAACCTGCGCACCTTGTGCCATCCGGGAGCCGGCGGCTCGATCGGATGGGCCAACACCGATCTGCGCCTGGCCGGAGCGATTTGCCATAACCGGATGTTCAATCCGCCCGAGGATCCGTTCGCGCCGATCGCGCGGGCAATCCGAGAGACCTTCGGCGAATAGCAAGCTGCGGTTCGCCTCTGACTGCCTCTCCGGAGGGGAGAGGCCGGCGCGAGTCCGCGAGTGACGGGTGAGAGACCTTAGGTTAGCGTCTGGCGCTTGCGGTTTAGCGCCAGACCTCAAAATTTTGACGCCCAGCGCTGGACAATGGCACCGGCCGTTCGGGTCCCTCACCCGCGCGGTCTCAATGCGTGTGCGCATTGGCGGCCTTCCACCGCGCGGCCTCTCCCGACAATAGGGAGAGGTAGGAAGAGCAGACCCGCTGCCTTCAAGGGCTTATGGAGAAAATCGACCGCCTCATCATGCGGGCGATTCCTTGGCGCTTATTTCAGGGCTAGCGCGCAGCGGCGCGGCCGTTGATATAATCTGCCTCCAGTATGCCATCACCAAGTTCCAGCGAAACGGTTACGCCACCTCCTCCACCATCCGCGACACCGACCAAGCATCGCATCGGACTGGGTGCGCGGATCGGAATCGCAGTTCTGGGCGCCCTGGTTTTGTTGGGCGTAATCAACCTCGCACTACATTTTGGCCAGAAGCGCCATGACCGCCTGGACTACGATATCAACGCGGCCTTTCCGCCCGGCAAGCCGTTCGTGGCGGGCGAGATTTACGCTACCACGATGGCGGAAATCATGGACCACGAACTCAACGGCGCGTTTGGATGGCGTCCCAACGATTTCTTCCTGTGGGGCACGACCCTGATGGCGGACAACAACGCCAACCGCCAGATTGGAATCCTGGTCGCGCTGCGGGAGACCTGCCGGGTATTCAAGGACCATCTGACCAAGATCTCCTCCAATGAATACGATCCAAACCTGCTGCTCGCCGATAGCGACTTCCGCAACGACCCCTATCGATGGATGCTGCCGGCGGCCGAGACCAAGTACCGCAGCGGCATTAAACGTCTGCGCGCCTACGTCGCGGGCTTGCATGCCAATCCGCCAACATCGCGGGAACTCAACCAGCGCAACGTCGAACTGGTGCGGCTGATGCAGGCCTGGAGCGATATGCTGGGCGACGCCCACGCCAACCTCTACCGCACCAAAACCGACAGCGGAACTCCCGTGCGTCCATGGACGGTGGACAATTACTTCTACGAGGCCCAGGGTTACGCGCACGTCATGTACTACATGATGCAGGCGGTAAAGCGCGAATATTACATCCCGCTGCGGACCAAACCGGTGCTGGTGACGCTGTTCGACGAAGCGCATCGACCCGTTGGGCAAGGCGGCGAGGTTGAAGCCGCTGATCGTGCTGGACGGCGCGCCCGACGGGATCTTCGCCAACAGCCGGCGTAATCTCGACGGCTATATCTCCGAGGCGCGGCAGAAGATCTACTCGATCCGCGAGGAATTGTCGCAGTAGCCATTGACACTCCCGCAGGGGCAGAAATCAGTCGCCGGCCGAGGCTTCGCGGTCGTGACGCCGGCAAGTAATTTTTAGTTGCATTCCAATCGCGTTACAGTCAGCGTGGTATAGGGCCGTAGCGTCAGCTTCCGCCATCGAGGGAGGGTCGAACATGCCGGAGGGCGCCGTTTTGGATAAGGAGAAAGCGCAAAAATTTCTGCAGCAGGTGATGAAGGATGTCGCGGCGTCGTTTCACTCCGCGATGAGCTATATCGGCGACCGGCTGGGGATCTTCAAAGCGATCGCGGCGGCGGGTCCGGTTACGGTCGCCGAGCTGGCGCGGCGCACCGGGCTGCAGGAGCGTTACCTGCGCGAATGGCTCGGGTCGATGGTCGCCGCTCAATACATCGAGTATGATCCCAAGACCAGTCGTTACTATCTGCCGCCCGAGCATGTCGGACCCCTGGCTGACGAGGATTCGCCGGTGTTCCTGGCCAGCATGTTCGCCGCGCTGCTCCCCCATCTGCACGTCGCGCCCAAGGTCGCGGAAGCGTTCCGCACCGGCGGCGGGGTCCCGCAAAGTGAATATCCGCAGGAACTGTTCGCGGCGATGGAGCGGATGACTGCGCCGATGTACAAGCACTACCTGATTCAGCAGTGGCTCCCTGCCCTGCCTGAGGTGGTCGGAAAACTGAACAGCGGCGGGTCGGCGCTGGACGTGGGATGTGGCAGCGGGCTGGCCGCGATCAAGATCGCGCAGGCCTTCCCCGAAGCCCGGGTGTTCGGCTTCGACCGCCATGCCGGATCGGTGGAGCGGGCGCGCGCCAACGCGCGCGCGGCCGGGCTGGGCGAGAGCCGCATCAGGTTCGACGTCGCCGACTGCAACCAGCTTCCCCATTCGGCCTTCGACTTCGTCACCACCTTTGAAGTGGTGCATGACGCGGTGGATCCAGTGGCATTGGTGGCGTCGATCCGCAACGCGCTGCGGCCCGGCGGCACCTACATGATGGCCGAGGTCAACGCGTCATCCCGGGTCGAGGACAATATCAATCCGATGGGCCGGATGATGTACTCGGCCAGCACCCTCTACTGCATGACCACCTCATTGGCCGAGGGCGGTGCGGGACTGGGCGCGGCGATGGGCGAAGCCAAGGCGAGGGAACTGGCGCACGGCGCCGGCTTCAGCCACTTCCGGCGTCTGCCGCTGGACCATCCGTTTGCCGCACTCTACGAGCTGAAGGCGTAGCCTGCCTGCATAGTTCGGTTTAATCTTCTCCACCTGACAGGGGAAGAAAAAAACCGCAGGCTGGAAGCCTGTGCCACGAGTTTCTACATCCTGTGAGAGCGACTCAGCCATGGGCCGTTCGCGAACGGCCCCTACGCAACCGGGTCTAAATCCCCTTGGCGGGGGATCGCCTCTGAGACCGGGCCCAGCCTGTGCGTTTAATGTTCTCACCAAACGCTGGCTTGAAGCACGGGAACTTGTTTTCTGAACCCGACTAGAACCACGGGCACAACAGCAGCGTGCCGGAGCTTGAAAGCAGTTGCGCCAGCGCCGGCAGCCAGGGCTCGGGCAGTCCCGTAATCCGCGCCAGCGGACCAGCCCAGAAGTCAGGCGCCAGCGTTGACCCCAGTATCCGCCGCAGGCCCATCAGGCCGCCCGCCGAGGTATACAGCGCGATCTCATGCTCCTCGCCGGGTGCAAGCTGGGCCTTCTCGCGTGCCAGTTCGACCGCGCGCGCCATCCCGCCCAGGGCGTCGACGAGGCCGTTGGCCAAGGCCGCGGTGCCGCTCCAGATACGGCCGCGCGCGACCATTTCGGTTTGCGCCGCGTCGAGTTTGCGGCCCTGGGCAACCTTGGCGCTGAAGTTCGCGTACAGCTCACCCATCACCCGGTTGAGCTGGTCGAGTTCATCGGTGGTCAGCGGCCGGGTAATCGAAAGCGCGTCACTGATTGCCGCGGTCTTGGCATAATCAATGTTGATACCGACGCGCTGCAGCACCCCCGCCAGATTGAACTTGGTAAAGACCACGCCGATCGAGCCGGTAATGGTGGCCGGCTGTGCAACGATCGCGTCGGCCGACGCGGCGACGTAATAGCCGCCCGAACCCGCCACGTCGCCCATCGAGACCACTACCGGCTTGCCGCGCCGCTGCACCTCGGTAACGGCGCGCCAGACCAGGTCCGAACCAACGGCGGAGCCGCCGGGTGAATTAACCCGGAAGATCAGCGCGCGCACCCGCGGATCATCGGCGGCGCGCAGCAGCTCGGTGGCGGTCTGTTGCCCGCTAATGAACTCTCCCGCCCGCGGCCCCTCGCCGGCGACCACTGGTCCCAGACCATAAACCAGCGCGATTCGCGGCCGCCGGCCCTTGTCATCCAGGTAGCTGATGCGCCTCAAATAGCGGTCCAGCTTGACGATCCGGTGGCCGGCGGGTTGGCCCGGCTTGCGCCGCCACGGCCCGCGCAGCAGACGTTCGATCAACGGCGCCGCCGGCTCAGGCTCCTCGACGCTTTCGAAGGCCGCGGCAATGTCCTGCGCATACCCAAGCCGATCGACGAGCCCGCAATCGCGGGCGGCCTGCGCGCTGAGGAAGCCGCAGTTGAGCAATTCCCGGGCGCGTTGCGGCGCCAGCCGTCGCGACCGCGCCAGGTAATCGACCAGCACCTTCTCGCAGTCGCCGATGACCGCTTCCAGGCTTTCGCGGACCTCGGGCGACATATGCTCGCGGCTGGTCATCTCCCCAGCGCCCTTGTACTCCTTCCATTGCAGGGTCTGGGCTTCGACGTGCAGGTTGGCCAGCGCGCGCTTGACGAAGAAGCTGCCGGCGCTGACTCCCAGCATCTCAAGCGTGGTGTCCGGATTGACGACGATTTCGCCCGCGGCCGCGGCGATCAGGTATTCGCGCGGGCCGGCGCTCTCGGAATCGAGCACGGCCATGGTACGCTTGCCGCCCCGGCCGACTGCTGCCAGTAAATCATGCAGTTCCTGGGCGGAAGCGATTCCGCACGAGAGTCCGGCGATTTCCACCATCACCGTAGTGAGGTTGGAATCCCGCGCGGCATGCTCCAACACGTCGCGCAGTTGATGCATGGTGACAAAGTCGTGTCCCCTGATACGGTCCAGCAGCGAGCCCGCCGAATGTTCGTGGACGGCGCCGGAAAGCCGCAACCGCAGCAGGGAATCCACGGGAATCCTGGCCGGCCGGAAGACCAGGAAGAAATAGGCGGCCGCCAGGGCGACGGCGGCGATGGTCAGGGCGGCGGCGGTCACGTGCCAGCCGATTACAAACGCGATTACTCCCACCATCAGGAGGGCAAGTACAATGGCCAACACTCGAGCCTTACGAGTCACATCGATTCTCCTAAACCAGATGGCGTCCAGCGCCTGAATTTTGTCGCGTACCGGAAGTACACAGGCGGTGCGCTCTTGAACATTGGGCCAGCGGCGCTTGCGCGGCGCCAGGCGCTCGCGGTGGCGAAACGGACCGCTGCCCGATCACGCAATGGCGCCGGTACGTTTTCCACGGCCTGACTTTAGATTACGCTTTTTACATGATGAGGTCTGTTTTCGCCGCAGCCCTGATGATCGGTCTTGCTGCGTTCGCAGCCTCGGCGCAGATACCCAACTATTGGGAGGCCACGCCACCCTCGATCATGGGTGCTCCGATAGCGTCGCTACCGGTGCCGGAGCTTCCCAACGTTCCGTTTGCTCCGACCAGCGGCGTGCAACTTGCGGCGACCGCTAATATCGACAAGGACTTCAAGGTCACGGGCCCCTGGCCACCATTATGGCTGGGGCCAAAAGAAGTCGCCGTGCTGGGAACGCGCCACGATCAGGTAACGCTGGTCGCCTACTATGGCGAGCACTTTGCGAGTTCGCGGGTCCTGGCTGACAGGTCAACGGTTAACGGCGCCAGCATCCTGGATCTGGCGGTCAGCCCCGATGGCAAGCGCCTGGCGATAGCGGCCGCATCCGACGACAAATTGCAGGTCTGGATCCGCGATACCCACGGTTCTTCGCCGGCCACGGTTACCGCGAGCGCGGACCAAACTTGCGATCAGGCCGGGGTTGCGTGGCTGGATCCCGACACTCTCGCGGTCGGGACCCAATGTGAATCGCGCGCAGCGCAACCCACGCCCGAGGCGTCCGCCACGCCCAGGCCACCCTCCGACGCGGCCGAGATCCCGATGAAGCCGGGCCACAGCCTCTACATCGTGCAAATGGGCGCGCAGCAGCCGCAAAAAAGTCTCGAACTCGACTGTCTGGGCCAAATCGATCCCACCACGTTGAATTGGAGTCCGGACGGCCTTTATGCATTGGCGCAAAATGTCGAGGAGCGAACCTGGACTGTGATCGATCGCTCCAAAGCGCGCTGCGAGCCGCTGAAACTCCCCGGCCTCGTGCCGGTGGGAGTTATCGAATGGGAAAAGGGTGATCGACGTTTTCTGTTCACCGCGGCGCCGGCGCGCGCGCCCGACCCCGCGCATATCGGCGTCATGGAATACACGTTGGAATCGCATAAGGCACGCCTGCTGGGGTCACCGGCGGTAGCCGCCGCGTATGTTTCCGGCGGCATGATCGCGATTCTTGGCAGTAACCGCCTTAATGCCGCGGTATTGGGCCGCAACCCGCATTTGCTGGTCCCGGCGGAAATCGCCTGGGTCGATCCGCAACGCTCACAGTTGAACATCATCCCGACTGGATTCTCCACCCCGGCGGCGGAACTGCTGAACGTCGCGCTGCGTTACTCGGCGGCAAAACAGATGCTCGTAACCAGTTTCCAAACGCCGGGCCACAAGGGGCTGTTCACGGTGTTGGTGTGGATTTCAGCCGCTTTGAAGAACGGCGGCGTGCTCGGCACCGGCCGGGTTGGCAAGCGCATGCTCGCGAGTTGGTCGCCCGACGGCGCCCGGCTCGCCATCCTGGCCGGACTGCCCGATCATCCGACGCTGGCGATTGTCGCCGCGCCCCCCTAAAAGCTCCTAGGGGTGCATCGCCCAGTAATCCGCGCCGAGCCTGAGGGTCTGGGCGGCGCGCTCGAAGGTTTCGAATACCAGCAGTCCGCGTTCGACCGCGAGCTTCCTGACCCGCGCCACCACCTCCACCATATGGGCGTGATGCAGGATCAGGGAGAACGGCTTGGTGGTGCGCCGGTTGAATTCGGCCAGCTTGTCGAGCATCGAGATGACGTCGCCCTCATGGCTGGACCATCGCGCCGCGGCCGTACCGGTGCCGACTTCAAGAACGATCACGTCGATCGCCGGATCGCGCTCGAGGATGTTGAGGATCCGGACCAGGTTACCCTCGCCCGGTCCCATGATCGTGCCCGCCGCGTCCATCGGATTGCGATAGCTGCCGCCAATCGTGTTGAAGAAAGTCTTGAGCTCATCGTAAGAGGACTGCGACAGCGCGGGCACGTCCATACCGGCACTGGCGAAGGTGTCGGTGATGAACACCGATTGGCCGCCGGTCATCGCCACCAGGCCGACCCCACGTCCTTTGATTGGCAGGCTCAGCGAGAACATCGCCATCGCGTCGAGCAACGCGTCCCAGGTGCGGACCTCCACCGCTCCACCGGCGCGCACAATCGCCTTCCAGACCTCGCCGGTGGTGGCCAGCGACGCCGTGTGCGAGAAGGTGGCGCGCGCGCCGGCTGCGGTCACCCCGCCCTTCCAGATGACCACCGGATGGCGCTCGGTAGCACGCCGCAGCACTTCCAGGAAACGGCGGCCGTCGCGGATTCCCTCCACGTACATGCCAATGACACGGGTGGCCGGATCTTCAGCCAACAGCTCCAGATAATCCGCGGGCTGGAGCACGATCGCATTGCCGATCGAAGCGCCCTTGTTGAGCTTCATCCCCCGGGTCGGCCCCTGAAACGCCATGTTCACCATGTGCGTGCCGCTTTGGGAAATGAAGCCGACGTCGCCGCCGGTGCCGGTAGGCTGGCCGGGAAAATTGCACAGCCCGACACCGGGGTTGTACAGGCCCATGCAGTTGGGGCCGATCAGCGCGATATCCGACTCCGCCGCGATCGCGCGCAATTGCTGTTCCAGCTTGATGGCGTTTTCCTCGCCGGTTTCGGAAAAGCCCGAGGTGAAGAACTGCACGCCGCGCACGCCGGTATCCAGGCAATTCTTGAGGATCATCGGCGCGACCTGACGCGGCACTGCGGTGATCGCGAGATCGATCGGACCGGGCACGTCGGAGAGATTGAGGTAGTTCGTGATCCCCATCTTTTCGATGTTCGGGATCTCCTTGGGATCAATCTGAACCGAATAGAGCTTGCCGGTAAAGTTGGATTGCGCGCGCAGCCAGATGTAGCCGCCGGCCTGCTTGTCGCCGATGACCACGATCGTGCGGGGCGAGATCGCCTGCTCCAGGTTCTTGCGGCGCGCCGCCGCGCGATCGCCGTTGGCGGAAGGAGCGGCCGTTGCCCGCGGGGTCGTTAAGCGCCACCCGCGCGTCAACCGCCATCAGGCCGTCCGGATAAAGCACCACCGGGTTGAGGTCCATCTCCCTGATCTCGGGCCGCGCGTGAGCCAGTTGACTGAGCTTCACCAGCAGATCGACAAATGCGTCCACATCAACGGGCCGCATCCCGCGCACGCCGCGCAAAAGGGCCGCGCCTTTGAGTTCATCTACCATCTCCCGGCCGGTCTTGGCGTCGATCGGCGCCGGCCGCATCACCACGTCCTTGAAAACCTCGACCAGCACGCCGCCCAGCCCGGCCACCAGCATCGGGCCGAAGGCCTGGTCGTACGTTATCCCGGCCAGCATCTCGACTCCCGCGGTCGCCATCGCCTGCACCGCTACGCCTTCAAAGCGCGCGGAGGGCGCGTGGCTGGCGAGCTGGTTTTTGATTTGCTTGAAAGCGGCTTCGACCTGCGCCCCCGACGTCAACCCCAACACGACTCCACCCACGTCGCTCTTATGGGTCACGTCGGGCGAGAGCACCTTGAGCGCCACCGGGAAGCCAATCTGCTTGGCGATCGCCGCCGCTTGGGTGGCTGACGAAGCGCGGCGCGGCATCGTGGTCGGGATGCCCACGGATTCCAGCAGCTGCTTGGACTCAATTTCGGAAAGGGCGCTGCGGCTTTCGGCGCGCGCCCGCGCGATGATCTGCTCGGTAGTGGCGGTATCCATGCGAGCCGATATAGCAGATTGCTGATTTGAGTGACAAAGCCGACTGACCCTGCGTGGGTGGTTGCGCCTCGCTCTCCTCTTCCGGTTAACCCAGCGGCAGCTTGATTCCGGCCGTCACCAGGGCGGCGGTGAGGATTCCCATCAGTGCTTCGCCTGCGACCAGCCCGGCGGAAAAGAGTACGCCGGAATCGGTCTCGCTTTGCTGACGCCGGCCGCTTGCCGCGTGGATCAACGCGCCGGTTGCAATCGCGACGCTCAAGCCCAACGGCAAATATAGTCCCAGCGCCAAAGGCATTGGCGGAGTGCGCCAGCGGCTGTGCTGCCGCTCAAGACGCACATCGATCAGGTAGAAGACTAGCGCCAGGACCGCACCGGTCGCGATCAGGCCCCACGGCAGGCCGCCGGCAAACACGCCGTGCACTACCTGGGCCATCAGGAAGGCTTGCGGCGCGGCCAACGCGCCGGCCGGCGCATTTGGCATTCCGGCAATTCCATAACTACTAATCAGTACCTTCAGGATCGGCGCGACCACCAGCGCCGAGACCAGTGCTCCTGCCAGGACCCCGTGCTCCAACGCGCGCGGCGTGGCCCCGAGATGGAATCCGGTGGCGAGGTCGTGCAGTGAGTCGCCCGCCATCGCTGCCGCGACGCAGACCACCGCGCCGGCGAGGATTGCGATCTTCGGACCGGTCTGGACGCCCACGCCAGCCAATTTCAGCAGCAGCGCAACACCGAGCAAAACGATCAGCGTGACTCCCGAGACCGGATTGTTCGACGCGCCGACCAAACCAGTCAGATAGCCGGCCACGGCGGTCGCAAAGAAACCGATCACCGCCAACGCGACCGCGAGGAGCACGCCCATCTTCCAACTGCCAGCGACGCCGCTGTAGAGCACCACCATGACCGCGACACACATCGCGACGGCGATCATCACCTGCGTCATCGGCACGTCGGTTTCCTCGCGCGGGCGCACCGCGGCGGTGGCAACACGGGTGCGGCGCAACTCCACGATCGCCCGGACAATCGGCCCGCGCATCCGCCATAATGTGGTAAAGCCACCGGTCAGCATCGCGCCAACGCCCAGAAATCTCACTTGCGTTTTCCACAAACTCGACGCGGCCTGGGCCGCGGGAAGATGACGCAACTCGGGATGGAGCAAGCTCAGGATCGGAACCGCGACGAGCCATCCGATCGCGCCGCCGGCCAACACCATCGACGCGATCGGAAGGCCAATGATGTAGCCGATTCCGAGTAGTGCCGCCGACAGATCCACTGAACCGGCGATCACGAAAGGTCCGAGGCGGCGCGCGGCGCTGAGGCTATCGGGAATCAAACCCACGATCTGCTGGGCCGCCTTGAGCGCCGCGGCGATCACGCCACCGATAATCATCGGCCGCGCGGCGCCGCTACTTGCGACTCCGCTGCGCAGGACCTGGGCGCAAGCGACCCCTTCGGGGAACGGCAACCGTTCCTCCACGATGTAGGCGTGCCGCAACAGAATGACGAGCAAGCTGCCCATCGTGCCGCCCGCCGCGCACAGCAGCGTTATTTCCCAATAGGTAAGTTCATCGGCGCGGCCAAGCACGACCAGCGCGGGGAACGTGAAAATCGCGCCGGCCGCGACCGCTTCGCCCGCCGAAGCGATGGTCTGAACGACGTTGTTTTCGAGGATCGTGGCGCCGCCCAACGCGCGCAGCACCGCCATCGAGATCACGGCTGCGGGGATACTGGCCGATACCGTCATTCCCGCGTACAGGCCCAAATACGCGTTCGCCGCTCCCAACAGCACCGCCAGGAACAGGCCCAGCCCCAGAGCGCGCAGGGTGAACTCTCGGGGCGCCAGGGCTGTGGAAGAGTTATTAATTTCTGAAGATGCGCAATCCGATAGCGGCAGCGGCACCGGCTTATCGGGCGGCGTCAACGGCTTGCGCCAGCGTGAACCGGCCCTCGTACAAAGCGCGTCCTGTGATTGCACCGACGACGCCATCGCTAAAGCGCGCGCGCAGATTCCTGATATCGTCCAGCGTCGCGACACCGCCGGAAGCAATCACCGGAACTCCCACCGCGTGCGCCAGCCGCGCGTGCTTGTCGCAATCGACACCCACCGTGGTGCCATCGCGCGCGATGTCGGTGTAGATAATCGCGGCAACTCCCGCGCGCCGGAACAGCGCGGCGGCCTCATCGATGCTCAGTGGACTGGTCTCGACCCAGCCTTTGATTGCCAGGCGGTCATCGCGGACATCGAGCGAACCGAAGATCCGTCCCGGAAAGCGCTGGCATGCCTGGAACAGCAAGGGCTGATCCAGAAAGGCCGCGGAGCCTAAGGCAACCCGGTCCGCACCGGTGGCGAGGACTTCCTCGATTGCCTCGATAGTGCGCAAGCCGCCGCTGACGTCGATCGCGCAGCCGGTCGCCGCGCGGATCCGGCGCACGCAATCGAGATTGCGCGGCGCACCGCCCACGGCGCCGTCCAAGTCGACGACGTGAATCATCCGCGCGCCGGCATCCTCGAAGCCGCGCGCGACCGCGGCCGGATCGTCGCCGTAAACGGTCGCGCGGTTCATGTCGCCCTGAAACAAGCGCACCACCCTGCCCTGCTTCAAATCGATCGCCGGGATCAGGGCGAAGGAGTCAAAAGGATTCAGCCCGCGGCTCGCCGCGGTCGGCGTGATGGAACGTGCCGGGCTCAGGAGAGCGTCCCCTTGGTCGAAAGCACGCCTTGCACTCTGGGTTCGACCGCAGTCGCCTGGTCCATGGCCTTGGCCAGCGACTTGAAGATGGTTTCGATAATGTGATGAGGGTTGCGGCCGCTATGCATGGTCACGTGGAGGTTCATCTGGGTCTCGTCGCTGAGCGCCTTGAGGAAGTCGTGCACCAGTTCGGTCTGGAACCCGCCCACCCGCTCCTGCTTGATCTTCACATTGTAAGCCAGGTAGGAGCGGCCGCTGATATCGACCACCGTGGTGCACAGCGCCTCGTCCAGCGGCACCGTCGCGCTGCCGAAACGCTTGATTCCGGAACGATCGCCCAGCGCCTGCTTGAAGGCGCGGCCAAGCACGATACCAACATCTTCCACCGTGTGATGGTCGTCGATTTCGATATCGCCGGCCGCATGGACTTTCAGATCGAAGAAGCCGTGACGGGCGAAGCTGTCGAGCATGTGGTTGAGAAACGGGACACCAGTGGAAATCTCGGCCCGGCCACCGCCGTCGAGCGCCAGTTCGACCTGGATTTCGGTTTCGCGGGTCTTGCGTTCCAGGGCCGCGCATCGGTCCACGACCGCCGCGCGCGGGACCGCTGTGGCCACCGGGCGCAGATCCTTCTTGCGCGACCCATTTCTTGCCATCGGCTTACCGCTCATTGCGCCGAGTCCTCCGCTGCTTTGCCGGTTTAAGGCGTTGCTCGATTGCGCGAGCATGGCCCTCGAAACCTTCCATCCGGGCCAATTGCGCGACAATCGGACCCAGGCTGCCGATCGCCGCCGGCGTGGCCTGAATTATACTGGTTCGCTTGACGAAATCGTATGCCCCCAAGGGCGAGGCGAAACGCGCGGTGCCGCCGGTGGGCAGCACGTGATTGGGTCCAGCCAGGTAATCGCCCAAGGGTGCGGCACTCAAGCCGCCGATCAAGATCGCACCCGCCGCACGCACCGACTTGACCACCCGCTCCGCGTCTCTGACTTCGAGTTCAAGATGCTCGGGCGCGATCTGATTGGAGATTTCGCAGGCTTCGGCGATACTGCGCACCAGCACCACGGCGCCGCGCCGTTCCAACACTGCCCGGACCGCTTCGGCTCGTGGCAGGTCGAGCAACGCCGCTTCCAGCGCCTCCGCCACATCCATTGCGATGGTACGCGAGGTCGTCAGCACGATCGCCGATTCCCCGCCCGAGCCATGCTCGGCCTGGGCGATCAGATCGGCGGCGACCCAAGCCGCATCCGCGGTCTCGTCGGCGATGATTAACACTTCGCTCGGTCCCGCGGTCTTATCGATATCAACGATGCCATAGACCATGCGCTTGGCCGCCTGCACGTAGGCATTGCCCGGTCCGACGATCTTGTCCACCGCCGCGATGGTTTCCGTGCCGTAGGCCAACGCGGCGATCGCCTGTGCACCGCCGACGCGGTAAACCTCGTCAACTTCGGCAATCGCCGCCGCCGCCAGCACCACTTCGGGATGGACGTCGGCGGTCGCGGGACACGCCATCACGATTTGCCCAACTCCGGCGACCCGGGCCGGAATTGCATTCATCAGGACCGTGGAAGGATAAGCCGCGGCGCCGCCCGGCACGTAAATCCCCACGCGATCGATCGGAAGCACCAGCTGCCCCAGCCGCATCCCAAATTTGTCGCGGTAGCTGAAAGATTTTTGGACCGTATGCCGATGGAATTCGCGAATCCGCTTGGCCGCCGTCTCCAGCGCGTGGCGTTGATCGCGGGGCAGACCCGCGAGCGCACGCGCGATTTCCCTGGAGCTGACCCGCAGGGTTTTTTTGGTCAGCGTGGCATGGTCGTAGCGCTCGGTCAGTGCGATCAACGCGTCATCGCCACGCTCCCGGACCGCCTCAACAATGGAAGCGACCGCGCCTTCAACGCCGTCGCCCAGAGCGGCGCGCTGCGTCAGCAAATTCTTCAACCATTGCTTGAAGGCAGGGGTCTTCGAGGAAAAAATCGGCAGGCTCATGATGCGCCTCGATCCGGTACTCGTTCAATCCTGGCGCCCAGCGCCCGGAGCTTACTTTCCAGCGCTTCATAGCCGCGGTCAAGATGATAAACGCGCTGCACTTCGGTGGTATTTTCGGCCGCCAGCCCCGCCAGAACCAGGCTGCTGCTGGCCCGCAAGTCGGTCGCCATCACCGGCGCCCCGCTCAGCCGCGGCACCCCGCGAACTACCGCGGTCGCCCCCTTCATCGCGATATCCGCCCCCATCCGCAGCAATTCCAGGGCATGCATGAAGCGATTCTCGAAGATGGTTTCGGTGATGACAGAAGTGCCCTCGGCGTTGGTCAGCAAGGCCATCATCTGCGCCTGCAGATCGGTGGGAAACCCGGGAAACGGCAGCGTGCGCAGCTCCACGGGGCGAATCCCGCCGCGCCGCGCGACGCGCAAGCCATCGGCCTCGGGCGTTACCTCCGCGCCGCTCTCCTGAAGCTTGGCGATCGTGGCCTCCAGGTCATGGGCGCAGGCCCCGCGCACCAGCACGTCACCCCCGGTAATCGCCGCCGCGACCATCAGGGTTCCGGCCTCGATCCGGTCATTGACGACGGTATGCTCCGCGCCATGCAGGCGCTCGACGCCTTCGATTTCTATTACATGTGATCCGGCGCCGCTGATTCCGGCCCCCATCGCGTTGAGCATGCGGGCCAAATCCTGCACCTCCGGCTCTCTCGCGGCGTTTTCCAAGGTGGTCCGGCCGCGCGCGAGCGTCGCCGCCATGATGATATTCTCGGTGGCCCCGACCGATGCCGTATCGAGCCACAGCCGCGCGCCGGTCAACCGCTCCGCGTGGGCCTCGACGTAGCCGTGACGCATTTGCACGCGGGCGCCTAAGGCCCGGATGCCGCGGATGTGCAGGTTAACCGGCCGGGCGCCAATCGCGCATCCGCCGGGAGTGGAGACGCGCGCGCGTCCCGAACGCGCCAGCAGCGGCCCCAGCACGAAGAACGAGGCGCGCATCGTCTTGACCAGATCATAAGGAGCTTCGTGAGACCTGATTTGCGCCGCGCACAGTTCCAGCGTGTGGTCGTCAAGCCAGCGCCCCTGGACGCCTAATTGATCGAGCAGAGCAAGTGCGGTGGCGATATCGCGCAACCGCGGCACATTGCGGATGATGACCGGTTCGGCGGTCAGCAGCGCCGCCGCCATAATCGGCAACGCGGCGTTCTTGCTGCCGCTGACTGCGACCTCGCCGCGAAGCGGCACACCGCCATGAATAACGATCTTGTCCACTTTGAGCGCTCGTGCAGGTCAGGCTGCCAGGCGGGCGCGCACGACGCGCTCGTGCCCGGACAGATCCCGCATCACCTCAACCAGGTGACAGCCCCCCTCGTTGAGCAAGCCGATCACTGCTCGGGCCTGCCCGATTCCCACCTCGACCATCACTTCGCCGCCGGCGGTGAGATGCGCACCAACTTCGCGCGCAATGCGCCGATAAAAATCCAACCCGTCCTCGCCTCCCAGTAACGCAATCGCCGGCTCGAAACGCGCGACTTCCGGTTCCAGCCGCGGCAACTCGCCTTCTCGAATATAAGGTGGATTGGACACTATCAAATCGAACTTGTCATGCGAACAGGGAAGCGCGGCCCAGCCGTCGCCGGCGGCGAAATCGATGCGATGCGCGCACCGATGGCGCCGCGCGTTGCGTCGCGCCACCTCCAGCGCCGCGATCGAAATATCCGTCGCCGTGACGCTGACCGCCGGAGCGTTGACGGTGATCGCAATCGCGATTGCGCCCGAGCCGGTGGCGAGATCCAAGACCGCCGCGGATGGCCTGTCACGGACCGCCGCAAGCGCCGCGTCGACGATCAGCTCGGTTTCCGGGCGCGGAATCAGCACCTGCCGATTGACTTCGAATTCGAGGCCATAGAATTCCTTGTGTCCAACGATATAAGCGAGCGGCTCCCGGTCGGCGCGGCGCGTAACGAATTCACGCATGCGCGCGAGCGCGTGGCCGTCGATCGAGAAAGCGCCGCTGTAGAGCTTGCTGCGCTCCACGCCGAGGGCCGCCGCCAACAGCAATCCCGCGTCCAGCGCGGCGCTGTCCACGCCGGCCTGGGCCAGCGTGGCGGTCGCCTCCGCTAGCAGCGCGCGGGCACGTTTATAGGAATCGCCGCAGGAGATTTCCATCGCGCTCAGGCGCTGAGCGCCTGGGCCTGTTCCTGAGTGGCCAGCGCGTCGATCAGCGGGTCGAGTCCGCCGTCCAGCACCCGTTCGAGCTGATGCAAGGTAAGATTGATCCGATGGTCGGTGACGCGCGATTGGGGAAAATTGTAAGTCCTGATCCGTTCCGAGCGGTCGCCGGTCCCAACCATCGAACGGCGGCTTTCGGCAATTTTGGCGTCCTGTTCTTCGTGCGCCTTTTCCAACAGCCGGGCGCGAAGGATCTTCAACGCCCGCGCCTTGTTCTTGTGTTGCGACTTCTCATCGCGGCAGATGATTACCATCCCGCTGGGCAGATGGGTGATTCGCACCGCGGAATCCGTCGTGTTGACGCTCTGTCCGCCCGGGCCCGAGGCGCGCATCACGTCGATGCGCAGGTCTTTTTCCTCGTTGATGTCGATCTCGACCTCGTCGGCTTCGGGCAGCACCGCCACGGTTACCGCGGAAGTGTGGATGCGCCCCGAAGCCTCGGTCGTGGGCACCCGCTGCACTCGATGCACGCCGCCCTCGAACTTAAAGCGGCTGTAAGCGGCGCGGCCGGCGATCGAGGCGATCACCTCTCTGATCCCGCCCAGCCCGGTGCTGCTCATGCTGAGGATCTCCACTTTCCATCCGTGCACCTCGGCATAGCGGGTGTACATGCGGAACAGATCGGCCGCAAACAGCGAGGCTTCTTCACCGCCGGTGCCGGCGCGAATTTCCAGGATGACATCCCGGTCGTCGTTGGGATCGCGCGGCGTCATGAGCTGCTTGAGGAGGGCCTCAACCTGGACCAGCTTCTCCCGCAATCCGGGCAGCTCTTCCTTGGCCAGCTCGCGGAGATCGTCGTCGTTGGACTCCAGCGCGGCCTTGTAGTCGGCCAGCTCATTTTCGATGTGCCGGTAGTCGCGGATGCACTCCACGATTTCGTGAAGCTGGGAGCGCTCCTTGGCCAAACGCGCAAATTCGCGGCTGTTCCCCATCGTGGCCGGATCGCTGAGCTGGCGCTCCAGTTCGGAGTAGCGTTCCTCGATTCCTTTGACCTTATCCAGCATCAGTGCGGCCGCAGCCTGTAAGAATCAGAAGTGGATGCGGCGGCCACTACGGCCGCCGCTTATGGGTTTGCGTCGATTTGGCGCCCGAAATCCGGTCGCACGCGGGTTACTGCAACCCGTACTTGCGTTTGAAGCGCTCCACTCGTCCGGCGGTATCCACCAGCCGCTGCTGCCCGGTATAAAAGGGGTGGCAGTTGGAGCAGACTTCGACATGCATTGCGGGGACCGTGGAACGCGTCTCAAAGGTGTTGCCGCATGCGCAGGTCACCAGACAACGCCGATACTGAGGATGTATTCCAGTTTTCATATTCTCAATCTAAGCTCGAAAATTAATCTTACAAGCTACCAGCCTCCGCCCCGCCATTCAACCGGCTGGCGGAGACGCTCGTGCCTGTTCTTGATGGCCGCGGTGCTGGCATCGGCATCCGTCGCCCGCGCGGGGACCGCCGCGGCTAATCCCAACTTTCACGGCTTCGCCCCGCCAAGGCAAAATCTCTTCTATCCGCTGCTGCGATTGAGCCCGCCCGGGCATCCGCAAGCCGCGCTCGACACCTTCGATACGATCATGAACTTCGAGCGCAAGCTGGCCCTGCATCCGGCCCTCTCCCCCGAGTTGCAAGCCCTGATCGATAAGCTGCCGCCGCCCGAAACGATCACCATCGAGATCCCGGCCCTGTACGCCGACGCTGCCATCCCCTGGCAAACACGTCCGCCTGACGTGCATTACCTGGACGTGACCGGCCGGCCGGATGGCACCCGGTACATCTATAGTCTGTCCCGCACGGCTGACCCATCCGAGCAGCCCGGTCAAACCGCGGGAATCATCTCGATACGCCCGACCCATCCGCAAAACGCGGCAACGCCCGCAACCGTCATCGCTGAAATTCAAACTTCACTGCATCCACCAGGTTCCTCGATGCCGAGCCAGGGAATCGCGGCCTGCGCCGATCTGCAGCGCGAGATTTATGGCTCGCTGTCGCCCCCTTGGGACGCCGCCCCGGGTGAATTCAATCAGCATGACCGCGCGGCCATAGCCCGGTTCAGCCGCGACCTGCCGGCTGTATGGAATCTGGCCGGCCATTACCTTCAGATTCATAACCTGGTGGACGAATTCGACGACGCTTCCGGTCCGTGGGTATTGTTCAACCTCGACGCCGAAATCCGTGACGACGCACTGGCGCCGTATCCGTATCTGCTCGCCTTCTATCGGGATTTCATCAGCCGGACCGAGGCCAAGTTGATGGTCAGCGACGACCTGGGACGTCACTGGCTGCGCGTCGGATTTAACCGCGGCCGGATCACCGTCACCTTCCTCCTGCGCCGTGGGATGCTCACGCCGATGGACGACAAGCTGCGGCCCGACGGCTCGCCCTTGCCGATCGAACAGCTTGCCGAGGGACACTTTCACACCGACTCTTCCGTCGCCGCGGAGCGCTTCGGTCTGAGGTTTGGGCTGGACCGGATTCGGTATGCGACGACCTATACCAATCACGATGGCGCAGTGGAGTTTCAAATCCGGATGGCCGCTGTTCCCCGTTTGATTGCGCCGCCAATCGTGCACGGCCTGACGATGCTGATCGCGGGTCAGTTCATGCAGACGCTGGCCCAAGGCAATTCGGGCCGCGGTCTTGCCACGTCATTTTCCGCCCGGCCCGATCCGCACGGCGGCACCATTCTTGACGGCACCTTCAGCGGCGAATTCCGCAACGCGCCGGCGCTCGCGATGCTGGTGCGGCTGGCCGGCGCAGTCACCCCCGCGCACGACGCCGAAGTCCGCGCCGACGAGCGCCGCCTCGCGGCGCAATTCCTCGACGCGCTAACGTCCGACCTGTCGCGCGCCCGCCCCATACTGCTGAGCGGCCGCGACGTCTCCCGGTAGCCCGACGGCGCTGGCTAACTTTTCTGCGGTTGTTCAAAGGCGAAGCGCGCCTGGAACAATTCGAGCAGGATGCCGTCGGGGCCTTCGGCCATCACATACTTCAACGGTCCGGTTTCCGTGATCTCCTTGCGGAATTGGAACCCCTTGCTCTTCATGTGCGCGACCAGCTGTTCGAGGTCGTGGGTGCGGATGCCCAGGTGATGCACGGCTCCGCGTCCCGCGTCCCTGGGTGGCTGCTGATAAAAGTTAATGTGAAGCAGTTCCGATCCGTAACAGGGTTGCGAAAACTGCGTCTCGTTCGGCGAATGCGTTTAAGCAGCTCCGTGAGAACGATTTCGGCGGTGACCAAGAAGTTCCGGTGGGCGTACTCTATTCTTAACCTTTCGCCACTTTCGTGCGTGGGCGGCCACCTTTGCGGCCATTGGCGCGCGAGCTAGCTGCCTTGGTTTCGCTGTGCGCACGGCCGCCAACGGCGCCGAGCTGCGCCGCCATCCAGCGTCGGGAACCAAAGATGCCACGCAGCAACGCCGGTAGATACACGTCTGCGTCGAGCTTCGGCCAGTGTAGGCCAAGCCCTGCCGGGCTGATTTCAACGTGGGCCAGATCCTTGGGCGAGGCGCCAGCCAAGCCTTCCGTGAGTGAGGGCGGAAACGCCAGCTCAAGACCAGTATTGAGGCGCACGACGATACGCGACGTATGGGGATCGTAGCGTGCGGCGATCGCGTAGCCGGTCCGCCGCCGCGCCCGCACACGCTTTTGAGCCTGCTCAAACTCCTGCTCATTGACGGCCATGAATCTTTCTCCATTCCTCGCACAAGACAGCGCACTTGTTGGCCAGCTCATCCTTAATCCGGCCCACTTGGTGCCGGCTAAATCCGTAGCTCTCCCGCAGTTCTGGTGGTCCAGCAGGACAATTGAGGATGAACACCGCTTCGCCGTCCGCTCCTATTACATGGACGTGCTCAGGTCGATGATCAGCCGGGTAAATGACCACACGCAGCCCGTCGAAACGAAATACAGTTGGCATGCTAGCATGAACCTAAGCGCTTAGGAATTGAGCTTCGAGGGTGGGAATCCCCGCACGGTGTCTACGCGGGTACCCTTCTTTGACCGCCCGCCAGACGGACGCCAAGGACGCGGCGGCGTAAAGGGCAACGCCAGCCTCCTAGGGAGTTCCTGTCTGATGCCACGGCGCTGGCTAGACTTCGTCGGTTGTTCAAAGGCGAAGCGCGCCTGGAACAACTCGAGCAGGACGCCGTCGGGGCCTTCGGCCATTACATACTTCAACGGTCCCGTTTCCGTGATCTCCTTGCGGAATTGGAACCCCTTGCTCTTCATGTGCGCGACCAGCTGTTCGAGGTCGTGGGTGCGGATGCCCAGGTGATGCACGGCTCCGCGTCCCGCGTCCCTGGGTGGCTGCTGATAAAAGTTAATGTGAGCAGTTCCGATGCGCAGCAGGACATTGCGCGCTCCTGCCGCTGTGAAATCACCCAGAACCTCGGCCCCAAACATCTCGCGGTAAAAGTTGATGCTTTGCTCCAGGTCGGAAGCAAACAGATGAGCATGATGCAAAGAGCATCCCAGATCTGTCCGAATCGCCGTTTCTCATCATGCCTCCGAGGCTCGTGCGTCGCGCTGCTCCAACGACGTTCCCATAACGAGTAACGCAAAAATCGTTCGGCGGGAAAAGCGATGACAGGAGATTAGCAGGCTGCGGAAAAAGTCTCCGCCGCCTGCTCCCTCTCTCTATCTCCCCCCGGTCAGGGGGAGAAGATTGAGGAAGGAAGCCATCTCTTTATGCAGGGTGCTGCTCCCATCGGACCACCACTCCTGTTTCAGAAACCCTCTTTCCGCACCCTGCTGGCCCGCTTCTTCGACTACCGGCAGGATGCGGACATCAAAATATGCGTCAACGCCCGCAAGACTTGTTTTTTTCCTTCCGCATTCTGCTCCAAGCAGCCGCGTGGAAGACCGCTTTGTTGATAGTCAAAGCAATATGAATCAACTGAGTTGCATTGAAATATAAAAAAGGATAACCTCTTTCCAGCTGGCGCGAGTTATCCCCCCTTCTCGCGCCGGCAGGGATGCGCGGGGCCGGAAGACTGTTCAATCCGGCCCCGCGTCCCGACTTCTGACCGCCAACCTCTGCCCTCGGGTCCGGGAATTGGTGTTTACGCCTCGGATCGTACTGCTGCAAGCTTGCCTTCGAACTGGATCTCCGCGGCCGGAGCCGGTATTTAACACTCTGGCGTAAAGGAGCTTTATGGCTTCCATTGTCGTATCAGCGGATTCCCATGTGCTGGAGCCGGCCGACCTGTGGACCACGCGGCTCGACCACCGTTTCAGGGATCGGGCGCCCCAGGTAGTCAAACATCCGTCCGGGCCCGGCTACGCCTTTGTCGCTCCGGGTATCCGGCCCTTCCCGGTCGCCACCGGTTGGGGACTGGGCAAGAGCGGCAAGGAGTTGCAGGAGCAACTGAGCAAGGGCTACGAAGCCGCGCGTCCCAGCGGCTGGGACCCGGCCGAGCGGATCAAGGACCAGGAAATTGACGGGGTCGCCGCCGAGGTGCTGTACACGACGCTGGGGATGCCGCTGTTCGCGCTGGAGGATATCGAACTCCAGCAGGCGTGTTTTCGCGCCTTCAACGACTGGCTCGCGGAGTATGCCTCCCATGATCGCAAACGGCTGCATCCAATTGCGCTGATCTCCCTGGAAGACGTCGCGCATGGCGCCGCGGAACTGCGGCGCGCGGTCAAGCTTGGGCTCAAGGGCGCGATGGTCTGGGGCGAACCGCCTGCCGACCGTCCTTACACCAGCACCATCTACGATCCGTTCTGGGCGGCGGCGCAGGAGCTGGAAGTCCCGGTTTCGCTGCATGTGATTACCGAAAAGAATCAGAGCAAGGACGTGAAGCTGGCCGGCGGCGGCGCCATCTCGAGCATCTCGATGACCGCAATCCATTCCATCCAGCAAACCCTGTGCAGCCTGATCTTCGGCCGCGTGCTCGAGCGGTTTCCCAGACTCCAGTTCGTCTCGGCGGAAAACGACAGCGGATGGGTCGCGCACTTCATGTACCGGCTCGACCATTTTTACCAGAAGTTCGATACCATGTCGGAAAAGACCGCGCTGCCGATGAAGCCCAGCGATTACATCCGCCGCCAGGTGTGGGCGACTTTTCAGGACGATCCGGTGGGGCCGGTAACGACCAGGCTGTTCGGCGAAGACAACTTCATGTGGGCGTCGGACTTTCCGCATAGCGACTCCACCTGGCCCAATTCGCTCAAGGTGATCGCGGATGATTTCGCCGGCGTGCCCGAAGCGGTCAAGCGCAAGATCGTGTTTGAAAACGCGGCGCGGCTTTACCGGATGGATCTCACCTGACTAACCTCCGGACCGGCAATCTCCCTCTTGACGGGCTCTTGGACAACTGGCTTTTGACTTCTGCGGGCCGCTGCGATATTTGCTGACCAGCGCCAATGGATGATCCTCAAAAGGATAATTTCACCACATCCGCAACGAATACCATGCGATACCACCACGCTCCTTGCATTGTCATGTGGCCGTTTTCAGACGATTAGCGGGCCGGGCTCGCGAACCGGATTCATATGCCTGACGCGACTTCGACCGGCCTGCCCTTGCGGAGCCAGGTTCAAGCCTCCGCCGCTGCCGCCGCCAGGTTCAATGTAACTTCCCTCCAGATAGGCCTGGCGATCGGCTTCGGACCGGTCTTTCTTTTTGGGGTCGCCGCTTGGGTCCTTGACCTGTTTGGATCCGCGGCCGGCCCACTGTTTGTGCAAACCCTGCTCTGGACGCAAATAATCACGATCTGCGCACTGGTGGGTTTTGTTCTTTTGTGGGAGCGACGGCCATTAGGATCGCTGGGAATCCGCAAGGCGTCTTATGCTGATGTCGAGTTCGGTGTCGGCCTTGCGATCGTTCTGTTGGTGTTGGAAATCGCAATGGCAACCCTGTTCCTAAGCTGCGAGCGGCCGTGGAGGCTTATGCCCGAGAGTACGACAAACCGGTAGCGGATTACGCCAAGGCCTTCGCCTTGTATCGATCCGATCTGCAATACGCGCAGACCGGCTGCTCGGCAGGCTTTCGGACGCCCGGGTTCTGGACATTGTCGCGCCTGACCTTCCCGACGCCCGAACGTCAAAAAGGTCCGCTTTGAGCTTTTGCGGTTTTTGCTAATGTTCGCTATCTAATTCCATCAAGCATAACCTTTACCTTGGGGGAGCTTAGTTTGTAACGTTTTGGGGGCCTACCGCCTAACCTTTGGATGTCTGAAAGTGACGTAAGGGTGATGAGTTCTGCAATTCAATCACTGCACGTGAATCTGTGATTTGCGATGAACTGGTTAGCAGAAGATTGGCTGATTCTGGGGATCGCGCCCCGCTTCGTTTGGGTTGCGGCTTTCGTGGTTGTGGCTGGAACAGTTGGGGCTGCACTGTGGTTGTCCACCTGTGTGCGTCGTGAGACGCGGATTCATCGAAGACACTACCGAGGAGCTGCGTGGGTTGGTTCGGAAGTATCCCGTGGGCCCGGGCGAAGGTCTTAGCGCACCCGCCTATGAGATTTTACGGAAGACATTCGAGACCAGGCCAGCGCTCCGTGGCGCCTGGAATAATTTTAAGAAGCAAATCATCCTCCAGCGCAACAGCCACAATGAAGACTGCTACTGGTCTGACGGTAGCGCCGAAGTGGCATTTTCCCAACGCCGTGGTGCTAGCTTCGCGAATCAACCGCAGCTTTTTCACCGCGGTCCCAGGACTGGTGACGGGAATCGGTTTGTTGGTAACCTTTTTGGCGATCCTCTTTGCCCTCGCCGGGCTTAGCATGAAGGGAGAGCAAATTGAGGGAATGCCTCGGCTACTCGAGGGGCTTTCTGGCAAATTCGTTTCGTCTGTAGCGGCGCTTTTCGCCGCCAGCATCTTTCTTCCGCTTGAGCGCGTGCTTCTTCATCGGCTTGAACGGAGCCGCCAGGGTCTGGTTGACGCGCTTGACGATTTAATGCCACGTCTTACCGCGGCCCGCATCCTAGCGCGCCTACAAGAGGACATTTCCGAGCAGTCCACCGCATTTCGGGCCTTCAATTCCGACCTCTCTCTCTCAAGCTACGGCAGAGCTTTAGTGAAAGCATGGGACCTACGTTGCAACGCATGGTCGCAGTGCTTGATGAACTCAACCAACTCCTCCGTGCAGCAGAAGCACAGAAGCAGGACGCTTTGGTCAATTCGTTGGCTGATATGCTCCGCAACATCCAGCACGGAATGGATGAAAAGCTGCTTGCCATGGGAGAGCGCTTCACCGAGTCGCTCTCTGCGGGTGCGAGCCAGCAATTCGAGCAGGTCCTTGCGTCGCTGGGCACCACAGCAAGCCTGCTCGGCAAAATGAACGCGCAGTTCGAGACGACCCAAGCGGCATTGGGAACGCTTGTCGCACAAGCAAGAGACTCAACCGCCGAGCAGCTCGCCCTGGGAAAGGGTCAAGTGGTAGAGCTCAGCGAGGTGCTCCGCCAACTTATGAGCCAACTTAAGGAGACTACCGGTACCTCGGTTGCGGAGATGCACGGAGTGCTGGGCACTGCACTCGAGCAGCTATCAAGCAAGGTCGGGGTCCTCACCGAGCAAATGAGCGCAACCATCCGTGATACGACCGAGCGCAACTCGGCCTTGGCTCAACGGCCTGGTGTCTCGGGTTCAGGAGAACGCGGGGGCTTCAATGGTAAACATGAGCGCTGCGTTTAGGCGGATCGCTGACGAGCTTTCAGGGAAAGTAAACACGCTGAGTGAGCAAATGGCGGCAACGCTTAGGAGAAACTTCCAAGACACCAACAGCAGTGTCGCAAACTCTGATTCAACAAGCTGACAACTGGTCAACGCAGAGCGCACAGCAGCTTGCGATGCTTCTTGAGCGCTACCAAACCCACGTCGATGGAGTTGAGAGTTTGGGGAACCAACTTGACCTAACTTTGGGACAGTTTCGCGATGCTCTACCGCAATACGCGGCTGTCACCAAGGAGTTCCGCGAGGTAGTGGTCGAGACCCGCGCCGCCGCGCAGGGAACGAGCGACGCAGCCAGCGCAATCCGTGAGAGCGCTGGAATCCTGCGCAACGTGCAAGATCATGTGAGCGCTGTTGCGACGGCGTCGGCCGAGCAGGTCGCCAAACTGTCAGAGACGGCTCGCCAGATCCAGGATGGCATGCGCCAGTACGAGCCAATTTTTGCAAGGGTCAATAAGGAGGCCGGAACTCTCTTGGCGCAGGTTGCTGATCAGCTTCGCGTTTCCACTGCCACAACACGCGATGGCTACCAAAGCATGAGCCTGGCCGCTAACGACCTGTTTGAGGGTGCGACCCGGCGCCTCGGCGGCTCGATAGAGGAACTTAACGAGTCGCTGGAGGACCTTCAGGAGATGTTTGAGCGACTCAAGCCACGGCCCACGGACGGGAGATCAAAGTGAGCGAGGAACCGGTCAGCGGCCTCAGCAGCTCGTTCACCGACCTGATGACCTCACTGGCGGTAATCTTCATTCTACTACTTGTAGCGGCCACCAACAGTCAGGTCCAGAAATTGAAGAAGGCTTCAGTAAAAGAGAAGCACGCTACCCAGGATGCACGTGGCAAATTCGTTGAGGACCTCAAGAATTCACTTCCCGGGATGGAGATTTACCCTGACCCGACCGATCCGTTAGCGGTGATCGTGTTGGTTCCAGAGGGATTACTTAACTTTCAGTTCCGAAAATCGGACATTCCGGCCGCTGGCCAGGACTTCCTGAAGCGTTTCATACCAAAGCTGGCGGATGTGGTTTGTGCAACCTCCGGATCGGTCAACTCGGTCGTAGTGGAAGGCCATACTTATCAGGTGGGACCCGACCTAGCCAATGTGAAGCTGAGCCAAGAGCGCTCCATGGCGGTTGTCGAAGCGGCCTTAAATACGTTGGACTCTGATCCCCCAAATTACACCTGCTTTTTGCGCCTGATGTCCGCGAGCGGTCGCGGAAAGAACGACCCGCGTTTCACGGCCATAGGTAAGATCGACGAAGGCAGTAGCCGTAGGGTAGAATTTCACCTCCGCGTTCCATCTTTTGAGCAGCGCGAGATGAAGGAAAAGCTAATAACGTCTCCCGGAGCGGGCCCCCAGCTCGATTCTGAATGAGCACTGATGACTTCGACGACCTGCTTGACGGATTAAGGGCGCTTGTTGCGGTTGCCACTGAGGTTAGCCGTGAAGTGACTCTCCGCCTGCCCGAACCTCAACAGGCTCTGAAGCGGCTCAGCGCATTGATTGCGACAATCGGGCGCGAAAATGCGGTAAGGCCGCGTCACTGCCCGGATGAGTACCGCGTCCAGTGGCAAGAGTTCGTTTTGGGCAAACGGACAAGTCTTGAGAATCGGGCAGTTCGCTTTCTTTGCTGGGAACCAAAGGTCGCTACTGACGGCCGTTTCCATGGATACCTCGACGCATCCCGCACACAGTTAGGCTCACGAGCCTTGCAAGGATTGGTCCGCACCTGTCATCAAGGCTGGTCGCTGGACGTGGCACGTGGCGCAGCAAGCGCCTCACTCCGGCGACGCCTTACCAGGTTCAGCGGGAGCAATCGCGTTATCAACAAATGGAAAGAGAACGTAGGGCTCGTCGCCAGCTTTGATGCGCCTCGGAGGTTCGGGATCGAAATGGCAAACAATCCCGAGCCCAGGTCGATAGCGGAACAATGCGGCCAATGGGCTATACCAGAACACTCGCCATTTATCGCGGAAGCGGTGCGTGCAGCAGAGGAGATTTGCCGCTGCCAGGATCAGCGAGAGGCCAGCTTTAATCGAATACCTCTTGCGCGAGATTCTGCCTTGGTGGGAAGCGTGGCAGATAGCCGACTTCAAGCATTCTCTTGGCTCATGGATCCTGTCATCCCATGCTGATCAAATTGAAGAGGTCCGCGAAGGGCTCAAGCAGCTTGCGCTGAACAAATTCGGAGATCCCAGGCTACCGGTCAATGCGAGGAGATGGTTCGGCGTTCAGTCCGAAGCGCGAGCCAAATTGCTGGAGTGGCTCTCTCGCGCTGACATAGCGTTTTTCTTCGAGCACGTTCTGCCAAAGGGCCGTGACCCTCACGGCCGAAAGGATTTCTGGCTCAAATACTTAAAGCAGGTGAAGCAATCGCGTCCCCTACTCGTGCCGGGATGATAAGGTACGGCTGCGAGCTTTGCCGAAAAGCGTTCTCGAAAAGGTAGGACATTATGGGGAGAGCAACGGCTCCACGAGTGTGTTTCTACTTGACTTCGGGTCAATGGTTGCAATTGAGTTCGCGGAGTATGGCAACGCCTGCTATCTCTACAGCGAGAAAGCGGCCGCAAAAGTCCTTCCTGACTTTTGGACAAGCAGGGCGTTAACCCCAAGCACACTGAGAAGCCGTACGCTGTGCATGGATGTCATTAGGCATGATAGGATTTGGAAATATAAGCTAGAAAATCTTCTCGCTATGAACGGGATCCGTCCGGACAGGGATAAGTGATGGTTATGTCTAGCGAAGCGTTCGAATTGGCTAAACTTCCTTCAGGTTTAAAACTGCTAGCGGAATCCGACGGAGTTTGGCTGCGTGGTGGCGTAGCCCTCAACCAGACGCTATGGGGTGGATCAGATGCGAGCACGGTTAGGGCCGACTCCTCCCGCTGACTATTCCGCACTTGCTGGACGGTGGCCCCGCTACGTTATCCAGGACAGCCTGTGTATCCCATCTGCAGATTTCGTGCCGCTTGAACTCGATGGGATTGATGCGTTTGCCGACATCGTCTCCTTGGGCGCCGTTCACGCTTGAGCTTCAGTCGCGTGGCTGGACCGGTGACCCAGGCTTCACCTACTTGTACCGCTTCTATCTGGGATCGGACCCTGTGTACCCAGAGCGGCTCGGTTGCTTTCTCAAACATGATTCTTTAGTTTACATTCTCGACTCGCAAACGTTCGCGCTTGTTGAAGCGATCGATACCTTCAATTCACTCCCCGGCCCAGACAAAGCGAGTAGTAACGCCTTCATTCGCTTTGCCGATTTCAAAGGGCCTCGCGGAAGGGATAGGTGCACAACTCGATCGGTTCCTGAGCGACGAGCGGGTGATCGTTGCCAATCGGGTTGGGCTCGACCTCATCGTGGAAGCTGACGGAAGAATCACGTTTGTGCCGAAAATCGACGGCGTACCTGACGAGGCGATGCGACGGGCATTCATCGCCTCGGACGATGCTGAAGATATGTACTCGATCAACTAGGGCGCAGGGCGGACGAGTACGCGTGATTCTGGACGATGTGCAGCGTGAGGTCCTCCGCCGAATGCAGGTTGTGCGACACCTGGGCGGTGCGGAACGTGCCAAGGTGCTGCGTGATCCCACATGAGGCATTCGACGCGGTGGCGAATCACGTTGACATTAGCCCCGATTTATTTGAGTACCAGGGTAAAAGGAATCGGCGACTTTCCATTCGTGGTCCAAGCGTACATTCGCGGTAGTGGGCGCTGTATTTTTCTAGATTACAGAGGTTATCGTAGAGACTGCGCAGCGCTCGCATATCGAAGCTGGATTGGAATGCCGTTACGCGGATCGTTCGGTCCATACGGTTATGTTTAGCGATTCGCACTGAAGGAATTGAACTGAGCCAGCGGGCCCACGACGCAGAGCGCAAAGGGTTGGGGGTCGTTGAGTTTCGAGGTAAAATCAATCGCCCTTCGAGCGCCCGTTTTTCAGAAGGAATTGATCAACTTGTCGCGGCCCTCACGAAGCAAGAGCAATGTCAGTTCACTATTTGTTCGCAGAACTCGTCATCTGCTCATTTACACAAACGAGGAAGCGGTAGAGTACGACGAGCCGTCTGGTACCGGAGTATGGCCTGAGGGTGGAGGTGAACTGCCCCAGGCGCTACGTAAGGATCGGCAGCTAAAGGACCACCAACGGGACGGTCTAACTTGGCTTCAACACAACTTCCAGATTGATCGACGGGGTTGCCTTCTCGCCGATGACATGGGACTTGGCAAGACACTTCAGGTCTTGGCTTTTAGAGCTTGGCTAATAGAGCAGCGTGGAATCTCAGGAGACAGCCCAGACGGAAAATGCCCGCCTGGGGCACCATATCCTCGTCATTGCTCCGCTGGTGCTGCTGGAGAATGAGACCTGGGTGAACGACATTCGAGAATTCTTCGAAGGCGACGTAGCGGTGTTTCAGCCTCGGCTGGTACTACGAGGGCGGGAACTCAACCGCTTCAGAAAAGGCCCGAGGATCTGCTGACAGCGCGTAACATCGAGGGTCTTTCGGCTGTTCTATGTCGCGCAATTTCAAATTATCGCGTAATCTTTACCAACTATGAAACGGTTACAAACTACCAGCACCTCTTTGCTGAAGACATCAACTCGTTCGTTGTTGCCACCCATGAGGCCCATTAAGACAAGACCCCGAATACCAAGATATCTCATGCGCTTAAAGTTGAAGATGACGTTTTCCTTAACATTGCTGCACAGGGGTAATGCCGGTAGAACGCGCTCGCCCGATATGGGATAACTCCCATTTTCTGCAGGTGGCAAGCCGCTGGGCAGCGGGGCTGAGTTTAATGAGAATTACGAAAAGCCCTGGCGGTCGCCAACGGACGACAAATCAGAAACGGGGAAAAGTATTCTTGGCAATTTGCGAGATGCCCTGAAAATAGGACAACCAGATGCCCACCTGATGCGCAGGGACAAGAGACGTCTTTGAGGCTTACTCCCGCAAAGAAGACATATCATTCAAATGCATGCTATCGGACGAACAATGCCAGTGGCATCTCGATCTCTGTAAGGTGTGCTTGCGAAGGGCGGGGCCATCCGCTTGAGTTTGATACAAAGCTGAATGGACGTCTACCAGCACCCAGCATCGGTGTCACGTCATGAGGGTATAGTCGCCGTGGAGGTATCTCGCACGGTGTCCGAAGCTCGTCGCCGTATTGGAATGCCTGCGGCGGATCAGTGCGCGCGGCGAAAAGGCTCTGGTGTTCGCACGAAGAATTCCTATGCAACAGATGCTTGCCGACGTGTTTGCGCAGGAATTCGGACTGGCTATCGACATAATTAATGGGGTTCAACAGCGAGGAGAAACGCAAGGTTCCAGCCGCACCCGGCACATGATGATGGATCGCTTTCGGGAGCACCCAGGCTTCAACGTGATCGTACTTTTTTCCCGAAGTTGCAGGCATCGGGTTGACCTTTGTGGAGGCCAACCACGTTATCCACTACGGCCGCTGGTGGAATCCAGCAAGGGAGGCGCAGGGTATGGACCGTCTTTACCGCATTGGGCAGACGCGGAGACGTGCACGTTTATTACCCGGTCGCAAAAGATCCCCTTGGCGAATTTCGGACTTTTGACGAAAAGCTTCATGAACTCATTCTTCGACGGCATCAGATGGCACAGGATTTTTTGACGCCGATGCCCACCGAGGGCGAAATGGAGCAGGAGATTCTAGGCGAAGTCCTGCAGAAGGACGGCGAGCGGTCTGGGCATGCGCAGGCCGCAATTCCCCGGTTAGACCTCGAAGTGGTGCGGACCTTTACTGCCGCATCGTTCGAGGCGCTTGTGGCAACTTTGGCGGAAAGGCGTGGCGCGCATGTAGTTTTAACGCCGCTCAGCGGCAATGGCGGGATCGACGTTGTCGCTTTCGATGAACCCTCCGTCGATGTGATTCAGTGCAAGCACTCGATGCGGGATGTTACCATAGATAGTGATGTTCTCACGGAATTCATTAGGGGTTGTGAAGGGTACCGAACCCGATGGCTTAGGAGCATAGCCACGCCAGTGCGCCCAGTTCTATTCACCAACGGACTATTCACCAGAGCCGTGCGAGTAGAGGCATCAGAGCGGGGGATTGAGCTTGTCGACCGAAACAAACTGGCGCAGATGCTTATTTCCACTCCGTGTACCGCCGCGGAGGTCGAGGCGGCGGAGGGTTTCCCGTCTCGCCTCGATGCGCGACTTTGCCACGGCCGTAGCAATCGGGCTCGTAACCGAGGGTAGAATTTCATGCCATCTGCTACGCGCAGCAAAACGGAAATCCCGGTCGAAATGAGTTCGCACTCAGGGTTGTTTTTCTGAAAAAGGAGCCCGTGGTCAACGCCCGTAATCTGATAGTGTTTGCGTTTCGCGGTGTACGAGCGTGCCAGCGGGACGAAGTAGCGCGAGTCTCCACGCTTTCAACCGGCGCATCCTCGCCGAGGATCTGGTCCGCGTCCGCCGCCCGGACGACCGGGAACGCTACGCGGCGTCGCAGCGGCAGGCGCGGATCGACCCCAATCCCCACCAGATCGACGCCGTGATCTTTGCGCTCCGACGCCTGCGCGAGGGCGGCTGCATCCTCGCCGACGAGGTCGGACTTGGAAAGACGATCGAGGCCGGTCTGGTGATCGCGCAAAGCCGAGCCGAAGGTGCGGAGCGCGTCCTGCTGATCGTTCCCAAGTCGCTGATCGGCCAGTGGCAGAACGAGCTGCTGAACCTGTTCGGGATTCAGGCGCGCGAGGACCAGAGCCAACTTTCTTCGCACCGGGAGTGTATCTGGTCGGCCGCGAGTTCGCGGGCAGCGAACGTGGTGCCGCGCTTCTCGGCGCCGCTCCACCGTTCGACCTGGTGGTTATCGACGAGGCCCACGAGATCTTTGCGGGCCTGCACAAGCGCTACGGGCGCGACGGACTCTACGACGAGACTTCCGACGAGGCGCTGATGGCGCATCGGGTCCGCGGCTTCCTGCGCACGGCGCCGGTCCTGCTGCTGACGGCGACGCCGATGCAGAACTCGCTCGCTGAGTTATGGGGCCTCGTGCAGTACGTGGAACCAACGGGGACTCTGCTCGGGGACATCACGACGTTCCGCGAGGTGTTCTGTGGCGAGGACGACCGAACGCTGGTTCCCGGCCAGGAGCACGAGCTGCAACGGCGATTGGCGATGGTGCTGCAGCGGACGTTGCGCCGCCAGGCGCAGGAGTTTCTCGATCGGCCGTTCACGCAACGCCGATGCCGCCTCTACGAGTACGCGATGAGCGACGACGAACGGTCGCTCTACGATGACGTGACGGAGTACCTCCTGGAGCCGCATTGTATGCCTTCGCCGGCCGGCAGCGGCGCCTGCTCCTGATCGGGTTTCATCGCCGCATGGCGTCGTCGATTCCAGCGCTGGCGGCGAGCCTCGAGAACGTTGCCGCGCGTCTGCGCCGCATGCAGCGCGGTCAGCGCGCCACGGACGACAGCGACTCGAGGTGCTCCACGACCTGGAAGAGGAGGACGGAGATCGAAGAATCCAGCGAGGAGGCGCCGGCAGTCCCGATCAACCGAGAGCGGTCGCCGCCGAATTGGCGCGGGTCGAGGACTTTGTCGCTCGCGCACGTTCCCTTCCGCACGATGCCAAAGCGCGCTCGTTCCAGGACGCCATCCGCGTCGTTCTCGATCTGGGTCGTGACGGCCGCGGCAGCGGCAAGGCCGTGGTGTTCACCGAGTCCATCACCACCCAGGAGTACCTGCGGAAGTTGCTCCTCGATACGGGCCTCGAGTGACGAAGAAATCACGCTGTTTCGCGGCACGAACGATCACGCGCGGGCGCAGCAGGCGCTATGCGCGCTGGCAAGAGGAAGAGGGGCGCAAACTTTCGCGCCGGGTTCGCGGCCGACCCGCGAAGTCGCCGTGCGGCTCGCGCTGGTTCACGAGTTCCGCACCCGTTCGAAGGTTCTCGTATGCACCGAGGCGGGCGCGAAGGGGCTCAACCTTCAGTTCTGCGAGACCGTCATCAACTACGATCTGCCGTGGAACCCGCAGCGCATCGAGCAGCGTATCGGACGCTGCCACCGCTACAGCCAGCAGCGCGATGTCACCGTGGTCAACTTCATCGCCAGGGACAATGAAGCGCATCGTCTGACCTTCGAGATTCTGAGCCAGAAGCTCGACCTGTTCGGAAGGTGCTCGATGCTTCCGACATGGTCCTGCATGAACCGCGCACTGACGCGCCCGAGATCGTGGTGTCGGCGCTCTCGCTCGAATTCGAGACCGATCTTGCGCAACATCTACAGCCGCTCGCGGACGCTGGACGAGGTGACGCGAGAGATTGCGGCGCTGCGAGACAAGATCGCCGTGCGAAGGGACGCTTACGAAAAGGAATATCAACGCACCTCGCAGATCATCGAGTCGCGGTTCGATGAGGACGTGCGGCGGGTCTTCAAACGCTTGCGGGAGGATCTCCCCGAGGGACTCGTGCAATCTCGACCGGGATATCGCCGACCTCGTGGAAGGCTATCTCGACTCACACGCGCGTTGCATTACCAGCGTTCTGACGCGGCGGGCCGGGTGGTCTTCGACATCGCGCCGAGCACCGAATTGCCCGCGGAGATCGGGGACGGCGGCAGTTCGCGACCGGCGACGCCAGAGGCTTGACCGATGCCGAGCCATTGAATCTCGCGCATCCGCTGGTTCGCGCGGCGATCGCGGATGCCCGAGCCTGGCCGGGCGGATCGGTCGAGTTGTTGCTCCCGCGCGACGCTACTCCGGACCTTGCAGCGATGGCTGGAAAGAGCGGCGTCCTCGCGGTGGCGCTGGTCGATTACGCTGGCTTCGAGCCGGTACAGCGGCTGATCGCCGGTGGCGTCGTCGATGGTGCGCCGATCGATCCATCGGTGGCCGCCGGATCGCTGCGGTTGAAAGCGAGCGATAGTCAGACAGTCGGCGTCACGGTTGACCCGCAGTGAGCTAGACGACGCGGTCGACGAGGCCGTCTTCATCGATCAACGCGAGGTCGAGAAGCGCGAGCAAAAGCACTTCGAGCAGGCCATCGGTCAGCTTGAACGATTCGTCGACGACAAGGTCCTGGTATGCCGCCGCGAGCGGGCGAGCATCGCCGAGAAGTTGAGTTCCGCCAAGGCTCGGCGTGATGACGGTCGTCGGCTCCACCGCGCGCGAACGGGTCGAGGAGGAAATCGATCAGCTTGGCCACCAGGGACGAGATGCTCGAACGGCGGATCGCCGCGTTGGATTCGAGGGAGGACGAGGTTTACCGAAAATGGCGAAACGAATATCACGAGCTTCGGTACCGGGCGCCGACGGTGACCCGGCTGTTCCAGGTGACGTTCCGGATCGCACCGATGAACCTGGGGACGTCGTGCTGAAGCTGTTGCACACCGCCGATTGGCATCTCGGGCGGCGCTTTCCAGTCGTTCCCTGAGGAGGCGCAGAAGAAACTGTCGCGGGCGCGGATGGACGTGATCGCGACCATCCTCGATGTTGCGCGCCGCAATGCGGTGAATGCGGTGCTGTGCGCCGGCGATCTGTTCGACGACCCTGACCCCAGCCCGGACTTTTGGGAGGGACTCGCCTGGACGTTCCGCGATCAAACCGGCCCGCATCCTCCGGTTTTCCTGGTGCCGGGCAATCATGATCCGCTTACACCCGAATCGGTGTGGGCGCCGGGTCATCCGTTTCGAGCGCGGCTTCCGGAGTGGGTGCACGTCGTCGACCGGGACGACTTCACCTATGAGCTTTCGCCCGACGCGATCCTCTATGCGCGACCGTGCCGGTCGAAAGCCGGAGAGAACGATCTGGCGATGGCGCTTCCCGCGCGCGAACCCGGCGACGACACGACTACGCATCGGGTGCGTTCATGGCTGCACGTTCGACATCGATGGCTATCAGACGAACTTCCCGATTTGCCGCGATGCCGGCGTCCAACGCGGATTCGACTATCTCGCGATCGGCGACACCCATTCGTTCCGCGATGTCACCGAGAACTTGCCGGTGCCGACCGTTTATCCTGGCGCGCCCGAGCCGACGAATTTCGACGAGCCCGGCGCCGGCAACGTGGCACTCGTCGCGCTGTTCCGGCACGGGTCGCGGCCCGCGTCGAGACGGAGCCGGTCGCGTTCTGGCGATGGATCGATCGTGCGCTGCCGCGATCTCAACGAGCTGCGCACGTTGTTGACCAACCAGGATCTCGAACGCCATGTCGTCAGGCTGCACCTGGATATGACGGTGTCTCTTGCCGAAGAGAGCGAGGTCGAGCGGATCTTGCGTGACCTCCAGGGCACCGACGCCACCCACGGCCGCGCGGGCATCCTGCTGGTGGATCAAACGAACCTGAGGTTGCAACCCGGTTCCGGCGGGAGTCTTCCCGGATGATCTGCCGCCGGTGATTAAGGACACCATCGCGCGCCTCGACCAGATGATCGCGGAAGCCAGTGACGAGGCCGAGAGAGCGCGGGCGACGCGCGCGCTCGCGCACCTGTACCAGCTGCTGCAAAGCCAGGAGAGCCCTGGCAGGGACGGCGCCGCATTTGAGGCTCCATCGCCTGCATGTCGCCGATTTCGCGGCGATCCGCGACGCGGATATCGAGTTCGGCCCGGGCCTGAACGTCCTGTACGGACCGAACGATCTCGGCAAATCGACGCTTGCGGACGCCATCCGGTTGGCGCTGCTGCTTCCTCACACATCCACGCACATCGAGGAATACGTCGGCTGGACCAGTGGGCGCGATCCGCGTGTCGAATTGACGTTCGAGACGGAGCCCAGCGAATCTGGCGCGTCAGGAAGGAATTTCGGCAGAGGTGGCGCGGCGTTGTTGCAGGAATCGAAAAACGGCGTGGACTTCGATGACGTCGAGCGTGGGCGAAAAGTCGACGGGAAGCTCCGTGACATTCTGCGTTGGGGCATTCCCGAGCCGGGAGGCGCGGGCGGCGGTAAGGGTCTTCCGACGAGCTTCCTTGCGACCGCGCTCCTGTCTACGCAAGCCAACGTGACCGCGGTTCTTAACGACAGCTTGCAAGGCGATCCGAGCGGCACGGGAAAGGAACAGATCGCTGCCGCATTGCAGGCGGTGGCGCAGGATCCACTTTTCTCTGCGTTGCTCAGAGCCACCCAGGCAAGACGCGACGAAGCTACACCGACAGGGGTGCGAAGAAGACCGCGAAGAGGAAGCATCTTCAAAGCCGCCGCGGATCGGCTGAACGAAGCGAGGGAGGAAAAGGAGAGGTTTCAGAGAGCGGTCGACGATTCGGAAGGTGTTGAGAAGCAGTTGCGCGAGTTGACCGCGAAGCGCGGCCAGCGTGAAGAGGCGGTGGCCGCCGCGACGAAGCGGCTCGTCACTACTAGAACGGCTCGCAGCTCAAGCGGCGGATATCCACGCGGCGGAGGAACAGGTCGACGTAGCGCGCGAAGAGGTATTGCGCATCCAGAAGATCGGCTGTGATGTGGACGCGGCGGAGCGAAGCGTTGGAGAGCTTGGCCCAAAAGATAGAGGCGGCAGAGCAGGCGCTGAAGGTCGCCCAGATGCAGCAGGCAGAAGCGGACGCCGCCTTTGAATCCGCCGAAGAGACCGCCCGCGCTGCGGGATCAGATACCGCGATGACCGACACGGTCGCCCGCCAGCAGCCTCGAACTGCGAAAGGCCGCGGCAGACCAGGCATCGAAGGAGGCACAACAGCGGATCGAGGGCGCGACCGGCGCGCAAAAACTCGTCGATGCCGCGGCGACCGCCGATCGTGAATATCGGGCTCAACAGACAGCAAGCTGAATAACGCAGCGTAGCGCTCGACCGATGCGGCCGCTAAGGAGCGCTCTGCCGATGAGCAACTTGGTAGGATAGATCTACTCGAACGAGCGCTGGACGCCCGCGATGCCGACGAGCGGGTCGCCAGCGCCCAGGCCGAGGTGGACAAGCACGCGGCCTTCAAGCGCGCCTGGAAGTGGAAGCAACCGACCGCGAAGCGCTGCAAAAACGACGGGCCGCGATCGTCGTTCCGGCTGCCGATGCGCTCGGACTGATGCGTCGGCTCGAGTAACGATCTCGCCGGAGCCCGCGGCGCGCTGAACGTCGGTCTCGTAGTAACAGTAATACCAAACCGCCCGATCGATATTCGGGTGAAGAAGGACGGGACGGCGGCGGACCCGACGCGTTACCGATCAAGCGTTGGAGGTGGAAGCGAATGCCGAGGTCGACATCGATATCGGCGATGTCGCAACCGTGCGCATCCGGGGCGGGCGACGCGAGGCGCAACAGACAGCGGAATCGCTGGAGGCTCGTTGGAGTCGCGAGGTCGCGCCGCATCTCGCAGCTGCCAAGGTCGCGGATCTCGACGGCCTGAGCGCGAAGATCGCAGAGGCTCAAGAGCTGGATCGAGCATCAAGGCGAAGGACGCGGAGCTGCAGGCCCTCGAGGCCCAGATCGCTTCGCTGGATGACTCGGCGCAAAAGCTGCGCGAGGCGCTTCGAGCGCAGAAAAGCGTGCCACGCCGCCTCGGGGATGTAGCCGCTCGAAACACTCGCCTCCGATCTCGCAGCACTCGGCACTGAACCAACGCGTACCTTACGAGAGCGCCGACAGCAGGCGTCTAAAGAGCCTTGAGCTGGCGCGCGCGACAGCGAATCAAGCCGGTACCGCCCACACTCTCGGCGGAAGAACGCACTCAGGAATTCGGAAGCGGCGCTGAACGCGGCGGTTGTCGCGAGAGATGCCGCTTTGGCGGCTTTTCCGGAAGGAGTAGCTGCGACCCTTGCTGCTGCTCAAGCTGCACTGGCGGACGCATTGGGCGAGCAGCAGAAGGTCGCGGCCGAGCTCGCATCGTTGGAGAGCACGATCGCGGCGCAGAATGAGCGCGTGGAAGCGGCAATACGCGAAGCTCGCGCCAGCGGCGGAACGGGCACAGGCCCGGCTCGACGCCGCATATACGGAGCGAACGAAAGCGATCACCGATCACGCATCGCAGGTCGGTCGACTCGAAGAACTACGAGAGACTGCGTGACGCCGCAGGATCTCACCACCGCCGAGAACAGGCTCAAGAACGCGACGGATCGGCATGCCGCCCTGCCTGTCCCTGAGCGGATCGTAACCGAGGCCGAAGTCACGGCGGCGCAACATGCCAAGACGGCGGCGGAATCCGATCTCGCAAGCAATTCAGCGCGAGATCGAGCGGACGCACGGCGCGCTCGAGCAAGTAGGTGGCGCCGTTGCGCGCGAGCGATCTGCGTGACGCGATCGAGGCTTTCGAGTTGGCGGAGCGGCAGGAGCGGGAGATCGAGGCTGATTACGAGGCGTGGTCGTTGCTGCTTGAGCAGATGAAGCAGGCCGATGCGGCGCAGGCGAGTAACCTCGGCCAGAGCGCTCGCGCCCGCCATTGCGGGCCGGTTCGAGACGTTGACGCAGCGTCGCTACGAAGACGTCCGACTCACCGCGGAACTCGGGACCGAAGGCGTCGCGGTCGCGGGTGCGGTGACGCTCAACGCAGCGCATATCCGTCGGCACCCGCGAGCAACTCTCAACGTTGTATCGTTTGTCGCTGGCAGAGTACCTATGCACGACCGTCGTTCTCGACGATCAGCTGGTGCAAAGCGACAATACGCGGATGGACTGGTTTCGCGCACTGCTTGCCGAGAAGGCCCGCAGCTTCCAGATCGTTGTGTTCACATGCCGGCCGGGCGACTACCTTGCCGCCGGCGCGACGGTGCCCAAAGGGAAAAGCGTTCATAAGGACACCGATGGCGGGTTCGTACGAGCGGTCGACCTCGGACGGGCCGTGCGCCGAAAATAGTGTGCGAAGCTGCAGAGCTGGGGCGAACTCTGAGACAAAGATCGCTCACGCATGACTTTGCCGCCAAGGCACTCCGCGGTTTGGGACATATTTAGCTAGCTTTGTGCAAAAAGCTTGCGGCAGATTACCCAAAGGAAGCGGAAGCCCACGCGTGCGTCGCCGACGCTTACTACCATAGAGGTGATATAGCCGGCGCAACAGCGGCGATAACCCGCGCCATCGCGGCCCGACCCGATTCGGCAACGTACTATTCACGGCGCGCCACATTGGAGATCGTCGCCGGCCAGACCACGCAAGCGCAGGCTGATATCAAGAAAGTCCCGGCACTTCGGCCGAACGACATTCAGGCGAATAATTACGCGGCATGGTTGCTGAGCACCACCCCGGTGGACGGTGTCCGTGACGGCAAAGCGGCGATCGCCTTTGCTACCAGGGGCTGCGACTTGAGCGGATGGGAAAACATCTATCTGCTCAATACACTCGCAGCCGCGTACGCAGACGATGGCGACTTCGCTGACGCGATAAAGTGGCAACAGTACGCTCTGAAGATAGGCCAATGGTCAGAATCGGCGACCCGGATGAAATGGATGCGCGAACGTCTTGCGCAGTACCAGAAACGGACCCCTTACCGCGAGGCGGCGAAGTAAGCGGCAGCTCCAACGCATCAGTGCGGAATCAGCGGAACGACGTACTGCAGCGTTTGCAGCGCCGAGCCGATCAGCACCAGAAAGGCTCCATAACCGCCCAGCGCGCGGTCGGGAAGATTGTCCGCCCACCATTCCACCGGCGGGCTCAGGATGGTGACGGTAGTATTCAAGACGCCGACCACAACGCCGATCTGGATTCCGTGTAAAAGCGCCTCCGGACGCCCGGTCATCGCACCACTGACCGCACCGGCAAGGCCGATAAAGGCTCCCCTGACGATTCCAGGTATTAACAAGCGGCGGTGAAGCTGGGGTTTCTGATAGGCGCGGTAGATATTCGTGCCGAAGCCGAATTCGTACGAAATATGCATCGCCAGAGTGCACAAAACACCGAAGGCGATTCCGAAGTCATGACCGACCGTCCACCATCCGGCGATACCGAAGGACAACCCGCGTAGCGCAGCCATCAGAGCCCATTCGGTGCGTGAGGGCTCGATCCCCTGGGCGCGTCTGGCGAGTTGGATTTCGATCGAAGGACCCGACACCAATGCGCCGGCCAAACCGAACCACAGTCCCAAGGTGGCGCCGTAGCCCAAACCGAAAATCGCACTATACGTCAGGACTCGTGACATCAGCCGCAGCGGACCGCGCTTCCCGCCCAGCAGATCATAGGCCAAGTAGAGACCGCCCAAAGCGTCGAGCACGACGCCGGTCAGGCTCAGAAGCGGCACGAGTTGGGGCCGGCTGAGCAAAAGACTTTCGGTGAAGGTCATTGCGTCCGATAATTAATTTTCGGCGCGCCTACCGCACCGGGAAATTGAAGTAAGTATTCGGATACGGCTCGTCGCGCAGCGTGAAGTGCCACCATTCGTAGCGATATCCGGCAAAACCGGCCTGGTTCATCAGAGTTGCCAGCAGCATCCGGTTAGCTCGTTGCTGGCCGGTCAGTCCCGATACCATCAGATGCGCCATCGGATCGAAGCAATCGTATCCGGTTCCCATATCGAGCGAACCGTCACGAAAGCGGCGCGATACGGGTTCATCGCATGGCGTCAGCGGCTGGCCCGGCGTGAAGACGTCAACTTCGGACCGCGGCAGCGGAACTATCGTCAGGTCCACGGTGCTGCCCCGGCTATGGCTTGACGGCGAGGCGATGTAGCCCTGCTCCAACAGGCCGGTTTTTTTCACACGCGGATAAAATTCGCGCTTCATGGCGGTGTCCGAACCAACCGCGGCCCATTTCACAAAGTAGTCGACCGCACTCTGCGGACGGTAGCAATCATAAACCATGAGTGAGAGTCCGAAGTTAGCCAGTTGGCGTTGTACGCCGGCCACGGCTTGCGCCGCCGCCGAGGTGAGCACGCATTTGTCCGCGTCGTAGCCTGGCACCGTCCGGCCGATGAAGTTGTGCCGGCCGGCGTAACGGATGTCCACCATCACCGATGGCGCGACGGCGTTTAAGTCGACGAGATCTTCAGGCCGGGTCTTCGCCGGAACTGCGATTGGCTGGTGCGCGTACAGCGGACCGGCAAACGCGCCCATCGTCGCAACAGCGATTATCACAACTACACAAGTCGTCCGCATCGGGCGTAACGACCGCACGAGCGGGTGGCGGATAACCCTTTCCAAATGGCGCCTACCGTATCAGAGCGCGCCCGCGACATGAAACCTTGGCGGCTTTCCGAGAGGCTCTGTCGGCCCTCGCCGGCGGCGACTGACGCTCGAACACCGCTGCCCAGGGTTTCCGAATTTTATGCTAAGTGTGTTAAAGCACTTTGACGGTAGGGTCCATTGCGCCCTTGACCGGGAGGGGTTCGAGCGATGCATGACCTTGTGATCCGCAATGGCAGGATCGTGGATGGGACCGGGAAACCGGCGTTCAACGGCGATATCGCGATCGACGGCGCGAAGATCGCTGCCGTCGGTGGCAAGGCCGGCCCCGGCCGGCGTGAAATCGATGCCAACGGATTGCTGGTCACGCCCGGCTGGGTGGACATTCACACCCATTACGATGGCCAGGTGACCTGGGACCCTTACCTGACGCCTTCGAGCTGGCACGGCGTCACCACGATAGTCATGGGCAACTGCGGGGTCGGCTTTGCCCCGGTCCAACCCGGCAAAGAACAATTCCTGATCGAGCTGATGGAAGGGGTCGAGGACATCCCTGGACCAGCCCTTGCGGCCGGGATTCCCTGGCAATGGGAATCTTTCGCGCAGTACCTGGACGCGCTGACGCGGATGAAGCACGCGATCGACGTGGCGGCGCAAATTCCCCACGGCGCGGTGCGCGCTTACGCGATGGGCGAGCGCGGGGCGCACAACGAAGCGGCGACCCCCGACGATATCGCGCTGATGGCGGCGATCGTCCGTGACGCGCTCAAAGCCGGCGCCATCGGGGTCACGTCCTCGCGCACCCTGCTGCATCGGGCCAAAAACGGAGAGCACGTGCCCGGCACCTTCGCCAGCGAAGCGGAGATGGTCGCGTTGGGCCGCGCGCTCGGCGACGCCGGACACGGCGTGATGGAACTGGCAACCGACATGGTGGGCCCGGATATCAACCTGGAGTGGATGGCCAAGGTATCGATCGAAACCGGACGCCCGATCACGATTCTGGCGACCTCGGCAACGCCCGAACCGCTGGACTTTGAGCGCGTGCTGAGCCTGGTGAGATGGTGGAAGAAACAGGGCGCGCGGCTGGTGCCCCAGGTAGCGGCGCGGCCGGCCTGTATCCTGATGGGGCTGGAGACGACGATTCATCCGTTCAGCACCCATCGCGCTTACCGCTCCGAAGTGGGCCGGCTGAACCTTGAAGAACGAGTGGCGCGGATGCGCGAACCCGAAGTCCGGACCCGGATTCTTAATGATGACGTCGGTCTGAAAGATACGCTGGGGCGCCATTACCTGACCCTGTTCGACTCGATTTTCGCGCTCGGCGATCCGCCCAACTACGAGCCGACCAGGGAAATGAGCGTGGGTGCGCAGGCCCGGCGCGAGGGACGCACGCCGCAGGAGGTCGCATACGACCTGCTGCTGCAGCGCGGCGGCCATGAACTGCTTTACGTGCCCCTGGGCGATTACAAAAGCTACGACCTCGAGCGCAATCGCCGCCTTCTGCTCGACCCTGACACGCGCCTGGGAGTGAGCGACGGCGGCGCGCATTGCGGCATGGTCTGCGACGCCAGCGTCCCCACCTTTATGCTCAGTTACTGGGTGCGCGACCGCGAACGCGGCCCGCGTCTGCCGCTGGAGCAGGTGGTCAGGTTTCAGACCAGCGAGACGGCGGAACTGTACGGATTCACTGACCGCGGCATCCTGGCGCCCGGGATGAAGGCGGACATCAACGCAATCGATTTCGCAGGGCTGCATTTGCACGCTCCGGAAATTGTGTACGACTTTCCGGCTGGAGCGCGCCGCTTGATTCAGAAGGTGGACGGCTACAAGTACAACATGGTCAGCGGCGAGATCATCTATGAGAACGGCGCGCCCACCGGGGCGTTACCGGGCCAGGTGATGCGCGGCGGTCGCATCCCGCGCGGCGGCGCCTGATTCGAAGGAATACTTTTAAACTGCCAGTTAGCGGTCCGGAGGCCAATATGACCCCGCAGGAACGCCGCGGATGGTTGGTGGTCGCGAGTCTTGCGTTCATCAACATGGTCGTGATGGGGCCGAGCATCGGCACCATCGGTATCTTCTTCACCCCGCTGATTAAGGAATTCGGCTGGAGCCGAGCCGAAGTTTCGCGGCTTGCCACCGCGTTTCTTTTGGCGATGGGACTGGTCAACCCGCTGGTGGGTTGGCTGTTGGATCGAATCGAGGCGCGGGTGGTGATGGCCATTGGCACCGTCGCGGCGGGAATTGGATACATCCTGGCCAGTCGCGTTCACGCGCTCAATCCGCTGGTGGGGCTGTTCGCGGTGATCGGCGTGGGAGTCGGCGCGTCCACCATACTGCCGGGGATGATCGTGGCGGCCAACTGGATGAGCAAGCAACGGGCGCTGGCGATTGGAATAACCATCGCGGGCGCGGGGCTGGGCGGATGTGTCCTGCCACCGCTAGTGGCGCATCTGATTCTGGCCTACGGCTGGCGCCTGACGATGCTGTGCATCGCCGGGCCGATGTTCGTGCTCGCCGTGCCGGTCATTGTGCTGATGGTGCAGACGCGGCCCGCCACAGCCGAAGGCAGGAGCGTCGCGGAGGAGGCCGCGGACTTGCCCGGCCTGGAGCTGGGTCCGGCGTTGCGCTCGTGGCCATTTTGGACTATCGCCGCGATGCAATTCAGTTTTACCATCGCCTTCACCGGCGGCTATTTTCATATGGTGCCGTTCCTGATTGGCGCCGGCTACTCGCCCCAAACCGCGGCGTTTATTTTCGGCGCCCAGGCGGCGGTTTCGTTGGGCGGCTACGTCCTGTTGGGCACTCTGGCCGATCGTTACGGGGCCAAAACCGTGCTGGCCTGCGCCCTGACTACCCTGGGGGCAAGCATGATCATTGTGCTTGGGGCCGGCAACCAACGGTTCGGGTTGCCGCTGACAGTATTATTTATTGTGACCTATGGACTGACGGTGGGGTCCGGAACCGCGCTGGGGACCGCGTTACTGGCAGAGACCTGTGGGCTGCGCCGGTTCGGGTCGCTGGCCGGTATTGTCGGATTTATCGCCACCGTCGGTTCTGCGGTGGGGCCGATCGTCTCGGGGCGAATCTATGATCTGACCGCCAGCTATAGCCTGGCCTTCGAGCTGTGCGCGATTTTACTGGTGGCTGGCGCGATTCTGACGACCCTGGTTCATCCGGCTGAAGGCTACGACGTAGTCCCCGCCGCGGCATCGCTGCATTAGCGGAGGGGCACACCTCACGGGGCGACTACAGGTGGCGCCCCTCGATCATCGCCGCCATCGATGCATCACGGATCGCATCCACGCTACGAGTGCGGGAGCGAGATTTGCGTAACCTGACGACGAGCATCCGCGCCGTTTGCGTGTTGATCGGCGCGGGCGCGGCCTGGAAACCAGGCCCGCCAGAAAGCAGCCGCGGCGAAAATATCCCGGTGAGCGCGCGATGTGCGCGGCTATGACCAAGGTTGCCCTATCGGCTACGTCCTTCAGCCATTTTTTAAAACATTGAACCTCGACGGCTTGCGGGATAAATGACAAACTGGATTGGAGTCCAAAGAATGTTCAGTCCTTGTTTTGGCCAGGATTGTGACTCGGGCGGGTGATCTATGAACGTGGGTGCTTTATGAATACGGATATGAGCTTGGCGCATTCTTTTAAGGTTCGGTCCAGAATCGTCTTGACCTTGGCCCTGTGTCTGGTGGCAACGGCCTTCGTTCCGTCGCTCGTTGCGGCTCAGTCGAACTTATTGCTCAATGCTGATCTGACCGCGGGAACCGGTAACACACCGCAAGACTGGGAAAGCGGCGAGTACGCCGCGCCGCAGCCGAGCGACGTCACCTTTGAGTGGCACAACAACACTCAACCGGCGGAACTGGAAATCTGGAACTATCAGCCGGCCGATTCACGCTGGAGCCAGAAGCTCCATCTAAAACCCGGTTGGTACCACTTCACCGGCAGCGTCCGCACCGAAAATGTCGGCGAACTCGATACCGGAGCCAACCTGAGCATCATGGACACCTGGTTCCTGTCGCGACATGTCAAGGGCACCGGCTACTGGGAGTCGCTCGGTTTCTATCTTCTGGTTCCAAAGGACACCGACGTTATATTCGCATGCCGGCTGGGCTTTTACTCTGAGCGTGAACACCGGCAGAGCCTGGTTCCGCGATCTGAGCGTAGTTAAAGTAGCTGCGCCGGCCAGCGACGGCGACCCGAGTTTCAAGCTCGATCCGACGGCCCAACCCGTCACCGCAGCGCAAAAATAGCCCGCGCTGGTCGATCGTTATCGGGCGCCGGCGGTTCGCGCTGAACGCGGTAAAATCCTTCCCCCTGGGGCCAACGCTTCGCGTTGGATTGCGTGTGCAGGCGTTCGGGGAGGGCCCACAAGGACTTTCGCGAAGCGCGCGAGCCTCGCATCGATGGGCTCGCTGACGCAACGTCCCGCACCGCAGCGGCCGGCGCGCCAGTAAACCGCCGGGGCGGGTGAGCTGTTTGCTTATTCCGTGCCCCGAATCGAAGATCGCAGCGTCATACAGCTGCGCGCCGGCGGCGCTCCGGTTTTGAATTAGTCCGTTCCCTGATCCAGGTTCTGATCAAATTTTTGTCGAATCTCAAGTCGCTGCCGAGCCTGAAGTGCGGGATAATGCCCATCTTAACCAGGCGATAGATCGTGCTGGGATGGCAGTGAAGAAACTCCGACAAAAGATCGACGGTCAGAATCTCGTTGGACAAGCCGCGCTCGTTCGTGGAGCCTGCGATTTTTTCCATTCACCTTCCTCCTCTCGGGGTAGAAAAACCTATCAACTTGTAGCCGATAGGTCCAGTTTATATCGCAGACTGCCGGTGATGTTCAACGTTTTAGTGGAGCCGGGCGACACGAATCGCGCGGTAGCGCCATCGCAACGGCCCTGACCGCAGCGATCAAAATGCGTCATCGGGTAATGCCCGGGGTGGGGATTGGACGCGCGCAGCAATTAGGGCGGCGGCGACATGCGCGTAAGCAAGACGCGAGGCGCCGCGCGGCAGGCGGCGGGCCGATCAGTTCGCGCCGTTGGATTTTAGCGTATTGCGCAGAGTTTCCCGCCGTTGGTCCAGTTCATGCGGCAGAGTCCGGCCGATACTGGCAAAAAAATCCTTTTGGGAATCCAATTCCGCCAGCCATTCCTCCGGTTTCACCGCCATGGTCTCGTGGATCTGTTGATTGGAGATATCCAGACCGGTGAGATCGAGGTCATCGGTCCGGGGCAGTAATCCAATCGGAGTCTGATGGGCGCCGGCGCGGCCCTTCACGCGATCCACGATCCACTTCAACACGCGCAGGTTTTCACCGTATCCCGGCCACAGAAAAGACCCATCGCGGTCCTTCCTGAACCAATTGACCATGAAAATGCTGGGCGGCCGCTTAATTTTGGCGCCCATCGCAAGCCAATGGGAAAAGTAGTTGCCCATGTTGTAGCCACAAAATGGCAACATCGCCATTGGATCGCGACGGATGACGCCGACCTTGCCGGTGGCCGCCGCGGTGGTCTCGGAACCCATCGTCGCGCCAACGTAAACCCCGTGATGCCAGTCGAAAGACTCGTACACCAGCGGCACCGTCGAGCCGCGGCGTCCCCCGAAGATGATCGCCGAGATTGGTACACCTTGCGGATCATCAGCGCTGGGCGACAACGCCGGATTGTTGCGCATCGGAGCGGTAAAGCGGCTGTTGGGATGGGCCGCGGGATAGCCTGCGCCGGGCTCCCACGGACGGCCCTGCCAATCCACGGTCCCTTTGGGCGGGTCGATACCCATCCCCTCCCACCAGACGTCGCCGTCGGGGGTCATCGCGACGTTGGTGAAGATGCTGTCGTGCTCGACCAACTGCATCGCGTTGGGATTGGACCGCGCACTGGTTCCCGGAGCGACGCCAAAGTAGCCGTTCTCGGGGTTAACCGCCCACAGCGATCCATCCGCCGCCATGCGCAACCAGGCGATATCATCGCCCACGGTGAATACGCGCCAGCCATTGAGCGCGGCCGGCGGCCGCAGCATCGCCAGATTGGTCTTGCCGCAGGCGCTGGGGAAGGCGGCGGCAACGTACGTCACCTCGCCCTGCGGGCTTTGGACCCCCAGCACCAACATGTGCTCGGCAAGCCATCCCTCTCTCCGTCCAAGATCACTGGCGATTCGCAGGGCAAAGCATTTTTTGCTCAGCAGCGCATTGCCGCCGTAACCGCTGCCCACGGACCAGATCGCGTTGTCCTGAGGAAAATGGCAGATCAGCCGGCGTTTGGGATCGAGGTCGAGCGTACAATGCAGACCGCGATTGAAGTCTCCCGATTCTCCCAACATTTCCAGCGCGGCCCGTCCCATACGGGTCATGATCCGCATGTTGAGGGCGACATAAACGCTATCGGTGATTTCCACCCCAACCTTGGCGAATGGCGACCCCAACGGCCCCAGCACGTAGGGGATCACGTACATGGTGCGCCCACGCATGGAGCCTTCGAGCCATCCCCCGAGCTTGCGATAGGCTTCCTCAGGAGCCATCCAGTTGTTGGTCGGCCCCGCGTCTTCCTTGGTGGGCGCGCAGATGAAGGTCAGGTCCTCGGCGCGCGCGACGTCATTGGGATGCGAGCGATGCAGATAGCATCCGGGCCGTTTGGCCTGGTTGAGTGCAATGAGCACCCCGCTGGTCACCGCCAGTTCGGTCAGACGCTGGCGCTCTTCCTCACTGCCGTCGCACCAGACCACCCGATCCGCCCCGGTGAACGAGGCGGTTTCCGCGACCCACTGGGCCAGAGCGCGACTGGCTGTGGGAGAATTATTCAGCCCATTTTGATTAGTACTCACCGTTCTTTTCGCTCCTCGATTGTCAAACGGGCAGCGCAAAGTCTCGCTCGGCGGCGCGGAGCGCTGCGAAGATAGTAGCGGCTTACGGAGCCGCCATCAAAGTTCAGATGGTTTCGGGTTGCGCGCACATCTGCGAAAGTCTGGCTGGCCAGGAACGATACCATTCGCGAAACTTCGCGCCCACGACGAAAAACAGGCAGGTGAGATTCTCGTTGCCGGTGGCGCTCGGCATTACCTTCCCGCGCTCGATCAGCGCGCCCGTCCGATCGCGAATCGAGCCAGCGCAGACCGCGACCCGACATTAGCCGGCCTGATGCGCCGATGAGTTCTTGGCTTATTTTTTGGATGGGAATCTGAGCCACGGCTTTCCCAAAAGTAGCTGATTCATTGAAGAAATGCAAGCCTTCACGCGGATTACAATCCTCAGGAATCTCGAAAGCTGCTCTCCCAATATCGGTGAGACGACCTATCACGGATTAATGTTTCTGATGAGGCATTCGCACCGGTGGGTTACCCGAGAAAACGGAATCAGGCGGTTCGCACCCAATCCTTGTAAGGGTCGCAGCCTCTCAGTTAAGCCCCCGACAAACCGCCGCTCAAAGCCAATCCGTGTGACTGAGGATACTTAGCGGTACAATTCCAAGCAAAGCAGTGGCATAGGATTGCAGCCACAGCGCCACACAGACCAGCTAGAAGGAGCGCGCCCGCGTACAGCGGCCAGCGCATAGCACGGCGTAAACTCCGGTATCGACCACCCCTTGGTTGTCTTTGCGCTGATGTGTCACCACCCTCCAAGGTATGACGCCAACGAAAACCGTGGGTTGGGACAATCCTGTCAGCGAGCGGCTGCCCGGGCCGGGGGCGAGGCTTGTAGCTCCGCGTCGCGCCGCGCGATCCACAAAAGCAACAACAGCGCCGGGATCGTGACCACGGTGGTGAGCAGAAAGAACCTGACCCATCCCAGCCGGTCGGCGAGCACGCCGCCCGCAGACGCCACCAACGTGCGCCCCACCGCGGCCAGGGAGGACAGCAGCGCATACTGGGTCGCGGTGTAGGCGGGCGAGCAGAGGCCCGAGAGATAAGCCACCAGCGCCGCGCCCGCCATCGCGCCGGTCAGGTTCTCGGCGGCCACGCACATGGCCAGGTAATCGAGCCGATGGCCCCCCACCGCCTGCAACACGTAAAACAAGTTGCCCGCCGACTGCAGTAAACCGCACAATAAAAGCGCGCGCCAGATACCCAGGCGTGCCGCCACTATCCCGCCGACCAGCGCGCCTGCCACCGTCGCGAAGAATCCCACCAGCTTGGAGACCGCCGCGATCTGATCGAGCGAAAACCCCAGCGAAATGTAAAGCGGTGTCGCCATCACCCCAGCCATCGCTTCGCCCAGCTTATAGCCGACAATGAAAATCAGGATCCCAGCCCACGCCGGCCGGCGCATAAAGTCGACGAAGGGCCCGATCACCGCCGTGGCAAGCCAATTGCGCATCGCTTCCCAGCCGCCACCGCGCCTGACATATGCCGGCTCCGCCGGTGCGATGGGCTCAGGCCCGAACAAGAACACCAGCATCCCCAAGGCCAGCAATGCCGCCATGGTGGCGTAGGCCGCGAACCAGCCGGCGCGGGCGGCGATCATCAGCGATCCCGCCCCGGAAACCAGCATGGCGATGCGGTACCCGGTCTGGACTAAGCCGGCTCCCGGCCCCTGCTGTTCAGGCGTCAGGATCTCAACGCGATACGCGTCGATCACGATGTCCTGGCTCGCCGACAGGAACGCGACCAGCAGCGCCATCGCGCCCATCACCGCGAGATTGCGCTTTGGGTCGCACGAGCCTAAACCGAGCATCGCGGCAGCCAGGGCGATCTGGATGGCGATGCCCCATCCGCGCCGCCGCCCCAGGGGGATCGGCGGCGGCAACCGGTCGATCAGCGGCGACCACAGGAACTTGAAAGCGTAGGGCGTACCGGCAAGTGCGAAAGCGCCAATCGCGGACCGGCTGACCCCTGCCGTGGCGAGCCAGGCCGACAGCGTCGAAAAGGTGAGCAGCAGCGGCAGGCCGCTGGCGAAACCCAGCGGCAGAATCATCAGTACACGCCGATCGGAATAAAGCTCGAGCGAACGCCACCAACCGCTCATGACCTGCTTGCCATCGTCGCCCCTGGCAGGGTGTTCAAAAAGTAGGATCGATCGAGTTCAAATGATGTCCGTTCTTAACACCCAAGATAAAAACCGGCTTCCTTCCTGAATCTTCTTTCCCTCCAGGAGAGACAAGAGAGTGGGAGCAGGTTGTGAAAATCCTTTTTCAACAGCCTGCCGGCGTTGATGTTCGGTTAGCGCACGGCGGCATGGACGGGCTCAAGCGGATTTGCCCGGAGCGCGGCGTGCTTCAACGATCCTGGCGCCGCCCGGCCTTACCTCCACCACCTGACCCACCTGGCTGTCGTCCTGGATGAATTTGAGCACAACCTCGGCGATCGCTTCGGGCGCCATCAGGTTGCGCGCGGGCGGTGCGATACGGCCCGCCTTCTTTTCCTCCGCGGCCTGCTGACGCGACAGGGGCGTATCGACGATCCCGGGGCAAACGCAATTGACCCGGATGGCGCGCTTGGCCCAGTAGGCCAGGGAATAAGTGAGTTGAATCACACCTGCCTTGGCGGCGGCATAGATCGGATCGCCCGGTATCGGATATACGCCCGCCATCGACGCGGTATTGATGATCACGCCGCCATGTTCGCGCATCAACGGAAACGCCAGATAGCATCCCATCGCGACGCCCAGCAGGTCGATGTCCAGCACCCGCTTCCAGTCCTCCACCGCGATCCGGGTGAAACCGGGCTGCGGAGTAGCGATACCGGCGTTGTTGAACACGATGTCCAGGCGGCCAAAACGGCCGATAGTCTCCTCGAACGCCCGCCGCATCTGTCCTTCGTCGCGCACGTCGGCGGCAATGAAGGCGGCGCGTCCGCCCTGGTCTTCAATCAGCTTGACGGTGTCGTCGCCCAAACGCTGGTTGACGTCCACCAGCATCACGCCCGCGCCCTTGACCGCCAACATCCGGGCGGTGGTTTTACCGATTCCCGACGCGCCTCCCGTAATCAGGGCCGCCTTACCTGTTATTTCCATTTTTCCGAGTTCTCCTCGATGGCCGGAGGGGCAAGCGACTGCGCACGTGGCGCAACTGCCTGACACCGCCGAGCCGGCGCCGCGATGTTAACCCAGCGTGCTTTCCGACGCTATCGGATAGGGCCGCGTCGTCGTATCATCTGGTCCAGCCCCCCACTTTGCCGGGCGCAGTCCCGGCAGCCGCCTCGAACACTTGCGGACGGACTCCTTATCCCTTAACTATTGGTAAGTGATGTCCCAACCCTTTGTTGACCCCCGATCGAATTCGAGCTATTGATGCTAAAGGAAAGATAGGATGAGACACGCAAAGAGCAACGGAATGGAAGCGTACCGACCGGGCCGGGGTAACTGCCCGGTATCGAATTCCGCGCTATTAATGCAACGCTGTTACTCGCGAAGCTGTTACTCGCGAAGCTGTCGAAGCTGTTACTGATGTTAGTCTGAGGGTGCTATGAAACACCGATCCGCCGCGATTGACACAGTTGTCGAATCGATTCTGAAAAGCGCTGGGGTGCTGGGTGCGAAGGAATTGGAGGCGTGGAAGCGCCCACACGTTGAGATTCGTAAACTGGCTCAAACGGACTATGCGAAAAGCCTGCGACGCCAATTGAGTGAGGCGGAGGTCAAAGCACTGGTTGCTCGTGCGACGGACATCTGGCCCCAATTCAATCGGGTCGTAGTTGGTCCGCCCTCGGATAAACTATTCTCCCGCGCCGCCGGGGCGCTTCAACTGCATCTGAAGTCTGCGCCCTACAACAGTCTGGCGTTGTATGGCTTTTATGTGGACCCCTCGCAGACCGCCCTGCAAAAACCGCTGATTTACGTCAACAGCTCGCACCATCAGTTGGCCATGGGCACAGCTTTTTGTCACGAAGTCGGCCATCACTTTTACTCGGGGATTTCCAAACCAAAATCAACTGGTTTGCGTTTTTACTTCGATGCCGCATACGCCGAACATTTGCGCGACTCCGGGGAGCTGGCCGCCGATATAATCGTCAGCGTCGCCGGATACCCGCAGGAGGCGGCCGCGGCCATTCTCCCCAGGGACAAAGCAAAAGATGGTTCGCCTAAGGATCTCAACGACGCGGTGTTCCGCGCCGTTCGCCGGCACCTGAAAAAGGCCTATGGGTTTGACTTCTCGACCAAATTGCTTCCCGGTCAGAATCTTCAATATCTCGCCGGCATGATTCACTATGCGAAACTCCGCATAGCGTTGCTCCAGGAGTATGGGGTATGAACGAGGAAACGTTTGGCAAAGTTCTCAAACAAGCACGCCAGGCGTTAGGCCTGAGCCAGCAAGCCCTCGCTGTGAAATTGGGGGTCAGGGCCAGCCATATCGGGTACCTGGAGCAGGGCCGCCGCCGACCATCGTTATCCTTACTCAACGCCCTGGCAGAGACTCTGGGCCTCGACAAGGAACGGCTTTTTTTGCTCTCTCATCCCGAGGCGCAAAATCTGATCAGCAGTTTCGCCAAGAAAAAATCCGATCAACAGGGGCTCAATGCGTGGCAGCAGCTGCTCGCTGACAAGGCCCTTTTGGCACGCAATAAAGTCACTCCCAACGAGCTCAAAGTTCTGTCGCACATCACCTTGCTCGGCTCCGTCTTCGAGCCCCGGGACTATCTATTCGTGCTCAATTCCATTCGTCAGGCAGTAAAGGAATAGGTCTGCGGGAAGAAGCGTATCATCCCAATCTTAGCCGCCGCGCTTCCGGCCGCCTTTGCGGTTCATGGCTTTCGACCTACCGTGGTAAAGCATAACAGACAGGCGAAAAAACGTCCCGCCTCCTGGCGTCGGGTTAGGTCGGCCAGCCACTGCGATGCGGCCTCGTCGGTAATCGCGCCGCGCTGCACGGCTGCTTGCAGCGTATCATTTATTCTCAAGACCGCGTCGGTCTCCGCCAGATCGTGGGAGACGATCGGCGTTGGAATCACCCTGACGTCCCGCAGCCCGTTGGCCTGAAACAGGCCGAACAGTGCGCGTCCAATCCAGGCTGAGCGGATTGTGTCGGCCAAAGTCCTGACGACGCTCCGGGTGGTGGCACGGTCTGCCGCATCGATGACGAGGGTTTCGTGGTCGGGTTCAAACACCACTATCCTGCCACCAGGCTTGGCCACACGCGCCATTTCGGAGATCGCGGATGAGGGATCGGCGAGGTGTTGCAGCACCCGCTCGGCCCAGCATGCGTCGAAGGACTTTGCGGCGAATTTGAGTGCGTGGGCATCGCCTACCACGAAATCGATAGTCTGTTTGGACTGATCGGATCGGTTGCGCGCCTCACTTATCAGGGCCGCGCTGGAGTCCAGTGCAGTGACTCTTCCCCGCAGTCCCACCAACCCGGCTAACTCGCGGGCGTTGTGACCCAGGCCGCAACCCACGTCGAGCACATGGTCGCCCGGATGCAACTCCAGCAGAGCATAACGCTCCCGGCTGAGCCCCCGCAGCTGGGAATCGGCGCCTTCCAGATATCTGACATAGGTCGAAGCTGCGCCGGTCGCGTCCACATCGCTGAAACCGGACGGATCGAAGACGCGCGGGACTGGTTTGCTCATTACTCTCCCTGCGAGCGCGGTACCGTTGTGCCAGATTCGCGAAGACGGGCGGTTTTCCGTCCGACCTCCCGCCGCCGGGAGGATTCGGGATGAGGCCAACGTCCATATTTTGCGCATTAGCCCCCGTTTTTTCAACTTCCTTTCTGCTCCACATGAGGCACAATGGGCGCGCGAGAAGCCCCTGAATGACCTCAAAAGCGCGGGAAAGAATCGGCGCGGTCTTTCATTACCGCATCAAAGCACGACCGCCGATTACGTTATCTCTGGCACAGCTTTGGATGGTTTCTGGGGTCGATCTGGCAGAGTTCAGCCCATAACAGGAAGATTAGTTAACACAGTCAGCTAGTAAGAGCTCTCGAATTGTCATAGAACCGGCTCAAGAGCTAAGACATCGGCCGGTAAGGAGAAATGATATGGAAATGCACCTTTTGGAACTCGAATCAGAACGAGCAGCGTTTGAATTGGGGCTGACGCAAGCTCGTGCCACCAAAGGATCAGGATTTGGTGAAAAGCGCCGTTCACGTTTGGGACGCGTACACATGGCGTTTGCGGATCTCTATGGGATTTTTGACGAAACCAGCGACCATCCGGATCGGATGCTGGCCGGATTCGCCATGCACAGCCTGGATCTTTTCAGCCAGAGCTACCCCAAACCCGACTTGACTCAATTGCCTCCCGAGGAGGTATTCGAGGTCGGCGAATTATGGGCGCTCAGCCTCGGCGCCGGGGCCGCGGCGCGCCACGGCGGCTACCTTACCTTGGGACTGCAACAAGCAACCACGTTGCTGATTTATCCGATTGTAAGTCCATGGGACCTTACCACCAACTATCCGGATTACCGGCCGGTTGACGCGCCCATCGTGTGGCCCTTCGCCGAAACCCTCGACGGTCAGAAAATATTCGTTCAGGCGATGGTTTTGGATGGGAACAACCTCCAGCGCCGGATTGCGGCCGCGATGACGACTCCGTTTGAAGCGCTCAATTCCAATCGCGTGCTCCGCTTCCCGAATCCGCTCACCGCCGCCCTGATGGAACGCCGGATAAGCCGGTTGGAACGCAGTGCGCGCAACCGCCAGCAACTCAACGCCCTCAATTCAAATCCTGCGATGGTTGAAAACAGCCTGTCATGATCGCTTCGAACAGCCAGCATCCAAGTCGGGCGAAGGAACCAAGATGAAAATTCATAACCGGGACGATTTGGACGAAAAAGCCCTGGGACGCTTGCTCAGCGCGGAGCAGTTGTCGTTGCTGTTCGATCTGGTTACGGAGGCCAGCCAGACCCTTTTTGATTCGGTTGCCGGCGATGGTTGCTGGCAGTCTGAATTGTCCGACGATCAGCGACGGATTATCTGTCGGCGAATCATTGTCAGAATGGTGGGCGAGTTGTTTAAACCCGAACAATCGTTGAACCCGCGTCCCTCCAGAATGCACTAACCGGTGAGGTTAAGAACTCCGGCGAGCGTGGACCTGCTTTCAACATCCTTACGTGATCCCTCTCCCCTTGGTTCCCGGCAGGGAATGAAGGGGAGAGGGAGCGTCACCGTTCGCTGGAAGGGATTGACGGCACCAATGCCGCCAGGCATCAGAAAAAATGGCCCGTTAAGGCGAGGGTTTTTCGGGCGCGCAAAGCCTTCTCCCGATACGGCCGCGCAACCCGGTTGTTAATTGGAACAACACACAGCTTTGCTGGGGATTATGAACAGCGGGCGCAGGGATTCTACGACTCTCGAAGAGCCGGATCTTATCTCGATTCTAATCTTCCGGAGCCAAAGATTGGCGAATCGTGTTGAGAACAAAGATGAAGTCCCGTGACGACCGCACATTGCCCATGAGCGCCACATGCGAGAGCAGTCTCAGCTCATCATCGGTGACCTTGAGGGTCTCACACAGTTTACGATCCTGACGAAATTTGTCCCAAGCCGACGGGCCCGCAGTACCCGCTTGGTCGCAAACCAGGGATTGCGCCGCTGGATTGGCGAGCAAAAACAATTCGCGCCCGTCAAGTCCGAGCACGTTCGCCAGTTTCATGATAATCGCAGGCGAAGGGTGACGTTTTCCCGATTCCAGATGACCGACGTACGCCACCGACGTTTTTATGCGATGGGCAACCTGCTCCTGCGTTAGATCCAATTGGCGCCGTCTGCCACGCACCAATTGGTCGAAGCTGCGAGAACTAATTTTTGCCACACCGTGCCTCCAAAAAGCTCGACGTAGCTCTATTGGTTATCTGAAAAGACGACCCGTTGCAAAGGACGAACAGCCTGGGCCTGGCTCCTTACTTTGGCCAATCATCACAGATCTACGCTTCATTTCGGGAGATTCGGCGCGCGGGCTGCCGGGTTCAGCGGGATGCGCGCCTATTTCTTGCCATTCTTTTTAGACTTTTTAAGCTCTGCGCGATGATAGTCCATGCTGATGCGCGCGAGATCGACGGTTGGTTCCGGCATCTTCATTTTCAGATCTTCCATCGTGTCACAGATAATTTGTGAAACCGCCAGGTTCCGGAACCATTTATGGTTGGAGGGTATTACGTACCAGGGCGCCTCCCTGGTTGAGCACTTCTCGAGCATGTCCTCGTAGGCGGCGATATAGTCGTCCCAAAGTTCGCGCTCTTTATAATCGCTATCGCTAATCTTCCACTGGCGGGCGGGATCCTCCAGCCGCGTTTTGAAGCGGGCGAGTTGCTCGTCGGGCGAGATGTAGAGAAAGAACTTGATGATCGCCGTATTGCTGGACACCAGCAGCCGCTCGAAATCGTTGATCAGTTCATAGCGCTCCGACCACACCTCTTTGGGCACGATCTTGTGCACCCGTGTGACCAGGACGTCTTCATAATGGGAGCGGTTAAATACCACCACTTGGCCGTGCCCCGGAGTATGACGATGGACGCGCCAGAGGAAATCGTGGGCCAACTCCTCCGCGGTCGGTTGCTTGAAGGAACTCACCGAGCATCCCTGCGGGTTCATCCCGTCGATCACGTGACGGCAGACGCCATCCTTGCCGGCCGCGTCGATCCCCTGAAGCACGATCAACACCGCCTTCTTGTGCTCGGCGTACAACATATACTGAAGCTGCGCCATGCTCTTGAGATGTTCCTGGATTTCCGGCAGCGCCTTCTCATGCGATTCGTGAGTACCGTGATAGGCGGGGTCGATCTGCTTGAGTTTAACCTTCGATCCGGGTTTGATCATCAAGTCTTTACGATAATCCACAGTCTGCTCTGAGCCCCTTTTCAGCGACGATTTCCGCCATGACTTTGTTGCTGCACCGGTAACAATTTGATCATGCAAGTGCAAGGACACCGCGAAAATGAGCGGGCCTGATTAGCTTCGCTGTGGGGTTTTGTTTGTGTTTTTACCGGTAGCTCGACCTTCGCCCAGATTTGCGCTTCAATGCGGGCGATGAATGCCACAGAGAACTCGTTAACACCGCAAGCCAATGGCGGCGCGCGCGTCACGCTCGGCCGGATTTTTCAGACCTTCCTGATGGCCGGGGCAATCAGCTTCGGCGGCGGCGTGGTGGCCTATTTGCGCGAATACATCGTCAGCGACGCTCAGTGGCTCGACGACGACGGCTTTCTCGACGCGCTCGAGATCAGCCAGGCGCTGCCAGGTCTCAATTCGGTGAACCTGAGCGTAATCGTCGGCGACAAGTTGCGCGGGATTCCGGGCGCCATCGTCGCGGTTCTCGGGATGGTGGGGCCGGGCGCCATCATGATCATGGTGGCGGGCGTGGTCTGGGGAGCGCAGGCGCACAATCCCGGCGTCAAATACTTCCTGATCGGTGTGGCCGCGGCGGCGGTGGGGCTGCTGAGCACCGTCACGCTGCAACTGGGCAGCAAGCAATTCGCCAAGCCGCTGGACCTCGGGATCATACTGGCCGCGTTCGTGGCGGTGAGTTTGCTGCACCTCCCCCTCTACCTGGTCCTGCTGATAATTGGCCCCACCGCGGTCTGGCTGTATCGGCCCAGCGTGCAGGATGAGGGTCTTCGGGAACGCGCCCGCCATTTACGCGAACGGCTGCGCCATCGGCACGCCATGTATATTCGGCAATAAGAGGGGTGCACCGAAAATGGCGAAGCTGCTCAATCTGACCTGGGTATTCGCGCTACTGGGGATCCTGGCGGTAGGCGGGGGCACCGCGGTGCTGCCTGAAATGCAACACATGACGGTCCACCATTTCCATTGGCTCACCGACGCCGAGTTTCGCGACATCTATAGCATCGGCCAGGTCGCGCCCGGCCCGAACATGACGATGGTGATACTTATCGGCTACAAGCTGTCGGGCGCGCTGGGCGCGCTGGCGGTGGGATTGGCCTTCTTCCTGCCCGACTGCGTCCTGACGCTGGTCACTCACCGGTTGTGGAACCGCGTCAAGGACTCGCCCTGGCGCTCGGCGGTGCAGCACGGGATGGCGCCGGTTGCGATCGGGCTGATGGTTTCGGGGACCTACGCCGTGGCGCGGCTGGCGATTTTCAACGCCACCAGCCTCCTCATCGCCGTCGCCGTCTTTGGCCTGCTAATCTGGCGCCATGTCAACCCCGCGTTAATTGTGCTCGCGGGCGGCCTGGCTTACGCGCTGCTGCCGCACATCATCCGGTTTTTCCCGCACTGATGCTGGCGGCCTTCGCGCGCCGTCTTTTACGGCGCGCGGGTCAGGGTTGCTTGGAGCCCACGCCCAGGAGCACGCGGCCGTATTGCTCGGCTGAGCTATCGAAGTCGAAACTGGCGTGCTGCGCGCCCACGTTAATGTTTCGAAAGGCGGCTTGCAGCGGGTGTCCATCGTACACGGCGTGCGCACCCGAGCCCGCGAACAGGCGTCCGACCGCACGCCGGCACAGCTCACTGGCATATGCTCCAATCCACTTAAGCCGTGCGCGCTGCTCCGGAGTCGAAACAGTGGTGGCGAGGATTTGGTCGACGTCGCGCAACCCTTCATGCATCAGCAGGTCGGCGGATTGGATCTCCATGGCGGCCTCCGCCAGCCGCAGTTGGATCGGCACGTATTCAGCCTTGCGCGCGCCGCTGATGATTACGCGCCGTTGCTGCGTGTGCTCGATAAACTTGCGCAGTGCAAACTTGGCCGAGCCGAGCAATCCGGTTGGTCCCAATACTCCCAATATCGCCTCGGCCGGAAGCCGGTAAAGATTGGTTGGATGATTCTTGATGTAGGGACTCTGTCCGAGGAAAAACTTTCGCGTCTCAATCGTGCGGTATGCGGGCACGAAGACGCCATGCGCCACCACGTCTTTGCTGCCGGTCCCGCGCATGCCCAGAACGCGCCAGGTGTCATCGACCTCGATCTCGCCGCGCGGCACCACCACGTGAACCGCCGGAGCATGGGTTTGCGCGTCGGCGCAGCCCAGCATCACCCACTGCGCGTTGTCCACGCCGCTGCCAAACTGCCATCGCCCCTCGACCCGATATCCGCCCTCCACCGCAGTCGCCGCGCCCTGCCACGACAGCGTCCCGGCGATTAGATTGTCCTGCCCGGCGCCGAAAATCTCGTCCTGCACGGCCTCCGGAAACGCTCCCAGACACCAGTGATGGACGGCGATTACGGTCAGCACCCATCCACTGGACGGACAGGCTTCCGACACCCGCGTGGCGGCGTCGGCGAAAGTGCGGAAGTCCATTTCGTAGCCGTGCACCCGCGAGGGCTGGAGGATCCTGAACAGCCCGCTGCGGACCATCAGATCGATGCTTTCGGGGATAACCCTGCGCGCTTCTTCGCATCGTTGCGCCTGGTCCGCGAGTTGCGGCGCAATCGCTTCGACCCGGCGCATGATTTCCGCATAATCAAGATTCATCGGTGGGCAAACTCCAATCAATTGCAGTACGGATTATTGATCTGACGGTTGTGTGCGACAAACATGATACTTGCGTAATGAGACTTAGGCGTCAAACCAGGCGTACAACCCTTTGAAGTTTGTGACCTTCGGGTTGAAAGGGATCGCGATGTTCGCACAAAAGTATGGACCGTGGGCGCTTATCGCCGGAGGTTCGGAGGGCGTGGGCGCGGCCTTTGCTCACAAGCTCGCAGCCCAGGGAATAAACCTGGTTCTGATCGCCCGCAAGCCGGAAGCGCTCGAGCAAGTCGCCGGGCAGGTGCGCGGCACTTCGAACGTGCAAGTGCGGACCGCGGCGCTCGACCTGACGGTTCCCGATCTCCTGGATCGAGTCAGGGCGCTGACCGGCGACCTTGAAGTGGGAATGTTGATCTATAACGCCGGTGTAATCGCTCCGTCGTCATTTCTGGATCGGCCGCTTGAGCGGAATTTGCGCGGCGTGCGCCTCAACGTAACCGGCCCCGTGATCCTGTGCCATCATTTCGGGACCGCAATGCGTGAGCGCAAGCGCGGTGGAATAATCCTGCTCGGGTCGATGAGCGCGTTTGCCGGCAGCCGCAATTTCGCCCTCTACAGCGCTTCCAAAGCCTTCGATGTCATCCTTGGTGAAGGTCTGTGGTATGAGCTCAAGCCCCACGGCGTCAATGTCCTCAGTCTAATCATCGGCCTGACCCGGACCCCGAAGCTGATCAAAGGGGGTGGCCTCGCGCTGGAGCAGGCGGGTAATCGGCTGCTGGAGCCCGATGAAGCCGCTCAAGCGGGTTTGGACAACCTGGAGAACGGGCCCACCTATATTGTCGGCGCGCACAATCGCGAATGGGGCAAAGCGCTCACCCGGATGGAGCGCAAAGCCGCAGTCGAGGCCCTGACCCGCTACTCCAGTTGACGCGCACGCGAACAGTTACGCGCCCCTCCCCTGCCCGCGGTGCTGGACCCCAGCACCCGATGGACGCGGGGAGGGTTCGCCACCCTCAGCGGCGCGCGCCTTGATTGAGGAAGCCCATGGCCACCCGGCGGATCGTTTCGTTGGCGTCGGGATGTGGCTGGTAGGAGGCCTCCAGCGTCGCGACCTCGTCCGCGGACAGTTGAAAATCCGCTGCCTTGACCGCGTCGTCGATATGGCTGACCTTGGTGGCGCCGATTATCGGTCCGGTCATCCCCGGGGCTTGCAATAGCCAGGCGAGCGCCACCACCGCCGGGCCGACGCCGCGGGCCGCCGCCACCTTGGCCACCGCATCGACCGCCTCGTAATCATCGTCGCGGTAGGCGGTGGCCAATGGATCGCTTTCCGCGCGCAGGCGCAGCGCCTTGCCGGTGCTGCGATCGCGATTGGAGGTCAGAAAACCCCGCGCCAGCGGCCGCCAGGGAATCAGGCCCAGGCCCTGATCGATACAGAGCGGGATGACCTCGCGTTCATCTTCGCGATAGATCAGGTTGTAGTGATTCTGTACCGACACGAAACGATGCCATCCGTGCTCGCGTGCGGTGAACAGCGCCTTGGCAAGCAGCCACGCCGCACTGTTGCTGACGCCGAGGTAGCGAACCTTGCCCGCCCGCACGACGGAGTCCAGCGCCTCGAGTATCTCCTCCATCGGCGTTGACTGGTCCCAGGAGTGGATCTGGTAGAGGTCGATGTAGTCCATCCTGAGCCTGCGCAAGGAAGCGTCGCACGACTCGATGATGTGCTTGCGGCCCAGCCCGGAGGTGTTCGGGCCGCTGCCCACCGGACTCCCGACTTTGGTGGCCAGCACCAACTCCTCGCGCCGCCCCATCTCGCGCAGGTAGCGTCCGGTGATCTCCTCACTGACACCGTTTGAGTACATGTTGGCGGTATCGAAGAAATTGATTCCACTCTCGAACGCGCGGGCGAAGTGTTCGCGCGATTCTTCCGCTTCCAGGACCCACGGTTGCCACGCCTTGCTCCCGTAACTGCCGCATCCCAGGCAGATTCGCGACACCGTAAGGCCGGTACGGCCCAACTTTGTATATTTCACTTTCCCAGCCTTCCTGTAGCCCGCAAGCGTTAAAAGTAGTGTTCCCTGGTTTTCGGCCGCCGGTCATCCGGCCTGACCGGGACGGCGCGCGCTTTGGGCGGCAGCCTCCGGAGATAATTCCAACGGCCTGGTGCAATCCAGGTTGATCGCGGTGAACTCGGAGCGTGCATCCTTGCGCCAATTGCGCCGCGCTTGCGCCAGTTCCTCGCGGTTGCTGCCGTGACTCAGCCCAAGGGGATTGACGAACATGGTTCCGGGCGCAGGCCCGCGCGCGCCGGGGTTGAACGAAAAGTCGCCCGCATGGACGAAGAACACCTCCTCGACGTCGATGTTGCGGTGAAACCACGGCACTCGCTCGGCCTGCGGATCGCCTTCCAGCGGACGCGGGACGAACGTGCACACCGCGACCCCGGGAGCCTGGAAACTGCAATGGGCGCTGGGAGGGAGATGAACGCCATCGCTCATCAGCGAGCGGATGTCGCGCACGTTGAGCTTGAGCACGGTCAGATCCCCCTTCCATCCGACCACATCGAAGGGGCAGAAGTCATAGAAGACCGACGTGAGCTGGCCCATCCGCTTGACCCGCAGTTCCCATTCCTGACCGTCGGGTGTCGTGGGCTCGAGTTCGGGGATCTCCAACACCCCATAGTCGAAAGGCGCGTAATGCCCGATATTGCCGCGCTGCGGGAAATCGATTTCGCCGCGGGTCTGCAAAATCACGCTCATATTATCGGAGGCGTCGGGCAGGATCTGATAGCTGGTGCCCCGCGGAATGAGCAGGTAGTCGCCCTCTTCATAACGCATCGCACCGTAGTCGGTGCGCAGGAGCCCCTTGCCCCGATGCACGAAATGAAGCTCATCGCCGTCGGCGTTGCGCAAGCAAAATGGCATCGGCTGGGAGCGGCGCGATACCAGGATGACCACGTCATCGTTGTACAGCACGGGCATCGGCAGGCCGCGCGGGTCGCGCAAATCTTCGGGCTCCAGCCGTTCGGTTTTGATCAGCCGGGGGCGCAGCGGGCCTTCGATGCGCTTCCACTGGTTCGGCGGATGCAGGCGATACAACTGGCTGGCTCTGCCGGCAAAGCCGTTGCGCCCGTGCTCCTCTTCGAACAGTCCCTCGGGTACTGCGACATGCGCCTGTCTGGCGACGCGGCCCTTCTGATATTGGATCATTTTCGTCACCTGCTGATCACGTCTTACGCCGATTTGCGCAACACCAAAAGCGTCGGCACTAGGGAATTACCCCTTCGTTTTTGAGCTGCGCGATGTCTTCCCAGCTACGGCCCATTTCCAGGAGCACGGTCTCGGTATCCTGCCCGAACTCCGGGGCGACGCTGCGCGACTGCCAGGGAGTGCCATAGAAGTCCACCGGGCCCGCGGGCTGGCGCATCACGGTACCGTCAGGCTTGGGCACGTCGACGAAGAGTCCCGCGCCTTCGGCCTGCGGATCTTTGAGGACTTCCTCCGCGCTCTGAACCGGACACCACCACACGTCCTCGCGGTCGAAAATTGGCCCCCATTGGGCGAGCGTCTTGGTGGCAAAAATCTGGTCGAGCATCGCCACCAGTTCCGGCGCCTGCTTGAAGCGTTTGGGATGGCTGTCGTAGCGCGGATCGCCGATCAGTTCGGGCCGGCCAATCGCGCGCATCAATCCCGGCCAGGCGCGGTCACCCTGGAGTCCGAGCAGCCAGAACCATTTGCCGTCGGCGTCGCGGTAGCAGTTGATCGCAACGTTGAAGGCCTTCTGCCGGCTGACCCTTGGCCTGACTCCCATCAGCGCCGTGTTCATCGTGGAACTCAGATAATAGGTGCCCATCCGCATCAGCGAAGTTCCGACCAACTGGCCTTCACCGGTAGTCTGACGCGCGGTTAACGCCGCGCAAGTCCCGGCGACCGCGGCCACCGCCGTGTTGTGGTCGCCGATTCCTCCGGCCCGAAACAGCGGCTCGGCATCCGGACCCAGGGTCTCCTGGCCAACCCCAGCCCGCGCCCAATAAGAGCCCACGTCGTAACCGGCCTTGTCGCGATCGGGCCCCGCCAAGCCGTATCCGGTGAGAATCGTGTAGACGAGCCGCCCATTGATCCGCTTGAGCGACGCGTAATCCATCTTCATCTTCTCCAGGCTGGGGACCCGCATGTTGGTGAGAAACACGTCGGCGCCTGCCACCAGCTCATAGGCAATTTCCAATCCCTTGGGAGTCTTCAGGTTCAACGCGATTCCGCGTTTGCCGCGGTTGTCGACGTGAAACATCGGATTGACATCGCCGGCGCCCAGTTCACGGGAGCCCATCGAAAGCGCCCGGAAAGGATCGCCTTCGGGCGGTTCGATTTTGATCACGTCGGCGCCCCAGTCGGCCAGCATCGCACCGGCCGCGGGTCCAGCCAACCAAATCGCCAATTCGATCACTTTGATTCCGCTTAATGGACCACTCATGCGCAACCTCACATCCTTATCAATGAGCGCCTGCCTCAAGGCGACCTACATGCGGCCGCCCAGTTGCCGCTTTGTTAGGCGCTGCCCGATTCTTTATCAGATTTTGCCTCGCATCGGCGAGCAAGCCTTCGGGACACCAAACTTTAGACCGAGCGAGCACGCAGCAAAAGTCTTGCATGTTGCACTGTCAGCGGGATCTGGAAGGGCTCCTCCATGCAATCTGAAATCTGGTTCTTGCTTTTTGAAATTACCCGCTTTCGCGATAGCGGGGCGTTTCAAAATTCCGCAAGGCCCATATCAATCGGCACGCATCATGCTGAACAGCCGACAGGCAGTTATTGGGCGAACTTGCGCCCCACCAAAATGGCCCGGAAGAGGGACGCGCCGGGCTTAAAAGGAGAAGGGATGGCAGAAGCAACCGAAGCGAAAATGAAACCAACTCTGGGGTTGACCGGCGTTACAGTCAACGCGATGGCGCTGATTGCGCCCGGAGCCTTCCTGTGGATTACGTTCGTCATCCAGGCCGGGTACGCGTATCCGTCCGGAATGGCGATGTGGTTCGGAATTTTCGGCGCCATCATACTGGCGTATGCCACCGCGCTGTCATACTCCGAACTCGCGAAACTCTATCCGGGCGCGGGCAGTTCTTACCTGTTCGCGGAAAAGGCGTTCCTGAACACCACGCACGCCTATCGCTTCGCGCGAGTGGCGAAGTACATCACCGGATGGGCCTCGCATTTGTACTACTGGGTATATCCGGGCGTGATGGCAGCCACTATCGGTGTCATGATCGGATACATCGTGGGCACGCTGGCTCCGAACTGGATGAACGCCGGGGTACCGGGGCCAGTCTTTATGGCTCTGATGGCGATCATTTCCGCCTACGGCATTGCTTACATCGCTTATCGCGGAGTGGTCGGGTCGACGATGGTCAACCTCGCGATCAACATCATACAGATCGTAGCTCTGCTGTTTTTTTCCGCGCTTGCGATCTCGTACCGGCTGGGCCATCCGGACGGCTCTACCGGTCTCGCACTCGATGGCACCTCCAAGGTTCTCCACTACGCTTTCGGCGGCAACGCCCCCGCGCATCCCGGCGCCTGGTCGGTCGTGGCGCCGCATAATTTCAACTCGGTTATGCTCCAGGCGACGATTGCTATTCTCCTGCTGGTCGGGTTCGAATCCGTCACTTCGCTCGGAGAAGAGTCCAGGAACCCCACGAAGGACATTCCGCGCGGGGTCTTGCTCTCGATCACCATCCAGTGCCTGTTCATGTACCTGATCGAATATTTCGCGGCCAATTACTTCATGAACAGCCTCTACAGTTTGGCCGATGCGAAAGGCTCAGCGGCACCGATCGGCGATATGATGGTGATAATCGGCAATGCGATGATGGGTGGACATGGCCAGGCCTTCATGCTGGTCGAGGCGGTTACCGTGTTCCTGGCGCTAATCGGAACCACGCTGAGCTGCATCAACACCGGCGCCCGGGTGACCTACGCGATGGGGCGCGACGAAGAGGTACCGGAGCATTTCGGCCTGCTGCATGGCGAAAATCTGACGCCGCATCGAGCCATCTGGGCACTCGCCACAATCTCGGCAGTCATCGGGGCATATGCCGCGTTGTTCTTTTTCGCCGGCTCGGCGGCGCCCGATGACAAGACCATCGCGACCCTGCCGCACAGCCTGTGGTACGCGCTCGGCATGAATTCCAACGCGTCACTGTCAGCGCTGCCCAACGGCCTGGCCTTGGTGACGCTGGTCTCCAACTTCGGCACGTTCATGCTCTACGGGTTGACCAACATCATCTGCATCGTGGCCTTCCGCGAACATCACGACTTTCATGGTTTCAAGCACGTAGTGGTCCCCGTCTTTGGCGCGCTGGCAAACTTCGCCTGTATGGCCTTCTACATCATCGGGCCAATCGAGGGGCTGGGCAGCGTCAAAGAGCCATTGATGGCCGTTGGGGTCGCCATCATCTGGGGTGCGTACGGAGCATACTACTTCATGCGCAACTCCAAGAAACGTGGGAAGGAGACGATGGTGGTCAAGCCTGCGTGACGCATCGGGCGGCCGGACGCGGGGCGTCCGGCCGCTATTGTTCAGGGCGCAGCCAACGTCTTCATATGTACGCCCGACCACAGACGCATCCGGCCGTCCAGCGCCTCGAAGCCAATCGCGCCTATCTGGTCGGTGCGCAATACCGTGGCTCCGTCGGTGCGGTAGCGGGCGACCACCGCGCCGGCGGGAAAATGGTAGCGGTTATGGTAGCCGTCCGAGATTACGGCGAAGGACGGATTGACCGCGTCGATGAATCGCGGGCTGGATGAAGTGATACTGCCGTGATGGGGCACCTTGACAACGGTGGCGTGCAGCGGCAGATCGCGCTGGAGCAACAACTCCTCACCCGCGGTCTCGAGATCGCCGGTGAATAAAAAGCCAGCTCGGTCCGGTCCGAGATGAATCACCATCGAGCGGTTGTTGCGACTGGCGGCCGCACCCGGTTCCGGGCTCAGGCAGCGGATCCTGACGCCGCCGATAACCTGCTCCGGCGAGGACGCGTCAAGCAGCCTGATGGCCGTGTGCGCCTGCGCGAGTTCTTCCAGTAACTCCGCGTAGGTGACGTCGGGACTATCCGCACCGGTGGTCCAGAACTCGCGCGGATGGAAATTGTTGGCGATGAACAGAAAGCCGCCGAAGTGGTCGATCTCCGGATGGCTTAGCACCAGGTAATCGACGCGCATGATTTTGCGCGACCACAAAAACGGCGCCACCACGCGCTCGCCCATATTGGAACCGTCCCTGAAAGCGGCGCCGCCGTCGATCAGCATCACGGCTGACCCGGGGAACTGAACGACCGCCGCGTCGCCCTGCCCCACCGACAAAAAGGTCACGCGCCAGCGCCGATCGAAGTAGCGCTCATGCAGCCACCACGCGGCGTCTGCTGTCAACGCGGCCAAGAGCACTGAGGCCAGCATGCTTCTCCAAGGCGCCGGCCGGCGCGTTTCAGCGTGCGTCTCAGGGGGGAACATCGGACTACGCGAGGCTTTGATCGGTGCGCATAGCCACAGCCCCATCAGAATGTAGATCAAGGCAAGTTCGAGCAGACTTGGCGTGAAAGTCCGTACCCAGGCGCCGGGCAGCCGAACAAACACCTGGGCCAGATGATTGCCCACCGCGAGCGCCCATCCGGCTGCGTGCAGCAAAACCTCCGCGGCGGGAACGCACACAAAGCTTAGCGCGGAAGCAAACAACCCAAGCATCATTCCGCCCAGCGCCATCACCGGAATGACCACGGGGTTGGCGATTAATCCGGCCAGCGAGAACTGATTGAAGTAAAAAGCGGTCAGCGGTGCGGTCGCGATCAAGGCGAAGAACGAGACCGCCAGATAACCGAGTAAGGCGCCGCCCGCCCGGTAAACGATTTCGCCGCGAGTTCCGGCGACGCTTGGGCGAGTCCGCTCCCACCAGGTGCGATAGCGCCCCATCCCGAGCAGGATACCGAGCACGGCCGCGAATGACAGTTGAAAGCCGACATCCATGCTGGAGCCGGGCAAGGCGAAGCAGATGATTACTGCGGCCAGCGCCAGGCTCGCGACAATCTCGCGGCTCCGATTGGCCAGCACCGCGCCCACATAGCACAGGACCATGATCAAGGCGCGCAACGTGGAGACGTGAGTTCCCGCGATCGCGGCGTAAGCCAGCACGCCGAGACCGGATCCGATCGCCGCCAGCTTGTTGGCATAGCCGAGGATCATCAGCCGCGGAAACGGGATGCAGCAAAGCCGCACCAGCACGAACCCAACCGCCGCCACGAATCCCAGATGCAGCCCCGAGATGACCAGCATGTGCGCCATCCCGGTCAGCGCAAAGACGTCGCGCAGATGGCGGTCGATACCGCCGCGGTCGCCGATAATCAGGGCGCGCATCTCGGCGCGCTCAGGGTCGGCGAGTCCGGCGTCGATGAAGTCCCCAATGCGCTCGCGGACTTCTTCCACCGCGCCCCAAAACCAGGGCGGGCGGTAGCCGATGCGTTGAATCTGTTCCGGATGCGAAACCACAGCGGTAGCCGCGACGCGCTCGCGCGCCATGTACCCTTCGTAGTCAAATTCGCCCGGATTGCCATAATTGCGCGGAAAGCGGATGTGGCTGTCGATGCGCAGTCGATCGCCGATCCGATAGTGGGCTGGATCAACCACGGTGACGCGGATTGTTCCGGTGGCGGCAGCCAGGGCGCCATCCGGGACCCCGGCCCGTTCCACGCGCAGATAGAGGCGGATTACATCGCGCACGGCCTCGGGTTCACGATCGACAGTACCCTCGAAGACTATGGGCTGATCGTCGGAAAAGGCCGTGATGGTCGCGGCGCCCGGCGGCGGAGCATAGACCAACTGGGCGGCGACGGCGCCGGCGGTCGCAATCGCGCCCATCGCCATCGCCAGCGCCCATACATTCCTCGCCAGCATCAAGGCCGCAAGCGCCCCCACGGCGAAGACTGCGGCCAGCCATAGCGGCACCCCGATGCGCAAGTTGCCGGCGGCGTCTCCGCCGAGCAGCGCCAGCGCCACCAGATACAGGGCCGGAACTTCCGTCAGCGTAAATCGGGCATACCAGGGCCGCGATGAATCGGCCCCGTCGGCGCGCGCAACGGCAGTAGCAGCAGCGCTCTGCATTCCCCCCTTTGGATGCGACACTCCGGGCGTGCCGCGAGCCCTCAGAAATTCACGATGGCGCCTCGGTTAACCGCGCGCGCCCCGCATCATTACGCTGCGCCGATCTTTCAGGGACGCCCACCCGTAATCATCACCATCGAGGCAACCCCCGCGACCAGGGCGGCCAGCGCCTGGGTGGCCTGGACTATGTCTGAATCTCTCAACACCGTGACGGCTTCGTCCAGGCGCTCGGTTTCGTTCAGCACCAGGGTTTTCTCGGCGTCGGGTTCGGCCAACGCCTTGGCCGCTTTGGAAAAGATCAGGATCGCAAGATTCTTGATCACCAGCGGCGCGGCGTTCTCGGCGCTGACCCGCAACGCGGTGTCGTGCACATCCTGAGCCGTGATCGTTTCCAGTTCCTCGAAGCGCACCAAAGTAAAAGCGGCCGGCCGGGTCAAATCGGCCGAGGGCCGGAACCGGCGCAATTCCCTGACGGTGCCAGCCGCAATCGCGTCGGACAGCGCCTCCATCGCCTCCGGTCCGTTCTGCGCAACCAGGAGCTCGACGAGCGACCTCATGCGGCGGCTTTCCGCCGAGCGATTGCCAATCGTCTCGAAGAATCGGTTGATCTGAAGGACGAACGCCATCGTTGCTCCTTTCGCGGACCACCCCGCGCCAACCCTGGCACGGCTGCGCTGAACATCTGGCGCTGATCCCGGCCGGGCCCGGCTTGAGACAGTAGGATACAGGGCAAGGCGCCCGACAATCAAAGTCAAAATGTTGCCGTGATCCAAACCGGATGCTTATGGTGAACTGCGTCGATCTTACCCATAATGAGATGCCATGTTGAACGCCCTGATTGAGATTGGTGCCCTGGCCATAGCCTTCGCGCTCGGCGTGATGCTCAGCTCCACGGTAAAGGCAGTCCTCGGAATCGCCGAGGAAGATGTCATGGTTGAACTGGGCCTGTTGCGCACGGACGTATCCAAGATCGTTCATGACCTGGAAGCCCGGCTGAAGCGGCTGGAGGGCAAGGAGGGTGCATAGCCGGAGTCCGGGCGCACTTCACTAAATCACCCGGCCCCTGAAGCGGCATCAGGGGTCAGGTTTCGGCGAGTCGCCCTGAATGAACGTTTCGACGCTTTCGGATGCGCCCTCCAATTCCGTGGCGTCCGCGGGCGCGCTTGCGAGTTCCCCGGTTTCGACCTCTTGACGTGAGGTCTCCTCGGCCTGCTCCTCCGAATCGAGCACGGCGGTCATCTCGTCGAGGTCGCGCCGCACCGCCGCGGCCAGGTCGCGATTGATTCCCTTTACCTGCGCGATTTCCTCCGCGCTGGCCGCACGAATCCGCTTCAGACTGCCGAAATGGCGCAGCAGCGCGCGCGCCCTCACCGGTCCGATCCCCTCGATGTCGGCCAGGATCGTACGCAATCGAGCGCGCAGCCGCAGTTCGCGGTTATAGGTGATCGCAAACCGATGGGCCTCGTCGCGAATTCGCACCAGCAGGAACAACGCGTTGGAATTCTGCTTCAGAACGATCGGGTCCTTGCGGTTGGGAATGAACACGCGCTCCTCGGACTTGACCACCTGGCGCTGGCGCGGACCGTTGAGAACATGCTGTTTGGCCAGGCCGATGGTATCGATCTGATCGGCCAGGCCCAGCTCGCGCAGCACGAGCAGCGCCATGTTGAGCTGCCCCTTGCCACCATCGACGATGATCAGATCCGGGTAGTCCTGCTCCTGGACCGCGCGGGTCAGCCGCCGGGTCAGCACCTCGGACATGCTGGCGAAATCGTCCTGGCCCTGGACCGTGCGAATCCGGTAACGCCGATACAGATCCTTGCGCGCCAGCCCCTCGTCGAAAACCACTTGCGACGCGACCACCATCGAGCCCTGCAGGTTGGAGATGTCGTAGCACTCGATGCGCTTGGGCGTGTTGCGCAGCCGCAACCGCACCCGCAACTCCTCGAGCATCCGCTCGCGGGTCTTCTCGCTGTCGCGGCGTGAGGCGAAGCTTTGACGCGCGTTTTCGTTCGCCATCTCCAGCAAACGGGTCTTCTCGCCGCGCTGCGGGACCGCGATCGTGACCTTCTTGCCGCGCCGCTCCGAGAGCAGTTCGGCGCGGACTTCCGCGTCCTCCAGCTCGACCGGCAACAGCACCTCGTCGGGCAGGTAGCGGCCGCCCGAATAAAACTGGGTCAGGAGGTCGGCCAGGATGTCTTCATCGGAAAACTCCAAATCCTCAAAACTCCAGCTCTGGGTCGAGGTCAGCTTTCCACGCCGCACCATCAGGACAATGGCCTCGATAAAGCCGCCTTCGCGATAAAGCCCGAAGATATCCTGGTCGATACCCCAGTGATGCAGCACGGTCTGCTTTTCCACCGTCTTTTCGATCGCCCGCACGCGGTCGCGCAGCTTGGCCGCCTCCTCGAACTCCAACCGCTCGGCGTGGTTCTTCATCTGCTCGCGCATCGCCTTGAGCAGATCGAGGTCGCGGCCCTCCAGCAGCATTATCGCGGCGTCGAGCTGGCGCTGATATTCGCCGCGATCGACCGGCAGGCAACACGGCCCCAGGCACCGCTTGATTTGATACTCCAGGCAGGGCCGGCTGCGATTGCGGAAGACCGTGTCGGAGCAGGTCCGCAGGGGAAATACCTTGCGGATTATGTCGAGCGTTTCACGCAGGCCGTCGGCGGAGCCGAACGGACCGAAATAGCGGCCGCCGTCCTTCACGATCTTGCGCGTCACCATGATCCGCGGCCACGCGTGCTTGGTCACCTTGGCGCTGAGGTATGACTTGTCGTCTTTGAGCCGGATGTTGTAGCGCGGCCGATACTGTTTGATCAGGTTGTTTTCGAGGATCAGCGCTTCCTTCTCGTTGGACGTGACCAGGGTCTCGAAATCCTTGACCCGGCTCATCAGGAAGCGCACCTGGAAGCGGGTGTCGCCACCATCGCGGAAATACGCCCGCACCCGCGAACGCAGCGACTTGGCCTTGCCGACGTAGAGCACCTTGCCGGCCTTGTCGCGCAGCAGGTAAACGCCCGGCTCCGGCGGGATCAGATCCAGTTTGCGCTGAATTTCTTCGTCCGCCGGCGCGCCCTCCGGCTCCGCCACGATGGCGTCCGCAGATGGAGCGGGCTTGTCCGTCGAACCGGAAACGTAGGTGACGAGCGAATCGTAGCTTCTTCCAAACACCTCCGGAACGGCCGCGCCGGTGGAAGCTTGGTTTTCGACCGGAGCCGCATCGGGGCCGATTTGGATCCGCTCCCCATCACCGGGCTTCTCCGAGGCTTCGGAGCTGCTCAACTCCTGATTCGGTTCGGCCTCATCAGCCGCCACGGCGGCGGAATCGGACCGCTTGTCATCGTCGATCACCACGGAGGCGATTATACACCATCCGGAGGTTATGTTACCGCGCCATGACGGGTTTTGTTCCGGACCGGGGAGACGCTTGGCTCGGCGCGTCTTCATCATCCGCGCTCGTCCAATTGTTCGAGCCGCCGATGTATCCTATGAGTTCAGAGAGAATAACCGCGTAGCGCCACCCGATTCAGACGCGGCGTTCCAGGTTCAGGCGGACCTATTTTTGCTTCTCTATTCTTCGTTCGCGGAGGACGCGAAAGAGCCGATCGGTGGCCGATGTGGAGAGGTATCGATAGCGGTTAGCGCCTTCAATTGGAACATCAAAAGGAATGGGAGGGTTCCCTTTAGAGCTTTTTGATCTGTGTCGGCTATTCCGCACCAGTGCTCTTCTAGTACGCTCGCGAAAGCCCTGAACGCCATAGGCCACCGAGGCAGAGATGGCCACTAACGCGAACGCCGCGATACACACGTCCAGCAACACATCGCTCAGCATGGATGTTACCTTTTGGCGACCCCGATGAGCGTCGGCCTTTACGCCCCGCCGCCAGGCAAGGTAGCTTCGCCACAGGGCTTGTGAGAATGTTCTCCTCACCTTGAAGTCGACAAACACGTTTGCGCTGCACGCGACACTAGCAAACTAAAGGAGTAAGCCGATGCCCCTGGAGCCGCAGATCAAGGCGATACTCGATCAGGCTGCCGCTGCCAAAGCGCCGCCGCTGAGCAGCATGTCGCCCGGACAGGCGCGCGATGAGTTCCGTACGATGCTGGAATCGTTTGGCGGGACTCCGCCAGCCGTGGCCAAGAGCGAGGACCGGGCGATCGACGGACCCGCGGGGCAAATCAAGTTGCGCGTCTATACTCCCGAAGGCAAAGCACCGTTTCCCGTGCTGGTGTTTTTTCACGGCGGCGGATGGGTCCTGGGCGACCTGGAAAGCCATGACGCGCTGTGCCGCGCCCTGACCAACGAGGCCCGCTGCGTCACCGTAGCGGTTGATTACCGGCGCGCGCCGGAGCACAAATTTCCCGCCGCCGCCGAAGATTGTTACGCCGCCACACTGTGGGTGGCGAACAATGGCGGGTTGTTAAACGCCAATCCCGCGCAGCTGGCGGTGGGCGGCGACAGCGCCGGAGGCAACCTGGCCGCCGCGATCTCCCTGATGGCGCGCGACCGCGGCGCGCCCCACATCTGTTATCAATTGCTGATGTATCCCGCCCTGGACAGTTCGCTACAAAGCCCGTCGCAGAAAGAGTTTGCCGACGGCTATCTGCTCACCCGCGCGGATATGGCGTGGTTCTGGGGCCATTACCTGGCCGCTGACGCGGACCGTTCAAACCCTTACTGCTGTCCCGCCGCTGCTGCGGATCTGACCGGCTTGCCGCGCGCGATGGTGATCACGGCGGAATTCGACCCGCTGCGCGATGAGGGCGCGGCTTACGCGCAGCGGTTGCGGCAGGCCAAGGTGCCGGTGGTCTACAAGCAGTATGAGGGAGTGACGCATGGTTTCATGAGCATGGCGTCATTTCTCGACCAGGGACGCAAGGCGATCAGCGACGCCGCCGCCGGCGTGCACGCTGCGTTCAAGGATTAAGATCGGCTTCAGGAAATTCTGCAGGCGAGATCAAGGTAGTCGTTACGCGAAGTATCGGTGACCGAGGGCGAAGCGTGTGGCTTGGATCGGACGTGTAACCTCTCCCTCGCCCTCTTTCAAGATAGGGACTGTCGGCAAACTCCAAAACCTACCTCGCCCGCGGCTGCGGACTTGGGTCCGCAGACGCACGCCGGGAGAGGTCGGCGCGCGATTTGCGCCAGCAAGTCGCGTGACGGGTGAGGGTGCAGATACACTTCCAAGATGCTCTACGATTACGGAATCTTATTCTGCGCCAATGCGTCTGTATTACTTGAGGTGTATCAGAACCCTCACCCTAACCCTCTCCCACAACTGAATGTGGGCGAGGGAACAGAACCCGACCTCCACCGCGCAGCCGCGGTACCAAGCACTCTTGCTTTTGCCCTTTAGCCGTTTTTCGACAGTCTCAGGATAAGGAGAGTGGACAGAGGGCCTCTGCGCCAATGTGTTCGTGCGCTCAAGGCGCGAAATTATTTTCGCATCAGGCGACCGTTCAAGGAGCGGAAATGCGTCAGTGCGGGATCCAGATCGGGGCGGAACTGAATAGTCCGTCGGCGATTCCGATCTGATAGGCGATGAAAAGGCCGAAGCACAGGCTCAGCAGACCCGAGCCCAGGACCAGTCCGCGATGCAGATTCGCAACGCGCTGCGCCGCCAGCACCATCGGCGCGCCGATCGCCGTGGTGATCAGCGCCATCCCGGCGATCGTTCCCATGCAGAAGATCGCCAGATACGCGGTGGCCCACAACGGCTGCGGAATCGCGCCCAGCACCAGCAACGCGATTGCGGCGCTGCCCGCCAGACCATGCACCAGGCCGACGCCAAATGACTTGATCGCCGAACGGCCGGCCGGCGCGCCGCGGTCTTGGCCCAAGGTGTGGTCATAATGCACCGCGGCAGTGTGCGGGAGATGCACGTGTGCATGGCGATGGAAGCTATCGCCATGGCCGTGCACGTGCGAATGAACGTGGGCTGCGTCATTTAAGGCGGCATTCGAAGGCCACAGGCGCGCACCCAGACCGCGGACCACCGCAGCACCCGCCGGCAACCCCAACAGTATCAGCACCACGCCGACGCCCAGCTCCATCGTAAGGCCGAGCCTGACTGGAACCCGGATTTTCAGCACGATGATCGCGCATCCCACCAGCAGCACCGTCAGCGAATGTCCCAGACCCCACACCAGACCGATGCGGGTGGCGGCCGACAGCCGCCGCTCGCGAGTCAGGATTGCGGTGACCGCAATCACGTGATCGGGATCGGTTGCATGCCGCATGCCCAGGACGAAACCCAGCGCCGCGAAGCCCGCCGGCGCCATACCGCTAAGAGTCGAAAGATCGCTCACGGTTTTCCTCAAAACGTATCTCTGCGATTATTTCTTCCCGGACCAGCCGGAACGCAACCAGGTGCTGTGCGAAAGTGATCATCGCCAACCGCCGATAACCCCGCCCCTGGCCAGCGCCTGCACGGTGATGGCAACGCCCGCGATCGTGATTACGGCCGAGGAAACCAACGGGAGCCATCGGGTGGCCAAGCCGCTCTCCAGCCGCAACCGCCGCGCCACGAACTGACGAGCGTAAACTACCCCAAGCCCGAAGGAAACCAAAACCGCCGCCAGACCCGCACTGAAAGCGACGATCAGAAACAATCCGAAGCCGGCGCGATTGAGCGACAGCGCGCTGAGCAAAACCACCAGCGCGGCGGGGCATGGAACGATTCCACCGGTCACGCCCAGCGCAAGCAGCCCGCGCGTCGTTAAAAGGCGCTCGCCCTCGGCGGGCGTCTCGCCACCGGCGATATGGCGGCCAAAGATGTCGTGACGATGAGGCTGGAATTGAGGATGGTCGTCGTCACGAGAATGATTATGGTCGTGCGCGTGCGCGTGATGTTCGTGATCACGATCGTGATCCTGGTCATGGATATGGAAGTGATCGCGCGGATGCTCATGAGGATGCGCGTGGTCATGCAAATGATCGTGCGAATGATCAGGCGAGAGTATTGGAATCAGGCGCCGGCCGAACAGCCAGACTCCGAGTCCGGCGATAATCGCGCCCGACACGCCGCCCAACCACGGGTAAATGCGCTCCGGAACAATCCATCGCGACGCATACAGCGTGAGCCCGCCGAGCACGTATACGCTCGCGGTATGGGAGGCGGTGACCGTCGCCGCCAGCATCAGCGCATGGCGGGCGGTGCCGCGCGAGCCGACCAGGTAGGCGGCGACCACGGTCTTGCCGTGACCGGGCTCCAATGCGTGGAGCGCGCCCAGCGCGATCGCAATCATCGCCGCGGTCAGCAGGAACCACGTCCCGGGCTGCCTGACCGTCATCAGTTCAGTGAACGCGTTGCGTGGCGTGCCGATCCGATTGGCGCGCAGCGGAGCTTGGGCCTCCTGGAGATTGGCCCGGCCTGAACCCTGCGCGCCGGCGCCAATCACCACCGGGCGCAGATGAGCTTCCAGCACCTGGGGCGGACTGTTAAGCAAATCAACCGGATAGTTGCTGAGCTGCGCGCTACGGTCATGATCGGGCACGGAGGAATCGGCCAGGGTGACGCCGCCGTGGCCAACCGCGATCACTTCCTTCCAGCCGGCATGGCCCGGGAAATTGAAGTCGTGATAATCCAATTGGAGCGCGCCGGATTGCGCGGGCGCGAGCATCCCTTCCAGCCGCATCCCCATCTTCATCGTGGGCAAACCGCCCGCGCCGGGCGGGAAGATCGCGTTGTGACCAGTTTCGCGCAGCGAAAGCCGCCGCCCATTGAGCGTAAGTATCAGGCCGTCGCGCAGGCTGCGGCATTTCTTATTCAGATAGGAGGCGACGCGCGGGTCGGCGGGGTCGGCCGCGAAACCATGCTCACGCATCTCCTGGAAGGTCGGGATCTCGGCCATGTCGATCACGTAGCGCAACTCGATCAGTGACGGCGCCACGCCGATTGCCGCGTAATGATTAATCGAGAAGTTGCCCATCGGATGCGCCGCCGCGGGCCGCGGCGCCATCGTGCCAATCGCCACCATCAGCAACGCCATTCTCCATGCGTGCCGGCGCACAGAGAAAGCCGCGAATCGCGAGGTCATCGCGCGTCCCCGTCCAGCATCGCCAGGGTCCGCGACGCGACGCGGTCCTGAATCGGCTGGAAATGAGGATTGAGCGCCAGCGCGCGGCTCAAGTCGCGCCGCGCCAGGTCCTTGCGTCCGAGCGCAAACTCGATCATCCCCGCGTGATAGAACAGCCGCGGATCCTGGGTACCCAGGCTCAGCGCAGCCTGGATCTGCGCTTGCGCGGCGCGGGGCTGCCCACTTTTATACAAAATCCAAGCCATCACGTCGTGACCATAGATGTCGCGGCGCGCCTTTAATTCGGTGCTCGCCAGTTCCAGCGCCACCGGCACCTCAATACCGTGGTCGGCATAATAATAGGCCAGCGAGCGGTTGTAGAGCACTTTGTTGATCCGGTTGAGCCGGCCGATGAACTCGACCAGGCTCTGCTGCTCGGCCGCGTCCTGGGTCCGTCCCATCGTCGTATAAACGTCGGCCAGCGCCCCAGCGTATTCCGGCATCGGAATCACCGCGATTGCCTGTTTATAGAGGCCGGCGGCGGCCGCGAAATCACCCTGCGCCGCGCGTACCTGGGCCATCCCCGCCAGCGCGCGATGGTAGCCCGGGTAGGTATCGAGCGAATCCTGATAATGTTGCTGCGCTGCGCTCAGATTTCCGATTTTGAAATATTCGTTGCCCAGTTGCCACTGTACCCACGCGATACTCTCAGGCGGGTTGCCGGTGCGCCGCCCGTCCGCAACTGCGCGACCGAGGTCGGCCACGCAGGCCGTGGTCTGGCCGCGCACGCTTTCCAGACCCGAGCGGCGGGCGTAGGAATAGAGGTCGGCGTGCAGCGCGATCATCGTGGCGTAGGCGCGCACCGCAGCGTCGTAATCTCCGGTTTCCAGGCGCGCGTCGCCGATCACGCCGTAGGCGTAGGCGTCGCGCGGATCGAGCTTGAGCGCGGCTTGCGACTGGTCAATCGCCCCGCCAAAATCGTGCAGCGTATAGAGCACCAGCGCGAGATGGCGATGGGCGGGACCCAGTTCAGGGTCGATTTGCAGCGCTTTGCGCAGCGCCTGCGACGCCAGTTCAAAGTAGGCGATGTCGCCGGTCTCGCGTCCCTTCTGGATGTAGGCGTCACCAAGCTTATAGTAGCTTTCCGCGTCATGCGGGCGGACCTGGAGCACCCGCTGGTAGATCGTGATCGTGCGATCGGTGACGTTGTCGGCGGCCTGAATCGGGAGGGCGAAGGCCAGCAGCAGAAAGGCCCGCTCCCACCCCCTGACAGAAAATGCTCCAGGCGGCGCGGTGTCGAGTATGCCTCGTCAATAGGTACATCGCGGCCTTAAACCTTCCTGGTCATGCTACTTTTACGACAAATTACATGCGGCTGATGAAACCTGTTATTTCCTACTTCAGCAAATCGTTGAACGCGTCGGGACCCGCGTCGAGATTGCTGAAATCAAGATCGTTGATATCGGTCGGTTCAGTGGTATCTGAAGTCTCGGCAAAGAGCTTGTGGACGAAGCCCACGAAGTCGGTTTCCGCGATCGGCGTCGCCGTCGCGGTTGGAGTCGGCGTTGCTGCCACTGTCGGCGCCGCGGTCGGAGTCGCAGTCGGAACCGGAGTCGGCGTCTGTGGAACGATAACGACGTTGCTTCCGGAACTGCCGTTGCATCCAGTCCCAGCTACCGCCATCACGAGTACCATACTGCCCAGAAGCTTGTTGACCTGTTTCATCGCCCGCTCCTCATTTTATGCATTCAGGCCTGGTTTGACCGCCGCGGTTTCCGCCGCCGTAAGCGGAGGAAACCGCGATTTTCGGTGATGACACCTATGGAATGGGTGTCGGGAGGCCGTTGGGGCCGTTGGGAGAACCGGGGAGCGGGGTCTTCAGGTATGGAAACGTGGTGTCAAAGTGCGAAGCGTCGAGGAACGCGCCGTCGGTAAAATCGCAACTGCCCGAGGGCGCCTGCGCAGGAGTGCCGAACAACTTCAGTGAAATCAGCCGCCCCATCACCACGCGCAGGGCGATATCCACCACGTCATCGCCGGGACGCCGTCCGTTGGGAAAGCCGGCGTTGTCGCCGCCGATTACGCCGAGGCGGTTTTGCGCCGACGCGGCGGCGGCGGGAATCGAGGTATTAAGGCGCATCATCTCAGCGGTTGAACCGTCCTGGTTGAGGCCCTTGACCCCGGTCAGAAAAGCGGCCACGAGGTCCGCGCGCGGAAACAACGTCGGCGCCTTGATTCCGCCCGGACTGCACGGCGGTGTGGCACTGCCGAACAATGCTTGGACCAACGCGGGCAGGGTAGGATTGGTTACGTAAGTGGCAAACTGGGCGTCATCCTTGGGTTGGCTGGCGTTGAAGCGGTCCTTGTCCTTGAGGCCAATCACCAACTCGTTGACCAAGGGGTTGGCCAGGCGCGAAACCTGGGTGAAGGCGCCGCCGTCCACCTTGGATTTGCCCGGAACCGGGAACGGGTTCAGCACCCGTGCCTGGGGCAGGCTCGCCGTGGTCCAGCCCGCGATCACGGGATGCTTGGCGTCTGCGGTCAGGCAGCTGGCGGGAACCTCCAGGATTAACGACGTGACGTTCTTGCCGGCGAGGGAATCCGGTTCGCTGGCTTCATCGGCCGGGGTTAGCGCAATCGGATGAGCGTAATTTATCAGGTCGAAAGTCTCGCCCAGATTGACCACGAACGGATCCTTGCGCTGTCCCACGAACAGCCGCGACCCGGGAGTAGTGCAGCCGGGGATGTTGATGTCATAAACGGAAGTCGCCGCATAGGCCGCGTAATCGGCAATCGACTTCTCGCCGATATTGTCGACCGGCTTGGTGAAGACTGAGCCGCCGCCCTTGGCGTTGGTTATCGGCTGTTTGGTACCCGTGCGCCGATCCCCGCGAACCACGTCCACAGTGTAGGTTTCGACCACGTTGAGACCGCCGGGCACCGGCCCCGCATTAATCAATGGGATGGCGACCTTGGCGCCGTTGATATCGAGCGCGATATCCTTGCGCGTGTTGGTGAAGCGGAACTGAAAGGTGATTTCTTCCTGCGCGTCACCATCGTTGTCGATCAGGATTTCGTACAGGGCCGCCGGGTCCAGCTCGAAGTAGTTCGGACCGCCGAACGGGTCTTCCAGAGGTATGTAGTCCGCGACCAACGTCACGAAGCCGGCGCGGCCCGGCTCATAGCTGTTGAACATGTAGAAGTCAGTGCCGTCCACCTTGGGCATCTCGCTTATTAATGGAGCCTCCCTATGGCTGGAGGCGCGGGCGGTCATGGCCCCGATCCCCACCAGAACCATCGCAATCAACACAATCAACACCAGCACCGATTTGCGTTTCATAACCCCTCCGGCGGGCGCCACTCCAGCGCTCCGCCAATTGTATGAATGGCCGCCTTGTTCGACGGTTCCGATCCGATATTACGCAGCCGGCGCGCGATTGGATTTTGGGGAACGAACGGTGAATTCAAAAAAATCTCGAATCCGTACCACGTTCACCCATTGTCGACGTGCGGAAGATCGCGAGCACAGGCTGGGAAGCCTGTGCTCGCGCGCCTTAAGCAGGCGCGCGATTATGAGTTCCGATAACGAAACTTTGCGCGATCAAGACCGGCGCCTTCGGGCTGAGTATGCGGATGAGGAGCGGAAGTTGTGGGCGCACCTCAGAGCCAGGCGCTTTGCGGGATTCAAATTCAGCCGCCAGCACCACCTTGGTCCATACATCGCAGATTTCTGCTGCATCACGCGCCACCGGATTATCGAACTCGAGCGCAGTCAACATGCCGCGCCGGAGCAGGAGCGCACGGATGCCTTGAGATCGGCTGGTCTCAACGGGCAGGGTTATCGAGTGATGCGATTTTGGAATGCAGCAGTGAACACCGAGATCGAAGATGTGCTCGAAGCGATTTATGCGGCGCTGCCGGTTTCCTTAATCGCGCGCCTTGGCGGCCGCGCTGACCAAGGACCCTCTCTGGGGCGCCCCGGCGGCGCCCTTCTCCCCGGTCCGAGACTGTCGATAAACTCCAAAACCTACCTCGCCCGCGGCTGCGGACTTAGGTACCGCAGACGCATGCGGGGAGAGGTCGGCGCGCGATTTGCGCCAGCAAGTCGCGTGACGGGTGAGGATGCAGGCGGGCCTGCAAAGATGTGTCAGGCGAGCAGAATCTCGCGATGCGCCAATGCGTTTATCTTACTTGAGGTGTATCAGGACCCTCACGCTCTCCCACAACTGAATGTGGGCGAGGGAACAGAACAAGCCGCCATTGTGCGACCGCGCTATCAAGCCCCCAGCTTTGCCCTTTAGTCGTTTATCGACAGTCTCTGACCGGGGAGAAAATTACAGCGACCATGTACAAACTCAGGCACAGGCTGGGAAGCCGGTGCACCACAGACTGGAAGCCTGTGTCACGAAGCCATCTCAATCATTCAAAAGGGAGGGCGATGATCCTCCTTCTTTCCGTGGCACAGTGGCGAAGCCATTCCAGCCTGCGATTTTTTTCTTCCCAAAGGTCTCGGAAAAGAGGACGACCCGCCCGGGGAGCCTGTCCCACGGTATGAAGAAGATCACTGTCTGGAGGGTCCGGTGGGATTAGGATCTATTCGGTCGGGCTGCGTGAAACCGGGGGGTCCGGAAAGCGGCGGTTGGCGCGCGCAGGTAAAAGGGGCGGCCCAGGTGACGTCAGCTTTTTTTCCGCTTGAAGACGTCCAGCCGCAACTGCAGCTTCTCCCCGAGCCAGAGCGCGTGCACCGCGTGGTCGCGCAGTGCGTCAGTGGTATCGGGATGCACCAGGATCGTCAGTCCCCGGCGATTGAGCATCAGCCATGGCACGATACGGGCGAATTCGCCCACCGCGAATTTGACCTGGTACATCGGCTGCGGATGCGGTCCGACGGGCGCTTCACGCCAGCGTCCCATCTCCACTTCGAAACGGCTCTCCAGGGCCTGCCGCAGGCGCGCCGCGAGCTGGCGCGAAGCCTCATCGTAGTAAACGTGCGCGTGATAAAAATTGATTGCGGCGGGCTCCATTTCCGCCGTCAACGCGGTGTCCTCTTGCGCTGATCGATCCGCCATCAATCCCACCGCTATCAGTCCCGCTCATCGGGGATTAGTTTCAGCCGGCCTTGGCGGGCGCCGCCGGCCCTGGGCGCATCGGCCCTGCCCTTTTTTCCTCGTGGTCCGGGGGCGGGTTTACCGCGTCCGCGCGCGCCATCGGCTTTGGCCCCGGAAGATCCGCCATTAGCGGAGGGCCGCATCGGGGCGGCCCCTCTGGGCTCGATTCCAAGCGCGCGCATTTCCAACCGCTTGATCTGGTCACGCAAGGTGGCGGCGCGCTCGTATTCCAGTTCCTTGGCGGCTTCCATCATCTCGCGCCGCAGCGCGCTGATTCGATCCGACAGCTCATGCGGCGCAACATATTCTTCCGCCGCTTGCGGATCCTCGGAGATATCGGGCACCACCGCCCATTCGGGTGAATACATCTCAACCAGGGAAGCGTCGATCGCCTTGACGATAGTGGTCGGCGTGATGCCATGCTCAACGTTATATTCGAGCTGCTTGGCGCGGCGGCGGTCGGTTTCGTCCAGTGCCTTGCGCATCGATTCGGTGATCCGGTCGGCGTACATGATCACCCTGCCGTTGAGGTTACGGGCGGCGCGGCCGATGGTCTGAATCAGCGAGCGCTCCGAGCGCAAGAAACCTTCCTTATCGGCGTCCAAAATCGCCACCAGCGAGACCTCGGGCAGGTCAAGTCCCTCGCGCAGCAGGTTGATGCCGACCAGCACGTCGAACTCGCCCTTGCGCAGACTGCGGATGATCTCGACGCGCTCGATCGTGTCGATATCGGAGTGCAGATAGCGCACGCGCACCCCGAGGTCCTGGTAGTAATCGGTCAGGTCCTCGGCCATCTTCTTGGTCAGGCAGGTGACCAGCACGCGTTCGTTGCACTCGACCCGGCGGCGGATTTCTTCGAGCAGGTCGTCGACCTGAGTCCCGGCCTTGCGGACTTCGATCTCGGGATCGACCAGCCCGGTGGGACGAATCAGTTGTTCCACCACCAGGCCTTCGGCCCCGCGCAGTTCGTAATTTCCCGGCGTGGCGGACACGTAGGTCACCTGGTTGACGAAGGATTCGAACTCCTCGAAATTCAACGGGCGGTTGTCCAGCGCCGAGGGCAGCCGGAACCCGTAGTCCACCAGGGTCTGCTTGCGCGAGCGATCGCCGCGATACATCCCGCCAATCTGCGGGACGGTGACGTGGCTCTCGTCAATGAACAGCAGATAGTTCTTGGGAAAATAATCCAACAAAACCGGGGGCGGCTGGCCCGGAAGGCGTCCGGTCAAGTGACGCGAGTAGTTCTCGATTCCCGGACATACGCCCATCTCGGAAAGCAACTCGAGGTCGTACATGGTGCGTTGTTCCAGCCGCTGGGCTTCGAGCAGCTTGTTTTGGGCGCGAAATTCCTCCAGCCGCTCGCGCAGTTCCTGGCGGATGTCGTGCACCGCCACCTCCATCCGATCCGAGGTCGTCACGTAATGCGAGGCGGGATAGATCGCGACGCTGGAAAGCTTGCGGATCACCTGGCCGCGCAGTGGATCTATCTCATAGAGCCCTTCAATTTCATCGCCGAAGAACTCGACCCGGACCGCGCGGCTTTCTTCGTAGGCGGGAAAGACTTCGACGGTGTCGCCGCGCACGCGGAAGGTGCCGCGATGGAAATCGTAATCGTTGCGCTGGTACTGGATATCGACCAGTTTGCGCAGCAAGCGGTCGCGCTCGATTCGTTGGCCTTCTTCGAGAAAGGCCAGCATCTCAAAGTACACCTCCGGCTCGCCCAAGCCGTAGATGCATGACACCGAAGCCACGATCAGGACATCGTTGCGCTCCAGCAACGCCTTGGTTGCGGAATGGCGCAGCTTGTCGATTTCGTCGTTGATGCTGGAATCCTTCTCGATGAAGGTGTCGGTGGAAGGCACGTAGGCTTCGGGCTGATAGTAGTCGTAGTAGGACACGAAATACCTGACGGCATTTTCCGGAAACAGGCTCTTGAATTCATTATAGAGCTGGGCCGCCAGAGTTTTGTTGGGCGCCATCACCAGGGTGGGCCGGTTAATTCGCGCCACCACGTTGGCCATGGTGAAGGTCTTGCCCGAGCCGGTAACCCCAAGCAGCACCTGCTGGGGCACCCCGTCGACGAGATTTTTGTACAATGCCTCGATCGCCGCAGGCTGGTCACCCTGGGGCTGATAGGCCGAAACCAGCTTGAACGAACCTTCCTTGCCGCGCGCCAAAGACAACATCGCGGCACCCATGGTATCAGTCCGCAGCCTCCGGTTTAAGCCCGGAGGTCGAGTTCTCCACAGGCCATGCCATTCCATTAAATATCGTTAGGTGTTAAAAGCGTTTGGCAATTTGGCGTATATGCGTTATTTATTCGGCCCAATCCGGGCGCTAACGCCTGAAAGGGGGCCGCGCAACAAAGCGGAAAGAGGCCGGAAGGGCTGAAAACAGGTGGCGAACTCTTTGAATTGTTGGCGAAACCATGGTATTTCGCGGGCGGAGGTCTTGAAAATTCTTTGAGTTCTTGCACTTAAGCCGGGGTGATTTCCTTGAAAGTCACCGAACTATTAGTAAAATTGCCCGGAAGTTCATAAGGGCATTTGGGTGGGAGCCTGGCTAATAGGAACCAGATGGAGGAGGTTAATGGGCACTAAATACCGATTGTCTGTCAAAACTGCCGCGTTGGCCGGAGTCGCAATGTTTCTCCTGGCAGGATGCGTGCAAATCTCGCAGTGGGAGGACACACTGCAGCAGCCGCGCGAATGGGACGGCTGTGCGTTGGGTGGGGCTTTGATCGGAGCCGCGATCGGCGGCATCGGCTCCTATTTTGTCGCTGACCAAACCGGAGGGGACACCAACCGCGACAACGTGAAGGCGGTCTATATCCCGATCTTCACGATCCTCGGTGGTGGACTCGGCGCTGTGGCCGGGCACTATATTTGCGACCCCATAATTCCGCCGCCGCCGCCGGCACCCGTAGTTGCCGAGGCTCCGCCACCACCTCCTCCTCCGCCACCGGCGCCTCAGGAGCGGATCGTTCTGCGTGGTGTGCATTTCGATTTCAACCGGTCCAATATTCGGCCTGACGCGGTGCCGATTCTGGACGAAGCCGCCGATATCCTCAGCAAGCATCCTGACGTCACGGTTGACGTCAACGGATACTGCGACATCATCGGCAGCTACCCGTACAACCTGAGGCTGTCGCAACGGCGCGCCAACTCAGTGGCACGTTACCTGGAAGGCAAGGGCATCGCTGCCAACCGCCTGGTCACGCATGGTTACGGCAAGACTCATTTTGTCGCGACCAACAGGACCGCGGAAGGCCGCGCCCAGAACCGGCGAGTCGAACTGGTACCAGTCGGCTCCTGATCACCTGAAACCCGGAGCCGCGGTTCCATCTGGAGCCGCGGCTCCTTTTCTCCCACCTCTGGACTTGATCCCGGCCCCGCGGCGGGATATTTGTCGTTCGGAAATTTATTCTATCTTTATGTGGAGGAGTGGCGGAGCAATGACCACTTTGACCCGTTTGGTTCCGGGGTTGATTGGAGGTTCCTTTCTGGCGCTGATGGTCGCAACCTGGGCTCCCAAGCCAGTCTGCGCTCAGAGCCTGAATGCGGTCGATTCGGATAGCAATGCGGCGCAACCCGCCGCTCCCGATTCGACGTCAAGTTCCAATTCATCCGTAAAGCCCGATTCTTCCGTAAAACCCGACTCATCGGCCGCGGCGCCCGCCCCTGCCTCAGCGCAGGATTCTACGCCGGGGTCCGGCCACTATGAGATGCATGCGGCCTTGGATGGGTTCAAGGCGCCACCGCCCACCGGCGACAATGTATTCGATCGCGCCTCGGGGATGTTCCCGGCTTTCTGCATGGATTGGCAAAGAAAGCTCCATGACCGCGAACTGAACAATCTCGAGAACGTAAACTGGAAAGACCAGAATGGCTGGAAAACGACCACCTACGTCGCCTACAGTCCGATCAAGACGTGCGCTTGCAAGCGCTCCACCGGCGGCGTGCCGATTGGCGAACTGACTTATCAGGAAACCGAATTTTATCTATCGGGGCGGACCGAGGAAGAAGCCCGGCATTCACCGCCCAAGCCGGTGGGGCTAACCAACACCACCGAAATCTTCCGCTGGGATCGCACCAAATGGGATGACGGCCGCTAGGGTCATCGGCATCACAGCCCTATCTCTCTCTGAGTGCGCCTGCGGACTTGGTCCGCAGGCGCACTTGAGTTTCCACGTTTCGTCGATTTAATCATCTCCCCTTGGGGAGCTTTGCATCTCCCCTTGGGAGCCTTGATAGACCCTTGGTCGGCAGCCGCACGCCGGGGGGTCGGCGCGCGACTTGCGTCAGAAAGTCGCGTGACGAGTGAGGTGCAGGCGGGTTTGAAAAAGTACCGCGCAGCCAAGTTGCCCCTGTGCGCCAGCACAAATGTATGACCTGAGGTGTATCGGGCTCCACCAAGGTCAGTTCAGTTCCTTGCTGCTGTAGCCCAGGATACGGCGGGCGATGATCAATAGATTGATTTGCTGAGTGCCTTCAAAGATGTCGTTGATCTTGGCGTCGCGCATCCATTTCTCCAGCAAACAGGCGCGCGAGTATCCCAGCGGCCCCAACAACTCCACCGCCTTTTGCGTAATCTGGGTAACCACCAGACCGGCCTTGGCCTTGGCCATCGAGGCTTCCAGGTTGTTACGCTGTCCGGCATCCAGCAACCAGGCGGCGCGCCAGGTCAGCAGCCGGGCCGCCTTGAGCTGAATCTCCATCTCCATGAAATCGCGCTCCAGGGCGGTCAAACGCTGGGGCGACAGACCATAACGGACGTCGATGTTGCGCTGCTTGAGGAAGTCGCGGACGAAATCCAGCGCCGCCCGCCCTACCCCGATCGCCATCGCCGCCACAATCGGCCGGGTCGCGTCGAAGGTGGCCATTACATCTTTGAATCCGCCCTCGGGCTTGACCTCGGGGCTGCCCAGCACATTTTCCAACGGCACCCGGCAATCCTCAAAGATCAACGCTGCCGTATCCGAGACCCGGATTCCGAGCTTGTTCTCGACTCGTACCACGCTCATCCCGGGCGTGTGATGCTCGACCACCAACGGCTTGATTCCGGCCCTGCCGGCGTTCTTATCCACAGTTGCCCAAACCACGACGAAGCCTTCGGACAACTCCGCCGCATTCTGGCCGCCGGTACAGAAGATTTTAGTACCGTTGATGACCCAGTGGTCGCCCTCGCGCCGCGCGGTGGTAGTGATTGCGGCGCTATCGGAACCGCAACCGGGTTCGGTTATTGCCATCGCGGCCCATTTCGGCTGGCCTTCGCTGAAACGTTTGAGAAACCGGTTCTTCTGCTCGGGCGTACCGGCGGCCATGACTGCCGCCCCACCCAGACCAGGGTTGGGAATCTGAAGAAACAGTCCGACATCGCCCCAACTCAATTCCTCGGCCGCCAGGATGGTGAACAGGGTGCGCATTGAGGGTCCGCCGCTGGCTCCGCGGTCGCGTCCAATCTCCAGACCGGATTGACGGCTGCCGGCCCACATTAACTCGTAGAATTTTTCCGGCCGCGCGTGCTCGTTCTCGTCATATTCGTGCGAGATCGGGCGCATCACCTGCTGCGCCACCATGCGGTAGGTGTCCAGGCGCTTTTGCAAATCGGCGTCAAATTCAAAGTCGATCATCGGTTAGCTCCAACTAGACTGTTGCGAGGCCCTCAAAGCTGGCGAAGCCCCGCGCGTTGCGCAGCCACATTTCGACCGGATGCTCGCGGATGTAACCGTGGCCGCCCAACACCTGGACCGCATTGTCGGTTATCTTCAGGGACGCCGCGGAGACGTAATTCTTGGCCAGGTAGCTTTCCTTGAACGCATCCTCGTCCTTGTCCAAACGGCTGGCCGCTTCCCACACCAGCAGCCGCGACGCGTCCACCTCGAGCGCCATCTCGGCGAGCATGAAGGCGATTGCCTGTTTGGTCGCGATTGGCGCACCAAATGCGCGCCGCTGCAAAGCATAGTCGCGCGCGTACTCGAAGGCTGCACGCGACACCCCCACCGCCATCGAGGCGAGCGCCACTTTGGCCGCGCTGACCAGGCGTAAAAAGTTGATGCCGCCGGCGCCGCCCAGCCGGGCGTCCGCCGGCACCGCACAATCCTTCAGGGTCACCCCGTAAGTTGCCAGCGCCTTGATACCCATGTTCTTTTCGCGCTCGGAGATGGTCAATCCGGGACTATCGCGGGAGAGCAGGAAAGCCTCGACGCCGGACGCGCCGGCGCCCGGACTGCTCGCCGCGTAGATCAGAATCAGCTCCGATTCTTTGGCTAACGGCACGTAGCATTTCTGGCCATTAAGCAGGTATCGATCGCCGCTTGCGGCCGCGGTGGTGCCAATCGAAAAAACGTCGAAGTCGTGACGCGGCTCAACCAATGCCGCCGACGCCGCTTTGAAATCGCCGGCGGCGAAGCCCGGCAGATAACGCTTGCGTTGCTCCGCCGTACCCATCTCGAGGATTGGAAAGGCGGCCAGCCGCGGCGCCAGCGCGTGCAGCGCGATTGACAAATCGCCATACGCGAGCGCTTCGCCCACCACGGCGCCGGTCACTGCCGAGCGCTGACCGCCGTCGCCGCCGAACTCTTCGGGAAGCACGCCGCGGATCAGGCCGAGCTCCCAAATCTTCGCAATGAGATCGGATGGGACCTGACCGGCTTCGTCGGCCGGCCGCGCGGCAGGGCGGATCTCCTCAGTGGCAAACGCCTCGACCGTGTCGCGGATCATGCGCTGTTCTTCGGTTAATTCGAAACTGATCATCTGGGTTGGGTCCCGGGTTTGCAGCCGCCCGATTGCTGGTGCGCCATCAGAGGTCATCTCCCTCCGGCAATCGCGCACGGCCGCGTTTGTATTTTTTCCGGTCGCTGTGGACGCGAGCTGGAGGCGCCGGCGGCTTGCGAACCTTTTCGAGCAGCTCCTTGGTATTGATCTCCTTTGATGGCGTCCTGATTTTTCGCATCGCACCCATATCCTAATATTATTCCTGCATCCCGATAAAACTTAACTGCAGGCCGGTAGCGCCGCCCTTGGCGCAACGGCGCGAGAAGTACCGGTCGCTTGAGCATCGGGTGCAGATCGGGACGTCCGTAACGGCATCCGCGGCGAGGCCCTCGCGCACCAACTGGCCGCGCACCAGGCCCTTGAGATCGATGAACGCCTTTTCGTCGCTGGCCCGATGCACATGACGCCGGGCATCGGCGATTTCCACCTCAAAGCGCCGGGCCAGATCGATATCCACCTCGAAGCAGCAGCTCCCGATTGCGGGACCGAGGGCGGCCCGAATCCGCTCGGGCCGGGCGCCGATCGACGCCATCGCGCTGACGCCGGCGGAGACGATATCGGCGATCACTCCGCGCCATCCCGCGTGCAGCGCGCCAGCCACTCCAGCGTCGTCATCGATCAGCAAAATCGGCACACAGTCCGCCGTCAGGATCCCCAGAATCACGTTCGGAGCGGCGGTTACCATGCCGTCGGCCACCGCGGTGATTGCGCGGCTGTCAGCATCGACCACGTGAACCCGGTTGCCGTGCACCTGATGGACCTGCACCAATTCCACTCCAGGTGGAAGGCCGGCCTGCAAACGCCGCCAATTGGTCTGGACCGCGGCAGGAGCGTCGCCGGCCAGATAGGAAAAGTTCAACGATGCGTAGGGCCCCACGCTCACCCCGCCCTCACGCCCCAGGAAGCCGTGCCAGATCCGAAGGCCGGCCCAGGCGCCGGCCGCATGGTCACCGATCAGCGAATTCATGTGATTGCGGCCGCCCGGTTGCTTGCCCGGAAGAGCGTGACGTAAGATTTTCGTTTCGGGTGTGGCATAGGAGACACGTATGAACGGCTATCGTTTCATGATCGAGCGAAATCGGCTGATGTACAAGCTGGAGGACGATTTGGCCCAAATCCGACACCTGCCCGAAATCGAACGCCGCGCCAAGGCGAACAAGCTGCAGTCCGAATTCGACCGGGCGCTGGCGGCGCTGTATCGCGAAGTGGCGGAGGAATTTCCGGGAGAGCGCCGGCATAAGGCCCGTCCAATCGCGGATCCCCGCTGATTGCGACGCGGCTTGGAACGTTCAATCGTCATCCGCGGGGCCCGCACCAACAATCTGCAAGACCTCGACCTCGACCTGCCGCTGCAGCAGCTCACGGTAGTAACCGGAGTTTCAGGTTCGGGTAAGTCCAGCCTGGTCTTCGACACTGTATACGCTGAAGGTCAGCGGCGATACGTGCAGAGCCTCTCGACGTACGCGCGGCTGTTCCTGGACCGCATGCAGCGCCCCGACGTCGATACCATCTCGGATATCCCGCCCGCGCTCGCCCTGCGCCAGAAAAACGCCATCAGCAACGCGCGCTCGTCGGTCGGCAGCATCACCGAGATCAACGATTACCTGCGGCTGCTGTTCGCCGCGATCGGCCGGACCATCTGTCCCCAATGCGGCGGCGAAGTGTCCCGTGACACGGTCCCCGGCGCCTGCGAGCGGATCATGGCCGCACCCGCGCCCTATGTATTCGTCGCGCCCTTCAAGGTCGGATCGAGGCCGATAGAGCAGGTTATCGCCTATCTGGCGGCCAATGGATATCATCGGCTACTGCGCGACGGGGCCATAGTCGACGCGCAAACCGCCGGTGACGCATCCAGCCCCGGCGCGGTGCTTGAGGTCGTGATCGACCGCGTCGTGGTGGCGGGCGCAGACGACGCCGAGCGCGTGCGCGAGGCGTTGGAGAAGGCGTTCTACCTCGGCGCCGATCAGGCCCTGGCGGTCAGGATGGAGCGTCAGGACGGCAATCTCAAGCCGGTAGCGACGCTGTTTTTCGACCGCCGCTTCAACTGCTCGCGCTGTGCGACCAATTTTCCCGAGCCGGTCCCCGCGTTGCTGTCGCCCAACAGCCCGATGGGTGCGTGTCCCGAATGCCAGGGGTTTGGCCGCACGGTGGAACTCGACCTGCGCAAAGTCATCCCCAATCACAATCTCTCGATCCGTCAGGGCTTGGTCGCGCCGTGGCGCACCCCGGCCTATAAGGAAATGCAGGCGTGGATGGTGCAATGCGCGCGCCGCCGGCGTATCCGTTTGACCGCGCCTTACAAGGAGTTCACCGACGAGGAACGCGAATGGCTGCTCGACGGTGAGGCCGGCGAGCGGCCCGCCGACGAGGAGCGCTGGCCCGGCATCCGGGGCTTCTTCAAGTGGATGGAACGCCGGCGCTACAAGACCCATGTGAGAATTCTGCTGGCCCGCTACCGCCAGTTCGTGCCCTGCGCGGCGTGCGGTGGGACCAAACTCAGACCCGAGGCCCTCAATGTCAGGATCCAGGGCATCAATATTGCGGACCTGGGCCGGATGCCGATTGCGGCGTTGGTGCAATGGATGGAGCAGCTCACGCTGCGCCGTGAAGAGGCGCAGCGCACCGCGGCGTTGTTGCGCGAGTTGCGCAATCGTTTAGGCTACCTGACCGCCGTCGGACTGGGCTACCTGGCGCTGGATCGCGCGGCGCGCACGCTTTCGGGCGGCGAGGCGCAACGCATCCATCTGGCCAGCGCGTTGGGCGGCCGTCTCAGCGGGACCTTATATGCGCTGGACGAACCGACCGTGGGATTACACGCCCGCGATTCGCGCCGCCTTTTGGGCGTGTTGAGAAATCTGCGCGACCTCGGCAACACCGTGATCGTGGTCGAACACGATCCGTTGATGATTCGGGAGGCCGATTACCTGGTCGAGTTGGGACCGGGCGGTGGACGCGACGGCGGCAACCTGGTGTATAGCGGTCCGCCGGCCACCAAACCCAGGCACGCCGGCGATGAGCCCACCGCGCGGGTGCTGCTGATGCGCGCCATCGCACGCGAGCGGCGCCTGGCCAAAAGCGATCCGGCCGTGAGCATCGTCCGCGCCGCCGAGCACAACCTCAAAGATGTTTCCGTTTCCATTCCGCTCGGACGCATGGTCTGCGTGACCGGAGTATCGGGATCGGGCAAATCGACCCTGGTCGAAGAAGTCCTGTACAACAACTACCTGGCCAGCACCGGCGCGCCGGTGAGCGAGATTGGCCAATGCGAGCGGATCGACGGACTGGAGATGGTCGAGCGCGTCGTGCATCTGGGACAGGAGCCGCTGGCCCGCTCCACGCGCTCCAACCCCGCCACCTACCTCAAGATTTATGACGCGATTCGCAAACTGTTTGCGAGCACCCAGGAAGCACGGCGCGTAGGCATCGAGCCCAAACATTTTTCCTTCAATGTGGTCGCGGGACGATGCGAACAGTGTCATGGCATGGGCACCGTCACGGTCGAAATGCACTTCATGGCCGATCTCGAGGTCAAATGCGACGCCTGCGACGGACGGCGTTTCCAGAGCCACGTCCTCGGCATCAAATACCGCGGACTAAACATCAACCAGGTCCTGGCGCTGACCGTGAACGACGCGCGCGCTTTCTTTTCGCGGCAAGCGCAAGTCGTCACCCGGCTGAGCGCACTGGCATCGGTCGGCCTTGGTTATCTTCAGCTCGGACAACCGACTTCCACGCTCTCGGGCGGAGAGGCGCAACGGCTGCGGCTCAGCGCGTTCCTGCTCGAAGGGATGGAGGCGGGACCCGCGGCGCGCAGCGCCGCCGGCAAGCGCATGTTCATCCTGGATGAACCAACCACCGGGTTGGCCGGCAGCGATATCCGCCAACTGTTGCGAGTCTTTAACCAGCTCATTGGCGAGGGCCATACCTTGTTGGTAATCGAGCACAACCTGGAATTGATCGCTAACGCCGATTACGTGATCGACCTGGGCCCCGAAGGAGGAGATGAAGGCGGGCGGCTGGTGGCCAGCGGCACCCCGCTGGAAGTGGCGGCCTGCGAGGCCTCGCACACTGGACGCGAGTTGCGGCGTTTGTTTGGATTGCCGGTTAATGCGCGGTCGGATATTGTGCGCACGGCGCTGCGTAAAGCGGCGGGATTTTAACCGGGGCAAAGCAAGGAGAGCATGGCCAGTCCACAACCGATTCGCGGCCAGGCGGGCGCGAACAATCTTCGTCCGGGAGACATCATCGTTACGCTGGTGTTGCTGGGTCTGCTGCTGTTCGCGGCCTGGAAGCAATTTCCCGCGTACGGTCCAAAAGCCGGGGATCGGAGCGTCAGCTCGCAGTCCGGCGCGCAGCCCTGACCATACTTTCAACTGCGAAGCTTTGGCACTCGCGCGCCGCGAGTGCCAGTCCCAGCGGCCGTTGGAGTATTCACGCCGGCAAAAAAATGCACTTTCGTGCATTTGGAAGTGCTCTTTCAATTTCCAATTCATGCTCGCTTCAGTATGATCGTTTTTACTATACCAGCGAGGCGGTCTGTGATGCGGATCGAACGAACTCCACCGGATAAGTTGAAACCCTTCTTCCTGCAACTGATTCGCCAAAGCTTTGACCAGCTCCACATGGGCGACAACGATATCGCCGACTATGTAGCAACGCTGCTGGCGGACTTCAGTCACAGTGACAAGTGGCTGATGTTACGCGATGCGCAGGGAGCGAAGCTGCACAGCGTGGTGGAGATGATGGTCTCGACGATGGGACCCGACGGCCACAACCGCGTGATTGGCGAACGCACAGTGCGCAAGTACGTTGGCGACTATACGCTGTTCATGTCAGGACTCTTCCGCACCTTCGTGCAAAAGAGCGGCTTCCTCGAATTCTATTTGGAAGAAGGCAAGCGTTCCTATGAGGCGGTATCGAAACTGGACGTTTCATTATACCGTCCCGGATTCCTGCTGTTCGAGGAACTGAGTAGAGGGTTCGAGACCTATTCCGGCGCGTTGGACTATATGTGTAAATGCTTCTTCGCCGCCGCGCCCGGTTCCAGCTCCTTCGCCGGCGTCGTGCGGCAATTCGAAGCGCTGGTCCGCTCCGGCATGTCGTCGAACTGAGCGCCGCGCACAACTCGGCGCCCGGGCTTTCACGACCGTCTCGAGGTTCTGGTTCTGTTCCCGGCGTGCGCCTGCGGTACCCAAGTCCGCAGGCGCGGGCGAGGCAGGTTTAGCAGTCTATCGACAGTCTCTATCTTGAGAGAGGGTGAGGGAGAGGTTACACGTTCCGATCCAACGCACACGTTTCGCATACGGCCACTTACATTTCGCGTCGCAACTGCCCCGGATTATTTCTCGCTTCAGGATTAACACCAAACGCTTGACCGCCTCAGCTAAATCGTCCGCCGCGCCGTCCCAGGGCGAGCGTCTCGATCTGTATTTGGTGCGCCAGGGGCACGCCGCGTCTCGCCGCCATGCGCGCGACCTGATCGCGGCGGGCAATGTTCGCGTCAATGGCCATCGATGCCGCAAAGGGCTCAGCCTGACCGCCTCCGACCTGGTTGATGTCGAGCCGTCAGGCGGCACTTCCGCAATTGTCCCCAACAGCGATCTGCCGCTGCGCGTGCTGTATCAAGACGACGAAATGCTGATCGTCGACAAGCCCGGTTTGCTCCCATGCCATCCTTTGCACGCCGGAGAGACGCAAACGTTGATGAACGCGGTGGTAGCGCGCTTCCCCCAGGCGGCCACGGCCGGAACCAAGCCGCTGGAGGGCGGCCTGGTCCATCGCCTGGATAACGGGACCTCGGGCGCGGTCATGGTGGCGCTGACCCCGGCGGCGTTCGCGCGCCTGCGTGCCGCGCTCAGAAACAAACAGATAGTGCGATCCTACCTGGCGTTGGTGGAAGGCGACGTGAAACGTGCGTTCCAGTTCGATTCGCCCATCGCGCATCATCCGCGCAACCAGCGCAAGATGACGGTGGTTAACGATCCACGGATGGCGGCGAAGCTCAAGGCGCGGCCTGCCTTCACGGCGATCAAGCCAATTCGCAAAGCGGGCCGTTTCACTCTGCTCGAAGTCCTGCCGCGCACTGGCAACCGTCATCAGATCCGCGTCCATCTGGCCGACGCCGGCTTTCCGCTGGTGGGTGACGAGCTTTACGGCGGTCCCGCGCGTGCCCCGTTGCCGCCAGGGCGATTCTTTCTGCATCTGGCGCAACTGCGAATCCCGTCAGTGGGGCGTGGCAGCGCGCCGGAGTCCGCGGCCGATGAGCAGGAAGCAGCGCTGGTGGTTACGGCATCATTGCCGGCCGATTTGCGCAACTGTATCGAAAACGACACCGAACAGTAACACGATCTTTTTTCGCGTCAGAAGATTTTCGGTCGGTGATCGGTGAGACCTCAGCGGGTTTGCGTCGTCCATTTAAGAGATGGGCGCGGGGTCCTTTAAAAGCTTTGGCTTGCCTGAGACCGGTAACGGGTTTAAAAGTGCATCGCCGTGGTCGATCATCGCGAAGCGAGGCAGTTGCGCGCCCGCCCCAAGGCGGACCAACCTGAACAAGGGACTTGATACGCCGAAGTTGACGCTGATTTGTAGGTTCGGCCCCCGGACGTACCGTAAAATTGCTCAAGGTAATTGAGGAGCAAGGTTTATGATCATGACAAGAGGCTCCAAAACCCAGTGCGAAAGGCGCGCCACTTCCAGCGCCATGGACCGGCGCGCCGGACAAGGTCGCCAAATCGAACGCGCGAATTTTGTTTGCCGGAGTGCCGGGATTTGGGGTCTCGCCCTGGGATTGGCCTGCCTCTTGGCGATAAGCGCGCAAGTCCGTGCGCAAACGATGTCAGGCAGCACGATGACGGCGCCGGGGACTGCGTATCCTCCATCGGCCGGTTCTCCCGCTGGTTCGATGGGTGCTCCGCCGCTCGCTCCGGAGACCGTCGGTCCGCACATCTCGTACACCTCCAACCCGCTGTCCTCCAACCCCACCACGCCCTCGGTCAAGCTCAAGGCCTCGCCGATCGGCAAGCAGCAATCACCCGACGTAGTGGTGACACCGTTGGAGACCAGAGAGCTGGAGCATACCTCGCAGATCCCCGACATCGTGCTCCATCAATGGAGCCTCACCAGCGAGGTGCCGGGGGAGAATATCTTCAGCGACGAGTACATGAGAACCAGGGATTCCAACACGCGGAGCATCAGCCTGAAAGAGACGCTGTACCTGGCGCTGAAGAACAATCCCGCCGTCGCGGCCGCGAGTCTGGACCCGGTGATCTCCCTGCAAGGCGTGCGTGGAAGCTGGGCGGTGTTCGATCCTGATCTGACCGGCCAGATCGGTGAGCAAAAAATCGTCACGCCCACAACCTCAAGTCTGCAAACCGGCGGCGCTGAATCCTTCGTGCAGAAGGAATACATCTGGAACTTCGCCATCAACAAAACGCTCGCCACGACCAACGGCACGCTTGGAGTGAATTTCACCAACAACTATTTCTCGACCAATTCGGCATTCGCTTCGGTGAATCCGGCCTATACCCCGGCCATAGAGCTTTCGCTCAACCAGCCGCTGCTGCGCAACTTCGGCAACCAGTTCGCCACCATCAATGTGCGAATCGCCGAATCAAACCAGAAAGCAGCGCAGTACAGCTACGAGCAGCAACTCAATGACTTCGTGCTCAAGGTGGGCAGCGACTATTGGAACGTGGTGCGCGCGGAGGAAAACCTCGAGGTTGCGAACAAAGCGCTGGCCGTCGCGCAGGACCTGGTGCGCCAGAATACTATCAGCGTAAACGTGGGGGTATTGGCTCCGCTGTCGCTTAAAGAAGCGCAATCCGAGGAGGCCACCGACCTCTCCAACGTTTATCAGGCCGAGGGCCAACTCGACACCGCCCGCGCGGTCCTGCGACAGGACGTAATGTTCAATCCCGAGCACACCTTTCTCCCGGTGATGCTTGAACCAATCGAACGGCCCAATCCGCAGCAGATGCCCGAGAATGACGAACAGTCGCTGGAACTGGCGATGATGTACCGGCCCGAACTGGCGGCGATGCGCGAATCGATCCGTAGCTTCCTGCTGCAGGTGAAGTATGCGGAGAATCAGACTCTGCCGCAGTTCAACGTCGGCGCTCAATTCGGTATAACCTCAACTGCGGGCGCAATCCTCTGTAACCCGCTCTTTGCTGGTTCTTCGCTAGGTGTCATATCCAACTGCACGGTTCCCGCTCCAGTTTCTACGCCGGGCATCGAGCTGCCCTTCAAGGGACGTTACCCGGAGTCGCTGGACCGGCTCTGGCGCTTTACCTGGTACAACTACGCGATTGTCTTCAATTTCGAGCGGCCGCTGAACAACGACGCGGCCAAGGCGGCTCTGGCCCAAGCCAGGATGGAATACGAGCAGGAGCGGATGCGCTATCGCGACCTGATCTCGCAGGTCGTGGTTGACGTGCAGTCCTCGCTCGATGGGCTGAAGGCCAATTTCAAGTCGGCGCAGGCCGCCAGGACCGCCACCGAGTTTGCCGCCGCGTCGCTGCATGACGAGCGCGAGCGGTTCCGGGTCGGGATGGCCACCACCCACGAACTGCTCCAGTTCATCGACAGCCTGGTCGCGGCCGAAGGCAACCAGGTCAACGCCGAAGCCAACTTCGAGATTTCCAAGCTGGCGGTGAAGCATTCTGAAGGCACGCTGATGCGCGCCTTCAATATCGATTTCGTCGCCAGCAACCCCGATGTGCGTCCGTGGTACGGACATTTCTAGAGTGGCGCGGCGCGTTTAAGCAAAAGGCTGCTGTGAATACCTCTCCCTATCGACGGGACGTCGATAGGGAGAGGTAGGAAGAGGGATCGGGAGAGGTCGCGGGGAAGTCGGGATTTCAGATCGCGCCGGCGTCGCGCAGGCGGCCGACATCCTCCCAACTGTAGTCCAACAATTCCGTCAGGACGGTCTCGGTATGCTCGCCGTGCTCGGGCGCCCGCCCCTTCGGATTTCCCGGCGTCTCGCTGAAGCCGATGGTCATGCCGAGCAGCTTCATCATCCCGTGAATCGGATGGTCATAGTCAACGATGTAATTATTGGCGGTTACCTGCGGATCGTTTTCAAGATCGCCGATTGAGTTGACCACGGTGAAAATGAAGTCGCCGCCGTCATGCAGGATCTTCATCCATTCCTCGCGCGGCTTCTTGATGAAGGTCTCGTCCAGGATCTTGATCATTTCCCGGGAATTCTTGCCGCGCGCCGCCATCTCGGCAAACCGCGGATCCTCGCCCAGATGATCCAGGCCCATCGCCTTGCAGAAATCCTTCCACACCTTGTCGCCCTGGAGCATGCCCAGGCAGAGCCACTTGTCATCTTTGCATTTGTAGTGGTTCCACAAAGGGTTGAAAGAGTTTTCGCGCGGATAGCGCCCCATTTCCTTGCCGTTGATCAGACGCGAGGAAATGTTGAGCCCCTGCAGCGCCATCATCGAGCCCAGATGGGACGCGTCCACCGCTTGTCCGACTCCCGTGCGCTCGCGCACCAGCAATGCGGTCATGATTCCAAATGACAGCATGATCGCACCCATCTGATCGGCCAAGCCACCCACGATATAGGTGGGCGGCATGTCGCGCGGTCCACAGGCCGCGTACAGCAGTCCCGAGCGGGACTGCCCCAGATAGTCGAACGACGGCTCGCCGCTGTCGGGTCCGAGCGGACCGTAGCCGGTGGCGCTGCCGTAGATCAGCTTCGGGTTGCGCTTGCGCAGAGTCTCGTAATCCAGGCCCAGGCGGCCGGCGACGCCCTTGCGGAAGTTCTGCACGAACACGTCGCTCTTTTCCACCAGCTTATGGACGATCTCGCGTCCCTCTGGATGCCTCAGATTGACTGCGACGCTTTTTTTGTGGCGATTGTTGGACTCCAGGTAGAAGTTTCGCGCGGCTTTGACCTCACTGCCGGCGGCTGCGGCAAGGCCGCGTCCCGGGTCGCCACTGACCTGTTCTTCGACCTTGATCACTTCCGCGCCCAGATCGGCCAGGAGCGCGGTCGAGTACGGACCCTGTTGCCAAATCGTCCAGTCGACTACTCTGATTCCTTCCAGCGGTGCTTTCATATGACTCCCCGTGGCACTTTGATTGGCGACCGTTTATTTTATTCCCAGCGCCTGGACGGCAGCGTCCGCCTGACCTGGGTTCTCCACCACGCCCGGACCCAGCGCCAGGCGATCGCGCGACCCGGCAAGCAGTGAGCTTGGACGTGAGGCTGAACTCTAAAACTGGCGATTTATTTACCACATTGCGCAGGGAACTGCTTGCTTTCCTGCTTCCTGAGCGATGCGCGGGATGCGGCTCCTTCATGCCACCGTCCGCCGCCCATCGGCTCTGCACCACTTGCCGGGACAATCTCCAACGGCTGCGCGAACCACTATGCCAGGCCTGCGGACTACCTCTGACCAGCGGTCCGCTATGCATCCGCTGCACCAAGGCCCCGCCCAGCTTCGGCAAGGCCCGCGCGCTGTTTGGCTACCGTACGGACGCTGACGCACAGCCCGATATCCTCGCATCGCTGATTCGCCGCCACAAGTACGGGCCCAATCAGACCTTGGGCGCGGTTTTGGCCGAACTGCTCGAAGAAGGGGTTCCCGTGGACCCCGACTACGATGTTGTCATTCCCGTTCCGCTTCATCGCCGCCGCCTGCTGCGCCGTGGATTCAACCAGTCCGCTCTGCTCGCCACGGCCGTGACTCGCAAGCTGCACTGCCGCCTTGATGTCACCACCCTGGTTCGGGTGATAGCAACTCCACCCCAGACTGCTCAAGACCTGGAGAGCCGGCGGCGCAATGTCCACAATGCCTTTGCGGTCCGGTATCCTGAACGGATTGCAGATCTGAAAGTACTGCTGGTTGATGACGTATTCACCACGGGCGCGACCGCCAACGCATGTGCCGCAGAGTTGCGCGGCGCCGGCGCACGTACCGTTGACGTGCTGACTATAGCCAGGGTCCTATGAGTGAGAATGCGCGCACGGCCTGGGAAAACCGCCATAATGAGCAAACCATCGGCGCGCCCGAACCATTCGTGGCGGAAATGCTGCCGCTGTTGCCGCTGGGACTCGTTTTGGACGTCGCCGCCGGCACCGGGCGGCATTCGCTGATGCTGGCGCGCAGCGGGTTCACGGTGCACGCGATCGACTACTCCCTCACCGCGATGCTCAAGCTGGCGGCCGCGGCCCGAGCGGAAAATCTTCCGATTTATCCGCTGGCCGCCGATCTCGCCGCCTATCCGCTGCCGGTGGCGCGCTATGACGCGATCGTCAACACCTGTTTCCTGGACCGCAAGTTGATTCCGGCGCTTAAGCGCGCGTTGAAGATTGGAGGAGCGTTGCTGTTCGACACTTTCCTTATCGACCAGGCCGGGATTGGCCATCCGCGCAATCCCGACTTCCTGCTCGGTCATTATGAGCTTCGGGCCTTGCTCAGTGATCTTGAGATAATCGGGTACCGCGAGGGCTTGACCATATATCCTAACGGCAATCGGGCCTGGCGCGCCGGCGCCGTGGCGATGAGGCGGCGATAGGCGATGGCCACCACGCGTCGATCGACGTACAAGGCGGCCGGGGTCGATATCGACCTCAAGGAGCAGCTCATCCCGTTGTTCCGGCGACTCGCCAGCCGGACTTCCGGCGCGAATGTAATTGCAGGAGTGGGCGGATTCGGCGCCCTGGTCGGGCTGAATGGCTTGGGGCTGCGCGATCCGGTGCTGGTTGCGGGAACCGACAGCGTCGGCACCAAGCTGAAAGTCGCGGTGCTGGCGCGTCGTCACGATACTATCGGCATCGACTGCGTGGCGATGTGCGTCAACGATATCATCTGTTCGGCCGCCCGGCCCCTGTTCTTTCTCGACTACATCGGGATCGGCAAGCTCACCAAGCAGATCGCCTTGGACCTGGTCAAAGGTGTGGCCGAGGGTTGCGCGCAGGCTGGGGCCAGCCTGGTGGGTGGCGAGACCGCGCAATTGCCGGGACTATATCAAGATGGCGAATACGACCTGGTTGGTTTCGCAGTCGGAGCGGTGGGGCGCGATCATATCCCCGATCCGCGCAATCTGCGCGCCGGCGATGTGCTGGTCGGACTCGCCTCCAGCGGGCTGCATTCGAACGGATACTCGCTGGCGCGCCAGGTACTGCTCGAACGCGCCGGGCTGAAGCTTTCGCGCCGTGTCCCCGAACTGGGATGTACGTTGGTCGACGAAATGCTGCGTCCCACGCGTATCTACGCCAAGGTTGCCTTGGAGTTGTTCCGCAAGTTCGGGCTCAAGGCGTTGGCCAACATCACCGGCGGGGGCGTGATCGAGAACCTGCCGCGGGTGATGCCGGCCATGCTGTCGGCGCATCTGGAGCGGGCCAGTTGGCCGGTGCCGCCGGTGTTCGACTTGATTGAGCGTCTGGGCGAGGTCAGCCGGATCGAGATGGATCGCACCTTCAACAACGGCCTGGGCATGATTGGAATCTTTGCGCCGCAGGACGTGGATCGCGCAATCGCCCAGATGCGGCGCAGCCGCCAGCCAGCCTACGTCATCGGCGAATTGCGCAAAGGCAACCGCGGCGTGGTCATCGCGTAGCCTGAAGCCATCATGTGCCTGAAACGCAAAAAAGCTCTGACTGATGCCCTCTCTCTGATCAGAGAGAAAGTCAGGGTGCGGGGACGGCTTCCTAAGATAACCTCGCCCGCGCCTGCGGACCCGGTCCGCAGCCGCACGCCGGGAGAGGTCGGCGCGCGATATGCGCCAGCAGGTCGCGTAACGGGTGAGGCTGCAGATGCAGTTCCAAGATGCTCAATGGTTACAGAATCTTATTCTGCGCCAACGCGTTTGGTATTACTTGAGGTGTATCAGAACCCTCGCCCTCTCCCACAACTGAATATGGGCGAGGGAACCGAGCAGAGCGCGAACCATTTTTCGACGGTCTCTAATCCCAAGAGAGGCTCACTTCTGTACCCTCTCCTCATCTTAGGAGAGGGCGAGGGAGAGGTCTCACCCCCCGAACCAAGGCAACCTCACGCCTTCAACCACCGATATTTCGCGGGCGAGGCTTCGGGAATCCTCAACCCCAGCGCCGGCCGACTCCCAACATGACCGCCCATCGTAACCCCAATCCGCTGCGTCTGGGAGTGCTGATCTCCGGCTCCGGAACCAATCTCCAGGCGATCATCGACGCCATCGGACGCGGCGAGCTCAAAGCCGAAATCCGCCTGGTGATTTCCAACCGCGCTGACGCCTATGGGCTGGAGCGTGCCCGCCAGGCGGGAATCCCGACACTGGTCCTGAGCCACCGCGGCTTCGCTTCGCGCGCGGCTTACGACCAACAACTGGTTGCCGAGTTGACCGCGGCCGGCGTGGAGCTGGTGGTGCTGGCGGGCTTCATGCGCCTGCTATCCAACGTGATGATCGGGGCGTTTCCCAATCGGATCATGAATATCCACCCCGCCCTACTGCCGTCGTTCCCCGGTTTGCACGTGCAGCAGGCCGCGGTTGACTATGGCGTGCGGTTCTCGGGATGCACGGTGTTCTTCGTAGCCGAAGGCGTCGATGACGGCCCGATCATCATCCAGGCCGTGGTTTCGGTCTATCCCGACGACAGCGAGGAGGATCTGGCGGCGCGAATCCTGGCGCAGGAGCATCGTATCTATCCGCGCGCAATCGCGCTGTTCCAGGAAGGACGGCTCGAAGTCAACGGGCGCAAGGTGCTGATCAAGGGGCTCCTGCGTCCCGCGGGCGCCGGGCCCGTCCTGATCAATCCGCCACTAACGCAATCCGACTGATGGACACGCCCGCTCTGTCGATCATCGTTCCGATGCTCAACGAAGAGGAGTCTGTTGCGGCAACGTTAGGCGCGCTGCGCGCCGGCGCGCCGGATGCGGAAATCATCGTGGTCGATGGCGGCAGCGATGACCACGGTCCGAGGGTCGCGCAAAGCCGCTGCGATATCCTGCTCGAAGCGCCGCGCGGACGGGCGAATCAGTTGAACGCGGGCGCCGCCAGGGCGCGCGGCGAGGTCCTGGCGTTTGTGCATGCGGACACGACTGTTCCGCGCACCTTTGCCGCCGATATTGCGGCCGCGATGCGCAATCCGGCCGTGGCCGGCGGTCGCTTCGACCTGCTGCTGGATAATCCCGCCCTGCCCTATCGCCTGATCGGCTGGTTGATCAGCGTCCGCTCCCGGCTGAGCCAGACCGGCACCGGCGACCAGGCTATCTTCGTCAGGCGCGCGGTCTTTGAGCGCCTGGGCGGATTTCCCCATATCGAGATTTGCGAAGACCTGGATTTCACCCGCAAACTCAAGCGCGCCGGCCCGGTCGCCTGCCTGCGCTCGCAGGTAGTGACCTCCGCCCGACGATGGCAGCGTGCGGGCCTGGTCCGCACGGTCCTGCGGATGTGGATCATCCGGCTTGGTTATCTGGCCGGGATTCCACCCGCCCGCCTGCGCCGCTGGTACGCGAATGTCAGATGAGTCCGCTTTCGGTCTTTCTCACCGGCCCTCGGCCGCCCTATACTTGGCTATCGGGGAGCGGGCCGCTTGAAAGGAGATTCTCTTGGCTAAAGTCGAGGTTTATACGACCACCTTCTGCCCCTTCTGCGTCAGGGCAAAATCGTTGCTCAAGCAAAAGGGTGTCGCCTTCGAAGAGATTGACGTCGGCGCTGATTCCGAGTTGCGCGCCGCCATGATCGAGCGCGCCGGCGGCCGTCGCACGGTGCCGGAGATCTTCATCAATGGCCAGATTATCGGCGGCTACGACGACCTCAAGGCGCTCGATGACGCGGGCGGCCTCGACCCCTTGCTAGCCCAACCCGGTTGATTTCCGGGAAATCACCGTTAAACTTAGCAGGCGCCGCAGACGGTGCATCGGGTGACGTCGCACGGCCTGGTCTGGTGCTCGTAATGGGCCTTACGACGCTCGGAAAACAGAAACCACTTCTCGACGTTGTGGTCGATAAAGTCCCACGGCAATAGCTCTTCGGGCTTGTAGGTGCGATAGACGTAGGCGCTGGGATTGGGCAGCGGACCGGGTTTGGCGCGGGTCGCCTCGCGGTTGATTTGCCTCAAGGTTTGCCAGATTTCGCCCGGTTCCTCGCACCGCTCGCGATGCAGACGCTGGAGAATTCCTCCGACCCGGCGGTCGCCGCGCGAAACCAAGGTCTGGAAGTATCCCTCCCGGGGCGATTCCGCGTCCAGCTCGACCCCTCCAAGCTGCATCAGCAGGGAGCGCAGCATCGAGATTTTGCCCTTGATCGTTTTAACGTCTTGCATCGGATCCCATTGAAATGGCGTCCACGGCTTGGGCACGAAGGGATTGAGCGAGACGGTCACCCGTCCGATCCGGCTTTTGCCGGCGCGGGCGCGGTCCAGAATCTTGGCTGTCAACAGGGCAATTTCTTCCACGTCCGAGTCATGCTCTTCGGGCAGACCGACCATGAAGTAAAGCTTTAAGTTCTCGACGCCCTCGCCCACCATCATGGTGGCCGCGCGCAGGATATCGGGCTCGGTCAGATTCTTGTTGATAACTTTGCGCATCCGCTCGCTGCCGGCCTCGGGCGCAATCGTGACGCTGCGGTTTCCGTTGCGCGCCAGGGTGGAGGCCAAGGCCGGCGAGATACAATCGGCCTTGAGCGAAGACGGCGACATCCGCCCGCCGGCGTCGGCCACTGCGCCGGCGATATCAGCCACGCCCGGCACGCTAGCCATCTCCGCACCGACCAACCCGATGACCTTGCGCTGCTCGAGTCCTTTCAGCGCATGCGGAATCAGTTTGTCGGGCGAGCGATAGCGGATCGGCCGGTACATGAATCCGGCGGCGCAAAAGCGGCATCCCCACTGGCATCCGCGGCTCGCCTCGACCAGGTACATGTCGCCGAACACCGATTCCTCGGTCAGAATCAACGAATTAGTCTGAAAACGATCGAGATCCTTGACCAGCCGGCGCTTGACCCGGGGAAATCCTCCGCCGCGATAGTAAACCGAGTGCAGAATGCCCATCTCGTCGTACTCGGGCTCGAAATAGTCGGGGACATAGGTGCCCTCAACCCGCGCTATCGCATCGATCATCCGGCCGCCCGAGATCCCGCCGGCGCGCGCAGCGCGATAAGCGGTCAGGAACTCGGGCACCATCTCTTCTCCTTCCCCGATCAAGAACAGGTCGATGAAGTCGGCGATGGGCTCGGGATTGAGGAAGATCGCGGAGCCGCCCGCAATGATCAGCGGATAATTGTGGTCGCGCCGCTCGCGCCGCGAAGCCGGAATACCGGCCATATCGAGGATCGATAGGACGTTGAGGTAATCGGTCTCAAAGGAAATCGAAAAGGCCAGGATGTCGAAGTCGGCCAGCGGCCGGCCTTGCTCGAAAGACAGTAACCGTTCGCCGCGCCGCTCCATCTCCGGGCGCTCTTCGCGGTCGGGCAGGAACGCACGGTCGGCCGCGACGGTCGGCTCGGCGTCGAATATCTGATAAATCGCCTGAAACCCCAGGTTAGCCATCGCCACCGGATACACGTTGGGATAGATGATGCATGCCGCTATATCGCCCCCGAGATGGCGCTTGAACAGAACGCGCTCGCGGGCGATGCGATCCTCGGCCCGCTTACGCTGCAGCATCGGTCTTGAACCTGGAATTCATCGAACTATAGCTTAACGCCGCTGACATCGTCGTAACAAGAGTTATCCACAGAAAGTTAAACTTATCCACAAACACTAAAGTTCCCGATCCCCAATTGAATCCTTTAGTAGAAAATTATTTACCAGGTCGAAAGTGAGATAGTTCGCCGCCAATTCATCCAGCGAGTCCAGATCCCAGCCGCCGGTTCGCGTCGCGGAACGAATCAGCTCGGGCTCCGACCACAGACCAACTTCTTCACCGCCAACATAAAAAGTGCGGCCGTTGACATTGGCGGCTGCGTCACTGCATAGCCACACCACCATCGGGGCCACCTGCTCCGCCGCACATTGCGTGCGGATGTGTCCACGCTCTCCCAGGAAATGACGCCCCAGTGACTGGATTAGCGGGATCCACTTACCCATATTCTGGCGGAACACCTCGGCCAGGCCGGTCTCGGCGGCGCGGGGCCGAATCGCGTTGCATCGGATACCAAAGCGTCCCTGCTCGCGCGCCACCGCGCGGGTCAGGCCGACGATCCCTTCCTTGGCCGCGCAATAGCTGGGCGCTATCGGGCGCCCCAATCCGGCCTCCGAGGAAGTATTCACGATTACTCCGGCGTGCTGCTGCTTGAACACCGGCACGGCATACTTGATCAAAGAAAAGGTTCCGCGCAGATGGACCTTTTGAACCGCGTCCCACTGCTCCGCGGTCATTAAATCCACCGTGTTGACGGCCTGGTTGCCGGCGTTGTTGACCACGATGTCCAGGCGCCCGAACGTCTTCACCGCCTGATCGACCATCCGCTGCGCCGCTTCCATCTCGCCGATGGCACCGGTGTTGGCGACCGCTTCTCCGCCCGCCGCGCGGATCTCATCGACCACCGCCGCGGCGTTTTCCTTGACGATATCGTTGACCACGACTTGGGCGCCTTCGCGCGCCAGCAGTATCGCCTCGCCGCGTCCGATCGCGCGTCCCGCGCCGGTAACGATCGCAACTTTGCCGTCCAGCCGCTTGATGGAATCCGCCATGTCAGTTCTCCTTGTTTCGCGTGCAAAAATCACAGATGCGAACCGCCATGTCTGAGCCTGTGGCTAGCGCTTCAGTAGCCAAGCGGAAGGTTCGCGGGCGATGCGGGAAGGAAATTCTCTGGTGCACTTATCGGTCGAGTAGGGCTAGGGATCGACCTGATTCCTCGGCTTCTTTACCGTGGCACAGGCTTTCAGCCTGTGATCCTCTCCGCGCACTTATCCGATGACAAAAAAGATCACAGGCTGGAAGCCACCTCTCATTCGTGGCCGGCTGGAAAGCCCGTCCTCTCGAAAAATCCGCAGTATCAATTGCCCGGCGATGCGCCTGGCGGTTCCACGAACAATTCCCTTAGCGCAATCGCAAGTTTGTCGCTTTTGGCCGGGCCGACGAGCTTGGTCAGTACGTAGCGCTGGTCGCCGTCGAGCCGATCCCACATCTGCTGCGTCAGCGCGACGCCCGCTGATCGGGCGTCGGCAACCAGCGACGGCGGCACTTCGCGGGGTGGCTCCGCCGTCGAGCGCTGGTCCGGCGGCAACTCCTTGGGCTCGGCCCCGCTCACGCGCTTGACCGCCTCGATGACAAAGCTCCGCAACGCGTCGCATTCCTCGGGCTCTTGCGCCGGCAAATGGCACATCGCGAGCCGCTCGCCCTGCCCCAGCGCCTGCCACTGGGCTAAACCGACCTTCAAGCCGATGCGGTCGAGCTTGCGCCGCATGGTCATCGGCACGCAGTCGAGCGTGCAATAAATGTCTTCTTCGAAATCAAAGCGGCGAAACATCGGCTCCTCCTCGGCTTCCCCAGGGTGATACCCCGGGTTGGGATTGCATCCGCCACGATAGTATAACATCGATAGTATAGATGTAGAGACCGTGGAGGGCTGACGCTGCCGGCCGAGCGGTCCAAAAGTGCCCGAGGTCTTGGATGAACACGCCCAACGAATGGGACAAATCGGCGATCTCATCAATAGCCCTGGAACTCAAGGACCAACCCGGGGCGCTGCTCTTAATCCTGCGCCGCATCCAGGACCAGATCGGCTACATCCCGGATGAGAGCGTGCCTCTGATCGCCGACGCGCTCAATCTGTCGCGCGCCGAGGTCCACGGCGTTGTCACCTTTTATCATGACTTCCGCCATCACCCTCCCGGCCGCCACCTAATCCGGCTGTGCCGCGCCGAATCATGCCAGGCGATGGGTGCGGTGGCGCTCGCCCGCCATGTCCAGGAGCGGCTGCAAATCGACTTCGGCCAGTCCACCGCCGACGGCAACTTTACCCTCGACGCGGTCTATTGCCTGGGCAACTGCGCCTGCTCTCCAGCGATGACGCTGGACGGCGAGATTTACGGCCGCGTCAGCCCCGGCAATTTCGACCAGTTAATCGCGTCCCTGGAGGGACGCCGCCAATGACAGCCGTGGTCTATGTTCCCGGTGACAGCGGCGCGCTATCACTGGGCGCCGGGAACGTGGCCCGCGCGATTGCCGGCGAGGCCTCGCGGCGCAAGCTTGATCTCAAGCTGGTGCGCAATGGCTCACGCGGACTTTACTGGCTGGAGCCGATGGTCGAGGTGGCGACCCCGCGTGGCCGCGTGGCTTACGGACCGGTGCGCGCCGAGTCGATACCGCAAATCTTCGACGCCGGTTTTCTGGAGGGGCGCACCCACGAACTTTGCCTGGGGCTCACCGAGGAGATTCCCTATCTCAAGAATCAGGAGCGACTCACCTTCGCGCGCGTGGGCGTGATCGATCCGATCGCGCTGGACGATTACATCGCGCATGGCGGATACGAAGGTTTGAGGCACGCAGCGACGCTCGATGGCGCGCAGGTCGCCGATCAGGTGATGGAATCCGGTCTGCGCGGGCGCGGGGGCGCGGGCTTTCCTTGCGCTATCAAGCTGCGCACGGCGATGCAGACCGCGGCGAACCAAAAGTATGTCGTCTGCAACGCGGACGAGGGCGACTCCGGCACTTTCGCCGATCGCATGATCATGGAAGGCGATCCGTTCGTGCTGATCGAGGGCATGACGATCGCCGCGCTGTGCGCCGGCGCCGATCAGGGCTACATCTATCTGCGTTCGGAATATCCGCATAGTGCCCGGATGCTTAACGGGGCGATCGCCGCCGCCCGCGCCGCCGGCTACCTGGGCTCCGACGTCCTTGGAACCGGCAAGCGCTTCGAGTTGGAGGTCCGAATCGGCGCGGGCTCGTACATCTGCGGCGAGGAGACCGCGATGCTGGAAAGTCTGGAAGGCAAGCGCGGGATGGTGCGCTACAAGCCTCCGGTGCCCGCGGTCGCGGGACTTTTCGGCAAGCCCACCGTGATCAACAACGTGCTGACCCTGGCCTCGCTGCCGATAATCCTCGCCCGCGGCGGCGCGTTTTACAAAAATTACGGCGTCGGCCGTTCGCGCGGCACGCAACCGATTCAGCTCGCCGGCAACGTCAAACGGCCCGGACTGATTGAGAAGGCGTTTGGCGTCACGCTGCGTGATATCATCTATGAGTACGGTGGCGGTACGGCCAGTGGCAGGCCGGTGCGCGCCGTGCAGGTCGGCGGACCGCTGGGCGCCTACTTCCCTGAAAGCATGCTCGACGTGGCAATGGATTACGAAGAACTGGCGTCGCGCAACGGGCTGCTCGGCCACGGCGGCGTGGTGGTGTTCGACGACACCGTCAACATGGCCGAGATGGCGCGCTACGCGATGGAGTTTTGCGCACACGAATCATGCGGCAAATGCACGCCGTGCCGAATTGGCTCGACTCGCGGCGTCGAAGTTATCGACCGCATCGTGGGCCGGCAGGATCAATCCGGCAACCTGGCATTGCTGCGCGACCTGTGCGACACCATGACCAACGCGTCGCTGTGCGCGCTGGGAGGGCTGACGCCGCTGCCAGTGCTGAGCGCGTTGAAGTATTTTCCCCGCGACTTCGGCCTTGATGATGCCGCGGGCGGGATGCATTGATGGATTTTCAGGGGGTGGGGTCGTAAGTCGTGTTTCAGGCCATCGCGAATGCTACTGGCGCATATGTCTTTCTCGAAGTCATGATGCTTGGTTTGCAGATGTGTAACCTCTCCCTCGCCCTCTCCTAGGACAAGGAGAGGGAACAGAATGGAGTAATGCGGTGTTATCGATCAGCGACAAGGATTACGGAACCCCGGCTCAGAGCGCCGCTCAGAAGATCGAGCTGGAGATCGACGGCAAGCCCGTAACCGTACCCGCGGGGACTTCGGTGATGCGCGCCGCCGCGATGGCGGGGGTTAAAGTTCCCAAGCTGTGCGCGACCGATTCGCTGGCCGCCTACGGTTCATGCCGCCTGTGCGTGGTCGAAATCGAGGGACGCAAGGGCTATCCGGCCTCCTGCACCACGCCGGCGGAACCCGGCATGAAGGTGCTCACTCAGACCCCGCACGTGGCCGACCTGCGCCGCAACGTGATGGAGCTTTATATTTCCGACCATCCGCTGGACTGCCTGACCTGCCCCGCCAATGGCAATTGCGAACTGCAGGACATGGCTGGCGTCGTCGGGCTGCGCCACGTGCGCTACGGTTACGCGGGCAAGAATCATCTGGATTCCGAAAAGGATGAGTCCAATCCCTATTTCACCTTCGACCCCTCCAAATGCATCGTATGCGCCCGCTGCGTGCGCGCCTGCGAGGAGGTGCAAGGGACCTTCGCCCTGACCATTGACGGGCGCGGCTTCGATTCGGTGATCGCGCCGGGACAAAACGGCTCGTTCATGGAATCAGAATGCGTTTCGTGCGGCGCGTGCGTCCAAGCCTGTCCCACCGCCACTTTGATCGAGAAGTCGGTAATCGAACAAGGCCAGGCCGAACACAGCGTCGTTACCACCTGCGGCTACTGCGGCGTGGGATGCTCCTTCAAGGCCGAAATGAAGGGCAACGAAGTGGTCAGGATGGTGCCCAACAAGGACGGGATGCCCAACCACGGCCATTCCTGCGTCAAGGGGCGCTTCGCGTGGGGCTATGCGACCCATCCCGATCGTATCACCAAGCCGATGATTCGGGCGGCCCTCGATCAACCGTGGCGCGAGGTGAGCTGGGAAGAGGCGATTAATCATGCCGCCGCCGGACTGCGGCGAATCCACGAGCAATACGGTCCCGGCGCGGTGGGCGGGATCACGTCCTCGCGATGCACCAACGAGGAGACTTATCTGGTGCAAAAGCTGGTGCGCGCAGCGCTGGGCAGCAATAACGTCGATACCTGCGCGCGCGTCTGCCATTCGCCGACCGGCTACGGATTGAAGACCGCGTTCGGCACCTCGGCAGGCACCCAGGACTTCGACTCGGTGATGCAGGCCGATGTGATTCTGGTAATCGGCGCCAATCCCACCGAGGGCCATCCGGTATTTGCGTCGATAATGAAACGCCGCCTGCGCCAGGGCGCCAAGCTGATTGTCGCCGACCCCCGCCGGATTGACCTGGTCAAGACGCCTCACGTCGCCGCCGCCTATCATCTGCCGCTTCGGCCTGGCGGCAATGTCGCACTGATCAACGCGATGGCGCACGTGGTGGTGACCGAAGGACTGATCAACGAGCAGTTCGTGCGCGAACGTTGCGAACTCCCTGACTTCGAACTGTGGAGAAATTTCGTCATCCAGCCGCACAACTCGCCCGAGGCGGTGGCGGAGATCATCGGCGTGCCCGCGCAGGACATTCGCGGCGCCGCGCGGCTGTACGCGACCGGCGGCAACGCGGTCATCTATTATGGGCTCGGCGTTACCGAACACAGCCAGGGCAGCACGATGGTGCTGGGGATGGCCAACCTGGCGATGGCGACCGGAAATCTCGGCCGCGATGGCGTGGGCGTCAACCCGCTGCGCGGCCAGAACAACGTGCAGGGCTCCTGCGACATGGGTTCCTTCCCCCATGAGTTGACCGGCTATCGTCACATCTCGGACCCGGCTGTGCGCGCAATCTTTGAGCAGGATTGGGGCGTCACGCTCGACCCCGAACCGGGCTTGCGCATCCCCAACATGTTCGACGCCGCGCTCGATGGCAGCTTCAGGGGGATCTACATCGAAGGCGAGGACATCGCCCAGTCCGACCCCAACAGCCATCACGTGACCGCCGCGCTCAGGGCGATGGACTTCGTCGTGGTCCAGGACATCTTCATGAACGAGACCGCGAAGTATGCCCATGTCTTCCTGCCCGGTTCCTCGTTCCTGGAGAAAAACGGCACCTTCACCAACTCGGAGCGGCGCATCTCGATGGTGCGCAAGGCGATGCCGCCGTTGGCCGGCAAGGAAGATTGGGAGATCACGATCGCGCTGAGCAACGCGCTGGGCTATCCGATGGAGTACCGGCATCCCAGCGAGATTATGGACGAGATCGCGCGTCTGACTCCGACTTTTGCCGGCGTCAGCTACGACAAGCTGGAACGGCTGGGCAGCGTGCAATGGCCCTGTAACGACAAGTCTCCGGAAGGAACGCCGGTGATGCATATCGGCAGCTTCGTGCGCGGCAAGGGCAAGTTCACGCTGACCGAGTATGTGCCCACCGATGAGCGGACCGGCCCACGCTATCCGCTACTGCTGACCACGGGACGGGTGTTGACGCAATACAATGTCGGCACCCAGACGCGGCGCACCGCCAACCTGGCCTGGCATAGCGAGGATCGGCTCGAGATTCATCCGCACGACGCCGAGGAGCGTGGAATTCGCGACGGCGGCTGGGTTACGGTCAGCAGCCGCGCCGGCGCGATCACGCTGCGCGCGTTGATCACCGATCGGGTCACGCCCGGCGTCGTTTACACCACGTTCCACCATCCGGAGACCGGCACCAACGTGGTCACCACCGAAAATTCCGACTGGGCCACCAACTGCCCCGAGTACAAGGTCACGGCAGTGCAGGTAATGCCGCTGCCGGCGGGCCGGATGCCGGAGGGTCGCCGGAGGCCAGACGAGACGCACGTGCCGGCGGCGGCCAAATGATTGCAGAGACGGCGCAATGGACATTCATCATCTGGTCAAAATGGCGAATCAAGTCGGCGACTTCTTCGCCCCGTATCCGGATCACGATGAGGCGATCAAATCGATTGCAGTGCATCTGAAAAACTCCTGGGATCCGCGGATGCGCCGACAGATCGCCGATTACGTCAATCAGAGCGGGGGAGCGGATTTGAAAGAATCGGTGCGCGCCGCAATTCTCACCCTGACTGCGCCATCCGCTCCGCTCGCCGCCAAGGAAGCGGCTGCAACCGATGAAGCGCCTGGAGACGACTGACTATTGCACCTGCCTCCCCTTCTTCAGAGGACGGTATAGAAATCCTTCGAGCGGGAGCCGACGGCGAGGAAACTAATCCCGAAATCCCGATGCCGGACAGCTCGATCAAAACCCATAACGCAGTGAAGTGGCGATCCGATGATGCCAGCGCCGCTCCCGCGATCGAAACGCTCGCGGTGGAGGAGCCGCTGGAAATCCGTCTGGGCGGCCGGCGCTTCACCCTGACGATGCGTACTCCCGGACACGATCGCGAACTTGCGGCGGGCTTCCTGCTCGCCGAAGGCTTTATCAATACGCGCGAAGAGCTGGGCGAGGTCCGCAGCGTTCCCGGCAACAAGGGAGAGCCCGATCCCAACGCAATCGACGTGATTCTGAAGGTGCCCGCCGCCGGCCTGCGCGAGCGGCTGCGGCGCAACTTCACGATCTCGTCGAGTTGCGGGGTCTGCGGCAAGACCAGCATCGAGTCGATTCAGCGCCGTATCGCGCCACTGAAAACTGCGATCGACGTTCAGGCGGAGGTGATCCTCCGCCTGCCGCATCTGATGCGCCAGGCGCAGCAAGTCTTCAGCGCCACCGGCGGCCTCCACGCCGCCGCGTTGTTCCCCCTGAATCCGTCCCCCTCCTCTCAGCACCCTCTCCCTGAACCGAGAGAACATGCTGAAACGCTCCAGCCACCGGTCTCCGTCAGCCAACGTTCCGCGGATGCCATTGAACTCGCCGTCCTGCGCGAGGACGTGGGTCGTCACAACGCGGTGGACAAGGTAATCGGCCACGCGCTGATCAGCGGATGGCTGCCGCTTTCAAATTGCCTGATGATGGTGAGCGGGCGGCTCAGCTTCGAGATCGTGCAGAAGGCGGCCGCGGCCGGCGTGCCAATCCTGGCCGCGGTTTCCGCGCCGTCATCGCTGGCAGTCGAACTGGCCGAAGAGGTCGGCATGACACTGGTGGGCTTCGTACGCGACGCCGGATTCAACATCTACACTCGTCCGGAGCGAGTCGTTGCGTAGCACAGGCGTCTACCCCAGCGTACTGCTCGAAAGCAAGTCAGGCGCGGTCCACTATTCCTCCAGTGGGGCGGGCGTCCCTGCCCGCCATTGATCCAGCAGCGGACGGCCTTCGCCAAGTTGAAACGCATATCTGAGCGCGCGGGTTACGAAGCCTTTGGCCTTCCGCACCGCGTCTTCCAACTCTTCTCCGCGCGCCAAATGGGCCGCGATCGCCGCTGAAAACGCGCATCCGGTGCCGTGCGCACCGGCGCCAGCGATCCGTTGTTCGGTAAACTCAACAAAGCGCCGCCCGTCGAAAAGAAGATCGATCGCGGCCGACTCCGGACCCAGATGGCCGCCCTTGATTACCACCGTCCGCGGCCCCAGCCGATGAATCACGCGCGCCGCCTCGCGCATCGCCGCCGGCCCGTCGATGCTTATCCCGCTTAAGACCTCCGCCTCAGGCAGGTTGGGCGTGACGACGACGGCCAGTGGCAACAACCGGCGGCGCATCGCCGCTTCGCCATGCTCGCTCAGCAGCCGCACGCCGCTGCTGGAGACCATAACCGGATCGACCACCGGGCGCGGTAATTCAAACTCCTCGATGGCCCGCGCGACGGCGACGACGATACCCGGCTCCGCGAGCGCCCCGGTCTTCATCGCGTGCGGCCGCAACTGCATCATCAGGGCGCCGATCTGCGCACTGACCATATCGGGCTCCAGCGCCGCGGTGCTCAACACCCGGCTGCTGTTTTGCGCCACGACCACGGCGACTACGGAAAATCCATAGACTCCGAGCGCGGCGAAGGTCTTCAGGTCCGCCGGTATCCCCGCCCCGCCGCATGGATCGGTGCCGGCTACCGTCAAGGCTACTGGTTGGGTGGTCATGCGACGAAGGTAGCACGGCGGCGCAACGCGGGCATCCAAACGTTCAGATAGGTTTATCTCAACTCTGCGTGTATATGATGGGTGGCCGCGCGGCCGGCGCGCACTAAGAGCAGCAGGAGCAGAGGTGGAAGCTGCGATAGAACTTTCGTCACCCGAATATCAGGCTCAGCACAAGTGGCTGATCGCGCTGGCGGTGATGCTCGGGACGGTTCTGGAGATTCTCGACACCTCGATCGTCAACGTCTCACTGCCGCATATGCAGGGCAGCTTCTCGGCCAGCGTCGACGAAGTCACCTGGGTCGTCACCAGCTACCTGGTCGCGAACGGAATCATGATTCCGCTGACCGGATGGATCTCCGCGCGCTTTGGACGCAAGCGCTATTTCATGATGTCGGTGAGCACTTTCGTGATCGCGTCCGCGATGTGCGGGGCCGCGCGGACGCTCGACCAGATGGTCCTCTTCCGCCTGATCCAGGGTTTCGCGGGCGCCGCGATGGCGCCTTCATCACAGGCGATCATGATGGAGACATTTCCGCCCGAAGAGCAGCAGCTCGCGATGGCGACCTGGTCGCTGGGCCTGATGGTGGCGCCGGTGCTGGGCCCGACGGTGGGCGGATGGATCACCGACAATTGGTCGTGGCGCTGGAATTTCTACATCAACGTACCCATTGGCATTGTTGCAACCGTGATGGTTTATACCTTTCTCCACGATCCGCCGTACTTGCGCGCGCGGCGCGGCGGAAAGGTGGACTACCTGGGCATCGGCTGCCTGACCGCCGGGCTCGGCCTGATGCAACTGGTCGCGGACCGCGGACAGCGCGCCGACTGGTTTGATTCGCCATGGGTCGTTTACGCCACGGCGGGCTCGATAATCACGCTGGCCTTCTTTACCTGGCGCGAGCTGAGGATTCGCGATCCGGTGGTGGACCTGCGGATTTTCGGGCGGCCGATGTTCACGATCGTGACGCTGCTCACCGTCATGTTGAGTTTCGCGCAGTATGGCGCGAATCTGCTCAACCCCATTTTCCTTCAGGAGTACATGGGCTACACGGCCTGGAGGGCCGGGCTGGCGCTGGCGCCGAGAGCATTTGGCACGGTCTTTTCTCTGCTTCTGGTAGGCCAATTGGCGCGCTTCGGGTTCAACACCCGGATCTTCATCGGCCCCGCGTTCGTAATCACGGCGATTTCACTGTGGCTGATGTCGCACTGGAGCATGCAGGTCGGCGTACGCCAAATCGTCGGACCGGTGGTGCTGCAGGGTATCGGCACCGGGCTGGTGTTCCCGCAGCTTTCGGCGATATCGCTGACCGCGGTGCCGCGCGAGCGCATGGGGTACGCCTCCAGCCTGTTCAACATGATGCGCAACACCGGGGCGGCGATTGGAATCTCATTTCTGACCGCGATTTTCGTCAGTCATCAGCAGATCCATCAGGCGCGGCTAACGGAGCACTTCTCGATTTTCGACGCCTGGAAAATGAGCGAACAGCCGCGGCGGATGCCGGGCAGCCCGGTGTTCGGGATGTTGCAGATGCAGCGCGGTCAAAAGCAGGGCTTGGCGATGGTCTATGGCATCATCCAGGCGCAAGCCGCGGTGCTGGCCTTCAACGACATCTACCGGATGCTGGCCGCATGGTTGCTATTGATGATTCCCTTCTACTTCGTGCTGCGCAAAGCGCCGATGACCGTGACGGCGGAATCCGGCCATTGAGCGGGCGGCTTTCGACGCCAGGCATCCGCAACTCCGCTTGACAGTTTTCGCTGACGTTGTTAGGCGATGCTTCGCCATGCTTGACCGGACCACGTCGCGGCGCACCCTGCGGCGGCGCGTTATCCGCCGCAAGCCGGCCGGGTGGCCGTTGGTTGGCGCGCCGCCCGCGGGGCGCCAGCCGATGCGCGGGAAAGGGAAATTTTTCACCGTTCTGTTGTTGCTCCTGAACGCCTGCACGCCTGGTACAGCGCCCATGGTAAAATTGCACGGCGTGCCGGTCAGCAGTTTCGAACAGGAACTTGATCAAGCTTGTGGGCAACCGATCGCGTACCCGCTCCGTGCCCAGTGTATCGATCTGATGGGTTCGGCCGGTCCCATGCTTGCGCATCGCAGCCTCCTGGTGATGAAAATCTGGAGAAGCTGCCCGCAGGATAATCCCTGTTATCGAATCGTCAAAACCGATCCGGCCTGTGGCGAACAAGCGCCTACCGCGGTGTCGGAGCATGGCGGGCGCGCGACCGACTCATGTACGAGGGCTCAGGAAGCAGACTATTCCTGCGCGGCCCTGCGCGACGACCTCGTCTATGTCGATCGGGTGCGGCAAGCGTCTTCCGCGCAAGGTAACAGTGACTGCGCACAGGCCCAAATGACTTTGGCGGACTTCGACAAGAAGATTGAAGAGATGAGCGTGCGCATCCAGTGGTATCGGATTTTTGCCAGGAAAGGCTTTTGAGGAAGATGGAGATGGGTTTGAGTAAACGCTGTCTGATTCTTTGTATCCTGTGTGGATCGATCCTGGCCGCCGGTCCGGGCGCTACCGGCCCGGCCGATGCTCAAACGGACAACCCGCCGGCCGGCTTTTCCGGTACCTGGACAGGCACGCTGCGCGTTACGCCGTGCATGGCGACGCTACGCGACCGGAGCCGATGCGGAGCGGTCAACAATATCACCTTCACGATTGTCGAAGACGGCTCAGAGGTCAGCGGGCATTACACCTGCGCGGTCGGCACCGCGATATGCCGCAACGGCAATGACGCCAAAAACGGCAAGATCACTTCGGGAAGGGTGAGTGGCAAGCAAATCCGCTTTTCGGTCCTGGTCCCGTCCGACGTCTCCAATTGCAACTACACCGGCTACAGCTCCGAACCCGGTACGATGCGGGGAGGCTATAGCTGCTATCAGGGCGGTGGTCTGATTGAACAGGGGATGTTTCAAGTCACGCGGCTGGGCGGCTGAGCACGAGACCCAAACGAAATATTCTCACATGCCAAGAACACCAAGACGTAAGGGCTATTTCCTATCCCCTCTCCATGTCCGAGAAGAGGGCGAGGAAGTGGTCACACACCCCGATTCACGGCACACGGTTTCGCCCTCATCCACGGACCTTTCGCGCATCAGATGTCGAGGAATCATTTCGTTTCAGGCCAATTACACTTTCGATGAAATGGGCTCGGGCGCGTCTTCACGCAATCGACAGTGGAGGGAAACATGAGCACCAGCACTTCATTGCAGGGTCCGGTCATCGGCACACCGACGATCGGGTTGGGCCAGTATAACCTCGAATCGCTGGGGTACGTGCTCGAGGAATATTTCATCTCGGGCGAAGCCGCCTCTTATGCCCTGGCGGGCGGGCGCGGCAACGATGGCCGCTGGGACGCGCGGCCGGCGGCGACGGCGCCGTTCACGACCCGGATGGTGATTTGCCGGCCGCGCCAACCGGAACGCTTCAACGGCACGGTCGTGGCCGAATGGCTCAACGTCAGCGGCGGCCTTGACGCTGCACCCGACTGGTTGATGATGCATCGCCATCTGCTGCGCGAGGGGATGGCCTGGGTGGGGGTTTCAGTACAAATCGTCGGCATCGAAGGCGGCGGCCCGCTCGCCGCCGGTCTCCATTTGAGGAAGGCGAACCCGCAGCGCTACCAACCGCTGTTGCATCCCGGCGACGCATTCGCCTACGACATCTTCACTCAGGCCGGACAGGCGATACGCGAGTCCCCCGGCAGCGGACCGCTCGGACCGCTGGCCGCTCAGCGCATAATCGCTGTCGGGGCCTCGCAATCGGCGATCTTCCTCGTCACCTACATCAACGCGGTGGACCGCCTGGCCCGGGTCTTCGACGCCTTCCTGGTCCATGGCCGGGGCGGCAACGGGGCCTCGATCGAGGGTGACTTTTTCAGTTCGCGGCGCAACCCGGACCTGGCTGGTGACAGCCCGCTCTTTGAGGGCGCCGAGCGTATCCGGGATGACGTCCGGGTCCCCGTGCTGACGATTCAGAGTGAGACCGACGTAATCAAACTCGGCGGTATCGGCGCGCGCCAGCCCGACGCCGAGCGGCTGCGATTATGGGAGGTGGCGGGCGCCGCCCACTTCGACGCCTACGGGCTCGTCGCGTCGCAGCTTGACGACGGCACGCTATCCGCCGAGCGGTTCACCGAGTTGAACGCTCCGTTATCCTCGATCATGGGTATGGCAACCGAAGAGCCGATCAACGCCGGCCTTCAGTTTCATTACGTCAGCCAGGCCGCCATCGCGACGCTCGATCGATGGGTCCGGGACGGTACGCCCGCCCCGCAGGCGCCGCGCCTGGAGCTTTCCACGGTCCAGCCGCCGCATCTTGCCACCGACGGGAATGGCAACGTCAGAGGCGGCATCCGCACACCGTGGGTCGATGCGCCCACCGCGGTACTGTCTGGCCTGGGACAAAAAGGCGCAACCTTCGCATTTCTCTTCGGCACGACTCACCTTTTCGACGCCGCCAAGCTCGCCGCGCTCTATCCGGGCGGACGCCGCGAGTACCTGGCCCGATCCGACGCCGCGACTGACGAGGCCGTCCGCGCCGGATTTCTTCTCGCGGCCGATGCGGCCGAGATCAAGGCCCTCGCCGCTGCCGCGTGTCCGCTGCCCTGAGCAATATGTGGAATTGGCGGCTCAAGACCTGATTGATGCCCTCACCCTGGCCAGGGAGAGGGTTAGGGTGTGGGTGCAGGCGGGCCTGCAAAGATGAATCAGGCATGCAGAATCCCATTGTGCGCCAATGCGTTTGGTGTTACTTGATGCGCCCAGAGACCCTCACCCTCCCCTCTCCCTTACACATAAACGGAGAGGGTACAAACCCAAGCCCCTGCACACCAATACCGCTGCATTGCACGGCACAAGCCATTTATCGAATAGTCTCAGGATAAGCGGGAGGGACCGAAAGAGACTCTGCCCCAATACGTTTGTGACCGGGATCAGGCACGCAATCGCGTAACTTCGCTGGAGGACTGCATGACGTCACCGGAAACGCTGAACATGCCGCTGGAGGAGGCGATGCGCACGCAGCGGGCGATCCGCCGGCTGAAGCCCGACCCGGTGGACGACGCCCTGGTGCTTCATCTGCTGGAGCTCGCCCTGAAGGCGCCGACCGGATCCAACGCCCAGAACTGGGAATTCGTCGTGGTCAAGGATCCCGTGGTCAAGGCGCGGCTGGGTAAGCTCAATCGCCGCGCGTGGAACCTTTACGGAGGCATCGGCCGCCGGATGGCGAAGCGCGCCGGCGACCCGGCGATGCTGCGTATTATCGACGCGGTGGAGTGGCAGGCAAATCATTTTGTAGAGATTCCTGTCTTAATCGTCGCCTGCCTCAAGGGGTTTATTCCGCCATGGCCTCCGATCGCCGCCGCCAGCATGTACGGGTCGATCTTCCCCTCGGTGCAGAACCTGCTCCTCGCCGCGCGCGCCGCGGGGCTCGGAGCGGCGCTGATCACGCTGCCGTTGTGGAGCCGTTTCCTGGCGCGCCGCGCGCTCGGCCTGCCCTGGAACGTGGCTCCGTGCGCGGTCGTGCCATTGGGCTGGCCGGCCGGACGCTACGGACCGACCCATCGGCGCCCGGTCGAGGAGGTAGTCTCCCTGGACCGCTATGGCAACCGTGCCTTCCGCGTGAAATCGCCGGTCTAATCAGGGTCCAATCAGGGTAACGCACCTCTGCCGGACTATTTTCGCTTCAGGCCTGGCAAGGTGATATAGTCAGTGGCCAGACAGACGCCAGGCCGCATCCATCCAGTTATTGGCTTGCTCAGCAACTCTCCCTGGCCTGCGAAAGGGTCTAGAACACTTTCAAGTATGGCCGAGCAAACCGTTCGACCCAAATCACGCGCGCCGGCATCCCCGCGTCATAATCGGTTTCGCAAGTCAAGCGACGCCGATTCCTCTTCAATTGCGAAACCCGCTTGATCGCTTTGGAAAGCCAAGCGTAATCTTGCCACAGAGGATCGGTTGCGGCTCGACTTGAGTCGCGACGCCGTTATAACCAACTGGGGGATAGCCACAGCAAGCTTTCATGCGAACGCAGACACATTCGGAATTCATCAATCTTCCGTTCCAGGAAAAGCTTGAGTTCCTTTATGGTTTACCCGCGCGACAAAAGCGCGATTTGATACTTTCCGCACCCGAAGCCGAGCGCCTGGTGCAGTCCTTTGCACCGGAAACGCTTTTCTACACGCTCAAGGAAATCGGCAGCGCCGACGCCGGCGACTTGCTCTCGATGGCGGCTCCCGAGCAGGTCAAAGGCCTGTTCGATCTCGACTGCTGGAACAAGGACCGCGTCAATTTCGCCCGCATGCGCGAGTGGATCGAGGCGATGACAGAGGGCGGCCGGCGGCACGCCGCCGAGGCCCTGATGGAACTGGATATCGAGATGGTCACGCTGCTGATGCGCCGCTACTTGAAGGTGCATCGGCTCGACGAAGCCCAGGCGGCACTCGACGTGGTCAACCGCGTGATCCAGTTCGACGAGTATTACGCGGTCGAGTTCATCCGTCACGACAACATTCTGCCGTTCATCCAGGAAATTCTCGAAGAGATGTTCGAGCGCGACTACGACTACTTCAGCAGTCTCCTCGACGAGGTTTATTGGGGTGTGGACGCCGAACTGGAGGAGCAGGCCTATCAATACCGCAGCGCCCGTCTGAGCGACCGCGGCTTCCCCGATTTTTTTGAAGCCCAGAGCGTGTTCGGCTACCTTAACCCCAGGCAATTCGACGAAATCCGCCGCTCCCACATTCCGCCCAATCGCGAAGAGACCTTGGGTGACGAGGGACAGCTAAGTATGGCGGTGATGGCGCCGGGAGCCGACTCCTCGCTGTTCAACGCCGCCCTGACCGCGGGCTTTGCGGCGCAAGGCAAACGGCAGATTCGCTCCGAGATGGCGCTGGTGGCCAACCAGGTGCTGGTGGCGCGCTCCGTCGACTTCGGCGACCCCGAAGCGGTTCGCGAAGCCATCGACTTGACCCATCATTACATGAACCTGGGCCTGGAACATCTGGCCGGCGGGGACCTCAACACCGCCATTGAGTACTTGCGCGAGACCCATCTCAAACTGTTGTTACGCCTGGGCGTAAGCCTGACGATCGACTTGCGCAAACGCGCTGAAGCGCTGGTCGTCAGCCTCGGTTTCAGCCCGGTCAAGATGCGCTCGATTCCCTACCTGGATTCGCCCTATCTTGAGGCTTTGGAGGGCTTCCTGCTGACCGCCCCGCGCTTTTACGGCGGCCTGGACCGCTCGCCTTCGGTGGTGGCGCGCGACTTCAGGGAAATGCGCGACCTGCACGTCGCTTACGGCGTGTTGTCGCAGTTGGAGGCGATGGCGCCGTTGTTCGCCCAGGCCTTGAGCGTCGATATAACCTCGGCCGCCTTCCGCTCCCAGGTCGCCGGACGCGAGATTCGGCTGAGCCAGATCCTGCTGACCGGACTGATCAACCAGGCGCTCGAGGGACGGCCGACGCCCGCGCCAATCGCGGTCTCGCGCCTGCCTGAAGTGCGGGCACTGCTCACCGCCGATACGCCCGCGCATCTGACCGCGGAATTTCGAAAGACGGTGGACGCAATGCTCGCCCGGAAGCTGGATGGCGACCTACTCAAGCGCGCCCACGATTTTGTGCGGTCGTGCCTGAGCCTGTTCGAAGAAGAGTTCTCCGAATTCAGTCCCGACGCCGCAATCGATCCGCGCTACATCCGCGGATTGCTGCTGCGCCAGGACTGAGCGGATTTGCCCGCAGTCACTCTACTATCAGCTCCTGCTCCAACTCATTGTGTTTTACCGAAAGCGCGTCCTGGGGACCGGCAGGCCCGGGATATCCGACCGCATCCGATAAACCGTACCCATCGCGATCTTGTCGCGCGCGGTGACCACGTACAGATCCTGCAGGTCGGGGCCGCCAAACGTGACGCTGGTGACGAACGATTGCGGGATCTTGATCCGCCGGTCGATGGTGCCGTCACGCTTGATTCGTACCACCTCGCCACCATGCGCCATCGCGACGAAGACCCCGCCTTCGGCGTCCACCGCCATCCCATCGGGCCAGCCTTCGACTTTGGCAAAGATGCGGCGATCCTTGACCGTCCGATCCGGCATCACGTCATAGACCCAGACCGCCTCGGTGCTGGTGTCGCAATGGTAGAGGAGCTTGCGGTCAGGACTGAACCCCATGCCATTAGTGACTTCGATACCTTCCCACAGCTTGGTGACTTTGCCGTCGGGATCGACCCTGAACAAATTGCAGGGAATCCGCTCGTCGGGCTTGGTATCATCGAACTCCAGCGAACCAACGTACACGCTGCCCTGGTCATCGGGTTGCATGTCGTTGAGACCTCTTAGCGGACGTCCTTCGAATTGGGTAAAGAGGTCGCGGCTTTGCCGGGTCTTCTCATCCCAATAGATCAGGCTCTTGCCGCCGGCCACAAAACCGCCGCCTTCGTTCAGGGCCAATCCACCCACGCCTTTGCGTTTGGGAATCAGGGTCTCGATGCGTCCGTCGCGGTCGCGCCGATAGACGCCCCCGTTGACGCGCACGTCGCTGAAGTAGAGCCGATCGTGTTCGTCGACGCGCGGCGCTTCAATCAGCGTATAACCACTGGCCAATACTTCAATTGCCATCGGCTCGTCCTCCTTACTTATCTTTGCGCCCGCTCCACTCGGGCGCCTCGAAACTGGGGCCGGCGAACCCGGATGGGACCTGCATCGCCGCCGCCGCGTTGGCGAAGAATGTGCGACCCGCGGTGAAGCCGCCGTCAACCACCATCGCGGTGCCGGTAATCCATTGCGATTCGTCGCTGGCCAGGAACAGCGCCATCGCCGCGATATCCTCGGGCAGGCCCGCGCGCTGAATCGGTTGCAGGGTCTTGAGGAACTGTCCCGCCGCTTCATAGCCGCCCGGGATGTTATTGAAAATCAGCGGCGTGTTGATTCCGCCCGGACAGATACAATTGACCCGAATCCGATCTTTGCCGACCTCGAGCGCCACCGATTTGGTCAGGTTGATCACGCCAGCCTTCGCCGCGCTGTATGCGATCGGACCTGCGCCACCATCCAATCCGGCGATCGAAGCGGTCGAGATAATCGATCCGCCCCCCGCCTTACGGATGGCGGGCACGGAATGCTTCATCCCAAGGAACACGGCGCGCAACAGTATCGAGTGAGTGCGATCCCAGTTCTCCACGGTGATCGACTCGATTCCGCCGACCGCGCCACCCAGACCGGCGTTGTTGAACATCACGTCCAGCTTGCCGAATTCCTTGACCGCGCGATCGACCGCGCCCTTGATGTCGGCCTCGTTCATTACATCGACGCGTTGGAAGACCGCGCGCCCGCCGCTCTTGCCGCATTCGGCGACGGTGTCCGCGCCGCCCTGTTCGTTAAGATCGGTGACGACCACCGCGGCGCCCTCCTGCGCGAAGCGGATTGCGGTCACCCGCCCCATTCCACTCGCCGCACCGGTTATTACCGCTACTTTCCCGTCGAGTCGTCCCATTGGCTTGATCTCCTCGCATGCTTGGTTTGAACTGCGTCCCACCACCGCTGCTCACGGCGTTGCGCGGCGCATGTTCCAGAGCGCTCTTTACCACGACCAGCATCCGCCGACGAGAGTAATCGGTGATGCGGGCGGAAGACCTAACCCCCGACCCGTTCCCTGAAAGGTAACGGGAGCAAGACCGTCTGCTGATCCCCATTGCCTTTCATGGAAGGGGTTAGGTCTTCCACCAGGAGATCACTGAACCCTCAGCAACCGGTCGCAAAAAATCCGCGGACAATTATTTCCGGCGGCAGCCTACTGCACCGGCCGAACCTCAGCCGGGTCCTCGATGTCGCGCAAGGTGGGAAACAGCCGCCAGCCGAAAACCACCACGACCAGGGTTCCGATTCCCCCAACTACCACGGCCGCAACGCTGCCCCACCAGTGCGCGGTCAAACCCGACTCGAACTCGCCGAGTTCATTGGAACCGCTTACAAAGATCCCGTTGACCGCGCTTACGCGGCCGCGCATTTCATCGGGAGTGGCTAGCTGCGCGATGGTGGCGCGGACGTATACGCTGACCATGTCCGCCGCACCCATCACGGCGAGCGCCAGCATGGAGAGCGTAAAACTGCGCGAGAGGCCGAAAACGATGGTGGCAATCCCGAACAGCGTCACGCAGCCAAACATCTTCTTTCCGGATTTTTCCCGAATCGGGGCATGGCCCAGCAGGATTCCCACCGAAGCTGCGCCCAACGCAGGCGCGGCACGCAGCAAGCCCAGACCGCTGGGACCGATATGCAGAATATCGCGCGCGTAAATCGGCAGCAGTGCGGTCGCACCGCCCAACAGGACGGCGAAGAAATCCAGCGTCATCCCGCCCAAAAGCAGCGGATTGCTCCAGACGTACTCGACGCCCGCGATCAGCCGTCTGAATCCACTCGGTCCGCTGGTGGCGGTCTTGGCCCGGCCGCTTATGCTGATGCGGAAGGTCGCGATGGCGACCGCGATCATCGTGACCGCACAGGTCGCATAGACGGTGGCGGCCCCCAGCAGATAGAGCACTCCACCCAACGCGGGGCCCAGGATGGTAGCGGTCTGAAATGCGGCGCTGTTCCAGCTGATTGCCTGGGTGAAACGTCCCTGTGGCACCAGCAGCGGCAGAAACGATTGGCGCGCGGGCCATCCGAGTGCGCGCCCGGAGCCGAGCAGCAGCAAGACGATGTAAAACGGCCACGCCGTGTGCACGTGGCGCAGGGTCAAAGTCAGAAACAGGGCGGAGACGCCTCCCTGGACCATCGATGCGAGCCCCATAATCAGACGCCGATCGGCGCGATCGGCGAGGCTCCCCGAGGGCAGCAGGAAGCACAGGATCGGGATAAACGGCATCAGGCCCGCGTAGCCCAGCGCGAGTGCACTATGCGTGATTGCGTAGATCTGCCATCCGACGGCGACCGCTTGCGCCTGCGTGGCGAGGCTCGCGAAAAACGACGTCGCCAGATAAAGCCGGTAATCGCGATAAGAAAGGACGCTGCGTTCGCGCCCGTTGACGATCTCTTCTTCGGCTACCGAATTGGTATTAGGCAAACTTTAGCCCTCGCATGGGGCTGTTGAGCTGAGCACGGTCCCAACCGCATCCGAATCCCCATCGTCATTGGCACAATGATGACCCACGTCCCCCGCTCAGGAAACTGTTTTTAAAGTACGCAAAGGAGTTCGCCTGGCAGGCCGCGGAAAAAAGACTTCCGCTGCCCGCTCCCTCACTCTTGTCTCTCCCGGAGGGAGAGAATGCTCGAGTTTCTGCATTCCGTGAGTGTGTCATCCTGAGCCGGCGAGCAACGCAGGCCGTGTCGAAGGATCTGCGCGAAGCGATTTGCCCCCAGCGGCAGAGCAAAGATCGAGATGATCTTGCGTCTCAATCCCCTTGGCGAGGAATCGTCCTCTGCGAGGATCAGGCAGGAGCGGTTCCCGAACGGCCCTTTGAGGCTGAGTCCACTTCGCCGCAAGGTTATCGCGCGATGCGGTTTTGGAATGAGCAGGTAAACACCGAAATGGAGAATGTGCAGGAGACGATTTACCGGCACTGACGGATTCCTAATCGCGCGCCTGAAACAGGGCGCTTGTCTCTCCCGGAGGTGAGAGAAGATTGAGGAATGAAGCCATCTTTCATGCCGGGTGCGTAACCGCCATATGCGGTGCCGCCCACGAAACTGCTTTTTTCCGCACCCTGCCAGGCACCATCTGAAGGAATCGTTGTAAGACTTCCCTCAAGATGGTACATCGCCAAAAGGCTTGGGTACGCATCCATAGGGGTTTGACGGTCTTGCCCTGGCTTTCAGTCCCGGACGCCGCCGGCGCGAGCGTGGGTCCGGACCGTCGCGGGAGAGCTTTGCAGGGAAGCGAATGCTCAGAGGATTTTACTCGGCACTATCCGTCTGCCTCGCGATCTGCGTGCTGGCGAGCGGAGCATTGGCACAGACCGCTCCGCCGGAGGGGGTGCGGGTCCGCCAACTCGGCCCGATGCAGCCGCATTGGGTGTTTTTAATCAGCCCCGCCGGGCTCGACAGTGAGGAAGCAGCCAAAGTCGAGGTGGTCGACGGCGACGCGCTACAGATCCTCGGGATGCTCACCGGCGGACTGCTGAGCACCGCCGCGCTATCGCCCGATCACAAATCCATTTTCATGGCGGACACCTTTTACTCGCGTGGCTCGCGCGGCGATCGTACCGATCTGGTCACGATCTACGACGCGAAGTCGCTCGCCCCTGCCCATGAAGTGGTAATTCCCCCCAAACGCCAGCTCCATATTCCACCCGATAGCTCGGCGCTGGCGGTAACTCCCGACGGCCGCTTCCTGCTGGTCGCCAACCTGACGCCCGCCACTTCGATGACGGTAGTGGATGTAACCCACAACAAGGCGCTGGGCGAAATCGAAACCGCCGGATGTACGGGGGCGTTGGTTTCCGGTTCGCGCCGGTTCGAGTCGTTATGCGGCGACGGCGCGATGCTCACGGTGGACTTCGATGACAACGGCAAGGTAACGGGCTCCAAGCGGATGGCGGCGCCGTTCTTCGACCCGGAAAAAGACCCCGTGTTCAGCGTTCCGGCCGTGATTGGCAAGACCGCCTACTTCATCAGCTATCACGGCATGGTTCATCCGGTTGACTGGTCGGGCGAACCGGCCGCGGCAGGCGCACCCTGGGCGCTGGTAACCGACAAGGAGCGCAACGACGGATGGCGGCCGGGCGGATATCAACCGCTCGCAAGCTATTCATCCGGCGGGTTGATTTACGTCCTGATGCATCGGGGCGGCGAATGGACCCACAAGCAGGCCGGAACTGAAGTATGGGTCTTCAACACGACGCAAAAGCAACGCGTGGACAAAATCGTACTCCCGCGCTCGGGACTCGAAATTTACGTTACCCAGGATCGCGACCCCCGGATGTTCGTGGTCTCACTGCCGGAACTCGGCGGGCTCCCCAGCGCGCCGATGCTCCAATCTTTTTCAACCGCCAGCGGAAGGTACCTGGGAGCGTTGGACCAACTGCCCGGATTTCCGATGTGGATCTTCGGGCTTTAGGCGGGAAATTCGTATGGGCCAAAAGTAATGGATGCGCTGGTTGAACGGATAACTCGGACAGTGGCGATGAGGACTTCGCGCCGGGGAATCCTGGGGCTGCTGGGAAAGCTGATCCTGGGCGCGGCCTTGTTCCCGCTGCTGCCGGTGGCGCGAGTGTCCGGCCGCGCCAACGCGGCCGAGGCCGGCGAGGGCGACCCGCTGGCCTGCGATTACTGGCGCTACTGCAGCCTGGACGGTTCGCTGTGCGGATGCTGCGGCGGCAGCACCACGGAGTGTCCTCCGGGTACTGTCATGTCACCGACTTCATGGGTTGGAACCTGCAAGCATCCGGTCGACGGCAAGGAATACATCATCGGTTATCGCGACTGCTGCGGAAAGGATGACTGCGGCCGCTGCTTCTGCCAGAACAACCAGGGCGACCTGCCGTTGTATCGCACCCAGCTCGACAATGGCGTGACGTGGTGTTTTGGAAGTCCCAGCTTTGTAGTCAACTGCACCACGGCCGTGAAGCTTGGGATGAAAAGCTGAAAGCCGTCGGCGGCTGGCCTGATGCGTGGCGCCCAAACCGATAGTCAGCGCGCGCCGGCCGATTCGATCTTTGGCGCGATACTCCTGGCGGCGATGTTGGCCATCGGCACGGCCATGTTGGGGGTCCGCTTGGCCAGCGCTGCTGGAGCCGAACTTTTCCTCGCGCACTGCGCCGTTTGCCATCAGTCAGACGGCCGGGGTGTTCCCGGAATGTATCCGCCGCTGGCCGATTCAGCGGGATACTTCGCGCGCTCAAAAGATGGCCGCGCATACCTGGTGCACGTGCTGTCGTTCGGTCTGAACGGTCCTATCACGGTGCACGGCACGCGTTACAACGGTTTCATGCAGTCGTGGGTGCAGCTGCGCGACGATGATATCGCTGCGCTCTTGAACCATCTCCTGACCGCTTTCAATGCGGAGCTTCTGCCCAAGGATTTCAAGCCATTTACCGCCCGCGAGGTCAAGCAGGATCGGGCCCGGCCCATGACTTCAAGCGAGGTTTACCGCGAGTTGCACATCCTCGGAACCAACGCCGTCAAGGCGGAGGTCGCGAAGTAGGAAACGCGATCATCAATGAAATGGCAGGCGCTGATACCGATCGCTTTGCTCGCCGCGGCGGCTCCTGCCTATGGCACGCCTCCCGATCAAATCTACACGCTCAACTGTTGGGGCTGCCATCAGCCGCATGCGCAAGGAATTCCCGGCAGCGTTCCGCGCCTGGCGAACTCGATGGGCTACTTCCTGCATATCCCGGAGGGGCGGGCCTACCTGGCCGAGGTCCCGGGCGTGGCCGCGGCCCCGCTGAGCGACGCTGAGGTCGCGCAGGTACTGAACTGGATGCTGCTGACATTCAGCCGGCCTCAGCTTCCCAATCACTTCGTAACTTACACCGCCGGGGAGATCCGCGAGTACCGCACGCACAAGATGGAGAACGTCACCGAGACCCGCCGGCGGCTGGCCGCAATGCTCCAGGCGATGGGGTTCAAAGTGGCGCAGGACGGCGAAGCGGCGCGGCCCGTGGCGCCAGGCATCAAAATGCCGGCGCCGCAGCGAAAATAAATGATCGCTATTTGAGATCAAGCGGGTGGATTGCCCCTGCGCAGATATTCCTGTATCGAAGCGACGCCAAGTTGCTGGGCCTGCAGGATGCTCTCCAGATGCTCGCGCGTGTTGACCAGGCCTTTGGCGCGGACCGTGCCCTGCTCGTCAATCAGAACCGCATAGGGGAGCTTGCCGATGCGAAAGGCCATTCCCAATTCGGCCGAGAGCACCAACGGATAGTCTTCGATATGCTGGGCCTGGAAGAAACGCTCTTGTTCCGCAGGGTCGCCGTCGCTGGCGAACACCAGCCTTACCCAGGGTTCGTTTTTGGCGATCGATTTCACTACCGGAAGGAGTTTTTTGCACACCGGACAACTGGGAGAAATGAACATCAGGAAGGTGCTACCGCCGCCGGCGTCGGGAGCGCCAATCGAGACCGGGCGTTGACGTATATCGAGCAGATCGAATACGGGCGAGCGGTCGCCCACCCCTGGCCCGTGATCGATCGTGAGCGCTCCCAGCGGCGCGATGCGCTCGTGCAGCACACCGATCTGGCGAATCAGCGCGAGCACCACGGCGGCCAGAGCGAACAGCGAGATCCACAGCACAATTTGGGAGATCAGCAGCGCTTCAAGCATGAAAGCGCTCCAGGGCGCGGCTGCGCGGCGCGTTGGCGAGCAGGTAATTCATCGATATATACAGCACCATCAATGTTCCTGCACCGAGCACAATAGTAATCAAGTCCACCGCTTCCAGCGGCCGGCTTCGCGCGGGAATCGCGACCGCCGCCGCGGCCGCAAGCAGGATCGCGTTGCGCGCGATGAGCCATCCGCTCAGCGTCTGCCTCAGCGCGGGGCCGAAGCATCCACAGTCGATCTCGCGCCGTCCCCGCGCAAGATTGATTGCGATTGCCGCCGTGAAGATCGCCAGCAGCGCCGCCATCAGCAAACCCGCACCATCCCTGCTGGCAGGCAGGAGCAGGCCCAGGGCCGCGAACGCCTCCAGCGCGGGAATCATCCACGCTGCGGGCGCGACCAGCGCGCGCGGCAGGATACGATAATTGTCCAGGGTGGCCGCGAATTCGCCGAGGTCCGCGAACTTCAGCGCCGCCGACACCGACGAAACCATCGACAGCGCCACCGCCAACGTCCATGTCAAGGCGGGATCCATCATCGCCACGGATATAGCGCCCCACGCACAATTTGACCAACCGATTCATGGATCCCGTTCAGTTCAGGCCCGATTGCGCGATCGGAATTCGACCGCCGTTCACGGACTGGCCCGGTCGCGCATCGGATGCGTGATCGGCCGCTATGGAGAACTTGTTTTCACTTATTTTTCTTCTTAACTAAACGGGGCAGGAGAAACTATGTGGCGCCAGGCACTACTGATTGTGGCAACGGTCCTTTTTTCCCTCAGTCCCGCCCGGGCTTTTGCCTTCGAAGGAACACTTGAAGGCAAAATCAATGGGCTCTCCGCTGGCGTGGAAACGTCCGCGCCGCCAGCGCCCCCGATTCCGTCAATCCACACCCTGTCTTCGACAGAAGGCGTTCCGGATCAAGGGAACGAAGAGCCTGAAGATCTTCAAGCACCGCTTGATTCCGAAGCGCCAGGCGAATTTCCCAAATCCGGCAACAAGCGCCCGGAACCGGAACAACGCTTGCGTTTCGCCGGCCCATTACCCACCTTGCCTGCGCTGCCAAGCATTTCGTTGGATGACTTCCTGGGCCGGGTTGAAAAATACAACCTCGACCTCGCCGCCCAGCAGCTCAACACTCCGATATTGGAGGGCCAGGCGGCAGCGGCCCGGGTCTATCCTGACCCGGTGGTGGGCGGAATCTATGGCGGTGACATATCCCATCACAAACAGCCTACCGCCTGGGGCGCGGGGGTGAGCCAGACCATCCTGCTCGGCGGCAAGATCGGGGCGCGCACCGCGGTGGCCAACAGTGCGGTGCGGCAGAGTGACGCGCAGCTGGCCAATTTTGTGCGCAATCTGCGCGCCGATGCGGCTCGCGAGTTCGCCGATACCTTGACGCAATCGCTCGTGGTGCGTTTTCATTACCAGGCCCTGCGACGCGCCGAGCATCTGCTCCATCCCGGGATCGGGTCCCGATTTGCGGACAAGAATCTGCACGTTAATCTGCTGCGCTCACACCTCGCCGTGCTCGACGAACGCGACGCGTTGCTAACCGCGCAGTCCAGCCTGCGGCAGAAATTGTTCCATCTGGCGCTCCTGATGGGCCGCGACGACCAATTGGCATATCCGCGCGGCAACCTCGCCCTGGCGCCCCGCCACTTCGTGCGGGACGAGTTAATCGCTCACGCCCTGGCCTCGCGCGGCGATATTGAGACGGCACGCCAAGCCGTTGAAGGCGCCAAGGCCCAGCTCCAGCTGGTCAAAGCCAACCGGTGGCCCGACCTTACCGTGCAGGGCAACTATGCGCACTTTACCCAGTCCACCAACCTGGTCGATCCCAGCCCGGCCTGGGACGGCGCTTTCGTGGCGCTGTCGATGCCGCTGCCGCTGTCGAATCTGAATCGCGGCGAATTAGAGGCGGTGCACAATTCCAACCTGCAGATGGCCCGGGTGCTGCACGCCGCCCAACTAAGGGCCGAGATGGAGATCAGGGAGTCATTCGAGCGCTACTCGCTGGCGGTAGATCGGGTCGAAGAATATTCCCAGGAAATTCTCCGGGAGGCCGAGGAAGTTTACGCGGCCAGAAAACAGGAAGGCGCCACCGGTTCTCTGCTGGAAATCCTGGACGCCCAGCGCACCTACAACGAAGTCTATATTGACTACTTCAGGGCTTTGCGCGAACAAGCTCAAGCCCTGATTGACCTCGAACGCGACGCGAACATCTGGGATATTCATCTGTGACGCGGTCGCCCCGGGCTCTCACTTCGCCCGCCGCTCCAGATGGCGCCTAGCAGGTGCGGAACCACCAAGCGCTGGGTCGCCCACGAAACTCCTCATCAGCACCCTGCTAAGGCATCGTCTGGTGACCCATGGATTATTCAAGAGATTTTTTGGAGGCGGCGAACGGATTCGAACCGTTGAATGGAGGTTTTGCAGTCCGATTCAGGCCAGGGACTCAAAGGCAACGAAGTTCACTCGACGCCTTTTTTATCAGTGTTTTCGGCCACTTTTGGGCGCCCGAAGTGGCGCACAATACCGCTCCGGGCAGCGCTGTCCGGGCAAAGTCGGGCAAAGTCAGGGCAAAGTCAGCCCTCGCCAGCGGCCTCGTAGCTACGGATCTGCGAACTAGAGAGGGCCGCCAGAAACGGCGCCGCGCGCGCATATCGAGCGACATATCGTCGGCGTCGCCCCGCATTGACCGCGCCCCGTGTGGCCCCACCGCCGGCGCCGAGGCGCGCCAGGGTTTGCTCCATCGACTCCGCCCGATCGGCCATCCCCAACCTGACCGCCTCGTTGGCGCCGACCACCCGGCCTTGACCAAAGCCGTTCACCACGGATTGAGTGCCGACGCCGCGGTTGCGCGCGACCGCCCGCACGAACGTCGAGTAATAATCGGTCAATCCGCGCTTGCATCGCCGCCTTGGCGCCGGTATCGAGCGGCTCGTATGGATTGCCCTCGGGCTTATATTTGCCGGCCGAAATGAGCGTGGGGTTAATCCCGGACATTCCTTGACCGGCTTGGCGCCCGGATGGTACCCGTGCGCACGACGGTCGGGCTCGCCCCCGAGGTACAGCAGAATCGTCAGCACCAGGTCGGCCCATCGAATTGAAGCCAGACCGCCGCCGCCATATCGGGTGCGCCATCCTCGTCATCCACGGTGGCGGATGTCGTAGATACGGCGCAGGCGTTCGCGCAGGTCGGCAACGCGTTGCCAGAGTCGGCTTTTCTGCATTTTGAGTTCGAATTGCCAGTTGTGGATCTCCGCTCTGTAGTTGCCGTGGACGGCACCGCAGTAGAACCAGGCGATGATGAGGATGGTAATGGTGAGGGCGGGAGGGGCGCTAAGTGCGACGCAGAGGATGGCGGCAAGATAGAAGAAGGATTCTATGAGGAACATTGAGGTCGTCCCGTTAGGTTGAGCGCCCGTGGGCGGCGCGTCCAATACCCCACGATGGCGCCCCGCCGAAGCCAAGGATTCATCGCACCGCACCCCCGCCGCGCCCGCTTAGGCCGCGGCAATTCTAGTTGAGCGTCCGCTCGAGCGTACTCCCGGAGCGCCCGCCGGAGGACCTGGCTAATGGTTTCATCCCGAGCCGCGGCGCCCGCTCGGCTTGCGCCTTGAGCGACGGCTCGCATCGGAAGATTACAGATTGTTGCATGAGTCGGTATATACAGGCTATGAGCCACGTATGGCAACCAGCGCGCCGCGTTGCTGAAATGCGAGCGCGCTGAGCGAGATTGTCGCCGGCAGCCGGAAGCGCGGCGCCAAGGTGGTCGAGTTGCGCGCATAGGGCGCGGCGGCAGCAATTATATGGCAAGAAAATCAACGGCCGAGGCCCTTCTCAACCAATGGGACAGACAGCTCGACCTGATTTATGAAGACTTCCGGGGGCTCGTGATTAGACGTCACGTTTACAAAAAAGTTCGGACCATCATCCAGCGCAACCCCCATTTACACAAACCGAGCTCCTTCTACGACTTCATGGGTGCCACGTTTGCGGCATTCGCTGTGATAGCGGTTCGCAGACAGCGCGAAGCCATGAAGCTACTGCTTTCGTCGATCGAAAAAAATCCGCAAATCCTATCCAGAGAGCGGTTTGTTGAGATTTTCACGACCAAGATCCTGGCCGGGCGGAAGCCGACTCGCCCGCGTGGGCCATCCGGGGGCGGGGCCTATATACCTTCTGTAGCGAAATTCCAAATCATGGCGAGCAAGACTTTTGACGACTACGCCGGGCCCGATGCTGCGCACGTCGATCCGGCTCATGTTTATGCCGATTTGGAGGACCTGTGGGAAAAAGCAAAGAAGCTGGAAAAGTTTGCCGATAAGAAAATAGCCCACCTGATCGATCAGCCGACGGAACTCCCTACACTACCCGGAGCTCGATGCCTTCATCTCGACCTTTGAGCGAGCCGTGAAGAAATACATGATGCTTCTTCGCGCGACCGCGCCCGCCCAAGTTCTACCCACCTGGCAGTACGATTGGAAGGCCATCTTCAAAGTACCTTGGATCCCGTGAAATGCCGGCCACGGCCGCCCCGAGGTTGCCGCTTGTCAACCCGCTCGCAATGTTGTACCGATGCGATAGCCGTTTGGTACGCGATTAAGCTCATCATGCGCAAAAAACCCAGATCAACAACTCCGCTAAAACCTTGCCGCCTTTGCGGGGCGCGGTACAAGTTCCGCCATGTAAAGCGCCGCGTCCGGCAACGCGAAGACCGCAGACGTTGAAGCTACGCCATACTGCAGCGCTCGCCCTGGTCGGGTGGTACTTGATGGTGCCCCCGATCGGCGAGAAGCCCTTTCGTCTTGGGGATTGCAATCGGACTTATTTGCCGCTGGAGGCCCCGATAAGCCAATGGGAAAACGCATTCAGCTTCGATACCGCGGCAGACTGCGCTGAGGGTAAGAAGCTGCATTATTCCACCGCGGAAGCCCAGGTAGAGAAGGCTATCAAGACCCTGCCCGACAATGGCAAAGGGTGCCACGGCAACAACGAGTCCCCTAGCCAGCACTTCGTCAGCATCCTGTTGGGACGCCAATTAGCCGCCGTCGAAGCGCAATGCATCGCCACCGACGACCCTCGGCTAAAGGAGCCAAGGTGATGCCGCCTCAGGACTGCGACTTTGACGGCTGCACAGACCCGGCGATCGTTCGCTCAGTTACCGGAGACAACCAGTCATCATTGCAGGGACCTCTGTGCGACAGGCACTGGGTGATAGTTCACGGCGATAGCGCCGCTCTAGCGATCTGGCTCAAGAAACTGCGTGAGCGGAGCAGCCCCGCAGGCTCTGCCGGTTGATGAGCTCCTGCGACCCGCAGATTGCGACGATTATCGACCGTGCCTGGACGGTTATCATGATTTTCTTGGGCGCCTTCCTTGGCTATTTTTTCAGCCGGATAGCTGAGAGGGGCACGCAGAGGCTCGCTACCTACGACGAGGCCACAAGATTTCTCGCTATAGCATGGAGCGCTCATGCGCACAAAACAGCGCCGGATCAAAAGTTCTTTGCTCGCGCGTTTTGGGTGAACAGACAGATCGCCGATCGGTTCTCGACAGCAGCGTATGAGGCTTGGCGTAAAGTGGAGAACTTCGTCACCAATGACGGCTCGCTCCCGTCCGGAAAAAACGAAGGTGACTATGAGGCCGAGAGAGAAAAGAGCGCTCTCCGCAATGCGACGCGAGCTTTGGAGATGGTTGCGGCGTAGAGCGGCAAAAAACCAGAGACCTGCATAAAAAACTGTGGTCCCCGGACCGCGAGAGGGGCTCAACGCGAGTGCGCCAACGCAATCACGATGGCGATCGCGAGCAGGACGAACGCCAGCAGCCAGCCGCTGGCGTTCGCCCCCGCTTAGCCGGCGAGCCAGTTCGAGGCCCTCAGACCAACCGCAAGCGGCGTGCGCGCATATCGAGCGACATATCGTCGGATCGCCCCGCATGGAGCGCGTCACGTTGTGGGCCCACCGCCGGCCCCGAGGCGCGCGAGCGTTTGCTCGAAGGACTCAACCCGATCGGCCATCCCGAGCTTGACCGCCTGGGTTGCGCCGACTACCCGGCCTTCGCCGAAACCGCCGGTGACGTCCGCGATCTTGACGCCGCGGTTGCGCGCGACCGCCCGGACGAATGTCGAATAATAATCGTCAACCCGGGCTTGCATGGCCGCCCGCGCGTCGGCCGCGAGCGGCTCGTAAGGGTTGCCCTCAACCTTGTATTTGCCGGCCGCTGATGATTGTGGGCTTGATCCCGGCCGCCGCCATCGCCCCCGAAACATCCTCGTGGACCTTGAAGACTCCGATCGACCCGAGCTCCCCGGAAGGCGTGATGCAAATCTCGTCGGCGGAAGACGCGATCCAGAAAGCCGCCGCCGCGCATAGCGAATTGCAGGAAGCGATGATCCTTTTGCCGCGGACCTTCCGCGCCTTAAAGATTTTGGTCGACAATTCCTCGACGCCGTAGATGGTGCCGCCGGGAGAATCGACGTCAATCAGGACCGTCGACACCGCCGGATCCGCCATGCTTGATCGAACATCATTTGTCCCCACGCGGCGAGTTGGCGCGAGAGCAAGACGCCGTACAGCGGCAGGATCGGCGACCGAGGCAAGGCGCGCCGGATATCCGGTCATGGTCGATGGCAGGGCGGCCCACCTGCGCGCGGCGATGGCGCGGAAAAGCGGTTCGGTAATGGCCCAGGAACAAGTCCGGTTCGAGACAAAATCGGCAACAAAATCGATATCGACCATGATCATGAATCCTCCGTTCCCGGCTTGTTCCTGAGTGCGGCCCGCAGTTGCCGTTGCAGCGCCCGGACCCGCGCCGCAACCGCCGGATCGCGTTGCATCCGCACTTCACACCCGTGCGACCGCGGGCCTAATCCATTGCGTCGAACGACCACACGAGAAAGCCGATCCCGGAGACGCGAGAAAATGGCAATTTGGTTCATGACGAATGCGGCAATTGCGACCCATCATCGGCATGAGCATCAAGGCCGAGAAGCAGTCATCGCAGCTGGCGCCGCATGGTAAGAGCCTAAGGTGATGTTTTCGTCGCCATCCACATCAGACGCTCACCGCGGAGCTATAGCGGAGTTCGCCACAGCCGCTGCCGGTGCCCGGTGGCCGTTGCGCGAGAGCCGAGATTTTGGCGCGCATGAAGCTCGCGTCGCTGCCGAACCCGAACCAGCACGCACGCATCGGCCAAACTAATCAGCGCCCCGGTATCACCTTCAATCCAACGCTCCGCGTCGATGCCAGCCGTCCGCCGGAGCCGTGCGGTCGCCGCGGCCTCTGACGGTTGGCGTGCCGTAAGGAGGTCGGCGATCTCCACGCCGAGCACGAGGTCGCGCATCAGCCTGGCCTCAGGCCAATCATCCGCCCGCCGGCCGTGGTCGAGTTGGCCGGGCAGTATATCGAATCCGGCTACGCCGGCCAGCGTGTGACGAGCGATAACGTCGGCCTGGTAATTGGTCGGCCCCAAGTCGGCGAAACTCCGGCGGAAATTTAGTGCCATGGCGGCCTCTCCCCCGGATGCGTCGCGTCGTAAATTTCGAGCAACTCAGCAAGTAAAAAACCGGTTTGTCGGCGAGGAAAGTTGAGAGCCGGTCTTCAATCATGAAATTGTCGAAACCGTCCCACAGCCCATCGTTGCGCGGTGTGGGCGAAACGATTGACGCGGGTTCAGGGTCAGCAGCGAACGCCTCTTCTCGTGATATTTCGCCAAGGAGTAACGCAAGCAGACTTCGAGGTATATTAATTGTGCTGCTCCGGCGTATACGATCCGGGCGTCGCGGCCGCGGCACTTCAGTAACTCCTCTTCGGCGTTGGACCCGGTCCCGGCGGCCGTCCAGGCGCCCGGGCTGGCGGCAGGTCGAGCTTCAAGTCGCGAATCAGCCGGGCGGCCAGGGTCGCGGAATCTTTCTGGATTTGACGAAGGTGCGGATGCAAGATCCCCTTGTCGTCGTGGTATGTCGTGCCCTCTTCGACCAGCATCTTGCGCGCTGCCTCGGCAGCGTCGAAGGACTCGGCCGCCAGCGTCAGCACCCGCAGGTCGGTCGGCTCCATGACGAAGTTATCCACAACGCTCCGCCACCAGCGTTTGCCGGCGGCGGTCAGATGACGCGGAGGTCGAGGCTGCCTTGCCACCGGTGAGCGCAAGAACGACACCTTTGCTGAACTCTGGTCGGAGGTTTTCATAGTTGCCTTAGGCGAAATTTATGTACCGATTCAGGTGCATTTGACCACTGAAGCGGTCTAGGAGGTCGAGATCCTGGAAAATCGATCTCCCTATCCGGGGGTAGGGGTACCCTACAGGCTGTAATATCAGCATCTTACCCGCGCTGAATAGAGACTGAAGTCTCTTCCTGAACGCCGTCATATGTGAGAACATCAGCGCGATGTGAAGGAGCTCGAGATTTTGCGATGACCGCTTTGACCATGCCAGAAGCCGAACGGTTCACATCGAAAGTCTTCATCGCAGCCATGAAACGCTGGCGCCCATGGCGCACCCAACGAGAGGAGCAAGCAGAGCCAGTTTCCATTGCTCGGCATCAGCGACAACGTCGGCGTGAAACATTAGCGCGCCAGGACCGTCCCATATCCGCAATGTGCCTTTGCAGGTACAGGCGAGCGCCCCATCATCGCCGTGATGTCCATTTTGAAATACGACATCGCCCAACGCACTCCACGAAGCATCCGGGCAGGAATGAGCGGCGGAACGCGACACATTCGGCACCAGGACGCTCATCGAAATAGGGCGTCGAAAAGGCTTGTTGAATGGTGCGGCGACTCCGGTGACTTGGAACGACGCGAGTGAAGAGTGTTGAGGCGCGGCCCCGGCCGATTGATGCGGGCTTTGTGGGCGGGAGCATCCAAGCTTCGACCTCGATGACCTGGCCAGTTGCGCCGGTCATTGGAAGTAGCGCACCGGTTGACTATCGAGTGGTTTTTTTTTTTTTTTCGGCCGTATAAGCCAAGACCGAAGTCAATCAACAGTGGTGCAAATCACTGAATTCTGGACTCGCATCTTTGTTCACTTCCTTCGCCGGCGGTCCGGCGGTTAGTATTCGGGGAGAGAAGCGGTGTCTGCTACTGGCCCGGAAGTGGCGGTCGCGCGACCGAGGCCCGATATGCGCCGGCGGCAATGTCAGGAACCGAGGCAATTCGAGCCGCCCCGACCATCTCCCCGAATTATTTTTTCCCCCCCCCCCCCCCCCCCCCCCCCCCCCCAAAAAAAAAAAAAAAAAAAAAAAAAAAAAAAAAAAAAAAAAAAAAAAAAAAAAAAAAAAAAAAAAAAAAAAAAAAAAAAAAAAAAAAAAAAAAAAAAAAAAAAAAAAAAAAAAAAAAAAAAAAAAAAAAAAAAAAAAAAAAAAAAAAAAAAAAAAAAAAAAAAAAAAAAAAAAAAAAAAAAAAAAAAAAAAAAAAAAAAAAAAAAAAAAAAAAAAAAAAAAAAAAAAAAAAAAAAAAAAAAAAAAAAAAAAAAAAAAAAAAAAAAAAAAAAAAAAAAAAAAAAAAAAAAAAAAAAAAAAAAAAAAAAAAAAAAAAAAAAAAAAAAAAAAAAAAAAAAAAAAAAAAAAAAAAAAAAAAAAAAAAAAAAAAAAAAAAAAAAAAAAAAAAAAAAAAAAAAAAAAAAAAAAAAAAAAAAAAAAAAAAAAAAAAAAAAAAAAAAAAAAAAAAAAAAAAAAAAAAAAAAAAAAAAAAAAAAAAAAAAAAAAAAAAAAAAAAAAAAAAAAAAAAAAAAAAAAAAAAAAAAAAAAAAAAAAAAAAAAAAAAAAAAAAAAAAAAAAAAAAAAAAAAAAAAAAAAAAAAAAAAAAAAAAAAAAAAAAAAAAAAAAAAAAAAAAAAAAAAAAAAAAAAAAAAAAAAAAAAAAAAAAAAAAAAAAAAAAAAAAAAAAAAAAAAAAAAAAAAAAAAAAAAAAAAAAAAAAAAAAAAAAAAAAAAAAAAAAAAAAAAAAAAAAAAAAAAAAAAAAAAAAAAAAAAAAAAAAAAAAAAAAAAAAAAAAAAAAAAAAAAAAAAAAAAAAAAAAAAAAAAAAAAAAAAAAAAAAAAAAAAAAAAAAAAAAAAAAAAAAAAAAAAAAAAAAAAAAAAAAAAAAAAAAAAAAAAAAAAAAAAAAAAAAAAAAAAAAAAAAAAAAAAAAAAAAAAAAAAAAAAAAAAAAAAAAAAAAAAAAAAAAAAAAAAAAAAAAAAAAAAAAAAAAAAAAAAAAAAAAAAAAAAAAAAAAAAAAAAAAAAAAAAAAAAAAAAAAAAAAAAAAAAAAAAAAAAAAAAAAAAAAAAAAAAAAAAAAAAAAAAAAAAAAAAAAAAAAAAAAAAAAAAAAAAAAAAAAAAAAAAAAAAAAAAAAAAAAAAAAAAAAAAAAAAAAAAAAAAAAAAAAAAAAAAAAAAAAAAAAAAAAAAAAAAAAAAAAAAAAAAAAAAAAAAAAAAAAAAAAAAAAAAAAAAAAAAAAAAAAAAAAAAAAAAAAAAAAAAAAAAAAAAAAAAAAAAAAAAAAAAAAAAAAAAAAAAAAAAAAAAAAAAAAAAAAAAAAAAAAAAAAAAAAAAAAAAAAAAAAAAAAAAAAAAAAAAAAAAAAAAAAAAAAAAAAAAAAAAAAAAAAAAAAAAAAAAAAAAAAAAAAAAAAAAAAAAAAAAAAAAAAAAAAAAAAAAAAAAAAAAAAAAAAAAAAAAAAAAAAAAAAAAAAAAAAAAAAAAAAAAAAAAAAAAAAAAAAAAAAAAAAAAAAAAAAAAAAAAAAAAAAAAAAAAAAAAAAAAAAAAAAAAAAAAAAAAAAAAAAAAAAAAAAAAAAAAAAAAAAAAAAAAAAAAAAAAAAAAAAAAAAAAAAAAAAAAAAAAAAAAAAAAAAAAAAAAAGGGGTCAATCAGCGCCGGCGATTTGCGATCAAACGGAGCGGAGTCTGGAGCCATTGCGGCCGGCGGTGGATGCCGACTTCGGCTTGGGAGCCGGATTTGCGGCCGGCGCGGTTTGCGGCGGCTTAGGCGCGAGCGGCGGCGAGATGACCTGGTGCACGTCCGCCATCTTGCGGACCGGCCCCGGCCGGAATGGCGGTGCCGGCGGCGGTGCGACCTTCGCGTCCGGCTTCGGCGCGGCCGCCGGCTTGGTGCTGGACGGATAGACGTCGAAGTTGGCCGAGGCCGGTTGCGGGTGGCCAGGCGTACGCTTTCGTTCAACGATTGGCATTTTTTCGCTACTCCTTTGCTTCGAATCGGCCACCGCGCGCGCGGACCCATTAACTGCCCGCGCTAGTTTCACTGCTCACTCCGCAGGAACCTCGACTGCAACAATTGTTGACGCCCTCGGCGTCAACGGCGTGACGCTCGTTTCACTGCTCACTCCGCAGGAACCTCGACTGCAACCTGGTTGCTCGCCTACGGCCGGTGTCCTGGTTCACCACCGAATTCGATTCGATCGTCGAGATGGCCGACATGGTAGTGGCCGGCGGTTTTTCCATCGCGGCCGGAAAAGTCGCAGCGATAGGCGTGCAACGCACCGGCGGCGTTGCGCTGCATAGCGGCGGCGGCGCGTTCCGCCTCGGCAAAGGTCTAAAAGAGCCTTTTACCTTCGCAACTCCGGCGCCTAATGGCCCGTTTGCTTGCCAAGTTGGTTACTCCTTCAGTGCCTGTTGATAACCGCAAATGCGGGCAGGGTTCGCTATTTTGGGGCATGGCCGTTTTTAACCTTGATCGTTAAGGCCAAAAATTTTCCGGCCCTCTCCGATTGCTTGGTCCAGGCAACCAGATCCAGTTGATATTCGGCGCCATTGATCGTGACCCGGGCGGTGCCCTTCATCGAGGGCTTTTTGTCGCCGGCCGCGTGATCCTTGTTGATGAATAGCAAGCCGCTGTCGGGGTACTGTTGGCTGTCCGCCACTTTCAAAATCTCCTTCTACTGACTCGACGAGCAAGCCGGCCAGGCGGGGTGTTCCACGCGGCCTGGATCGACTTAAACAGCGCGATCGCGGCCGTGCTGTTGGCGGACTCGATCGCGCAGTCGCACTTATCCAGCAGGCGGCGCTTCCAACACGGAGTGGAACCTTCGAGGCAAGCCGCGCTTTCGGCCAGCCCCCTTTCGTCGCCAGCAATGATCCCGGCCAGCAGTTCGCGGTTCTCGGCGCAGTCCGCCGGGTGCCAGGCCCTCGTTTCCAGATGGGTGAAGCCGAGCAGGAGCGATAGCGTCAGGTCCACGAATTCCTGCGCCTCCTCCGGGCTCCAGCGTCGCGGATCCTTGGGCGGATTGAGCACCAGCAGGCGCTCGACAGCATCATTTTCGGTCATTCCCCTGGTTTTCTCCTTGGGGGTAGCTCCACATGGCAGTTCGGGGTCCAAAACGGGGCAAAAAGCCCGGTTTGCACCTTTTTCGTTTTGAAAAAGGTGCACGCAAAGTCGTTGTGGGAGTGGGGGCTTTTGCGATCCTGCACCTTTTTGCCCATTTTCGGCACATCGACCTCGCGCGTGCGCGCGCGCGCACGAAGGGAGACCCCAAAAGGTGCAAAAGGTGCAGACATGCCCCAAGTCCTTGGGAGAGTAAGACGAAATGCTGCACCTTTTGTTTTGAAAAAGGTGCAAAAAAGGTGCAAGAAAGGTGCAGGCGAAAGGTGCAAGGTTATGCTCTCTCCAGGCGCCATTGGGTGATTCGTCCTTGACTCCCCTGGTGAACCTTGAAGTCACCGAAGCGCCGCCCGCGCATACGGCGCAGGGCCCAGCCGCCGAAACTCTTAGCCTTCGCCTCGTCGTCCTTGCCCTTGAAGGAAAGCCCGGCCTCCAGGGCGGTGGGTAGCAGTTGCGCCGCCGTGAGCCCTTCCAGTTTCGAGGGCTCCAAATTAGCGACCCGTTTGCCCCAGCTAGTGACGAACGCGGTCCACAGGTTGGTCTCTGAGTCGGTGTCGGCGTAGAAGGCCGACAGGTTGTCGAGAAAGTCAGGTATGTTGATGAACTCCAGTATGTAGCCCGTAATGCCGGCCCACTCCTCGTAACTGCCGAGCGACTTCTCGGAGCGCTTCGCCCCTTAGGCGAACCAACCGGCCAGCACTGTCAACCCGGCGTGGATCAGGGCGGCGCGATTATTCCGCACCCACTTCAACAGGTCGGGCTTTTTGAAAACGTTGGGCTTGCGCTCAAAAGGCCGTTCCAGTCCGGTATCAAGCCGGGATCGAGACCGCCCGGCGGGGCAGGTCGCGGGCGAAGGAGAGATTGTTGCCGGTCATGACGAATATTGCGCGCACCGGCAGGGTGGCGGCTTGGTTGCCGCCCAAGAGTCGGTCGCTGTGATAGTCATCGGTCAGCACCTTGGCGAGCACCGGGTTGTCGGAATCAGCCCGGTGGCGTTGTCGATCATGATTACCGGGCGGCCTTCGAGCAGGCTGGAGGTCAGCGCCTTGCGTGTTTCCTCCCGCTCGTTGACGTAGGCGAACAGATCCAAAGAGCATCACCACCGGCATCAGGGCAGCGCGCGCGGCCAGCGTTTTGCCGGAGCCGAAGACGGGGGCGTCGAAGGCGAACAGCGGCACGTGTCCCGCGATCAGGTGGCGGATAAAGGGCTGGAAGTACAGCGCCACGCAGGCGGCCTTATCCGCGTCGGTAGCAAACTTGAAATCCTCGAACGGTTCTAGAATCTTGGCCCTGGCCAACTCCAGATCGCGCGCGTTGGGCTCGGGGGCGACCGTGGGTATTTTCAAGCCGGGCGGCGGCGTGTAATACATGCGCAACTTGCGCGAATAGCCTACCTGGTCATGGAGCTGCCCTTTGGCTTCTTTAACACGGGCAGGTCGCCCCACAAACCGATCAGCGGGGGTAATGGGCGCTCGCGCTCGGCCAGCATGTTCTCCAACACCACTATCGGCGGCGCAATTTCAGTGACCACTTCCCCCATCTTCGTCTGGCTCACGTGTACCCAGTGCGCGGCTTGGGCTGCAAAGTTACGGAAGATGGGTAGGTTGGCGCGTTCGAGCACCGGCCCCTGATCGTGGCGGTGTTTGCCGACACGCACGATCTGGCGGTCGCGGTCGAACAGGAGTGGATCCAATTCGTTAAGTTTCCTGACCGCTTCCCAACCGCGACGCGTCAGGTTCGGCAAATACAGTTCGTTGCACACTATCTGTGAAAGTCGCGCTCTGGCGTGCCGCGGGGTCATCCTTAGTTCCGGGCTCATCATCCTGGCTGGCCGGGCCTCCGAGCGCCTCGAAGAAGGCATCCACCTCGATGTAACTGGCGTCAGAATCGCGATAGGGATCCTCGGGATCGGGCGGTCTGAGGAAACTCCCAACCGTAGCCCATCGCCTCGTAAAAGATGGTCCCGGCGGTGACGCTGGACCCGTTCTTCGCAACCGAACTGATGCTGCGCCAATATTTGCGCTGCTCGGCTTCATTGTATTTGCTCGATTGCCGCGCCCAGGTATCAAACACGCCCTCGCCGGCATCGCCCAGGGCGTTCTTGATAGCCATTCCGATGCGTAGATAATCAGGGTAAGGCTTGTCGTGATTTGGAATGGCGCGCAGCGCATCTTCGATTTCGCTGCCGCTGGCGCTGCTGAATGACCACGTTTTACCCTCGGCCTGACGGCGCTGGTGCTCCCGCGTTTCTCCCTCGGACCACTCGTGCGCCATTCTGGACAGTTCATCAGGCGTGATCATTTAGCACCTTCAGTAGGCACTTCGAGGATGGCTGAGCGGCGCCAAGGCCTTTCAAAGGTCGGCGTACCCTTCCGGGTCCATGTCGAATATAGTTTCGTTATCCGGGCTGGTTTGCTTCACTGAGGTATCAACCTTGACAAGATCATCGCTGAAGTTGCGATCGAGCAGTTTCAAACAATTGCACACGTAACGGTCGGTCTCTTCGTTAATCGGGATCGAGGCGAGCGGATAAAGCAGATGAGCGCCATTTCCACTGTCGCAAAAGACCGGCGCGCCCCAGCCGTAGCGCTTAGAAATCCAGGTCCGGCAATCGCGCGCGCGATCGAACGCAAGGGCTTTCTCAACGGTGCTCGATGACGTCTTGGCCGGCCGCTCTGGATCGAAATCGACGAGCAGAAGTCGTCGGCACACTATGTCAGCGTCCGCTGTGGCCTGCCCCTTCGGTATCGCGCGAAAGCGTGCGTGAGACCGGCTTAAGAGAAGTTCGGGCTTGAGGGGGTTGAGCGTGATAAAGGTCCCGGTAATTTCGGGGTCGTCAGTGTCGGCGATTAACCTGGATACCAGCTCAATATCGTCTGGGGTCAGCCAGCAACTGCCGAGCGCCGCGGCTATTCAGCCGGCGCACCTCCAGGACTGCGGCGGCGGTGGCTCGGAAGAAGATATCGAAAGTGCGGGCGATGTCTTCGGCGTAGGTCATTTGAGCCTCGCGGCCTGCTGAATTTTCTCCCAAAACGCGTTAATGCCGATGGTAATTGCGTGGCCGTCAGCGCCCGCGCGGTCGGGATGCCATCGCGACCACTCAGATCGCGGTAGATGGTCTTGAGATCGGCGAGAGAGAGGCGCGGACCAGGCATCTGAGACTCAGCAACGGAGATGTTGTTACGCTCGGCCAACCAGCCGGGAATAATGATAATGCCCTCATCACCGAGACCGCGAACTTCGCCTTGATGCCGCGATCTGCGAGATCGGAATCCAGTACTCGGCTTCTACGCCATCAGCATCGAGAACCAGGCAGAGCAGCGCTTTGTCGGTTTCGCGCAATACCTCGGTCACCCAGATGCGCACCCAGTCACGCATGGCGCCGCACCACCACCTTGGACCGCATCGCCTTAGCGGCCAGCCAGACTTGGCGCACCACCCGGGCGATGGATGCGTTCGCGCATCTCGCACGATTCAACCGAGGTGAGCATCAGGGCCATCAGCGGCCGGGCTCCTTTTCCGATTCCGTTTCCTCCTCGACCAGCACCTGGAGGCGCTTGAGCCTCGGCCGCAGCACGCGGTACGTCTCGATCATGTCGTCGCGTCGATAGCCGGCGAAACAAACCATCGGACCGTTGCGGCCGTCGCCAATGATGCCGCGGCGCTCGCTGACGCGCTTGATGAACCAGTTATCGAGGCTGTCTGATAGCGCCTGGTCGCGCTCATCTGGTGGAATCTTGCGTAGCGTTTTGTTACGTTTGTGAGCAGGTTTGCTGGATCCCATCATCCACAATCCTCAGCGCGCGCCGGTTTTGCCCGCCGGCGCCGCGATCCCCCCCCACGTGTTATCGAGTTAGTCTTAGCCCTGCACCTGCCCGGGTTAGACCCCCTTGCGCGCCCGTAGGTATTGCTCGATGTCGGCGCGAAGCCAGCCCATGGCCCGCTTGCCGAAACGCACGGGCTTCGGAAACCCGCTGTCGGGATCTTTCGCCAGGGTCCAGATGCGCCCACGACTGAGGGGAATGTAGCGCGCTCGCAGCTCGTCGATGAGCACAATTTCGGATTCGTAAGCTGCTTCCATGGAAGCGGAGGTTAACACAACAGATTATGGTCTGCAAGACGTAGTTGATAGCGGTATTCGGGACCAGCTACGCTTGGGTGCTTGCAAGACGTTGTGGAAGATCCTATACATAATGCGGAGGATGGATATGAAGAAACGCGAAGAGCAGCTCGGGTTCGGCGCGGATGTCATAACCGACCCGGAACTGCGGGCGGCACGCGCATTTTTCGCCAGACAGATCGAACTGTTCGACGACGCGCGCCAGCGCTTTTACGGATCCAGCACCAAAGACGTCGCCCGCTGGATACTTGACCTGATACAGCAGCCGGCCGAGACAGTCCGTTCGCTGTGGGAAATCAGATGCGCAATCGAGGTGACCGCATTCGCCGCGATTCAAGGTGGCGCCATCGAAGCGAACGCGATCACGCTTCGCGAGCTACAGTTCCATCAGATTGAGCCGATTCTTGACCGCCTGCGCGGCGCACTTGCGGCACTCGCCCACGGACAGCAGCCGCCAGCTTTCGACGTGAGGGTGGGCTTCAGTTTCGGTATTGACTGGGATACCGACGGCACCTTCGACATTCAGGATCGTACTGACGAGATAGTCGACGGTTTTCTGTGGGGGGTACTGAAAACGCTGCGCGAGGCTCGCCGCGACATTCGGCTCTGCGCACGCCCGAAGTGCGGCACATGGTTCGTGAAGTGGTCCGCAGGACTTTATCATTCAGCAGCCTGCTCGCAGCGCGTGCGTACCGACAAGTGGCTGGGCCGAAAACGCGAGGAAGCGCCGAAGGGCAAGACCACCACCACCAAGCTGGGCCGGAGGCGCGGCAAGTAGTAGCCCATGGCGACCACGCTTGACATCATCATGAAAGATCTCGCTGCCGTCATGGCTAAGGCGAAACCCCAAATCGGGACTTGTCCGAATTCGCCTCGATGGGCTCCACGTGGCGCCTGAGAACGATAAGGTTTATCGGCCCATCCTAGACTCTGACCCCACCATCGTCGCCCTGGCCGCCAGCATCAGCCGCCACGGCATCAAGGAACCGTTGGTCGTTAGCGCCGACCGCTACATCCTGTCCGGACACCGGCGCGCGGCCGCGGCCCGGCTGGCCGGCCTCGACACCGTGCTTTGCCGCGTGGAGCCGATATCGCGTGAGGATGAACCGGACCGCTTCCTGGTCCTGCTGACCGAGTACAACAGACAGCGCGAGAAGTCCCTCGACCGAGAAGGTCCGCGAGGCCGCGATCGCCGTGCGCCCCGAGGATGCCTATGCAACGCTGGTCGAGGAACGAAAGACCCGAAGCAAGATTTGCGGCCTCGGCGCTAGAGATGGGCAGCTACCGCGCGCGCGCCGCGATATCAGACGCCAAGCAGCCGTTCCTTGATGCCATTCTCAAGATTCTCAATGAGCTGAAAGACTACTGGCCGGTAAGCGAACGCCAAATCCATTACAACCTGCTGAACGATCCGCCGCTCAAGCACGCCTCTAAGCCGGACTCCGGCTATCGGAACGACCACGAATCCGCGAAGTCCCTCAGCGACCTGGCTACCCGCGCCCGCCTTGAAGGCTTGATACCCGCCGGAGCAATCGGAGATGAGACCCGTCCGGTCACGCTATGGAAGACCCGCCGCGGCGCCGGCGATTTCGTCGAGCATCAGATCAAGGAATTTCTTCAATGGCTACTGGCGCGACTTGATGCAGAGCCAGCCCAACCACATTGAAATCCTCGTCGAGAAGAACACCGTAGGCAACATCGTGGAAGACGTCGCCGCCGAATTCGGCATACCGCTCACGTCCGGCCGCGGCTTCGCCTCGCTGCCGCCCCGAGAGGACATGCGCGACCGCTTCCGCAACAGCGGCAAGGAGCAATTGATCATCATCCTGGTCAGCGATTTCGACCCGAGTGGCGAGTGGATATCGACCAGCTTCGCCCGGTCCATGCGCGACGACTTTAATCTCGAGGTGCACCCCATCAAGGCCGCGTTGACCTTCGCGCAGGTCACTACCATGCCGGACTTGCCCAAATCCGTGGACACGGGAGAGAAGGCCACCGCCGATAACGCCCACTACAAAGCCTTCAAGGGAAAGTACGGCCCGGTCGAAGATCAAGGATGGTACGAACTGGAAGCACTGGCGCCCAACGTCCTGCATAGACATTGTGCGCAAGACCATCGACAGCGTGATCGACCACAATCGATTCAACGCCGAAGTGCGCAAGCAGCAGCAGGAGGCCATAGACCTGGCCGGCCTGCGCAAGACCATTACCGATCTGTTGAAGACCGTCAAACTGGAGAATCGGGACTAGTCCTGATTCCGGGGATTAAACCCGGGCGGCGCCGGGTGATGCCTGCCGCTCTCGAGGGGGAGAATGAGACCCAGATAACAGGAGCAGACCCCGAGGACCGAAAGAAAGTTGACCACCGCACCGAAAGCACCGATCGCCGTCCCGACCCTGGATGAGGTCCTGCGCGCCCCCAAGCGGGTGGCGGATCTGCCCGCGCAGGTGCTGCTCGGGTTGTCGGCGGGCGCCGCGGCGGTGCAATCGACTCTCGCCAGCGAGCTGCTGACACGCGGATCGACGCAGGATCAGGTGGAGGCTCCGCAAGACGATCGGTGGTTGACACCCGAAGAAGCTGCGCCGATCCTGCGCAAGGACCGCCGATGGATCTACCGCAACCAGCGCAACCTGCCCTTCGTCAAGCGGATTTCTGCCCGGTCTCTGCTGTGCTCAGAGACCGGCATCCATCGCTGGCTCGCAACCCGGAGGGCTTGAGGGAAAAATCATGAAACAGCGCGAAGGCATCTACCTGCCACGCTACCGCGACAAGGTAACCGGTGAGATCAAAGAATCTGCCGTCTGGTGGATCAGGTACTCGCACCACGGCACGAAGTACCGCGAAAGCGCCAAGACCGAAAGCGCCGCTGAGGCCCATTCGCTGCTGAAGCTGCGCCTCGGCCAGGCCGGCATAGGCAAGCCGGTGACGGCCGCCGTCCGCCGCACGACGCTCCAGACCCTGCGTGATCTCGTGCTCCAGGATTACGACCACAATCAGTACGATACCCGCCGCCGGCAGGAGGAAGCCTTCGCTCACCTGATCGCCTTTTTCAACGCCGATTATCTGGCTGATGAGATCACCACCAGCCGGCTCAATGAGTACATTGCGTGGCGCCGGCAACAGCCCAAGGGACCGCAGAGTGGGCGAAATGCTCGACGTCGACGCACGCTTGGCGCAGCCAACGCGACAGTGAACAGAGAATTGGCCGCCCTGCGGCACGGCTTTCGCCTGGCAGCCCGGCATGAACCGCCTCTGGTCACCCACGTTCCGCACATCGAACAGCTCAAGGAGAAGAACAGGCGTCTGGGTTTCTTCGAATGGGAACAGTTCGAAGCCATCCGCGAGCATCTGCCCGATTACTTGAAGCCGGTCATGACCGTTGCGTATTACACCGGCTGGCGGGTGCCGAGCGAGCTTCTTACTCGACAACCACGGCACGTCATCAATGGCAAGCTGGTCCTAGAGGCGTACGAGGCTAAGAATGAACGGCCGCGGGAATTTCCGCTGGACGTGGTGCCCGAGTTGCGCGAGACGATCGAGTGTCAGATTGACGACACGCGCCAGTTGGAGCTGGAGATCGGCCGTGTGATTCCGCTGCTCTTTCACAACCACGGCAACCCGATCGTGAACTACCTGCCGGCATGGCAGAAAGCGTGCGCCGCGGCCGGGTTGCAGAAGCGCGTTCCCCATGACTTCCGCCGCAGCGCAGCGCGCAACCTGGTCAACGCCGGCGTCGACCCGTTGATCACGATGAAGCTGGTGGGGTGGGAATCGATCGAGATGCTGAAACGCTACCAGATCATCGACAGCAACATGCTGGAGGAAGGCGCCGCCAAACTCGCAGCCTATATCGAGGCTCAGAAGCGTCGCCCCGCCAAGGTAGTCGCCATCCGGGGCCAAGGCGGGCAAAGTCCGGGCAAAGTCACGGCACGGTAGTCGTTTCGCATCAGACGCCCGCGTCAATTATCCCTTGATTTTGCTTAGGTTTTTGGAGGCGGCGAACGGATTCGAACCGTTGAATGGAGGTTTTGCAGACCTCTCCCTTAACCACTTGGGTACGCCGCCCGAGACGTGCTGGGGACATATTGGTAGCACGAGTGCCAAGTTCTGGCAATTACCCGCTTTTTCGAGCCTGTGAGAGTCACCTGCGCGAGAACCGTCAGCTGAGCCGCGATCGCTTCTTCTTTCTCTGAGAATGACGGCCACTGTGGTTTAAAGTGGGCCCAGCATCGCACAGACTAGCGTCGGCGAATTATGCGATACGGGAGAATCTGGAAATCAGGCATCCGAGCGCGGCGGTAGTGGACAATTCAGCTTTACCAATCTCAACAGAAGCTGAAAATCGATTGGTTTGCGGACTATAGCAGCGGCATCGATATCCAGGACCAGACCGCTGGCACTGGTGACGACCACGGGTAAAGACTCCAATCGTGGGTCGCTCCTTTGCCGCGCGCGGAATTCCCAACCGCTCATCACCGGCATCATCAGGTCGAGAATCACCAACCCGGGAACTGACGAGTTCAAGTAATCCAGTCCCTGGCGGCCGTTTTCGGCGCATACTACCAGATAACCTGCGTTCGACAACAATTCCGCAAGCATCTCGCGGCAGTCAACGTCATCATCGACAATCAAGATTACTGATTTGCCGGACTCACTCATAAGCGCTTGCCGTTTACTCCAACATACCAAGCCTTAAACACGGACCGAGAAGATCTTTAAAATCCAGACGCAAACGGCATGCCATTAGTTGGCGAATAAATTTGGCTGTAATTTACCCTGATTTGGACTTATAAGAGCAGCTAGCGAAATGATTTCAAGCCCCTTCAGAGCGCCAAAACACTTGTAGAAATTTCATCGTAGGCGACGGTTAACCAACCTTTCAGGCCGAAGCCGGCTCGATCGGCCAGGCAAATGCGTCGGGCAGGTTGCCGGCGTCCACGAAACGCGCAGTCAACATCCGATGCAGCCGCGTCCATTCCCTCCTGACGTCCGCGCTGGGTGTCGCATAGAGCAGGTTTTTGAGCTGGAGGGGATCGCTTTTGATGTTGTACAGCTCGTACTCGAGACCGCTACCGTCCAGGCCGAAGTAAGTCGCATAGGTCCATTCCCCCTCCCGAATCGCGCGGATGTGAGCGCCCGGAAACCCAATCGGCAGGAAGAAGAGATCGTCGAAAGAGAACGCCGTGTGTTCCTTGACGGCCGCGGACGGATTCTTGATCACGGGCACGATGCTGTGGCCGAGGGCGTAGGAATTCGGATCGGGAATCCCGGCCAGATCCAGAATCGTGGGCAACAGGTCGAGATGGTCATAGAACGCCTCGGTCTGGACCGGCTCGGGAAAGAGTTTTGGATTGTGAACGATCAGCGGGATGTGGACCATCTCCTCATAGACCGTGTAGGCTTTCTCGCGCATCCCATGTGACAGGCCGCCCTCGCCGTGATCGGCCATCCGCAAGATGATCGTCTGGTCCGTCAGCCCGGTCTCTTCCAGCGTATCGAGCACCGTCATGACGTGCTTATCGGCCAGCGTGTTCAGATAGGCGTAGAAGTTCACGTACTCTCGGCGCGCTTGTGGCGTCTGGAGCGGAGCGAACTTGTTGTAGGCGTCGCGCGCGGCCTTTTGGACCTTGGGTTTCGTTGACAGATCGTCGGCATAGTTGGGCGGCAGCTCGATGCCGAGGTTGGCGAAAGCTTCGCGCTCGTAGCCCGCCTGCTTCCAGGTGGTCGGGTAAACGTAAACGTCGTGCGGGTTGATCAGCGACACGAACAGGCAGAAGGGCTTGCCCAGCTTGGGTGCGCGATGCTTCAGGAAATCCACGACACTCTCGCCGAAGCCTGGGGTCTGGCCCGCGCGCGACGGGTTGGGCCCGTTGACGTAGCGGCCGTCGTTGTTGGGATTGCCGCCGCCAAGCGTGGTCAGCCCATCGAATTTGCCGAACTGGGTCGGCTGCCAGCGCTCGATCGCGTTGCCGCCGTCGGGCGGGTTCCAGCCCGACCAGCCGTATCTTTCCTCCATCACCTTGATGTCGGTCGAACTCCCATCTTCGCCGCCATTGCCGGGCGCGGCGTTGGCCGCATAGCTCAGATGCCATTTGCCTTTCCAGACCACTTCGTAGCCCGCCTTGTGCTTAAGCAGCGAGGCGATGTTGGGCTGGCGGTTCTGTTCCGCCAGGCCGGGCCACAGAAAGGTCCGGGTCACGCGGTTCACGGGCGCGAAGCGCCCAGTCATCATCAACGCACGCGACGGCGAGCATTGGCAGGCCGCGGTATAGGCGCGGTTGAAATACAGGCCGTTGCGCTTGAGCCGTTGCATCGCGGGCAGGTTCTTCTCCGCCCACCCCGCGGGCCAATGCATATGATGGCGTTCCTGATGGGTCATCAGAACGATAATGTTCGGGGCCGCCGGGAACCTGGCCACGCCGGGTCGCCCGGAGGTCGCGGCGGCTTGGGGAGTCTCACTGCCGCCGAAAGTGGGGGCGCTTCCCGCACTGCTCGCGATGACCGCGGCAAGACCGGTTCCAGCACCCATCCGCAGCAAGCGCCGGCGGGTAATCGAGTTTGCCGGCTTCAAAGTTTGGGCCCCTCGGCCACTGGATCAGTTGACGTGTTGCGCGCGCCCCTATTTTTCAGGAGCTGGTCGGGATTGGAGTCATTGTCCATTGGTTGCCATCTTCCGCGGCAGCGAGGAACCGCCTGACCGATTGTAGAGCCGCGATGCAACCATAGCCGCCAAGCTGGCACATCCGCAATCATTAATACTGACGGATGCTATGTATAGCTGTGCCCTCGCTGTTGGACTTCATCCCGCCAAGGCGGACGTCCACTGGCCGTGCGCGGCCAACTCCTGCCGGGTCGGCATGGCGGGCGCGCGCTGGCGCCTGCGAAGCAACCCGCGGCAAACTGCTATCGAGAGGAGGTCAAGCCTGGAACCTGATAACAAGGCGATCCGAAAAGCGATCCGGAATCCGCAGTTGGAGCGCTTGCGGAGAATTACATTAATGCTGTCTGCATCGCGACCGGCGATCCCCGCCTCAAGGAAGTTTAAGCCGCTCGCGAGGCTTAACCCGAGTGCGCCAACGCAATCAAGATCGCCACGATGATCGCGAGCAGGATGAGCGGCGCCAGCCATCCGCCACCCTGGCCGGCCCCCGAATGAACCCCGGTGTGATGCCCGCTCGATGACGTCCAATAGATCCCGGTCCCTGGAATCCCTACAGTCCGGCGGATCCCGCGCCGGCCAAACGTGACGTGGGCGCCGCGCACCCCGACGCTCAGGCTTGGCCCGGAGCGTGAGAGATTGACCGATAGGCCGGGAAAGACGCGGACGCGACGGTAGAAGCGGAAACCCATCATTTGCTACCAAGGAGCATCGGGACCCCCGTGAGTTCTTTAGCGACGCGCCGGCTGGTCTCCCATTCGTGGTACTTGGCCTGCAACCGCAGCCAAAGGCCGCCGCCATTGCCAACCAGCTTGCCGATGCGCGCCATCTGCGGGCTCATCGCGATTTCGCCGCCCATCAGACTGCCAAAGCCGATCGGCGACCTATCCGCTCTTTCTGGCTCGCGTCGGATCAAAAGTCGGGCATATGAGATCGTCCGTCGCGGTTATGTAGGCTGGCGACGTCCATCTTTGACGACCTCCGGGCCCACGTCCGGTCCCCAATCGACGTCTCCAGCATAGGCCTTTCACCATTGCGCCGGTTCTTGCCTTTGAACAGCTCTTCTAAGAAAAGATGTGCAGCCGCACGCTGGATGATGATGTCATCGTCGTGCGTCTCAACCTCGACGTTTCACCATCATCAAGCTCAGCAGACCGTCTAATCTCCCCAGGGAGCCGTATCACGAGGTTCTTTCCCCATTTCCGACCTATGACTTGTGAAACGGTAATTACACCCCTTCTATACGCCTAACATATCCCTTTGGGCTGGTTCAAACCTGACTGCGGGCCGTCCGCAACCCGGGTCGTTCCCAAGGCGCGCATTCCCATCACCAAGACCGACGTTCGGTGGGGGTTCGGTTTGCTGTCGGCGTCCCTCCCCCTCGGCCCTCCGCAAACTTGGCTTGGAGTTCACCGATCAGTTTCTTCACGCCGCCATCGCTGACTTCCGAAACCGCATGCCCGCTATCGGACGCGGAAAAGATGGTTTTTGAGCATCACGCGGTAATGCTGTGCGCTCGAGTCAAACGAGAAGTTTCTCATTCTCCGTCAACCACTCTCGGGCGAACTCCGCGAGGGTTAGCCCAGCAATCACCTTTAGGCCGAAGCGCTCAAGCCCGGTTGATGTGGGACAGTGCGCGGCGCAGTTGAAGGCGCCCGCCAGGATCTCGGCCTGGCAGGGTACGGAAAAACGGCTTCTGAGATAGGACTAGTGACCCGATGGGAGTAGCACCCTGCATAAAAGATGGCTGCTTTCCTCAATCTTCTCCCCCTGACCAGGTGGAGATAGGAGAGAGGGGCAGGCTGCGAAGACTTTTTTCCGTAGCAGGTAGCGGACACATACCGCTGCCCAAAAGCCGCGACCACCAGCCGCCACATGATCGAGCTGAGAGACCTGCGGGCTAACCAAGAAAATACATGCGTGGCCGCCCTCGGCGCCACTTTTATAGCGCGCCGGCATCAGCTATACGAAACTAGGATGCTGCGACCGCAGCTACAGGAGGTGCGCGATGCGTGTTCAGAAGTTTGCACCGATGACGAAGAATTTTGCGACCTTCGACTGCGACGCCCACGTTAGTGAGCCGCCATGGCTGTGGGATCGAGCCAAGGACCATCTCAGCCAGCACGAGTTGAAGGCTTTGAAGGAGACCATGTGGTTTGACTCCGAAAGCGGCCAGGTGATCGTCAACGGTAAGGCCGGCATGGGAGCGATCTCGGCGCAACGCATCGGCGGCACGGCCGGCAAGCTCAATCTGCTCTCGGTGGCCGGTCCCGGTCTCAAGCACGATATTCAGCGGACCCTGAACGTCCGCAATCTTCATTCCAAAACCGCGCTCACCAAGGAGCAGGCAGCCTATCTCGACCATCGGGGATCATACGAACCCAAATCGCGCCTGCGCGACATGGACATCCAGGGCATCGATCAGGTGATGATCATTCCCTCCGATATCGATACATATCCGTGGCTGCAGAACAACGTCGGCGCCAAAGCGATGTGCAAAGCCTACAACGAATGGGCATATGAGTACTGCCAGGAGGACGCGGAGCGGATCTACTTTGCGGCGCTGCTGCCACTGCAGAATCCGAAGTTCGCCGCGCAAGAAGTCTATCGCATTGCTGAAAAGGGATGCCGCGTCGGATTGATTCGCCCGATTGACGCAATGGGCAATTACCCGATTCAGCCGAAGTATGATGCGGTGTGGAGGGCGATGGAAGAAACTGGCGTGGTTTACGGGATGCATCCGTTCCCCGCCACCGGGTCGCTAAAGCCTGCGGGTTACACCGAGCAACATTCCCCCTCGGAGTTGATTGAATTGAGTATGACGTCCGCGGGTCTGCCGCAGTTGTTTCTGACCAATGTGCAGAATTTCCAGGCCGAAGCCGCATTGTGGGTTGCGATGGTCCTGATGTCGGGATTCTTTGAGCGGTTTCCCAAAATCAGAGCGGCGGTGTTCGAGGCTTCATCGACCTGGCTCAGCTTTCTGCTCGACGAGTGCGACAAGGCCTATCGGCTGTATCGCAACGACCGCCAGCGCTACCCGCTCAAACGAATGCCGAGCGAGACGTTCTTCGAGCATTGCGTCACTGGGTTTGAGGGCGATGAGGCGCCGCCTTCGCGCTTGCCGGAATTCTATGGCGATATCCTGGCCTGGTCCTCCGACGTGTACCATCACGACGGCGACGACGCGTGGCGGGCGATCGAGACCATGAGCAAATGCGAGTTACCGGAGTCGTATCAGACCAAATTCCTGGGCGATAATGCGCGCCGCCTGTACAAGATTAAACCGCCCGCCAGATTTATCCAGGACCGGATCACCGAGATCGAGCGGCCCGACTGGTGGCCGACCGATGACGAGGTGAAGCAGGCCCTGCGGCCCGAAGCCGCCATGCGGCGCTAGTTATGTTTAGGAGATTGCTGGCCGCCGCAGTCCATCGGAGGCAGCTTCACAGGCCTATTGTTTCCCTCGCCCAGGTCACGGATATCGTGCTGGTAAGCGCCGAGGACTTGCGCTTCGCCAAATTGAGCCAACGGCAACTCCCCGTTATGCTTGAGTTATCCCCTTTGGTTGAGTATGGCTCGTGACCCAAGCGACCAATTGCCTCTTGAATTTACCTATGCCGCCAAGGAGTTTGCCCAATGGGTGACGCTTCCAACATTTCGTCTTCCAACGATGTTTATCCAGGGATCGATTTTGACCCCGATGCCCTGCGCGCCAAGTACCGTGAGGAGCGCGACAAACGCGTGCGCCCTGATGGAAACGAACAGTACGTCGAAGTGCGGGGCGACTTCAGCCGTTATGTCGACGATCCCTATGTCGATCCTGGCTTTACCCGGGAACCGGTGCGCGACGATGCGGATGTGGTGATCATCGGAGGCGGCTTCGGTGGTTTGTTGGCGGGAGCGCACCTGCGCCAGGCGGGCGTAAATAACATCCGCATTATCGAGAAGGGCGGCGACTTCGGTGGCACCTGGTACTGGAACCGTTATCCGGGCGCGCAATGCGATATAGAGTCGTACATCTATTTGCCGCTGCTCGAGGAGACCGGGTACACCCCAAAGGAGAAATACTCTTACGCACCGGAAATCCTGGAACATTCCCGCCGTATCGGCAGAAAATTCGATCTATATCGCAATGCCTTCTTTCAGACGCAGATCAAGGAGATAACCTGGAGCGAAGACCAGCTCAGGTGGATCGTTACCACTAATCGCGGCGACCAGATGAGGGGCCGCTTCGTCGTCATGTCCAACGGACCGTTGAACCGGCCGAAGCTTCCGGGGATTTCCGGTATCGACAACTACAAGGGACATACCTTCCACACCAGTCGCTGGGATTATGCGTACACCGGCGGCGATACCACCGGCAACCTGCATAAACTTGCCGACAAGCGGATAGCAATCATCGGCACCGGAGCGACCGCCGTCCAATGTGTGCCGTACCTCGCAAAAGACGCGCAGCATCTGTACGTATTCCAGCGCACGCCGTCTTCTGTCGATGAGCGCGGAAACCGGCCGACCGACCCCGAATGGGTGAAGACGTTAGCTCCGGGATGGCAAAAGAGGCGCATGGACAATTTTAACATCCTGGTTTCGGGTGGCAGCCAGGATGAGGACCTCGTAGGAGATGGGTGGACCGACATTTTCCGGAATCTGGGCGGGCTCTCGGCAAAGACGGCGGCCAACCTGTCGCCGCAGGAGCGCGCGCGCATGATGGAGCTGGAGGATTTCAAAAAGATGAACCAGATCCGTGCGCGGGTGGATGCAATCGTAAAGGACAAGCGGACCGCGGAGGCGCTCAAGCCATGGTACCGTCAGTTCTGTAAACGCCCCACCTTCAACGACGAGTATCTGCCGGCTTTTAATCGCCCTAACGTGACACTGGTGGACACCAGGGGGCGCGGCGTCGATCGTATCACCGACAAGGGCCTGGTGTTCGACGGGGTGGAATACGAAGTCGACTGCATCATCTTCGCCACGGGATTCGAAGTGGGCACCGCCTACACCCGGCGGGCGGGCTTCGAGATCTATGGTCGCGGCGGCAAGTCACTTACTGAGTACTGGGCCAGTGGTCTCAGAACGCTACACGGCTTCTACAGCTTCGGGTTCCCGAACTGCTTCCACATGGGCACCACGCAAAATGCCTTGACCGCGAACTTTCCACACATGCTACTGGAGCAGGCGAACCACATCACTAAACTAATTCTGCACGCGAATTCGCATGAGGTACGGTGTATCGAACCTACGGCCGAGGCGGAAGTCGAGTGGGGCGCAACGATCAAGCAAAAGGCGGTACATAATCGGCGGTTCTACCGTGAATGCACGCCGGGATACTACAACAATGAAGGTAAACCCGCTGAAGGCACGGGGTTCTTCGGCGAGCAATACGGCGGCGGACCACTTGAATTCCACGACATCATTCGCCAATGGCACGAGGACGGGCAGATGAAGGGGCTAAAATCATCCTGAGGATTGTCGCGAACTGTCGCCGCGAGCATGGCTTCGTCAACGCGTCTTCCCAATGGGTTGAGGAGACAGGGGTTATGGACGCCAGCGCCGCGAAAATATGCTCGACATTCGGTCCCGTGGAAGCGACACATGAAACCCCAAGGGCGTCTTGGAAGGATCACCGCAAATGAAATTCGGACTCCTAGTGCTCCCGACGATTCCCGCCACCATGGAAGAGCGGGAGCGATTGCGCCCGATCGCGGCGCGCAACGATCGCTGGCAGAAGATGCTCGACGAAGTCGTCGAGTTCGCCCGGATGGCCGAGGATCTGGGCGTGGAGATGCTCGCCTTCCCCGAGCATCACCTGCATACCGAAGGTCTCGAAGTCGGCAGCGTGCCGCAACTCCATCTGTACGTCGCGATGCATACCAAGCATCTGCGCGTCGGACCGATCGGGTACGTTCTGCCGGGATGGAACCCGCTGCGGCTGGCAATCGAAATCGGATGGCTCGACCAGCTCACGCGCGGCCGCAGCTTCGTCGGTTTCGCACGCGGCTATCAGCCTCGATGGCTCAACCAGATGGGGCAAAAGCTGCACGTTTCCGCCGCGACTTCCGATCAGTCCGATATAGATCGGACCAACCGCAAAGTTTTCGAGGAAGTTTTTCAAATTCTTAAGCTCGCGTGGGGCGACGAGCCGTTCTCATTCAAGGGCGACTACTACGAATATCCGTATCCGTATGAAACCGGCACGCCATGGCCAGCGCACGAATTCACTGCCCAGTACGGTGCGCCGGGTGAGGTCGTCGACGGTAAAGTCAGGAAGATCTTCGTGGTGCCCAAACCGTATCAGCGGCCGCATCCACCGCTCTTTCAGGCGTTCTCAATCAGCGACGAAACCATCCTGTGGTGCGCCCGCCAGGGGATCATCCCGATGACGCTGGTGACGCATCCTCAATCGATGGCCCGAATCGCGCGGTTGTTCCAGGACGAATCGGCTAAGGCCGGACGCAAGCTGGAGTTGGGCCAGCGGGTCGGTGCGCTGCGCCAGTTCTACTTCGGGCGGAACAAGGAGGAAGCGATGCGTCTGGCGGAGGTCGGGACTGCTGGCATCGCGTTTATGAAATTTTGGGGCTATTTCGGCTTCTTCGAAGCATTCCGACTGCCCGGCGACGAAGAGAAATGGCCGGCCGGCAAGATGCCGCTCCCGCAAAGCGAGTGGTCGGTCGATCGGATGGAGAAGGCGCATTACCTGTTCGCCGGTTCGGAATCCGACATCCGGCGCAAGATGGACGAGCTGATTGAGGCGGCCAATCCGGAATACTTCATGTGGAACTTCGACCAGGGTTTCCTGCCGATGGACTTGATGAAGGATCAGTTGCGTCAACTCGGCGAAAAGATATTGCCGCACTACCGGTGAGCGCGAAAGCGCTCTCTCCGATCAATGAATTTGCGAGAGGAGACAGAAGGTGGCCATAACCTGCGCGTCGCCCGCGGATGAGGACTAGTCGGCAGCCGTGTGAGGCTCCGAATCTCAGTTAGCCGCGCAGCTTCGCGGGTTTTTTGACGGAAGCGCCGTTGGCTGACTTCAGCCGCTCGGCAATGCGGGGATAATGTTCGGGACGAAGGCTCCCATACATGCACAGCCGCAGGCATTCCTGGGCAAACCGATAAGCCAGTCGCCGCCGGTCCTTGTTGCCCTTTCCATGAGCCCGTGCCCAGACCGGCCAGAGGAACGCACCCGCCAGCATGATGACCGATAGCACCTCGGTATCAATGTTGTCCTGCGCCAGATTCGTTCGCGCAAAGCGAGCCAGCGAACCTTCATATTCCTTCCAGAAGAGATCGCTTGCGGGATCCGGCGAAGACAGCACTTGCAGCAGCCAAACACGGCACAGCTCCGGATTATCCATCGCGAAGTTGGCGAGCCGATCCGTCAGATCGGCCACATCGACCTGCTCGACCCGGCGCTCGTTAACCGTGGCTGGGTCTCCAAACACGGAGCGAAACAGCTTGTCGGAAACCCATTGCGCGGTCGCTTTGATCAGCTTATCGCGGGTCTCGAAATGTTGGTAAGCCGTGCCCCGGTTGACCCCGGCCAGATGGGCCACTTCCGATAGGCTGAGGCCTTCGGGCCCATCTTTCGCGAGGCGAGTACGCGCAGCTTCAAGGATGGCCTCCCTGGTGCGTTCGGGATCGCGCCGGCGCCGTCTTCTGTTCTCAGCCATCTTGTACCTTTCGCACCTTGGCTCTCATTCGGCAGCCTAGAGTATGCGCAACCAGCATCCGGTCCAATAGCGGTCTTAGCGATTAGTGTTAACAAGTTGTCATTCGGATGTGGAAATTAAGCCTCATACAGGTTTCTAGCAGCCGGCCCCGGAACACGATCGGGCGGTTTCCAGCTTCTGGCCCGGTCGTGCAATGCCAGAATTCGGGATAAGGGCTTTACTGCCTCATCCGAATTTGCGAAAACTAAATTCATGATAAACTCGCCGTAATGGCTGCCGTACGAACCATGGACGTTTTCGAAACCTTCAAAGAGCAGAAACGGCCTCTTTCGCTCAGCGAGATTGCGGACGAAATAAACACTCCAATCAGTAAGTGCCGCGAGATCGTTAGGACCTTGCAGGATCTGGGCTATCTACACCTCGCCAACAGCGGAAGCTTTTATCCAACAAGCCGGATCGTCGCCTGCGCCCGCGCGGTCGCAGCGAACGACCCAATCGTGCAGCGTCTGGCCCGCGGGCCGGTCGGGATTGCTGTGGCTGGACCGCTAATCCGAATGGAAGACAATTTCGAGCGTACTTCGCTCCTTCTCCTCGACCTCTCGAGAGAGCGAGCTAAGACAATGCTGCCATCTACCGCAGTTCTCCGCCGCTCAAATCGGGTCGAGCCGAAACAAGCCGACCGGGCAACAAGTTGAGCTGAAATGATCTCATGAGCGATCTGCAGGTTACCGCCGAAGGCGACGTGCTGCGCGTCACCATCAACCGTCCGGCCAAGCGCAATGCATTGAGCCGCAGTTTGCTGAAAGAGTTAGGCGAAGTATTTGCCGCCCTCGGCTCCGATCAGCACCTTAAGGCAGCCATGCTGCGCGGGTCCGGTGAGCTATGTTTCGCGGCCGGCGGGGATCTCCATGAACTTTCGGCGATCGACACGGCCGAGGGTGCGCAGGCGATGGCTGGCGAGGTGAAAGCCTCCCTGGATAACATCCGCCGCTTCCCCCTTCCTGTAATTGCGGCTCTCAACGGCGATGCGATGGGCGGTGGCGCGGAGCTTGCGCTTGCCTGCGATATGCGAATCGCGGCATCTCACGCACGCATCGGCTTCGTGCAGGGGCGGATCAATGTAACGACAGCGTGGGGTGGCGGCGTCGACCTGATGCGCTTGGTGGGTCCTTCGGTTGGCCTGCAACTGCTTTGCCAGGGTGAAATGATCCCGGCGGCCAAGGCCGCAGCCTTGGGCTTGATCAATCGGGTTGCCGATGACGGTCAGACGCTGGACGCACTGGAGGGGGACTTTCTGACGCCGATACTCAGGCAAACGCCGCCGGTGCTGCGCGCATTCAAGGCTTTGGCCTATGCTGCGCGCTCAGACCTGTCTATCAGCGAATTAAACCAACTGGAAACCCGACTCTTTTCCCCTCTTTGGATTCACGAAGATCACTGGAAAGCGGTCGAAAAACTCTTCGCCGCACGAGCTGGTTGATTATGAAGTCGGACGCCCACATTGCCACTACTGACGATTTACGAGCCCCAACTGAGCAGTTAACCACTCCATCGGGTATCCCGATACCGCAGGTCGCGACCGCAAACATGCACGCGAACCGTCAAGAGGTGCCCGGCGAATATCCTTACACGCGCGGAATTTTCGCTGATGGCTATCGCGGGCGTCTGTGGACGATGCGTCAATACTCGGGGTTTGGCACGGCGGAGGAATCCAATCAGCGATATCGTTTCCTGCTCGAGCAGGGGCAGACCGGACTTTCCGTCGCCTTCGACCTGCCCACTCAGTGCGGCTACGATCCCACTGACCCGATTGCGGCGCAGGAAGTGGGGAAGGTTGGCGTCTCGGTTTCCAACCTGCGGGAGATGGAGATTCTGTTCCAAGGGATCGATCTGTCTCGCATCTCGGTTTCGTTTACGATCAATGGCACCGCCGCAATTATCTATGCGATGTACCTGGCCGCGGCCGATAAAGCGGGCGTGGCGCGCCGTCAACTCACCGGCACGATTCAAAACGACATCTTAAAGGAGTACGTGGCGCGCGGAACCTGGATTTTCCCGGTGCGCCCGTCGATGCGGCTGGTGGCGGACTCAATCCTGTTCGCAAATGAGCAAACCCCGCGCTTCAACCCGATCAGTATCGCCGGCGCGCACATGCGCGATGCCGGCTGCACCGCGGTTGAAGAGGCCGCTTATACACTTTGTAATGCACTGGCCTATGTTGATGAATTGCGCAGCCGAGGCGCGGAGCTGGACAGCTTTGCGGGTCGGCTGAGCTTTTTCTTTTATGTGCATACCGACTTTTTCGAAGAGGTGTGTAAGTTTCGCGCCGCGCGCCGAATCTGGGCGCGGCTGATGAAAGAGCGTTACGGCGCGAAAGATCCAAAGAGCTGGCTGTTCCGTTTTGGCGTGGTGTGCGGGGGCGCGTCGCTGACCGCGGCGCAGCCATACAACAATGTCGTCCGGGTAACGATCGAAGCGATGGCCGCGGTTCTGGGCGGAGCACAGTCGATCTTCACCGCCGCATTGGATGAGGCTTATCAGATTCCGACCGAGCAGACCGCGGAGATCGCATTGCGGACCCAGCAGGTGATCGCTTATGAGAGCGGTATCGCACACAGCGTCGATCCTCTCGGTGGCAGCCATTACGTCGAGCACCTCACCGACCGCACCGAGGAAGAGATCCTCAAGCTAATGGCCGATATCGACCGCAGCGGCGGCATGATCAATGCCATCGAGCAGGGAATCATACAGCGGCGGATCGCGCAGCGTGCGCGCGAACGCAAAAACCAGACGGATAACGGTTCGCGGATAGTAGTCGGAGTGAATCGGTTTGGCCGCGATGATGAGAGCGAATGGACCGGCGAGGTGTTCCAAGCCGATCCTAATGCGTCGCGAAGCGTGGTCGAGAGATATCAGGCGTTGCGCGCGCAGCGCGACAACCGTGCGGTCGAGCGTTGTTTGGCGGAGCTTGGCGCGGCGTCGGCCAACGACCATCAGAACCTGATGCCGTTGCTGATCGACTGCTGTCATAACTATGCGACGGTGGGCGAAATCGTGAGTACGCTCAAGCGGCAGTGGGGCGAATTTCAGGAACCAACCGGATTGTAATCGGAGTCGTCATTGGCTCTTAAGGGAAAGAAAATACTGCTGGGCAAAGTTGGCCTTGACGGTCATGACGCCGGCGCCAAGATCATGGCTCTGGCTTTGCGGGACGCGGGTGCCGAAGTGATCTATACCGGCTTGCGCAAATCGCCGGAGTTTGTCGCGCGGACCGCGGTCGATGAAGATGTGGACGCGGTGGGACTGAGTCTGCTTTCCGGCTCGCACATGGGCTTGGTCAGTGAAACGATGCTCCAGCTTGCGCAATTGGGCCGGCCCGACATGAAGGTATTCGTCGGCGGCACAATTCCCAAAAAAGATCGTCAGGCTTTGCTTGATATGGGGGTGCGAGGAGTCTTTACGGCCGAGATGAAAATTGTTGATGTCCTGGACCATATCGAGCGGGAGCTGTCATGAGTCCGCAAAGCAGCGCGTCAGGTCACTTCACCCCAAAAACCTCAATCGGATGAGGCTATTAATCATTCCTGTTCGATTCTCAAAAATGAAATAGAAAAGCTTAAGGAGATAAAATAGTGGGGCGGGCGTCCCTGCCCGCCATGATGCGCAAGCTTTTTCTGCTTGCGCTACCACCAAATCTTTAAAAGTGGCGCGAGAAAAAAGTCTCGCGCGTCACGGCGGGCAGGGACGCCCGCCCTACTACTCTTAGCCATTTCACCTGATCCCATGACCGAGCAATTTCCAGAAGCCGCGGGTGAATATTACCCATTGAGTGTAAAGCGCGTCATCCGAGAAACCGCGGATTCATGCTCTCTAGTTCTGGAAATCCCTGTCGCATTGCGCGACAGGTTTGCCTATAAAGCCGGACAGTTTCTAACCTTTCGCATACCGGTTGCGGGTCAGCCATTGCTGCGTTGCTACTCGATGAGCAGCTCGCCGGATACCGATCAGGATTTGAAGGTAACCGTCAAACGGATCGTGGAAGGCCGCGTTTCCAACTGGATCAATGACCAGGTTCGCGAAGGTGATGTTTTGCCAGCGACCGCGCCGGCGGGCCGATTTTGCCTTCGCGATCGCGCGACCCCGATTATTGCGTTTAGCGGCGGTAGCGGCATCACTCCCGTGATTTCGATAATCAAGACCGCCCTGGCGACAACGTCGCGGCCGATCAAAATGCTCTACGCAAATCGCGATAGAGATTCCATCATTTTCGCCAAGGAACTCGACGATATCTATCGGCGCTATACGTCGCGCTTACAGATCACGCATCATCTCGACAGCACGGATGGCTTCATCGATCTGGCGGCGCTCAAGCGGTTCATTTTCGGAAATGAACGGTCCGATTTTTATATCTGCGGCCCGGGGCCATTCATGGATCTGGTGGAGCAGGCTCTGGTTGATCGGGAAGTAGATGGAAAGAGCATTTTTATCGAGCGTTTCATCTCCTTACCCGACAACTCCGTGCAACCGATTTTCGATGAAGATGCGGCCGTGGGCGAGCGACCCGTAATCGATGACGTGGTGTTTATCATTCGACGGGTCAAGCGCCGAGTATCCTATCGAGCCGGAGATACGCTTTTGGAAACCGCACGCCGCGCCGCACTTCGTCCACCAGCTTCGTGCGAGAGCGGCAACTGCGGGACCTGCATGGCGCGGCTTAAGGCGGGCAAGGTGGAGATGCGAATCAATAATGTGTTAACCCCCGAAGAGCTTGCCCAAGGCTACGTTTTGACCTGCCAAGGCCGTCCCACGGAACCAGGAACGATTGTGGATTACGATTAAGAACCAACCAGTCCACGCACGCATTACCCAGGTCTCCGGACAAAACACCGCGTACAAGAAGAGGGTGCAGGTTTACAAACGCCTCACCGTTTTGTCCTCGACGAGCGGAGTTTCACGTAGCGCCGCAACGGTTTCTGGCTTACGTCAGTGGAATTTGGGAATTACATGCTGTCCAAAAAGCTTGATGGATTCCATTACGTCCGAATGTGAAACGCCGTGGCCCTGCATCATGCACAGCAGCAGATCCACACCGGCTTCTTTAAACGTCTTTATGTTCCTAACGCATTTATCCGGGTCGCCGTTGATTACCATCTGGCGCTGGTCGAGGTAGTCGAAAGTAATCTCCTCGCGGTTCAGCCCAAACAGCGCCTTTATATGATCGTAAGCGCCAAGGGCCTTGTCGCCGCCGAGTTCCATGCCCCAATTCAAGGTAGCGGTTAGCAGTTCGATGCTGCTCTGCACATACCACACCATCGAATCGCCGGCGATGGTCCTGGCTTGTTGGTTATCCGTTCCACAGTAAACCAGGGAGAAACATGCGGCCCGGCCGTTGACGAAAGCTCCGATGGGTTGGGCATCCTTCAGCGCCTTTCTGTAGATCCTGATACGACGGGCAAGCTCCTCCGGATCGATCATGACCGTGAAAGAAAGCAATCCGAGTCCCAGCCTGCCGGCCAATTCGTGGCTCTCGACCCCGCTGGTAGCCAGCCAGATGGGCGGATGCGGTTGCTGGACTGGCCGGGGTATCACAAAGCGCGGCGGGATCTTGAAGTGTTCGCTCTCCCAGGAAAATTTTTGATCCAGCGGCGTCTTCCAAAGCGAGGTTATCAGGCGCAGCGATTCCTCCCAGCGCTCGCGCGCTTGGTGCGGCAGGATACCAAAGCCCTCCAATTCGTTGCGGCTGATCGAGCGCCCGGTCCCAAATTCCAGACGCCCATTGCTCAGGATATCTACGAAGGCCGCCTGTTCGGCGACTCGGATTGGATGATTATACGGATATGGCAGGAGTCGCACGCCGTGGCCAATCCGAATGCGCTTGGTGCGTTGCGATATCGCCCCGTACAGAACTTCAGGCGCGGTGCAGTGCGAGTACTCATCCAGAAAATGATGCTCGACGGTCCAAAACGAGTCGAAGCCCATCTCTTCCGCGTACACCGCCTGTTCGACGGCTTCGTTCACAGCGCGTCGCTCGGAGTCTGGCGTCCATGGCCGCGGCACCGGAATTTCGGTAAACAGCGCAAATTCCATTTGACGTCCTCTTGATTATGTTATGACCGCATGCCCGGCATTTTCGATTAGCAGTTAAGCAATTTCCGAAAATCGCTCGCTCGCGGCTCCGGGATTTCTTGGCCTCCCTCGGAATGACGGTGAAGAACTGCAACATAGTAAAGTGAAAAACAATTCTTGCATTTTCGTGAGTTGCGCCTCCGCTCAGACTAAGATCAGCCGGGCCAGGGATTGCCGTAGCGATCGAGGCAGGTGACCTCGTGCACGGGTTTGCGTTTCACCGGGCCAAACTGGTCGATCGGGTAGCCGACCGGGAGCATCGCGTAGGTGCTGATTTCATGCGGCAGCCCCAGCACCCGCTTGATGTCATCCTCCTTGAGCGTGTGTAGAAACGTGAGCACCGTCCCCAGTCCCAGCGCGCGGCTGGCCAGGATCATATTCTGGACGGCGGGATAGATACTCGCGCCCAGCAGCCTGTCGGTCCATCCGGTTTTCGCGAGGACTTCGGGAGGAAGTATCGCCGGGTCAACTCCCTCCTGCGGCTTCAGACACGCGAAGATCAATACTGGAACTTCGGCCAAATGCTGGAACAGGTATGCCGCGCCCTTCATGATCAGGTTGCGCTGCTTTTCAGTGAGATGCGGAGGGATCTTGGCCGTCTTCAGGTAGGGGCCCATCACTGCCAGCGCTTGCGGATAAATGTCGGCAATACGTTTGCGCTGCGCCGGATCTTTGACCACGACGAAAAGCCAGTGCTGTTCACTCCCGCCCGAGGCGGCTTGCGTGCCGGCTTCGATTATTTTGGAGATCATCTCGTCGGGTACGGGGTCGGGCTTGAAGCGCCTGAGCGCCCGTGCCGAAAACATCGCATCGAATAACCCGATTTCAGCCATCCGTTGAACCTCTGATCTGACGTCAAGACCAGTCCACCTGTGTCCGGCTCACCGATTAGCACGAGCGCCCGCTCGGTTACCAGCGCACGCGTCAATTCCGGTCTAACGCAAATCGGCGGTCTCCCCGGATGAAAAATGAGCGAGCAAAATCCAGACGCCGCGGGCGAAAATTACTCGCTGAGCGTAAAGCGAGTGATCCGGGAGACCGCCGATTCGTGCTCGCTGCTTTTCGAAATACCTGCCAATTTGCGCGGAGGTTTACCTATAAAGCTGGCCCTTTAACCTTTCGCATACTGGTTGCGGGTCAGCGTTTGCTGCCCTGCTACTCGATGAGCAGCCCGCCCGATACCGACCCGGATATCAAGGTGAAGGGCACTTCGATTCCAGTTAGGCCGGATGTTCCGGAGTCATCCACGCGTCACTGCGCCAGAATGACGAGATCAACAGTTCGCCGGCTGCGCGCACGTGGGTCTCGGCAGCCAAACGCGCAGCGTCAGCGTCATGGCGCTCGAAGGCCTGCAGGATTTCCGCGTGGCCTCGCTTTGACTCGTCTGCCCACGCGGGGCTTGGTGCGCGCCGTGAAAAACCGGGGACGGCAGGTCACGTAACCAGTTTCCTCGATGAGTACAAACAGACGGATAACGATACCGGTTAGCAGGGCGAATGTGGACGCACAGCCCGCACCTCGGGAACAACCCGTACGGAGTCCATAAACCGCCGCGCATCCCTTACAAACGCGATGCGTTTACATCGGCCCCTTGTAGATCCTGCCTCCCTTCATGACGAACTGGACGTCCTGGGTCACCTCGATGTCGTCGAGCGGGTTACCCGGGACGGCGATGAGGTCAGCCAACTGACCCGGCCGGATCCGCCCCCGGTCATTGACCCCGATCAGATCCGCGCTCACGATTGTCGCGGCCCGGATGGCGTCAATCGGCGCCATCCCGCGATCGACCAGTGCCCACAGTTCCTTGGCGTTGTCTCCGTGGGGGATCGCGGGCGCGTCGGTCCCGCACGCGATCCGCATCCCCGCCTTGATTGCCCGCCGGAGGTTTGCCTTCGCCTGCGGGAAGACCTCCTCGGCTTTCGCCCGCAGCGCTGGATGGACCCGCGAGACGTCAAGCCCTTCAGCCAGGTAGCTCGTGGCCACGAGGAAGGTCCCTCGTTCGATCATGAACTCCATCGTTTCCCTGGTCATGAGCGACCCGTGCTCGATGCAGTCGATTCCCGCCTCGACCCCAGCGCGAATTCCCTGATCGCCATGGGCGTGCGCGGCGACCTTTATGCCGCGCCGGTGCGCCTCGTCGACGATCGCCCGCAGCTCCTCGTCGGAGAAGTGCTGGGCTCCGGGCGACCCGGTGAGCGACATCACGCCGCCGGACGCGCAGACCTTGATGACCTTGGCGCCGTACTTGATTTGATAGCGGACCGCGCGGCGAATCTGTTCGACGCCGTCGCAGATGCCCTCCTCGACGCTCAAGGGCATGATTCCTGGCGCCAGACCTTGAAACATCGTGGGATCCAGGTGCCCGCCCGTCGGCGTAATCGCATGACCGGCCGGGACCACGCGCGGCCCGTCGATCCAGCCCGCATCGATAGCCTTCATCAGCGCGACGTCGAGCAGGATGCCCCCGGTTTGGACGAACAGTCCCAGATTCCGCACGGTCGTGAATCCCGCGAGCAAGGTGGTGCGCGCGTTCACCACCCCGCGCAGCGTTTTGATAGCGGGGTCGTCCTGCACCGACGCCATCGGGCCCGCGGACCCACCCATCAGAAGATTGATTTCCATGTCCATGAGGCCCGGGAGCAGGGTCACGTTGCCGAGATCGACGACCTCGGCATCCCTGGGGGGATTGGTGATAGCCACCGCCGTGATGAGCTCGCCTTCGATGAGAACGTTGGCTGGAGTTATCAGCCGGCCCTCATCGACATCCAGCAGCCGGGCGCTTCGTACGATGGTCTTCCTGCCGTGTGGCTGTTCGGGTGACATCAGCTATTCTCCTTTCTTTCATGACGTTCTATCACGATGCGGCCGCAGTGCGGGCGAACCCCCGGCGCCGGTCACGCTCGCCGCTGCTTGCCAAATCCTTCGAGCCCCGGATCCAGCTCGAGCGGTCACATGTATCGCCCTCCGTTCACCCCGATCACCTGGCCCGTGATGTAGCCGGCCTCCTCGGAGGCGAGAAACGCGCACGCCGCCGCGATGTCTTCGGGTGTCCCCGCGCGTCCCACGGGCGTCGTCGCGCCGACCTGTTCCACTGCGGCGCCGCCCAGATGACCAGCTTTTGCAGCTCGACGAAGCATCGGCGTGTCGATACTGCCAGGGGGGATGGTGTTGACGGTGACGCCCGCGCGGCCGAGTTCGAGCGCCAGCGCCTTGGTAAATCCGATCATGCCTGCCTTCGATGCCGCGTAGTGGGTCATCTTCGCGGCCCCCGACTGCGCGCTCGACGACGAGATGTTGATGATTCGACCCCACCGCGCTTCGATCATGTCGCTAACGATCGCCTGCGTACAATTGAAGGTTCCTTTGAGGTTGACGGCCATGATGCGATCCCAGCTGGCCTCAGTGATCGACTGGAATGGCTCGAAGGCTTCGATTCCGGCGCAGTTCACCAGCACCTGGATCGGCCCCAGCTTGTCGCGCACCTCACGCACCGCCCTATCGACCTGCCGGCGATCGGAGACGTCAACCGCGACCGCCAACGCCGACGATCCGTCGGCATGCAACTGCTTGACCAGGCGCTGCGCACCGGCGTAGTCGACGTCGAAGACCGCGACCGACGCGCCGTCTTGAGCCAGGCGCCGGCTGATCGCCAAACCAATTCCGGATGCTCCTCCGGTTATGACGGCAATTCGACCGTGCAACGACATCTCAGCCTCGTCCACCTATTGAATTGGCTCATCGCCCACCAAGGTCGTCCGATGCATGAGCCGCGGTGAATCGGCATCGTAGCGAAGGGCCCGGTGCAGTACGCCCCGGTTGTCCCAGATAACGAGATCGCCCACGCGCCATTCGTGACGGTAAACAAAGTCGGGACGTGTGGCCCACTCGAGCAACCTGCTCAGCAGAGCGCGTCCCTCATCTTCGTTCATGCCCACCACGTGTGAGGCAGTCGCGCCGAGAACCAGCGACTTGCGCTCGCTGCGGTGGGTCCAAACCAGCGGATGTTCCCTCGACGGACTGGCTCGCCAGGCCTTCAACTCCGCGGCCGAGGGGTCGGGCCGCAGCAGCCGCTGGGAAGCCTCGAGACTGTGTATCACGCGGATCCGTTCGAAACGTTGCTTGTCCTCGTCGGACAGATCCTCGTAAGCAGCGTATGTGCTCGCAAACTCGGTATCGCCGACACCGTCAGCAATCTGGCGTGCCGTCAGCAAGCTCGCCTTGGTTGGGGTCGCGTCGGTCGCACCGTCAATGTGCCAGAAGAACGTCGCCTTGAGGTAATCCGCGATCGGATTCTTCTCCTTGTTGAGCGTGACCTTGAAGATCTCCGGATACGGAACGTCGGGCCCCGGCGTGCGGCTCCCGAGGATCACCACCTCGCCGAGTTTGCGGCTGAAGGCCACCTGGGCTGCATCGTCCAGATTCAGCTCGCGGAACACGAGCACGCTGTGCTCCTCGAGCGCGTCGAGTACCTCGTAGGCCGTCGAGTCATCGAGGAGAGCCGCCTTGTCGCCGATCGTCACCTCGGCGCCAATGCGCTTCCCGAGCCTCCGCTTGGAGATCTTCGTGAGGACTCCCACCTGACTACCTCCAATCCCTCCGATCCCGTGCTTTCGAGCGGTCGAGCCGCGGGGGCGTCTTCAAGGCACCGGCTCGTCGACGAGGTCGAGATAAGCGGCGCCCGCATCGGGCACGTGCGGCTGTTTCCAGACCTCGATGGGGAACGAGACCATGACCAGCGAATAGAGCAGAAACAACAGGTTCTGGGCCTGCTCGGGGAGGTCGTCCAATTCGAACTGGTTGAGATACTTGATCGCCGGCTTGGCGCGTGCGAACGCCGCGTCGTAAAACGCCTGCATCTGATCCATCGAACTCGAAAGACGCTTGGCGTAACGCTCGCGAGTGCACAAACCTGATCATATCCCCACTGATCAGACCTATCGGGCAAACGAGATTATCTATCAATCAACATTGTTGATTAGCATGTCAAGGGACGACAAACGCTGAGCAAGCGCGTTGGGCCGCGCCTGGATAACAACCGCTATCGCGTTTCAGAAAAAGATACCGTGCGCCAGCATGAATCGTCCCTCGCTTCAAGGGCAGCCTGAATCGGCTGGCCCGTGGCAATCGGCGCTTCCTTACTTGGGGTTCCCCGGCGGCCTTTCGCGCATCATGCGCTAGCCAGAATTGGGTACGGGACCGGAGCTATCTCCGGTCCCGCTCGTTTCAGCGTCTATCATTCCAACAGACTGGGAGCGTCCGCCTCTGAGAGACTGGCGGTCACTGTTATTTCATGATGCTCGATAAACCGGAGGCAAAAGGCATAATTCCTGACTGTCGCGCGCGACTCGCCCATCGCGACGCACCTCTTTGAGCACCGGTGCATGAATAAGCTGGCTCTTCTAGCCCTAAAGCGAAGATAATTCGGGCGGATCTTTGGCGAAATGCCGCTGGCTGAGGGCGAAACATGTATCAAGGACCGGGGCGTGTAACCTCTCCCTCACCCTGATATGAAACGACCTGTCAAGTTCGCAAAGGATCTTTCTTTCTGAAATCTTCCTTTCTGAAATAGGAGTTTTTTTCGCCCACGCCCTCAAAGGGGCTGGGGCGTGGGCGAAAAAAACCGATTCCGCGTCCGAGCCTGCCGCGGCGATGCAGCGCGCCGGCCAGCCGTGCTGGTGGCTGGCCAAGCGTTGCGCAGGGGCAGGCTCGCACCTTTGTATCTGCGGCGGTGGGGCCAGGGGCTGGTCCCGCGCACCCGCGCCGATGACGACGGTTACTCACCCTGATATTCGCGAGTCGAGGCTGTGCTCGTCGCATAGTCGGGATTCGTAAGGGACGCCTGTGACTCTCAACGTGAGTCGGCCGTGGCCGTACACAAGGGCGAGGTCGAGGGTCGTCCCCTCCGTGGCTTGGCGCTGTGATGCTGGCGCTGGTCTGGCCCACCGCAATTCCTTTAATTCAGTTAAACGCTTTGGTTGGGCGCAATCCTAAGCCGCTTGGCCTGGGTTAAGCAGACCCCGGCTGGTAATCTCGCCGCGCTCCACCAACACTCCGATGGCCCAGATGAAACCGGTCAACTCGCGCGCCACCGCCACGATCGCCTTGGTGTTGGACTTGCCCGCCGCCACCAGCCGGTGATAACGCCGGTAAAGGCGCTGTTGCGCCTGCCAGGCAATCGCCACGAGGTTGGCATCCAGTCCCGCCTGGCGGCGTTTGAGCGCCTGGCCCACTGCGGGTTTGGCCGCATAGTGCCAGCTGGCCTCCACTAAGACCCGGCGCAAATGGGCATTACCGGTCTTGGTGATGGTGCCCCGCCGCACCCGCTTGCCGCTGCTGTATTCGCGGGCCACCAACGCGCTGTAGCCCATCAATTGCCGCGCTCCCCTGAAGCGCCCCAATTCGCCCAGTTCGGCCGCGATCGTCAGCGCCGTCAGTTGCGCCACCCCGCGCAACGCTTGCAGCCCTGCCACCAGCCGTTTGATCGGCTCCGGGGCCTGCGCCAAGGCCTGTCCTAACGCCTCGTCCAACCGCGCTACCCGCGCTCCCGCATGCTCCACCTCGGCCAGATAATCCGCCAACGCCAGCCGTTGGGCTACCTGCTCCAGTTGCAACTGCGCGATCCACTCCAGATAGCGCTTGCTCCAGCGTCGCGTCCCACGCGGCGCGTGGAGCCCCTGGCGCAACAAAAACTTGCCCAACCGTTGCCGCGCCCGCTGCTGATCGCTTTTGCCTGCTTCGCGCGCCCGCACCAGGTCGCGCAAGGCCTCGCGCTCCACCTCTGGCACACACACCGCGGTCAATTCCCCCGCCCGATAGCTGCGCACCAGCTTAAGCGCGTCGCGCCGGTCGGTCTTGACCCGGTCCCCGGGCCGCACCGGCATCAGACTGGGCGCGATCACTTCGCAATGCACCCCAAGCCGTTTGAGTTGACGGTACAAAACGTACCCGCAGGGCCCCGCCTCATAACATACCCGCAGCCGTCGGGCCGGCCCCAGTTGCTTGATCAGCTTGGCCACTGCCTCCGTCGTGTTGGGGATTATTCCCCGCGACCGCGCCTCACCCTCGCGCTCCGCCACTGCCACCGCGATGCTGTCGCGGTGTACATCCAGTCCTACATATAAGATATTGTCCTTCATGACCGGCTCCTTTCGCCTGTAGCTCTGCGCTACCGTTTTGCTCCAATTCGCAGCGTAACCTACGTCCCTGCGAAATCGGAGCCGGTCGTTTCATGGTGACTCTCCTAGGATAAGGAGAGGGAACAGAAAGCGCCTCTGCGCCAATGTGTTCGTGCGCTCAAGGCACAAAATTATTTTCGCTTTAGGGCTAGAATATAACGTTTGAATTCGTAAATTGTCGAAATGCAATTGGACGAAGCTTTCCTTGTCCACAAAGATGACCTTGTGGCCGTAACAATAGCTTCCACCGATTGCGGTTGACGTGACTCTGTCACCAAGAAACAGAAGCCATCGCGAACTTCCCATTGTTCCAGGAATGGAAAACAACCGCTAGTTAGAATTGAAATGTCGACAGGCGCGGGACCGTCGCTGGGCTGCGGCGAGTCCGTTCCAGAATCCGGCCTCCAAGCGATTCCCCGAGGATGACGGCGATTTCCCCGTTCCGTCGATGCCGCCTTTCGTCGCCAAGTTGGAGAGCATCGCCGCGCCTCCCCGCGGCAATCACAATATACAAAATTCCGCCGCGTTGTCCCTTACCAGGTGGCACGTTTCGGCTCCGTGATGTCGGCGAAATCCGGCTCGATGCGCTCTTTGGAATGCGGAAAGGTTTCTTCGCTGTGAGGATAGTCCGAG
>CAWDWL010000042.1:0-61188 GCA_963805995.1 uncultured Pseudomonadota bacterium | reverse complement strand
GGCTCTGCGCCAACGTGTTTTTTAGGTCTTACAGCGTGACCATCGGGCAGCTCTCGTCGCCTTCATCCCAGATTACGTTCATGTCGAGCGGCGCCTTCTGGCGCGTGGCCGGATTGAGCGTTGGCGCCGCTCCAATACAATGGCAATTGGCCTGCGTCAGCGTGACGTTTTTGAGCAGGTATTCAGGGACAACCAGGTTCAGATCCACGTCAGTGGCGGTTAGCAGATGATTGTCGCCGCTGCCTGAAACGGCGTAACCCAATCCGGTGAAAGGCGGGTAGGCTGCGTAATACAGTGTCGGAAAAGCTCTCGTCCCCGTCGCCGGAGGCGGCGGAACCACCTGAATTTGAAAGAGCTGCAGACCAAGGTTGAGCGCGTCGAGCAGCGCCTGGTCGGCGTATCGCTGCGGCGTGTCGACATACCCCAAAGCATCGCAATAGGCCTGATTCTCGCCGGCTGCGTCCAGAGGCGCGGGGCAGACAAAGTGCTCGTCGGCAAAATCCTCGACGATCGCCTGGAAAACATTGGGCCAGGTCGCGAGAATTGGGTCCGCGCCCAATCCCGCAGCAGGCTGGCATCGAATCGCATAAAGGATCTGGTTGGGACTGTCGGTCAGACCCGGGAACGTTATGTCCTGAAGCACGCTGAGCGGAGGAACCAGGAATTGAGAGGCCTGAACGAAGACGCGTTTTTTGGGCGGCAGGCCGAGACTGGTCGGTGCCGGCACGCCGCTTGGCACGTAGATCAATCTGAGGAAATCGATGGTGAGCGCGACGTTGCGCGCGTCCTGGTTGGCGATTGCCGGCGGAACCGGAGTGGGCGAGGGGAGCGGTAGCGCCGATGCGCTCGAGCCGTTGCCGCATGCCGCCGCGCCCAGGCATAGGACCGCGAGGCCAATCAACGACGCGATTCGCACCGAAAACTCGTCGTAGTATATCGACCTATCCATCTCTCGCTGCATTTTCTGTGTTCCTGCCCGATTCATTGCGGCAGCGTGACCCGCGGACATCCCGCGTTGCCCTGATCCCAGATGACGTTCATGTCCAGTTGCGCGTCCAGGCGCGCGGCGGGATCGGTCGTTGGTGGAATGCCGACACAGTGGCAGTTTCCCTGTGTCAGACTGACGTTCTTGAGCAGGTACTCGGGTACCATCAGATTTCGGGTGGTATCGGCGGCAGTCAGCAGATGGCCGTCGCCGCTGCCCGACACCGCGTAACCGACGCCGGTGAAGGGTGGAAAGGCGCCATAATACAAGGTGGGAAATGGCCGCGAGGACGGCGGCGGAGCGGGCGGTGGCAGCACTGGTCCCGTGACCATGATCTTGAACAACGCAAGGCTGGGCCTCAGCGTGTTGACCAGCGCTTGATCCGCGTACTGCTGGGGCAGGTCGGTTAACCCGCCTACGAGACAGTAAGCCTGGTTCTCGCCGCTGGCGCCCGGAGCGGCCGGACAGGAGAAGCCTTCGCCGCTGAAGTCTTCGATAACCGCCTGGAAGAAGTTCGGCCAACTGACCAAAATCGGATCGACTCCCGACCCTGCCGTCGGCTGGCATCGTATCGCGTAGAGCGTTTGGGCGGGGTTGTCGGCCAGGCCCGGAAAGGTTATGTCCTGCCCGACAGTCAGCGGCGGCACCAGGAAATTGGCGGCCTGAAAGAACAGGCGCTTGCGGGGCGGGCGGCCCAACATTGTCGGCGGCGGTGCCGTGGTGGGCACGAAGACGAAGCGCAGAAAGTCATTGGTGATGGCGAGGTTGCGCGAGTCCTGATTGGCGATCGCGGGTGCGGTCGCACCCAGTGCTTCGAGCGCCGGAAACGCGGTTATCGCGGCGCAAATAATCAAGGCCGCCGCGGTCGCCATCGTCCGCAAAGTGCTGCCGGTCGTGCCGCGCATTTTGACCCCCCTGGTTGCGATACTCAAGCGATTTGCGACGGCGAAGGTAAGCACGAAGTGGCAACAACTGTTTCGCTTTCAGTGAAGTTCTTACGCGCTTTGTCGCCAGCGGCCATGCTCAGTCCGAACAACCGCAAGTTTTGTTTTGTGCCGACTAGACGGTTTGGAAGGACGCTAACAGTGGTTCATGAAGAATTTCGCGCAGGGCTATGAGCAGATGCGCAGTGCCAGCGCGCAGAACATCGTAAGGAGCAGCGGCGCCTGCGGTTGCAGCCCCGACAGGTGCCGCGAGATCATCGAGGGACTCGCCGATGGCGCGGTCGATGAGCTGATGCTCTTCATGCAGAGCTACCCCACGCCGCACGACGCGATCACGCGCTGGCTCGAGTTGTTTGTCACGGTGGGGCCATCGGCGCACGCGATGTGATATGGTCCGCGGCAGGAGTTACCATCGTGGCGATGACTACCACTGAGTCCAAATCAGCCGCTATTCGGGCCCGGCTCAAACATCCCATTATCGATTCCGACGGCCATACCGCGGAGTTCGAGCCCGCGCTGTTCGACTACTTGCGCAAGGTCGCGGGCGCGCGCGTCGTGGATCGGTTGAAATCGCTATCCAACAGTCCGATGTCCTTCCGCTGGTATCGGATGACGCCGCAGGAACGCCGCGACCATCGGCTGGCGCGTCCGCTGTGGGCGGCCCATCCGACGCGCAACACGCTGGACCGTGCGACCAGTTCGCTGCCCAAGCTCCTGCATCAGCGGCTGCCCGAAATGGGCATCGACTTCACCATCATCTATCCGAGCTTCGGCATGGTGCTGCCCAACCTGGGCGATGAGGAGTTGCGCCGGGCGTCGTGCCGCGCGCTCAACAATCTGCACGCCGATATCTTTCGCGAATATGCCGACCGCATGACACCGGTCGCGGTCATCCCGATGCATACGCCGGAGGAGGCGGGCGCGGAGCTGGATCACGCGGTCAGAGTGCTCGGCTTCAAGGCGATACTGATGCCCTCCTTCGTGGTGCGGCCGGTGCCGGCGGTCGCGCGCAAGACTCCCGAGGCCAGCCGTCACGCGTACTGGTTCGATACCTTCGCTCTGGATAGCGAATACGACTACGATCCGATCTGGGCCAAATGCCTGGAGCTGAAGGTCGTTCCCACCTTTCACACCGGTACGATGGGCCTGGGAATGCGCAACTCCATCTCCAATTTCGTTTACAACCATATCGGACACTTCGCCGCGTCGGCGGAGGCGATCTGCAAGGCGTTGTTTCTGGGCGGCGTCACGCGGCGCTTTCCGGATTTAAGGTTCGCGTTCCTCGAAGGCGGTGCGGGATGGGCCACCAGCCTGCTGTGCGATCTGACCGGTCATTGGGAAAAGCACAACGTGGAGATGGTCGCGAACTACGATCCGGCGGCGCTCGACCACGATCTGATGCGCCGCCTGTTTCGCGAATATGGCGGCGACTATGGGGCGGAGCTTGCCGCTCGCGAGGAAGATCGCTCGCAGCTATTGTGGGGCGCTCCGCAAGACCCCGCCGATCTGGATGAATTCGCGCGTTGCGCCATCACCCGCAAGGAGGACATCCGCGACCTGTTCGTACCCAAGTTCTTCTTCGGATGCGAAGGCGACGACCGCATGACCGCGCTTGCGTTCGAGCCGAAGAAAAACCCCTTCGGAGCGCGCCTGGGAGCGATCTACGGCTCCGACATGGGCCATTTCGATTTGCCCAACATGCGCGACGCGGCGGCCGAGGTCTGGGAACTGGTCGAGCACGGATGTATCAGCGAAGAGGACTTCCGCGACTTTGTATTTACCAATCCGGTGCGCGCCAAGGCCGAAGTGAATCCCGATTTCTTCAAGGGCACGGCGGTGGAGGACGCGGCGAAATCCGCGCTCGCGCAGCTCTGAGTTCCGATATCTTTGCTATCAGACAGCGAACTATAACAACTCGCCACAGGTTGGTTTGAGAGCAGAGATCGGTGCGGCGGACGTTCCTTCCCGCCATTGGATTTTTTCTTTCTGATGTTCTCCCCGGACAGCCCTGACAGGGGAGAAAAGGCGCCGCTACGGCGCCCAAGAGAAGGGCCTTTTTCAGCTTTTCCGACACCTTTGGGAAGAAAAACGTCACAGGCTGGAAGCCTGTGCCACGGAAAAAAGCAGGACCAGGGCCCTCCCTTCTAAATGATTGCGATGGCTTCGTGGCACAGGCTTCCAGCCTGTGGTGCGCCTGCGGTACCCAGGTCCGCAGGTGCTGAAGGGCTCTAAAAGCCTGTCCCATCGACGCCGAAGCATCTGCGCTGAAACGGCATTCAAACTGTCGGTCATCTATCCGGGAGGACTCTAATCACTTGCGGGCTTTGCGCTTTGGAAGCTCCGGGATTTCCGGGGCGATTATGTGGGCTTCGGACTGGCGGCGTTGGGCCTCCGCGAAGGTCTCGCTGATGACGTTCATGAGTTGGCGATGCAGTCGCCCATTGGTGGCCAAAATCGCTCCGCCCGAAAGACTCAGCCGGGTGCCGTCCATGTTGGTGACCCTGCCTCCCGCCTCCTGGACCAACAACGAGCCTGCCGCTACGTCCCATGGCTTGAGCCCGAATTCCCAGAAGCCATCCATCCGGCCGCATGCGACCCAGGCCAGATCCAGCGCGGCGCTGCCGGTGCGGCGCACCCCGTGCACGCGCGTCATCAACGCCTCCCAAAAGGTCAGGTAAAAGCGCCGGCGTGCTGCCCGATCGTAGGGAAATCCGGTGGCTAGTAGCGAGGCGCCGAGCTTGGGCGCCCGGCTCACCACTATCGGCTGGCCGTTGAGCGAGGCTCCCTGGCCGCGGCGCGCGACAAATAGTTCCTTTCTGGGCGCGTCGAGGATTACGCCGAGTTCGACGCGTCCCCGCCGCTCGTAACCGATCGAGACGCAAAAATGCGGATAGCCGTGGGCGAAATTGGTGGTGCCGTCGAGTGGATCGATGATCCATCGATGTTCGCTGGGCTGCTCGACGCCGCCGCCTTCCTCGGACAGGATGGCATGGCTTGGAAAGGCGCGGCTGATGATGCCGATGACCGCCGCTTCGGCCTCGCCATCGGCTTCGGTGACCAGATCCAGGAAGCTGGTCTTGCCTTTGAAGCTGATCTTGTTCAAGCGGGCGCGATGTACGGTCCCGGCCGCGCGCGCCGCCCGCAGCGCCACTTGTTCGATTGGATCCACGGATGAGCAAGTTATGGGATACCGCGTTCACAGTCCATGCGCGGCGATCCATTGGTTGCGCTCGCTGCTTACCTCCGCAAGGCAACGGTCAGTTGCGCGGCGGTCCGGCCGGCTTGCCGCCTCCGATCCCAAAGCCGGTCAGGGCGTTGAGGCTTGAGTCGATGTCGTACTCCCATTTGCCGGCGAGCCGGCGCATGACCTGTGGCGGATCGCCAGGAAAGGGAACCAGCCGCCGCGGAACATGTTTTGGTGCAGCGCCGCGAGCGCACTCGTGCCACATCGCATGATCGAAAAACTCCCCCATCGCGGCCCAGAACTCGTCAGGTGAGGATCTGTGGGCGCCGGTAGCGGCCCAAATCCGCCGGGCATATTCCAGTTCGCGGCGGATGAAGGTCGAACGAGTGTACAGGGCGCAATGTTCTTCCAGCTTGGTCAGGTACTGTTTTGGGAACAGCGCCCGGTAACGATAGACCGGCCTGGGTAGGTAGATTAGCTGATCCCCGATGCGGTGCAGAAGGTAGCGATACAGCTTGTGCGGCTGCCTCCACAGCAACCTCGGCTCATAGCCACAGTCGAAGCCGTCGGCCTTGGAAACGATGTAGTCTGAGTTCTTGAACAGGCGGCGCCGGAAGTCCGCATGCCAGCTCAGGCCGGTTCCCAGCAGAGTCAGAAAGGGTAGCCGGAACATCTCCGCATCGGGATAGAGTAGGGGCAAATCGCGGATCTGCGCGGCGGATGCCTCGTGTACGATCTCGTTGGCCTGGATGTTCAGGCAGTAGTCGAAGCGGCAGCGTGGTTTGAGCACATTGGTCATCGTGGCGATGACGCCGCCGCGTTGCGTCGATCCCTGCCATTCATCCTGAAACAAGCGGATTTTCCCCGGGCACGAGTCCGCAAGAACTTGCAGAGCGTCCCAGGTTCCGTCGGTGGAACATCCATCCGAAACCAGGAACTCATCACAAATCGGCAAGGCCGCCGCGATCGCCTCGATGAAGGGATAACCCTGGGAGAGGACGTTGCGGACAACCATGAAGCCGGAAATTGCCATGCGCTACGTGCCGGAAGTATTGACCATGCCTGGCGATTCGAATTGCCGCCGTGGACATTCATCGGACAATTTGGCAACCTGTGTCAATCTCGGTGATGGCCCCGCAGTAATGATTCAAGCATTCCCGCCGGCGATGCAGCCCGTCATCTTTGTGCACATCCAGAAGACTGGCGGCATGAGTCTGGCCACGATGATACGCCGCCAGTTCACCCGCGCGCGGGTCTTTCAGGTCAACGGCACGCTACGTTTGGCGGCGCAACAGTTGACCGCGATGCCGGAGGCTCGAAGGGCGAATATCGCGTTCATATATGGGCATGTGCCGTTCGGCTTGCATGATTATTTGCCCGGCTCGGCCGCGTACGTGACTATTCTGAGAAATCCGGTGGATCGGATGGTCTCCGTATATTATTACGCCCTGCGGCGCCCGGAGTGGGCGCTTCATCGTGAGATCAAGCGGCGCCATCTGTCACTGCACGATTTTGCCCTCAGCGACGCGGCCTCCGAATTCAACAACGGACAGACGCGGAGGATCGCCGGCTGCGATGATCCGATCGACTCCAACACGGCGCTTGAAAAAGCCTGCGAGAACCTCCGCCGTCACTTTCTGCTGGCGGGGCTGATGGAGCGGCTGGACGAATCCGTATTGTTGTGCCGCAAGTTATTGGGCTGGCGGCGGGTGTTTTATCAGAGGAAAAACGTCAATCGCCATCGCGTCCGCCTCAAAGATATCCCCCGCGCCACGCTTGCGGCCATCGAACGCAACAACACCGTCGACCTCGAGCTGTATGAGATGGCATGCAAACGCTTCGATGAACTGATCCGTCAAGATCCCACCGTGGCGCGCGATCTTGATCGGTTCAGGCGCTTCAACGCGGTTTACAGCATGGCCCGCAACCTGGCCGAAATTCCGTTCAATCTGGCCGCCGAGACCGGAGCGGCATTCAAACGCATCCAGGAGTAGCCGGTGGGCGCGCGGACCGCTGCGGGTAATTGCCGGCGGCCGCCACGATTTCGCGGACGCGAAGGACAAAGCGCTGGGTCGAAAACAATTCCTTGCGTAGCGCGAGACACTCGCGCACAGCCGTCTGGCAGTGATGGTCGCGCAGGGTCCGAACTATTTTGCCGGCTGCGTCCGCGGCCGAGTTGTAGATCAGCCGCGGGTCATGATCGACAATTTCCACCTGGCCGCCGCCGTCGTGAACGAACGGGATGCATCCGCCGCTGAGCAACTCGGCGACCGCCATGCCGAAGGGCTCGGCCTCCATCGCGTGGAGTCCATAGCGATGGGTGGAGATTAGCTCGAGCAGTTCCCCGCGCGCGAGATTTTCGTGAAGAAACACCCACGCGGCGTTGGCTCGTACCAGGCCGCGAACGAAATCGGTGTAGGCGTCGTGGTCCGGAACGCCGATCACGTGCAGGTGTACGTCGAGGCCGGCGGCGCGCACCCGGCGCAAAATGTCGATCGCGCATTCGATGCGTTTTTCAGGAGAGATGCGCCCGATGATCAAGAAACCGTCTTCCCGTTGTTCCCACGGAACTTCGACAAATTCCCCGATTGCCGGCGGGTAGAGGGTAATCGTTTGCGCGTCGTGTACTTCGCGAAACCGGCGGCCGATAAAGTCGGAATTTACCAGCGTCACGTTGCGCCGCATCCGCTGCGCGCAAAAACCGCCGACGCGGGCCGGTATCGCGTAATATGCCCGTAGCAGCGTCCGGAACCGGTGATACCACTGCACATCCACCGCCGGCCGCTGCGGGTGGAATCTGGGGAAGTGAACGTATTGAATACCACACGACAAGCCCATGTCGGCTTCGTTGTCCGCGGTGATTGCGACGTCATATCGGGGCGCCAGCCGGCGGCATCGCCAAAACAGATAATGAAACTTCAGCATGGCCGCCGGCGTGGGCAGCGTTGACGCAAGGCGCCGGAACCATGCGGGGGCGAGCACCAAATCGAAGTCGGTGGACCGCAGTGTGGTCCCGAAGTAGCGGTTGACGCTGGCGAGATCGGGTTTCGCCCAGGTCAGCAAAGTGACGCGGCAACTGTCTTTGAGCGCCTGGAGCATCCAGACCGCCACCCCATTGCCACCGCCGGGCGGCTGCAGCGAGGATTGAGTGAACAGGACGCGCTTCATCGCCAGCGCTCAGTTGGAAGCCTTTTCGACGCGCTCCTGCGCCATCGCGAAGCGCCGGAATTCAGCATCGCCACGCATCAGTTCATCGTGGGAGCCGCAGGCCTTGATGCGCCCGTTGGAGAGGAAGACCAGCCGATCGCAACGGTGCACGCTGCTTAAGCGATGCGCGACAACGAGCAAGGTCTTGTGCCCGTGCAAGGCCTCGATCGCTTCGTTCACAGCCGTCTCGGTCGGATGGTCCAGCGCCGAGGTTGCCTCGTCGAATACCAACAGGTCGGGATTGTGATAGAGCGCGCGCGCGATCCCCACGCGTTGACGCTCGCCTCCGGACAGCCTGACGCCCCGCTCGCCCACCGGCGTATCCAGTCCGCGCGGCAGGGCGGCAGCCAAGCGCTCCAGTTGCGCCATCCGCACCGCGGCCTCAAGGCGGTGGTCGTCCACGTCTCCGTCCTCGATTCCCAAGGCGATGTTGCGGCGCAGGCTGTCGTCGGTCAGAAAAATCGTTTGTGGTACGTAACCAACGCAACGCCTCCATGAAGATAGATGAGCGTTCAGGTCGACATCGTCGATAAGAATGCGCCCCGAGGTTGGACGCAGCAATCCCACCACCAAGTCGATAAGCGTGGTTTTGCCAGCTCCCGTCGGACCCACGACGCCAACCGATTCGCCACGGTTAATCGTCAGACAGACGTCGTGCAATGCGGGCGTCGCGGCCGCCGGAAAAATATAGGTAACGTGCTCAAGCGCGATATGGTCTCGAAGAGCCACGCTGGAGCCGTTACCATCCGCCTCGGACTGCCAATCCGCGCCGGTCAGCAGCAGGTAGTCGTGGTAGAGGCTGTCAACCGCCGGCCCCGCGCTGCGCACGCGGTTGATCTGCCAGGTGACCCGATTGGCGGCGGGCACGATACGGAAGGCGGCGTAGCCAAACAGGGCCAGCAGCGGCAGGCCCTCGGTGCGCGCCGGCTCGACGCCTGTCACCAAGGCGATTACGGCCAGTGCCCCGCACACGAAAATCGTTTCGGTAATCAAGGGCGCGATATTTTCCAGGGTCTTGCCGATGTAACCGAGGTTGAGCACTTTCCATTGCTGGTCCCGGAAGTTGCGGTAAAACAGTTCCTCGCGGCCCAGCGCCTTGATTTCCTTGATGCCGCCCAGCGCCTCCTGCAGGGTTTGCAGGCTCGCCCGATCCAGGGCGTGGCGCCCGGTGCCCAGCCGCTCGGCCATCCGGCGGGTCAGGCGCAACAACACCGCCAAAACTGACACCAGGAGGGTGCCTGCGATTAATGTCACCTTGGGAGCGGTGTACAACAACACCCCGGTGATCGCGGCGACGGTCAGGATTTCTGAACTGCCCGCAACCGCCGCCGTCATGCCCTCGCCGCAAATCATCTCGACGCAAAAGTTGGTATTCCAGATGAGGTCGGCGGAGTTGCGGTCCAGGTGGAAGGGGTAGGGCGCCGCCAGGTAACGCTTGAGCATCGCGGCCTTCAGCACGGCGATCGATTCGCCGGTTATTTTATGGCGCAGGTATTGGCTCGCGATCACGATCAGGTTCTTGAACAAATAGTAAACCGCAATCAGCCCGATGAAGGCGAGCACGCGCTGTTGGGGGCTGGAGTGCGGGAGCGCGGCGGCGATTCTCGCAGTGATCGGCATCCGCGTCATCTGCGCCGGATGGTTGATGATCTTGATCAGAGCGAACACCGCCGCCGCGGCGCCGGCCTCGATAATTCCGGTCAGCACCGAGACTGGGGCCAGCAGCGCCCACTTCCAGCGCATCGCGGGGGGCATCATGGCGACGCATTTGCGCAACGTCGCAACGATTGCTCCCCGCGAAGAACGGCTCGGACCCGCGGGGCGGTGCGTCTGTGCGAGCGCGCCGATGCGCCGCGATGCCGTCAATCGCCCGGGCCTCTGCCGGGACCCCTGATTGGGTCGGTTTCATCGTGCCTGGCCCGGGTGCAGGCGGCCTTCCTCCTCAACCAGCCGTTCCAGCCGCGCGCCGAATGCGGCTTTCGAAAAGCACCGGGCCACGCGATCGCGTCCCGCCTGGCCCATCTGCGCGGCTCCCGCGGGGTCGGCGATTAGCCGTGCCAGAGCGTCCGCAAACGGCGCCGCATGCGCGTCGCACAGCAATCCGGTCACGCCGTCCACCACCGTCTCGGCCGGACCCCCATTATTGACCGCCACCACCGGACGGCCGGCGGCCATGGCCTCGAGCGGAACGTAGCCGAAATGCTCGTGCTCGGCGGTGTTGATCACACATCGGCAGTTCGAAAGCATCCGCCGGCGCTGACTCTCGGCGATCGAGCGGTGGAAAACAATTTTTTGTTCCAGCCCCAGCGCGCGCGCCTGTGCCTGCAAGCCGGCCAGCGTATCGCGGCATTCGCGCAGGCGCTGGTCGAAGCCGCCCGCAACCACCAACTGCAGCCGCCCGAAGACCTGGGGCGGCAGGCGTTCGCGCAGCATCGCCAGCGCGGCAATCGCCAAGCCGACGTTTTTCTGGCGCTCGTAACGCGCGAGCGACAGGATTTGGATCTGGCCGGGGTCCGGGGGCGGAGCATTGAGATTGCCGCCGCACTCCAGGTCCACGCCCGGATAGAGTACCTCGGGACGCAAATCATATAGGCGCGCAAAGGTTTGGCGGAAGGCCGCCGCGGTGAACTCGCTGTTGACCAGCACGCGATGCGCCATGCCAGTGGCGACTTCCTCCAGCCGATCGATTGGAGCGCGATACCATTGATACCAGCCGGCGTGAGGCGGCGTCAGCAGCCGATCGGGGAAGTGGCAGTAAAAGATGATTCGCGCGCTGGTCAACAGCCGCAGCAGGGGAATGGCGTGAGATACCAGGTCGCAAAAGACCACGTCGAAGCGCTGCGGGCTCATTGCCATCCGGGCGGCAAGATAGAGCATCCGCGTGATTGCGCAGGGCGCGCGCAGATGCTGCGCAACCTGCATCGGCAGCCGGGCGCCGTACACCCGCAGCTCCAGCTCGCCGTTTTTGGTTTCCTCGAAACAGCGTGCGTGATCGTAATGCGCGGTAAACATGGTCACGCGATGTCCGGCGGCGCGCAGATGGGTCGCGGCGTCGAGTACCAACCGTTCGGCGCCGCCAATCCCGAGGTCGGGATGAATAAATGCGATCCGCAAGCGCCGATCCATCGCGTCAACCGCTCATCTGGTTCTGGGCAAAAACCGCCGCCGCTTCCGCCTTCCAGCCTTCCTCCCAACGCATCGCGGGCTGCCCGACGAGATTGGCGCGCAGGCGCTCGAGCACCGGCGTCGGTCCCGGAAACCCTTTGAACAGTTCGTAGAGCCAGCCGGCCAGCCCGGCCGCGTCCGTAAACAGCAGGCCGTTTTCACCCTCGCGTACCTGCTCCCGCAGGCACGGTCCATAGTCCAGGGCCAGCACTGGCACCCCCGCGCCAAACAGGTCGGCGATCTTCATCGGCAGGTCCAGGCCGCAGGATGACCGATGGCAGCACAGGCCCAGGTCCGCCGCTCCGAGCAGGCGCGGGTAGTCTTCCGGCTCCAGCCAAAGCGTGCGCAGATGCACCCTGGCCAAGGCGAGGCCGCGGATTTTTGTTTCGTACCGGTCGCGCAACGGTCCTTGCCCGCTAATCACGATTATCAGATCCGCGAAAGCACGCGTGCCCGCGATGCGGTCATGGCGTGCGATAAGGTGATCGCATCGCGCGGCGGCTTCCAGCAGCATCGCGTAGTCCTCATCGGCGGTCCAACTCGTCGGACTCACGATGAGAGCCGGGCGCCGGGCGCCGTAAAGCGGCAGGCCCAAGCCGGCGCCCAGGCGGCTAATCAGGGCATCCCGCGCCGCGGGCGTTGCCGGTGCGAACTGCGCGGCGGGCCGGTCATACAGCACCGTCGCTCCGGCGATTCCCCAATACGCGTCCAACTCCGCGGCCATCGCCCGTGAAACGCATATATGTCGGGCGGCACGACGCCCCAGCACGCGCTCGTACCAGCGCGCCAGTTGCACCGCCGGATGATGGGCGCCCAGCTTCAGGGCCAGCATCGAGTAGCCGAAATTGTGCCAGTCAATGACCAGTCGTGCGGAGCGCGCGCGGGCCGCGATCGCGCCAATAAGCAGGGTCGGAATCGCGGGCGGGTTCTGTACCAGGATGGTATCGGGCTTGGCGATGCGAAACAAAAGCAGCCACAGGAGCTGCACGGCTTGCCGGCACCGCCGTAACAGTGCAGCCCCGACCCATACCCACTGCGGCAGATGGCGCCCCATCCGCGGTAGCGGCGCAGCGAGCGGATGCAGACGGATTCGGCGATGGTCGCGGACGGCGCGAATCGGCGGATTGCCGGAATAGCCGATCAGGTCCACCTCGATGCCGGTTTCGGCCAGCGCGAGGGCATGGTATTGCATCCGCGGACTGCGCCCTAAATCACCGAGCACCACTATCGCCACATGCCGGTTGCGTTCGAAGTTCAAAGCGGTATTTGCCAAGGTTTGATTATCGACAGATATATAGACCTTCGCTTCAACTATCTATAGCGTAAGCAATCGCCGGCGAGGGACAGCACTGGGTTGGAACCTGACAAACAGACCGCGAGGGGGTCTGGCAACGGCGTTAAGCCGGCCCGCCGGGTGGTGTTGGTCGCCGGCGGCACCGCGGGCCACGTCTATCCGGCCCTGGCCATAGCCGACGCCTATCGGCGAGCGGTGGCGCCGTTGGAGATGATGTTTTTCGGCACCGCCGACGGCTTCGAGGCGCGCTTGGTGCCGCGCAGCGGATTTCCGTTTTCGGTAGTGCGTAGTTCGCCCGTGGTCGGGGAGAATCTGCCAGGCAAGGCGCGGGCCGTGGGAAACCTCGGCGGCTCCGTCCGCCGCGCGCGACACTTGCTAAGCGCCGCCCGAGCTGAGCTGGTAATCGGGCTAGGCGGCTACGCGTCGGTGCCGGTGTTGCTCGCCGCGCGCAGCCTGGGGCTGCGCACCGCAATCCATGAATCCAACGCAACCGCCGGTCTCGCCAACAGATTGTTGGGACGGATAGTGGATCGGGTTTACCTGGGATTTGAGCAGGCCGCCGCGGAGTTCCAATCGCAGGGGACTCTGCTGACCGGCAACCCAGTTCGCCCCGATGTGGCGTTGCTGGCCGAAATCGAACGCCGCCCGCCGGGTCGCGAACGTCCGGCGCGTATTCTCGTCACTGGCGGATCTCAGGGCTCGGCCTTTCTCAATCGCCAGGCGCCCGGGTTGCTCCGCCGTCTGTCGGAGCTGGATTTTTCCTTCGAAGTGCGTCATCAGGCGGGCGAGGATGACGTGGAGCTGGTCCGCGGCGCTTACGCACGGGCCGGTTTGCGCGCCTGCGTTACATCTTTCGTGGAAGACATCGCCGACGCTTACCGATGGGCTGATTTTGCGGTCACCTGCGCGGGTGCGGCGACTTTGAGCGAATTGGCCATCGCCGCCCTCCCGGCGGTGCTGGTGCCCCTGTCCACCGCGGCGCGGAACCATCAGGCGTGTAACGCGGCTGCGTTTGCGCGCCTGGCCGGGAGCTGCTGGGTGAACGAAGCGGCTTGGCAGCCCGATGCCCTGGCGCCTGAAATCGCGCATCTACTACGCCACCAGGAGAAATGGCTGGAGGCGTCGGCACGCCTGCGGCGGGCGGCCAAGCCCCATGCCGGCCGGGACCTGGTGGCCGATTGCGAGGCGGCCACGCGGCGGGAATGCCGCTGCTGAGAGATCGGCCACCGGTCGCGCGCAGCCAAGGCCAACGCCAGCGATATGACGTGTTTGACTTCTAATATGACCTCGTCCTAGGTTAACGTCGCGCGTTTGAGTTGAAGCAAACTATTTGGCCCCACAGCGAGGATAACTCTGAGTAGTTTTTTCGCGAAATGTTTGTGGCCGTGAGCTAAATATTGTGTCGAGGAGCGTAGCGGGTAAGCTCTCTCCCTCGCCTTCTTCTTAAGATATGGAGAGGGAACAGAAGGGATTTCTGTGCCAATCTGTCCAGCGAACTTAAGCGGCAAATCATTTTTCGCTTTAGAGCTAGGATAAGGAGAGGGCCAATTACTTAGGGGCAGATGGGAAAATGAAAAGCAACAGGGTGCTTACCGCGATACTTGCGCTCTCGGTAGTCTGGGCGGTCGTGACGCTCAGCTGGCGACACGGCGTAGTCGGAGTTCCAGTCGCGGGCTCCAACTTAACTGTTCCCACACCTTCTCCGACTCCTTCGCCGAGCCCTACTCCAACTCCCGCGCCTACGCCCACCGTTGCGCCTACGCTGGCGGACTTCAAATTCCTCAGTGCGAGCGCGGAGATCACCCATGAAACCGCCAACTGTCCGGCTTCATCGCCGAATCCCGCGGGAGTCATCAGTTGCAGTCCCGACCTTTCACCTTCCTGGTTTAGCGACTCGTACGAAATCGACGCGGCGCTCGCACTCAATCAGGACAATGACCTGAGGTCTGATCTAAACCACCCGATCTTGCTGCTGTTGGCTCCTGGCACCTGCGACGACCTGATAAAAAACAGTGTTAATGCCTCGGCGTTTGTGACCGTCATTCCCGGCAACGATATTGAATTGCGTCCAAAGGGCGAGGGGATTGAGGTGGGTCTAACCGCCAACGTGGTAAGCTTTTACACCTCCCCCACGATTGAGCCGTTGCGAAATTCCAGTCGCTTGGAGTTACATGGATGGGTCCCGACGCGGCGGCTATTCCCCAAATATTACAATGTGCCGCCATCGCCAACCTTTTTGCATATCAGTGGAAACGGCGATCTTTGCCAGTTAACGGGACCGATGGCGTTGGGAATGTCGATGGGGCCGAACGCCTCTGAGAGCCTGGAAAAAGGCCTCGTTCCAGACAGCGATTTCGCATGCATCAACATCCTGAAGCCGAAGTTCAATACTCTGGACATCAGTCAGAGTTTTTGTAGCGATTGATTTACTGGAATGAGGCGCTGCGGCGGCCTTTGCGATTGAAGATGAACCGGGTCCGCCACGCGCTCCAGACCCCTTGGTTGTGTCCGACGCCTGCGTACTTCGTGCACAGTTGACCACCTACGCTGCTCGCCCTTACAAACTGGGCCGCATGATCGTGCGGGAAGACGGGCCCGGATTTCGCCATCCTGAGGATTTTGGCGGCCGGCGGTGAAGGCTCGTATCATCAGGGGCGGACCCGGACCCGCAACGGCGTCTCCGCGTTTTCCGATCGGTGCGCGCAGCCGGCGATCGCGCGGTTGGGGTGTCGCCGCGGACACCACGATTCATTGGGTACTGCTCCTCGGCGCGGCCGCGATGGTTGCCTGGATCCGGCTGACGCCTCTGTCACTAAGCATTCTCGACGTCGACGCAGCGGTGCGGGTGCTGCATAAGCAGGCGTCCCAAATCCAGATTCCATCCGGCATTCCGGAGTCCGAGCGGCGCGCCGAACTGCGCAACCGGCTGGTGCAGTGGAGGGCGCAACATCGGGCCCAGTTCGAAAGCGCGCGCGACGCGCTGGCGGCGCAGATGCGCGCCCAGTTCAGCTACCAAGGTGGGGACGGTGAGCGGCACATCTTGCTGGGTGACGTGGATAGCTATCACTGGCTGCGGATGGCGCGCAATTACCTGCGCACCGGGACGACCTGCGACGCCGTTGCCGACGGTCAGTGCCGGGACACCTATACCAACGCGCCGGTCGGCCGCCGCAACATCTACAGCCGCTCGCTCCACATCGCCGCCATCGTCGTTCTCCACCGGCTAATCACTCTCTTCGACGCGGGTTATCCGCTGGCCGCCAGTGCGTTCCTGGTGCCGGTGATTGCCGGAGTCCTGGGCGTGTTTCCGGCCTATGCGCTGGGACGCCGGCTCGGCGGGGAGTTGGGCGGCCTGTGCGCCGCGCTCATGAGCGGACTCAATCCGCTGTTCCTCCAGCGCAGCATCGGCAGCGATGATGACGTGTGGAATATAGTGCTGCCCCTGTTCATGGTGTGGGCGGCGGTGGAGGCGCTTTACGCTGCGCGGCCCCGCCGGCAAACCGGCTGGGCGCTGCTGGCCGCCGGCTTCGCCGGACTAAGTGCGGCGGCCTGGAGTGGCTGGATCTTTACCTACGACGTGGTCCTGATAGCGCTGCTGGCCAATCTGGCTCTGGAAACCGTGCGCTACGCGGTCGGCAAATATCCGGAGCGGGCCGCGGGCCTGGCTACCCTCCGGCGCGCCGTAACCGTGGCCGTGGTCTTCTATGCGGCGGCCGGGATTTTCACCTGGGTGGCCGGCGCCCAGTCATATTTTGGATTGCCGCTTGACCTGATCGGGCCGCTAATCAGCGCGGTTGACCATCATCCGCCGCCAGTTCCCGCGGATCGAGCGATGTGGCCCAACGTGTTTTCCACGGTCGCTGAGCTCCTTCCGGTTAACCTGTCCGCAATCGCCGGCTCGATGGGATCGCAGGTGATGCTGTTCGTGAGCTGGCTGGGATTGCTGGTCGCGATAATGCCGAAGTCGGGTTGGAAGTCCCAGCATTTTGTGCTGCTGATCGGCGGCAATTATCTGTATTGGTACCTGCTGGCCGCTGACACGCCGGGACGATTAGGCCTGCTCGCGCTGCTGTCAGCACCGCTTGGCGCCATGCTGCTGGTCGAGTTTTTTTCCGATTCAGTAAACAACGCCGGCGGCGGGCTGATCCTGACGGTGTGGTTCCTTGGGGCGTTGTTCCTTTCCTATCAGGCAGTCCGCCTGGTGATGCTGTTGGTTCCACCCTTCGCGATCGCATTTGGAGCGGCCGTCGGCCGCCTGCAGCAGTGGGTGGTCGGCCAGGTGGATTTGCGTTGGCCTGCCCGCACAAGGTGGCTGCGCCTGGCGATCTTCGCATCGATGGCGGCGGTTCTGATCGTCCCGGTCTGGCAAGGTTATGCCGCGGCGCGGGGCTATCTGCCGCTCATCGACGGCGCCTGGTACGCGACGTTGACGGATTTGCGCGCGCAATCGCCCCCTGAATCGATCGTGAATACATGGTGGGATTATGGTTACTGGACCAAGTATCTGGCCGACCGCCGTGTCAACCTGGACGGCGGTTCCCTGGCAACACACATTCCGTACTGGACCGCCCGCGCGCTGGCGGCACCGACGGAGCGGGAAAGCGCCGGGCTCTTACGCATGATCGATTGCGGGTCCGACGCCACTCCGCAACCCGAAGGACGCGAAGGAGCATACGGGAAGCTGCGCGCCTATCAGATTGATGCGCCCCGGGCCGCGGCCATCGTGAGCAATCTGGCGCGGATGGAACGGGCCGAGGCGCGAACTTATCTGGCGAGACAGAAACTCGATGCCGCGGCACAGGATGACATCCTGCACTCGACCCATTGCGATCCGCCGCCGGCCTATCTGCTGCTGAACAGCCAGATGAATCCACTGGGAGGATGGTGGTATCTCGCGAACTGGGACTTTGGCCGGGGCTATATGCTGAGGCGTGGGCGAACGCTGTCGGAATCCGCCGCGACCGCCGAGCTCGCCGAGCGCTTCGGTTATACCGCACAAGCGGCGCGTTCACTATACGCGCAAGCGCGAGCGCAGAACTCCAGGATTGAGGAAATGTCATTCGTTGCGCCGTCGTCGGCGTCCGTCGCCCCGCAATGGATACCGTGCCGCGGCGAAGGCGATACGTTGGTTTGCGATGCGGGTTTAAAAATCGGTCCTGAGACAGTTATTGAAAAGGTAATCTGCGATCCCGGCGACCCGGCAGGAAGCCGGCTCTTGCTGGCGCGCAGCGGCGCCCGTGACGAGCAGGTTCGGCCGGCAGCGGTGATAATCGCGCAACCCAAGGGAGTAAGGGATCTCACGATTCCCTCCGCACCGGATCCGGAACTTGGATTGCTGGTCGACGCGGCCCACGCACGGGTTATGGTGGCGTCGCCGGGGCTGCTGCGTTCGACTTACAGCCGCCTGGTCTATCTCGACGTCGGCTCCGGAAAATTCTTCACCAAGGTTTTCGAGAAAACGGGCTTTCGAGGTGAACGAGTAATGTTGTGGAAAATCAACTGGCCGCTTTTGCTCCAGAACGATCGGACTGCCCGATGAAGACCTCGGCAGGGCACGGCCGGTGTCAGCCCCGAGCGCGGCCAGCGGTCGGAGACTTCACAACGAATCCGCGGCTAGAGGCACGCCATGCAGTGGCGGGACAGGGCGATTTTGATATTGTGAGGTAGCTTTCAGCATCGAGACGTCCGCCTTGACGCGCGACCGCTGCGAGCAGCCATCAAGACAAAGAGAGGATTCGCCATGCCTATCGACCTGAAAGAATTTGCGGAGCCCGCGACCACCGCGCTGTTGGCGATCGAAGTGCAGGAGGGCGTGATTGGAAAATATGTTCCGGCTCCCTTGGCGGCACTGCGCGAGGCGGTCGCCGCCCGCGGCCTGGTGCCGCGTTTGTCCAAGCTGCTCAAGGCCGCGCGCAAGGCTGGCGTGCACGTATTCCATTGTCCCGCCGGAGCCCGTCCCGACGGCCTCGGCTCGATGATGAACACGCGGCTGGCCCAGGCGCTCAAGAAGAGCGGCCGGCGCGGGATGGTAGTCGGCTCCCCGGAGTCCGCCAATCTCCCGGGCCTGGAGCCCGAGGAGGGCGACTTCGTGATTTGGCGCACCCACGGGATGACCGCTTTCCACGACAGCAGCCTGGACAGCATCTGCCGCAACATGGGCATCCGCACCATCATTCCGACCGGGGTTTCGGTTAACGTCGCCATCACCGGCGCCACTATCGAGGCGGTCAACCGGGCTTACCGGGTAGTCATTCCCAGCGATTGCGTGGTCGGCTTTCCGCCGGAGTATGGTGACATGGTCCTAAAAAATGCCCTGGTGGGCCTGGCCTTTCTGACCACCGCGCAGGAACTCGCCGCGGCGTGGGGCGTGGATTGGAGCGCGCTATAAGTGGCGGTCGCGCTGATCACCGGAGCTTCCAGCGGAATCGGCGAACAGTTCGCCTACGCTCTGGCTCGCGAAGGGTATGCGCTGGCGCTGACCGCGCGCCGCAAGGACCGCCTCGATACGGTTGCCGCGGAGGCCCGGCGGCGCGGCGCTGCGGAGGTGAATGTATATCCCATCGATTTAAGCGCGCGCGCCGCGGCGCATCAGCTATACGAACAAATCGCTGGTGCGGGCATCAAGCTCGACTTGCTGATCAATAACGCCGGATTCGGTACCCGCGGCCGCTTCGACCATCTGCCATTGGAGCGGGAGCGGGAGCAAATCGACCTCAACATCGGCGCGCTGGTGGAACTGACGCATCTGTTCGTGACCGACATGATCGCGGCGCGCCAAGGCACCGTGATCAATGTCGCCTCCACGGCGGCGTTCCAATCGGTGCCATTTATGGCGACCTACGCCGCCACCAAGGCGTTCGTGCTGAGCTTCTCCCTGGCGCTGCATCATGAACTGACCGGCACGGGAGTCAACGTGATGGCCCTGTGCCCGGGAGCGACGCGAACCGAATTCCAGGAGGTGTCGGGCAACGGTGACGCGTTGGTGCCGTCCTTTGCTTATATGGACGCGCCAACGGTGGTCGCACAGGGGTTGCGGGCGATGAAAAAGAGGCGCGCCATCTGTATCAACGGCATCATGAACAACGTCACCGCCGAGATGCAGCGCCTCGTCCCGCGCGGCTTGGTCGCACGAATCGCCGGAGCGCTCTACCGTCCGCAGGAAAGCTGAGCGCTTTTGCGCGGATGCGATGGCCGGCGGGGTTTCGCCGCGGGGCCAGTTATTGCCGCCGCTGCTGCGGACGATCGGTTGTGGGCACGACCTCCAGCGCTACTTTTTCCGAGCCGCGGATTACCGTCACCGTCGCTGGAGCATCGGGCTGCGCTCCCGCAAGCACCCGTTGCAAATCCTCGATTCCGGCCACCACGCGTCCGCTCCAGGCGACGATCAGATCCTGCTCGCGCAAACCGGCCTTCTCGGCTGGGCTGCCGGCTTCCACCGATATCACCAGCACCGCGGTTTCCGGGCCCAGTTGATGAAACCGGACCAGCCGCCGCGGCATTACGAGATTCTGTCCCGCCACTCCGATATAGGCGCGGGTGATTTTGCCGTCCTTGATCAAGCGGCCGGCGATGAACCTGGCGGTATTGGCGGCGATGGCGAAACAGAGTCCCTGCGCGGGCAGGATAGTCGCGGTATTGACCCCGATTACTTCGCCGCGCGCGTTAACCAACGGACCACCGGAATTTCCCGGATTCAAGGCCGCGTCGGTCTGAATGACATCGTCGATCAGGCGTCCGGAAATCGAGCGCAGCGAACGGCCGAGAGCGCTCACCACGCCGGCGGTCACCGTATATTCGAACCCGTACGGACTGCCGATCGCGATCGCAATCTGGCCGACCCGCACGACGCGCGAATCGCCCAGTTGCGCCGCGGTCAGACCGGCCGCGCCAATCCGCACCACGGCCAAATCGGTGTCGGGGTCGGACCCAATCAGATCGGCATCGAAGCGGCGTCCATCGAGCATTGTCACCGCAATCTTTGATGCTCCATGCACCACATGACTGTTGGTAAGGATGAAGCCGTCGGGCGTGAACAGGAACCCTGATCCGCCGCCGGCGGGCCGCTGCGGGTCAGACTGCCGCGCCTGGTAAACCCGGATGTTAACCACCGACGGGCTGGCCTTTTCCGCCGCGCCAGCCACTGCCGCGGAATACGCGTCCAACAAAGCCGCATCATTGCTTTCGGCAGGGTGGGTGGCAGGCGGGAAGTTCCCGCTGTCAACCGGCCCATCGTTCAGTACACGAACCAAATTGCGCTTCATGAAAATTATTATAACCACGACGAGACGCCGCGTCTCGCCATGCTTTCGAACATCGTCTGAATGGATTTAGGGTTGGCGAGCTGGCTTGGGTTCGCGGCAAGACTTTGGCCGCGATCGGCGTGCCGAAAAAGCTGTTGTAAGCCATTTGAAAGCCGACGGGCGCCATGCGATGGATGGCGCCCGTCGGTGGTTGACCAAAAGGAATCAGACTACGACGGGTCTAATTAGCCAGCGCTGCCACTGACGCAAAACGGGTTTGCAAGGGCAGAAGCACTTCCACACTGCCATCCAGATCTTGGGTTATCTCCATCGACGGATTTATCTGGCAACTGGCGTCCGAATCCGCCATCAGCGCAACCTCGCCATACAGGAAAGCGCTGCCCCTGATGAATTTTTGTCCAAACGGCCAGGATATCGCAAGTGAGGATGAGCTGCCCGGATTAATCTATACCTCGGTGGTCTTGAGCTGATTGCTCTGGCCATCAAAGAAAGTCATCGTGATATCGCAGATGCCTTTGAAGGCCATGCCGGTGCCGCGCCTTGGATATGGCGGCCGGCGCGGGCACCGCCAAGACGTTCAAATGCGCCGTCTGCCCCGACCCGATACTGAAAAGAAGCGTGAGAAACATGCTGAGAAATGCGGCGATCATAGATCCTCCTGTCTGTTTGTCGTTGCATGAGACAATTCCGGTAATATCCAACGCGCTACATCAGGGAGCCTCTCGTTGGAAAGAAACGGCCATCTCTGATACTGACTAATTAAAATCGCCAAGAAAATTCGGCCGAGCTGCATAGGCACCAGCGACTCGACACTGCCGTCCAGGGTTTGGGTTATTTCGAGCGAGCCTGAAATCTGGCAACTAGGGTCCGAATCGGCCAACAACTGAACCTGGCCATAAAACAACGGCTTCGCCTTGCTTAATTTTTGTGCGACCGGCCAGGACATCGATAACGAGGTCGAGCTGCCCGGATTGATCGAAACTTCGTTGGTCTTGAGCTGATTGCTCTGGCCGTCAAAAAAAGTCAGCGTGATATCGCAGATTCCCGCCAGCGCCAGCGCTGGCGGCGCCGTTATCGATGGTGACGCGGCCGGCGTCGGTATCGCCAGTACGTTCATTTGCGCTGTTTGACCGTAACCAAAACTAAAAATCAACGAAAGAAAAGCGTTAAGTATTGCGGCGGTTACCATAGATCCTCCTATCTGTTTGTCGTTGTAGATGTACTACAAGTCACTTTGAAATGAAAGAGCGGACGGTCGGCGAAAACCGAAGGGCTAAAAGCGGACCTCTCATAACGCTGGATACTTCCGGCGGTTTCGGCCCAGTGTTGCAAGAGGTTACCCGCGGGGCTGATTGCGGGAGCTGGTGCCGCATGGCACAAGGAAAGAGCTATGCGGCTTAAGTTTGAAATGGGAAAAATGAACCTCTGCGCAAACCGGCAGTTGCTGATCGCACTGGCAGTGGCGCTGCCCATGCTCGTGGCGGTGGCGGGATGCTCCAGCAGCGAACCTCCGTTAACGCCTGCCGCCACGATCAGCCCGGATCCTGAAGTCAATCGGATCATGGCCGGCTCCTGTTACTCGTGCCACACGACCGAGGGCTCCGAGGAATGGGTTGCCAAAATGCAGCCGTCACGCTGGTTCGGTCACGACCCCGCGCTGGAACAGCTCAACTTTTCGCAATGGGGATCCTACGACTCGCAAAAGCGTAGTGATACCGCCCGGCAAATCGCGGCGGCGGTCAACGACGACACGATGCCGCCGTCAGGATACCTTCTGTTTCATTCCGAGGCCCGCTTGAGCCCCGATCAGAAAGCCGCGATTACGCGCTGGGCCGACGCTCTCAATGCGGTCCCGGCCCACTGATTGAGTCAGACGCGGTTTGCAGGGCTTGGCGCCATCATGCTAAGTGGCAGGCACGTTATTATTGGTGCCGTAATGCTGGTCTCGAAACGCCGGATTAGGCCGTTTCGCAAGGCAAATAGGGTGGGGCCGGGACGGCGCAATGCAAGGAACGCATAACGGGGATTTCCATGCGAGCAGCGATTTTTCAGGGTCCCAAACAGCCCTTGGTAATCGACCAAGTCGATATCGACAAACCCAGGGGCCGGGAAGTGCTGGTCAAGACGATTGCGTGCGGCGTATGCCACAGCGACCTGCATTTCGCCGATGGCGTGTGGCCGATGAAGCCGCCGGCGATCCTGGGGCATGAGACGGCGGGAATTATCGAGGAAGTCGGCGGCGACGTGACCGAATTCAAACCCGGCGATCATGTTATCGCCTGTCTGGCGCTGTTCTGCGGGACCTGCGAGAAATGCCTCAGCGGCAGTCCCCATCTGTGCTTCAACACCAGGGCCACGGATCGTAAAAGCGGCGAGCGGCCGCGGTTGCTGTACCAGGGGAAGCCGATCCAGGGAATCCTGGCGATGGCGGGATTCGCCGAGCGTCAGTTGATGCATGAGAACGCCGTGGTGAAAATTCCCGATGACATACCGCTGGATCGGGCGGCCCTGGTGGGATGCGGCATTACCACCGGAGTCGGCGCGGCGCTCAATACCGCCAAGGTCGAGGCGGGTTCGACGGTGGCGGTGTTCGGATGCGGCGGAATCGGATTGGCCGCGGTGCAGGGCGCGCGCATCGCCGGCGCGCTGCGGATCATCGCGGTGGACATGTTCGAGAGCAAACTGGCGATGGCCAAACGTTTGGGCGCCACCGACACCATTGACGCGTCAGCGGGCGACCCGGTGCAGGCAATCATGGAACTGACCCAGCGCGGGGTGGATTATTCCTTCGAATGTATCGGCCTCAAGAAGGTCGCGGAACAAGCGATAGCGAGCCTGAAGCCGGGTGGCACCGCCACTATCATCGGGATGATTCCGCTTACGGAGAAAGTCGAGATGGACGCGCCCTCGCTGCTCTCGGAACGCAAGCTGCAGGGCTGCTTCATGGGCTCCAGCCGCTTCCGCCTCGATGCGCCCAAATACCTCCAGTACTACCGGCAGGGCCGGCTCAACCTGGATGATATGGTAACGCGTAAAGGCCGTCTGGAGGACGTCGACGAGGCGTTCCGAGCGATGAAGGCCGGCGAGGTCGTGCGCACCGTCATCATGTTCGACTGAGCAATGCCGCGAACGTTTGTAGCAATCAAAATGAAAGGCGGCGCACGGTTCCAACGCGCGCGTCGGACAGGTAACCATCATGCCACTGGATAAACAGACCCAGGCGCTCATAGACGCCATGAAGTCGGCGGGAATGGTGCTCGAATTCGAGAAGATGTCGGCGCCCGACGCCCGCAAGGCGATGGATCAGATGGCGGCCGCCACCCGCGGTGCCGGAGAACCGGTGGCCAAGGTCGAAGACCGCTCCATCCCCGGCCCGGAGAGCAAAATCCCGGTGCGGATCTACGCTCCGGAAGGCCATGGGCCATTGCCGGTTCTGGTTTTCTATCATGGCGGTGGATGGGTCATCGGAAGCCTCGACAGCCACGATGCGCTGTGCCGCAAGCTCACCAATGCGGCCGGATGCGTCGTTGTGTCGGTGGATTACCGCCTCGCGCCCGAAGCGAAGTTCCCTGCCGCCGCCGAGGACTGTTACGCAGCGACGCTGTGGGTGGCGGAAAACGCCGCCGCCTTGGGCTGCGATCCCAAACGGCTCGCGGTCGGGGGCGACAGCGCCGGCGGCAACCTCGCCGCGGTGGTGCCGCTGATGGCGCGCGATCGGGGCAAGCCCGCAATCGCTTACCAGGTTCTGATGTATCCGGTCACCGACGGCAGTCTTGAGACCGGCTCGATGCGGGAATTGGCCGAGGGTTACTTTCTGACTCACGGAGCGATGGTCTGGTTTTGGAACCATTACGTCCGCGACTCCAAGGATCGCAGTCACCCTTACGCGGCGCCAATCAACGCCACTGAGCTGCGCGGCCTTCCGCCCGCGTTGATTATCACCGCGGAGTACGACCCGCTGCGCGACGAGGGCGAAGCCTATGCGGCCAAGCTGCGCGAGGCCGGCGTGCCGGTTACCTGCACCCGCTATGACGGAACCATCCACGGTTTCGTGAGCCTGGCGGATAATCTCGACCAAGGCAAAAAGGCGCTGGCCCAGGTCGTCGCGGGTCTCAAAGCCGCGTTCAGCAAATAGTCCGACAATGCCGCTGGAGCCCCAGACCAAGGCTTTGCTTGACGCCATGCGGGCGTCGGGAGCGTCGCTCGATTTCGGCCCGATGCCGGCATCTGAGGCGCGGCGCAAGCTGGCCCAGACGCCGATGGCGCGCGGCGATGCGGAACCGGTCGCCCAAGTCGAAGACCGCACGATCCCGGGACCCGGGGGTGAGATTCCAGTGCGCATCTACACCCCCGACGCCGCCGGACCCCTGCCGGCGTTAGTATATTTCCATGGCGGTGGATGGGTGCTGGGCGACCTCGACGGTAGCGACGCCCAATGCCGCATGCTGACCAACGCAGTCGGATGCGTAACCGTGTCCGTGGACTATCGCCTGGCCCCTGAGGCCAAGTTTCCGGCGCCGGCTGAGGACTGCTACGCGGCTACGCTATGGGTCTGCGACAACGCGAAGCGCTTGGGTTGCGATTCAACGCGCGTGGCCGTTGGCGGCACCAGCGCCGGGGCCAACCTCGCCGCCGTGGTGCCGCTGATGGCCCGGGATCGGGAACGGCCCGCAATCGCGTTCCAGCTTCTGGTTTATCCGATTACCGACGGCAGCATGAATACGCGGTCGTATCGTGAGAATGCGGAGGGCTATTTCCTGACCAGCCAGTCCATGGACTGGTTTTGGGGTCACTACGTAAAAGATGACAGCGACCGCGCCCATCCCTACGCGGCGCCGATCAATGCGCTTGACTTACGCGGCCTGCCTCCGGCGTTGGTGATTACGGCTGAGTACGATCCGCTGCGTGATGAGGGCGAAGCCTACGCGGCGCGGCTGGGCGAAGCCGGGGTACCGGTGACCTGCACGCGTTACGACGGCACGATTCACAGCTTCGTCAGCATGGCGGCGAATCTCGACGTGGGAAAAAGAGCGGTGCAGCAGATCGTGAGTGCGCTCCGAGGGGCGTTGGGCAAATAGCGGGGCGGTCGCGGCCGCTCACCAGCGCTCGTATTGCACCGCGCGCCGCGCGTATCCTGCCTTCCTCAGCAGGTCGCGCTGCTCGATTACCGCCGGTCCCACGCCGCACAGATAAAAGGCGCGGTCGCGCCGCTCATCGCCGGTGACGAATAATCCTTCCAGATGTTCCGTCAGTTGGCCGCAGCGTCCGTTCCAGGCGGTGGGCGGATGCGACAGGATCGGCTCAAAACTGAAGTGTGCAAAGCGGTTTGCCGCCGCTTCGAACTCCTCCGCGTAGAGTAGCTCCGCGTGCGAACGCGCCGCGTAAAAGAGCTTGAGCGGCGTGGTCGAGGGTTGCGCAAGGGCGCGCCTTATCATCGGCCGGATCGGCGCGATCGCGGTGCCTTCCGCCGCGAAGATAGTCTCGGTGTCCGGAGCGCGATCGAGGGTGAACAGGCCGAACGGCCCGGTGAAAGTGAGTTGGTCGCCCACCTTGCGCTCGAATAGGTACTGCGAGCCGGCTCCTCCGGGCACCAGATTGAAAACCATCTCAAGCGGACCCTCGTCTTCCGGACTTGAGGTCAGGGTATAAGGACGCACCCGGATTTCGTTGGGGAGGGGAATTGCCACGGAGACGAACTGGCCGGGTGTGAATTTGAACCCGGTGCCTTCGGGCAAGCGCAGAAACAGCGAGCGCACGTCGGTAGCGTGCCCGACGATCCGCTCGATTCGGGCGCTATATGTGGGCCGCTGGTTGGCCCCGCCGGTTGCCACGATATCCCGTTGCCTGTGTAACGCTGCGGGCTAGCCGCCGGCGAAGCTTACGGCTTCTTCGCGTGGCGCATCGCCGGGGTGCCGATTGCGCAGGCCAGCGCGGCCTGCTGCGGTGAAAGTCCGAAATGACGCGCGAAATATTGCTGATGATATTCCTCGGCGCGGTAGAAAGGCGGAGCTGGCACAATCTCGGTGACGATCGGGCGATTATAACGCCCGGATTCCTTCAGCTCCCGGACCACGGCGCGCGCCGCGGCCTCCTGTTCCGCATCGTGGTAAAAAATCACCGAGCGGTACTGGGTCCCGACGTCCGGACCCTGGCGGTTGAGGGAGGTGGGATCGTGGAGATCCCAGAACACTTCCAACAACTGATGGTACGAAATTAGTTGCGGATTGTATTCCAAATGCACAACCTCGGCGTGGCCGGTGCGGTCCGTGCATACCATTGCATAGGTTGGATCCGTCACGGTTCCACCCATATACCCAACCGACGTGGAAGTAACTCCGTCCAGGGCGCCGAATGCGGCCTCGACGTGCCAGAAGCATCCGGCTCCGAAAGTAGCGATCCTGGTCTGGTGGTCCATCTTGCCTGTTCTCAAGAATAAAGCAAATTGAGTCCGCGGTCGCATCGCCGGCCTTTGGCGGGCCTGCATATCCGCAAATCTACTCGTAGCCTATCGTCCGTCCTGCGCCAATAGTTCAGCGCCATCTTGGCGAATCCGGCCGGCGGCATCAGCGCCGCGCCTGGGCAATGACTTCCTCGGCAAAGGCTTGAATCTCGTCCTCATGGTAGGGCGGCGTCATCGAGAAGATGAAATGGGTGACGCCCACTTTGCCATAGCGCTCGATGGTGTCGAAACACTCCTGGGCGTTTCCGATCATGATATTTTGGCGCGCCTCTTGCGGCGTTGTGCGAGCCATCGCGGCGGCCCGGCCCAGCACTTCTTTTTCGCGCTCCGCGCCGGCGCGGTAGCATAGCGAGATAATCACGGTCTTTTCGATCTCCGCCGGGTCGCGCCCGATCGAGTCGCAATGGCGTTTGAGCACCGCGATGAGATGACCCATCCGCTCGGCGCTGCCGCCCGAATTCCAGAGATCGCCATACTTGGCCACGATCTTCAGCAGCACCTTTTCGCCGGTTCCGGCCACCATCAGGGGTGGGTGCGGTTTTTGGATCGGCTTCGGGCTGCAGACCGCGTCGGTCACATTATAGTGACGGCCGTGGAGCGTGGTTTTTTCCCCAGTGAACATTCCCTTGATGATCTGGCAGGCCTCGTCCAGGGCGCGCAGCCGGCCGCCAACCGTCTTGAAGTCCACCCCGAAGCTCTGATGTTCCAGTTCGTACCATCCAGCGCCGATACCTAGAATGAAGCGCCCGCCGCTTACATGGTCCACCGTCGCGGCCATCTTGGCGGTGATGCATGGGTTGCGGTAGGTGTTGCCATTGACCAGCGCGCCGATGCTGGCTCGTTTGGTATGCTGGCTCAACGCGCTGAGCGCGGTCCATCCCTCCAGACACGGGCCGGCCGGGTCCGCACCCATGATCGGGTAGAAATGGTCGAATACCCACAGCGAGTCATAGCCCAGCGCGTCCGCCTTCTGCCACAGACCGCATAGTTCGTTCCACTGGGTCTGTTGCTGCGCGGTCTGGATTCCGAAGCGTGTCGGATGCTGGCTCATCGCATTGTCCTCCGCCTGAAAACTCTCACAGCGACAGTGACTGGCGCAAGGACAGTAACTTACAGGTTCGCAGGTGCGGTCACGATACGCCCATTATTTCCTGGCTGGAGTCAATCGCGCGGTGGCGCTTGGCGCGGGAGCAATAGAGTCCGTGCCAATGAAAGTGCAACCCTATTTCACTATAATGACCCGCTTGTTGTCCGCCGTGGACCGGGCGTGCCGATTGTGCAATTTGTGCCCGGTCCGGCAAAGAGGACTGATGATGGATTTATTCGACGCGCTCGACAAATTTTCAACCCCGGTCCAGGCCCTGATAATCATGATCGTCTTTTCCGCCGTAACCGTCGCGGGTCTGTACCTGGTCAGGCGCATGGTCGAGCCCGAGACCTTAAGAAAGAATCATGATGTGGCCGGCTTCACGTTCGGTGTAATCGGCGCCTTTTATGGAGTGGTGCTGGCGTTCGTGATTGTCGCGGCGTGGCAGCGCTTTGAGCGCGCCAACGAACAGGTCCAGGCCGAAAGCCTGGCGCTCTCCAACCTCTACAGTCTTTCGCGCGGTCTGCCCGAACCGACGCGCACCGAGATGCAGAACGAGCTCCGAAGTTATACCGCCAACGTGATCAATCGCGAATGGAAAGAGATGGCTGAGAACAGATTCGCGCCCGATCCAGAGCAGGAACAGCGAATCTGGAACGTGCTGCTCAAGGCGGCGCCAGCCAACGCGCCGCAACAGGTGTTCCTGGATAAGAGCGTGGACCAGATGACGCAACTAATGGATAGCCGCCGCCTTCGATACGTGTACTACAGCGAGGATCTGCCGTCGGTCATTTGGATCGTCATCTACGTGGGCTGCGTGATCACGCTGGGCTTTAGCTACTTCTTTGTCACCAACCGGTTCAGGGAACAGGCGCTGATGTGCGGGACCTTCGCGGCGCTCATCGGACTTACGATCCTGGCCATCAGCGAACTGGCCACGCCCTACCAGGGAGCGGTGGTGGTTTCCGATCAGGCGTTCAGGTATGTGGCCACATCGATGAAACCGCCGACGGATTCGCCGCCACTCAAGAGTTCGCCGTGAGTCTAACGCGGTGTCGGCGCAAGCAGGTTCGCGACCTGCTTTTCAACCGCGGTGCCCTTGAAAAAATCCGGGTTCATCCCGGTGAAAAAGCGCGCCGGATTGGTGAAGGTGAAGTCGCGCAGCTCCGCCTCGTTGAGCACGCCATGCTCCACCAGCTCCCAGGCCTCGGCCAGGACTCCGGTCATGTCCTTGACGTCGAAGTGTCCGATGTCCGAACCGAGCATCGCATTGAGGCGTGAGCCCATCGGATTGACCCTGGTGTTGAATGCGGCGGAGTTGGTCGGATCCTCGGCCTCGCAACCAAAGAAGAAGTTGGGTACGAACAAATCGCGCACATCCTTAGGGCTGTGGATTCCGCAGCGGGAAAAATCGTCAAGATTCGGAGGCGGCGACACGTTGCGGATTTGGAGGTGGTCGCGCCGCACCTGGTCGCGCAGCCGCTGCTCGCCATAACGATCGATCAATTCCAGCATCATCTCCCGATCCAGCCGGGCCGGATCGGTAAGGCCAACCGCCTGGGCGCCGCGGGTTTCCCAATGGCGGATGAGATCGCTGTAGAGGCTCGCGGCCCAACCCACGCCACCTTCCATGAAGGCGACTTTGAGCTGGGGAAAACGGCGCGTCACACCGCCGAGAAACAGCGCCTTGCACAGGGCCTCTGCGGCCGCGCCAAAATGACCGATATGGTTGTACACCCAGTTGGAGGGCGAATTGCGCAAGCCGAGTCCCTGACTGGAGGCGTGAAACGTGGGCGCGAGGCCAAGCTCAAGGCACTTGGCCCAGACCGGGTCGTAATCGTACTCACTGTCCAGGGCCAGCGGATCGCGCCACGTGAGTGGACTGGTTGCGTCCTCCGGTTCCGGGAGGTGGCGGTTGACCAGTCCGGAAAGCATCACCACCTTCAGGCCCAACGCTTTAACATGTTCGAGTTCCTCAACCGCCTCGCGCGGCGTATGCATCGGAATACAGGCAACCGGCGTCAGGTGGTAGCTGTAGTCGCGGAAACACTCGGCGGTGTAGGTATTGAACGCATGACACGCGCCACGGCGCAGTTCCTCGTCTTCAAAGACCGGAACGGTAACCAACATGGTCGGAAACAGCACACAGAAGTCCAGGCCCATCTCGGCCAGCCGTTCATCCAACAGTTTCGGCATCATGGCGGTGGCGCGGTCCAAAGTATTGCTGGAAGGAACGAACCACCAGGCGTGCTGCGCCTTCTTGGCCCGCTGGCGTTGCTCAAAACTCATGGTGGGATCGGCTCCGTAGTAGCGTCTTTGGACGTCGATCATAGCGGGCACCAAGCGCTCCGCCGCCCGTGGTCCCATGGCGTCGCGCAGGTACTCGACGAGAACGGGCTCATATTCGACCCAATGGCCGTCGGCGTCGATAACCGGATGATTCAGACGGGAATGGATCGCCGTCGATTTAGAACTGCCGTTTGAAGCCATCGCACTCTTCCCTTTTCACATTGCGATCGGGTCTGTCGCGACTTTGTTATCCCTTTGGACACCAGCGGCCGGCGTGCACAAGCATCGCGAATTTCCCGGTCAATTTGCAAGTTGTGGAGGTCAAGACTATTCGCGCATGGCGCGGCTAAAGAAACTGCACGCGAATCCCAGGCGGCTGGAAGAAAACACAGGAGGTATCAGGAGGGTTGACAATTTACTCGCGTATCAACTAATCCACCTTCATGGCGCTAACGTGCGTTCCGAAATTCGCGCCTGGGGAGACGGCATGAATAGAAAGAATTGTTGGTGGTGTCGTTTGTGCGATGTTGCTGGCGTTTGCGACTTCGGGGGTCGCGCTCGCCCAGATAAAGTTTGACGCGGCAGCGTACCAGGGACTGGCCGACGCCAATTCCAGTCAGACCATTGTACCTGGGACCCAAATTACGTTGTCGAATTGGCAGCAGTACAAACGCTTTATGCCCATGTCCTTGATTGCTGCATATAGCGGCTCTTATGGCTGGAAAGTCGGCTCTGGACCGCAATATACGGTGGTGGTCGGCCCCACCGAATCTTTCAAGCTGCCCAATGGCCCGGCCAAAGCGACGGAAAAATACGCCGGTCAGGCCCGGCTTCAGAAGGTTTCCGATGGCAGCTACACCGTAGTCGGCTACGGCGCCGGGACCCCATTTCCAAAGCCGGCGGAGCCCAACATGTCGTATCAGATCCTGTACAACGTCTGGTATGGCTTTGTGCCCACACGGATCCACTACTTCGACCCCAGCGATCAAGTCGATCGTTTTCGCAACCATTACGTGCAGACGGTTGACGTCATCGGGTGGCGCTTGACCCACAATTCCGATGACGCTTACCCGGAGAATTTCGCTTACGGCAAGGGGTATTTGGAATCCACGCGTTTCTTTCTGATGGCGCCCGAGCAGGTGAAATACACTACGCAGGTTGCGCTGCTCCCCGATGATCCGGAAAAGCTGGAGGAAATTTATGTCTTTCTGCCCTCCTTGCGGCGCTCCCTGCGGCTGTCATCCGCAGCCCGGTGCTCGCCCATTTTGGGCAGCGACTTCGTTCAGGACGACAACGCTGACGGCACCTGGATCCAGCCGCCCAACTTCAACGTCACCCTGCTGGGTGAGAAGAAGATCCTCGCCCTGATGCACGCGGACCGCACCGCCTTTTACGACGAAAAGAACTGGGACAAAAACGGTATCGCCCAATGGCCTTCACCTGCCGTCGGCAAGTGGGAATTGCGCGATGAATACATCATTGACATTACGCCGCTGCCGAAGCTGGGTGGTTATTGTTATGGACACAAGGTCATGTTTGTAGACAAGGAGACTTGGAACGAGACCTGGATCGATAACTACGATGCGCAGGGCAAATACTGGAAAGGCGAGATGATCTATATCCGGCCGCATCCGCTCAACAGCGGTGAAATGTATATCTACCGCGGTACCAATTCGGAGGCGATGGTGGACTTTCAGAACACTCACGCCACTACCTCGCGGCCGACCGACGAACCGACGTTCGACAAGGATTGCAACGCCGAGTGCGCGGAGCCCGAAGTTTACGCGTTCCCGGGCGGACTGTCGCGCGTGATGCGTTAAGGTTTGCACACCGCAACTGCCCGGGCTCCGCCCGGGCGGTTGCCCTCTCCGTCTCCTTATCCTAGCCTTAAAGCGTAAATGATTCGGGCAGATGTTGCGCGAAGTGTGAGTGGCTGAGGGCGAAACGTGTGCTGTGGATCGGAGCGTGTAACCTCTCCCTCACCCTCTCCCAGGATATAAGGAGAGGGAAGAGAAAGAGCCTCTGCACCAATGTGTTCGTGCGCTCAATTCAAATTGCGCAGAAACTCTTGGAGGTCTTTGGCCAGCGCGGCCGGCTCCTCCATCGCGGCGAAATGCCCTCCGGCCGGCATCGTCGTGAAGCGCTTCAAATTGTAGGCCCGCTCCGCCCAGCGCCGCGGCGGCCGCATCAGTTCCTTGGGGAAAGCCGCCACCGCCGTGGGCGCCTGGCATTTTTCTCCCGGAGCGAGCCCGTACGGATGGTGGCGCTGTTGCCAATAAAGCCGCGCCGAAGAGTTAATCGACTCCGTGATCCAGTAGATCATGACGTTGGTTAGCAGCTGATCCTTGGTGAAGCGCCGCTCCACGTCGCCGTTGCAATCGCTCCAGGTGCGGAACTTCTCGACAATCCAGGCCGCCAGGCCGGCGGGCGAATCGTTGAGCCCATAGGCCAGGGTTTGGGGCTTGGTCCCCTGGATTTGCTGGTAGCCGGTTTCATCGCGCCGGAACTCATCAACTTCAGCAAGGAACCGCTTCTCGTCTTCATCGAGGTCTTTGGTGCGCCGGCCCTCCGGGGGTGCGAAACCGACGAAGTTGAGATGCAAGCCGATAACACTGGGGGTGTAGAGATGCGCGATGGCCGACGCCACGAACGCGCCCCAATCGCCGCCTTGAGCGGCATAGCGCTGATAGCCCAGCACTCCGGTCATCAGCTCGTGTAAAACCTCGGCCATCCGCTTGATGTTCATTCCGGCGCCTGGATCGTCGGAGAAACCATAGCCGGGCAATGACGGCGCGATTACCGTCATCGCGTCGCGCGCGTCGCCGCCGTGCGCCGCGGGATCGGTCAAAATCGGAATGATTTGCTGGAACTCATAAACGCTGCCCGGCCATCCGTGCAGCAGCAGCAGCGGCTTGGGATTGGGACCGCGTCCCGGTTCGTGGATGAAGTGGATGCGGGTGCCCTCGATATCCACCTTGAAATGCGAGAAGCGATTCATCTCGCGCTCGTGGACGCGCCAATCGTAGCGCGTGCGCCAATACTCAATCAGCTCTTTGAGATACGCCAGGTTGGTGCCGTAGGTCCAGCCGGAGTTGGCGACCTCTCCGGGTAGCCGCGTGCGCGCAAGCCGCTCCCGCAGATCGGTGAGCACCGCGTCGGGAACCGCGATGGTGAATTTTTCCGCCTTGCCATGTGCCATCGATGTGTGGCGCTCCTCGCGCACGGGCTCGTTTAGTTAATGCTCCTGAAACTGCTCCGATCCGGCTGATTGGAACTCAGCCCAAACCGATGCCATAGAGCTTTGCCGCATTGTCATAGACGATCTTATGTTTGACCTCGGCCGGGACCTCGGCGAAGTCTCGTTCCACCACCTCGCGCGAATGGGGCCAGGTGCAGTCGCTGTGGGGGAAGTCGGAGGCCCACATGTATCGGTCTTCGCCGAAGAACTTGTAGGTAGTGGGGCCGACCGGGTCGTCCTGGAAGGTCGCCCACAATTGGCGGCTCGCGTACTCACTGGGTTTCAGCGAGAGCGGCGCCTGCTCCGACATCGGTCCGAACTTTTCGAAGGCATGATCCAAGCGGTAGAGGAAGTGCGGCAGCCATCCGGTGTCGTTTTCCGCCGAGACCAGCTTAAGGCGGGGGAAGCGTTCAAGCACGCCGCCCAAAATCAGGTCGATGAACGTGCATTGGATTTCGTGCAGAGCGGTCATGTAGGAGCGGGAGAAGCCCTTGCTAAGAACTTTGGGCTCCTGATCGGCCGACAAGGATTTGGCTGCGTTGCTGTCCTGGGGCTTTCTCGGAACTTTTCTGCCGGTGACCAGATGGAGCGAAATCGGCGCCTCGAGGTCCTGGGCGGCGGTCCAAAACGGATCGTAGGCCGGGCTCTGGTAGGGACGATCGGTGGATGGCGACCCACAAATCATCGCGCCTTTCAGTCCCATTTTGGCGCAGCGGCGCAATTCCCTGATGCCTTCGTCGACTTCTTCCAAGGAGATCAGCGCGACCGCGGTCAGCCGCCGGGGGTTATAGGAGCAGAACTGCGCGGCCCAGTCGTTGTACACCCTGAAGCAGGCTTGCTGCAGTTCGATATCGAGCAAGCTGAACATCGACATCCCCAGCGTGGTGTAAAGCACCTCGGCCTCGACACCGTCGACTTCCTGGTCCTTGATGCGCTCGGCGGGGTCCCATCCGCTGGGCCGGGCGGACTCATAGGTCTTGGTCGCAAACTCCTTGAGTTCCTGGCCACTGGCGCCATGGCTGAAGGCGCCGCCCACCGCAAACGGCCGCATGCCGGGCGCCAGGAAGAGGGCGCCTTTCTCATTGTTGACCACCCGGGGCGCGCGGTCGGCGTACTTTTTGTCGATTCGCGAGGTCCACAAGTCCGGCGGTTCAATGAAGTGCGAGTCCGCCGAAATCATCCGCGATGAGGCCATTGGTAACTCCTCCCGTTGGGTTAGCTGGGCCGGCGGCCCAAGTCTGAGACCTTGGCCGGCTCGGTATCATTCGATTATGCGCGCTCGCGCGCCTGCTGATGCCATTCATAATGGCGCATGCCAACTATCGCAAGCCGGACGCCGGAGACGGCGGGAGGATGAGTACGGTTTAAATTTTCGCCGCCTTGCGATAGACCAGTGGGAGCTTGGAGACCGAAGCCGCCATTGGCGGCCAGGGAGAAACGACCAATGAAACTTGGACTGTTCATGATGCCTAGCCATCCCCCGGAACGCGATTTGCGCGCAGGTCACGAATGGGACCTCGAAGTGCTGCGCACGGCAGACCGGCTGGGCTATCACGAGGCCTGGATTGGCGAACATTTCACCGCGCCCTGGGAACCCAACCCGGCTCCCGACCTGCTGATCGCGCAGGCCCTGACTCAAACCAAAAGAATCAAGCTTGCCCCTGGAGCCCATCTGTTACCTTATCATCAGCCGGCGGAATTGGCGGTGCGGGTCGCGTACATGGACCATCTGGCGGGCGGCCGTTACATGCTGGGAATCGGATCGGGTGGTTTGCCGAGCGACTTTCAATTGTTCAACATCGACCCGGCCATCGGGCAGCATCGCGAAAAGTTCCGCGAGGCGCTCGACATCATGCTGAAGATCTGGACGACCGATGGCGGACTGGAGTGCGACGGCAAGTATTGGAAGGTCAGCGTGCCGCAGCCGATGTACAACAACCTGCTGCGGCATCATATAAAGCCGCTGCAGAAGCCGCATCCGCCGATCGGTATCGCCGGAATCAGCTACAAGTCGGAAACCCTCAAGCTGGCCGGCGAATATGGTTTTCTGCCACTCAGTCTCGACATGAATGCCAAAGCGCTCAGCTCCCACTGGCAGGCGGTGGAGGAGGGCGCGATGCGGACCGGCCGCACTCCACATCGCTCTGACTGGCGCATCGTGCGCGACGTCTTTGTGGCCGATACCGACGCCGAGGCGCGCGAACTTTGTCTCGCCAGCGGGCTCGCCCGCTCCACCCGCGAATACCTGCTCCCGCTGTATCGCGAGTTGCAGTTCACTCCTTTCTTCAAACACGACAACGCGGTAACCGACGAAGAGGTCACGGTCGAATACTTGATTGAGCACGGCTGGCTGGTGGGTTCGCCCAGGACGGTCGCCGAAAAGGTTGCTGGGCTCTATCGGCAAGTCGGCGGCTTCGGAGGGTTGCTGATGATGGGAGCCGATTGTGCCGACGATCCGCAACCGTGGTTCAAGTCGTTACGTTTGATGGCGGAGGAGGTGATGCCGCGCCTCGAGCACCTGACCGGCGATGAGGAAGGGGCGGAGGCCGCGGCTTCCAAATGATCCGAGGATTGCGCTTGCCATCCGCCTGACTGGCACAAAAAGGAAGACGGAAGCTGGCTCGACCGCAAAATTGCGCGAGCAAGCAGCACAGATTCTGGTTCCATTTTTGTGCTATAAGATAAGCAAATGGCTTCCATTGTGACACCCGTGGCAAACGACGCATCGATCCCGGCTGGTGATCTGTGGCAAATCCTCAGCGGCTTCGACGCGTTCAGTACTTTCAATGATCACGAACGCGAGTCCTTTCAACATGCCTTCGACCACGAATACGGGATGCGGGTGCGCAGCTTTCCCGCCGGTACGATGATATGCCGCAAGGGTGAGTTCGAACTCGACCTGTGTATCGTGCTGAGCGGGCGTGCGGAGGTTCACGACGAGGGCGATACGGGTGTGGAGACGCGGACCGTGTACCGCGCCGGGAGTATCTTTGGCGAATTAGGCGCGATGGGCGGCCGGCCGCGCTCATTCGATGTAGTCTCGACCGAGGAAACCCTGATCTTCTACATCCCGCGTCACGCGCTTAAGTACCTCGAAATCAACGAGAAGGCGCGCAACATCCTGGCCGATCGTTACCGGGAGCGGGCGGTCCGCGCGATGGCGTCCAGAATCGAGCTGTTCAAGGGCGTGCCGGAAGAATTTGTCGACGAGGTGATCCCGCATTGCGCGGTGGTGCGCTACGACCTGCGTGGCGTTCCGATCCTGCAGCAGGGTGAGGAAGTCGACGGCTTCTACATCATTCTGGATGGCTTCGTCCAAATCGTCCGCGATCGGACCGACGGGCAGAGACGGGTGCTCGCCTACCTGCGCGAAGGCGAATATTTCGGCGAGATAGCGTTGTTGGGGGCGGGCGCGGCGTGGGCCAGCGTGTTTACCGCCGGCAAGTGCGAGTTGATCAAAATCGACCGCGAGGGCTTCGTCGCGCTATGCCGGCGCTACCCGCAGACTGAGCAGGCGATGCGCGAAGTTATCGCGCGCCAGCAGGAGCAGGAAAGCGCCGTCACCGCGGAGCTGTCCGACCTGCTCGATAAAAGCGGCCAGCTCGGCGTGATCCAGTCCGACGCGCTGCTGGTGATGGACCTCGACCTGTGCATCAAGTGCGACAACTGCGTGCGGGCCTGCGAATCGCTGCACGGGCGCAGCCGGCTGATCCGCAACGGCGTCCAGATCGGCAAGTACCTGGTGCCCAGCGCCTGCCGCCATTGCGATGATCCCAAATGCATGAATGCCTGCCCGACCGGCGCGGTCAAACGGCGGCCCGAAGGGGAAATCTACTTTCAGTACGATCTGTGCATCGGATGCGGCAACTGCGCGATTGCGTGTCCCTTCGACAACATCACCATGATCGATACGCCGTCATTCGACCAGGCGCAAAAGCGCAAGGCGGCGGAGGTCGGCGGTGACTTCTTTCGTCCTTATCCGGTCGCCGGCCATGACACCGATCCGGGGTTTTTCGGACGGCTTTTTGGGCGCCGTCCCAAGCATGAGGAAGCGGCGCAAGAGGCCGCCAAAGCCGATCCGCAGCACGGCCATATTCCGCCCAGTTTCCCGATCAAATGCGACCTCTGCGACGGACTGCCGTTCATGGGATGCGTGCACAGTTGCCCGACCGGCGCAGCGATTCGGATTGAAGCGGCGGAACTGTTCGAGCAATTCCATGCCGTTAGCTCTGGCGCCCATATTCGCAAGGCTCACGACGGAGAGTAGGGCAGGGCGGAGTCGCGGTGCACCAACTCTATCCGAACCTTTACCGTGATCGTCTGGGGTGGGAGACTGTCGACGAATGTCGAACGCTAACCTCGCCCGCGCCTGCGGTCCCGGTCCGCAGGCGCGGGCCGGGAGAGGTCGGCGCGCGAATTGCCCCGGCAAGTCGCGTGACGGGTGAGGGTGCAGATACACTTCGAAGACGCTCCACGCTTACAGAATCTTATTCTGCGCGAGCGCGTTTGATCTTAGTTGAGGTATATCAAAACCCTCACCCTCGCCTAATCCCACAACGCAAGGCGGGAGACGGAACAAACCCGCGCCTCCCAACCCCGGCAAGATTGGGCGCCTTACTTTCATTCCCCGTGCGAGGGCTTTGCGGCGGCACCAGCTTTCCAGCATGCCGCCATCGCCGCCGCATCAACTGTCTGGAGGATCGCGATGCCGCGTGAGGCGGAACCCGCGCACTTCCAACTGGCGGCACGACATACAGCCAGACATTTCGGCCGCCTTACGAGGTGGGCGCTCGGATGCGCCTTGGGCGTAGTCGCGATTCACCTGGCGGTCCCGAGCCTGGGCGCCCGCCTGGGTTCCGATGGCAGCGGAATCGCGACGCTGGCGGTTTTTGCGCTGGCCTCGTGCTACACGATACGCAAGCACTGGATGTGGCTGTCGGTCAGAACGATGCGCCTGGCGGTGCGGATGCCGCACGCGATCGCCCATCGGATCCTGATTGCCGACCGCCTGGAATCATGGCGGCTGTTTCATGTCATCTTGGGCGTGGCCGTAATCGCTCCGCTGTGGTGGCACATGGAGCAGGGTGGCACGGGCCCAAGCCGCCTGGAGGCAGCCCTGGCGGCGTTGACCGCATTGCTGATGCTCAGCGGGTTTGCCGGGGCGGCCATCCAGGATTTCCTGCCCCACGCGATGAGAGTGCGGCCGGGCCAGGAGGTGCGGCGCGAAGACGTGGACGCCGTGATTCATGAGCTATACGTCGAGGCGGAAGAGGCTATTCTGGGCCGCTCCGAAACCCTGGTGAAGACCTATCTCAAGACCATCCGGCCGGTGCTGCTGGGCAGCCGGCGCGCGCGGGCGATGTGGTGGGCAACCTTGACCGGAGCTGATCCCGCGGCGCCGGTTGGAGCGCGGCTGCGCGCGTATGGCGCCGGCCTGTCCGGAGAGGCGCAGACATGGGAGAAGCTGGTGACGATCGCCGAGCGCAAAGTGCGTCTGGAGCATAACGATTTTGACCTGATCCTGAGCGTGCGCTGGCTGCGGATTCATATCGGCCTGACGATAACGCTGGGCGTCCTGATCGCCTTTCACGTCGCCGGTGTGCTCTACTTCTCGGGCCTATGAACGGACGTTGGCGCTTACTGCTGGCGGGCTACGCGGCGCTGGCGCTGATCGCCTTCTTCATTATTCCCCGCGGCAGCTATCAGCCCGGCAAATTGCTCGCCGCCCACGCCGGCTTCGATACCCAATGCGCGGCGTGCCATCGTCCCTGGCACGGTGTGGACAACCGCGGCTGCATCGCCTGTCATGGCGACTTTTCGCAGAACAATCCGCACGGCGGCTACGACGTGACCGACACCACCGACGGACTGATCGCCGGCAAGCACCTGGTAGTGTTCAAGGGCAACACCCTGAGTTGCCTTAGCTGCCACAGCGAGCATCACGGACGCGCCGCCGACGTCCACGTCCAGGCCGCCTTCTCCTGCGCCTGGTGCCACAAACATCCGACGCTACGGTCCGTCGCCAAGCATGGTGGGCCCACGCTGAGCCGGCATGAGAGCGGCAATCAGATGTTCCAGCAGCCCTTCAACCATTATCAGCATCGCTTGCTGATGGGACTGCAGGCGGAAACTTTTCCCAAGGGTTTCGAGTGCGCGACGTGCCATCAGGTGAACGCGGTTGCGCCGGGGACGGCCGACCGGATGACGATTACGTGGGCCGCATGCGTGCACTGCCATGCCAATCCGCAGGCGCCCGACCTGGGGTTGCCGGCGGCACTGGGCCAGTCGCCCGTGGCGCTGCCGTATTCGGGCGTGGTCCGCACGCTGCACGTCAATGCGGTGTTCAACCATTCCAAAGCGCATCTCCAGACGCCGTGCGCGCAATGTCATCTGAAGGTCTCAGACAGCGCCAAGCCGGACGATGAAAACTCGCTGCTGATCTCGCAATGCTTCACCTGCCATGCCCATCAGGAAAAAGCGGCCGTTGAGCAGGCGCGATCGGCGTCCGCGCCAGGAGCCCGACATCCGGCTATCGCGCTAATCGAAGGGATTGCGATGGCGGCGGAGGAGCGCCGGGTCGTCGCTTGCGGCCAATGCCATTGGTTTCACTCTCATGGTCCGGTCCCGACGGTGGACTTCACCAAATCCGCCCTCAAGCAGCCGCCCGGCGGTCGCGGACGGATTGTTCTGACCGCGTACGTGCCGCAACTGCGCTACCAAGCGGGTTCCGCCGTGCCTGGAATCAGCCTGGAGCGGACCGAGTTGTCGCCATGGGGTATCGGGTTTATCGGTTTGGCGATGGTCGGCTTGTGCGCGATTGCCTACACGATGTTTTTGCCGGCCGCGCAGGAGCATCAGGCGGCGGTCATGGAGTCGGCGCCGCAGCGGATTCTCAAGACCCCGGTGCTTGATGACACCTTCCAGACCAGCATCAAGGGGCTCTATATCATCGGCGAGATGGGCGGGACGGCATCGATTAATCTGGCGATGCGCTCGGGACGGCAGGTGGTCGAATCGATAGCGGAAACGCTCAAGCATTCACCGCGTCCGGCTCAAGCGGACATCTTTGACGTCTTGATCGTCGGATGCGGTCCGGCCGGACTGGGCGCGACCGCATCCGCCAAGGGGCGGGGGTTGAGCTACGTGACGCTGGAGCGGATGACGCCGGCGAGCACGCTGCGCACTTACCCCCGCGCCAAGTTCGTGCAGGCGACGCCCATCGACGTCCTGGAGTACGGTTCGTTCTTCCTGGAAGGCGACACTACCCGCGAGGATCTGATCCGCGAGTGGGAGAAGATTATCTCGCAGGCCGGACTGGTTATCCAGGACCGTGAAGAGGTGGTGGCGATCGAAGCCGGGTCTGAGTACTTCACCGTAGGGACCGCCCAGAAACACGAATTCAAGTGCCGCTGCGTGGTGTTGGCGATCGGCTTGCGCGGCCATCCGCGCCGGCTTAGCGTGCCGGGCGAAAAGGCCGGCCGAGTCCATTACCAGCTCATCGAGCCCGATGACTTCCGCAACCAACGCATCCTGGTGGTGGGCGGCGGCAACGCCGGCGCCGAAGTAACCCAGGCGCTTTCCGCACCGCATCTGGCCAACCAGGTCAGTTATTCCTTCCATGATGCGGTGCTCAGCAAAGTCACACACGAAAACGGCGACAAAATAATCGCCTTGCAGAGTTCCGGCGCGATCACCGTGTACCCGGCCACCGAACTCAAAGAGATCAAGGACGGCGCGGTGGTGCTGGAAGTGGTTAAGGGACACGTCAAAAATCCCGAGGGCGCGGGCGCGGCGCCGATCGAGCTGGCGAACGACCTGGTCTTCGCGATGCTGGGCGCGGAGTTGCCAACCCGCTTCCTGGAGTCGCTGGGGATCAGGATGGAGATCAAACATCGTTGAGCGGGTTGACGGCGGCGGGCCTGATCGAGTCAATTAGTGTCCAGATGGGACGGCACTTCGCGGGAGCTGCGGGAATCGAGTCCGCGTAACAGGAGCGTGATGCAATGAAGGTCGGCATTTCAATTTCGATGATCAACACGACAGCCAAGCGTGACGAGGAAATCTACCGCGACGAGATGGCGATCGCGAATCTGGCCGAGCCGTTGGGCTTCGACTCCATCGGCGCCGTGGAGCATCACTTCACCGGCTACGCGATGATCCCCAATTGCACCCAACTGCTGACCTACATCGCCGGCAGCACCAAGCGCCTGACGCTGGTCACCACCGTTATCGTCCTGCCGTGGCACGACCCGGTTCGGGTCGCCGAGGAGATGGCGATGCTCGACGTGTTGTCGGAAGGGCGCACGATCTTCGGTTTCGGACGCGGCGCGGCCCGTACCGAGTACGATGGTTTCCGGATTCCGATGGAGGAGGCGCGCGACCGCTTCAAGGAAGCCTGCGAGATTGTAATCAAGGGCCTGACGCAGGAAAGCTTCTCCTACCAGGGCCAGTTCTTCAATATCCCCGAAATCCAGATTCGGCCGCGGCCGATTTCAAATCCCGTCGAGCGCCTGTACGCTGCCTCGGTCAGCCCCGAGTCCGCCGACATGATGGCGCGATTGGGTCTGGGCGTGTTTATCATCGCGCAAAAGGACTGGGACAGCGCGCGCGCGGACCTGCTGCGCTACCAGGAAACCGCGCGCAGCATCGGCTTGAAGCCGCGCACTCCAATTGTTTCCAGCCAGATATCGGTGGCCGAAAGCGAGCAGGAGGCTTGGGACGACGCCAACCAGTACCTGGCCGAGACGTTCCGCGCGATCGATCAACATTACGGTCACACCCGCGGAGCGCTGCAGGGGGTTAAGGGCTACGAGTTCCACGCCAAGATGGCGAAGACTTACGCCAAGCTCACCACCAGTCCTGAAGAGATTCAGAAGAAGGCGCTGCAGCATTATCTGAACCTTTCCGTGGTCGGGAATCCCAAGCAGTGCCTGGAGAAGATCGAGTACATCCAGCAGAAGATCGGCAGCGATCACTTCCTGTTCGGTTTCAGCCACGGCGGCCTGCCGCTATCCAAGGCGGAGCGCAGCCTGCGTCTGACCGCGGAAAAGATCCTGCCGCGGATGAAACACGATCCGGCCTTCGCCCCGCGTGTCGAGGAGTAGGGCAGGGCGCGCCGCGGCGACGCTATAAAACGGGAATCGGCGGGTGTGAGAGCCCGCTGCGAAAGGAGGCTCAAACGCCATGGCTGACACCATTGTCACGCCCATTCCAGGCTTTCATCAAGTCGCATACGTCACCACCGATTTCGATCGCGCGCTCAAGGTGTTTGCCGAGGTCCATCGCGCCAAGAAGTTTATGGAGCTGCGCGACATGCGCTACCCAACCGGACCGGGACGCGTGGCTCACTGCAATATCGGTTTGGCCTATGTCGGAGCCACGGAGCTGGAGGTAATCCAACCGTTGGGAGAGGATGTCCAGATCTATCGCGACTTCCTGCCAAGGGATGAGTTCGCGATCAGGTTCCATCATATCTCCAGGTTCCTCGAGACCCGGGCGGACTATGACGCGCAATACGCCGCCTTCGAGAAGATGGGCAAACGCATCCCCATAGTTGGGGACTTCGAGGGACGTGCCAGCTATTTCTACGCGGATTTCCGCGCGGAACTGGGCCATTATATCGAGTGCATTACCTTCACCCCGGAAGGGCGCGAGTGGGTCAAGGAAATTCCGCGCAATTAGCCGCAAAGCGAGAATAGTTCTGGGTAATTGTTTCGCGCAAGGTCAGTGGCCGTGGGCGAAATCTGTGTCGTAAACCGTAGCGTGTAACCTCTCCCTCGCCCTCTCCTAGGATAAGGAGAGGGAACAGAAAAGGCCTCTGGCCCAATGCGTATGTGCTCCTGACGGGTGAAATCATCCGCGCTTTGAGGTTAGGGTGCCGCAGGCCCCTAATCCCGCACCAGCACACCGGCTTTGCTCAGGGCGTCGAACTGCTCCTTCGAATAGCCCAGGATTCCTACCAGCACGCGTTCGTTGTCTTCGCCCAGGCGGGGCGCCGCGCCGGAAATCGCCACGGCGGTTTCGGAGAAGTGGTACGGCGTGCGGCTGAGCAACACCGGCCCGACGCCCGGTTGATCGACTTCCTGAAGGGCTCCGCGGCTGCGCATCTGCGGGTCCTCGAACAAATCAGCGACGTCGAGCACACGCTGGCACATGATGTGATTGGCTTCCATCCGCCGGATTGGCTCTTCCAGGTTCGGGAAGGATTGCAGCCAATGCTCGATTATTTCGATTGCCGCGACGCGATTGCGATTGCGGTCATCAAGGGTCGCGAAGCGTGGATCGGTCGCCAATTCCGGCTGGCCCATCAGTTGGACGAAAGTTTCCCATTGCTGGAACAGGACCGTAATCGCCACGTGGCCGTCAGTGCCCCTGAATACGCCGAAGGGGACCAGGCCGCGCGCATGCGAACCGAAGCGCGTCACCTTGACCTTACCGCCGGTGATTGCATAGTTGGCCATCGGCTGACTGTTGAAATACGCCGCGCATTCCATCAGCGACAAATCGATGTACTGGCCGATTCCGGTCTTCTCGCGGTAATACAGCGCCGACGCGATGGTGCCGAAGGCATTGATGGCGGCGCTGATGTCGGCGATCACAAAACCGGGATACGCCGGAGCCTTATCGGGGTCGCCAATCAGATCGAGCAGACCGCTGGCCGCCATCGCGATTGAGTCGTTAGCCGGTTTATGCGCGGCGGGACCGGTCTGACCGTAGCCGGAAATCGAGCACATGATGAGCCGCGGATTGACCGCGCGGAGATCGTCGTAGCCAAGCCCATAGCGGGACAGCACACCGGGGGTGAAATTCTCCACCATCACGTCGCAATGGCACGCGAGGTCGCGCACGATCCGGGCTCCCTCGGGTTTCTTCAGGTCGAGGCAGACGCTGCGTTTACCGCGGTTTTCAGTGATGTAACCGCCGCTGATTCCGGCCTTCAGCGGCGGATAATAGCGCATGAAATCGCCTCGCGGCGCCAGTTCGACTTTGATAACCTCGGCGCCCATGTCGGCCAGGATTTTGGTGGTGAAGGGGCCGGCAACATACTGGCATAGTTCCGCAACCCGCACCCCTGTGAAGATTTTCGGCTTCGTAGTCGAATCTGCCATGCGTTAGTCATTGGCGATACAAGTCGTGCCGTCAAGGGTCAGCGACTTGCTGGCGCAAATCGCGCACCGACCGCTCCCTGCGTGCGCCTGCGCTACCCAAGTCCGCAGCCGCAAGCGAGGTAGGTTCAGAAGTTTATCGACTCTCTCGCAAGAACGGGGTCAGAAGCTTGCGGCGCTGCTATGTGTTAGGACCAGGCGCGATCCAGCCTTGCTGCGAAAAGTAGTTGTTCAATTGATCGACGATCTGATTGGCCGTCTGATCGCCCAGGTAACTCGTGGACGAGGTGACGTGCTTCACGCCTGGGGCAGCGCCATTGACGCCGATAGTTGCCGCTGCGGCGCCACCCGCCGCCGCGCCGGCCGGCCCCGTGATTCCCACGCCAGGCATCTTGCCGCTGTCAGCGTGCGTGCTGAAGGTCAACAACTGGTTGGAGGCGCCGCTGGAGTACTGATACAGGCCCGCCGAGGTATTCAGTTTGGATGCTCCCAGGCCCATCCCGATCACCATCTGTTGCACCCGGTTGCCTTCGCTGAGGTCGGTGAAGTCGCCGTCGACAATCAACACGTTACCGCCGCTGACCGGCGCTCCGCGCGGTTGACAAGCCGCGTTCCAGCCCTTGCTCGCGAGGCTGGTCGCGACCTCGACGCATATGCTCCGGGCGGTGCTGCGCGCGAGTTGCGCCTGAGATGCGGTCTGGTCCTCGCCGGAGTAGTTGCGGTAAATGCGAGCCCCGATTCCCTGATTGAGGGTGACGTCCGCGGCGTCGGTAGAGAACGGAAAGACCACGATCTGCGCGGGACGGCTGCGGACGACCGGGGCAATCTGCATCTGTGGCGCCGCCGCGGTGGCGCCCGCGCATCCGGCCATCGCCAATGCGAGGAACGCGTAGCCGAGATTGTGAATGCTCGCTCTCATAAAACTTCCTGCTTCACACAAACAACCTGCCTTTGACAGAATGTATCAACCTTGCCCATTACGGTCGCGTGGAAAATGTCCAGTTATATGGAACTTGGATCGATGCGGGCATAAGAAGAAAATGTTGGCGGGGATGGTTCCTACGTGACCATCGGCGGTCAAGGTGAATGGTGCATCAATCCGATCGCTGGACCGCACCTTCGTGAAGCGTCAATGGAATTGTGAGCGGCGGTTCGGGACCATGGTCCTCTATCAAAATCGTGCCGTCTCGGTTACGATCGCGTATGCCCCGACTCGATGAAGCCTCAGACGATTTGGGACCGGATCGCGGCGCTTGTGGACTGGGCGGGAAATTCCGATTGCGGATTTCTGATGCCCCGGCGGCCGGGTTGGAGCAGCTTGCGCTGCGGCTGACGGGAGTGGAGTAAACCCGGATGAGATTATTAGGACGGCTTCAGACCAGGCTTCTTACCGCGACGGTGATAATCGGTCTGCTGGTTTCCACCACGCCAGTTTTTGACGGATGCTCGCGCAGCGACTCTGAGGCGCCCTCGGGAGCGCAACCGAGCGCGGCGCCGCCGACGGACCAGGTGGCGCCGCCGGTGGCTTCGGCGCCGGCAACCCCTGCTCCCGTACCAACGGCGAACCCGGACGCGGAGCAACCGGGACCACCGCCCGGGGGGGCCACCGCGGAGCAGTTGCAGCAGTTGGTCGCACCGATTGCGCTCTATCCCGACATGCTGATCGCCCAAATCCTCGCCGCTTCCACTTATCCGACGCAGGTCGTGCAAGCCGATCGCTTCATGAAGCAGAATCCCAGCCTGAGCGGCGACGCGTTGGCGGCCCAGGTCAATCCGCAGCCCTGGGACCCAAGCGTCAAGTCATTGTGCCAGTTTCCGTCCGTGCTCAATACGATGAGCCAGAGCCTGGCTTGGACCACCGCGCTTGGCGAGGCCTACTACAATCAACCCCAGGACGTGATGAATGCCCTCCAAGTCATGCGCAAGCGGGCCATGGACGCGGGCACTTTGAAGAGCACGGCGCAACAAAGAGTCGAAGTACAGACGGTATCCTCCACGTCCGCCGGGGTTGAGGGTGGGGAGCAGCCCGTTCAGACGCAGCCCGCGCAAGTGATTGTCATCCAGCCGGCGCAGCCAAACACGGTTTATGTGCCCACCTATAATCCGTCGACGGTTTACGGCGCTCCGGTCGAGCAGCCGCCCGGATACTATCCTTCCTCCGGATATTCAGGCACCGATATGCTCCTGGCGGGAGCGCTGAGCTTTGGTGCGGGGGTGCTGCTGGGTTCACTGATCAACAACGGGAACAACAACTGGGGATACAACTGGGGCGGCGGCAACGTCTACTACAATCGCAACGTTTGGGTCTCCAATTCAAATTTTGTCCGTGGACGTTATGGTTACCCGGGATATGGGGGCGGTTATCCCGGATACCGCCCTGGTTACCCGGGATACGGGGGCGGCGGCTACCCCGGATACCGCCCCGGGTATCCTGGTTATCCGGGAAATCGGCCTGGCTACCCCGGTTATCCGGGTGGGCGTCCCGGCTATCCAGGTGGCCGTCCGGGCTACCCAGGTGGGCGTCCGGGCTATCCCAGCACACTCCCGGCTAATCGGCCTAATTTTGCCGCAAACAATCCTAATATAAAATCACCGAATTTTCCCAAGCCGGGCACGCTGCCGAATGCGTCCAATTTTGGGAAGCCGGGAACACGCCCCAATCGACCCAATTTTCCCAACCAACCGGTGGGCGGGAACCGGCCGGGGAGCAACCTGGGCGCAAACCGGCCGGGTGGAAACGTCGGAGGCAGTCGGCCGGGCGGCAACTATGCTGGCAACCGGCCCGGTCGCAATCCGGCTACCAATAGACCCGGCGGTAACTTTGGAATGAACCGGCCGAGCGGCAACACCGGCTCCAACCTGGCGGCGAACAGACCGTTCAAGGCCACGACGAGGCCGGCCAATAATCCGACGCGTGGTTACGGAACCGCTGGCCGCGGGAATATGGGCGGGCGTAATGGCGCTTTCGGTGGTTATCAGCCAGCCCGGTCGGCACAAGCGGCCGGCAGCCGCGGCAAGGCCAGTTTTGGCGGTGGCGGCGGGGGTCGCAACTTCGGTGGTGGTGGCCGTCCTGGTGGGCGTGGTGGCGGTGGTGGCCGACCCGGCGGCGGCTCCCGGCGCCGATGAGCTTTGGATGGTTGGAATTGATCCGCTTGTTCCACCGTTGCTCAAGTCGAACTCGGATAACGTCGCGATGCCAATAGGAAATGGAACCATGTCAAATGCGACCGATCACGACGTGCCGGCAGCCGTCAACGCGCGTCCGCGATTTGTTATCATCGCGCTGTTTGTCGCGGCCCTGATAGCGCCGCTGTGCGGCGCTGCCGAGGACTCCGGTCAGCGCGTTTTTACCACGCCCGGGGCGGCGGTGCGCGCCCTGGTTGCCGCCGCCAAGGGGAGTAACCCGCAGGCGGAGATCGTTACGGTTCTCGGCCCCGATGCCTCCCAGTTGCTGTCTTCCGGGGACCCCGTTGCCGACGACAACGCACGAAAAAGCTTTCTGAGCCATTACAATGAGATGCATCGTTTGGCCTACGACACCGACGGACGGGTGATTCTCTACTCGGGCGCGAATAATTGGCCGTTTCCTATTCCCTTGGTCAAGAAGAACAATGCATGGATGTTCGACACCGCGGCCGGTGAGAAGGAGCTACTGTTCCGGCGTATCGGCGCCAACGAACTCTTTACGATCGACGTGCTCCATAACCTGGTCGACGCCCAGATTGAATATGCCACCCAGGCGCGCGGTCCGTCTGGCACCAAGCAATACGCCCAAAAAATCCTCAGCGATAAGGACCAGCGCAACGGCCTGTACTGGCCCGTAGCGCAGGGAGCGCCCGAAAGCCCGATCGGGCCGCTGATCGCCATGGCCGTCAGCGAGGGTTATAAGCGAGGCGCCGGGGGTCAGCCGACTCCATTTCACGGTTACGTCTACCGGGTCCTGACAGGCCAAGGCAAAGACGCTCCAGGGGGTCCCAAAAACTATCTGGTCAAGGGTAGAATGACTAAAGGATTCGCATTTCTGGCATATCCGATTGAGTATCGTGCCTCCGGAGTGATGACGTTCATGGTCAGTCAGGACGGTATCGTGGTGCAGAAGGACCTCGGCCCCGATACCGCCAGGATCGCCGAGGAGATGACCCGCTACGATCCGGATAGCACCTGGGAAGAGGCGGAACCCGAAACCGCGCCGGATACGGCCGCGCAAGCAAAATGAGCAGCATCCGCCAGGCAGCCACAATAGTCGCGGAGCAGGTCTGCCTTTGGACTCTGACGAGAAACCTATGACCGACGGCACGCAGCGAGCCGCCAAGGCGCAACTATGGGTAGTCGGTGCCGCCGTCGGCTTCCTGGCGTTGGGATGTCTGCTGATTCTGCGCCCGTTCATCTCGGCGGGGCTGTGGGCGGCCATCCTATGCTTCTCGACCTGGCCGCTGTTTTTACGGCTTGAGCAGGTCCTCGGAGGACGCCGAGGTCTGGCCGCGTTGATCGCGACGTTAGCGCTGGCCGCGACTATCGCCGCGCCCTTCGTGATCCTTGGATCGACGCTGGCCAGTAATATCGCCGACCTGACTTCCGCGGCGAAAAAACTCTTCGAAGCGGGTCCTCCGGCGCCGCCCGTCTGGGTCGGGACCATCCCACTGATTGGCGCCCGGCTGCGCGACTATTGGCTGACTTTGACTGAGAGCAGCGCCGCCCGGCTGGAAGAGCTGGCCAAGCTGTTGCCGACCGTCAAGACTTTCGCGGTGGATGGCGGCAAGCTGCTGGGCGGCGGCATTTTTCAGATTCTGCTGAGCCTGGTCATCGCCTTTTTCTTTTATCGCGACGGCGAAGCGGTCGCGGCTCAGCTCAGCGGCGGAATCCATCGAATCGGTGGCGAGCGCGGTGATGCGCTACTTGAGATCGCCGGTTCGACGATTCGGGCGGTGGTTTACGGCATCATCGGAACCGCGCTTGCGCAGGGCGCGCTGGCCGCCTTTGGTTTTCTCATAGCAGGGGTTCCAGGGGTCGCATTCTTAGGATTCATCACCTTCATCATGTCGATGATTCCCGGTGGGCCCGCAATGGTGGCGGCGCCGGCCGCTTATTGGCTCTACCTGCAGGGTTTCAACGGATGGGCAATCTTCATGCTGCTGTGGGGGGTAATGGTCAGCAGCATCGACAACGTTATCAAGCCGCTGCTGATCAGCCGCGGGGTCGACACCCCGATGATCATCGTGATGTTCGGAGTATTCGGCGGCGCGCTGGCCTTCGGATTAATCGGCCTCTTTATCGGCCCAACGGTGCTGGCACTGGGATATACGCTGTTGCAGGAATGGGCGGCGCCGGCGGTGACGGCTGCGGCCACGGCGACCGAGCCGGGAATTGTCATGGAACCCCCACATCCGCAACCCGGCGACGTGCGCGAAACCCGGATCGCCTGACTGCACTGTCGTCATCTGGATCGACAACTCATTGGGTCGCAATCAGGGATCTCGAATGACCCATGAGTCACCGCACAAATCAAAACAGAGGCGCGGGCATGAGCGAGCGGTGCCGGCGCAACTCCAGTCTAATTTGGCAACAGCACGGTCCGAACGACTTCGCCCTTCTCCATCGCGCGGAACGCGCTGTCGAGGTCTTCCAGCCCGCCGTGACGGCTTACCATATCGTCGAGGTTGAGCTGGCCGCGTTTGTACAAATTGACGATATAGCGCTGATCGAGTGCGCCGACGGAATAGATCAGGTGATGGCCCTGGATCCGGCGCTCGCCGCTGATCACGAAGTAAGCGTTGACCTTGAGCTCGTCCGCGTCGGGAGTGACGCCGATCAAGGTCGCGGTCCCGCGCGGCATCAGCGCCAGGATCGCCTGTTCGATAGTCTTGACGTTGCCGATCGCTTCGAAGGAGTACTCGACTCCGCCGTCGCTCAGTTCTCTGATCGCCTCCACCGCATTTACCTTGGCGGCATTGACGGTGTGGGTGGCGCCAAATTTTTTCGAGCTTTCCAGCTTGCTGTCCACCACGTCGACCGCGATTATCTGGCCGGCGCCCGCAATCCGCGCCCCCTGAATGACCGACGAACCAACGCCGCCGGTGCCAATCACCGCCACGGTGGCGCCGGGCGGCACCTTGGCGGTGCGCAGCACCGCGCCCAGCCCGGTGGTCACGCCGCAACCGATCAGCGCCATCCGGTCCAGCGGCAGGTCGTCGTCGATTTTGACCAGACTCAGCTCATCAGTCAGCGATTTCTGGGCGAACCCCACCGAATCGCCTCCAATGCCCCGAATCCTGCTGCCCTTCCAGGTGACGCCGGGCTTGTCATTGGGGCCGCGATTGGAGGTGAATTTGTTCAGGCACATAAAGGCTCGATTGGCCCTGCAGTTCTTGCAGCGTCCGCAAAAACGCAAGCCGCCGCCCGCGATCACATGATCACCGGGTTTGACGGTGGTGACGTCGGGGCCGACTTCCTCGACGATACCGGCAACCTCATGGCCCAGGATCATGGGCGGTGCGAAAACCGCGCGATGGCCCGACCAAATCACATGGTCGCTGTGGCATACTCCGCTGGCCATTATCTTGACCAGGACTTCGGTCCCTCTTGGATGGTCGATCTCGACGTCTTCGATCGTGTGGGGCTGATGGGGAGCATGATATACGGCGGCTTTCATCGCTTTTCCTCCTCGGCTGATCCGGCTCGCGCTATTCTCCATAGCGCAGATAGCCGTGCGCCGTCCATTCGCTTGCGACGCGCGCCGGCCCCGAGGGGCCGCCACCGCTGAGTCCGGCGGCGGTTTCCGGGCCGGTAAGAGCTTCAGCGACTGGAAAGATTTGCGGTACCGGGCGCGCCGCTACACCACTTCATCCCGTTCCAACCGTGCCAGTTCGGCGCCATCAAGGCCCAGCAGCTTGCCGTACACCAGGCGTTGTCGTGTCCAAGGCTACCGCCCAGATTTTCTCCCACATTCAGTTTGTGGGAGAGGAACAGGGTAGTTCTGAGTCTCTGCCTACAAATGTACTAACCATTCAGCGCAGCCTGACTCGCGCTACCTGCTCTGCTTCAAAACCGGTCCCTGCACCAATTCGACCGCGGTTCCGTCGGGATCCTGGCAGCAAACGAAAACTACGTACCACTTGGGAAAATGCGCTTCCTTGGGCTCCGAGAAGAAAGTAAAGCCCTTGGCCTTGAGTTCCTGGTAAGCGCCTTTCACGTCGTCGCATTTCAGCGCAATCCGGGCGATGCCGGCGTGATTCAGTCCCGCGAACGCGCGCCCTTCGGTCTTCGGGGAGGTCCATTGGATCAGGTCAAGAAAGACTCCCTGGGAGCCATCACCCAACGACAACAGCCGCGCGCGCGACTCCACCTGGCCAGGGATTCCCAAGCCGTCGCCGGTGGTGTCACCGCCGGCCTTCTTGGCCCGCTCGGTGTCCATGTTATCTCGAACATGAAATCCAAGCGCCTCATAGAATGCAATGGATTTCTCCAGGTTGGTACAGTTCACATTGACATGGATGAATCCGGTCGCAATAGCCATTAGACAACTCCTTTGTGGAAGTTATTATCGAGCGTTGGGTTTGGGTGGCCTCGGAACTACGACGGCGCTCCTCTGGTCAGGGAGATGGGGCCAGAATCAACTCGACGTTCCACAGCGGCTCTTCGGCGGCCTTGGTCAGTTCATTTTCGAACCTTGAAAAGCCGACTTGACGCGGGCGTAGCCGCGGCCGCTTTCAACCATTTGTTAGCATCTGATGACATCCGCCACGCTCCTTGGGTTAGCCGACCTTCAGGGCCAGGTTGCCATAGTTGTCGATCGACGCCGATTGATCGGGCCGGACCGGCACCGTGGTGTAGGCCAGCTCGATTATCGCGGGCCCGCTCACCTTGTGACCCGGCATCAACTGGTCGCCGTTGTAGATCGGCGTGTCCTCGAAGCGCTCGATCTCGCCCCAGTAAACCACCCGTTGGCCCTTGAGCGCGGATTGCGCCGGCTTGCGGGTTTTCTTCTGCCGGGTCAGTTCGATTGACGGTAGCAGACCTACGGCCCGCACGCGTTGTTTCAGCACCTCGATACCGGCTTCGCGATAGCCCGCGCCTTCGCCATAGCGCTGCGCATAAAACGATTCGAAATCCCTGAGCAGTTGATCGACCCGTCCCTCGTCGATATCCCCGCGGGCCGCGGGGATTTCCAGATACGACACCTGGGCGCCATAGCGCATCCCGATCGTTCGTTCGAAGACGGTCTGCTCGGGGGTGAAGCCTTCGTCGCTGAGCTGGCGCCGGGCCTTGTCCTCGAGGCCATGGAACACCCGATTGAGCACCCGATGATCGACCGGCTCCCGCAGATACTCGTTGGCCTCGTAAAGATGGACCACCCCACCGGCAAAAGCCCCCAACGCCGACCACGCCGCCGCGGTGTTGCCCAGCGGTACGATTACCTGCTTGACGCCCAACTCGGTCGCGTACATGCCGGCGTGCGTTGGACCGCCGCCCCCGAAAGCAAAGACCACGAACTCACGCGGGTCGTAGCCGCGAAACAGGGTGAGACGGCGAATCTCTCCCGCCATCCGCGTATCGACGATACGGCAGATGCCCGCCGCCGTCTTTTCCAGGCTCATGCCCAGTTGCGCAGACAGTTTGCCGATGCCCTCGCGCGAGACGGACGCGTCCAGACGTTGCTGCCCGCCCAGGAAGTAATCGGGGTTGATGATTCCCAGCACTACGTTGGCGTCGGTTACCGTGGGTTCGCTGCCGCCGCGTCCGTAGCACATCGGCCCGGGGTCGGCGCCCGCGCTGCGCGGTCCGACGCGCATCATGCCGCTGCCCGGATCTATGAATGCGATACTTCCGCCGCCCGCGCCAATCGACACCACGTCCACCATCGGCAGCGACAACTCGTATTGCTCGAGCACGGTCTGATTGCGCGTCAAAGCCGTGCCCTTGGCGACGATGCCGACGTCGAAGGTGGTGCCGCCCATGTCAGTGGTGATGATGTTGGGATAGCCCATTTTGGGGCCGAGGACGCTGGATGCCGCCACGCCGCTGACCGGGCCCGAGTCGACGGTATAGAGCGGCACTCCGGCGGCCTCTGCCGCCGGGACGCATCCGCCTACGCATTGCGCAAATAGGACGCCGGAACTTAGTCCGAGTCCGCGTGCACGTCCCGCGATCTCATCGACGTACTGTTTCATAATCGGGCCGATATAAGCGTTCATCACGGTGGCGACGGTGCGCGCGTACTCGCCGATCGCCGGAGAAACCTCATATGAGCAGCTCACGAACAGACCGGGCGCGACGCGTTGGGCGATACGCTTGAGCGCCTGCTCGTGCACGGAATTGGCAAATGACCACAGCAGGCAGACGGCCAGCGCCTCGGCGCCTTTATCAACCAGGCGGCGAATACTGGTTTCGGCGGCTTTCTCGTCCAACTCGACCACCACGTCTCCTCTGAAATCGATCCGCTCGGTAACTTCCTCTATAAAGTCGCGTGGCACTATTCGTGGCGGCTTCCGAGTCCCCGGCACATACAACAGTTCATCGACGCTCAATCCCTTGGTGCGCCCGCCGCCGCGCATGATCAGAATCGCCTCGCCATGGCCCTTGGTGGCGAGCAATCCAACCTTGGCGCCGCGGCGGGTGACAATCGCGTTGGTGCCGACGGTGGTACCGTTAACCAGGATCGAGGTCCGCGCCAGGTATTCCTCCAGGCTAAGGTTGGCTGCCTGCGCCGCCACCTGTATCGCGTCGAAGAAGCCTTGCGCGGGATCGCGCGGCGTGGTGGGGGCTTTGGCGGTAGTGAACGATCCGGTATCCGAATCGAATACGGCACAGTCCGTAAAGGTCCCCCCGATATCAACTCCGACGATATAAGACATAGCTCACTCTCAGTTGCTGCTTTCTTCGGATAGTCAGATGCTTATTTCCGACGCTGCTGCTTGCTTCTCCCCTTTACTATCCCTAAAACCGAAATTGATTTACGGATAAAACGCTCGACAGCGCTGCCCGACTGCGCGAAATCTCCATGCACCTGAGTACGCATAGGTCCCAACAGTTGACGACGCAACATCGCATCGGGATGACTTCTGACACCCTCTCCTTATCTCGGCGCGTAATCATTTTCACTTTGGCCCGGCGCCGGTCAAAATGCGGGAGACGGCTGCGACACGCCCGATCTCAGCACCAGTCCGGGCAATGCCCCCGCCAAAAGCAGGTCGAGGAACGCGTATTCATTGTCCGAGATCGAGGAGAACTCCTGGGCCAACTGTATTTCGATAGTGCCTACGCCGCGCCATGACGCGCAGGTGAGGAGCGGATCCGAGCAAATCTTGGCGTCGTAATGGGTATGCGGATCGACGAAGACAATCAGATCGGACGCGTCCATAACGCGACGCGCACCATCGGAGACTTTGCCGATTTCCGCGATCCTGCTTTGCGTGATGGCCACGCCGGTGCGGCGGCGGGGCGCGCCGGTTCCGTCGACCATCGTGGCGTTGCGAATCACAATATCGTAAGGCATCGGTCAGCCGCTGCGCAGGCGTTCCACTTCCTGGGCAACTATCGTTCCGGCAAAGAAGTCCGGATTGGTCCGGGTCCACAAATTGACCGGATGCACAAAGGTGAAGTCGCGAAAGTCGTTCTCGGAGATGAGCCCGTGGTCCACCAGTTCGTGGGCTTCGGAAGTCACTTCCGCCATGTTGACCACGTCCCAGTGTCCCAGGTCCGAGCTGTAAATGGCATTGAGGCGCGCGGCGAAGGGATTTCTCAGGGTATCGAAAGCGGACGCCGTGATGGGGTCGTCGCCCTCGCAGCCGAAGTAAAAGCAAGGCACAAACAGATCGCGGACATCCTCCCTGGACTGGATTCGGCACGGCGCCCATTCATCGAGGTTGGCGTAATCGTCGCTGCTGCCCGACCACAACTCCATTCCTTCCACCCTGGTCAACGGTCCGCCGTAGCGCTCCTTCAGATCGATTAGCTGTTCGCGATCGAGGTTGGCCGGATCGTAGTTGCCGATGGCTTTGGGATTGCGTTTCTCCCAATGTCCCACCAGGTCGCTTAGCAGACTGCGCGCCCATCCGACGCCGCCTTCCAGGAACGCGAAATTCAGTTCAGGGAAACGCCGGGTGACACCACCCATGAACAGGGAGCGGCACAGCCCTTCCGCCGACGCGGCGAAATGGCCGATATGATTGAACATGAAGTTGGAAATGGAGTTGCGCCAGGCCCATCCGTAACCCGCGGTATGAAAGGTCGGCGCCACTTTTAGCTCCACGCATTTCGCCCATACCGGGTCGTAGTCGTACTCGCTGTCCAGGCCATAGGTGTCGAGCCAGAAAGCGTAGGGCGCGGCCGCGGGATACTCGCGTTCGATGGCCTTGATCGGGCGCTTGACGTAACTGGCCATCACCACGACCTTGAGTCCGAGTTCATTTACGGCATGTTCCAGCTCTTCGATGGCTTCCGCCGGAGTGTGCATCGGAATGACGGCGACCGGAGTCAGGCGGCGGCCGAAGTCGCGGAACATGTCGGCGTAGAGATTATTCAGCGCGCGGCATGAGGCGCGGCGAACCTCCCCGTCGTCCAAAGCCGGGGCCGCCAGTCCCAGTCCGGGATAGAGCACGGAGAAATCCAGTCCCATTTCGTCCAGACGCTCGTACAGCAGTTTGGGAAACATCGCAGTGGCGCGGTCGAAGGTATTGGCGGTCGGCAGCGCCCACCAGGGGGCGCGGACCGCGCGCTGATCGCGCCGCTGTTGCGGTGTGAGCTGATACCACGGCAGATTGACGATATGCGATCCCGTCCAGACGGCATGGAACCGATTTGCCACGTCCGCGCCGGCCACCGACTTCAGGTAATCGAGAAAAGCCGGCACCGACTCGATGAAATGCCCGTCGGAATCGATTACCGGATGGTTGAGCCGGGACCGAACCAGATACGATGGCGATGGTTCCGATTTCACTAAGGCACCTCTGATTCACCGGTCATTACAGGCCAGCCACGAACTGAGCAGGCCGGCTGCGAACCGACGCCAGGACGCAGCGCGTCAACACTCGCTCACACTCGCGCCGGTATTCTGACCTGACACCCATCCCTTTAAAGACTGTCGAAACACGGCTTTCAGCTCGGAAAGTCGAATAGCTGCATCCTCATCCAAGCTATGATTGATCCCGTTTCCGACTAAATGCCGGAGACGGGATCGATTCCTTTTCGGGCGGCCGTATTTCGACAGTGCCCAGCAGCGACCCTTACGGCGTTTTGGAGCGGACGTACTCGCCGATCCGATCGACCGCTTGCTTGGCTTCATCGAGCATCGGCACGAAAATCTGCCAGACGTGGATCATGTTTTCCCATGGTTCATAGACCACCTCGACTCCGGCCTGGCGGGCGCGTTCGGCCAACCGGGTGGAGTCGTCGAGCAGCACCTCTGACGTGCCCACCTGGATCAGCATCGGCGGCAGCCCCTTAAGGTCAGCATAAAGTGGCGAGGCCAGCGGAGTTCTGGGAGGCTTGCCGCCCAGATAAGCGGCGGCCATCTCGCCAAGATTGCCGCTGCCCACCATCGGGTCGGCCGCGGCCTTGGTCGTCATCGACTCGCCGGTTCCCTCCATGTCCACCCAGGGAGAGAGGCATACGCCAGCCGCAGGCAGCGGCAGTTTCGCGTCGCGGATGGCCAGCAGCGTTGCAACGGCCAGACCGCCGCCCGCCGAATCACCGGCGACAACGGTGCGCGCGGGTTTGACGCCGGCATCCAGCATGAAACGGTAGGCCGTAACGGCATCGTCCACACGCTGCAGGATGAGGATTTTCGGGCGCGAGCCGATAGTCGATGATCAGCACCCGGGCCTTGGCCGCGCGTGAAATCCATCCGGCCAGACAGCGATGGGTCTTGATCGAACCGATCATGTAGCCGCCGCCATGAAGGTAGAGCACGTTGCGCCCGGGATCCGCACCGGGGGCGGTAATCCATTCCGCGGGAACGCCGTTGGCCGTAACCGGCTCGGCAGCCACGTCTGAATCGAGCCGGAATGCGGCTTTCTCCATCGCGCCGCGTTTGCGCCCTATGCTTGCGGTCGGATCGACCGGAACGGACTTCAATTTTTGTATCAAAGACTCAAGTTGCTGCACTGACATCGCTGCGTATCCTCCCAGCGTTAGTAAGTAGCATTCAAACCCGGATCTGAAAAACGAACTGAGAAACGCCTCAGCGGTAATTCGACGGCATCCCCTGGGCGGCGCCGTAGGCCGCCGGCGCGGTGCGCTCGTTGCGGCTGGCATATTTCTCCGGAACTATCCTGATCACCACCCGGCCGGGAGAATCCAGATTGCGGATGAAAGTCTCGCGCGCCGCGCCCTGATACTTCGCCCGGTCGGCCATCGCGTTCATGATGCGCCGGCGGATTGCGGGGTCCTCGCTGAACTCGGCCCGGCCAAGGATCGTGACGCCACCGCGGCCCGCAATCTCGAACACTACCGCGGTGCGCGGATCGCGCCGCAGCGCGGCGTTCTTGGCTCGCCGCTCGCGCGAGGTGACGTAAATCCCGCCATCGACGACCACGTGAGTGACGTAGGCCGCCGCCGGATGGCCGTCGCGACGCGTCCAGGTGACCACGCATCCGTTCGCATCATTGATGAGTGCAGAGATCTCATCGCGCGTCAGCTCAAAGGGATTGGCTTCTTCCTGATTCGCATTGGGCATTGGCCCGGCCTCCTTTCATAACGAAATCAGACTCCCGCTCATATTCACGGCTGCCGGTCTGGAAGGAAAGCAAAAACAACGGCCTTCCTGAATCTGAAGAAGTATCCGAACGGAGCTTGACGCATGAGGCTAATGCGGCAAAGCTCCCAACAGACGATCGGGACGCGTACAGCAAGGAGACGCCATGACTTCGGCAGAGCAAAAAGAGACTGCACTCAAATTCCTCAAAGCCATCGACCAGGGCACCCTCGCGGAAATCGGTCCAATATTGACCGATGATTTCGAGTTCGAGGTCATGGCCCGGATACCCGGGATGCCGACCATAATCAAGAAGGCCGAACTGCTTGGAAATTTTGGCCGCGGTATGAAAAAGATGTTTCCCAACGGCTTGAACATGAAAATCGGCACCGTGATCAGTGAAGGGCCTCATGTCGCCATCCAGGCCGAGTCGGACACCACCGTCGGCAACGGTAAGCACTACAACAATCGCTATCATTTCTACGCACTGTTCCGGGACGGCAAAATCGAACGCTTCCGCGAATATAACGACAGCAACCACGCGCGCGAGGTGTTCTCTTCATAGCGGGAGGTGCGAATGTCTTGGACCAGCTAACGGCCGGCGGCAGCGGACGATCAAAGATATAAGCAATTGGTCCGCTGTCGCCGATCGCGTTTATTTTACTGCATAACCTGATCCAAACCGGCCGGGGTCGCATACCGCTGCAGGTTAAGATAGCGCGGCTGAACGTCGGAGGTGAGCCGGGAAAGTTGCATGGGGACGGAAATCGACGCATGTCCGTTTTCCACGTCCCAGAGTTCATACCATGCGCCGGCCGGCACTACCACGGCCTCTCCGCCCCCTGGAACGGATTGAATGTGATTCAGCGCCGGCCCGGTCTTCCACAATTTACCATTGGCGTCGTAGAGGTCGACCCACTGCGGTTGGAACGTTTCCTGGTCAATATAAAGCATCCTGCGGGAGTAGCAATATCCGTGTAAGTACGCGGGCGTCGGCCGTATATCGATCACGTACGCGTCGCGGATCTCCCACTTGGCATACGCCGACCGCGGCCACATCAGAGGTGGAGTGGTCAGACGGGTAAACTCAGTGTAATTGGTGGAGTTGACGAGACCATTTTTGGCGTGCAGAACCATCAGGATTTTGCGATCACCCAAAGATTTGACGGTGAAATTGGGTATCTGAATGTTCAAGAGATTTATATCGTCGGAGGTGTAGTCACCGCCGACCAGCGGAGAACATCGTGCCGCTGTGGAAAGCCGCAGCGATCGTCTAAGTGATGGCAGAAATACGTAATTCTCCTGGTCTTTGGTGAGATCTTCGGGCACGATTACGAGATTAGTCGTATACTTGGATTGCTCGGGCTGATCCACCACCAGGTTAGCGACGTTAAAGATTCCTTCACCGCCCGGATAAGTTGTCGGCACGCCAACATCGCTTAGGTGATTTAGTTTGTAGTTGACTTCGCTGACGACCGTGTTGGTCACGTTGCCATAGCGATCGATTTCCGCGCTCGACACCCGGCCGGTCTCGACCCACGGCTGATAGCGATACCAGGTGTCATAAAGAAGCTTCTCCCCCAGGTCAGGCTCCTGGGGATTTGGAAAAGGAAGCCCCGCCACGTAGCCGTCGATAAGAAAGCCGCCATTTCCGACCGGGCGCAGTTTGACCTGTTGATTGTACTTCTCGGTATCCTGGAAAAACTTGGGCGGCAGATGCACCGGAGAGGTTGGTGCCACCTCGAGCGCCGCGTTGGCCGGCATTTTCCAGACGGACTGGCCCGCAAACAGAACCTTCATGCCTTCGGGCAAGTATTGCTCGTACGTCCGCCAGTTCTGAACCGTAATCTGCGTTCCGGGCGGAATCGGCGGTTCGGCATGCACGACGCCTACGGACAGGGCAACGGCCAGGATTGTCAGACCAAGAAATCTCATGTTGAGTCCTCCTCTAAACGCCTGTCAAAAAGAGTAATTGGGTGGAAGAGCCGACCGCTGTTGCATAGGCGCAGCGCATCCTCCATCGCTTGTTTATGTTAGCGCAACCGCGATGTAGAAAAGGACAAACTTAATGACGGCGGGTCGCTTGGTGCGGCCTGCCAGGCAAGGGTGCACAGGGCCGCATGCGTCACGCCAGACGAAGTTTGCCGGAAACTAAAGTATTGAGAAGCGCAAGCTGCTCGTTCAAAACTCCGGTGGGCAAGGATTACGCTTAATTCAGCCGGATTGCTACATTTTGGCGAAATGCCTGAGCCGCGCGTCCACGGGGCGACGCGAAATGT
>CAWDWL010000041.1:0-136137 GCA_963805995.1 uncultured Pseudomonadota bacterium | reverse complement strand
TTCAGCGATTAGACAGAAGAGCGCGTTGCGGCTAACTGACCGACGGCATCAGCAGCGGACCATGGAAAACATAGGGCCGGTTATCGGGCGGATGAGGCAGAAACGCGAACAGCACACCCAGGCGCACGCGTCCGGCAACGGTGGGCGAAATCCGCAGGGTCAGTTCCATCAGGCTTGATGCAACCGTGGGCCCCATATGGATGAGGCCGCTGCCGCTGACCGTCATGTCCGGTCCGGATCCTTGCAGGTCGTTGATACGCAGCGTTGACTGGTCGATCTGAAGGCTTCCTTTCAGACTGCGGAACCGGAGCGTAGGGAGTCCTTTGACCAGGACGAAATCCAAATCGTGTCCGTCCAGTGTCAGGGCGCCCTGCTGGGATGCGATAGCTTGGCCCGCCATTTGAAAATTGCCCTTGGCCGAGACGATGCCTTTCAGGCCCGCGCCGACTTGTGGCGGCAGCGGATACCGCGCCAAGTCGATATTGCTCAGATCGAAGGTCAGCTTCGTCAGATCGCCCGAGTGCCCGACCGATACCCGCGCTCTACCGCCGTAGAGGTCGGCATGAATAGCTACGCCGGGGCGGCCGATCAGCGTTCCCAGGCCCGGGGTCAGCTTCAGCGCATCGCTCTGCACCAGGGGAGGCGCGGCGGGTTGATTAAGGCTCAGCAGCTTGACGTTTTCGAGCACCGCTCCAACCGGAAAGGCGGGACGCTCATCCTGATATGAAACCTTGTAACCCAGGGGAGTCAGGGCGCCCGTCAATGCCTGATCGTAGGGAAACGTGCCGACCACGAAGATCGCGAACAGCACCAACCCGGCCAACGCGTAGGCCGCCACTATCGAATGGTCGCGCCAGTAATCGAGGCTGAGAAATTCGTCAAATTCAGGCATTTTTGCCGAGCACCGAGCAAATCATATCAATGTCGTAGGAGTGCGGGTCCTGACCGTGTTTCTTAATCGCCAGATTGGAGACCACGACCGGCACCTTGATCGATTTGATCTGATAAAGCGCGTCAACCATCTGTTTCAGACTGATGCCCTCCAGCCGTAGAGTGATGCCATATTGAGTAAACTGGTCGGAAATCGGCTTGTTGGGCAGAGTTGAAATACCGGCGATCGTGTCGTTGCCCACCGCGCTGTTCAAGGCCGTGCTCACGACCGAAGAAAGCGAGAAATCCTTGCCCGGCGGCGCGGTGTTTTTTTCCAGTCCCACCAACTCCGTTTTAACCTGCCGGTAAATGACGGCCATCTGCCGGACCTCGGTGAGGTCGCGCTGGCGCGCCTCGATCTCATCCTCGAGGTTGGCCTGGTAGGAAAGGATCGGCAAATAGATCAGGTTGTAGCCAATAAATGCGACGGCGACCGCGCCGGCAACCTTTACCAGCAGCCGCTCGCGCTTTTCCAGCTTGTAGTAACGCGCACGCCATTGGCGGTAGCGTGGCGAGAGCCAGCGCCGGGCCTGATCGTAATACCTGCCGGCGGCGGAACCGCTCAGATAGACCAGTAAGTTATCAAGCGGCGTCATCAATCCGGCCCCAGTCCTGAGTCCTTAATTCCGGCGGTGAGGTGAAACGAGACCTTGTGTCCCTCCGCCGGCCCTTCGTTGGAGATCTGTACGTCGCTGAGTTGACGCGTGTTGGCCAGCGCTCGCTTGACCTGGTCAATGATCGCGTAGGAAGCGGCCTTGCCATCGATTTTCAGCCCGGAATCGTCCAGGGTCAGGGAATCGATAATGATATTGAGTTGTGCCGGCACCGCGCGTGACAGCACCATTAGAAGCTCCAGCGGCGACATCGGGCCACCGCTGCCACCCAGCAAACCCAGACGCTTGCGCGCCGCGGCCAGCCGTGATGCAAGCGCGTGTTTGGCATTGTCACCCGAAACCCCCGGAATCACCGGTGCCGCGGCTGCCGCCACCTCACGATTGAGCAGTTTCAGGTGATGATAGCTGGTGGCGATGCCAAAACTGAACTGCAGCAACGCGAGCAAAACCAGGCCAATGGCGATAATGCCCGAAGTGTAAAGCGGCGCCAGATCGCCAGTCCGGCCATGAAAGGCAAACTCGCCGCTGCGGAAATTGAGCAGCGGCACCGGTTGGGTCGGCAACTCCCCGAGCAGCATCGCGACGCAGCTCGCCTGACGCATCCACTCGCGGCTGGTCTCGCCCAGAAAGGCGGAACAATCGAGGTCCTCAACTCCATGAATCGGCAGCGCCAGCTCGCGCGAGAAGCGATCGCGCATTTCGAGGGAGGCCGCGCCCCGCCCACTGACGATAACGTCTGTGGGCCCGGGTTCCGTGTTATGCGAAAGCATGGTCTGGCGCACCGCGGCAATGATCATGCCGGCGGAACTGTCCGCGTGCTGTTCGTCGGAGGCCGGATCGAGGCCCACCGGCAGAATCCGCAGCGCGCGCGGGATGCCGCCGTGGTCGATCAGGACCACCGAGGTGCGGCGCGGATCAACCTCCAACAACAGGTGTGACGCCGGACCGTTACCGTTGCGCGAGCGATTAATCAGAGCGCTCAGCGCCAGCGAACTCAAAGTTACCGTCTTGGGATCCAGACCGGCCGTGGCCAGCAGATCGAGATGGGCGCGCATGTCATCTTTTCTGACCAGTGCCGCCAGGACCAGTGAATTCTTGCCGTCACGCAACAGGGGCATGTAAGCCACCAGCGCGTCCTCGACGCCGAACGGCAGATGCTCCTCCAATGCGAAAGGGACTGCCTGCTCGATTTTGCGATGGTCTTTGAAGGGCAGGGTGAGTAGGCGCTTGGCCACCAATTCACCCGGCAGGGCTGAAATCACGATATCCGGGATTCCGCTTTGACTGAGCAGACGCTGGAGCGCCGGGGCCAGGTCGGTCTCATCCTCGGCCCGTTGCGCCTGGTAAGTACCGAGCAAGGCAAAGGAACTCCAGGCTCGCTCGCCGAGTGCCGCTTCGATTCGATCATCGGCGATTTCCAGCGCCAGAATCCTTTGTGCCATCCGTTGTAGCTAATCCTCGTTCCAGCTCAAAAGCAACTGGGGTCCAGGACCGGTGCGGCGGATGGTCGCGTACACATAGGTGCGAGTTCCGGCAAAACTACCCAGGCCGGTAATGGTAAAGTAATCGCTGGTGGTGGAAAAGGTGGCCGGCAGCGGGCTGGACAGGTTAGAGACCCCCGGCAACTCGCTGACCTCGGTCATGTTGTTGAACGGATGCTCGATGCGCGCGGCAAGGATGGAATTGAGCGCCGACGGCGCTTGGGCCAGCTGGGGTGCAACCGCCATCAGCACTTCGGGCGGCGCGGTGTTGATGTTGACCCGCACCGACGGGGTCGTGGTAATGAAATTCTTCAAGCGCATGAACGCGGGCTCGTCGATACCGCGGATCATCCGCAGGTCGCCGATGGTCGGCATCGGGCCGTTGCGTGCTTCATACGGCGGGACCAGGCGCAAGTAATAGTCGGATTCGGCGCCACCGGGGGAATCGACACTGTCGGGGTCGAGCCAGTCGATGAGCGAAGGAATGACCGTGGTGGGGTCGATGCCGAGGACCGTAAACAGGGTGCCGAGGGTTTGGACAAAAGGCTGATTGACCTGACCGTTTGGGCCCACCAGTTGGTTGATGTTGAGCTTGCGCGCTTCATCGACGATCGAAAGCGAGGCCCAGCCTCCATCCACCGGCAATGGCGGCAGTGGCAGCGCCCACATCGATTGCAGGCTGTCCACCCGGGGTGTGTTGGAGAGCGCGCTTTGGCGCACATCGGCCGCAATCATTGCGATCCCGACTTGCACCCCCGAGCGCGCCAGGTAGTAGGCGCGCAACTGATTGGCCTGATTGGCCGTGGAGCGGTAGCTGATGCTGGTGGCAGTGGTGAAATCGAGGACCAGGACGGTCAGCAGCGTCACCGCCATTATGGTGGCAAGCAGCGCCACGCCGCGTTGACGGCGAGCTGCCGCACGACGCAGGGCAGGAAGTTTGGTCTGGGTTGAATTCATCGACGCGTTACTTCTGAATCGTCGCCATCGGCAGGGACACCGTGGTGGCCAGGTAAACCGGATGCCTGCCAGATCCTACCATCAGCTCTATCGATATGGCCTGCGGCAGCGCCTGACCGGCCGGCGCCGAGGTCGAATCCCAGCTTTCCAGCCATTGAAAACCGTTGTAATACCGAAAGTGCACACTGATCACGTTGGAGGCCAACACGGTAGGCGGCAGGCTAGGGGGAGTGGTGGTCTGCAACAGCCCGCTATTCGACGATCGGGTCAACATGAACCAGCCGCGATGGTTCGGATTCGAAACCGCCGCATATGAAACGATCTGTTCGGCGCCAAACGAGTCCAGCGTGCGCCGATGCGCGGGATCGAGGGTCGCAAAGGTAATGCTATCCATCGGCATCGAGCCCTGTTTGGATGCCTGCCCAACCAATAGCACGTGGCTTGGGATCAACGGGGTGAAAACGGCGCCGCGCAGTTCCCGCGCCATCAACCACATCAAGGTTCCGGCTTCCTGGTCGGATTCGAGGCGGGTTTCCGCATGAAGCTTGCTGATCGCCACGGCGTGGAATGAACCGAACAGGATGATCATGATCAGGGCGAGCAGCGCCAACGAGAGCATCAGCTCCATCAGCGTAAATCCCGTCTGTTTCATGCGTCTGGTCACCATCGCGCCTCAGTTCATGTTTTGCAGTGCCAGGGGGTTGCGAATCAGTTCGGTCAACTGGAAGGAGCGGCTGAAGCGCGGGCCGTAGGTAACGCGGATCTGAACCTTGCGCACGTCGGGAAATACCGCCGACGGTTGAACGTTTTGCTGCCAGCGAAAATTGGCGAACTTGTTCGGATGGAGAGTTTCGAAATTTCCACTGGTCGTGCCCAAGGGCGGAAACTGGCCGATTTCCGCCTGGGTCATCAACTCCTGAGCCAGCAGGGCGGCTTTGGTTATTTCGCTGGCGCGCACCACGCTCTGCAGCGTCTGATGCTGCAGTCCGAGCAAGCCCACCAGGGCGATCGAGATAACCGCCAGCGATACCATCACTTCAATGAGGGTGAATCCGCGCCGGTTCATGAATTAGCCTGCGCCACTTGCGGGTTGATGTCGCCGTTGGCGATTCGCACCTTACCCGTCAAGGGCTGAAAAGTGAGCGTAAACACGGTGCCCGCAAGGTCGCGCAGATGGACCACGGTCGCGTCGACATAACCCTCGGGATAAAAAATGCATGACACCGTGCCGCGCGAGACCGTTCCGGTTCCCTCCACCGTCACATCGCGCAGGCGAACGTCGGGAGGCAGGCTGACCGGTCCGGCGCCGTTGTCAAGGTCCGGAACGAAGGCCGGGCTTTGAGCATGCGGGTCCAAACGGCTGACAAAGTAACTATTGGTGTCGAAATTGAAGGTCAGACGCAGCACCAGCTTGTTGGCGGAGGCCTGATCGTAAAGAAACGTGGCGCGTCCCGCCAGCCGTCGCGCCTCGTGTTTGAGCCGGGAGAGATGGAAGCCTTTGGTCGAGGGCATGACCAATATGGCCATCAGTGCCATCAGAAACAGCACTACAGCGATTTCGATCAGCGTGAATCCGCCGGCGGCTTGCCGGGATTCACGCAAGTTGGCGGCGCGAGTCAGTGTCATTCACCTCAAAACTGCGAGGCGTCGATGTCGGCGTTCTTGCCCTCTCCACCTTCGGCCCCGTCCGCGCCGTACGACTTCAGAGTGTAGTTATTGCCGTCGCTCTGATAGACGTACGGGTTGCCCCAGGGGTCGTTAGGAATCCGCTGGATGTAGCCCTGATCGGTTGAGGCCGCTTGAGCGCCCGACCCCTGCCCCGGAGGAGTGACCAGCGCATTCAGGCCCTGGTCGGAGCTCGGATAGGAGCCGATGTCGATGTAATAGCGGTCCAACGCGGTCTTCAACTCCGCGATATCGGCCATCGCTTTGGTCCGCTTGGCCTTGTCGGTGGCTCCCCGAAGACTTTGCACGACGAGGGTGGCAAGCAGGCCCAGAATCAGGATTACCACCATGATTTCGATCAGGGTGAATCCTTCTTGCTTTTTGCGCCTGGAATTCATTTATGCGTACTCATCACTGCATAAGCTGGTTAAGTTGAAAAATCGGCATTAGTACCGCCAGTATCATGAACACAATCATACTGGCCATCACAATGGTCATGATCGGCTCGAGCAGGGTGGTCATCTGCGAGAGCGAGGCCGTAACTTCGCGTTCGTAAGCCAGCGCGGCCTTTTCCAGCATCGGCTCGAGTTCACCCGAACGCTCGCCCACCCGGATCATCTCCACCAGCATCGGCGGGAACAATCCCGATCGGGCCAGGGTCTGCCCCATGCCACGGCCCTCGCGGATGCTGTCGCGGCTCTCCTGGATGGCTTCGGCCAGGCACATGTTGGTCATTATCAGCTTGACCGCGTCCATCGCGGGCAGCACCTGCACGCCGCTGGCGAGCAGCGTGGCCAGGGTGCGGGCAAACCGTGCACTGACGATCTTGGTGATGGTGGGCCCCAGATAGGGAACTTTGAGGATCCAGGTATCGTAGCGGTAGCGACCCCGTTTGGTGCTCAGCCAGTAGGAAATCCCGGCCACCACTCCCACAATCGAAAGCAGGATCAACCACCAATAATTGATCAAAAACGATGATAAAGCGATCAGCACCTGGGTCGTCACCGGCAGCGCCGAACCGGTCTGGGCAAAAACCGTGGAGACCTGGGGAATCACGTAAGTCACCAGGAAGCCCATAATCGCCGTGCCTACCACCATCATGATGATCGGGTAGGTGAGCGCACCGCGCACTTTGCGCAGTAGTTCAGCCTGCGATTCGCCATAGTCGGCCAACCGGTCCAGTACCGTCTCGAGGGCGCCGGCCTGCTCCCCGGCCCGTACCATGTGGACGTAAAGATCGGAAAAAGATTCAGGATGCGAGGCCAGCGCGTTAGCCAACGAGACCCCCTCCCGGACCTTTTCACGGATCTGAGACATCATCTTTTTGACCGGCGGACGGCCCGACTGCTCGGAAAGCGCGGTCAACGCTTCGAGCAGGGGCACTCCGCCGCCCAGCAGGGAAGCGAGTTGGCGGGTGAGCAAGGCCACGTCGGCAGCCGGTAATTTGAAGCGTAAACCAGGCAGGCGTTCGCGCAGCGAGCGCCGCGCGGCAACCGCGATTTCTTCGTTTACGTCGGTGGGAAAGATGCCGAGCGTGCGCAGCTTGCCGCGCGCGGTACGGGCGCTATCGGCGTCAATCACTCCGCTGACCGCGCGACCGTCGGCAGCCAGTCCGCGATAACCAAAAACTGGCATGGTGTGTGGGCGTCAGAACCGCTTAGTTCAGTTCTTCCTGGGTAACGGTCAGCAGCTCCTCGATGGTGGTGAGGCCGTTGACAATCCGCTCGGCACCATCCTGGCGCAACAGCCGCATGTCCCGGGAAGTGCAGGCGCGGCGGATGGTGGCGGCGTCGGCGTTCTTCATAACCAGCGAGCGCACTTCGTCGTCCATCATCAACAATTCATGGATTGAGGTCCGGCCGCGATACCCGGTGCCGCGGCAGGCTTTGCACCCGTTTGCCGCCGCCCGGTAAATCTGTTCGGAAACGTCCGCCGGCCGCAGGCCAATCCGGCTCAGTTCTTCGGCGGTCGCGGTATATGGCTCCCGGCACTGCTTGCACAGCAGGCGCACCAACCGCTGGGCAATGACCGCCAGGATCGAGGATGAGACCAGGAAGGGCTCGATCCCCATGTCGACCAGCCGGGTGAGCGCGCCAAAAGAGTCGTTGGTGTGCAGGGTGGAGAACACCAAGTGGCCGGTCAGGGCCGCCTGGATTGCGATTTCCGCGGTTTCGCTGTCGCGGATTTCACCAACCATGATGACATTGGGATCCTGGCGCAGAATCGAGCGCAGACCGTTGGCAAAGGTCAGCTCGATCTTTGGGTTGACTTGCATCTGGCCCACGCCATGAAGCTGATATTCGATTGGATCCTCGATCGTGATGATGTTCTTCTCCGGCGAATTGATCTGCTTGAGGCCGGCATACAAGGTCGTGGTCTTGCCCGATCCGGTCGGGCCGGTGACCAGGATGATGCCGTGGGCCTGACGGATTAAACGATTGAGGCGGCGTAAGTTTTCGCCGGAAAAACCCAAGCGGTCCAGTTCGAGCTCGGACAGGTTTTGGGCCTGATCGAGCAAGCGCAACACGATCCGTTCGCCAAAGGCGGTCGGGATGACCGAAACGCGCACGTCGATATCCCGGCCTGCGATGCGCAGCCGGATACGGCCGTCCTGGGGCAAGCGTTTCTCCGCGATGTTGAGCCCGGACATGACTTTGATTCGCGAGGTGATCGCCGCCTGAACGTGCTTGGGCGGGTTGATGACGTCGTACATCATGCCGTCAACCCGGAAACGGACCACCAGGTCGGTCTCGAAGGGCTCAATGTGAATATCGCTGGCACGGTCCTTGACCGCCTGCGACAGGAGTCCATTGACCAGCTTGATAATGGGCGCAGCGTCATCGGATTCCAGCAGGTCCTTGGGTTCCTGCGCCAGTTCGCTGGCCATCAGGTCCAAACGCTCCTCGCCCAGGTCGATCATCAAATCGTGCGGAGTGCTGGTCGCCTGGTCGTAAGCGCGATTGATCGCCTCGGTGATTACTTCGAGCGGCGCAACGACCGCCTGGATCGATTTGCCGAAAAGCAGGCGCAAGTCGTCCAGCGGTTCGAAATTGGACGGATCGGCGATTGCCACGGTGATCGCGTGACCATCGCTGCTCAGTGGCAGCAAGGAATTCTTCTTGGAATAATTGATCGGGACTTTGAGCACCAGGTTGTTGTCGACCGTGTGCTCGTCGATATGGGCCTGAAAGGGCAGGCGATACTGCTGCGCCAAGGCCCGCGCCAGACGCTGGGGCTCCAAGGCCCCCATCTCGATCAACGCTGCAGCCAGTTCCTGACCGGGCTTCTTGCGCTGCCGGGCAGTCTCCAAATCCTGCGGTGAAACCCAGGAGCGATCGAGAAGTATGCTTTCAAAGCTCTTGTGTGCAGTCGCCACCGCGGACCGTTCGCGAAATCAATCGCGCCAGTAAATAAATCTTCGTCCGACAACTTTAGGCAGGCATTGCTTGCCGCCAGTCGTCCGGTTATCAAACTTCAGCATCATTACATCCCATGGCAAGCCCCGGTTGCAAGACTCCCGAGCGAAAACTTAACAAAATCAGACCCTTTACGTCGATTAAGCTGCCGCCAGCGATGCTGAAACGCCCGACTCGGGCGCGTCCGTCGGACTCCTGGCACAACTAAAAATGGGTGGCGTCATGAGGGTTGGGCGCGCCGAAGCCGATGCCGAAAGTCTGATGCTTGACCGGCATCGTATGCGCCTGTTTGCTCCACGAGACCAGTTTACCGTCCACGAAGCGCAGGTCCAGGAATTGGCCGGTATCGCCTTCCTTGGCCGCCGTGTACAACAGGGTTGCCGCGATGTCGTCGGTGTTGGGCCGGCTGGCATAGCTCCAGGTTTCGGTGTTCTGGTCTTGATCTTTAACAATGTCGGGCTGGCCCCATTGCTGGCGCACCTCCGGCATCGTTTGGCCGGTCTTGAGCGAATCCATCATGCGATGCGATCGGATCTGGGTGGAGGCCTGGTAGGCTGCGCCACAGCCCCAGACCATGCATCCGATAAGGAAAATCGACGCGCCGAACTTCATTTTCACCACCAGGATTGTCTTCGTCACCATGGCCCCTTGTCAACGCCGGCTCGCGTGCGGCTGCCATGCGTACCCCTGCGCTGTGCTATAGTCCGGGAAAACCCCGTACCCCTTGCAGGCTGTTGAAAAAGGATTTTCACCGCCTGCCCCCTCTCTCTTGTCTCTCCCGAAGGGAGAGAGGATTTAGGAAGGAAGCCGATTTTGATACAGGACGTTGAAAGCGAGCGTCTTTCCCTCGCAATCAAAATTACTCTGTCAACGTCCCGCCAGGAGCGCATCCATGCCGCAAAAGTTGAAGCTGGTCAAAGGCGGAGCCCGCCGGGCGACGCTGGTTTACGGGATGCGCCTGTTTAGCCCCGATGAAGTGCAAACCGTGGAAGACGCTACCGCGCGGCTTGCCGGCGGCGGCACTTCGCGTGTAACCATGCATGTTATCGAGGGCACGCAGGCCCAGATTCGCAACCAACTGATGCGCAGCATGGACGCTTTTTTTGAATTGCTTGGCGACGAATAAAAACCGCTACCCGGGAGGGTTCTGGCTCCGATGGATCTGAAGTTTTCAAAGTACGAAAAACGTGGTCACGTGGCTTACATCACGATCAACCGGCCGGAAGTGTACAACGCGGTCCATCCGCCCTGCAGCCATGAGATGGTGGACATCTGGGACGACTTCGCCGCCGACAACAACCTCTGGATCGCGGTCGTCACCGGCGCGGGGGAGAAGGCCTTTTCCGCCGGCAATGACCTGAAGTTCACGGCCGAGAATTCGCTCAAAGGGATGAAGCCGGCACGCGGCGGCTTTGCCGGTATCACGCGCCGCTTCGATATCAACAAACCCCTGATTGCGGCGGTCAACGGTTTCGCCCTTGGGGGAGGCTTCGAGATTGCACTGGCTTGCGACATCATCATCGCCGCCGACCACGCCCGCCTCGGTCTGCCCGAGCCCAAAGTGGGACTGATGGCGATGGAAGTCGGGGTCCATCGTCTGCCGCGTCAGATCCCGCTCAAGATCGCGATGGGCATGATGCTCACGGCCAAACATATCACCGCCCAGGAAGCCGCGACCCTTGGCATCGTCAACGAGGTGGTTCCGCTCAAAGATCTGTTCACGACCGTGGAGCGCTGGACGGATCAGATCATGGAATGCTCTCCGGTGGCGGTGCAGGCGACCAAGGAGTCGGCGATGAAGGGTCTCGAGATGCCCCTGGAGCAGGCGGTGAACGAAAAATTCCCCGGCCTGTACAAGCTGTTGCATTCCCACGACGCCGTCGAAGGACCGCGAGCCTTCGCGCAAAAGCGCAAGCCTCAGTGGAAGATCGAGTAGCAGAGTGCGGAAAAACGGAGTTTCGTGGGCAATCCAACGTCTGGTGCTTCCGCACCCTGCATGAAAGATGGCTTCATTCTGCATCTTCTCTCCCTCCGGGAGTGATCTGGAGTTTGTACATTTCGCGGGCAACGCTGGCTCTCAGAGGGTGTCGATAAAGTCGCCGAAAGGGACGCGGCAGGAGGCGACGACTCTGAAAATAGTGGGACAAGCGTCCCTGCCTGTCCCACTGATTCAGACCCCCGACCCTCGGTCAGCCCCGGGGCTTGTAGTTTCGCAAACAGCGTCACAACAGCGTGTAAAAAGCGAAAAGATCACAGCGAAGATGTAGAAACTTCAGTTCCCTCCCTCCGGAAGAGATAAGAGAGAGGGAGCGGGCTGCGGAGACTTTTTCCGCAGCCCGCTAGACGCTGGAAGGGCGGGGCTGGAGTATCGCTACGGTCTACCTCATCAGCACCAGGTAGATGGCTAGCGCCAAGCCGAGGGTCGCGAGGGTCAGCGCAACGCCGATCGCGACTGTGGAGGGGCGGCCAACCTCCTCTCCGCGTTTAAGCCGGCCGATCAAGCGGACGTGATGGATCGTCGCGGCGATATTGACCGATGCGCCAAGCACCAGGAGCGCGGTTCCGATCCACAGGGAAACGCCGGTGGATTCGAGCGGGTGGGCGTGGGTGGTCATCGCGATCTCGCGCAGGAACAGGCCGAAGCGCGCGACCACGAAGCCGAATCCCATCAGCGCAAGGCCGGTGCGGATCCAGGCAAGAAAGGTTCGCTCCGCGGCCAGATAGTCGCTCGGGGAGCCGCTTGCGCTTGCCGCCATCAGAAGATCGATCTCACGATCGGAGCATCCGTTCCAGCAATAGGAACGAACAACGTCTCAGACGATACCAGAGCGCAAGCTGGTGGAGAGGCGCTCCGCATTTCCGGACCACCGGGTCGCAAACCAACTCGCACACTGCAGCCAACAGTGTTTGCCCGACATTTCGCGCTGGACACGTGGTCCAATTTTTCTTCTGCTCGTTTATACGTCATGAGCATGAGCCTATAGCAGAGCTTTGAATAATAATTTAGCACATGCACCGATTTGCATCGTGCCGATCGCATTGTCGGCGTTGATGCGCAGCGCACCGGCCGCGCTACGATTGTCTTACCTGCAATAATCGCATTGATGACAGCGTATCCTTGGATCGCGCGACTGGCGATGCGTACAATCATCTATGCGGCTTTTCACCGTGAAACACACCACCGTGTATCGCTATTCCGAGCCGGTGGAATTGGGTGAGCATCGGATGATGTTTTGGCCGCGGGCGAGCCATGATCTGCGGCTGCTCAAGACCAGCCTCGCGATCAAACCGCAACCGGCCGATCTCCACTGGATTCACGACGTTTTCGATAACTCGGTCGCGGTAGCATCGTTTGCCGGAAAAACCGCCGAGCTTCGCTTCGAAAGCGTTGTCACGCTTGAACACATCGAATCCGTGAGCCCGGAATACCGGCTCGAACCCGACGCGAGAACCTATCCTTTCATCTATTCGGGCGACGAACGCGCGGCGCTCGCGCGAGGCATGGAGCAGCACCATCCGACCAAGGAAGTGCGGCAATGGGCGGCCGGCTTTGTGGTCTCGCCCGGATCGATGGACACGATGTTCCTGCTGCGATCCATGACCTTGGGGATCCACAAGCAATTCGACTACAGACGGCGCGTCGAGCGCGGCGTGCAGACTCCAAGCGAAACACTCCAACGCGGGTATGGGACCTGCCGTGATTTTGCCCTCTTGATGATCGAAGGAGTCCGGTCGCTCGGCTTTGCCGCCCGGTTCGTGAGCGGATACATCTTCGTGCCCGACACCGACCCGAAGGAGATCGACGCGGGCGGCGCGACTCATGCGTGGATGCAGGTGTATCTGCCTGGGGTGGGATGGGTCGATTTCGACCCGACCAACAAGATCATCGGCAACCGCAATCTGATCCGCGTCGCGGTGGCGTGGGATCCTGAGCACGTCCTGCCGCTTTGGGGGACGTTCATGGGCAAGCGGTCGTCTTTTCTCGGCATGGAAGTGACCGTGAGCGTTCTCGACGAGACCCGTTCATCAATAGAACCGTCGAAAGGCGAGAAAGGATTTCAGGAATTTTCCGCCGTTGAGCCGGTTCCCACCGGGGCCCCGGCAACACAGAGGGCTTGAGTATGCAAATCCGCGTCGGCTATGAGCTGATCTACGAATGTCCGCAGCCCACTCCCATGATTCTCAACTTGAACATCCATTACACGCGGGCGTCGGATATCGTCATTCCCGATTTCATGACCACTAACCCGCGCGTACCGATTAGCGCCTATCGCGATGGCTTCGGGAACTGGTGCACCAGGATCGTGGCTCCCAACGGGCGCATTCGAATCGCCAGCACCGGCGTCGTTCGGGACACCGGCGAGCCCGATGAAATCGTCCCTTCGGCCTTTCAGCACCAGGTGCAGGATCTGCCCGAAGAGACCCTGGTGTTTCTCCTGGGCAGCCGCTATTGCGAAACCGATCATCTATCCCAAACCGCCTGGAACCTCTTCGGGGGCACTCCGCCCGGATGGGCGCGGGTTCAGGCGATCTGCGACTTCGTGCATAATCGTATCGCCTTCGCTTATGCGGACGCCTCGCCCAGCAAGACGGCCGAGCAGGCGTTCAATGAAGGCCGGGGCGTCTGCCGTGACTTCGCCCATCTTGCGATCGCGTTTTGCCGCTGCATGAACATTCCCGCGCGTTATTGCGCCGGCTATCTCGGCGACATCGGCATCCCGCCACCCTACGGACCGATGGACTTCGCCGGTTGGTTCGAGGCTTATCTCGGGGGCCGTTGGTACACCTTTGATCCGCGTAATAACATTCCCCGGATCGGTCGGGTGCTCATCGGCCGCGGCCGCGACGCCGCCGACGTCGCCATCAGCAGCACCTTCGGTCCCAGCTCGCTGGTCAGCTTCAAAGTTTACACCGACGAAGTCACCGACGCCGGCTAATCAGGTCTTCGGCGCGGTCAAGCACGCGCACCAACCGCCGCGCCCAATCGTTTAGCCCGGCCTCGTCAGCCAGGAGATCCTGGCGTATCTCGATCTCGACATGGGGAATCGCGCGCCGCTCACCATAGATTGGGATTGCGTAGTCGCTTTCGTCGCTGACCGAGTAGGGTTGATTGTCCCCGACCACGAGTCCTTCCTCGGCGCGAAGCAGGGCGAGCACAATATGGGCAAGCCGGGCGTCACGATGGTAGAGCACTCCTGCGTGCCATGACCGGCTTTCGCCTTTGAACTCCGGCGTGAAGCTGTGCACCGCGACGAACATGGTCGGCCATCCCAAACGCTTGCGGGCGTCCAGTTCGACTTCTATGCGGTCATGATAAGGCTGAAAGATTTCGCGCCGGCGGACCTCGGCATCCGCGGTGCTTATATGCTGGTTGCCGGGGATCGGTGTCGATTCGCTAATTTGCGCGATAGAAGACGGCGCATGCAGTGGGCGATTGCAATCAATCGCCAGCCGCGAGTAGGTCTGAACGATCAGAAAAGCATCGAGACCATCGGCGAGTCGTCGGGCGAGCGCCGCGGCCCCGATATCCCAGGCAATGTGGCGCTCCAGATCTGATGGAGACAGGCCCAGATTGACCAAAGCTCGCGGCAGTAGATTGCCGGCATGATCGCAGGTCAGGAAATACGCCGAGCGTCCTTGCTCACGAAAGATCTGAAACGCGGGCGGTTCGTCAGAGCCGAGCAGACTTGCGTTTGGCACCTCACACCTCTTTCACTGTTTTGAAAGAATAGAAACCAAAATGGCGCAGGGTCAATCGGGAAGCCAAAGGCTCGCGTGATTCGTCATCAAATTGCTCTTACGAAAAGCCCGGTGGTCCTCTGCTTTCCCGCCTTGGTTCGGAAGCACGCGCCGGCTGAGCGAATGCGAAAGCCAGGCTGAAATGCGGCGCTTGCCAAGCTCCTGGCATTCGTGGAACCCTCAAGCCGAAATTGCGGCCCCGAATTTTCAGCAAACTGGATGAAGCAAAAGTTGCGTACGAGTAATATTTGAAGTGGAAACCCAATTACAGGCTCTATTGGACCGTGCCGCTCTCGGCGAGCTGATCAACCGCTACTCCGCGGCGATCGACCAGGGCGACTGGGCTCTTTTTCGCTCCTGCTTCACCGAGCAGGTCGAGGTGGACATCACCGACACGCCGGTGGGCGGGGCCTTTGGCGCGCGCTCGATAGCGGTCGACGACTGGGTGAAGGCGGTCGCGAACGGACTGGCGGATTACAGCCGCACCCAGCATTATTCCAACAACCATGTCATTGACCTGAGCGGGGATACAGCGACCGGTGTTTCCTCAATGCTGGCGATGCACTTTTGGCCAGACGGCAAGGGCGGGCATGGTTCGTTCAAGGTCGGCGGCCATTATCAATACGCATTCGTGCGGACTGCGGCGGGATGGAAAATCAGCAAATGCAAAATCTCCGTGACGTGGCAGGAAGGCGATAGCACTCGCAGCATCAGTCGTTATCGCGCCGGCAGCCAAGGCGCTGCAGACCAGCCATCCTAAAACCGAAGTTCGAAGCGCTTTAGCAGGTTGCGACAATGTCTCCGCAACCTGCCCCCTCTCTCTTATCTCCCGCCGGTCGGGGACTGTCGATTAACTCCTAAAACCAACCTCGCCCGCGGCTGCGGACCGGGTCCGCAGGCGCGCGCCGGGAGAGGTCGGCGCGCGATTTGCGCCAGCAAGTCGCGTGACGGGTGAGGGTGCAGGCGGCCCTGCCAGGATGTGTCTCGCAGGCAGAAGCTCGCCGTGCGCCAATGCGTTTAGCCTACTTGAGGTGTATCAGAACCCTCACCCTCCCCCTCTCCCACAACTGAATGTGGGCGAGGGAACAGAACCAAGCCGCCATTGCGCGACCGCGCTACCAAGCACCCTGGCTTTGCCCTTTGGTCTTTATCGACAGTCTCTATCCTGGCCCTAAAGCGAAAATAATTCCGGGGGGATTGAACAGAAACGGCCTCTGCGCCAATGTGTTCGGGCTGAGCCCGGGCGCGGCGGACAACTCACCGGGACATTGACCCCGACCTGCACCCCGCGTCCGCGTCAGGTCCGGTCCTGCCGCAATTGCCGCCACCTGAATTCCGGGCTCGCGGCCGGTTAGATAATCTTGTTAAGCGGAAATTCGATAATTCCGACGGCGCCGGCGGCGAGCAGTTTGGGAAACAGCTCGCGCACCGTTTGCTCGCTGATCACGGTCTCCACCGCCACCCATTCTTCGCCTTTAAGCGCGGCGGAGGGGTACAGCGGAGAAACCGTGGGCGCGGTAATCGAGGGTAGCAGGTCGATCACCCGGACCAGATTGACGCGCGCGCAGTTCATCTTGATTCCGACCCGCGCCTCGGCGTCCAGCGCGCCGCGCACCAGCACCGCGATCTGTTTGATCTTGAACTGCTTCCATTCGTCCGCCCAGGCCTGCGGGCTCGCCACCAGCACCGGAGTCGAAGTCAGCAATTCCTCGACGATTCGCAGTCCGTTGGCGCGCAGCGAGGATCCGGTTTCAGTCACCTCGACGGCGGCATCCACCAGGCCATCGGCAGCCTTCGCCTCCGTGGCGCCCCACGAAAATTCAACATCTACTTTAATTTTCCGCTGTGCGAATGTCCGCCGCGTGAAGTTGACCATCTCGGTCGCAACGCGTTTGCCGTCGAGATCCTCCAACCGGCGCACCGGCGAGGCTTCCGGAACGACAACCACCCATCGGGTCGGAGCCAGTGAAACCTTGGAGTAAGTGAAGCTTTCGACTTCGACCAGATCCACGTCATTCTCGACCACCCAATCGCGTCCGGTTATACCGGCGTCCAATGAGCCGTCGGCGATGTAACGGGGCATCTCCTGCGGCCGCAACAAGCGGCAGCTCAGAGTAGGGTCATCGACTTTGGGCATGTAGGAGCGCGCATCGACCGAGATTCGCCATCCGGACTTGCGCAGCAGCTCCAGCGTCTGCGCTTCGAGGCTTCCCTTGGGAATTCCGAATCTCAAAACTTTGTCCGACATCAGTTAATACCCAAGGGGTTCAGGAAGGAGTTGAAGGCTTATGGTGACCGTAGCCTGGACCGTATTTGGCCGGATCGACCTTGCGGGTATCGACGATACGCCATTGACCATCTTCCAGCTTGCGAAAAAAGCAGCTCTCGTAGCCTTCGTGACAAGCCGCGGCGTCGCCGCGCTGCTCCACCGCCAGGAACACGGTGTCATTGTCGCAATCCAGGCGAATCTCGTGTACTACTTGAAAATTCCCCGATTCTTCGCCTTTGCGCCACAGGCGCCCGCGCGACCGCGAAAAATAGCACGCGCGATTGGTGGCGACGGTTTCGTCGAAGGCCGCGCGATTCATATAGGCCATCATTAACAGCCGTCCGCTGCGATAATCCACTGCGACCACCGGCACCACGCCGCCATTTTTCTTGAAGTCAATCAGGGCACTTGGTTGATTTTCCATAACAAATACGGAGCCGTTTGACCGGGCTCCGCTTGCAGCTAAGTATTGGCAAAATCGCGGGTCGATTCAACCGGCAAGGTCTGATTGCCGGCTGCGGCGAGAGGTTGAAAAACATGAAACTAGGGGAACTGGCTGACGCATTGGGACTCGAACTGAGGGGCGACCGCGAATTGGAAATCAGCGCTCCGGCACCGATTGAAAGCGCCGGCGCGGGAACCGTCAGCTTCGTTTCGCAGCCGCGCTATCTGGCGATGTTGGAGCGGGTTTCTCCAGCCTGCGTTATAGCTTCCCGGGAAATAGCTGGACAGGTCGGATGCGCGGTACTGATCAGCAACAATCCGGCGCTGGATTTCGCTCGCGCCCTGGCCATCTTTCATCCGCCCTATCGGCCCGGACCCGGGATTCATCCAACCGCCCAGATCGCCTCCGACGCCCGGATCGGGCAGGGCGCCAGCGTCGGGGCCTACGCCGTCATCGGCGCTGGCGTCAGTATTGGGGTGCGGGCGGTTATTCATCCCCACGTCACGATTTATCCCGGGGTGACCATCGGCGACGATTTCATCTGTCACAGCCAGGTTTCGATCCGCGAAAGAGTGGTGATTGGCGACCGGGTGGTGTTGCACAACGGGGCGGTTCTCGGTTCGGAAGGCTTTGGCTTCGTTGAAGTCGGGGAGGGCTTGGTCAAAATTCCCCAGACCGGCAATGTGGTGCTCGAGTCGGAGGTTGAAATTGGCGCCCATACGACCATCGATCGGGCGACGGTCGGCAGCACTTTGATTCGCCGCGGGGTCAAGCTTGATAATCTGGTGCATATCGGACACAACTGCGAAATCGGCGCGTATTCGCGGTTTGCCGCGATGACCGGAATTGCCGGCTCGACCCGGGTTGGACAATGGTGCGAATTCGGCGGCCAGACCGGGGTCGCCGACCATGCCCGAATCGGCAACCGGGTAAGAGTGGCGGCACAAAGCGGCATCCCCAGCCACGTCGCCGATGGGTTGACCATCTCCGGCTCACCCGCGGTGGAAATTCGGCTTTGGCGCCGGCAGTTTGCCGCGCTGTTGCGTCTGCCCGAGTTGCTCCGTCGCGTAAGATCGCTCGAAAAAAAGACCGGTATCGCGGGCCGGGGCGATCAGTGAGGCTTCGCCGAGGCGGTGCTGACCACGGTGAAATTCAGGCGGTTGTGAGTGTCGCTGCAAAGATATAAAAGTCCATGCTCTATGCAAAAGGTGTGGGGCATCAAGCCGGCCGTCCTTGGGTCGGCCGCCCTGGCCATAATTCTTCTCGCCGGATGTCATTCAAGCGCCCGGGCGATTCGCAAGAATCCCCGTGTGGAGCCCTTCGATTTTCAGATCGAGGTCGACCGCAACCAGTACCACATTGAAGGCTACCTGGCGCGTTCGCCCGTCCCCGGCCGCCAACCCGCACTACTGGTGATTAATCCGTCAGGGGACGCGGTCAAGTGTATCAAGTCCAGCCATGCCGCTGACGCAACTCAATCTTCTGGTGGCCTGTATCAGCCTGCCAGGCAGCGGCAAGTCGTCGGGGCCGGGCCGCTTCGTGGGGCCACAAGCGGTGGAGGCGGCTCGCCGGGCGCTCGACCTGCTCTCAAAACGGGCTGACGTTGACCCGGCGCGGCTGGGGGTTTGGGGGGTTACCAACGGTGCGGTCGCGGCGGGTCTGCTGATGGACGTCGATGCGCGCCCGCGGGTGGTGATCCTGCAGTCGGGAACCTACGACATGACGAAATACTGGCCGGAGGCGCGCTGGTTCATGAAGTTGTGGATCCTGCACCAGGTCTGGCCCAGCAACCGGGTGCTCAAAGAGCGCAGCGTTATCGAGCATCTGCCCGCCAAACTCAAGTGCAAGGTGCTGATCCTGCATGGCGAGGAGGACAAGCGCACGCCCGTGGGTCAGGCCGAGCAATTGGCAACGGCGCTGCAGGAGCGCGGCGCGTCGGTGACGACCCGGTACTTCCCCGAAGGCAACAAGCTGGGCCCCCCGGCTTATGCCGCCGTGGTGGAGTTTTTGCGCGAGAACCTGGCCCCGTCGAGCGCCTCAGGATAACTGCTTGAGCGCGTCGATTACGGCGCCGGCGTGCCCATCCACCTTGACCTTGGGAAATACCTTGCGAATCGTGCCATGACGATCCACCACCAGGGTGGTGCGCTCGATCCCCATGTACTCCCGCCCGTAAAGCGACTTCATCTTGTAGACGCCGTAGGCCTTGGAGACGCGTTGGTCGGTGTCGGCGAGCAGCGGGAAGTTGAGCTCGTACTTGGCGGCAAATTTATCGTGCGACTGGGAGGAATCACTGCTGATTCCCACGACCCGGGCTCCAGCGGCCTTGAGGCGGCTTGCGCTGTCGCGAAAGTCGCAGGCCTCCCGGGTACATCCCGGCGTCATGTCTTTGGGATAGAAATAAATCACCAGGTTACCTTTGGCGATCAGGTCGGAAAGCTTGACCGGATGGCCTTGGGCGTCGGGCAGTTCAAAATCCGGCGCGGGCTGACCTTCCAGGGGATGGGTGGAAGGTGAGGCTTTGCCGGACGCCTTTTTGGTCGTGGTTTTTTTCATCGTGAGAGCACCTTGGAGTATGTTGGAAAAGGTTAAAGCGTTATTGCAGATTAAACGCAACAGATGGTTAGCGGCGTTAACGGCCGCCGATGGATTTTCAGGTCCTCGCGCCGGGGTAGCCAGCCCATATGGGGTGAGGTTCAAAATTAGGTCCATAAGGCGACCATGTGAATTACCTAGTTGACGGTAATGTCACAAGCTTTTAAACTACGGCGCAATTGACCCTCACGCTAACCGCGATGGCCGCATACACCGAGCTCACCGAAGATTTACTTGAAGAGCTCGCCGATGACTATGGCTTTGGGCGAATCACCGGCGCGTCGCCCATCCCGCAAGGCTCGGTCAACACCAACTATTTGCTCGAGACCCCCAAGGGCAAATACCTCCTGCGCATTGACGAGGCCAAAGGGGAGATGGAGGTCAAGCGGGAGATCGATCTCCTGTCATTTCTCCACAAGCATTCCTTCCCCTGTCCCCATCCGCTGCAGGATCGCAAGGGCCGGTACTACCGCGAGTATCGGGGCCGCTGCCTGTCGATAAGCAAATACGCCGAAGGCCGGATGATCGCGCCGCAGGGGCTGCGGTCCGGGCAGCTTGAAATCGTGGGCCGAACGCTGGCCGAACTGCATGTTATCGGCAAGGGCTACAAAAAGGGCATCGACAACCGCTTCAGTTTCGAGCGGGTCGCCGACCTCTACAACAACGTGCGCAACCGGCTGCCCCCATACTTTCGGCGGATTACCCGAACTCTGGACGACGAGATCGACTATCTGAATCGCTATCTCGAGACCAAGCTGCCCAAGGGTATCATCCATGGCGACCTGTTTCCCGATAATATCCTGTTCCGCGGTGAGCAGAAGATCACGGTGCTTGATTTCGAGGCGGCCTGCCGCGGGAAATTCATCTTCGACATCGCGACCGCGGTCAACGCGCTGTGTTTCGTGGAGGGCCAATACTCGCTGGAGCGCTTTCGCCATCTGCTGCGCGGCTATGAGTCGTTGCGGACCCTGTCGCTGGCGGAATGGGATGCTTTCCCCAACGAGCTGCGTTACTCTTCGTTGCGCTTTACGGTTACCCGTCTGCGCGATTTTTTCCTCCAGCCAATGGATGGGACGGCCCGCGAACAAAAGGATTTCCGGGAGTTTTTTGAGCGGTTGCGGATTCTCCGGCGCGAAAAATCCGGCGGCATGGAAGCGTTGCTGATGGCGATGGCGACCGGCTACGATTACCGCAAATATCAAAAGATTCGAGCCAGTGAGAAACCCTAAAGCCAGCCGCGTCCATTAATTCCACTCTGATGTCCACGCTCCTGTCCCAATTGGCGAGCGGCACCCCATCGCTATGGGTTGAAGTCAGCCCGCCGCGCGGAATTAACGTCGAGCCGCTGTTAAAGCGCCTCAGCGTCCTGAGCAACAAGGTCGATGCGATTAATCTGACCGACAACGCGATGGCCAAGGTCAAGCTTTCCGGGCTGGTCTTTGCCGTCTTGATCAAGCAGCGCCTGGGGATTTCGGTGGCGCTGAACTTTTCCTGCCGCGACCGCAATGTCCTGGCCCTCAAGTCGGACCTGCTGGGGGCGGCCGCCGCCGGTATCGACGGGGTGGTGGCGCTGACCGGTGACAAAGTGGCGCCCGGTTCCCATGCCGAAGCGCGCAGCGTCCACGATGTCAACGTCTTCGGCCTGCTGCGCATAATCGGGGAACTTAACCGCGGCGATACCGGGGAGGGCAAGCTCGCGCTCAAGAAGAAGCCCGCGTTGACCGTAGGGGCGGTCGCCAATCCCAACCGCCAGGATCAGGAGCGCGAGCTGGAATTATTGGCGCGCAAGGCCGCCGCCGGGGCCCAATTCATCATTACCCAGCCGGTTTTCGACCTTGAAAAGGCTGACCGGTTCCTCGAGCAGGCCGCCGCGATGGGCCTGCAGGTGGTAATGGGAATACTGCCGGTCAAACGCGCTGAGATGGCGAATTACCTTAAGCAACAGGTCAAAGATCTGAGCAATGTTGGCGAACACTTCGAGCGCTATGCCGGACTAAGCGAGGAGGAGTCCAGGCGCTTGTCAATCGAGCACAGTCTGGAGCTGATGCAGGCGCTAGCCTCGCGCGTTGCGGGGTTTAACATAATGAGTGGCGGGGGCCCTTCGCTGGCAATCGAGCTTGCGCTGGAGTATCACCGGCGGCGAAGCCGGCGCCCAGGCTAATTCTGGGGAACATAACATGTCTGAAAATGTGGAATCGGCGGAAGCCGCGGTTCAATGCCTGATTCGCCATGTCGGCGAGGATCCCAACCGGGAGGGACTGCTCCGCACTCCCACCCGGGTGGTCAAGGCCTATGAATTCCTGACCCGCGGCTATGCCCAGGACCCCAAAGCGGTGATCAATGGTGCGCTGTTCGTCGAAGAGGATTACCAAGAGATAATCGTCTGCAAAGACGTTGATTTCTATTCCCTGTGCGAACATCACCTGCTGCCGTTCATGGGCAAGGCGCATGTCGCCTACCTGCCCAGGCATCATATTATAGGGCTCTCCAAGCTGGCGCGGCTGGTCGAAATTTATGCCCGCCGCTTACAGGTTCAGGAACGAATGACCACCCAGATCGCCTCGACTCTCATGGAAGAACTCAATCCTCTGGGCGTCGCCGTGGTGCTGGAGGCCGAGCACCTGTGCATGCGGATGCGCGGGGTTGAAAAACAGAACTCCTGGGTAACGACCTCGGCGATGCTCGGGGTGTTTCGCACCAATGTCGAGACGCGCCAGGAATTTATGACGCTGATCAGAAATGGCAAGTAGATCGCCAGGCCGGCACGTTCAACCTCCGCCGGCGGCGGATGCGGCCGCCCTTGAGCGCCTGGGCGAGTATGCGATGCGCTATGTGAAACCGGGTCACACCATCGGCCTGGGCACCGGACGCGCCGCCGCCGCCTTCATTCGGGCGCTGATCGCAAGCGGCATCAGGATAAAAGGTGTGGCAACGTCGCGCGCGAGCGAGCAGATGGCGCGCGAGGGCGGAATCGAGGTCGTCGGTCTGGACGCGGTGGACAAAATCGACGTGACCATCGATGGCGCGGACGAGGTCGATCCCAGGCTCAACCTGATTAAGGGACGCGGCGGCGCGCTGGTGCGCGAGAAGGTGGTAGCGACCGCGTCACGTCGGGAAATAATCGTGGTCGGTTTTGAAAAGCTGGTTCGCCGTCTGGGCGAGCACAACGTTCTGCCGGTCGAGGTGGTACCGTTTGCGGCGCCGCTGTGCTTGCGGCTGCTCAAGAAACTCGGCCTGCGTCCGGCGATACGTCGCAATCCCGACGGCTCCGAGACCGTCTCGGACAATGGCAACCTGATTGTCGATTGCAAAGTCGATCGGACGCTCAATCCCCGGCGGGTCAGCCGCGAATTGTTGGATATGCCCGGCGTGGTCGACCATGGGCTCTTCCTGGGTCTCGCCCATAGCGTGCTGGTCGCCCAGGCCGACGGCAGCATCCGGGTGATGAACCGCCCGCGATAGGCAGGCTGGTTCTTTCCTGACTTTGAACGAATTAGAGCGCTGCCGTGAAAACGATTTCTGTTCGCTCCACGTTTGACCGCCCGGGAACCCGTCGATTGACATGACCACTCCGCCTGACGCGCGGGCGCGCGCCGACCTGGTGCGGATATACCGGGCGGCCCTCGAAGCTGTGCAGCCGCGTGATCTGACCGCCCAGGCGCTGTCCGGAGCGCTGGGCGGCACTGCGGCGGTACCTGACATCGTAGCGTCCGCCCGACGTATTTTCGTACTCGCGGTGGGCAAGGCGGCGGCGCGGATGATGGCGGCCGTTGAAGAGCGCCTGGCGGGACGAATCGCCGACGCTATCGCGGTGGTGCCCGCCGCCGACCTCACCACCGATGCGGAGGCGATCGCGGCGGTGCGGATTGCGCAGGTGTATCCGTCCAGCCATCCGCTACCCGGCGACGCCTCAGTTGCGGCGGCGAACGCGGCGCAGGCGATGTTGCAGCGGCTTACCGCCGATGACCTCCTGATCGTTTTGCTCAGCGGTGGAGCTTCCGCGATGATCGCGGCACCGGCGGCACCGGTCACGCTGGAGGACAAGATCGCGGTCAGCGCGGCGCTGCTGCGAGCGCGGGCCTCGATCGGCGAGATCAACGCGGTCCGCAAACATCTATCGGCGCTCAAGGGTGGTCAGTTCCTACGCTGTCGCAACGGCGCCGGAGTGTTGAGTCTGATCCTGTCCGATGTCCGCGGTAATGACCTCGCCACGATCGGCTCCGGCTTGACCGCGGCGGATCCCACCACTTTCGAAGACGCACGCGGCGTGCTGATTCGCCATTCGCTGTGGGGCCGGACCCCGGAGCGGGTCCGGGACTATCTGGAGGCGGGCGCCGCCGGAGAGTTCAGGGAAACGGTCAAACCCGGCGATCCGCTGCTCCAGCGCGTGACCAATATCGTAATCGGCGACAATGCCCGCGCCTTGGCCGGCGCCGACTCGGCGGCCGCAACGATGGGCTACCAGGTGGAGCGCTGGCGCGATCTGTATGGCGAGGCTGCGGACCTGGGTCGCGCATTTGGTGCGCATCTGATCGCGATCAGCGGAGAGCGGCGATGCGTCCTGGCCGGCGGCGAGCCGGTAGTTACGGTGAAGGGCAGTGGACGCGGCGGACGCGCCCAGGAACTTGCACTTGCGCTGGCAATTGAACTGGCTCGTGCGCCCGGCGCGAGAATTATGGCCTTGTGCGCGGCGACCGATGGAATCGACGGGCCCACTGACGCAGCCGGCGCGTTCGCGTCACCGACGACCGTCGCGCGGGCCATCGCCGCGAATTTCAATCCGCAGGAAAGTCTGGCCCGCAACAATTCCTATTTCTTGCTCAAAGCCTGCGGTGAATTGTTCCAAACTGGGCCGACCGGTACAAATGTGACGGACGTATTGATCGCACTGGTGAATTATTGAGGAAGCGCCCGGCCGCGGGTTCCTGCTCCAAAGGGTGTCAAAGCCCTCACCTTCTCCCACAACTGAACGTCGGCGAGGGAACCGAAAAGACCAGGAGCCAGGTTCAACTGTCCCTAAGGAAATATGAAGAAATCCACGACCTCTAACGGCGCGCGGCTGGTGACGCTGATCCCGGGAGACGGAATCGGGCCGGAAGTGATCGCCGCGGCGGTCGCGGTAATCGAAAGCACCGGCGTCAAGCTGTGTTGGGACGAGCAATTGGCCGGCATGACGGCCTTCAAACGCGTCGGCAACCCGGTGCCGGACGCCCTGCTCAAGTCGCTGCGCCACACCGGTGTCGCGCTCAAGGGTCCGCTCGAAACCCGCATCGGCGAGGGCTATCGCTCAATCAACGTTTATCTGCGCAAGACCTTCAATCTCTACGCCAATCTCAGACCCGTCACCAGCTTCCAGGGCGTTCATACGCCGTTTCGCGATGTGGACCTGGTGGTGGTGCGCGAGAATACCGAGGACCTCTATGCCGGGCTCGAGCACGAGATCACGCCCGGGGTGGTCGAGAGTATCAAAGTGATAACCTCGCGCGCGTCGCGGCGGATTGCGCGCTTCGCCTTCGAATACGCGCGGCGCGAGGGACGCCAGTTCATAACCGCGATTCACAAAGCCAACATCATGAAGCTTTCCGACGGCCTGTTTCTCAAGTGTGCACGCGAAGTCTCCGCCGGCTTTCCCGAGATCCGCTACGAGGAACAGATCGTCGACGCCGCCTGTATGCGCCTGGTCACCAACCCGCGGGCCTTTGATGTCCTGTTGCTGGAGAATCTTTATGGGGACATCGTGTCGGACCTGTGCGCCGGATTGGTGGGCGGATTGGGCGTGGTGCCCGGCGCCAATTACGGCGACAAGGGGGCGATTTTCGAGGCGGTTCATGGCACCGCGCCGGACATCGCCGGCAAGGGGCTCGCCAATCCCATTGCCGCGATTCTGAGCGCAGGCATGCTGCTTGAGTACCTGGGCCATCCGCAGGCCGCAAAACGGATCAAGACGGCTACCGGTCAGGTATTGCAGTCGGGTGACACCCTGACCCGCGATCTGGGCGGCAGCGCCACCACCAAGCAGATGACCGACGCCATTATCAAGGCGCTTCACTCCTCGGCCTCTTCCGCCGCCGATCGTGCTTAGGTATTAATTCGAGCTATGGGTACGATCCTGAAACCCGGGGACCTCAACGGGCGCGTGCCGCCCGGACAATACCTTACCACCAAGTTTCCGGTCCTGACCTATGGACCAGTGCCACGATTCAATCCCCAGACCTGGGATTTGCAGATATTTGGGGAAGTCGAGTCGCCGCTGCGTTTGGAGTATGCGGAGTTCCGGGCCCTGACGCGGACCAAGCAGGTGGCCGATTTTCATTGTGTCACGACCTGGTCGCGCCTGGATAACCAGTGGGAAGGGGTGATGGCCTCCGACCTGGTCAAGTTGGTAAAGCCCAAGCCCACGGCGCGCTTCGTGCTGATCCACTGCGACGGCGGCTATACCACCAATCTGCCGCTGGAGAATTTTCTCGACCATGACGTGATGCTGGCCGACCGCCATGACGGCGAGGACCTGAGTCCCGACCATGGGTTCCCGCTGCGCTTGGTGGTGCCCAAGCTGTATGCGTGGAAAAGCGCCAAATGGGTGCGCGCAATCGAGTTCCTGGCCCGGGACAGCCGCGGTTTCTGGGAAGTGCGGGGCTATCACAACCGCGCCGATCCGTGGCAAGAAGAACGCTACTCGTTCCAGGAACCGGAAGAATAACGCCAAAGAGTTGGTTTCACTCCCGCGGACCGTGTGCGCTTTTACACTTCGGTCCGTATGACTTCAAAGCCGGGAATCCTGACGCTCGATCAGTCGGGCGCCGGACCCGGCTTTGGCTTACAGGCCAAGCGGCCCGGTGCGTTCCAGGTGGCGGAAAACTACCTCTCGCGCGACGAGCATATCGCAAGACTGCGGGGCGAAACCTTCGACGTCGCAGTGATGGGCGGCGGAATCAACGGCGCCGCCGTGGCGCGTGACGCAGCGATGCGCGGGCTGCGCGTGGCGCTGATCGATCGGGGCGACTTTGCCGGCCAGACTTCCTCGCGTTCTTCGAAATTGATTCACGGCGGCCTGCGCTATCTGCCCCAGGGTCAACTGCGGCTGGTATACGAGGCGCTGCGCGAACGTGAGCGCCTGGGCCGTCTGACCGCGCCGCATCTGGTCCGGCCCATCAGCTTTCTGTTCCCGGTCTATCCCGGACTGACGGTATCGCGCCTGGCGCTGTCGGCGGGCCTGTTCGTTTATGACATCCTCGCCCGCACTCCCCCTGCGCGCCGCCATCAGCGGCTGAATGCGGCCGAGGTAATCGCCCTGGAGCCGCGCCTGAAGCCGGCCGGACTTAGCGGCGGGGCGATCTACTATGACGGCCATGGCGACGACGCCCGGCTTACTTTTGAAAACGCGCTGGACGCGGCCCTCCACGGCGCCGCCGTCGCCAACTACGTCACGCTGGAGAGCTTCGATCAGGTTGCCAACCGCCTGCGGGCCGCGCAGGTCCGCAATGTGCTGACCGCGGAACGATTTGCGATTCGCGCGCAGATCTTCGTCAACGCCGCGGGACCATGGGTCGATGACGTCCGCAGGTTGGACGATCCCGGCGCGCACCGGACCATCAGGCTGACCAAGGGTGTTCATCTGATAATTGATTCCAGCCGCCTGCCGGTGCGCCAGTCGCTGGTATTGCCCGACGGGCGCGGCCGGATCGTATTCCTGATCCGCGATTCCGGCTCGATCCTGCTGGGAACCACCGATACCGACTTCAGCGGCGATCGCCGCGGCGTCCAGGCACTTCCGGATGATGTCGATTACCTACTGAATGTAGTGGCCCTGACCATGCCCGAGGCGGAGCTGGGCCGTGGCGATATCGTTACCAGTTTTGCCGGGCTGCGGGCGCTGGTTGACACCAACCTGGCGAAGACGCCCTCCAGCGTGCCGCGGGAAGAACAAATCCTCAAGAGCAACAGCGGGATGCTCTCGATCGCCGGCGGCAAGCTGACGACTCATCGGCGGATTGCGCAACGTGTTGTAGATACGATTTGCCGCGAACTCGGAAAGCCGGTGGAACCATCGCCGACGCTCACGACGCCGCTGCCCGGAGCCAGGCCCGATCCGGGGCGGACGGTTCCGGCGCCGGAAATGCCATTTGCCGCCCGGATGGAACTGGCCTCGCGCTACGGCTCCCGCGCTACACTAATCGAGGCCGTGATCGAAGAGGCCCCGGAACTGGCCGCGCCGCTGTCCGCCGGATGCCCGGTGTTGGCGGCGGAGGCCGTTCACGCGGCGCGCTCCGAAATGGCGGCGCGGCTGGAGGATTTTATGCTTCGGCGTACGACGATGGCGCGGCACTTTCCGGCGCTGGCCGCAGGCGCCGCGGCGAAGGCGGCGCGCTTGATGGGATCGGAACTGGGGTGGAACGACGAGCGCGTGGCTGCCGAGCTGGCGCAATTCAGCGCCGCGCTCAAAGCGATCCGGGTGGTTTGACTATGGCGAAAGATACCGGCAAAGACGGTTCGCGGGCCCGGGCAAGGCGGATTGCGGCGACGCTGGCGCAGCTTTATCCGCAAGCCCGCATCAGCCTGGACTTCACTGACGCCTGGCAATGCCTGGTGGCAACGATCCTCTCCGCCCAATGCACCGACGAACGGGTCAACCAGGTGACTCCGATCCTGTTCAAAGAAATCCCCAACGTCAAGGCGATGGCGGCCGCGCCGCTGGAGACGATCCAGGAGCTAATCAAGACCACCGGATTTTTTCGCCAGAAGGCCAAGTCGCTCAAGGGCGCCGCACACGAAATTGTCACGCGATTTGAAGGGCAGGTCCCTTCGCGGATGGAAGATCTGGTTACCCTGCCGGGGGTTGGACGCAAGACCGCCAATGTTTTGTTAGGTCACGTTTTCGGCCAGCCCGGACTGGTGGTGGACACGCATGTCCGGCGCCTCGCGTTGCGCCTGGGATTGACCAAGGTGAAGGAGCCTGACCAGATCGAGCTGGATTTGCAAAAGCTGCTTGCGCCCGATCAATGGACGCCGTTTTCGATGCGGCTGATTCTGCACGGCCGCAGCGTCTGCTTCGCGCGCGGCCCGCGCTGCGAATCGTGCAAGCTCCTGCCCGATTGCCCGCGCGTGGGCGTCACCGCGCCACTGTCCACCAAGAGCGCCAAATCCGCCGCCAGCCGGAGAAAAAAATCATGACGGCTGGAACGGCCGTTTCAGCGTAACTATACCGCCGTTCCGGAGGATCTTGCGGGCAGTGCAGGGGAACAGCTTTTTTCGCAATTGCAGCTTTTTGGCGGTGGCGCTTGGGGAAAGGCTGCGAGTGGCGGCCATGACCGCCACCGTTGCAACCCGCACCGACCGTATTTGAAGCCGGTCCACGACGTGCAATAATTTGGGTTTGATTGAACCCCTTTGCCGGGGTGGGTGTGGTGTCGCTGTGAAACTGCGTATCGACGACATAACGGCGGAAGTCAAGGAAATCGACTTTGTTGAATCCGATACCGACGTCAATCGGCTGCTGGAGCAGGGGCCGATTCGCGAGTATCGCGTCAGTCGGCCCTTTTCGGTCAAGCTGTCGTATTACCGCTCGGGAATGGAGTTGTTCTTCTCGGGGACTTTGCGTGCCGAAGTGACCGCTACCTGCGCCCGTTGTGCCGAGGACTTCAGCGTCGCCAGCGAACGGGATTTCCGCTTTGTTCTCGCACCCAGATCGGTGGGCGACCTGAACGGCAAACATATCAACGCCGAGGACCTTGAATTTTCGCTGTACGAGGGCGACGCGGTGGAGGTCTCACCGCTGCTGCGCGAGCAGTTGTTACTGGCGCTGCCCACCCGTCCATTATGCCAGGAGGGATGTCGCGGCCTATGCCCGCAATGCGGCGTCAACCTCAACCTCAAAACCTGTGCCTGCTCCGCCGAGAAGCTAGATCCCCGGTTCGAAGCTTTGCGCGCGTTGAAACTCACGCGTCACTGACGCGCCATTGTTAAACTAATCAACAGACAAAGGACGACTGAAAGGCCATGCCCGTACCAAAGCGCCGTACATCGAAATCCAAGCGCAATAAACGCCGCGCCCATGACGCGTTGACCGCGGTCAACGTGATCTCCTGCCCACAATGCGGCGAACCCGCCTTGCCGCACCGGATCTGCCGTCATTGCGGTACCTATCGCGGACGCCAGCTCACGGAGATCGCGGAATAACCTCACGGGGTGCACGGTGAGGATCGCACTCGATGCGATGGGCGGGGATTTCGCTCCCCAAGCCACCGTCGAAGGCGCGGTGTTGGCTGCCCGGGAACTCAAGCTTCACGTGGTCCTGGTCGGCGATCGCGCGATTCTGCAAAAAGAGTTGGAAGAGCACGACTGCAGCGGCCTGAATCTGACTATCGAGCATGCCGCGGAAGTGGTGCTGATGGACGATTCGCCGCTTGAAGTGGTGCTGTCCAAACCGCAGTCCTCCCTTCACGTTTGCTACCAGCTGTTGCGGCGCGGCGAGGTCGACGCCGTGATCAGCGCGGGAAACTCCGGCGCCATGATGACCATCGGCATCACGATGTTGGGCAATCTGCCCGGTATCGATCGGCCGGCGATCGCTTCGATGGTACCCACTACCGAAGGCCTCGCATTGCTGGTGGACGCCGGCGCCAACACCGAGGCCAAGGCGCTGAATCTGGCCCAGTTCGGGATTATGGGCAGCGCCTACATGAGCCGATTGCGCGGATTGCCCGCGCCCAAGGTGGCGATCCTGGCCAACGGCGAAGAGGATTCCAAAGGCACCGAGCTGACCCGCACGGCGGCTGCGATGCTGGCTCAGTCGGCCCCGCACATCAACTACATCGGCTACGTGGAAGGCCGGGACATCAATCACGGCAAGGCCGACGTGGTGGTAACCGACGGCTTTACCGGCAACGTCGCGCTGAAGACCATGGAAGGTTTCGCCGGCTTCCTGCTCGGGAACCTGCGCGAGGTCTTTAACAACAGCCTGAGAGGACGGCTGTCCTACCTGCTGGTGCGCAAGAATTTGCGCGCGATGCGTGAGCGGTTCGATCCTTCCGAATATGGCGGCGCGCCGCTGCTGGGCGTCGCCGGACGGGCGATCATCGCGCATGGATCCTCCAGTCCGCGCGCGATTCGCAACGCGCTGCGCACGGCCGCCAACGAATCGCTAGGCGAGGCGCTCAATCACGATATCGTCGAACTGCTCAGCAAGATGTCGGCTACGGTCCCAACCCGCATGGGCAGCAAAGGAATCCGCGCGATTTTCGGCCGCATGCGCGAGCGCCTGCATCTGCGCCCCAAAGAAGGGGAGTTGGGCAAGAAGATCGACGGTCACGTCGAAGCGGGCCCCGAGCGGCCCAGGATTGATGCGCCAGTTCCGGTTGCGGTCAAGGGCCGATCAGGCGAGCTTATTGCCACTCCCGCAGCGGTCAAGAGCGCCACCGGAGGACTCAATGGCGCAGCCGCCAGCGATATGCACGCTCCCGCTCCGGCCCATGAACATGAACCCGACCAGCCACACGACCCCGCCGCTCACCCCAAGGAAGACAAGCGGCCGTGAACCTGCTCTAAATTCAAACCTATGAAGCTCGCATTGCTGTTCCCCGGTCAGGGCTCCCAGAAAGTCGGTATGGGGAGCCAACTCTTTCACGACTTCCCTGCCGCCAGGAGTGTTTTTGAACAGGCTGACAGTGCCTTGGGGATGAACCTGTCGCGCTTGTGCTTCGACGGACCGGAGGAGGATCTGCGGCTGACCACCAACACCCAGCCCGCCATCCTCACCACCTCGATCGCGGCTTTACAAGCGCTGCAGTCTGAATTTCCGCTCGCGCCGGAGCTCGCCGCCGGACACAGCCTGGGCGAATACAGCGCGCTGGTGGCGGCCGGCGCGTTGGACTTTGGCGATGCGGTCAGGGCGGTGCGCGAGCGCGGGCGGTTGATGCAGGAAGCTTGTCCGCCCGGCCTGGGCGCGATGGCGGCGCTGATTGGACTTGATCTGGACGTGGTCGGTGAGGTGTGCGCCGCCGCCGCAGCGGATGGTGAGATCGTGGTTCCAGCCAACCTGAATGCTCCCGGACAGATTGTCGTGGCGGGTCACGCGACCGCGGTCAAGCGGGCGGTCGGGCTGGCCAAAGAGCGTGGCGGGCGAATGTCCGTCGAGCTCAACGTCAGCGCCCCATTTCATTGCTCTCTGATGAAGCCGGCGCAGGAGGCGATGGCCCCCGTACTGCAGGGACTGAGCGTCATGCCCCTGCGGTTCGGAGTGATCGCCAACGTGAGCGCGCAAATCAATCGGGATTCCCACCGGGTCGTGCCGTTGCTGCTGGAGCAGATCACGGCTCCGGTACGATGGGAGGAATCGATGCGGACGCTGGCTGGCGCCGGGATTTCCAACGCGATTGAGCTGGGCGCGGGACGCGTATTGGCCGGGCTGATGCGACGTATCAGCCGGGAAGTCAGCATCGCGGGGGTGGAAGATTCGGCTTCGCTGGCGGCGGCGGTAAAGATCCTGGGCGGCGCCCAAGGGTGATTAGTGGCCGTCAAAGTGACTTGCCTGGCCTGACGCAAGTCCCTATGCTGCCGCTTGCGCTTACCCGGACTGCTATGTCAGAGATGCTGTGGAAAAGCGGCCGCAAAGACGCGGGCCGAAGTGGGCTTTTTTATTGCCTGCCGCAGGCATAGGCTGAGCGGGGTTGTTATGGCTGCATTTGAAATGCTGCCTCAGGAGGAAAAAGTTATCGATGGCTGCAGACGTTGAAAGCAGGGTCCGCGAGATTATCAGCGAGCAGCTCGGCGTAGCTGCCAATGAGGTCACGCCGGAAGCTTCTTTTATTGAGGATTTGGGCGCTGATTCGCTCGATATCGTGGAGTTGGTGATGGCGCTGGAAGAAGAGTACGGAATGGAGATTTCGGACGAGGACGCCGAGAAGATCCGCACCGTAAAGGACGTCGTTGACTATATTCAGGCGCATAAGAGCTGATACAAACAGACCCGGCTTGCTGCTGTGCGGCCCGAGTCCCAACCACTTCCGCCCCACCGCAATCTCCCCCCTTCGGATTGACCCATTGAGCCGGCGCGATCGCGGCGCGCCGGTTGGCTGCGCGCCGCGATCCGGCTCGCCGGCCAACCTGAACTCCGGGGACGCCCTGACCTGACGATGCGATGCCCGTTCTGCCGCCATGGCGGCAATCGTGTTATCGATTCACGTCTGTCAGGTGATGGTACCGCGATCCGCCGCCGCCGGGTCTGCTCGGAGTGCAAGCGCCGTTTCACTACTTACGAGCGGATCGAGGAAATCACTCCGGCGGTGATCAAGAAGGACGGCCGGCGCGAACCCTATGACCGACTGAAGATCATCTCGGGGCTCAAAAAAGCCTGCGAGAAACGACCGGTCTCGATGGAGCTAATCGAGCAGGTCGCCGACCGGGTCGAGACCGCGGTACTCGAGCGTGGCGGCAAGGAAGTGCCCAGCTCCTTCATCGGCGGCGCAGTGATGAAGGAATTGCACGAGACTGACCAGGTAGCATACGTGCGCTTCGCTTCGGTTTACCGCTCCTTCAAGGACATCGAAGAGTTCATGCATGAACTCGAAGACCTCATCAGCCGGCGCCGTCAGGAAGAAGAACCCGCTCCTCCCGCCGCGCCGGCCAAGGGCAAGAACGGCGGCTCCTCCGCCGTTTGAACGTTAATGGCGCGGCGCGCGCAGCAGAATGCGGATCTGCGCTTCATGCGTCAGGCCCTGGATGAGGCCGCCAAGGTCGTAGGCCGCACATCTCCCAATCCCGCCGTCGGCTGCGTAATCGTCAAACAGGGCAGGGTGGTCGCGCACGCGGCAACCGCCGTCGGCGGGCGTCCCCACGCCGAACCGCAGGCCATCCGGGAGGCCGGAGGTCGAGCTGCCGGCGCGACCGCCTACGTTACCTTCGAACCGTGCGCCCACTTTGGACAGACGCCTCCGTGCGCGGACGCTCTGGTCGCCGCCGGCATCAAGCGCGCCGTAATCGGATGCCTGGATCCATATCCTCCCGTACGCGGGCGCGGCGCTGCCAAGCTCAGGCGCGCCGGAATTGCGGTTGAGGTCGGTCTGCTGGAAGCGGAGTGCCGTCGTCTCAATGAAGGATTCATTACCAGGATCACCAAACGGCGTCCGTTCGTGCTGCTCAAGATGGCAATGTCGCTCGACGGCCGGATCGCGGCGCCGCAACCCAACTCCGGCTGGATCAGCTCGGAGGAGTCGCGCGAGCTGAGCCATCGATGGCGTAACGAGTGTGACGCGGTGATGGTCGGGGCGGGAACCGTCCTCCTGGATGACCCGCGGCTTAACTGCCGCCTTGCGGGCGGGCGCGACCCGGTCCGCATTGTCGTCGACGCGGCGCTGCGCACGCCGCCGCAGGCCCAGGTTTACCGTTTGCGCTCGTCCGCTCCCGCCGTCCTCGTTACCGTTGCGGAAAACTTCAAGCGCGCGCAGGAGCGCTATGCCCGGCTCAAGGTCGAGGTCATGGCGGTGCGGGGCGCGCCGGGCGGGGTCGATGTGGGTGTCCTGATGCGAGAGTTGGCGGTTCGTGGATGGTCGAAGATCCTGCTTGAGGGCGGGGCCCATCTTGCCGCCTCGATGATCGGGGCCGGGATGGTTGACCGGGTCGCGTTTTTCATCGCTCCCAGGATCTTCGGCACTGGAACGCCCGCAATCGAAGGTCTGACGCTAAGCCGGGTGCGCGACGCCATCGAGGTCGCCAACCTTTCCGCCCGCCGTGTCGGGTCGGACTGGCTGCTCGAAGGCGAACTGCGGTAACTTAAATCGTCGGCACGAAGGTCGCGCCGGCCGGGCCGCTGGTTAGATTTTCGAAACGGTGGTAGTATCGCTTATCCTATGATTTCTCCCGAACTCGAAGAAGCCTTTGATCGAATCCGCGCCGGCAAGATGGTCGTGCTGGTTGGCCCATCCGGCGAAGGCGACGTGGTGATGGCCGCCGAAAAGGTCATCCCGGAACATGTCAACTTCATGGCCCGCTATGCGCGCGGGATTGTTTCCGCGGCGATTCCTGAACGGCGGCTGCGCGAATTGCGGATTCCATTGATGCCCAACCGTTCGGGAGACGAAGGCGCGGAACTGGTCGGCGCATCGGTGGAAGCTCGCGAGGGGACCACCACCGGGATTTCCGCCGCCGATCGCGCCAAGACCATCCAGACCATCGCATCGGACCAGTGCGGCCCCGACGATATTGTGATGCCCGGTCATGTGCCGCCCCTGATGGCGCTGCCGGGGGGCGTGGTAATGCGAATCGGCCGCGCCGAAGGCGCGGTTGACCTGGTTCGGATGGCCGGGATGCGGCCTTATGCGGCGTTATGCGAGATCCTGCGTGAGGACGGCTACTCCGCGCGGCTGCCCGAGTTGAAGGAGTTCGCCCAAGCCCATTCACTGCCGCTGTGCAGCACGGAAAGCCTGGTTGCTTACCGCCTGACACACGAGTTGCTGATTCAGCGCGTGGCTGACGTCCCGTTTAACGTCGCGCAGGCCGAGATGCGGGCGATTGTTTACCGCAACGGGGTTGACGGCCGCGAGCATTTGACCCTGGTCAAAGGCGACGTGGGTGGTGGCCGGCCAGCATTGGTGCGGCTGCATTCGGAGTGCTTGACTGGCGACGTGTTTGGATCCCTGCGGTGCGACTGTGGAGATCAGCTTAAGCAATCGCTTGATAAAATCTGTGCCGCTGAGGCCGGCGTCATCATCTATCTCCATCAGGAAGGCAGGGGGATCGGGCTGGGTAACAAGATTCGGGCTTACGCGTTGCAAGATCAGGGACGGGATACGGTCGAAGCAAACCTCGAGCTGGGCTTTAAAGACGACATGCGCGACTATGGGATTGGCGCCCAGATCCTGCGCGACCTGGGGGTCGGCACGGTGATGCTGTTGACCAACAATCCGCACAAGCTCGAAAGCCTGGCCGGATATGGAATGGAAGTGGTTCGGGTCCCGCTCGAAGTCCGGCCGCACATCGGCAACATCGACTACCTGCGCACCAAAAAGGAGAAGCTGGGGCATCTGCTGTCGGAGCTCAAGCTGCTGAATTGAGCGGCGATCCACCCCACCTTCCAGCACAGATAAAGTTCGGTATCGGGAATGGGACTTAGAAGAGCAGGGCGCGAGATGGCTCTCAAGGCGCTCTACCAGATTGACATCGTCAACGACCGTTCGTTGGACAATCTGAGGTCGCAATTCGAGTCGATGCCGGCCGATCCTCGCGCCCGCGAGTTCGCGGTTCGCCTGGTCCGGGGCGTTTGCGGCGATCTTGAACATCTGGATGAATTGCTTACCCAGGTGATCACCAATTGGTCGATCAACCGCCTCTCCCGTATCGACCATAACATCTTGCGGCTGGCCGCTTACGAACTGTTGCACATGGATGATGTCCCGGCCCGGGCCACCATGGATGAGGCGATTGAGCTGGCCAAACGCTACGGCGACCGCAACTCCGGGCAGTTCGTCAACGGCGTACTGGATGTGCTGGCCGAGCGTCTGGGGCTGAAACACAAGGGTGATCAGGACCTTGTCCTCGCCAAGGAATAGGCTTTGCCTGGCCGCCTTGCTGGTAGCGCTGGGGGCGGCAGGATGCGGCTACACGTTTTCCGCGGCCGATACGCTGCCCGCATCCGCGCACACCATCTATGTTGCCAAATTCACCAACATGAGCCTCACGACCGGGATCCAGGATGTCTTCATGCGCTACATGAAGGACGAAATCGCCAAGCACGACCGACTTCGAGTGGTTGATGATCCCGCCACGGCGGACCTTGAGTTGAGTGGCACAATTGTGCGGGCGGACCCCTACCCGGCGGCAATGAACGCGGTCGGCGAACCAACTATCTACAACCTCCAGCTCCAGGTTAACGCCACGCTGACCGATCAGAAGACCAAGAAAGTGTTGTGGAGCGGGCAAAATCTCGCTTCGCAGCAGCCCTATGGGGTGGTCCCTCAAGCCGTGCTGGTCACGTCGCCCCAGTTCCTGCGCCACAATTTCCGCTCTTCGGACATCAATCAGTTGACCGATTCCCAAGTCCAGATGACCCAGGGAGGGGTCGCGCAAGATGAAGCGATGACCCAGGTGGCGCAGAATATTTATTCGGGCATGGCGAGCGGTTTCTAATTCCAAGCTAAGGCGATGGCTTCCGAAAACGCCTTGGCTTTTCTCTCTCAGCTCGAAGCCGGCAAGGCGCTCCTGCCCGCGCCTATACTGATCGCCGGTCCCCAAGCATTTCTTAAGGAATACGTCCTCGACGCCTGCCGCGACGCGTTGCGCGGTCCGGGGCGCGAGTCGCAATCCTTCCAGATCGGTCCCGGCGGTGATTTCGGCGCCGTCCTGGAGGCGGTCGCAGCGCCGGGTCTGTTCGCGCCCGCCGTGCTGGCGAGCTGCCGCATTCTGCGCGCTCGCGGCGCGGGGGATGATGACAGCGGCGAGGCGGGGGAGGGCCGCGGATCGCGCAGTTCGGATGACTCAACCCTGTCGCGGGCGATCGAGCTGGTCCGAAATCCTTCACATCTGATCCTGATTTATGACCGCGACAACGCGCCCGCCAAGGTGCAACGCCAGGTCGAGAAGGCCGGCCTCGCAGTGATCTGCAACAAACCCTTCGAAAGCCACTTGGCTCAGTTCGCCGCACTGTTCGCCCGCCGGCTCGGACTCAAGATCGGCTACGCCACTGTCGACACCCTGGTCGAACGCTACGGCACCAATCTGGCCGCGATGCACAATGCGCTGGTGCTGGCGTCGATTGCCGCCGCGCAGCAAAAGCCCGATGACTTCCTGCGCTCGTCGACCGGCGGTGCGGATCTGGGCGGTGAATTGTTCCAGATCTCGGAAAGCCTCAGCGGAGACCAGCCGCTGGTAACCTTCGCCATGATCGATCGCGCGGTGGGAGTCGGCCGCGACCCCACCGAGTTGCTGATGCTCGAAATCATCCCGGCGCTGCGCAAGCTGCTGATTGCCGCCACGCTCACGATGCAAGGGCAGGGGCCGGCTGAGATCGCGATGGAGATCTCGATGTCGCCGCGCAGTCCGCGGATGACTGCTACGATCAACGCCGCCCGCCGTTATGGGCTGCGGCGCCTGACCAAGACCTATCGGGAAGCGATCGATCTGGACGCCAACTTCAAGAACGGAACGGTCAAGGAACGCGCACAGGCCCTGTCGGGCCTGCTGGCGCCGTTACTGATGGACGACTCACGCCCGCGAGGCCGCCAGCTCAGCTAGGCGGCCGCCGCCGCGTGCTCGCCGCGCGGCGCAAGGTACGACCGCGGCCTTCGCATCGCCAGAAAGCGGCGCTCGACCAGCCGGTAGTGGATCGCCGCGACCGCCACCGACGTCAGCGACACGGCGGCGAGCACCAGCAGATAGTAATCGTTTTCAAGGTGCGCGGCGTAAAGGCCCAGCCGCGCCTCAAACGCAACCAGCAACGGTGCATGAAACAGATAAATGCCGTAGGAGATCTGGCCGATTGCCACCAATGGGCGCGTTGCCAGAATGCGTCCGATCCAGCATTCGGGCCGCAGAAAAACCGCCATAAGCACCGTGCTCGACGCCAGCGCCATCGCGGTGTACCCGAAGGTGGTTTGACGCCATCGATGCCCGGTGACCCAGGTGATACATGCCAGCGCCCCGATCAGCGAGAGTGTGGGCAGCAGCGGCATCGTGCGCACGAACTGCCAGAAACGCTCCAGCCGCCCCTCCCGCATCAGGAGCGCCAGCGCGCAGCCGATCAAAATCGCGTCGATTCGCGTGTCAGTCGCGTAGTGGATTCTGTAGTAGGAGGCACTTGACGGCGAGGCCAGATGGCCCCAGTTCATGAAGAGGTACAATCCGCTGCGATAGGCGGCGACGACCACAATCGCGGCCAGGGCGATTTTGAGCGCGCGCGAAATTCCCCATCGGCGGAACACGAAGGACCACGAAACGTAAAAATGCTCCTCCACGCATAGCGACCAGAAATGACTCAGTCCGGCCGGCCAAATCGCCGTCGCCGCGATCCACAGGTTAAGGCTGTAAGTCAGGAGCAGGGGCCACACCTTACCCGGGGGGAAGAATCTGACTGCGCCGTGGTATCCGGACAGGTAGGCGGCCCCAAACACCAACACCAGCGCGCTGAAATAGGCCGGCAACAAGCGCAGGCTGCGGGCGCGATAAAAGTTGGCGAGGTCAACTTTGCCGGTGCTTTCGAACTCAACCGCCAGAATCCAGGTGATCAGGAACCCGCTCAGAACGAAGAACATGTCCACGCCGTACCAGCATCGGCTGTGCACCGCTTGCAGCCATGGATGCCCCGCCGGGATCGGGACGTGAAAGAATATCACCGCGGCGATGCAAACCGCGCGCAAGCCGTCGAGGCTTGGCACATAGCTATGTTTACGCGCAATCAAGGTTCGATAAGACCGCTGTTTCCCATCGCCACATGACGATTATTGTCCGCCTTGGGATGCCGGAAACAAAGCTGTAAAGCCGATCTTTCCAGTGCTCGATCCGTGCTACGGCCAAAGCCGGCAACCTGATATGATAAGGGGTAACTGATGGCTTCTGGGCAAAACGGATCGCAGGAACCGAAGCTCCGGGATTCGAAACCGGGGGCGGGCAAACAGATTCCACCGAACCTCATGTTTTGGTGGATGATCTTCGCCGCTCTCATGGTTTGGAACCTGTTCTCGCTGTGGCCGCGCGAGCATAAGGTCGCCGAGATTCCATACTCGACATTTTTGAGCCAGATCCGCGCCGGCAACGTGGCGCAGGTTCACATCGCCGGCGAGGCCATCACCGGCAAGTTCGTGAAGCCGATCCTGTGGCCCCCGACAAAAGCGGCCGCTAAATCCGAATCCAAGCCCGCGCCGCAAGCTTCAGTCTCACCCAAACCGCAACAAGCTCCGACCAGCGAACCCGCAGCGGCCCCGCAATCGCCCCGGGCCCCCTATGCCGGATTTACTACGACCTTCCCGGTGGCGGTCGGCGACCCTGGCCTGATGCCCCTGCTGGAAGCTCACAACGTAGTCGTGGACGTCTCGCCGTCGGGCACGCCCTGGTTTCTTGGCTTGCTGGTGGGATGGTTCCCGATGCTGTTGTTGATCGGGTTTTTTTGGTGGATGGCCCGGCGCGCCAGCCAGACTCAATCGGGCATGTTCGGCATCGGACGCATGAAGGCCCGCCGCTACAGCTCCGACCAGCCTAAAATCACCTTCAACGACGTGGCCGGAGCGGATGAGGCGAAAGCGGACCTGCTGGAGGAAGTCGACTTTCTAAGAAATCCGAAAAAGTATGTGGACATCGGCGCCCGCATTCCCAAGGGAGTGCTGCTGGTGGGAGCTCCGGGAACCGGCAAGACGCTGCTGGCGCGGGCGGTTGCCGGTGAAGCGGGAGTCCCGTTTTTCAGCATCAATGCCTCCGAGTTCGTGGAGATGTTCGTCGGGGTGGGAGCCAGCCGCGTCCGCGACCTGTTCCGCCAGGCCAAGGAAGCAGCACCGGCGATTGTCTTTATCGACGAGCTTGACGCCGTCGGCCGCCGCCGTGGCGCGGGCGTGGGTACCGTCAATGACGAGCGCGAGCAGACCCTCAATCAAATGCTGGGCGAGCTCGACGGCTTCGACCCGCAAGCCGGGGTCATTATCCTGGCGGCGACCAACCGGCCCGACGTGCTCGATCCGGCGCTGCTGCGTCCGGGCCGTTTCGACCGCCAGGTGGTGGTCCCGGTTCCTGACCGCCGCGGTCGCGAGGCCGTTTTGCGCATTCACACCCGCGGCCTGCATCTCGCACCCGACGTCAACGTCGCGACGCTGGCCGCCACCACCATCGGGATGAGCGGCGCGGACCTGGCCAATCTTTGCAACGAGGCGGCGCTGACCGCGGCACGCCACAATCGCGAGACCGTAGCCATGGCGGACTTTGAAGAGGCGCAGGACAAGATTCGACTTGGCGCCGCCCTTCCCCAACTGATCGATCCCGCGGAGCGGCGCGTGGTTGCCTACCACGAGTCCGGTCACGCCGTGGTGGCGTGGCTAAATCCTGGCGCGGATCCGGTGCACAAGGTGACCATCGTTCCGCATGGCCAGGCGCTGGGGCTGACCGAACAGATACCGGGTGAGGAACGCCACAACCTGAGCTATTCCTATCTGATGGCGCGGCTGTCGGTGATGCTCGGCGGACGCACAGCGGAGGAGCTTGCTTTCGGTGAAGTAACCACCGGAGCGGAGAATGATTTGGTTGAGGCGACCCGTTTAGCGCGCCGGATGATCACCCGGTGGGGGATGGGAAAACTCGGACTGGCGGCATTCAAAGCCGACGAGGAACACCCGTTCCTGGGCTACGAACTCTCCCAGGGGCGTGACTACAGCGAGGCCACCGCGGCTCGTATCGACGAGGAAGTGCGCACAATGCTCGAGCAGATCCATCAACAGGTCCGACGCTGCCTGACCGACGCGCGGGAAGGTCTGGATCGCCTGGTCAACGCGCTTTTGCATGAAGAGACGATCGGGACGGACCAATTAGTGCAAATCCTCGGACCCCGCCCGAAGCCTGAAGGCGTGCAATTCACCGATGGCGAACTGATCGGCGCGCCATCGCCGAAGTAGTTCCAAAATCGAAAGAACTGGCCTAGCCCGACGCCTGCGCTTTGACGCGATTGAGCTGGAGCGCGAGACGGGAAATTTTCCGCGACGCCGTGTTGCGATGGATCACGCCTTTGGTGGCGGCCTTGCCCAACACTTTCATCGCTTCGCGCAACGCCTGACCGGCCCGCTCGGCGTCGGTGCCTCCAAGGGCTTCCTGCGCGCTTTTGATCGCGCTGTGGACGTGGGATTTAACTGAGCGATTACGCAGCTTGCGCTTAAGACTGCGACGATGGCGCTTGATCGCCGACGGATGTACTGGAACGTGTGGCATAACGAATTGTGCAGCCTAACAATGGCATCCCAGCCAGTCAACAGGGCCGCAGCGCCGGCAACAGCAGCCGGCAACTCGCAAAAGTGCTTCCGCCCGCCACGCCTCTCTTGCCAAAGAAATGTCTGCGGTCATTGTTTCTGCGGGTTTCAGACATGCTGTACCCAACAGTGTACGGAGTTTGACAATTTGGTACACACCCGCTAGGGTCCCAGAAAACGCTGGGGAGACGAGGGGCAAACAATGCCGGAATTCGACACCATTATTCGGGGCGGGACCGTCATCGACGGTACCCGGATGCCGCGCTTCAAAAGCGATATCGGAATCAAGGACGGCCGTATCGCCAAGATCGGCCAGCTCAAGGAGCATCAGGCCACCAAGGTCATCGACGCTGCCGGGATGTATGTGGCGCCCGGCTTCATTGATCTGCATACCCATTACGATGCGCCGCTGTTCTGGGATCCCTATTGCACGATCTCGAGTTGGCACGGTGTTACCTCGGTGGTCATCGGCAACTGCGGATTTGGCTTCGCCCCCTGCCATCCCGAGGATCGCGACCGCTCGATGCTGACCATGACGCGCAACGAGGCGATCCCCTATGCCTCGATGAAGGCCGGGATGCCCTGGGATTGGGAGAGCTTCCCGCAATTCCTCGATAGCGTCGAGCGCGCGCCCAAGGGCGTCAACGTGCTGCCTTACGTGCCGCTGTCGCCGCTCATCACCTATGTGATGGGGCTGGAGGCCGCCAAGACCCGCAAACCCACCGACGCCGAGACCAACGAGATGTGCCGGTTGCTCAACGAGGCGATGGACGCCGGCGGTTGCGGATGGTCGGCGCAGCGGCTGCATCCCAGCGGCGGCAACTGCGTGCAGCGCGACTTCGACGGCACTCCGATGGTCACCGACCTGATGCATAACGAGACCGCGCTGGCGTTGGCCCGCGTTTTGCGCAAACGCAACGAAGGTTTCATCCAGACCGTGCTCTCGACTTCCGACCCGCTGGCCGACCTGCGCCATCTTGAGGAGTTGGCGGAAGTCAGCGGCCGGCCGATGATTTACAATGCGCTGCGCTCCACCGACAGCCGCCCCGAGGGCCATCGCTATATCATCAAGTGGCTGGACAACTGCCATGCGCGCGGCCTGCGCATCTATCCGCAGGCCATCACCACCGACGCCGGCCTGACCTTCGACCTGTCCGAAGACATCAACATTTTCGACGACCAGGAACCGTGGTGCGAGGCGATGCTGGGCAATGTCGAGGACAAGATGCACAAGCTGGGCGACCCGGCGCGCCGCCCGGCCTTGCGCGACAACGTCCCGCACGTCGCGACCGACTTCTGGGACATCATCATCAGCGACGTCAAGCAGCCCGCGCACAAGCATCTGGAAGGGCTGACCCTGGCGGCGGCCGCCACCAAGCTGGGCAAGCATTATATCGACGCGATGCTCGACCTGGCGGTGTCGGAGCGGCTGCGTACCGAGTTCTTCGCCAAGGCGCACAATACCCGGCTCGACTTGCAAATCGAGGTCGCCAAATATCCCTTCGCAATTCCGGGCCTGTCCGACGGCGGGGCTCACACCAAATACCTCACCGGCGGAATCTACTCGACCGAGTACATCATCAAGTACGTGCGCGAGAACAACGCGATGAGCCTGGAGGACGCGCACTGGAAGCTCAGCGCGCTGCCGGCCTACTGCGCCGGCTTCGCCGACCGCGGCATGCTGCGCGAGGGCTACGCCGCCGATATCGTGATTTACGATTACGACAACCTGAAGCTGATGCCCCAGGAAATCGCCCATGATATGCCGGCCAACGAATGGCGGCGCATCCAACGCGCCGACGGTTATCGCTACACCCTGATCAACGGCGAGGTTGAGTTCGTGGACGGCCAGCCCACCGGTGCATTGGCCGGGCGCCTGCTGCGTCACGGAACAGCGGAGCAAACGCGTCAAGCCGCATAGCGGATGGCGCTTTCCGGAGAGAGGCGGAGCAATGGTGAAGATCGATCCCCGTAATACGTGGCGCCTGGTCGAAGCGAGGCTGGCAACGGAGACCAATCCGCGGCTGCGCAAGAACCTCGAGACCGTGCTCGAGCACATGAAGGCCGAGGCCGCGCTCGACCTCGATCGCCTGATGGCCACGGTCTCTCCGAAAGCCCACTACCATTCGTACGGTTCCGCTTCATCGCGCATGAATCCCAAGGGCAAGGAGGCGGTACGGCAATTTTACGTTGACTTCGCCGCCTCCGGAGCCTACCGCCTGGAGTTGGATATCGACCGGTTGATCGTCGATACGCACGCGATCCTTACCGAAGGCGTCATGCGCATGGCGTATCCGGGCAAGACCCTGGCCGCGATGGGACACCAGGTTGACGACCCTGAAGCCTACTATATGTACGAATCGCGGATGGCGATCGTCTGGCCCATGGACGAAGACGGTCTGGTCCTGGGCGAAGACAGCTACGTCAGCGGCGACGGCTTCGCGGGCATCGCGCAGCGCAAGCTGCGGCCCGAAGAAATCGGCACCGCCGCGGCCGCCTGAAGCCGGCATCGGCTGCGCACGCCGCGAGAGGCTAATCGAAGCTGAACGACTTGCAAATCAAGAGGTTAAGCGACGCAAAAAAGTTCCAGGCGTGAGCACCGGGGGTTGTGCTTGCTTTAGTTCCGTTAGATGAGGGTCGCCGGATACTATGAAGTGAGCCTGCGCCGCCCGCGCCAGCGCAACGATATAGTCATCGCCAGGGTCGGGCGTGAGCCCTGTTGTTACATGCGGATCGGGCTCAGACGGTGTCAGGCGGCGAAGCAAAGCGATGTAAGCTCGCGCCTCTCGGTCAGTTACGTAACGCCGGAATTTGGGTCGTAACAGAACCCTCTCAAGCTCCGCAAGGAGGGTGGGGCACACGACCAGTTCGAACGATCCTTCGAGCCATAGCCACAGAAGGCTGCGTGGCGCCCCTTTTCCCGAGATAAGGGCGGATATGAGCACGCCAGGGTCTAAAACCGCCCGGTAAACTTTAGGATCGGCGGCTTTGATGCAACTCCCGGTAGGCGAGATCGAGGGCCTCGTCGCCCTTGAGGTCGGAGCGCGCGGCGACGCGCTCGAGTAGCTCAAGGCCTAAGTAGGCGCGTAGCGCTTCTTCGACCACCTGGTAGTCGCGTTTGCCGGCGCGGGCCGCAGCTACCTTGGTCGCGCGCAGCAAATCGTCCTCAAGGTACACCGTGGTTTTTCGTCTCATTCTTCTTACGGTTTTGCAAATTCGTCCATTATTCTACCACGGTTCACGCCACCAAACATTATCCAAACCGCCAAGCGAACGATTCCGACAGTGTCTGCCGAACCAATTCGCGACAAGTGACCTTAACCCCTTTACATCAGCGAAAAGCGAACAGGTTCATGCCGCGCCGATGTGAGGTTTGGCCGTTAGTCTCTTTGTCCGCCGTCCCGGTTCCGGCCGGCTTGATCAGGCCGTGCAGACACAGGTTATGTAATTCACCAAACGCTTGGGACAAGGTCAGACCGGTTTGCGTCAAAAGGTTGCGATCGACGATGCGCGCCACCGCCTGTACCATCACCTCCGCCGCCAGGCGGGGATGCACTCCCTGAAATACGCCTTCCCTGGCGCCCGACTCGATTATCGCGGCCAGCAGCGCCACCATCTTTTCTTCGTGCTCTTTGAGCCGCTGTTGGCCCGGCGGAAACTCGGCCAGGTCCCGGGCAAAGCTGACACTGATTTTGCCGGCGGCCTTTCGGATCGCTTCCAGGCACGAAGCAAGCGCCGCCGCACGGTCGGGAGCTTGGCTGACCGCGTGCTGCGCTTGCGCTCGGATCGTCCGCGAGAAAACGCTCGATAATCAGGCGAACAGTTCCTCGCGGCTCTTGGCCAGAACGTACAGGGTCTGTTTGGAGCAGCGCAGCCGGCGCGCCAATTCTTCAGTACCAAGATGAAGAAATCCTTCGGCGAAAAAGATCGTTTCAAGTTCTTCCACGATACGCGCGAGCCGTGGCGATTCGGCCGTCCGTCCGGTGCCGGGCTTCGGGGTTCGTCGGGTGCCGATCTTCCGTTGCATACGGGCCCATGTTACTCCGCCGGACCGGGAGCTTGAAGCCCGTTCAAGAATGGCGAACCTTGGACGGTTAGCGAGCCGCAAGGCAAAGCAACCCAAGCCATCGAACAACCCAAAAATCCCAAGCTTCAACCAAAGTTGAAGCTTGCCAAGGCGTTGGGAAGCGCATCCGTTAGCTTTCAAGCCGAGCGGCAAAAGTACGGGCCCACCGTCACCCGGTCCGCTCAGCAGGCGGCCCCCAGCTCAGCTTTGGCCCAGGCCTGACGCCATCCGCGTCTGACTCCGAGCAACGCGGCCATCGCGCCGGCCGCGGCCAGCGCGAACAGGATCAGCCCCACCGAATAGCTTCCTTCCACTTCTTTGAGTCCGCCCAGCAGGGTTGGCAGAAAAAAGCCGCCAAGGCCGCCGGCAGCCCCGATCACGCCGCTGGCGACGCCAATTTCGTTGCCGAAGCGCTGCGCTACCAGTTGGAACACGGACCCATTGCCGGTGCCCAGACAGGCCATGATGAGGAACAGCAGACCGACCGCAATCGGCAGCGGTGGCAAGGTGGAAAGGGTCAGAATCAGCAGGGTGACCGACGCGTACAGCGCGCACAGCACGCGGGTTCCACCAAGACGGTCCGCCAGCAAGCCTCCCAACGGCCGCAGCAGACTGCCGGCGAAGACACATAATGCTGCGAAACCGCCCGCCTGGATCCTGGTGACTCCGTACTGATCGAAGAAGAACATCGGCAGGAAGCTGGCCAATCCGACGAAGCCTCCGAAGGTCACCATGTAGAAGCCGTTAAACCACCAGACATCCGCTTCCTTCAAAAGATTAAGATAGCTGCGCAGTGGGCGCGCGGCCGGCTGTACGGGGCTTTCTCTGGCGAATAGCCAGAAGATTACCAAAGTCATCGATACCGGGATCAGCCCGAGCCCAAAGGCTGCCCGCCAACCCAAATGTTCAGCCAACCGCGGCGCGGCCAAGGTCGCGAATACGGTGCCGGAATTGCCGGCGCCGGCGATGCCCAGCGCGAGCCCCTGAAACCGCGCCGGATACCAGCGGCTGGCCAGCGGGAGCGCGACGGCGAAGCTGGCGCCCGCCACCCCGAGCATCAACCCAATACCGACCAGATCGCTAATCGATTCCGAGTGGAGCCAGCCCCATAGCAATGGCACCAGCGTCATCGCCAGGCCTGCCAGACCGGTCTTGCGCGGCCCGAAATGGTCGGTGGCAATGCCCATGACCACCCGTAAAACCGATCCGCCGAGCAACGGTATCGCCACGATCAGACCTTTTTGCGCGGGCGTCAGATGAAAGCTCTGGGCGATAAACACGCCTAGCGCGCCCATGCTGGTCCAGACCATGAAGCTGGTATCGAAGTATAGAAAAGCACACAACAATGTTGGCCAATGGCCGCTTTGTCTGAACGCGCGCAAACTCAACTGCCGATTACCTCCGGATGCTTCATCCCTGGACCACAGGTGCCGCTTCAGCGCCAGCCATTTCGCACTCGGCCGGCGGCGCGCTGGGATCTTCATTGAACAGGACGCTCGCGGGTTTGACGTTAACCGCGCAGAACTTGAGCTCCGCCTGCTTGGAGATGGGATCGCGCGCCCGCGCCGTCAGATTGTTGGCGGCCTTGAATTGACCCGCGCCCCGCCCCCAATGAAACGGTGCGAAGCACACTCCCCGCGCGATTTCCCCGGTTACTCGCGCCTGCGCGATAAACACACCGCGGCGCGAGCGTACTTCCACGAAGCAGCCATCGATAACGCCGGCCTCGGCGGCGTCGAGCGGATGCATTTCCAGATACGGCTCGGGCGCAGCCTTCATCAGCGCCGGCACCTTCCCGGTGCGGGTCATCGTGTGCCACTGGTTGCGGACCCGTCCGGTGGTGAGAATCAACGGAAATGACGCGTCGGGAGTCTCGCCTGGTCCGCGAGGGTCGGTCAGATGGAACCGTGCGCGGCCATCGGCAGTGTTGAAACGATGCGCGACATACAGCCGCGCGGTGCCGGGATGGGCGCCCGAAGGGCAGGGCCACTGTAACGGTCCCTGCGCCAGCCTTTGATAGGTGATTCCGCCGACGTCGATCGGAGTTCCAATCGTCAGTGACTTGTACTCCTCAAATACCGACTCCGAATCTGTAAAGCCGAAGGCTTTTGAGTAGCCCATATGGCGCGCGAACAGGGCGCCGATCTCCCAGTCCTGCAACGCTTCGCCGGGCGGCTCGATCAGGCGCCGGACCAGCGTCAGACGGCGTTCCGAGTTGGTCATCACGCCTTCCTTTTCGGGCCATTGCGCGGCCGGAAGCAGCACGTCGCCAAATGCGGTGGTGTCATTCGAATAGGAATCCTGCACCACCACCAGTTGGGCGTAACGCAAGGCGCGGTCAATCAGGTCAAGGTCAGGCATCGAGACGGCGGGATTGGTGCAGATAATCCACACCGCCTTGACGCTGCCTTCCGCCAAGCCCTCGAATATTTCCAGCGCGCTCAGACCGGGACGCGCCGATATCCTGCCCGTCGCCACGGCCCATCCGCGCTCCACCTCGGCGCGATGCGCCGGATTGTCGACGTGGCGATAGCCGGGCAGCAAATTGGCCAGCCCGCCGACCTCGCGCCCACCCATCGCGTTGGGCTGACCGGTCAAGGAAAAAGGGCCGCACCCGCGCCGTCCAATCTTCCCGGTCGCGAGATGCAGGTTGATGATGCTCAGCGCCTTGGCGGTGCCCTCCGAGGATTGATTGACGCCCATGCTCCACAGCGACAGCGGCCGCCGGGCACGCCCGAAGAGCCGCGCGGCGTGCACGATGCTCTCGGCCGGCACCTCGCATTCGCGCGCCGCGCGCTGGGGGGTCCACGTCATTGCGGATGCGCGCAGGTCGTTCCATCCAGAGGTGTGTTGCGCGATGAATTGCTCGTCAATCAGGCGCTCGCGAATCAGCAACGCCAGCATCGCGTTGAACAGTGCGAGGTCGCTGCCCGGTTTGATCGGCAGGTGCAGGTCGGCCAGATCGGCGGTCTCGGTGCGGCGCGGGTCGATTACGATCACGCGGACCTCGTCGGGCGCCGCCGCCTTGCGCTTCTCGATGCGGCGGAAGGTTATCGGATGGCACCACGCGGCGTTGCTGCCCACCATCAGGAAGAGATCCGCCAGTTCGATATCGGCGTATGCGGGCGGCGGGCCGTCGCTGCCCAGCGCGGCCTCGTATGCCGCTACCGCGCTGGCCATGCATAAGCGGCTGTTGGTGTCGAAATTGTTGGTGCCGATAAAGCCCTTGGCCAGCTTGTTAAACACGTAGTAGTCCTCGGTCATGAGCTGGCCGGAACCGTAAAAGGCGACCGCGCCGGGACCGTGCGCGGCGATGATTTCACGCATCCGCGCGGCCACATATGCCAGCGCCTGCTGCATCGTCGTGCGCCGCAACGCACCGCCGCGCCGCTCGCGGATCTGAGGGTACAGCAAGCGTCCGGCGGCGCTGTTGGCGGTCGGACCGAGATGCGCCGCTTTGGCGCAAATCTCTCCCAGATTGGCGGGGTGATCGGGGTCGCCTTTGATCTTGGCCAGGCTGTTGCCGCGCAGCGCAACTTTAAGCCCGCATCCCACACCGCAGTAAGGGCAATATGACCGCTCCCAGCGCGGTTGTTCGCTCTGCATGTTCTCGCTATCCAGATTTGACGGGCTCAGGAAGTTTCGAACCCGGCCAGGAGTATCCAGCCATCGCGTACTTCGACGCGATACGTGTTGACGCGCAGATCGCTGTCCAGCCCGGCGCCGTTGCCAAGGCGGAAGCGTTGAGCATGAAGCGGACACACCACCACCCCGGCTCCGACCAGGCCGTCGGCCAGCGGACCGCCCGCGTGCGGGCATCTCGCATCCAGCGCGAAGATGCGGTCGTCGCGCAACCGGAACACCGCAATGCGCAGCGCGCCGAGCGCAAAACATCGCCCTTCGCCGGGCGCAATCAGATCGAGCCGCCCGATCGCGATCGGGCGCGAGCCGTCGGGGCCCGGCGCGCCGGCGGCAGTCTGGGAGATTTCCAATGACATCACGGAGGCTCCTTTCAAACGGGGATTTGGCTGGCGAATTGAGTGACGGTGAGCGGCTTGGGGCCTTCTTGCCAGGGATCACGATAGGCCGCGATGGCGGCCTGGATTTCGCGCTCCAGCCGCTGCGTCTCGCCCTGCGCGTCGTCAACGAGGAGCGCGCGCAGTTGCTCGATGCCGATTCGTTCCACGAACGCGTAAGTGCGCTCGGCGTAGCGCGCGTTCTCGCGGTAGTACTGGATGAAGCGGCCAATCATGGTCAGCGCCTCATCGGGAGTGCGCACCGTCGCCAGTAAATCAGCGGCGCGCACGCGCAGACCGGCCGCGCCGCCGACATGAATCTGCCAGCCGTCAGGCACCGCGATCACGCCCACGTCTTTGACCGTCGACTCCGCGCAGTTGCGCGCACAGCCGCTTACCGCGAGCTTCATCTTGTGCGGCGCTTCCACGCCCTGGAAGCGCCGTTCGATGGCGATGCCCAGCGCGGTCGAATCGCCCACGCCATAGCGGCAAAACTCGCTGCCCACACAGGTCTTGCAGGTGCGAAAGGCCTTAGTGTAGGCATGCCCGCTGGGCATTCCCAGGTCGCGCCAGACGGCGGGCAGGTCCTCCTTGCGCACCCCCAGCAGGTCGATTCTCTGGCCGCCGGTAAGCTTGACCATGCGGACCTGGTACTTCTCGGCGACATCGGCGATGCGGCGCAGTTCCGCGGGCGAGGTCACACCGCCATAGATGCGCGGCACGACCGAGAAGGTGCCGTCATTCTGGATATTGGCGTGCACGCGATCGTTGATAAATCGCGCGTCGCGCTCGTCGTCGTATTCAGCGCCCCACACCGTGCGTAGCAGCGAGGCCAGTCCCGGTTTGGCGGCGGGGTCGTCGGCGCCGTTACCCAGTTCGCGCAACACGGCGCTGACGGCTTTCAGTCCGCGGCGTCGGATCTCCGCGATCAGCTCCGGCTTCGCCAGCGGCACCGATTTAACGTAGTACGACGCGACCGGATCCGCGGCGCGCCCGTAACGCGCGCACAAGGCCTCGAGCTGCGGGCGGCACCCGCCGCACCCGGTCCCCGCCTTGGTGACGGCGCTTAGGGCGGCGAGGTCGCAGCCGGCGGCAATCCGCTCCACCAGCGCTCCCTTGGAGACCTGATGGCAACTGCAAACCGTCGCGTCCATCGCCGGCGTCGCGGCGGGGTCGCATGCATTGGCGGGACCGAAGAGCAGTTCCGCATGGCGCGGGGGCGGGGCTGAATCGGCTTGATACGCGGCGATCAGCGCGCCAGCGCAATCGATCTCTCCCATCACAATCGCGCCCGCGATCTTGCCCTCGCGCACCACCAGTTTCTTGTAAACGCCGCGTTCGGGCTCCATGTAGCGGGTCACCACGGCACCCGGACCCTCGCGCGCATCGCCGACCGAAACCAGATCGACGCCCATGACCTTGAGCCTGGTCGCGATTTTGGAACCCGTATATGCCGACGCCGGATCGGCCCCGGTGATATGGTCCGCCAGCACGCGGGCCTGATCGAATAGCGGCGCCACCAGCCCGTAGATGCGCTTGCGGTGTTCAACGCATTCGCCCACCGCGTAAATGTCTGGATCCGAGGTGCGCAGCCAATCGTCGCAAACGATGCCGCGTTCGACTGCCAGCCCCGCCTCGACCGCCAGCTTGACGTTGGGGCGGATGCCGCAACTGATCACCACCATGTCAGTGTCGATCGCGCTCCCATCCTTAAAGAGAAGGCCGCGGACGCAACTTCCGCCGACTACGGCCTGGGTGGCCTTTTCGAACAGAAACCTGAGCCCAAGCTGCTCCATCCGTTGGCCCAGCATCGCCCCGGATTCGGGGTCGAGCTGCTGCGCCATCGGGTAGGGCATCACCTCGACCACGCTGACTTCGAGCCCGTGTTCGATCAGGCCGCGCGCCGCTTCGAGTCCGAGCAGGCCGCCGCCGATAACCGCCACGCGGCGGCATCGGCGCGCGTACGCGGCGATCAACTGGCAATCCGCGATAGTGCGGAATACGAACACCCCGGGCGTGTTGACGTTGTCGATCGGCGGGACCATCGGCAGACTGCCGGTCGCGACAATCGCCTTGTCGTAGCGCTCTTCGCGCCCATCACGCAGCCGCACCACGCGGCGTTCGCGATCGAGCAGCTCGACCTTGGCGTCGGCAACGAGCCGAATTGAGCGTTCGGAAAACCAATCGGGACCGTAAAGGAACACCGCCTCGGCGCTTTTGGTCCCCGCCAAAACGTCGGAAAGCAAGATCCGATTGTAGATGCCGTAAGGCTCCGCGCCGAACATCGTAATCCCGAAGCGGCCGGGCGCCCGCGCGCAAATCTCCTCCACCGCGCGTCCCGCGGCCATCCCGGTTCCAATCACCACCAGTTGCTCTTTGGCTTCGTTCACCGTTGCATCTCTCCATCATCAGGCGGGCTAACCGCGCCGATAAGCACCCGACCGCCGCGCAGTTGCACCGGGTTAATCGCAAGCGCGATGCCAGCACGCCCGCGGTGTGGACTGCTTCTTGCGTGATGGCGCCGGGGTGACTTAGAGAGCGGAGCCCGGGATGGTTTATTGCTCGCTCACAGGGCAGATGCCGGGCAAATGCTCAGTGCTCTGAACAGGGAATAAGCAATCACGATGATTAACCGGATCGATTAGTCGGAAGTAATGGAACTGGATATACGCTTGTTGCGAACTTTTCGCGCGGTGGCGGAGGCAAAGAGCTTTACCGGCGCCGCGCGTAAACTGAAGGTGACGCAGTCCGCGATTAGTCAGCAGATCGGCGCGCTGGAGCGCGAGTTCAAATGCGAACTGCTGGTTCGATCAAATAGGTTCGTGGGCCTGACCAGCGCGGGGGAAATCTTTCTGCAGTGCTGCTGTCAGGTGCTCGACAACCTCGCGCGCGTGCGCGATTTGCTGGCGGGGCAATCCAGCACCAATTCCGGGCGCTTGTCGGTCGCGGTGCCGGCGACCTTTTGTCATTGGCTGCTGCCGCATCTGATCGACGCATTCCGCGAGCGTTTTCCCGCGATCCAGTTATGCGTCTCGATGACCGATGTCGCCATCGCGATGGAGCGCGTCGCCCATCGTGAAGTCGATATCGCGCTGGTTCCGACCGTTATACAGCACAAGGCCATCGGGCTGGCGCCGCTGGGCAAGGACGAACTGGTCGCGGTGGTATCGACCCGCAGTCCGCTGGCGCATCGCGAACGGCTGCTCGCGGCCGACCTCAAGGAACAGCGGCTTATCATGCCGCCGACGGGCAACTTGCGCTTCGTCCCTTGGGATGAGTTCCTGATCAGTTCCGGCATTTTCCCCAAGGTCGTGGTGGAGACCGATGACCTCGAGCTGGCCAAGAACCTGGTCGAGCACGACGTTGGCATCACGGTCGCGCCGCGCTGGTCGGTGACTCAGGCGGTTGAGCGCGGGCGCTGCGTCATCCTCCCCATCGGGCCCGCGGGCGTGTTTCGCGACTGGTACCTCGCTTACCATAACGCCACCCAGTTGACCGGACCCAGGCGCAGCTTCCTGCGCGTGTGCGCGGAGCATCTGCCGCGGCTGTTGAGCGCGAGTTCCAGGCCAAAGCATGCGCTCGAAGCCCCGCCATTCGAAGCCACGATGATGCCGGAAACGGCGGGTTGAGCATCGCTATAGGCCCCGCCCGCCGTCGGTGCGGAGCCGCGAAATGTATTATCGTCCCAACTTGTGCTCCCGCACCGGGCCGGAGACGACGTTGCGCCCGATCGAGCCTTTCTGTTACTCAGCGGATTGCGGAATCTACCGGGGGCGAGGACGGCGATGAAATACGGCATCATCATCTTTCCGATCGAGAACGCGATTCCGCTCGTGCAGCTCGCGGTCGCGGCTGAGCAACGCGGCTTCGACGCACTGCTGCTGCCCGAGCATACGCACATCCCGACCTCGCGCCGCAGCCCTTATATCGGCGGCGGCGACCTTCCGCCGGAATATCGCCGTATTCCCGACCCCTTCATCGCGCTGGCCGGCGTCGCCGCCGCGACCAGCAAGATCAAGCTCGGCACGGCGGTCTGCCTGGTGGTCGAGCACGACCCCATCGTGCTGGCCAAGCAGGTCGCGACGCTGGACCGGCTGTGCGGCGGCCGGTTTATTTTCGGCGTTGGCGCCGGATGGAACGCGGAGGAGATGGCCAATCACGGCACCGACTTCAAGACCCGATGGAAGCTGCTGCGCGAGCGGGTCGGCGCGATGAAGGCCATCTGGACCCAGGAAGAGCCTGAATATCACGGCGAGTTAGTCAACTTCGATCCGATCTGGAGCTATCCCAAGCCGGCCCAGAAGCCGCATCCGCCGGTGTTTCTCGGCGGTCACGGCAGCGCGGCGATCAAGCGCGTAATTGACTATTGCGACGGATGGATGCCGATTCTGCATCTGATGCCCGACCTTTTGGGCGATCTGGCGCAGATGCGCCGCCGGGCGGAGGAGGCGGGGCGCGATCCCACGAGTATCAAAACCATACTGATGGGCGCGCCGCGCGACCGCGCGCGCCTGGATCAACTCGAAGCCGCCGGCATCGACTGCTCGGTGTTCCAGTTACGTCCCGCCGGCGCCGACGTCGTGCTGCCCTCGCTCGACCGCGCCGCCAAGCTCATCGGGCGGTGAACCGCTCGCGCAAGAGATACCTAACCGCCAAAGCGCTCTGGCTGCTCTGAATAACCTAGAGGTCCCTCAAGAGGGGAGAGATCGTGAGCCCGAAGGCCGTCAGGCCTGAGAGTGAGCGGGTGAGGGTCCTTAACGTCTGGCGCTATCTGTTAGCGTCGGCCATCAAAATTTTGATGCCTGGCGCCAAAAAAAAGCGCCAGGCGCTGCGGAGCCTCACCCGGCGCTGCGCGGCGATTTCTCTCCTCTGGGGATGAGGGCTGGGGAGAGGGTGTCTGCGGTGATCAAGCGAAGACATAGGTGACATAGTGCCTCCTCGAATCTGATGCAGAAGGCTTTTCGCCGAAGTCTTTTGGCAGAGCCGCCGCGTTTATCGTTCCTAGGCCATCGAGCGTACCCGCGAGAGCAGTATCCCGTTGAGCAAAGTTTTGCGGTAGCGCGTTGCATTTTCAGGCACCCTCTCCCCCGCCCTCGCCCATAGATAAATGGGAGAGGGAGTCGGAAAATAGATGCAAGCGGTTGTCGAAAAGGCGGGCGAAGTGGCTCCTTAGACTGAGTTTCAATCGCAGCAGCCTTCGGGGCCGCAGCACGCGGCATTCGCGTCGGTAGTGGACCGGTACTCCAGACCCTTGGTCTCGCGCGGATGGCGGATGGTGTCGCGCGAGCAGTCGAACGCCGGCGCCCGTTCGAGCGCGACCGGTTCCAGCGGTTCGACCGCGATTATCTCGTTCGCATAGGGCTCTGCGCTATAGATGCGGAAGGTCTTTTCGCATACCGCCATCGGCTGGCCGCGCAGCAGGGTATGGCCGTCGTCGTCTTCGACCTTGCGCCAGGGACCGCGATAGATCACCGCCTGATTCCGATCCCAGCACGGCCCTTCTTTGCCCTTCATCGCGCGGATCGTGATCGCGCGGAACTCGATTCCCTCCACGGTCCGCCACGGCTGGGCGTCGCGCTTGAGGATTTCGATCCCGTAAAATCCCGCCCGCTCAAACGCCGCCAGGAATGCGCCCTGTTCCAGCGCCCCCGAGACGCATCCGCTCCACAGATCGGGGTCATTGCGCAGATGTTCGGGGACCGGTTCGTCGCTGACGATGTCGGAGATAACGGCGCGGCCGCCGCGTTTCAGCACGCGATATATCTCCTGGAAGACGCGCACTTTGCTCGACTCCCGGACCAGGTTCAGCACGCAGTTGGACACCACCACGTCGACGCTGTCGTTGGCGACCAGCGGCGCGTTGCGCTTTTGCGCCTCGATGAAATCGCCTGAGGCGCTCCAATCCGTCCGCATCCTGGACCGGATGGTGACGCAGCCATTCGTCGACCGCGTCGAGATCAGTCGCCAAATCTTCGATCTTGCCGCGGCGGAAATCGACGTTGTTGTACCCGAGCTTGCCGGCGACTTCGGCCACAGATCGGCGGGCCAGCGCGAGCATCTCGCGGTTGGTATCGATGCCGATGACCCGGCCCTCAGGGCCGACGATTTGCGCCCCGATGAAGCAGACCTTGCCGGTGCCTGAGCCCAGGTCCAGAACCTGCTCGCCGGGCCGGATATCGCGGGTCGGGTCGCCGCATCCGTAATCGCGCTCCAGCACTTCTGGCGGTATGACATCAAGGTAGCGCGGGTCGTACTCAACCGGGCAGCACAACGCTGCTTGCTGTTGTGTTGCACCCAGCGAGTAGCGGTCGCGAACAGCCTTTTCAATGTTCAGTGATTCCATCGGTGATGCCTCCCGGGGTAGATGAAGTACGCGTCGCCCAAATAATTGTCGTCAGATCGCCATTTGCAGTCTATCCCCGAACATTCTGTGGGGCAGGCTACCGCCAGTCCGCCGCAACCCCAGGACCACTGCATTGGTGCATGGATTTAGGCTACATCGACGCAGTGGAATCGCAAATTTATCTACTTCAGGTGGCGGGTAGCCGCGCTGTCGCCCATTTGCGGCGCTGACGAGAGGTCGGGTAAAATCAAAAAGTCGCAGATCGCGCGTACGGCCGGGCAGGGTCAAAGCGCATTCACGAGATGCAAAACAGGTCTTGGGGGGTGGAAAATGACGCCATATGGCAGTGAGTTCTCGTCCGAAGATCCGCAAAAGCGGAAACCTCCTGCAGCCAGTCAGCTGAAAACTGACGAACTGAAGGTGTTTACTGGACAGGCCAGCTATTACAATCCCAAGCCGAAACGCAATAGAAGTCCACGGCCTACAGCAAGCGGCCAGCTCTTCGATCCCCATCGGATTGCGGGTGCCATGACGATCGACAAGCTGGCGAAATTGCCGACAACAGTAATTCTAACCTACCATAGGCCAGGCTCCGGCAAAGCGATAAGAATACCTGTGCTCATAAACGATCGTGGCCCATTTGCAACCGATAAATATGGCGATCCGATCAAGCCATATCGGCCACACCCTATGCGCATCATCGACCTAACTCCGGCAGCCTTCAATGCGTTGACCGGCGGTTCAGTAGCACAGGGAATCTTGGACGATGTCACGGTACAAATCCCGACCGGGTCCCCAAAATCCAGCCAATGAAATTCGGTGGCTGGTCTCGGCTCGCTCTTATTTTGGTTTTCGTCCTTACGGTACCGCTCAAGTCCTGGCCGGAATCGGCGGTGGGTATTTCGACCAAACCCTTGCTCGTATCCTTTCCGATGGTGAAGTTGGGAAAGACGGAAAGGATAGGAAGCTTCAAGTGCACGATCAGGCCGGCGCGAATCCTGAGCTTGCGAGAATTTCCCGATGAGTGGCGGATAACTATACAAAACGGCGATTCGGAGACCGCCACTATCGAAGGGCAGATGTTAGTGGGAACGGGTGCTTTTTCCGCTGGGGACGATTACTTTACAAGGTTCATGACAGTCGAGGTGGCCAATCCTTCTCCCCCCGAGCCACCATTGGACATTGAGGCCGAAATCCAGATCACCACCGACCAGACTTTTGCCCATTATCGTTACGTCCACTTCAATGCCCAGCAGATCAAGCTCGAGAAGATCCGCTGATATGTCAGAGGCCCAACACCGGCCCCGTATGCCGCGACACAGTGCCGATGCCTTAATGCATGGATTTCCGGTAGATTGGATAGGGTGGAAGCGAGGACTAATCCCATCCCCGGTAGCAGCCAGGCAGCGCGAGATTCGCGACCTGTTGCTGCCGGAACTCGAACAGATAGTGGCGGCCGCGGGACAGCCACACTTTCGTGCCGCTCAACTCGCGCAATGGCTTTATCCGCGACGGGTCGAGTCGTTCGATGCGATGAGCAACCTGCCGTTGGCGTTTCGTGAATACTTAAAGCAATACTTTAAGTTAGCTCCGCTGGACGTGGCTGCGGTTGACCGCTCCACGGACGGCACCGCCAAGCTGCTGTTGCGTCTGGCCGATGCGCGAGAAATCGAGAGCGTGATAATTCCCACCCTGGACCGCGCGACGCTATGCATCTCCAGCCAGGCCGGATGCGCGATGAACTGCGCCTTCTGTGCGACCGCGAAGATGGGCCTGGAGCGCAATCTGACCTGTGCGGAGATCGTCGGCGAGGTTATCGCGGCGTCGCGCTATCTGGAAAAGGGCGGCGGGCAACTCACCAATTATGTGTTTATGGGGATGGGCGAGCCCCTGGCGAACTATCCCCGACTGGTACGCGCGCTGACGATTATGACCGCGCCATGGGGGTTGGGCATCTCACCGCGGCGCATAACCGTGTCCACCGTGGGCCTGGTGCCGATGATCGAAAAGCTGATGGCCGAGACCTCGGTGCATCTGGCGGTTTCCCTGACCGCAACTACCAATGAGTTGCGCGACCGGCTGGCGCCGATCAATCAGCGCTATCCTTTGGAGCAGTTGATGGAGGCCTGCCGGCGGCTGGACCTGGGGCGGCGGCGAATCACATTCGAATATGTGATGCTGGCCGGGGTCAACGATTCCGCCGCCGACGCGGCGCGCCTGGTCAAGCTGATCGCGCCGCTGCGCGCCAAGGTCAATTTGATTTTCTTCAATCCCTTTCCCGGATCCGGATTTATGCCCAGCTCGCGTGAGGCGGTGGAGCGCTTTCAAGCGATCCTGCTCAAGGGTAACCTGACCGCGACCATCCGCGAGAGCCGCGGACGCGATATCGCGGCGGCCTGTGGCCAACTGCGGGTGGAACATCAGATCGCGGCGCCCGACAGCGAGCACGATCGCTCGGGGTTGTCGCGCTAAGCCGGATTGGTCCCGGGTGGAAGCAGCCACGCAGCGACCAACGGCCGGGGAACGTCTCTATTCACGGGCCAGCGGCTTGGATAAGGTAAACCGTCGGCAAAAGGTGGCGGGAGGAAATGTCTGAAACAGTAATCGGGGTAATCGGCGGAAGCGGGTTCTACTCGATCAGCGGTTTGGAGGGGCTCGAGCAAGTCGAACTCAACACTCCCTTTGGACCGCCGTCGGATACCTTTTACCATGGCCGGTTGGGCGGGGCGCGAATCGTCTTCCTGGCGCGCCATGGCCGCGGCCATCGGATTCTGCCGACCGAAATCAATTATCGCGCCAACATTTACGGCATGAAGCAGCTCGGAGTCGAGTACCTGGTCTCGGTCAGCTCCGCCGGCAGCATGCGCGAGGATCTCCATCCCGGCGACTTCCTGGTTCCCGACCAGTTTATCGATCGCACTTCCAAGCGGACCCAAAGCTTCTTCGGCAACGGCATCGTCGGACACGTCTCGCTGGCCGATCCGGTGTGTCCGAACCTGAGTGCCGCGCTGACCGCGGCGGGGCAGGCGGCGGGCGCGCGGATCCGTAACGGCGGCGTTTACCTGTGTATCGAGGGACCCCAATTCTCGACCCGCGCCGAGTCCAACCTGTACCGGAGCTGGAAGGTTGACGTGATCAGCATGACCGCGATGCAGGAGGCGCGTCTGGCGCGGGAAGCGGAGCTCTGTTACGCGGTGATGACGCTGGTCACGGATTACGACTGCTGGCATCAGGAACAGCGCGAGGTCGATATCGGCACCGTGCTGCAGGTGCTGAAGGAAAATGTCGTGAGCGCGCAGGCAGCGGTGGCCAAGCTCGCTCCGATGCTGGCCGGAGCGGAGCGCAAATGCGCCTGCGCTCATGCGCTCAAGGACGCGATCATCACCGACCGCGCGATGATTCCTCGCAAAATCGCCGGCGACCTGCATCTGCTATTCGGTAAATATTTGTAAACTGGAAATTCCCGGCGCGCGCGGAGAAGGTTACGGACGACCCTCATGAGCATCGTCGTAGTAGGCAGCATCGGTTACGATACCATCGAAACGCAAAACGGCAGCGTCGCCGACGCCTTGGGCGGGTCGGCGTCGTACTTCTCGCTGGCGGCCAGGTTTTTCGCGCCGGTCAGCATTGTGGCCGCCGTGGGCACCGATTTCAGACCCGAGGATCGCCAGCTCTTGACCGAGCGCAACATTGATTTGCGCGGGCTGGAGAGCCGTGAAGGGGCCACCTTCCGCTGGCATGGGCGTTACCATGAGGACATGAATAAGCGCGATACGATCAATTTGGCGCTTAACGTCTTTGCGGATTTCGCTCCCAACCTGTTGCCCGACCAGCGGCATGCCGATTACCTGTTTTTGGCCAACATCTCCCCCGAGCTGCAAACCCGGGTGCTGGACCAGATGAACAGCCCCAAGATAGTGGCGGCCGACACCATGGACCACTGGATCGAAAACGCGCGTCCCGAGTTGATCAAGCTGATGCGCCGGATCGATATCCTGACGCTCAATGACGAGGAAGCGCGGATGCTGACCGGTGAGCACAATCTGGTCAAGGCCGGACGTGCAATCCTCAAAATGGGGCCCAAGACGGCGCTGGTCAAACGCGGCGAGTACGGGGTGCTGCAGTTCAGCGAGGACGGTCTTTTCGCGATTCCCGCCTATCCGCTGGAGGACGTGCACGATCCGACCGGGGCGGGGGACACCTTCGCCGGCGCTTTCATGGGTTACATCGCGCGCAACGGGCGCCTCAACGAGGCGGTCCGGCGTACCGGCGTGGTTTACGGCAGCGTGCTGGCGTCATACGTGGTGGAGCGCTTTTCGGTGGAGCGGATTGTAGAGCTGACCTGGGACGACGTTGACGGCCGCTACCGAGCCTTTCTGGAGCTGACGGATTCGCATCATCCCAGATGGACCTCTCCATAGTCATTCCGGTCTTTAACGAACAAGACAGCCTGCGTCCGCTGCATCAAGATCTCGTCACCGTGCTCCGACCGCTGGGATTGTCCTACGAGATCATTTTCGTCGACGACGGCAGTACTGACGGCAGTGCCGCGATGTTGCGCGCGCTGCGCGCGGATGACCCCTGCTGCCGGGTTCTGCGCCTGGCGCGCAATACCGGGCAGACCGCGGCGTTGACCTGCGGCTTGCACAATGCGCGGGGCGCCGTGGTGGTGGCGCTGGACGCCGACGGCGAAAACGACCCGGCTGACATTCCGCGCCTGCTGGCCAAGCTTGACGAGGGCTACGACCTGGTCAGCGGATGGCGTCGCGAGCGCTGGAAGGGGTCGCCGCTGACCCGCCGTCTCCCCTCGCTAGTGGCCAATGCCCTGATTTCGCGGATGACGGGAATCGCCTTGCATGATTACGGTTGCACTCTCAAAGCCTACCGCGGGGATTTGGCGCGCAGCCTGCAGCTCTATGGCGAGATGCATCGCTTCGTACCGGCGATTGCCGCGCAGCTGGGCGCCAAGGTGGGCGAGGTCGCCGTGAACTTTCGTCCGCGGCGCACCGGTATATCCAAATATGGGCTGGGCCGCATCCTGCGTACCTTTCTGGACTTGATCACCTTGCTGTTTTTGTCGGGCTATTCGACCCGGCCGATCCAGGCCTTTGGAACTATCGGCCTGGTGCTGGCGATGCTGGGGGGAATCTGGACAAGCATGCTGGTGTTCGAAAAGATAGTGTTGGGGTACCGGCTGGCGTCGCGGCCGGCCTTGCTGCTGGCGGTGTTGCTGGTGGTCGTGGGAGTGCAGTTCGTCAGCCTGGGGCTGCTGGGAGAGATGCTGGCGCGGACCTATCACGAATCCCAGAACAAGCCGATCTACATCGTCAAAGAGGAATTCTGAACAAGCCCAATGAATATCGCGATCATCGGTACGGGTTACGTCGGCCTGGTAACGGGGACCTGTTTTGCCGAGAGCGGCAACGAGGTGGTTTGCGTCGACATCGATCGCGCGCGGATTGAGCGCCTGCGCGCCGGCCAGGTGCCTTTTTACGAGCCTGGCCTGGAGGAACTGGTGCGGCGCAACATGAAGGAAGGGCGGCTGGTGTTCGAGACCGAGGTCGGTCCCGCGGTCGCGAAATCAATGATCACCTTCATCACCGTGGGCACGCCGATGGACGCCTCGGGCGCCGCCGATCTGAGCGCGGTGTTCAAGGCCGCCGAAGCGGTGGCCAGCACGATTAGCGGCTATCATATCGTGGTGGTCAAGAGCACCGTGCCGGTGGGTACCGGCGATAAGGTGGAAGAAATCATGGCGCGTCACGCCGGCGACGGCTTCGACGTCTGTTCGGTGCCGGAGTTTCTCAAGGAAGGTTCCGCGATCGAGGACTTCACGCGGCCCGACCGGGTGATTATCGGCAGCCACAGCGAGCAGGCCACTGCGATCCTGCAGGAACTGCATTCGGCCTTCGTACGCACCGACAATCCGATTCTGGTGATGGACCGGCGCTCCGCGGAGTTGTCCAAGTACGCCTGCAATTCGATGCTGGCCCTGCGCATCTCGTTCATCAACGAGATCGCCAATTTGTGCGAAGCGGTGGGCGCGGAAATCAGTCACGTCCGGCGCGGACTCAGCTCGGACCGGCGGATTGGGTCGCATTTCCTGTTTCCGGGAATCGGTTACGGCGGCTCCTGCTTCCCCAAGGACGTGCAGGCACTGATTCGGACCGGCCGCGATTATAATCTCAATTTCCGCCTGCTCGAGGCCGCCGAAGACGTCAACCAACGGCAGAAACTGTTGCTGGTCGATCGGGTCAAGGGCTACTTCGGCCAGGATTTGAAAGGCCGGACGCTGGCCATCTGGGGACTGGCTTTCAAGCCGCGTACCGACGACATGCGCGAGGCGCCCTCGATCAACGTGATTGAGGCGCTGCTGGCCGCCGGCGCGGAGATTCGAGTTCACGATCCCGAATCGTTGGATAACGCGCGGCGCCTGTTTGGCGACCGCATCACCTATCACGCGACCAATTACGACGCGCTCAAGGGCGCCGACGCCCTGTTGATCCTCACCGAGTGGAACGAATTCCGCCATCCCAACTTTCAGCGCATCAAAGAAAATCTGAAGCAGCCGGTGATCTTCGACGGCCGTAACCTGTACGATCCCGGGCTGATGAAAGCGTTGCACTTCACTTACTATTCGATTGGCCGGCGGCCGATATAAGGGAGAATCCGGAATGCGGCTTGTGGTAACGGGTGGCGCGGGCTTTATCGGCTCGCATACGGTGGACGCGCTCCTGGCGCGATCCCATGACGTTGCGATCCTCGATGACCTGTCTTCTGGCAAACGCGAGCAGGTCAATCCGCGCGCGCGTTGTCATACGGTGGATCTGCGCGACGCCAAGCGAGTCACGGAAATCGTCGAGCAGGAGCGCCCCGAGGCCATTTTTCACCTCGCGGCCCAGATGGATGTGCGGCGCTCAGTGGCCGACCCCGCCTTCGATGCGGGCGTCAACCTGGTCGGTTTTCTGAACCTGATGGAGGCGGCGCGCACGCGGGGATTGAAGCGGGTGATCTTGGCCTCTTCGGGCGGGGCGATTTACGGCGAGCAGGACGTCTTTCCCTGCGACGAGAGCCATCCCTGCCGTCCGGTCAGTCCGTACGGGGTGGCGAAGCTGTGCAGCGAGCAATACCTGTTCTTTTACCAGCACGAATACGGAATCGGTTACACCGCGATGCGCTATGGCAACGTCTATGGCCCGCGCCAGGATCCTCACGGTGAAGCCGGAGTGGTGGCGATTTTCTGCGGCCGTCTGTTAAGCGGCGATAGCTGTACCATCTACGGCGACGGACGCCAGACCCGGGACTATGTCTATGTCGGCGATGTCGCCGCGGCCAACGTCGCGGCGCTGGAGCATGAATGCGCCGGCGCCTTTAACATTGGCACCGGGCGCGAGACCGACGTCAATCAACTCTATCAGGAGTTGGCGCAAAGGGCGGGGGTCAACAAAGCCGCGCTTTATGGCGCGGCTCGCCCGGGTGAGCAGCGGCGCTCGGTCATCTCGCCGGCCCGGGCCGTTCGCGAACTCGGATGGCAGCCCAAAATGGAACTGCGAGACGGCTTGGCCGCGACTTTTGAATATTTCCAGAAGCGCGCCGCGGATGCCCGGTAGTACGCGCGGGGAATCGGTGTCAGAATGAGGTATTGCTTGATTGCACCTGAACCTGCCGAGCGCAGGTGTCCTGCGCGATGACGAAAACCGAACTGCTGCGAAATTTCTCGATTATTGCACACATCGATCACGGCAAATCGACTCTTGCCGATCGACTGCTGGAACGCACCGGTGCGCTCTCCAAACGTGAGAGCCGCGCTCAGTTCCTCGATTCGATGGACCTCGAGCGCGAACGCGGCATCACCATCAAGGCCCGAGCCGTGCGCCTCAACTACCACGCGTCCGACGGACAGACCTACATCCTTAACCTCATCGATACCCCCGGCCACGTCGATTTCGCCTACGAAGTCTCACGCAGCCTGGCTGCCTGCGAAGGCGCCCTGTTGGTGGTCGACGCGAGCCAGGGCGTGGAAGCGCAGACCCTGGCCAACGTCTACATGGCGCTGGATAACGGGCTTGAGATCGTGCCGGTAATCAACAAGATCGACCTGCCGGGGGCGGACGTCGAGCGCACCCGCGCGCAGATTGAGGACATTATCGGCCTGAACGCCTCGGATGCGATTTTGACCAGCGCCAAGGAAGGAATCGGTATCGACGAGGTGCTCGAAGCGATCGTGCATCGTGTTCCGCCGCCGCCGGATACCCGCGACAAGCCGGTACGGGCGCTGATCTTCGATAGCTGGTACGACGCCTATGAAGGCGGTATCAGCCTGGTCCGGGTGATGGATGGAGAAATCCGCCGCGGCATGAAGGTCCGGATGATGGGTACCGACAAACTCGGCGAGGTGATGCGGCTGGGATGTTTTACTCCATTTGAGGAGGTCGCGGAGTCGCTGGGTCCGGGTGAGGTCGGATTCGTGGTGCCCGGAATGAAGACCGTAGCCGACGTGCGGGTCGGCGACACCCTGACCGACGCCGACGCGCCAGCCCAGACGCCGCTGGAAGGCTTCAAGGAATTGAAGCCGATGGTCTTCGCCGGCCTCTACCCGACCGAGGCCAACCAGTATGGCGCCTTGCGCGAGGCGGTGGAAAAATTGCGCTTGAACGACGCCAGCCTGATTTGTGAGCCGGAAACCTCGCAGGCGTTGGGATTCGGCTTTCGCGCGGGTTTTCTGGGGCTGCTGCACATGGAGATCGCCCAGGAGCGGCTGGAGCGTGAGTTCGGGCTCGACCTGATCGTCACCGCTCCGACCGTGGCCTACCGGGTTCGCACCACCGATGGGCGGCTGATAATGGTTGACAATCCCGCGCTGCTGCCGCCCGAGAACGAAATCGAAGCGATCGAAGAGCCATTCATAATGGCGTCGATCCATACCCCGGAAGAGTTCCTGGGCGCGCTGTTCAAGCTGTGCGAGGATAAACGCGGGGTCCAGCACGACCTCAAATACCTGAGCAACAAGCGGGTTATCCTGCGTTACGAATTGCCCCTGGCGGAGGTGGTCTTTGACTTCTATGACCGGTTGAAGTCGATGAGCCGGGGTTATGCCTCGTTGGACTATGAGTTTCTGGACTTCCGCCCCGAGGCTCTGGTTAAACTTGACGTAAGGATCAACGGGGACGTGGTCGACGCGCTATCGATGATCGTGCATCGGGACAAGGCCTACGAACGGGGGCGGGTCTTATGCGAGAAAATGCGCCAGTTAATTCCCCGGCAGATGTTTGACATCGCGATCCAGGCCGGAATCGGGACCAAGATAATCGCACGTGAGAGCGTCAAGGCGCTGCGCAAGAACGTGACCGCCAAATGCTACGGCGGCGATATTACCCGCAAGCGCAAGCTGCTCGAGAAACAGAAGGAAGGAAAAAAACGGATGAAACAGGTAGGCCGGGTGGAAATTCCCCAGGAAGCGTTTCTCGCGATCCTGAAGATGGGAGAGTAGGCGGTGCCTGAACCGTTACCGATAGCCCGCCGGGACAAGGTCCCGCCCGTCGCGGAGTATCCGTCAGGCGGCCACCGAAAATCGGTGGTGCGCGAGTACCTCGAGGCGTTCGCGATCGCGATCGCCCTGGCGCTGGTAATCCGCACCTTCTTCGTCCAGGCCTACAAGATCCCCTCGGGCTCGATGGAGCCGACCCTGCTGATTGGGGACCACATACTTGTCAACAAGCTGATCTATGGCCTGCGGATGCCCGATTCGCTGTTCGGCCTGACCCCGCTTTCGGGAACTATCCCCTACGGCCAGTATGTGTTTCGCATTGAGGCGGTCCATCGGGGCGACGTGGTGGTGTTCGTCTTTCCGCCCGATCCGACCAAGGACTTCATTAAACGGGTGGTCGGAGTGGGCGGCGATACGGTTGAAGTACGGGGCAAATCGGTCTATTTAAATGGGCGCAAAATGGACGAACCGCATGCCTACTACCAGCCTTCGGAAAGCCAGATCGCAATCGCGCCGCGCGACCGTTTCGGGCCGACCGTGGTTCCCATGGGCAAGGTTTTCGTGATGGGTGACAACCGCGACCGCAGCTACGACAGCCGCTTCTGGGGGTTTGTCGACGACAACGACGTCGAAGGGCGGGCGATGGTGATTTATTGGTCCTGGGACTCGGACAGCAAGGCCTATATCCCGATCCGATGGGACCGATTCGGGCGGATCATACACTAGAAGAGCAGGTGACAGACCGGTGGGTGAAGAGGCGGTGGACAAGGTTGCAGTGCTGCTCGAGCAGCTGAGCTCACGCTTTGAATTGGTGGTCGAGGTCGCGGAGGGTTTCAGCGGGAAGCTCCAAATGTTGCAGGACGAGATGATTTCCCAGTTCAACGAAGTCGGGAAACAGATTCGCTTCTTATCCGACCAAATTGGGGACAACCGCACGCGCCTGATGGCGGCGCGCTCCGATCTGGCTGCCGAGATGGTGCGGCTCAATGAGGCCTTGGGCGCCACCCGCGTTCAAATCAGGCAGGACATCGCGGGATTCGAGGAACTCAAGGGCGCCGTGGGCCGTATCGCCGCGAATCCGTCGGTATCCTTGCCCGCGGAAATCAGCGCGGAAATTGGCCACCGTTTGGAGGAAGCGCAGCGCAAGTTCAGCGAGGAGCTGGAAAAGCGCGGCGCCGAATTGCAGCGGGAGGGCACCCGGCGAATCGCCGCTTCAAGCACTCAAGGCGCGGTGGGAGCGGCGGCCGCCGCTGGCGCGGAAAGCGTCGCTGCCGAAGTGCGCAACGAAGTCAAGGCGACGCACAAAGCGCTGACCAGCCTGGCCAAGAAGTTCGACCGTTTCGACGACAAGATCTCGGTTCAGGTCAAGGATCAGGACCAACGCCTGCGCAAGCTCGAACGCCAGGCCCGCGGCTGACGCTGCGGTCTTCCCGCAGTTCGCATACCGAAGACAAAAAAGTGAGCGGCGCGGCCGCCTGCCTCATGCCTGCGATTGACAGCCTTGGATAGGCTGTCCCACAAGCTTCTACAAATTCGGACCGAACCGTGGCTGCGCGGTCCGCGGAAATGGTGGTGGAAAAAAGGATATTTTTTGATGGTGGGACAGGTTTTTGTAGCCTGTCATCCTCTTTTCCGAGACCTTTGGAAGAAAAAAATCACACGCTGGAATGGCTTCGCCACTGTGCCACGGAAAAAAAGCAGGACCAGAGCCCTCCTTTCTAAATGATTGAGGTGACTTTGTGGCATAGGCTTCCAGCCTGTGAGAGGGCGCCTGCTTCAGGCGCGCGATTATGAGGTTCCGGTGACGAACCTTTGCGCGATCAAGGCCGGCGCCTTCGGGCTGAGTGTGCGGATGAGGAGCGGAAGTTGTGGGCGCACCTCAGAGCCAGGCGCTTTGCGGGATTCAAATTCAGCCGCCGGTACCACATTGGTCCGTACTTCGCAGATTTCTGCTGCGTCACGCGCCACCGGATTATCGAACTCGACGGCAATCAACATGCCGAACCGGAGCAAGAGTGCACGGATCCCTTGAGAACGGGTTGTCTCACCGAGCAGGGTTATCGAGCGATGCGACTTTGGAATGCAGCAGTGAACACCGAGATCGAAGATGTGCTCGAAGCGATTTATGCAGCGCTGCCGGTTTCCTTAATCGCGCGCCTTGGCGGACGCGCTGACAAAGGACCCTCTCTGGGCGCCGCGGCGGGGCCCATCTCCCCCGGTCCGGGGGAGAAAATTACAGCGACAATGTAGAAACTCCAGTCACAGGCTTCCAGCCTGTGACTGGAGTTTCTACATTCCTGCGGCGAAGCGGCAGGCAGGGACGCCCGCCCCACTGGCTCGGACAGTTTTCAGTGGGGCGGGCGTCCCTGCCCACCAGTGACAGCCTTCCAGGCTGTCACTGGAGTTCCCACATTTTCGCTGTGCTCATCTCGCTTTTTACATGCTGTTGTGACGCTGTTTGCGAAGCTGAAGCCTCAGGCTGACCCAGGGTGGGGGTGTCTGAATCAGTGGGACAGACCGCAGGGCCCGCGAAATACAAAGATCTCACCAGTAACTATGCCGATGATAATGCCGATAGTAGTAGTGGTGGTAATGCGTGGCTTTTGGCGCAGGGATGTCGGCGGAGCCCAGCGGCGACGAATGCGATAGATGGTTGGCGAAATTTCTCGCGTACGCTGCCGCCAGCGCCGGGTCCCTTATGATCAACAGGTTCTCCGCGTTGCGGAACTCCGCCGCCTTGGTGAAATTGAAGCTGCCGGTAATCACCATGGCCCCGTCGATGATCATCACCTTGTTGTGTGCCAGGCCCGGGCGGTGCACGCTGTCGATGAAGACGGAAATGCCGCCGGCGCTTAGCTCGCCGACCATCGTATTGGATTCGTTCAGCGCGGAGGGATCGAAAATCGCCTGTATCCTGACGCCCCGGCGTTGGGCAGCCACCAAGGCGTTTTTGATCGGCGGCGAGGTCATCTCATACGCCTGCACCATCATCTGCTGATGCGCGGCGCCGATCGCATTGACGATCGCTTGCGTGCATCCTCCGTCCGGCGAGAAATAAACCTGCCACGACGTGGTTGTGGGGGTAGCCTCGAAAGCCCACGACCGGGTCTTCCAGGAATGCAATCCGGCGCCTACGAACAACACTGGAAGAAGCAGGCGAGCAAGGGTGCGCCGCCGGGTTGGGTCCAAATGCCGACGCCGCGAAAGCGCCCGTAGCATAAAATTCTGCATGTCCGTAGTCGGTGAACCCCCCTCAAGAGTGGACCTTGAGACCTTTAGCAAGCGGTTGGCGCAAACCCAAAACGGTTTCGGTGTTGATACCCAAACGCCGCCAGCGGCAGGCCTGACTTGACTGGCGGATAAGGCAGCGGTTAGCCTTGAGAGAACGCCGGTCGCCGCGACACGGACATAAGACCGGCTCAACGCCTTTTAAATTCGTCCCTGAGAGGACGAAAAGGGTAGGTGACAGTGATTAGCAAACTTCCATTCCCCGGCTGCGTCCGCAGACCGGGACTTTTTTTGCGCCGGCGCCGATGAGCACCGGTTATCAGACGGTGATGGACGGCGCCACGATCGCGCGCTGCGTCAAGCGCCTGGCCCACGAAATTGTCGAGCACAACCCCCAGCCCGCGGATCTGGCGCTGATCGGAATCGTGCGGCGCGGCGCCAATCTCGCCATGCGTCTGCGGGCCGCGCTGGCGGAGATCACCGGCGCCGAGGTTCCAATTGGGACCCTCGACATCTCGCTCTACCGTGACGACAACAAGTCGGGCGCGGGCGATCCGCGCCTGCTGGCGCGCGAGATCCCGTTCCCGCTGGAGGACAAGCGGGTGGTGCTGGTGGATGACGTGCTTTACACCGGGCGCACCGTGCGCGCGGCGCTTGACGCGATCGCCGATCTCGGACGGCCGGAGTCGATTCAACTTGCCGTGCTGGTTGACCGCGGCGAGCGCGAGCTGCCCATCAAGGCGGATTTCGTAGGCAAGAATGTCGCCGCGCCGCATGGCCAGCGGGTGTTCGTGCGGCTTAGCGAAACCGACGGGGCGGACGCGGTGCTGACTGGAGGGGCGAAGTAACCGGCGCCTTGGGTGCGCCAAAGGCGACGTCGAGACCATGCAGCGCCTGCCAAAAAATGACGTGATCTCGATCGACGATCTGTCGGTCAGCGAAATCGAGCGGATCTTCGTTCTGGCCGACGAATTTGCCGCGCACCTGGAAACCGGCGAGCGCCTGCACGTCGCCGATGGCTTGATCATGGCGACGTTGTTTTACGAGCCGTCCACCCGCACCCGGCTAAGCTTTGAATCGGCGGCCCTTCGCCTCGGGGGCTCGGTGATCAGCTCCGCGTCGATGGACGCCAGTTCCGCGGCCAAAGGCGAGACCCTGGCCGACACCGTCCGGGTGGTGAGCGGATATGCCGATCTGATTGTGATCCGCCATCCGTTTGATGGCGCCGCGCAGGTCGCGGCGGATTATGCTCGGTGTACGGTGATCAACGCCGGCGACGGCAGCCGTGAGCATCCCACGCAGACACTGTGCGATCTCTACATCCTGCGCAAGAAAAAGGGCCATCTGCGCGGACTGACGGTGGCAATCTGCGGCGACCTCAAGTTTGGCCGCACGGTCCATTCGCTGATTTACGCGCTTGGCGCGCTTCGGCGCCAACGTGGTCGCGGTGCCAAACCGCGGGATGGGGGTTCCCGATTACGTGTTGGCGCGGTTGGCCGCCGAGCGCAATTACAGTTTCTCCACGGTCAGCATCAGCGAACTCAAAACCCTGGCCGGCGGCCTGGACGCGATGTATCTGACCCCCAGCGCGCCCCATCAGATGGCGCTGTTCACCGGCGATATGCCGGTCATAAATCCGGCGCCCGCGTCGCCGGGACCGGGCGCTCTGGACGCATTTTACGTCACCCGGTTTCAGCGTGAGCGCCGCTCCGAACAGGAGCGCGACCAGTCCGACTACGTGCGCTTCGATGCGCGCGCGCTCAAGACCAGCCGCACCCAGGAAGCGGTGGTAATGCATCCGCTGCCCCGCACCGATGAGCTGTCTTATGAACTCGACTCCGACCCGCGCGCGGTTTACTTCGAACAGGCCGCCGCAGGGGTGCCGGTGCGGATGGCGCTGATCGGATGGATGCTGGAAAACGCCGGCGGCGCCCGGATCAAGGCCGGCGGTCCAAAACCTCTTACCTTCAAGGCTGAAAACGCGCCAACGTGTTCCAATCCGAGCTGTATCAGCCGCCACGAAAGCCGCTACCTGCGCCCGCGCTTCCGGATGGCGCCCGCCTTCAGCCGCGCCGAGCTATGCCTGCGCTGTGAATTCTGCGAACGCGAACTCAAGGTGCAGTACGTCGGACATTCACGCAGCCGCCGCTATTACAAGTTCGACGAAAGCTTGCTGGGCTATGTCAGGCAATGGCTCGAAGACGGCACGATGGCGGTCTTCGAAACCGTCAAGCAGGCTGAAGAAGCGGGCTACGAGCCTTATCGGCGCGGTCCACAGCGCGAGATCATGAATGCGGAAGAGATCGCCCACGCGGTCGAAGCAATTGCGGCGCATATCATCCGCGACCTGCCCGATTTGGCGCGCGTCAGCGTGGTTGGAATCGTGAGCCATGGCGCGCTGCTGGCGCTGCGTCTGTGCGAGCTTATCGAGCGCCAGACCCAGGTGCGGATTCCCTGCGCGGCGCTCGATGTCTTCCGCGGCTTTGACGCTTTGCAGCCATTGGGCGGCGCCCAGAGCTTCGAGGTCGAGGACCGCATCATCGTACTGACTGATGACGTGCTCAACAGCGGATGGACGGTGCAGCGCGCGATGACCACGCTGTGGAAGCTGGGACGCCCGGCCGGAGTGCGGCTGGCGGTCCTGGTTGACCGCGGTCATCGCGCCGTCCCGATTCGGCCCAACTACGTGGGCAAGAACGTCCCCACCGCGCGCAACGAGCGCGTCCAGGTACGCCTGGGAGATCCGGTGGAGGGGGGCGGCGCCAGACCCGCGGATCGGGTCATGGTTTACTCGATGGTGGAATCGCTCAAAGAGGCCGGGGAGAGCGCATGAAGAGCCGGTTCGTAATGGGCGGCACTCTGATCGACCCGGCGTCGGGGCGGCATGGACCGTACGATATCGAAATCAGCGGCGGTCGCATCGCGGCGATTGAACCGCCGGGAGTCATCAAGCCGCCCTCGGGAGCACGGGTAATCGCGGTCGACAAATGCTGGGTAGTGCCGGGACTGATCGATGTCCACACCCATCTGCGCGATCCCGGTCATCCGCACAAGGAGACGATTGAGAGCGGCTTGCGCGCGGCGGCGGCGGGCGGATTCGTGGCGGTGGCGGCGATGGCCAACACCGTACCGGTCAACGACAGCCCCGAGGTCACCGCTTACATGCTGGCCCGCGCAAAAGCCGTACGGGGAGCCGCGTTGATTCCAGTCGGCGCCGTTTCCAAGGGCCTCAAAGGACTGGAGGCGGCGAACTACGAGGCGCTCGCGACGGCCGGCGTCAGGATGCTTTCCGACGACGGCATGCCGGTGGACGATCCCGATTTGCTGCTGCATGCGATGCATCGTGCGGGAATTTTGGGGCTGGCGATTTCACTGCATGAAGAGGACCGTGACCTCGCGTGCGGTGGCGCGATCAACGCCGGTGCGACGGCGGATACCCTCGGCGTCGCGGCCGTGCCGCCCACCGCGGAGAGCGAGCGCGTGCGGCGCGATCTCACCCTGGCCGTCGGCGCCGGCAAGAAGGTCCATATCGCGCACGTTTCCACCCGCGAATCGTTGGAGCTGGTAATCGCCGCGCGCGAGCGCGGAGCCATCGTGACCTGCGAGGCCACGCCGCATCACTTCAGCCTGGACGGCGCATCGGTGCTGGAATTCGGCACCGACGCCAAGATGAATCCGCCGCTGCGCGACCGCGAAGACGTTGACGCCTTGCGCGCGGCGCTGGCCGACGGCACCATCGATATGATCGCGACCGATCATGCCCCTCATGATCCCGGCTCCAAGGCGGCTGCGGAGTTGGCCGGATGCTTCGGCGCCGGCCATCATCGATGGCCCTTGAGCGCGCCGCAAGCGCGGGCCTTCACTGGGGCGGCCAACGGAGTAATCGGTTTGCAGACCGCGCTGGGCCTGGCCATGGACCTGGTTCACAGTTCGCTCATCACTCCGATGCGGCTGGTCGAGTTGATGTCGCTGAATCCCGCGCGGTTGCTCAAGCTTGAGGGTGGGCGGCTGTATGAGCGCGGTCCGGCGGACCTCACGGTGATCGATCCACAGCTCCAATGGGAGGTCGATCCGGGAGAGATTTTGTCGCGCAGCCGTAACACGCCGTTCACGCGGCGGCGGCTCAAAGGCAAGGCGCTTTTAACGATTGTGAACGGTGAGATCGTTTACGACGCGCGGCCGCAACAGGATTTGAATGCGCCGAGACTTCGGCGGCGGCACGGTACGACGCGAAAAGATGAACAGCGAAAATAAGCAACCCGCAATACTGGCGCTGGCCGACGGACGGATTTTCCGCGGCCTGGCCTTCGGAGCGATTGGCGAAACCGTGGGCGAAGTGGTGTTCAACACCGCAATGACCGGCTACCAGGAAGTCCTGACCGATCCTTCCTACAAGGGCCAGTTGGTGTGCATGACTTACCCCGAAATCGGCAACGTGGGGGTTAACGAAGAGGACACGGAGTCGGCGCGAATCTACGTCGAAGGCTTCATCGTCAAGGATTACTGGCCGCGTCCTTCCAACTGGCGCTCCGAGATGCCGCTGCACCAATACCTGCAGCAGGCGGGAGTGGTCGGGATTGAAGGAATCGATACGCGGGCGCTGGTCCGTCATATCCGCACCTGCGGCGCGCAGGAAGCGCTCATCTCAAGCGTCGACCTGAATCCCGAAAGCCTGGTGCGGAAGGCCAAAGCCTCGCCCGGACTGGTGGGACGCGACCTGGTCAAGGAAGTGACCTGCGGGGAAGGCTATGACTGGGACTCCGGCGAATGGGAACTGGGCCGCGGTTACGGCCGCCCGCAACTGGATGGCGCGCCGCTGGTGGTCGCGCTGGATTATGGCATCAAGCGCAACATCCTGCGCTCGCTGATTTCCCACGGCTTGCGGGTAAAGGTCCTGCCCGCCACGGCGACCGCCGCCGACATCCTGGCGTGCGATCCGGACGGCGTGTTTCTTTCCAACGGTCCGGCGGATCCGGCGGCATTGCCCTATGCCAGCGAAGCGATGCGCGGAGTCCTGGGCAAGAAGCCGGTGTTCGGGATCTGTCTGGGTCACCAGATTCTGGGCCTCGCGATCGGCGGCCAGACCTACAAGCTCGACTTTGGCCATCACGGGGCCAATCATCCGGTCAAGGACCTCACCACTGGACGGGTGGAGATTACCTCGCAGAACCATGGCTTCGCGGTGAACGCCGATTCGGTTGCCGGTCGCGCCGAGATCTCTCATCTCAATCTCAACGACCATACGGTGGAAGGCTTGCGCGGGCAGGGCGTCCCGTTCTTCTCCGTGCAGTACCATCCCGAAGCCTCGCCCGGTCCCCACGATGCGGGCTATTTGTTCAAACGTTTTCGGCAGTTGGTCGAAGCCTTTCCGCGTTACGGCGCGGAGGCACTCGACCGCGTACTGGCCGCTGAAAGGAAGATGGCGTAAGTTACCGTGCCTCTGCGCAAGGATTTGAAATCGGTATTGTTGATCGGGTCGGGACCGATTGTGATTGGTCAGGCCTGCGAGTTCGACTATTCGGGCACCCAGGCCCTCAAGGCGCTCAAGGAGGAAGGGCTGCGTCTGATCCTGCTCAATTCCAATCCCGCCACAATCATGACTGATCCGGAGTTCGCGGACCGGACTTATATCGAGCCGATGAACGTAGCCACGGTCGAGCGCATCCTGGAACGCGAGCGGCCCGACGCGATCCTGCCCACGCTGGGCGGCCAGACCGCACTCAACCTGGCGCTGGAGCTGGCTGAGGCGGGGCTGCTGGAGCGCTATGGCGTGAAACTAATCGGCGCGAGCATCGCCGCAATCAAGAAAGCCGAAGACCGCGACCTGTTCAAGCAGGCGATGGTGAAAATTGGCCTCGAGGTGCCGACCTCCGCGGTCGCTCACTCCGAGGCCGAGGCCGATGAAGTCCGCCGCCAAATTGGACTGCCGGTTATCATCCGGCCCTCGCGGACGCTGGGCGGCACGGGCGGTTCAATCGCGCGCAGCCTGGACGACTTCCGGGCCAAGGTGCTGTGGGGACTGGACTGCTCGCCAAGCCATGAAATCCTGATCGAGCAGTCGGTGGAAGGCTGGAAGGAATTTGAACTGGAAGTGATGCGCGACAGCGCCGACAACGTCGTCATCGTCTGCTCGATCGAGAACCTCGATCCGATGGGCGTGCACACGGGCGATTCGATCACGGTGGCTCCGGCGCAGACCCTGACCGACAAGGAATATCAAATCATGCGCGACGCCTCGTTGCGCATCATCCGCGAAATCGGCGTCGACACCGGCGGCTCCAACATCCAGTTTGCGGTCAATCCCAAAGACGGCCGGATGGTGATAATCGAGATGAACCCGCGGGTCTCGCGCAGCTCCGCGCTGGCCTCCAAGGCCACCGGATTTCCGATCGCCAAGATCGCCGCGCGGCTGGCGGTTGGCTATCGCCTCGACGAGATCGCCAACGATATCACGCGTCAGACCCCGGCCTGCTTCGAGCCGACTATCGATTACGTCGTCACCAAGATCCCGCGCTTCACCTTCGAGAAATTTCCCGCCACGGTGGACGAGCTGGGACCGCAGATGAAGTCGGTCGGCGAGGTGATGGCGATTGGGCGGACCTTCGCGGAATCGCTGCACAAGGCGCTGCGCTCAACGGAAACCGGATCCTCGGGTTTCGAAAGCCGCGTCGCCGGGATGAATCAGGAATCGGCGATGGAGGAAATCAGGCGCCGGCTGGTAACCGCCAACAGCCAGCGGATTTATTACCTGGCCGATGGATTGCGGCTGGGAATGCAACCCGCGCAGATTGCCCAAATCAGCGGAATCGATCCGTGGTTCATCGACGGGATCGCCAAAATCGTGCGCGCCGAAGAACGCTTGCGCAGCGTTGCGCTGGATGCCCACCACCTGCGCGAAGCCAAGGCCTTGGGCTTTGCCGACAAGCGCATCGCCGAGCTAACGGGAACCGCCGAAGCGGAGGTTGCCAAACGCCGGCAGGAGCTGGAAATCAAACCGGTGTTCAAAACCGTCGATACCTGCGCCGCCGAGTTCCAGGCCTTTACCCCGTATTTGTATTCGTCATACGACGGTGAGGACGAAGCCGATCCGACGGATCGCAAGAAGGTGATCATCCTGGGAGCGGGACCCAACCGAATCGGCCAGGGACTGGAATTCGATTATTGTTGCGTTCATGCCAGCTTCGCCCTGCGCGAGGACGGTTTCGAAAGCATCATGGTAAATTGCAATCCGGAGACGGTGTCGACCGATTACGACACCTCGGACCGGCTTTATTTCGAGCCGCTGGTATTCGAAGACGTGCTGGCGATTGTCCAGCGCGAAAAGCCGCTGGGCGTGATTGTTCAATTCGGCGGCCAAACGCCGCTCAAACTTGCAGTCGCTCTGGAACGCGCCGGAGTGCCGATTCTGGGCACGTCGCCCGACGCGATTGACCGCGCCGAGGATCGCGAGCGTTTCAACGAGATGGTGCGCAAGCTCAACCTGCGCCAGCCCCACGGCGTGCTGGCGCGCAATCTGGACGAGGCGGTGGCCGGGGCGGCCACCATCGGTTATCCCGTCCTGATCCGTCCATCCTACGTGCTGGGCGGCCGGGCGATGGAGATTGTCGACAGCGAGGACGCGTTGCGGTCCTACACCGACAACGCGTTCGCGGCGTCGGGCGACAAGCCGCTGCTGATCGACCAGTACCTTGACGGGGCGATCGAGATGGACGTCGACGCGATTTCCGACGGCGAGACAGTGGTGGTCGGCGGCGTGATGGAGCATATCGAGCATGCCGGTATCCATTCGGGTGACAGCGCGTGCGTGCTGCCCCCGCATACGCTCAGCCCCGCGGTGATCGCCGAGCTGATTCGCCAGACCAAGCTGCTGGCGATGGAGCTGGGCGTGCTCGGCCTGATCAACGTCCAATACGCACTGTACGGCGGCGAACTGTACATCCTGGAGGTCAACCCGCGCGCCTCGCGCACGATTCCGTTCGTCAGCAAGGCGATTGGCGTGCCGCTGGCCAAACTCGCCGCCCGCGTCATGACCGGCCGCAAGCTGGTCGAGATGGGCTTCGCCACGGAGATCACGCCGGCGCACGTCGCCGTCAAGGAATCGGTGTTCCCCTTCGTACGTTTCCCCGGCGTGGATACACTGTTGGGACCGGAGATGAAATCCACCGGCGAGGTGATGGGTATCGATTGGTCTTTCCCAGCGGCCTTTGCCAAGGCCCAGCTCGCCGCCGCCACCGACCTGCCTTCGGGTGGCGCCGCGTTTATCAGCGTGCGCGACGAAGACAAGCAGGGATTGGAACTAATCGCGCGGCACTTGAGCCAGATGGGCTTCCACCTCGTCGCCACGCGCGGTACCGCGGCGTACATTGAGAACCTGGGGCTGCGATGCGATCTCATCAACAAGGTCGCCCAGGGCAGTCCGCACGTCGTCGACCTGATGCGCGAGGGCCGCATCGCGATGGTGATCAACACGCCGGAGCTCGGAACCAAGCAGGACTCATTTTCGATTCGCCGCACGGCGCTGGAACTGCGCTTGCCGTTCTTCACCACCATCGCCGGCGCGCAGGCCGCCGTGACCGCAATCGCGGCGCTGCGCGACGGGCGCACCGAAATCGCCGCGCTGCAGGATTATCATCGCCGCTGAGGTATCCGTTACCGCTCTTTGGCAGACCGCGGCGGTGTGGCCCTTTCCAGGTTTCGGAATGATCTACATGCAGGCTCCCGGAAATTGGATAGCAGGTACAATCGGTTGGTCCCCGCTCCCACATTCAGTTTGTGAGAGAGGATGAAGGTTCTGATACGCCTCAAGTAAGATAGACGCGCTGGCCCGCAGCGAGATCCTGTATGGTTGACACCACTTTGCCGGCCCGCCTGCAGCCCCTTTCGGGGTAGCGGCTGCGGTAGCCAAATCCGCAGCCGCAGGGTTAGTTTAAGAGTTTACCGACAGGTTGTACCAAGAAGGGGAGGAAAAAGCATTCTGTCCCCGTGTGTTTGTGTGTTCAACCTAACAGACGTTTGACAGGAGGAAGGTTTCGAGCTAGGGACAAGCAAACATTCGTTCCAGGGGATGAGGAATGAAGCCTACAATCTTCCTACCATTCGTCGTTCTGTCCGTGGCGCTGGCGTTGCCGGCCCTGCCCGCGGTCGCCCAGGACCTTGACGCTTTCAATGAAAAGCTAATCGATGAGTTTGTTCCCGCCAATTCGGCGGAAACCGTTCCGGTCGGTACCAAAATCACGACCGCTAACTGGCAGCAGTACCGTAAATTCATGCCAATCAGCCTCCAGGCATTTATGAGCGGCAAGTACTTCTGGAAGATGGGAAGCGGTCCTGACGATTACATAGAGGTTGGCCCTACGCTTCCAACCCAGCTTCCCACCAAGTACCTGGCCGACACCGAAAAATATTCCGGTCAGGCTCAACTGGTCAAATTGGCCAACGGAAGCTACAACATCAAGAATTACGGCGCCGGGGTTCCATTCCTTAATCCGACCGATCCGGATATCGGGGGAAAGCTGCTGTACGACCTCTACTATACGTATATTCCGAGCATGTATTGGTCGTCATATCCGGTCGCATTTGTTGACCGCTTTTTCAATGCCACCGGCAGCATCGGAATGCAATTATTTTTCAAGCTGTCTCATGTCAGCGACGCGGGCGAGCCGATTACCAATCCGCAGTCCAACGGCATTTATCTCTCTATTTACGATCAGCAGATAACCCCCGAGCAGTCGAAGTATCTTACGTCGATGGCGATTTTTCCCGACGACCCGAACCGCGTTCCCGAACTCTACGTGTTTCTGCCTTCATTGCGCCGTTCCCTGCGATTATCCAGCACGGCGCGCTGTTCTCCGCTGCAAGGGACAGATTGGACCAATGACGATCAAAGGGGCGGCTTCAGCGGCATACCGAACTGGTTCATCCCGCATTTCCTGGGGGAGAAGAAAATGCTCTTTGTCGCCCACAGCGGCTGGACCGCCCATGCCAGCGAGAGGGAGAATTACCTGGCCAATTGGGTATATGGAGGGCACGCGAGCGGATTCATAAGACCACAGCGGAGTAAATTCGAACTTCGTGATGTTTACGTCCTGGATCTGGTGCCCAATACGGATACCAAGTCGTTCTATTGTTATTCCCATCGGGTACTGTACCTGGACCGGCAGTTGGCATACACCGCGGACCATGTTGACACGTGGGATCGAAACGAGAAGCTGTGGAAGTTACAATTCGTCTTCCGGGGCCCGACCACTGCCATTCCATCGAACTTAAACGGCCAAAAGAGCTTCGTGCTCCCGTCCGGTGGTGAAAACGCGGTTATTTACGACGTACAAGCCGATCACGCCAGTGTCGCGTGGCCCGCTTCGCCTCCGACCCTCAATTCCGCCGTTCCCGTGCAGTATCACAACCTGTCGCTCTATGCCCTGCCGAGCGGGCTTACCCAGATCATGAAATAGTGGCCTGAGCGGCGGGCGTCCACCAGTTAGAATGCGTAGTTCCACGATTACTTTCGCGGCGAAAAAATAGGGCGGGGCGGCTCGGTGGTGTACCGAGCCGCCCCGCCCTGGTTCGGAAGCGGCGATCTAATTAGCAGCTATTCAACGTGCCGTTTGGGCGGCGTCGCCTGGACGTGGCGCTCAGCCGGCATCGCTGCACGCGCGGCCGGAGCCGGCATCGGGCGCTGCATCGTCGCGGCGCGGTGGAGCGTCGCACGGTTGGCTGCCGCCCGCTGCTGCGCGTGCGCCATCGCCGCTGCCTGTTGCCGACGGACTCCTTCCATGCTCTGCTGCTGCAGCTTGTGCTGCTGTTGGATGCGCTGCTGCTCGAGTCGCTGTTGCTCCAGGTGCGTCTGGCCGGTTCTCTGCGCAGCTGCGGCTTGGGCCGCGCGCTCCTGTGCCAGCCGCTGCGACTGGACCGCCTTTAGCTGGTTCTCACGCGCCGCCGAAGCTTGAGCGGCCCTTTCCTGTTCCAGCCGTTGAGACTCGGCGGCTTTTAGCTGATTCTCACGTGCGGCCGAGCCGAGCTTTGAGCGGCCCGCTTCCTGTTCCAGGCGCTGAGACTCGGCGGCCTTTAGCTGATTTTCACGCGCGGCCGAAGCCTGAGCGGCCCGCTCCTGTTCCAGGCGCTGTGACTGCGACGCTTTGAGCTGATTTTCGCGCTGCGCCGCAGCTTGGGCGGCGCGCTCCTGCTCCAGGCGCTGAGACTGAGAGGCCTTTAGTTGATTCTCACGCGCCGCCGCGGCTTGACCAGCGCGCTGCTGTTCCAGCTGCTGGTTCTGCGACGCCTTGAGCTGATTGTCGCGCATAGCGGCGGCTTGGGCGGCCCGCTGCTGTTCGGGATTCAGATGGCCGGCATGTTGCGCATTTTCGATTGCCTGCTGGCGTGCGCGTTCGGTCGCGGTCCCTGGCGCCGCGTTCAGTCCGGCGGCGTGCTGCTGTTGGAGCGACTGCGGGGTCGCTCGTTCGCGCAGCACCATCTGTTGTTGGCGCTGCTGCCGGGCGCGCAGAGTGACTGCTTGCTGGCGCATACGCATTTGCGCCGCCCGCTGGGCCGCGGCCGCCTGGGCCAGGCCGCGGTTGCGCCCGATTGCTTGCTCACGGGCCGCCACGATCGCCGGGCTGAGCTGCGCGATGCGCTGTTGCTGCGACTGCTGATGCGCGATCACCTGCTGCATCGCCGGAAGCCAATTCCGATGGTTCTGCTGAATGTAGGCCGGGTTCTTAGCCGCCCACCAGTTCAGGTCGCGCCATCGATGCTGCTGATCGTAAGTGCCGACCCAATTCGGGTGGTGCTGGGCTACCCAGTTCGGATTGTGCTGCTGCCACCACACGTCGCTGTGCCACATGTGATGCTCATCGGCGTCACCCCACCAATATGGATGGTTCTGCGCGACCCACCCGGGGTTGTTATGGTACCACCAGGACGCCGGGTACCAGCGATGATGGTCGTCCCAATCGCCCCACCAATCCGGATGATTGGCATAGACGTATTGCGGCTCGACCTGATACCAATATCCCGCCGGCTGCCAGACGTGGTTACTGTCCCAGTCGCCCCACCAATCCGGATGATTGTTACTCAAGGCGGCGGCATTGTTCAGCGCCCACCAGCTCGACGGCTGCCAAACGCCTTGATTGTCCGGGTCGCCCCACCATTCCGGGTGGTTGGACGCGATGTAGTTGGGATTATTGGCGTACCACCATGACGCGGGATACCACTGTCCCTGGTTCACCGCGCCCCACCATTCGGGATGATACATCTGCACCCACTGCGGGAAGTTCTGCACCCACCAGGCGGCGGGATACCACTGTCCCTCGTACGGGGCGCCCCACCATTCGGGATGATGCTGGTAAATCCAGCTCGGATTTTGCTGATACCACCAGTTGGCGGGCTGCCAGACGTGGTCGCGGTCCCAGTCACCCCACCATTCCGGGTGATGGCGGCGGACCCAATCGGGATTGTTTTGCCACCACCACGACGCGGGTCGCCAAGTGCGGCTTTGATCGAATTCGCCCCACCAGGTGGGGTGATGCTGGCGCACCCAATCGGGATGGTTGGTCCACCACCAACTGGCGTCGCGCCATTGACGACCGCTGTCGTAGTCGCCCCACCCGGGCGGGCGGTTCATTTGCGCCGAAACCGGCGCATTGGTTAGCAATGCACCCGACAGCCACAACAGCGCTGTGAGCGCCAAAACCAGTTTTTTCATTGGAGTACTCCCACAACCCGACTTGGTACTGAACCGCACCCCATCCGGGGCGGTTAAGCTTTGATTCTGATCTTTGAACGTCCCCGGGCCACATTCGTTTACAAGACTTTTCTTTGAGGCTGGCATGGTATCCAAGATTGATGCAGCAATTAACTTGCCATCAGGAAACTAACCACTATGGCCGGTTTTATACGCGCCAGTTGTGCATCGGGGAAAAAATATGTTCTCTGGCAACCGACCGAACACCCGATTCCAACTGGGTAGGACCATTGAGCAGGTAAAAAATGTTAATCCATAGGGGTTCGATTGATACGGGGGGATTCGAACGGATACCGGCCGTCATGGTATGAATGGACGTGGCCGCAATCGACCAAATCGCCGACCACCCGTTGGGTCCGCATCGTGCGCGCGCCTCGTCGGCACAGCTTAGCGCCGCCAATCCGCTTTCAGAGTTGCCGGGAATCGGCCCCAAACGCGCCACTGCCTTGGCGCAGCGCGGTATCGGCACGATTGGCGACCTGCTCTTCTGCTTCCCGTCGCGATATGCTGATTGGCGTAAATCTAAAGTAATAGATGAGATTAATGCGGACGAAGTGGTTACGGTCACCGGCCGTCTGGTCAATCTCAGCGAGCGGCCGATGCGCGGTTCGCGCTGGCGCCGGCTTCTGACCGGATGGCTGCAGGATCACCGGGGGAGCAAGCTGCGCGTAATCTGGTTCAACGCGGCACCCAATCTGCGCCAGCGCTTTGGCGGCGCCAGCGAAGTGGTAGTTCATGGCAAGGCAACCCGCGGCAATGACGGGCGGCTGGAGATCGTTCATCCTGAGGTACAACTGCCTGGTCAAGACCAACCCCAGGCGTTACAGCCGCTTTACCGGATCGGGGATTACGTCGGTCAGCGCCTCGCGCGGACCGCGATCAGCAACGCCCTAATCGCCGCCGGGGATCTGCCCGCGGCGTTGCCGGCCGAGTTGCGCGGCGGCCTTGACTTGCCTTCGATTGCGCAAGCGGTGCGCTATCTACATCAGCCGCCCGCCGACGCCGATCTGGAGGCGTTGCGTAACGGCACCAGCCCGGCCCATCAGGCCCTGGCGGCCGACGAGTTGTTCGCCTTTGAATTGGCTCTCGAAATCGATCGCGAACGCGCCCGCCGCCGGCCCGCAATCGCGTTTGACGGTGGCGCCGAACTGGCCGATCGCTTCGCCAGCAGCCTGCCGTTTGAGCTTACGGCGGCGCAGCAGCGTGCGATCGAAGAAATTCGCGCGGACATGGCGCATCCCGCCCAGATGAATCGGCTGCTGATGGGCGACGTCGGCAGCGGCAAGACGGTGGTCGCGTTTTGGGGGGTGCTCAACGCGATTGCCCATGGCTACCAGGCGGCGGTGATGGCGCCGACGGAATTGCTCGCCGAGCAACATCACGCGACCTTTGCCCGCCTGTGCGGAGACCGCGGTCTCGAAGCCCGGCTGCTATGCGGCAACCTGCCCGCCGCCCAGCGCCGGCAGGTGCTGGCGTGGCTGCGCGGCGGCGCTCCGGGAGTGGTCTTCGGGACCCACGCACTAATTCAACGCACCGTCGAGATACCACGGCTCGGACTCGCGGTAATCGACGAACAGCATCGTTTTGGAGTTTTCGATCGCGTGCGGCTCAAGGCCTTGGGTCCCAGCGCCGACATGCTGTTGCTGAGCGCGACGCCGATTCCGCGCAGCCTGGCGCGCGTGCTGCTCAGCAACCTGGAAGTTACGATGCTCGACCAGCGTCCCGCCGGACGTCCGCCCGTCACCACCGCCTTGATCGAGGAGGGGGACCTGGGGCAGGTGTGGCCGCGGCTGCGCGAAGAGGTGGCCAAAGGCAATCGTGCCTACTGCATCCTGCCGCTGATCGAAAGCGACGAGCAGCAGGAGCTGGCGGTGATCACGGCTGCGGCGGACCTGCAAAAGGGCGCGCTGGCCGGATTGCGCGTCGGAGTGATGCACGGACGGCTGGATAGCGCCGAGAAAGACCGGGTGATGCGCGCCTTCAGAGACGGCGATTTGCAGGTACTCATCTCGACGACTGTGATCGAGGTGGGAATCGATGTGGCGTCCGCCACCGTGATGATCATAATCGGTGCGCAGCGCTATGGCCTGGCCCAGCTTCATCAATTGCGCGGGCGAATCGGGCGCGGCACCGACAACGGTTATTGCTACCTGGTGATGACGGGTCAGACTGAGCCCGTGGCCCAAACTAAACTTAAAGTATTAGTTGAGAAAATGTCAGGCGCCGAAATCGCGCAGGCGGATCTGGACCTGCGCGGACCAGGCGATCTCTTTGGCGCGCGTCAAGCTGGCCCCTTGCCGCTGCGGTTCGCACATTGGATGAACGATTTTGATACAATTTTGCACCTTCGCGATCTTGCCAAAGAATGGCTGCGAAGGGACCCTAATCTTGAGACCGCACCATCACGCGGGGCGCGCCAGGTGTTGAGGCGCCTGGTTGACCTCGCCAGTACGGCGCAAGGAGTGTTCGCCGCCGGTTAGCGGCGTGGTCGGCTGAACCATGGCAACCAGGAAAAAACCCCGCAAATCCGCCTTTCGCACGCTGCGCGAGTTCTCCGCCGGTGGTCTGATTTGGCGCTGGCAGAATCCCGGCGGCCGGCCCGAGGTAGTGCTGGTCAAGCCCACCGGGCGCAACACCTGGGTTTTGCCCAAGGGCGGACTCGAGTCCAAAGAGACCGTGGAACAGGCGGCGATGCGCGAATGCCGCGAAGAGACCGGCTTTATGGTCAGTATCGATCAGCCGTTGGGGCAGGTCGCGTATTTCTATGCCCGGCGTGAATCGCCCAACGGGCCGCTATATCGAATCTTCAAGCGCGTCAGCTTTTTTCTGATGAAGCATCAGGGGGGCGACGCCAGTCAGCACGACGACGAAATTCAGGACGTGAAATGGTTTGGGATCGACGACGCCGTGCGCAAGGCCAGTCATCGCAACGAGCGCGATCTGATCATCAAGGCCAGGGCTTTGCTGGCCGAGTCCGACGGCGCCGGCAACCGGGCCTGAATTGCGGCCGGCGGGGCCGGGCGCGGAGCTGGGAGTCTTTTCACTGTCGATTGCGCAAAGACCTGCGGCTCGAGTTGAGCAAACGATCGCGCCGCCCCGCCGATTACCACCAGCACCATGGTCGACTCATAATCCACGCGATGGGGCACGCGAATTTGCAAGCGGCGGTCCAGGGCCTCGGCATAAGCCGCGGCGAAACGGCCCGCGGCGCGCTCGCTGCTAAACGCCAGCATCCAGAGCACGCTTAAGTCGGTCCCCTTGCGCAGACTTACGATCCGATCACCGGCCCAGGCCTGGGCCACGGCGACCTGCGGAGCGTTATTTCCAAACGCCTGCCGCAGGATCACGCTCAGGATCAATTCGCCTTCGCAGTTTTCATCATCTTTGGTCCAGCCGGTGAGCAGCGGCTGGTAACCGGCCACCGTGATTTCGACCGGCGGGGTGGGCTGTTCGAAGTAAAGCTCCGGATGAATAATCTGTTGGCTGGATTGGGGCGGCTGGCGATAGAGCGCGTCGACCGCGGCGAAGCCGCCGCGCCGGTAGGCTTCGGCGACGAATTTCACGCCGGCGCTGTATTGAAAGATCAGCGGAGCGCGCAGCCCTTCAGGAGCATTTTTTGCCTCCTTGGCGAAAAGCTCCGGCAGGTCGGACAGCCGCGAGACGATCTCGTCGAGCTTGACCTGATCCATCCCGCCCACTACGTAGCCGAAACCGCTGATGGTGGCGTCGCCTTCGGCCACGCTCTTGAGCGCGAGCGCGCGGTCATCATTGTCCTTGAGCGCGTCCAGCTGGCCGGAAAGATCAAAATGCTGGTCTTGCAGCGCGTGGGTCAATTCGTGGGCCAACACCATCTCGCCCATCAGATCGCGCTGCATCAGGAACTCGGCGGCATCGTCCCACACCCCGGTGTCGATCGCGCCGCTGACCAGGATCATCCGCTTGGTATCGGGATCGTAAAAGCCGGCGACCTGGTCCTTGAGCAGACTGAGCGTGGTCCGCTTAAGCTGGATACCTTCGGGGTACAGGCCGATCAGGCTGCCGATCTCGCCGTCGATTTGGAACTCCCGGTCGCTGACCTCGTGCGCCAGTTGCGCTTCGATATCGCGCTCGGCCTCGTCACGGCTTTCCACCACCACCGGCACAGATTTTTTGAACCGCAGTTGCCGGATTTGCTCCACTCCGGCTTCAACCTTGGTCACCCGGGCGCCATCGATCGCGCCGGAGCGCACCAACTGATAGGCGCATCCGGCCGCGATCAACGCGGCTACCCCGAAAACTACACGTTTGATCAGGCCTCGCTTGGATTCGCCCGTCATTGCTGCTCGACTATCGATCGCAGTCCGAGCCGCGCGGTCTGGCCGGCGCGTGCCAGGGCGGTGGCGTGATCAGGAAAAGCGCCCATCCGCACCCGGTAGTAGGGACGGCCGCCAACGCTGAGGCGATCGATCCTGACGTCGGGAAAATATTGGCTCAGGCGGTTGCCAAAACGCTGGGCATTGGTGGAATCCGAAAACGAGCCGACTTGCACGAAGTAACCCGGCTCCTGGAGCGGGCCCAGATGCACGACATCGATCCGCACCCTGGCGGTCCCCGGACCCAGGATTCCAAGCGCGGCGGCAGCGTGATGGGAAAGGTCGATCTGGCGTCCCTTGACGAAAGGGCCGCGGTCGTTAATGCGGACTTGCACGCTGCGGCCGTTTTGCAGATTAGTCACCAAGGCCAGGGTTCCCAGCGGCAGCGTCGTGCAGGCCGCGGTCAGATCCTCCTGATCGTAGATCTCTCCAGTGGAGGTCCGCTTGCCGTTGAAACCTGGTCCGTACCATGAAGCGACGCCGGTGATCGACGAACGTGACGGCGGGGGCGGCGCGACGAATCGCGGCACTGGCGTGCGCGCATGCAACAGCGCGCATCCAGACAGCGCCATGGCGAGACCCACGGCGCACAACCGGCTCCGCCGGCGGTAACCATCCCCGCCCACAACAACCACCGCCGCAGATTATATGGCGTGGGCGGCCCCGCGGGCAAAGCCTGTTGAAGAATTAATCCCCGCACCTTCTTGACCGCGCTGCCGCGATGCTAGGATTTCAGTTGAGCCGTAACCTTAAAGCGCCAAGAGATAATCCCCGGCTGTTTGACGATGCTGCGTACCCGCCGCGAACTGGAACAATCCGAAGATCGGACGCTCGCGCCCTATGCGATGCGCGCGGCCGCCAGTCAGGGCCGCCGCTACCCGCAGCCCGAACCTCCGTATCGCACCGCGTTTGCGCGCGATCGCGACCGTATCATTCACTCCGCGGCCTTCCGCCGGCTGGAGTACAAGACCCAGGTCTTCGTGAACCACGAGGGCGACTATTACCGCACCCGGCTCACGCACACGATCGAGGCCGCCCAGATTACCCGCACGGTCGCGCGGGCTTTGGGACTCAACGAGGAACTGGCCGAGGCCGTGGTGCTGTCCCACGACCTGGGCCATACGCCGTTTGGCCACGCCGGAGAAAAGGTGCTCAACGCCCTGATGGCACCCTATGGCGGCTTCGATCACAACGCGCAAAGCCTGCGCATCGTTGACTGGATCGAAGAGCGCTATCCGGCCTTCCGGGGATTGAATCTGACCTTTGAGGTGCGCGAAGGGATCATCAAACATTCCCATTTCAAGGATCGGCCCGCCGCGCGCGCCTTCGATCCTTCGGTCTATCCCTGCCTGGAGGCGCAGATCGTCGACCTGGCCGATGAAATCGCCTATCTGGGGCACGATGTTGACGACGGGCTTAAGTCCGGGATGCTGACGCGCGCCGATCTGGAGGCCTCCGAACTGGTTCGCACCGCGGCCCTGGTAGTGCGTGAAGCGTTCCCCGATATCGAGCGGGGCAGGGGAGCGCGCTACCAGCTCGTGATCCGGATGATCGACACCATGGTGACCGACCTGCTGACCAACATCGACCGCGAGCTGAGCATGGCCAAAATCCTAAGCGTCGAAGACGTGAGAAAGGCCGGCCGCGCGCTGGCCGCGTTCAGTCCGCCGATGGCGCTGCAGGTGGCGGAGTTGAAGGACTTGATGAGCCGCAAGCTGTACCGTCATCATCGGGTGCTGCGGATGACCCAAAAGGCCGGCCGCATGCTGACCCAACTCTTCGAAGCCTACATGGCGGAGCCCGCGCAGCTACCGCCGCATATCGCGCAGGGGATGGAGACCGGGGGCGACTCGACGCCGCGCGTGATCGCCGACTATATCGCCGGCATGACCGACCGCTTCGCCCTCGATGAGTATCGCAAGCTGTTCGACCCCAACGAGCGCGTTTGACGGTTGGCATGGCGGTCAGCAAACAGATTTTGGTCATCTTCCGCGACGATCATATCGGCGATCCGATTGGCGCCATCTTCCTGGATCTCGACGATAGCCAGGGCGAGGTGGCGCGCCGGGTCCGCCAATACCTGGGCGGCAAAGCCCGCATCCTTAAAATTGAATTAGGCCGCGACCGCGCCACGGTCGAAGTCGAAGCGTCTATATTTACCGAGGAATCGATCCGGCTGGCCGCCGCCGCCGCCGACCTCAACCGCAAGGGCGCCCCACGCAATTCGATTTCAATGTTTAAGCAGGCGCTTGAACTCGATCCGCTGGCCGGGCAGACGCTGTACGATATGGGCCTGGCGCTGCTCGAACTCAAGAAACCCGCTGAGGCGCTTGGCGCGCTGCGCCGCGCGCGCGAGATCCTGGGCGACAGCGTCGGCCTGCTGCGCTCGTTGGCGCGCGCGTGCGTCGCCATGGAACGGGTGCCGACGGCGGTCGGCTACCTGGAGCGCGCGCTGGACCTGGAGCCCGGCAATCGCGCGGTCCAGCGCGAGTTGCTTGCGCTGGGACGCCGGCCTCCGCCCACCCCGCTGCAATTGCGCGGCACCGGCGGCGCCCGCCGCCGCCAACGCTGAGCGTCAGGCGGGAAATCGCGCGGATTTTGGTGGCCGCCGGGCCCCCATAAATCGTTGCAATAACTACTAACTTTCAGTAGGGTCAAACTAGTTGTAGACAGCGGCAACAGCTTTTCGCACCAGCCGCTGCGATTCGCAGGTGGTACACGCCATTGGCAATTGAACTCAATTCCCACAAGCATCCGCGGTTGGCGCGCGTCGAAAGCCTTTCCGATCGGCGCCAGGCGCGCGGCCTTCAGACCGGCCTGATCGGAATCGAAGTACATTGCCTGATCTGCGGACGGCCGCTGCCGCGGCTGCGCCGTTGGCTCGGCGGCGGGCTGTGCTATCGCCGTGAATGCCAGATCGAGTACGACGCGCGGCAACCTTAATTCCGCAACGCTATCTTAATATCGAAATCCACACAGCTGGGCGCCGCGGCCTTGGCGGCGGCGGGCGAAATGGGCTAGGCTGCGCCACGCGCGACAGCGCGGTCGCCGCTGCGACTTGCGCGCTGCTGCCGCATCCCACCGACGAGGAGGAACCTGGCGATGGCGAGTCCGCAATTGCAGATGGCGATCGACGCCATGAAGGCGTTCGGAAACAAGGTCGGGGCGACGCTACCCGAAATGCGCGCCGCGTTCGAGCAGATGGCGGCCCCTGCCCAACCCGATATCAAGAGCGAACGGCTCAGCGCCAACGGGGTCGACGCTGAATGGGTCACCGCGCCGGGCGCCGCGTCGGGCCGCGCCGTGCTGTACCTTCATGGGGGCGGCTACGTGCTGGGCTCGGTCAACACCCATCGCGACCTTTTAGGCCGGATTTCGCGCGCCGCGCAGGTCCGCGTGCTGGGGCTGAATTACCGCCTGGCCCCGGAAAATCCATTCCCGGCGGCGGTGGATGACGCTCTGGCCGGTTACCGCTACCTGCTCGACCACGGCTTTGAACCTGCTCACATCGCGATCGCGGGTGACTCGGCCGGCGGTGGATTGACACTGGCCACCCTGGTCGCGATTCGGGACGCCAAGCTGCCGCTGCCCGCCGCCGGTGTGTGCCTGTCGCCATGGGTCGATATGGAAGCCAAGGGCGAGTCGATGACCACGCGCGCGGACAAGGACCCGATCGCCAGCCGCGACGCGCTCTTCATGATGGCGCAATCATATCTGGGCGGTAAGGATCCGAAAACGCCGCTGGCGGCGCCGCTGCATGCGGACCTCAAGGGACTGCCGCCATTGCTGATCCAGGTCGGCGACGCCGAGGTGCTGCTCGACGATTCCAATCGCGTCGCGGCGCGTGCCCGAACGAGTCAAGTTAAAGTAACGCTTGAAGTTTGGCCCGAGATGATCCACGTCTGGCAACTGTTCGCAAGCTTCCTCCCCGAAGGCCAGGAAGCGATCGAAGGCATCGGCAAGTTCATCCGCGCACACACTGCATAGGAGCCGCGCGAACAACAAACAGTTTCCTGCTCGGCCGGGGCCGAACAGGATCCCACAGGAGAACCGGGATGAAGGCATGCGTGTTCAAGGCGCCGGGCGCGCCGCTGGAGGTTGTCGACGTACCCGACCCGAAGGCTGGACCGGGTGAGGTCGTGGTCCGGGTCAAGAATTGTGGTATCTGCGGTTCCGACCTGCATGCGGCTCAGTGGGGCGTGCTGCCTGCCGGCACCATCATGGGGCACGAGTTTTCCGCCGTGGTCGACGAACTGGGCGCCGGCGTCAGCGGTTTGGAGCCCGGCGAATCCGTGATGGTCGTCCCGATGATCAACTGCGGAGAATGCGACTTCTGCCGCACCGGCCAGGCGCTGCTATGCACCAAACAGACTGGGATTGGATTTGAGGCTCCCGGCGCTTACGCCGAGAAGGTCAAGACGCGGCCTGGGGTACTGCTGAAGATGCCGCCCGGGTTGAGCCATCGCGCGGCCGCCACGGTCGAGCCGGCGGTAGTCGGCCTGCACGGTCTGCATCGCGCCCAGCTGCTGGTCGGCGAAACCTGCGTGGTGATGGGCGCGGGGCCGATCGGACTGATGACCACGATGTGGGCGCGCTTTGCGGGCGCCCGCGCGGTAGTGGTGTCGGAAATGGCCGAGGGACGCCGCGCGATGGCGCTTAAGATGGGCGCTGATGCGGTGGTGAACCCGCGGGAGCGCAGTCCGGTCCAGGAACTCATCAAAATGACCGGTGACGGACCTGACGTGGTGTTTGAATGTATCGGCGTTCCCGGCACCATCGAGGAGGCGATCCGCTTCGTCCGCAAGGGCGGGCGCGTGGTCGTGCTGGGCGCCTGCGGCGAGGTGGACAAGTTCACTCCGATGCGGGCGTTGCGGCGCGAAGTCGATTTGCGCTTCAGCAGCGGCGCGGAAAAACGCGAGTTTGAAACCGCGATGGCGCTGCTGGCGTCGGGGCGGATTTCGACCGAGCCGATGATCACGCATGCGGTCGGAATCGACGATTTGCCCCGTGCCTTCGCCGCGCTCTCGCATCCCAACGACCAGTGCAAAGTAATGCTCGAGTTCTAAACCGCGTCGATTGGCGCCTTGGTGAGTGCCAAGACCACCAGCAGCACGAACTCTGGCGGCATCGATTCGAGGATTGATATGGCGCTATCTGTGCAACCGGCAAGCGCCGGGCTTCCTATCTCCGCGGACTCTCACGTGGTGGAAGCGCCCGAGGTTTTCGCGGGTCTCACGCAACGCTTCGGCGACGAAGCGCCGCGAATTGCGAGTGTCGATGGCGAAGTCGATGCGATGGTTATTCCGGCACGGGGCGGGAGGGCGGTGCCGGCGGCGCAGCTCGGAATCGCGGGACGCCGGTTGGATCCTGGCCGGCAGATCGAGCGCCGCCCCGGTCACAAACCGCTGCCCGAGGATATGGACGACCCTTACATCCGGGAAATTCTGCGGCGGGGATTCGCGGGTTTGCGCGAGGGCCTGGTGCATGGTGAGGCCCGCACGACCGATCAGGACCAGGACGGAATCCGTGCCGAGGTCCTGTATCCGAGCTTCTTCTTTCCGATCTTCGGCCTCGACAATTTCGACCTCGTGGCCGCCTGCTTCCGCAATTACAACGACTGGCTGGCGGACTATTGCCGATCGGCAGGTGGGCGGCTCGTCGGTTTGGCGCTGATCCCGTTGCACGACCCGGCGGCGGGGGCGAAAGAAGTCGAGCGGACTTTGCGTATGGGCTTTCGCGGCGGCTGTATTCCGTGTACCGCGCCGGTGCAGCGGCCCTATCGCGATGCCGCATACGAGCGCGTCTGGGCGGCCGCCGAGGAAGCGGGCTTCCCGCTCAGCATGCACGCCGGCACCAACGGCCCGCGCCGGCGTCCGGTGGGTGCGAGCCCCGGCTTCGACGTTCTCATCGCCTACGCCGGGGCCGCGGTTTCGATCCAGCAAACCCTGGTCGAGCTGATTTGCCAGGGTGTCGCCCATCGCCATCCCCAGCTCAAATTTGTGGTCGCGGAGTTCAACATCGGATGGATTGCGCACTGGCTGGATCGGCTCGATCAGGCGGTGCGCCGCAGCCCGGAGGCGGCGGCTGACTACCTCGACTTGCGGCCCAGCGAGTACTGGAGGCGCCAGTTTTTCGCCACCTTCGAGGACGACCGGGCCGGGGTGCTGACGCGCGAACTGGTTGGTGTAGGCAACCTGATGTGGGCCAACGACTATCCGCATCTGGATTCGACTTGGCCCTGTTCGCATCAGGTGCTCGATGAAATCCTGTGCGACGTACCCGCCGGGCAGCGGCGCATTATGACGCACGACAACGCGGCCGCTCTCTACCGGCTCTAGAATCGGAGCCGCGCGGCTAGCTGTCATCCGCCGCTCCCCGAAGCGCGCCGGGCGCCAACGTCCGTGCCAGGCTTGGACTGGCGAGCGTATCCGATCTGGCTACAGATCGCCCGCGTGCCACAGACTTCGCGCCCTTTTTGGCGCGTCGCTTCCGCGACAGAGGAGAAAATGCGATGCCATCGGAGCAGATTCAGATCGACATCAAAGATTCGATCGCGACCTTGACCCTTAACCGGCCCGAGAAACTCAACGCGATTACCGGCCAGATGGGGAAGGAACTCGACGCGGCATATTACGCTCTGGACAACAACGACGAGGTGCGGGTGATCATCGTGACCGGCGCGGGCCGGGCGTTCTGTGCGGGCGCGGATCTTTCGTCGGGCAGCAAGACCTTCGATAGCGAAGGCCGCGAGAACTTCAGCACCGGCGACGGACCCAAAGTGCGCCCGTGGAACATCCGCAAGCCGATTATCGCGGCGATCAACGGGCCCGCGGTGGGAGCCGGCGCTTCCCTGGCGCTGCAATACGACATCAGGGTTGCGGCCGAAAGCGCGCGGGTCGGCCTGGTGTACGTGCGCCGCGGAATCATTCCAGAAGGGCTCGCCGCCTGGACCCTGCCGCGGCTGGTCGGCCTGGCGCGCGCCAGCGAACTGCTGCTCTCGGGCCGTATCCTGAACGCACGCGAAGCGCTCGAATACGGGCTGGTCAGCCACGTATGGGCGGACGCGGAGTTCATGGCGCGAACCCGCGAGCTGGCGGCCGAGATCGCGGTCAATACGTCGCCGGTATCGGTCGCGATCAGCAAGCGGCTGATGTACCACTTCCTGACCGAGCCGGAAATTGAAAAAGCCCAGGCGGTGGAAGACCAAATCTTCTGGTGGATCGGAACTCAGCCCGACGCGGGGGAGGGCATCACAGCCTTCCTCGAAAAGCGCAAGCCGCAATGGAAATCCAAGCCCGACGACATGCCGGAATTCGTGCCGCTGGTTAAGTAACATAGCCCGGTCAGATCACGCTCGAGGGTCCCAACTGCGTCGCGAATTAATTAAAGCAATACTTTAATTTTGCCATTCTGAAAACCTCTTGCTCAAGAGGAGCCTGTCGATAAATGGCTTGGCAATGCCGCGGTATTCGCACGCAGGTGGTTGAGTTTGTCCCCTCTCCCTTTATTTGCAAGGGAGAGGGTAGGGTGAGGGTTTCCGGACACCAAACGCATTGGCGCAGAAGCGGATTCCGCGCGCCTGATACATCGTTGCAGGCCCGCCTGCACCTCACCCGTCACGCGACTTGCTCGCGCAAATCGCACGCCGACCTCTCCTGGCATGCGGCTGCGGTACCCAAATCCGCAGGCGCTGCACAGGCTTCAAGCCTGTGCAACGGCATGGCGGCTCAGCTTGGCCGCTCCTTTACTGGGCCAGCTGCGACGGAACCGTTGCGTACTTGCAGGCGGGTCCGGAATCAAACGCTTTGTCGTTCGGTCCCTTATTCGTGAACGTCACGCTGTTGGGTTTGAAATAATCATCTTTGACTTCGAACAGATTAAAGAGAGTCTCAAGCTTATTCTCCGCATCCGGCACCAGCGGTTTTGGCGGCGGTACAAAGTCCGTCGGCATAGTAATGCTGAAGGCGTAGCAGGCCGTTTTGCCGCCCGCATCCACTGGACAATCGAGCTCCCTGGGCCCCCACGAGCATACCGCGTCATCATGACAATCGGTTCCCGGTTGACATACACATCGGTCGCCGGAAGGCATGCAGAAGCTGCGTGGCTGGCAGAAATTGGCTTTAGAGTTCGTGAAGGCCTTGGCCTGACTTGACAGGTTCACCGCGACATGCACGGTCCCGGTGCCGGCTTGATATTCGCTTTTCAACCAATCCACATTGCCGGCTGACGTGAACACATAGTTTGCGCTGCGTATGTCGGCCAGTTGGGCTTCCACCTTATATTTATTCCCTTGATTCGGCCCAACGTAGAAATCGTAGGTCTGCTTGGTGTCTTTGTCCGCATATATTAAGTACACATAGTAAGTCTCACCGCCGACAAACAACGAGGGGTTCCACGGGGTGGGATCAATATCGGCGGGGTTTGCCCAGCAGTCCGTACCCGGCTTACAGTACCTGCAGTCCGAGCCTTTTGGGGGATTCGGACCCGGGGCAGGCGTACACACCGGACACTTACCCGGATTCGAACCTCCAATCTGTGACGTGCAACTCTGGGTGGTATCGATATAGTATGAGCCATGATTCAGCGTCAAAGTGCTCCGCTGGGCGGTATCCTGTCCCATCATACGGATCTGGGGCAGGGGCGCGGCTCCGATCTCGTCTTTGGTGAGATCTTCGCGATATAGCACTACGCCTCGGCAGCGGTTATTGGCACAATCGTGGCCCCATTGAACCTCGTTGTCTTTGTTTAGGCACTGCAACAGGTTCGGAGCCTTCGTCCCATTCTGAATCCCGCAACCGGCCGTAATCGCGGTGCTCAACCATTGATAGGGACTGGTTCTCGCGGTAAATACTCTTTTGTTGGGGTTCAGCGGGGTCACGCCTTGGTCGGAGAGGCATTCGGGTGTGATTAACGGGCCGGTGAAGTAGTTATCCTCGTTGATCGAGATAGTCGGCTTGAATTCTCCATTTGGGCTTTTTCCCAGCAGACCGGTCAGCGTGCCGTCGTCATCGTTGAGCACGGTTTGCCGGTCGATATCATTGAAGTTGGCGGTGAACTCACCGCTGTTGAAGGTGCAGTACCGTTTTTCGACTTCCGTCTGGTTTTGTACGAATGGGTCGTACCCCACCGTCTTGAAGAACGGCTCCACTACAAAGTGACGTATTTCGACATTATCAAACCACAGGTTGTCGGAGTTGAATGCCGGTGGATAGTAGAAGCCGTTTGGCTGCTTCCAGGCGATTGCGGCATTGGGCAGATAGCATTGATTCTTTTTTGCCTCCGTTCCCGTTAGATCGTGCAGCACGCCCATGTTGCGGGAAGAGGGGAACGCGCTGCCGGCGCATACTCCGTTCGGGTTTGGCGCGCAATCCGTGATCGGTGTGGTAGTGATGTCGAGGTATGCGTTGTACTCCTGGAACGCCGGGCCGTCGTAGATGTTGAACAGCCGCTGTCCGGGAAACACACTCTCAATAAAGACGGCTCCATTGTCGGCCGATGCACAAAGATTGTTGCCATTGCCATCACATTTCAGGTTGCTGGATGGATTAAAAGGTCCGCTGGGAAGTGCATACTTATTGGGGCCGTCCAGCGGCTGGGTGTGACCGACGAATAGGCTCTTGCGTATTAACGACCAATAGCCTAAAGCAACGTCGGAACGGGTATAGCCCCCACCGGTCACGAAGTTCAAACCTCCGGTTTGTACGTCAGTAATCGCGCTGTTGCGCACCAGGAACCACTGTCCCCGCAACCAAACCGCCGAGAAGTTGGTTTCAGCCCAGTTAAACGAAGTGGTGTAATGATCGAGCACCGTTGCGGTGCAACCCTTCGCGGTACTGTTGTCGCACAGTTGCGGATTGTTGGTCTTGGTAATGCCGCACTGCACGGAGGAAGAATCGGCCCCGGGGCAGATCGTCGGATTATGCTTACCGGTGATGATCGGATAGTAGATGTTAAACCTGTTTATGTCTGTAGGTGCGGGAGGCGCAGGCGACGGTACCGCCGTGAAGCCTCCGGCATCTTGCGTCGCCACTCCGAGGCAGGCATTGGCGGCGCCCACCGATTGAAACGAAGTCTGGGCAGCGACGCACGAATTGCCAACGAAACTTTTCAGCGGCGTAAAACCGGCGCCCGAAACGTTGCTGGTGTCCTTGTTCGTGTTCCCTTGCGGGTCCCAGATCTGCTGCGAGGCATAGCCATCCCACCATTCGTACTGCGAGGGCCCACTGTCGGATCCGGGAAGCCACCAATAGCAGGCGCCGCAGGTCGCAGCTCCGACCGCCAGGTTGTACTGGAAATCGTTCCAGCCATTCATGATCCAGAAAACGGTGGGATGGTTGAAGTCGGAGCGGTACGGCATGGCGTCGACAGAAGGGCCAAAACTATTGGTGGACGTGTCCGCCAGGATGCCCGGGACCTGCCGCGGGTTCTGCTTGTTTTTAATCGCCGCCAGCGCGGAGATGCCGATGTTGGCGTAGAGCTTGTTGTTGATCTCGGTGGCATCCTCGAGGAAGAAACCGTGGCCAATCGACATGAAGCCGACGTTGCGGGCGACGTACATCCCCTGGGTAGCGTGGATCGTGACCCAGCGCGTCATGGATTCGTGAATGGAACTGTCCTTGAGATAGTTCAACGGCCCATTGGCCGGGTTGGTCTGCTGCGGCGTCCGCCGTGCCATATGGAAGTGCACCGGATAACGCCCGATAATCCCGCCCTGACCAAGCCGATAGAACTCCACTCCTTGCACCTGGTAGCTGGCGAAGCCCTGCCGCACAATCGTGTGGCCGCCATAGAAATTGCCGGCGGTCGGAGGGAAAGTGTCGACCTTTGAATCCGGTTCAGGAGTCGCCCCCTCGGAGACTATCTTTATGTTGCGGCTCAGCAAGGCGACGGCCGCGCGCGTGTCGACCGCGCGTTTGACGTCGGGAACAAGCGGGTCATTCACCGGTCCGACGCCGCCCGGAACCGTTGCGGGAATCGGATAGACACTGGCGTTGTGCTGGTGCGTCAGCGCCTCGGTCAGCTCAATCTGGTTGTTCGCGGCATCTTCTTCGAGAATCCGCTCCTCCGAATGGGAAGCAAGATAGTCGGTGGTGGTGACCACCACATGGTCATCCTTCTTCCAATCAACCTTAGGAGAGGATGAAGTGGGATTATTCAAGGTCAGCGTCTTGCCGCCGTTAGCGACACCGGTAAGGCGTCTCCAACTGGTGCCCGTGTTGGCGGGATTGCATTCGTTCGCAGGCACTTCCGGATCACATTGACCGGGGGCCTGATAGATGGCGCCCTTGGCTCCATAGAGGTTGAGCGTGCCGCCAAAGGAAACGGCTAAGACTTTGTGGCCAAAGTAGGCCTTTTTGCCGTTGGTTCTGTCCTGGACGTCCTGTACTTCATACTGATAAAAGCAATCGCCGCCCGGAAGCAGGTCGCTATAGGTTTCGGGAGAGGATTTGCACGCTGCGTTCTTCGGAAGATCGGGCGGCGTTTTCATGGCCATATTCATATGGGTGGCCATGCCTGGGTTGGCAAAAGCCCCATCCCAGAGCTCGGCGGGGATGCCGCATGGCGTCGCTCCGCCGCTCTGGCATTCGATCCCGTCATCCGTCGGTTTTCCCCACAGATGGAACGTCAGCCTCGATTTGAATGCTCCTGCCGTCGTGGGAGAACCCGCCTGGAGGATCCCTTTGTTCTCGACCAGGATGGACTCGGCATAAAAGTCGATGTCCTGACCGTCCTTAAAGTTCAACTTCCCACCGCCGACGATGTTCACGTTTCTGAACACGAACAACAAACTTGTGCGGGGTGACTCGGGTGTACCAGTCACATCACAGACGCCGTCCACCTTGAGGTCAAGGTTGGCGTTTCCGCCCTGCTTCAAGGGGCCTTCGCTGGGGCACTTAAAGACCGTGTCCGCACGTGCTGGCAAAGTCAGGCCAAACCCAAGCATCAAAGTTGTGAGGACGACGGTTAAGACCGTCATTCCCGTCTTTTTGCCCTTCATACACAGCTCCTTTTCGCCAGCACTTCTTGAATCCGCATTTCCATTCGTGCTGCGCCCGCCCCCCGGTGGGGATTCGGGCGTGGTTTTGGTCCACGGTCCTTTCAGGCTCGGCTGGGGGCGGATTTCACGAATTTGAAATTCAGCCGTTCTCCAGGGGCCGCTCCCCAAAGCCGCCTGCGGCGCGGGCGCGCAGCAGCCCAATCAATCGACCTTTAGCAAAGGAAAGAGGACTATTCCGATTTTGAAACCGCCCCATACTCGCACCAATAACCATCCCGTGCAACCGTAAATTCTTATTTACTATTTTGAGTCAGGCAGGTTCCGCAACAATGGGTCAGTTCTGCGGCGCTTCGGGACTCTCTAACACTGAGGAGCGTGCGCCAATGCCGCATGCTCGCTTTACCGATGCACCAGGGTCTGGTAAAACCGGCGGACGTTTGATACAAGACGTGGCCAATTACACCGGTTGCTCCTGGCTGGAGAGTTATCTGACGCCCGGGAAGCAAGGCTCCGGACAGCGCGCGTTTACCAACTGGCCGGTGTCGGGACGGATCCAAGGCAGGATTTCGAATCGGATATTCCGGATAAATCGCTAACCAGTGGGGAGCAGAGCATGTTGGTGAAAAGAGTTCTCATAGCGGCGTCCGCATCGTTGGCTGGGCTGTTGGTTTTGGCGTGCGCGTGGTCGTTAGCTTCCGCGGCGGCCGCGCAGATCGTGCTGACATGCAACAACGATGGTATCACCGACGGAAGTCCGATTCCTGCCGGGGCGACCAGCGTGGTGACCTGCGAGACCGCCAAGGTCAACCTTTCAAGTTTCACTAATTTCACCGTGGATTATGTCGGTATAGACGGGCAGGGGAGCAACAACAAGGTAATCATCAACAGCATCGAAGCCACCTTGAACGTCAATAACGCTCATGGATTGCTGGATTTCATGGACGTCGCTTTTTCGCCTTACGCCGGCGCGATGGGTGGCGGCGGAACTTCCCCAAACTTCTCCACCTATGGCGGCACCCAGAGTCCGAACATCAGCCTCGACAAGAACACGATCTTCAGTTGGATATCCGCGCTCAACCTCGGGCTCGGGCCGCCCACCAATATCACGTTCGAAGCCCAGGTATTCGTAACCAACACCGATACGTCGCATCAATTCGCTTACGATACGCTGCGCGTGATTGTGGATACGTTCTAACTTGAAACACGACGGATGGATTCACGGCCGCCGGCCGCGCTTGCGATAGGGGTCGGCTGGGGTCAAAACGCACAACTTTGATCGATCCGCCGCCGCCGAGTGCGCCCCCGTCGGAGTTTTGCTCAACAAATCGAGGTAAACTTACAGTCTTCCTTCGGGTGAAATGCTCGCCTCTGGGGCATTCCGACGCCATGACGAGAAGGGTTGCGCGGCGCGGCCAAGCCACTAATTCTGCGCGAGGGCGAAATTCGTGAGAACACCTGGCGATGATAAAACTGGACGTCTTAGCGGCTATTTCCGCATCAATTTTGCGCGGCACCCCGGAGAGGGCAGGGCGAGGGTGACGACACCCTTCAAGTACAAAAACTGGATCCAACGCATTTGATTTTCCGGACCCTCGCGTTTTGCGATTATGAAATCGGATGAAACGCATTCTGATTATCTGCGCCATCTCCTTGTGCGTCCTGTTCCTGGCCGACACGCTGGCTATCTGGCTTCCGATCCCGCCGTCGCGCCAGGTCTATGGTGAAGTACAAGTCCGGGTCTTCTATTCGATGGCGCTCAAGGGCGGCCACACCGAGTACCGCGACGCCGGCATCCAGAAAGTAACCTGCGTCCACGCGATCTTCCCGCATTTCGGCGCCAGCCCATGCTGGTACGCCAGCCGCACCACCGAAAAATGGCTGAGTGAGTAAGCGCATCGACCCCAGCGTCCGCGGGACCCCTTCTATAAGTTGATGGCGACCTCAAAGAGAGGCGTCATTATCGACGCATGCGAGATCATGAGGGCGGTGGAGACCCGGTTGAAACGTACTACGTTCAAGCCCTGATCACGCGTAGTCCGAGATGATGCTCGAACGGATCGAAATCGCGATCACAATGAAGCAGCTCGTGGTCCTGGGCGATGCAGAATGTAGCGATCAGCGTATCAATCGTCGTCTGCACAGTAACGCCTTTTCCTCGCAGGAGGCGATAATTGCGCGCCGCTGCAGCAGCGATCTCGTGGCCGCCGATGTCGCGAAAATCAAAGGCGTCGAAGCGCTCAAGGGCGCGTCTGGCGTCAAGCTCGGAGCGAAAGCCTTGCAATACCTCAGCGAGGATCAAATCGCCGATCAGCAACTGCCCCGAACCCATCAACTGATCAAGCAGGTCGGCTTCGCGGCTCTGCACGCCGTTGAAGTAAGCGATCCAGACCGAGGAATCGACCAGGATCACTGCTTGGGGAAGCGGTCGCGGCGCATTGCCTCAAGGTCGCCCTCCCAATGAAGCTTGCCGCGCAATTCCCGCATCTTTTCCTGGGCCTTTAAACGCACCATCAGTTCGAGGCTGCGCTCGACCGTCTCACGCTTGGTCTTCGCGCCCGAGGCGTGCATCGCGCGCTTCATCAATTCATCGTCAATCACGATGTTGGTTCGCATGGCGGCTCCTGATGTGTATGCTAGCCGAAGTTTCTGCACACCGCAATTTCCTGGAGGCGGCCCGTGCGACGATTAACCGCGCTAAATCGAGAACGGGGCGGGGATGTTGCCCGGTTGGCTGCTGCGGCAAGGGCCAAGATTGACAAGCCAGACCCGCTCATGAAAGCGAGCGCTGTGCTTTTCTCGATGATACTTCGCATAAGAAATATTATGTCAACTTAACAAAATCCGCCTTAGTCGCCGTCTTTTGTCTCAAACCGTTGTTTTGGGGCATCTGCAAAGACGACGATGCCCTGCGCTTCACTCTCCCGGCGGTGACATGAACGTGGCCGTCGCCGGCGCCGAGCTCTACCATCCCGTGACCGTGTTGTTCACCGCCACTGGCGCAATGAGGACACCGGGAGCGGGAGATACGGCCACCCTGCTCTCCAGTGGTCTGCGGAACGCTCGCCCGGCTGCACTGGGGGTTAGTGACGGCGTCCGATCGCCCTACTCTTTTTGGCAATGTGCGCGGGCACATCCTACCTCGCGCACCCTGTTATGGCTTCGAGGCTGACCAAACAAAGTGCTTGCGGCGCTTGGTGGCGGCCTGGATATAGCGCTCGACGTCTTCGGCCAGGAGCAGGCGCGCTTGCTGTAATTCGCGGGCGGCGCGGGCGACGGCGTCGACGTACGCCTCGTGGGTTTGGTAGCGCTCCTCCAACGAGGGCCTGGGATCATCGGCGGTGCGCCGCTGCGCGGCGGTCGCGGCGAATGGGATGTAGCAGCCCAACAGCGAAGATTCACCTTCGGCGAAACCGGCGCGGCGCGGATTCCATCCGGTATAGGTGCCCAGCGGCGCGGCCACGTCGGGCAGCCTGATGCCCGCGATTTCGTTGCCGTCGGCATCCACTTTCGGCACCATCACGACGTAGTCATGGCCAGCAATCGGTTTTGGCGGCTGAGAACTGTAATCCACTTCGCTAAGCTGGTTGACGAGGCCGGTGTACGACACCCCGGGAATCGCAGGGAAGCCTTGTGAATGAGCCGCAACCAAAGTCCCGTCGCTCGTACGCGGATGGCGGCTCGGCGGCGGCGCGACACCCGCGTTGACCCATTGGTCCAGCGCCACCAGCAGCGCCCTATAGCCGGGGTTCATCTCGACCGGATTTCCAGGATAGGTGCAGAACGTGAAAAACGTCGAGGCCAGCCGACCTCCGTGTTGGGTGCCGGAAAATGCGTATAGCCTTATCTCATCTAATACTTTAGATTCTGTCTCGACATCATCGCTCGCGACCAGCGACGCCCTACCCTGCCAATACTCGCCACTGCTGTCGACATGCAGCACCTTCGGGGACGTATCTAATTTAAAGTATCGCTTGAGAATTCCGTCGGTCCGGCCGCTGACCGGATCCTGACGCGTCGCGTAAGCGAAGGGAAACTGGTCGCCCGGGGTCAAGTGATCTTCATGCTGACAGGAGAAACGTCCGGGCTGCGCGAAGGCGAAGTTGGTAAAGGTCTTGCGCGATCCGGCGAGGCTGGGCATCACGCCGTCGAAAACCTTGCCGCCCTCCAGGTCTTCGTTGAAGCCTTGCCATAGGTAATCGCGCAGGAAGCGTCCGGACTGCGACGCCCCAAAAGCGAAGACGCTGGCGATCGACGGTCCGGCGCCGTCGCGGTTGAGCGGATTGGGCCGGCCCTCGTCGTCGTCGCGGCGATGGCGAAAAAACGCTACGGCGTCGCGCATCGCGGCGAAGCCCAGTCCCATGACAATTGGATCGCGGGCCGGATAGATGAATTCGTAGATCGCGCCGGCGTCGAATTCGGCGGGCCGATCGATCTCAATCGCCTTGGGCGACAGATAGCGCCATCCGGTGGCCGGAATCGCGACGCGGGGGTCGGGCTCGCGTTGTCGAACGGTGAGGGCGGCTTGCGCCTGATCGAGGCTGTTGGCCGGATAACTAAGCGGCGCCGCCGCCGGGTTCTGGTTGTGATTGAAGATGAACTCGTCGCGATTGATGGCGACGATCGGCGCGCCGCTATCGGTCGCGATCGGGAAACGCGCGAGCATCCGGCCCTCCCCCGGCGCGACGTCGCCCTGCCAGGCGCTCCACATCACCGCGTACCCGTGGCGCATCAGAAAACCGTTGCCCGCGTCGGCCGCGCCCTTGATGTCGTTGCGGGCTGGAGCGTCGTTGAACGCGTTGAGTCCCAGCTTGTTGCCGCGGTTGAGCACGTCGTAGAGAATCCGTCCGTTGTGCCGGCGCATGTCGGCCGGCTTCAGCAGGCAGAATTCAACCTGATACTCGACCATACCCGCCGCGTTGCGCGGCGCCTGGTCGAGGTTGACGATTGTCGGCGTTAAGCCGATGGCCGCGGATCAACTTCGCCGTGCAGAACACCGATGACGATCTCGTAAGGTCCGACACTGCCGAAGCTGAGCCCGTCGAATGCCGGTCCGATGTGGCTGATTTCGATTTTCATCCCACTGTTCCCCGGTTCCTTCATTTTGTCGCATCGCCAAGCTTCAGCAATTCGGCGTCGTTAAGGGTGACCCGCGACATCTAGCGCATCGCCGATCCAGCGTCGAGGCAATCCTTGCGCCCTGAGCAGCCCTGGCGCAAACCTCGCGCGGGTTCTGCTAAAGTCACGCTATGCATGATGGTTCCGATGACCGCGCGGCGCAGGAGTTCGCTTTACTGGTTGAAGTCGTCAAGCGGTTGCGGCGTGAATGTCCGTGGCATCGCGCGCAGACCGCGGCCAGCCTGTCCAAATATCTGATCGAGGAAAGCTACGAGACCCTGGCCGCGATCGAATCCGGCGACGCGGGATCGCTGCGCGATGAGCTTGGCGACCTGCTTTTGCAGGTCTTGCTGCAGGCCGAGGTCGCTTCCGAGACACGCGATTTTGGCTTGTCAGAGGTGCTTGGTCATGCGCGCGAAAAACTGATCCGGCGCCATCCGCACGTATTCGCGGAGGATCGCGCGGCGAGCGCGGAAGAGGTCGCGGCGCGCTGGGAGGAGACCAAGAAGGCCGAGCGCAAGCACGCCGGGTTGAGTTCGGCACTCGACGGCGTCCCGCATCATCTGCCGGCCCTGGTGCGCGCGGAAAAACTGGGCGAGCGTGCGCGCGCGGTGGGGATGGACTGGAAAGATCTGCGCGCGGTCCTGGCCAAGGTGCGCGAGGAAGTGGATGAGACGCTGGCCGCGCTCGACGCCGGCGCGAACGATGCGGCGATCGCCGAGGAACTGGGGGACTGCCTGCTGGCGCTGGCCAACGCGCCGCGCTTCGTGGGCTGGAGCGTGGAAGAGACCTTGCGCCGGTCCTGCGAGAAGTTCATCGGCCGGTTCAAAAAGGTCGAGCAACGCGCAGCCGCGTCGCATCGCGAACTGTCACAGATGAGTTCGGCCGAAATCGACGCGCTGTGGGAAGAGGCGAAGTCCGGCGGCGGCCATGAAGATTGAGCTAAGTGGACGCGGGGCATCCCCCGGAAAGATAATCGCGCCTCGGGTTTAGATAACCTCGCCCCGGAGGGGCCCCAGCCCTCTCCCATAGATAAATGGGAGAGGGGGTAAGGAGATCTACGCGGCGAAGCGTGCTTTGAGCCAGGCGGCCGACTCTTCCAGGGCGGCCTTGGCTTTGTCCACGATGCCGTACATCTGGAAGAAGCCGTGATGCATCCCGTCGTAGCGTGTTACCTTGGTCGGCACTCCGGCTTCGGCAAGCCGTTGTCCGTAGCGCTCGCCCTCATCGCGCAGGACGTCGTACTCGGCGGTGATAATCAATGCCGGCGGCAGGCCGCGAAGATTTTGGGCTCGCAGCGGCGAGACATAGGGATTGTCCGCCTCGGATGGGCTGGTCAAATAATGGTTCCAGAACCATCGCATACCCGCCGCACTCAGGCCGTAACCCTCGGCGTTTTCGACGTACGATGGATGTCCAGGACTATGGTAATCGGTCACCGGGTAGATCATCAGTTGACCGCGCAGGGCCGGGCCGCCCTGGTCGCGGGCCATCAGGGCCACCACTGCAACCAGATTTCCGCCGGCGCTGTCGCCCGCAATCACGATTCGCGACGGGTCCGCGTTCAGTTCGCGCGTGTGCTCGGCAGACCATTTGGTGGCGGCGTAGCAATCGTCGGGACCGGCGGGAAACTTGGCTTCCGGCGCGAGGCGATAATCAACCGACACGACGACGCATCCACCGGCGCTGCACAGGTTGCGGGCGGTACCGTCGTGAGTGTCGAGATTGCAGACTACGAACCCGCTGCCATGAAAGAACACCATCAGTGGGAATGGTCCTTTACCGTTGGGCGTATAGATGCGCACCGGCAAGTCGCCGGCCGGCCCCGGAATCATCCGGTTGGCGACGGCGGCAACGGGAAGCGTCGGCAGTTTGCCGGCCGCGCTGCGCTCTATCGTTTGCTTGCGCGCATCGTCAACCGACATGCTCTCGAAGGGCGGCAAGCTGGCCATCTGATCGAGTATCGCGCGGATTTGCGGATCAAGCGGCATAAGGCACCTCCTCGTTGGACTTGCTAATCGGCCAGCGGTGCGGATGACAGGCTGAAAGCCTATCCCACTGGATCAATACATCAATCGTGGGGACAGCCCTTCCAGGCTATCGTTCTTCTTTCGCCGGAGAATTACTTTTCGTTCTACTCCGTCAGCTCCATCGCGCTGAAGAAGAATGCTACTTCCCGCGCCGCGGTTTCCTTGGCGTCGGAGCCGTGGGTCGCGTTCTGCTCGATATTCTGGCCGAACTTCTTGCGGATGGTGCCCTCGGCCGCTTTGGCCGGATCGGTTGCGCCCATCAGCTCGCGCCAGCGTTCGATCGCACGCTCGCCTTCGAGTACCGCGACGACCACCGGTCCCGACGTCATGTAATCGCACAGCGAACTGTAAAACGGCCGCTCCTTGTGGACGTCGTAAAACGCCTCGGCCTGCTTGCGCGTCAGCGTCAGCTTCTTGAGCGCGCGAATCCGCAGTCCGGACGCTTCGATCTGCGCCAGGATTTGACCGATAAAATTGCGTTTGACCGCATCCGGCTTAATGATCGAGAAAGTCTGTTCCATGGTATTCTACTTGCGGGCCTCGAGCAGGTTCTTCATCGTCGAGCCCAAATCGGCGGGACTCATCGCAACGGCGATCCCCGCCGCCTTGAGCGCTGCGATCTTGTCCGCCGCGGTGCCGCGACCGCCCGAGATAATCGCTCCCGCGTGGCCCATCCGACGTCCCTTGGGAGCGGTCTGTCCGGCGATAAATGCGACCACCGGCTTTTTGAAGTTCTGTTTGATGTACTCCGCCGCCTCTTCCTCCGCGCTGCCGCCGATTTCGCCGATCAGGATCACCGCTTCGGTGTTCGGATCCTCATTGAACAGCTTGAGCGCGTCGATATGGCCGGTGCCGATGATGGGATCGCCGCCGATTCCGATACAGGTGGACTGGCCAATTCCGAGCTGCGTCAGTTGATACACCGCTTCATACGTGAGGGTGCCCGACCGCGATACTACGCCCACTTTGCCGGGCTTATGGATATAGCCGGGCATGATCCCGATCTTGCACTCGCCCGGAGTGATGATTCCGGGGCAGTTCGGGCCGATCAGCCGCGTCTTTTTCCCGCCCAGGTAGCGCTTGACCTTGACCATGTCGAGCACCGGGATGCCCTCGGTGATGCACACCACCAGCTCGACGCCCGCATCCGCGGCTTCCATGATCGCGTCGGCGGCGAATGGCGGCGGTACGTAGATCACGCTGACATTGCACCCGGTTTTTTGCCGTGCCTGCTCGACGGTGTCGAAAATCGGGATTCCCTCGAAGTCCGTCCCGCCCTTGCCCGGCACCACGCCGGCGACCATCTGGGTGCCGTACTCTTTGCACGCCCGGGTATGGAGCTGCCCGGTGGCGCCAGTGATCCCCTGGGTCACGACCCGGGTGTTCTTGTTGACCAGAATACTCATAGTTTCAGCTCCGACCCCCGATTGCTTCGACCACTCGCCGCGCGGCGTCGGCCATGTCGGCGGCGGCGATCACCGCCAGCCCGGAGTCCTTCAGAATCTTCTTGCCCTGCTCGACGTTGGTGCCCTCCATGCGCACCACCAGCGGCACCTTCAGGTTGACCTGATGGACCGCTTCGACCACGCCCTGCGCCAGCACGTCGCATCGCATGATACCGCCGAAGATATTGATCAGCACGCCCCTGACGCGATCGTCGGAGAGCAGGATACGAAACGCCGCGGCGACCTTTTCCGTGTTGGCGCCGCCGCCCACGTCGAGGAAGTTGGCCGGCTCGGCGCCGTAATACTTGACGATGTCCATCGTCGCCATCGCGAGGCCCGCGCCGTTGACCATGCATCCGATATTGCCGTCCAGATGCACGTAGCTGAGGTCATACTTGGCCGCTTCGGTCTCGGTCGGATCTTCCTCGTTGGCGTCGCGCAGCTCGCGGATGTCGGGATGGCGAAACAGGCCGTTGTCGTCGAATGACATCTTGGCGTCAAGGCACAGCACGCTGCCCTGCTTGGTCACGACCAGCGGATTGATCTCGATTAGCGAGGCGTCGGTTTCGTTGAACGCGCGGTACATCGCATTGAGCAGCGCCACGAACTGATTGACCTGCTTGTCCTTGAGCCCCAGCGCGAACGCGATTTTGCGCGCCTGGAACGCCGCCACTCCGATTACCGGATCGATCGGATCGGTAATGATTTTCTCCGGCGTCCTGGCCGCAACTTCTTCGATATCCATGCCGCCTTCGGTGCTGGCAATCATGGCCACGGATTCGGCCTTGCGATCGACCAGCATCGCCACGTACAGCTCCCGCGCGACCTCGCTCGCCTCCTCCAGATAGAGCTTGCGCACCACCCTGCCCTGCGGCCCCGTCTGATGGGTCACCAGCGTTTTGTTGAGCAGGCGCTCGGCGAATTCCCTGGCCTCGGCCGCGCTGCTGACCAACTTGACGCCACCGGCCTTGCCGCGGCCGCCGGCATGAATCTGCACCTTGGCGACCGCCTTGGGCTGTCCCAGCGCATTGAAGGCCGCTTCCATTTCGGCCACCGAGGTGGCGGGTTGGCCCTTGGGTACCGGCGCGCCGAACCGCCCCAGAATCTGCTTGGCCTGAAACTCGTGTATGTTCATCGTTATTCCTCGCGGTCCAGTTCAATCGTCGCGCGCATGCGCTGGGCGTACGCGGCGCGCCGGTTAATTTCCGGCCAGGACCTTGTCCATCGCCTCCACCAGCTCGCGCACATGATTGACCGAACTCGCGAACGCCGCCTTCTCCGCGTCGGTCAGGTCGATCGTAATGATCTTCTCGACGCCACCGCCGCCGATCACCACCGGTACTCCGGCGTAAAGTCCTTTCACGCCGTATTCGCCTTCGAGGTAGGCGGCGCACGGGAGCACTTCCTTGCGGTCCAGGATAAACGCCTCGACCATCCGGTACACGGCGGAACCGGCGGCATAGTAAGAGGAGGTCTTCATCAGATTGACGATCTCGGCGCCGCCGTCGCGGGTGCGCTTTTCGATCTCGCCCAGGCGCTTGGCCGGGATCAGCTTCTCAATCGGCACGCCTCCAACGGTAGTGTAACTGCGCACCGGGACCATGTCGTCGCCGTGCCCGCCCAGCACCATCGCATGCACGCTTTCCACCGAGACCTTAAGTTCCTGGGCCAGGAAGGTGCGATAGCGCGCCGAATCCAGCACGCCGGCCTGGCCGACCACCTGGTGTTTGGGCAAGCCGGTGACGCGCTTTAGCTGGGTGACCATCGCGTCGAGCGGATTGGTCACCGCGATTACGAATGCGTCAGGCGCATAGCTTTTGATTGCTTCGCCGACCTGGTTCATGACGCCGGCGTTGATCTTGAGCAGGTCGTCGCGGCTCATCCCGGGCTTGCGCGGTGAACCCGAGGTCACCACGATGCAATCGGCGCCTTCGATTTCGCCGTATTCGAGCGTACCCGTCACCTTGACGTCGATGCCCATCACCGGCGCCGATTCCAGCATGTCCAGCGCCTTGCCTTGGGGCAGGCCGTCGATAATATCGAACAGCACAATATCGCCCAGTCCGCGCAGGAAGCAGAGATGGGCACAGGTGGCGCCGACGTTCCCGGCCCCGATGAAAGCGATCTTTTTCCGTGTCATAAACGCCTCGTCCGAAATCGGTTCCGCTTAAGCGATGCTTATAGACGGCCGTCTGCTAGTCAGTACAACTTAAACGAACGTCAGGGAAGACCCAGCGCAGAGCCCCCTTGCCGCATTCGTGCGGGAGAGATAAATCGCCGCCCATTTTTACAGAATTGCCGCCCCGGTCAACGACTTGAACCATAACCGCTTCCTCCCTTAACCAACTAAGTCAAGAACCACCGGTTCCGATCGGTCGCTTAGTCCGGCCGGTAGCCCCAGATTTTCTGCGGCTCGTGCTCGAACGGATACACCTCGACCATCCAGCCATGAATTTCCGGGTTCCACTTTCCGCCGGCTTTGGCGCATTCCGCTTCGGTGGCGATAGTGCCGTCGGCGTCAAAGCGCGGATCCTTGCCGGCTTCGCCCCCGCTGGGCGGCAGGCAGACGTTGACCTGCCGATGCCATCGCGCCAGGCACAGCGGCACTCGCTGGTCGAGTGAATCCTCCGAGTACCTGCCCGGTGCGTAGTACATCACGCCAATTAGTTCGTATTCACCATTCGTCCTCTTGTACAGCAGCGCGGTGGGCTGGGCCGGATCGAAGCGCATCAGCTCCTTGAACGCGCGCCATTTGCTGGCGAAGTGGTACATCGGCATGTTCAAATCGGTGTAATAGCCGCCGTAACCGGCTGCCTCCGCCGCCTTGATGTCCCGGTACCTGGCCATCTCTTTGCGCAGCGCGTCGATCAATTCCTTGCCGCGTTGGAGGCACTGCGCGGTGGCCGGCCGGGGCGCGGTGAATCTGGTATGCGGATCGGCGGGCACCGGCCACGATGCGGCACTGCCATCGGTGCCGGCCGCGTGACAACGCGGTAACCACAGCAACGCTAACATCAAGGCGGAGAATACGAGGATGACTCGGGCACGCATCAAAAAAAATCCCCGACCCGCCCCAGCGTCCGCGTATCGGCCGATCGAGCAGATTTGCCGGCGCAAACCAGTGTGGCCGCGAGCACCTTCGCTCCGGTAAATGGAGTCAGGTCCAACTGGATGGCAAATCGCGGCGGCGGCGCTCACCCAACGCGAACCGCCGCCGCGCGCAGATTACATGTTGTCGACGATCGCCTTGCCGAACTCAGAGCACTTAAGCAGCTTGGCGCCGCTCATCAAACGCTCGAAGTCGTAGGTCACGGTTTTGTTCGCGATGGTCTTTTCGAGTCCACGCACGATCCCGTCCGCCGCTTCCTGCCATCCCATGTGCTCGAGCATCAGCACGCCCGACAGGATCACCGATCCGGGGTTGACTTTGTCCTGGTCGGCGTACTTGGGCGCGGTGCCGTGGGTAGCCTCGAACACGCCATGACCGGTGATGTAGTTGATGTTGGCGCCCGGTGCGATGCCGATGCCGCCCACTTGCGCGGCCAACGCGTCGGACAGGTAATCGCCATTAAGGTTCATGGTCGCGACCACGTCGAATTCATCGGGCCGGGTCAGGACCTGCTGCAGGGTGATGTCGGCGATGTTGTCCTTGACCAGGATTTGTCCCGGCGGCGGCTTGCCGTTGCAGTCGTCCCATCCGACCGCCCGCCCCTGGTATTCGCGCTTGGTCAGCTCATAACCCCAGTCGCGGAACGCGCCCTCGGTGAACTTCATGATGTTGCCCTTGTGCACCATCGTGACGCTCTTGCGCTTGTGCAGGATCGCATAGTCCAGCGCGGCGCGGATCAGACGCTCGGAGCCTTCGCGCGACACCGGCTTGACTCCGATCCCCGAGGTGTTGGGGAAGCGGATCTTTTTGACCCCCATCTCCTCCTGCAGGAACTTGATGACTTTTCGGGCTTCGGGCGATTCCGCCGGCCATTCGATGCCCGCGTAGATGTCCTCGGTGTTCTCGCGGAAAATCACCACGTCGAGCTTTTCCGGATTCTTGACCGGACTCGGCACGCCCTTGAAGTAGCGCACCGGCCGCAGACATACATACAGGTCGAGCATCTGGCGCAGGGCCACGTTGAGCGAACTGATTCCGCCGCCGACCGGCGTGGTGAGCGGCCCCTTGATTCCGATCAGATACTCGCGGAACGCCTCAACGGTCTCGTCGGGCAGCCAGTTGTTGAACTGCTTGAAAGCCTTCTCACCTGCGATAAACTTCCATCCAGGCGATTTCACGCTTGCCGCCATAGACCTTCTTAACCGCGCCGTCGAACACATACTGGGAAGCGTGCCAGATGTCGCGGCCGGTGCCGTCGCCCTCGATAAAGGGCAGGATAGGCCGATCAGGCACTTCCAGAGTATGATCGGACTTGAGGCGGATCTTCTCGCCGTTGCTGGGAACCTTAATTGTTTTGTATGCCATCGTTCCGAATGCTCGCTCCTTGCTTCCTTTCGCCGGCGCCCCCGGCTTGCGCCCGGTCCGGTTTTAGTTTCAAAGCTTCAACCCGCGACACCAACTGGGCGGCAAGCACGATACCGCTTTACTTCGCCCCCGTGCGTTATTTGAATGACATCTGTTATGGCGATCATACAAGAATGGCTCGATGAAGCCAGTACTGCCGGCCACCGGATGGCGCCGATTGCCGGCGCCGGCGTGCTGCTGGCGTTGTTGAGCCTGGGAACAAGTGCGTTGGCCCAGCAGATCAGGCGTCAGGGCTCCAGCACGCTTGAGCTTCCATCCATATCGGGCAAACAAGAGCAAACCATACCTCGGATGCCGGCGGTGCCGATGCAGCCGGGTCAGAATATTCTGGTAATCCCGCGGGCCAGCCGGGACTTTGTCGGCGAATGGGGGGGCCATCTGCGCCTGACCCGGGTAGTGGGCGGGGTTGGGGCGGCGCACGATTCGATTGTCAGCCTGGCCTTCGGCGAAGACCATGGGAACGTCTTCATGCAGACCACGGCGTTCGCCAGCCGCTCGTCGCAAATCCTCAAGACCAGCGCCGATGTGGTCAATCCCAAGACCGTCAAACTCAAGCTCAAGGGGCTGGAGATGTCGTTTAGCCCGCCGATCGTTCACAAAGAGGAGCTACATCTGGCGCTGACGGGCAAGAATACTATGAATTGTCTCAAATATGTGGACTTTTATGCGCCCGATAGCGGGACGCCGATCGCTTCGATGGCGTACGAGGGCAATCTGCATCTGCTCAGCGATCAGGAGCGTCGGGAACTCCAAGCCCAGGTTCTCAGCAAGGGGCAGGTACCGCAAAAGCAAATCGAAGGCAGCCGCCGCTTCGGCCCATGATTAGTGGGAGGATACCGCATTCCGGAAACGAGATTTTTAACTGGACGGAGATGGGCCGGCCGCCCGGCCACCTCAGCAGAGGCTTAAGCATGTCGATATCGATTATCTGTCCGGGCTGCGGCCCCGGGACCATTCCCTCGAGATCGGCATCTTTGCCGGCCCCGGGTTCAGTTTTTTTCCGTTCATCGCGCTGAACCTTGCGTTGTTGCTTATCCTGTTGTTTTTGCCTGCGTTGTTGCTCTCTGCGGCGTTTTTCCATAGATATTCCTATTAAGCTGGCCGGGTTTTGTATTAGGCACTCTGCAGCGAACCCGCCCCCGACGCCGTCGGGCAGAAACCAATCAGCCTTTGTTTACGCCGCCGCATTTGCAGCGAAACAAAAAAGGCGGGCTGAACCCGCCTTCTTTTCTGCCAGTCTACCAGCGGTTACGGCCCCGGCTCGCGCCGCCGCCACCACCACCGCCACCGCTGCGATTGCCGCCGCTGCGGTTACCGCCCCCGCCGAAGCTGGATTCGCGCGGTTTGGCTTCGTTAACCTTGATATTACGGCCCTTAAGCTCAGTGTCGTTGAAGCGCTCGATAGCCGTGGCTGCATCGCCGGCGCTCGCCATCTCGACAAAGCCGAAGCCTTTCGATTGGCCCGAGACCTTGTCGGTAATCACGGTGGCGCTTTGCACCTCGCCCGCTTGCGAAAATAGTTGTTCCAGATCGGATCCCGATACCGAGTAGGCCAGGTTGCCGACGTACAATTTGCTGGGCATTCATTGCCCTCCGAGTTTTGCCCGGTCGCTCCAAACAGAAAACCCGGGCTTATTCCCGGGCTGGGTGAAAGGAACGCATCCAAGCGTGATTTTTTTAAGTTACTCCTTTTTGTCCCCCAATGATAGTCGGATTGAAGTCATCAGGGGTCCGCGCTTGCAGCCGGAACCCCATATACTTCTTACCGGGAATCGGTATAAGATTGATATTACTCGCCCTTCGGACAAGCCCCATCCTGGATGATTTTCGGTTGCCTGCCGGGACGGTCCGAACTGCTTGGAAAAAACGGGAGGCTGGTTAATGCCCAAGGTGTATGTCGGCAATCTCGCCAGTTCGGTCACCAGTCGCGACCTGCAGTTGCATTTCGCGCGCGCGGGAGAAGTTGTGGGTGCGCTGGCGGTTACTGACAAGGCTTCAGGAACGTGCCGCGGATTCGGTGTGGTTGAGATGGCTGAGTCATCCGACGTCGCGGTTGCGTTCAGTCTGTTGAACAATAGCGAATTGAAGGGACAGAAAATCAGACTCGAACCGGATCCATCGCTGAGAAACGGCAAGGCGCGAAATCGGGCGTAATCGATCAGGGATCTCGGAACGGTAGCGGAAATTCCTGATGCCACCGACGAAAATGCCTTGGAACACCCATGATTTTAAGGTGAAAATGCTCGACTGGTCCGCTGCTCGCGGATCGAGACTGGCTTACACCTGCCGTTATTGCGGTCGCAGGTTCTGCTCTTTCACCCTTCAAGATCATTCGGCTTGGGCAACCGACGGTGACGGACGGGCACTAGAAGGAGCGGTCAGTGATCGATGGCTTGCCGAACAATGTCCCCGGCTGTTCAACGCCGAGCGACGACGAAGACCGCAAACGGCTATCCAAGCCAATGACGAAATAGCTTACGGACGCAGTTCGAAGCCCCGGAGCGTCCGGAAGCTGGTCGCGTGACAGGCGGTCCCCTTGTCAGGGGGATTTCTTGATCTAAATCCAGGAACCAACGATTTGGAAATGCTTTACTTCGCCTTTATGACAGATTAACCGGGCCGCCACTTGATAGGGATGTCCGCAGCGAATATACTCGGCCACAGGCCAATAATAGGCCCAAGCGCGCGGATTCACGCGACGGAAAAACTCACCTCAGAACCTTTCGTTCGGCCTCACCGCCCAACTTGAATCCACTGGCTCTGAAAAAGAGCAGTTGTTGTGTTCCCTTGCGCTTGCCCTCTAATATCCGAACCGCAAATCAACCCCGAACCTCATCCAATCCGAATTCTATGGGCTCTGACTGAATAATGTATCCCAGGATCGTTAACCTGAAAAATAGCATCGCCGTCATCATCGATGAGGCCGGCCGATTGCCATATCAGGCGTTTCCCGTCGCACTTCGAGCGTTGCAGCCAACTGCAAATTATTGCAGGCGGTCAGGAGACCAGGTCAGAAGCTGATGTCTTCGGCACCGATGAACCCGGGGGGTTGGACGAATTCCGCCCGAAGGGCTAAATTGTTCCGCACAGAACAAAACCATCTTCACTTCACCGATCTGTGCTCGTATTATGCCATGCAGAGCACAGCGCGTTTCCACGCTTCCCGAACATACAAAAAAGGATTTCCGATTGGTTAAAGGCGAGCAGTTGGCGATCGATCTATCCGTGGGCCCCGAGTTCCCGACTAAGAGGTGGGAGTGGCCATGGTGGCGTAGCAACCGGCAGGACTCGATGGTGCTGCCATACATACTCCTGATTCACCTGACTGCGGTGGTAGGACTGATCCTGTTTCCGCTGCCGGGCTGGCCCATCTTCCTGGGCAGCCTCGCGCTGAGTTGGATCGGCGGAATCGGCACCACGGTAGTCTATCACCGCTCCCTGGCCCATCGCGCCCTTCGGCTGCATCCATGGGTGAGCGCGATACTCACTTTCTTCGCCGTGTTAAACGGCTCCGGAAACCCCAGAACCTGGGTTGCGAGCCATCGCATCCACCATGCATACGCCGATACCGAAAACGACGTCTCAAGCCCGGTGCGGCATGGCTTCTGGTGGGCTCATCTGCGCTGGTTATGGCAACAGGCGCCGCCTTCGGTCGAGCGCTACTGCCCCGATCTTGGCCGCCTCCAATACCGTATGTGGAAGCCCTTGCAACCGTTCATCCTTGCGCTGTCATTTTTTGGCGGATTGTATTTCGGCTTGGCCGCCTTCTTCTGGCTCGGCGCAATCCGGCTGGTCTTCTCGCTTCATGCCCAGTGCTTTGTAAACAGCATCTGTCATAGTGAGCCGGGTACGCCGGTCGGTGAGGACTCCAGCTGTAACGTGCGCTGGCTGGGTTTCATGCAATTTTTTCAAGGCGAGAACTGGCATCGCAATCACCACGCACGCCCTGCCTCGGCCCGATTGGGACGGACCTGGAAGCAACCGGACGTCGGCTATGTCGTCATTTGTATGCTCGAAAAAGTAGGTCTGGTCAGCGACGTACGGCATTCACAACACTTGGGTTCGGTCTGATGACTGGCAGGGTGGGGAAAAGCTCGCGGAACACTTGACCAGGCCGGTGACGTTTGCATAGGTAAACGTCTTAGGACGGCTGATTGCTTAGATCGGAGCCGGCCTCAAGTGCTTTTTTCCGGCAAACCTGCTAGAGTGTTTATGTCTGCAAATTGCAACTAAAAAGAGTTGCTCAGATTGGGTGGCGGGCCAGTTCGGCAAAAGGCAAGGGGTTCATTTATGCGTTCAACCAGGCGTGACCAGGTATATCGGGCCTATCTCGATTTCCTTGAAACCGCGGAAAACAAACGACACTGGAACATCTTTAATGACGTTCCCTGGGACAAACTGGATCACGACAAAGCCACCGAAGCAGTCGGACAATCCGTGGAGATCTTTTGCACCGAGGAACTCTACGTCCCGGATTATAGTTCCCGGGGACTTGAGATGTCGCGCTCGATGTTTGGGATGGCGTGGTTCCAGACTTCCTGGGCCTTTGAAGAATCCAAACATGGATTGGCCTTTCGGGAATACCTGACCCGTTCGGGACTGCGTTCGGAAGCGGAGATCGCGGTTTTGGAGAGCACGACCTTCGCCAAGCGATGGCAACTGCCGTTTCAAACGTCCCGGCAAATGGCCTGCTACGGCGCGCTCCAGGAAGGCGCGACTTTCACCGCTTACAACTTGCAAAGAACCAAAGCTCGTGGACTCGGTGACGAAGTGCTTGAGGCTATTTTCTTTTTGGTCGGCAGAGACGAGGCTGCGCATGCCGGCTTCTACCGCGCCATGATCCAGTTGGAACTCCAGGACGACCGGGCCGAGACGATCACCGATCTGGCCTATGTCCTTGCGAATTTCAAAATGCCCGGCGACGGTTTAATCCCGAATTATCGGCAGCGGCTCCAGAACTCAGGGGCCGGGATCAGCGCTCGCCTCTTTCTCGAACGGGTGGTGTGGCCGCTCTTTAGCACGCTGGATATCAGCCGCGACGAGATGAAGGTCGCGCTGAAGAAACACGCCGCTGCTGCCTGAACTCCCTTTTTTCCAACCGGCCGCGCCCTGCCAGCGGCGGCTTGCGAACCGTATCCACACCTGACCGCGCCCACCGAAATTCCCCAACCGAGGTGGAATTTGTAATCAGTTTTGGTGGTTGGACTTTACCTTGCCAGTGCTCTAACGTTCTGACCGGCTGCGACCGCGCGCCATCGAGAAACAATATGTTCTTCCGCGACCAGTAACCGGCCGCGGTCGGACCGCAACGGACTTAAGAACGCGCTCCGCCGGTTCGATCACCCGGCCTTACCGAGCCAGAGGAGTCATAAGATGAAGTTGGTACGTTTTGTCCGCAATGATCGCGTCCAACATGGATCGCTTCAAGGCGACGACCAGATCCAACCGCTGGAAGGCGAACTTCACGCGCTTAGGCCTGCACCGGGCGCCAAATCGATCCCGCTGGCGTCGGTCAAGCTGCTGAGCCCCACCGCGGCGAGCAAGGTGATCGCGATTGGTCCGGGCCGGCGCCGGGTTTTGGCCGCCGGGGCGCAGCCGCCTGAAAGGCCGACCCTGTTCTTCAAGCCTTCAACCGCCGTGAACAATCCCGGCGATCCGATCATCTTTCCGCCCGAACTTACCTACATCAATCACGAGGGCGAAATTGGCATCGTGATTGGCCGCTTGGCCCGGCGCGTCAAACGCGAACGCGCGTCCGACTATATTTTGGGCTATACCTGCGTGAACGATGTCACCGCTGGCGAGCTGCGCAAGACCGTGGGCACGCCTATGATGTTTCATGCCAAATCGTTCGACACTTTCGCACCGTTTGGTCCGGTAATCGCGACGGATATCGATCCCTCCAACCTCGACACGGAATGCCGCGTCAATGGCGAAGTGCGCGTCAAGGCGCGCACCGACGATCTAATATACTCACCCGATTTTCTGGTCAGTTGGATCTCGCACATCATGACGCTTTTGCCCGGCGACGTTATTTCGACCGGGGCGCCGGGCGTGGGTCCTTTAAAGCCGGGTGACATGGTTGAGGTAGAGATCGAAGGGATCGGCTGCCTGCGCAATCCGGTAATCGCCGGAAGTTGATTCAAGACTCCGCCTAAAGCAACCCGGGAGGCGAAATCCATGGCACGATTGCGTGTGATCTCGGCTGATTCGCACATGATGGAGCCGGCGGAACTGTGGACGCAGCGGCTGGACGGCAAGTTCAGCGACCGCGCGCCCCACGTGGTCAGAACCGGCCACGGCTATCTCTTCACCGCTCCCGGCGTGCAGCCGTTTCCCGTCGCGGGCGGCTTTGGCCTGGGCCGCGGCGGCAAGGAACTGGGCGAGCACTTCAGGAATCACGGTTATGAGGCGGCGCGGCCCAGCGGATGGGACCCGGCGGAACGCCTCAAGGACCAGGACATCGATGGCATTGAAGCAGAGGTGCTCTACACCACGCTCGGGATGTCGCTGTTCGGGTTGGCCGACGCAGACCTCCAGCGAGCCTGCTTCAGGGTCTATAACGACTGGTTGGCGGAGTTCTGCGCCTACGATCGAAGGCGTCTGCATGGCGTGGCGCTGATCTCATTGGCGGATATCGGTGCCGGCCGCGAGGAACTGGAACGATGCTTCCGCGCGGGGCTCAAAGGGGGCATGATCTACGGCGCGGCTCCAGCGCAGCGGTCCTATCTGAGCCATGAATACGACCCGTTCTGGGCCGCGGCGCAGGATCTGGAAATGCCGCTGTCGCTGCATGTGTTTACACGGGGCAATCAGGACCCGCAGCCCCGCGCCGAGGGATCCGCGCGTCTCCGAGTACATTAAGTTCTCACGCGCCTATGTGCGCGGCATTCACGAAATCCAGGACTCGCTCGCGGACATCATCCAAAGCGGCGTGCTGGAACGCTTCCCGCGGCTCAAGATCGTGTCGGCCGAGAACGACACCGGATGGCTGGCGCATTTCATGTACCGGCTCGATCACGTGTTCGAAAAGTTTGGGGCTTTTTCGCATGAGGCGCAGCCGCTAAAGATGAAGCCCAGCGACTACGTGCGGCGCCAGCTCTGGGCCACCTTCCAGGACGATCATACCGGGCCAGCGCTCTACCAGATTTTCGGCGAAAACAACTTCATGTGGGCCTCCGATTTTCCGCATACCGATTCCACTTGGCCGCATTCGCTCGCGGTAATCGACGCGAGCTTCCAGGGCGTCCCGGAGCACGTCACGCGCAAGATCGTCTTCGACAACGCGAATGAACTGTACCGGATGAGTTTGTAAGGCAGGCGGTTATCAGCGCAATCAATAACACCAGGGCCAGGAAGATTGACCCAAAAGCACGACGAAACCGCTACTGAACCGCCGGCATTGTGCGAGCCGGTTCCCACAGATAAACAGGTTTTATGGACGCAGCCTCATCCCCTCCGCACGGTGTTTTTGCGGCGGTCCTGACCCCGCTGACGCGGACGCTCGAACCCGATACCGCGCTTTTTATCGCGCACTGCCGCTGGCTGCTAGACCACGGTTGCGACGGGCTGGTCCCGCTGGGCACCACCGGAGAGGGGAACTCCTTGTCCGTCAGGCAACGTGTGCTGTTGATAGATGCCTGCGCGCAGTCGGCGATTCCCACCGCTCGCTTCATCGTCGGGACCGGCTCTTGCGCGCTGGCCGACGCGGTTGAAGTAACCCGCGCCGCGGTTGCGGCAAACGCCGCCGGCGTTCTGGTGCTGCCGCCGTTTTATTACAAGGACCCTTCGGAAGACGGGCTGTTCGCATTTTATTCCGAGCTCATTGCACATGTCGGCGATGCGCGCCTGAGACTGTATCTCTACCATTATCCGCAGCTCTCGACCGTGCCGATCACGCCCGCACTGATCGGACGCCTGACGGCGGAATATCCATCGACGATTGCGGGCCTCAAAGACAGTTCGGGTGATTGGGCTTACTCGGCGCGGTTGCTCAATGAGTTTCCAGGCTTGGAGATCTTTTCCGGCAATGAAGAGCATCTGCTGACCAATCTGCACGCCGGCGGCGCGGGTTGCATTTCCGCGAACGTCAACGTTTCGGGACCGCTCGCCCAGGCGGTCTATCGTGGCATGGCGTGCGGGTCAGGATGCGCAACCGGCGCAAAAGGAATTGGATGACGTCCGCATCGCGCTGCAAACCTATCCGATTCCGGCCGCACTCAAGCATCTGATGAGCGCGATCAGCGGCAATCCCGGATGGAACAATATCCTGCCGCCCAATCGCCCGCTTTCCAATGAACAAGCCCGGGAACTCACGGCGCGGGTTTCCGCGTTGCCACAGATGAAATCCATTCTGGCCGGACGCTAAAGTCGATACGCGCTGGTTCCGGTACAGCCCTACGGCTTTAGTACGGCTCTGAAGCGTACGGCGCCGCTCTCCACCCGCTCAAACGCCCGCGCCGCTTCCGCCAGCGGATAGAGCTCGGTCATCACCTTCACTTTGCCTTGCGCCGCATAGTCAAGCGCCTCATAGAGATACTCTGGTCCGTTGTGCACCGAGCCGATCAGGCGGCCGCGACGGTAGAGGAACTCCGCGGTTACCGGAATGGGACCCGTCGCGTCAAAGCCCATCGAGACCGCGCGGCCGTCAGGCCGGATACCCTTAAGCGCGTCGCCGCACGCCGCAAAAGAGTTGGTGGTGAGTAAAATCACATCCGCGCCGCCGGCCTTCTTCAGCGCACGGCCGTCGGCGACCACCTGATCCGCGCCCAACTCTTCGGCCATCTCAATCTTGTCGGGCGAATGGGTCACCGCGATAGTGGGGAAGCCGGCCGCCTTGGCGTATTGGATCGCGAGGTGGCCCAGGCCGCCGATCCCAACCACGGCGACGGTTTCATGCGGCTTGGCCTCGGCTATCCGAATCCCGCACCACACCGTGTAGCCGGCGCAGAAGAGCGGCGCCGCCTGCTCGTAGCTGACGTTGTCCGGAATGATCATGGTGGAAGCGGCGGGAGCGACCATGAATTGGGCGTGCGCACCCTGGATGTGAGCGCCGGTCCCGACAAACTCGCGGCAAAAAAATCCCTTGTCGCGCAGACACCATTCGCAGCGTCCGCAACTGCCGAAAAAGTAGACCACGCCGACCCGATCGCCCGCCTTGCGCGCCGTCACTCCGGCTCCCACGGCCACGACTTCGCCCGCTCCTTCGTGTCCGAAAATGCACGGTGGCTCTAACCCCATCGGCATATCGCCGTGGGTTTCGTGGATGTCCGTGTAACACAGTCCGCTGGCGTAAACCCGAATCAGCACCTGGCCGGGCCCGGGCTCCGGAGTCGGCACTTCGCGGACCTCCCATTTGCCTTTAACCGCGGGACAAACTGCAGCGCGCATTTTCTCTCCTATCGCTTCAGCGGTTTGACCAAGTTCATATCGTGTTAAGATTAAATTTCAAAACCATCGCCCGCGCTGCCCCATTTGCATGCGCAGCAGTGCCCTACTACTCTCTGCTCAGAAATCGCTCCGGCGATTGGCGTCGGGCAATCAGCGCTTGCCGCCAAGGCGCTGGGGCCTGAGCTGAGCGAGGCCGGTTGATGGACTTCAATTACACACCCGAGCAGGAACAATTCCGCCATACGCTGCGTTCGTTCCTGGAGCGCACCAAGGCGGAAGTATTCGGCCGTAGCGACGACCTCAACGCGGGCACCGACAGCGACGACCGCTGGAACCGCCTGCTTCAATACCATCGGCGGCTTTGCGACGCCGGTTATGTCGCGATGCACTGGCCCAAGGAATGGGGCGGCGGCGGCGCCAGCGTCGTCGAACAGGCCATTTATCAGGACGAGGCGCTGCGGCTGGGCCTCCCGATATACGGCGCCAACACGCTGGCGATCGATCGCATCGGTCCGACGCTGATCTTCCTGGGCACCGACGAGCAGCGTAAACGCTACCTGCCCAAGATGCTTAACGCCGAAGAGATCTGGTGCCAGGGATACTCCGAACCCAACGCCGGCTCGGACCTCGCCGGGCTGCAGACCCGCGCCGAGATTCAGGGCGATTACTTCGTGGTCAATGGACAGAAGACCTGGACCAGCATGGCCCAGCGCGCCCACATGCAGGTGCTGCTGGTGCGCACCGACCCCAAGGCGCCCAAGCATATGGGTATCTCTTACCTGCTGGTCGACATGCAGAGCCCCGGTGTCACCGTGCGTCCGCTGCGCCAGATGACCGGCGGTTCGGAATTCAACGAGGTCTTCTATGACAACGTCAAGGTGCCGCTTAAGAACCTGGTGGGCGAGGTCAACAAAGGCTGGCAGGTTTCGATCGCGACCCTGATGTACGAGCGCGCCTCGGGCGGCACCCGTCATCCGGTGCAGAAATCGGTCGAGGACCTGATTGAACTATCCAGGCACGTTCAGTTTGAGGGCGTCACCGCGTACCAGCATCCCTACGTGCGGCAGAAGCTGGCGCAGTTCGCGATCGAAGCGGAATGCTCTGCGGCTTATCCGTTACCGCGGCCTTACCAATCTGCTTAAAAAGCGCGTCCCGGGACCCGAGACCTCCTACGGCAAGCTGCATGCCACGGAACTTAACCTGCGGGTCCAGATGTTTGCCGATGAGATGATGGGACCGTTCCATCAACTCCGGTCCGGTTCGCTGGGCGCAGTCGAAAGCGGGCGCTGGTTGGGCCGCTTCCTGACCGCGCGCGGGATGACCATCGCGGCGGGCTCCAGCGAAATTCAGCATAACATCATCGGCGAGCGCGTCCTGAAGCTGCCCAAGGGCTGATAACCAATCCCGGAGCGACAATAATTCTTGGCAGATCTAGCGCGAACCGCTGGGGGCGGAGGGCGAAACGTGTGCCTTGGATCGGGACGTGTAAGCTCTCCCTCACCCTCTCCTCGGACGAGGAAAGGGTGAGAAAAGAGCCTGTGCGCGCATACGGTTGTGGCCCTTACAGCTATTTTCGTTTCGCGGCTAATCAGTTGCCGGCAACGGTGTGGATGCCGTGCACGTACGAGAGCAACCTGCCGGTGGCGTGGTCGACGGCAGCCCTGGTGAGCGAGTAGCCGTAAAGCGCATTGGCGTACTCGGCGTCGTCGAAAGTGTAATGCCGCTGGGCGTCCTCGAGTTCGACGATGCTGGTCAGGCCGGCATCGTACCGCTTCTCCGCAAGTTCCAATTCCACTTGTGACGCCTCCAGTGCGCCCCTGGCGCGCTGAATCTCCTGGCGCGAAGACTCCCAGTTGAGAAAGGCGGTTTTGACCTGAAGAATTACCCGCTGTTGCAAGTCCTTGGTGGCGTTCTCGATCGCCTGCTGATTAAGGCGCGCCTCTTCGACCTGATGGGTGGTGAGAAAGCCGTTGAAAATGGGCCAGGTGATCACCAGTCCGACGTTGAAATTATTAGCCGCGGGAAGGCCGGTGCCCATCGCGTTATACCCTCCCATGGCGTCCGCCTCGGGAAAATAGTCGCTGCGGTACTCCGCTATTTGCGCGCCCATCGCGTGCGCTTCATTCTTCAGCACTATGAGGTCAGGCCGCAGACGCAGACCCTCCGCGACCAGATCTTTCATGCTGTCGGATGCCTTGCCGGAGGTGAGCACATCTGCCGGCGTATATGAGGTGTCCTGATCGCTTAAACCCATGGAATTGTCGAGTTGAACCTTGGCGTCGGAGGTGGCGTTGCGCGCCCGCACCAGGTTGAGTTGGGCGCGCTCCAATTCCGCCCGGGTCACGAATACATCCAGTTCCGGCCGCAAGGCGGCTTTCGTCCGCACCTCGGCCTCATGCAGGTGGACCCGCCGCTGCTCGACGGCCTTTTCATAGACCCGGACCATTTGCTGAGCCGCAAGCAGGTTGAAATAACTCTGCGATACCTCGAAAACAAGATCGAGATCGACCATCTGTTCCTGGGCCAGCGCCGCCGCCGCCTCGAAGCTACGCTGATTGACCAGACCGCGATGGCGCCCGAAATCGAATAGGAATTGTGAAATGGACAGCCCGCCGAGATAGTTGTTATAGACGTCGGCGCTCTGGCTGAAATCGTTCGATGGCAGATCATGGTTTCTTCCCGATTCCCGCGGTATCAGTCCCATCGGATAGTATTGAGTATTGCCGATGCCATTGGAGGTGCTAAGCAGATAGTCGCTAAGGGCGTATGCCTGCGGCAACATATACGACCGCGCCTCGCCGATTCTTTCGCGGGCCGCGCCGGTTTGTGAGATCGCCTCCTTCCGGCGTGGATGAAATTCGAGCGCTATATCTATTGCCTGCTTCAGAGTCAATTGCGAGCCGGGAGTAATCGGACCCGAATCGGCTCCTGCAGCCGCGGCGGCATACATTAGTGACAGCGCTACTACACAAACGATTGCTGAGGAAAAGCAATTTCTCCGCATGAAGTCTGTTCCCTGGTTATACGGCGGACAACAATTATTTTTCGGCGACGGGATTATCCGACTCGCCACCTTTGTGCGTATCGGCGAGCAGGTATTCGACCGATTCACCAGCGGTTAGAGTGGGACTCGGGTTGGCGACAACCAGTTCGCTGCCGCGCAGCCCTGAAGTAATTTCCACGTAGCGCCCGTCGTTGATGCCGGTGGAAACCGGGATCCTTGCCAAGCGGCTGTCTTTGATTATCAACACCGAGGTGTCTTTGCCGGATCCGCTCAAGGCTCCGACCGGAAGCCTTATGGCGTCGGGATGGCGGACCAGGTCAAGCGTAACGTGAGCATACATGCGCGGATAAAGCCGGCGGGAATGGTTGTCGATATCGATTTCGGTCATCATGGTCCGCGTCGCCAGGTCCAGCGAATTTGCATATCGGGTCACAATGGCTTTGAATACGCGTCCGGGAAATTCCTCGAAGGTCAGGCTCGCCGGGGTTCCGCGTTGAATCAGCGCACACACTTGCTCGGGCACGTATAGATAAACCCGCAGTTTATCGATCTCCGCCATGGTCAGAACCGGGCCACCGCCTCCGCGATGACCCCCAGACCCTTCGGTGGCACCCGGTGAGACCAGCCCCGACATCTCGTCGACTCCGATATCGCCTCCACCGGCCCGGATCAGCGTCCCAGGGTCGGCGAAACGCCCGGTGATAACGCCACTAAACGGGGCGATTATCTTGGTGTAATCGACCATCGTTTGGAGGGTGCGCACGCTTTGCCTGGCCTGCTGGAACTTGGCAAATGCAATGTCCACGTCCTGCTGCGAGATCAAGCGCGCATCGCTTTGCTGGACCTTGCGCAAGCGATCGTAGGTGATGCGTGCAATATCCAGATTGGCCTGCGAATTGGCTAGATTGGAATGCAACTCCGGCACCTCGATCGTGGCCAGCACCTGTCCGGCCTTCACCCAATCGCCTTTGTCCACCGTGATGGTCTGGAGGTATCCGGTGACCTTGGCGTGCAGCGCGGTTTCGTAAAAGCCCACCAGATCGCCAGGAAGCTCGATCGAGCGAACCATGTCGGCGCGCTGCGGCCGGATTACGCTCACTACCGGCTTGGGCGCGATTGTTTCACTCTCGGCGCGTGGCCCGCAGCTGCTCAAGACGCAGGCCAGCGCCGCGGTTAGCACTACGCTATAGCATCTTCGCAGCTTCACTGAGTGACCTCCCTGCGCGAATAGAAGAATTCGTAAATGCCCGGAACCAGGAACAGGGTCAGGGCGGTGGATACCGCCAATCCTCCGACCGCGGCGCGCGCCAGTGGCGCGGAGGCTTCAGAACCTTCTCCCAGCTTCAGCGCGATCGGCATCAGTCCGGCCACCGTCGCCAGCGCGGTCATCAGGATCGGACGCATCCTGATGCGGGCGGACTCAACCACCGCGCGCCTGAGCGGCGCGCCCTGGCGTCGCCGTTCGTTGGCGAAATCCACCAGCAGGATTGAGTTGGACACCACGATTCCGACCATCACGATGATGCCCATAAACGATTCGATGTTAAGCGTGGTGTTGGTTGCCCACAAGGTCCAGATTACTCCGATCAGGCCCATCGGCACCGCAAACATGATGATGAACGGATCGAGAAACGAGCGAAACTGGGCGACCATAACGAGGTAGAGTAGCACTACCGCCAAGGACAGCCCCAAGCCGAAGCTTGAAAACGAGGCGTGCATCGCCGCCACCGAACCCAGGTAGTCAACGGTTACGGCCGGCGGCAGACGCAGATTGCTCCAGCGCCTTCTGGATTGCAGTCTGCGTTCCCCCCAGGTCCTGGGTGCTCGGCGACACCAGGACATCGACCGCACGCTGGATATTGTAGTGGTCCGCCTCGGACGGATGCTTTTGCGGCTCCAGAGTCGCAACGTCGCGCAAGAGCAGGCTTTGCGTGTGTCCGTCATTGCCGCCGAAGCTGCGCACCGGGATATTCTGGAGTGACTCGACGCCCTTAAAGCCGGTGGCGGCCTCACGATACTCGGCGGTCAGAAAATAATCGTTCTTGTTTTCGTGATCGATCCAGATCGACGGCGCGATGTACATGTTCGAGTTGAGCGCCGTGATCACCGAGGAGACCACCTGCTTTTGCGTCACGCCCAGCCGCGCCGCCTTGATCCGATCGACGTTGATATTGAGCGTCGGATACTCCGATTCCTGGGGGATGAAGGTCTGCGATACCTGGGGCAGGCGGCTGATTAAACGTTGCGCTTGAAATGCGGCCTGGTACAACGGTTCGAAATTGGGACCCCGCAGTTGCACGTCGATCGGGGCCTGCAGGCCGAAATTCAGCACCGAATCGATTATGCTGCCAGAGGCAAACAAGGCTCGCGCCCGTGGAAGTTCCCGCGGCAAGATCCGCTTGAGACGCTCGACGTAAAACGCGGTCGGCCTGCTGTGTCCCTGCTTGAGCTCAACTTCCATAAACCCGGAATCCTCCGACGAGTTGGGTGAATAGATCGCCGAGATGCTCGGTGCCAGGCCGATATTCGACACCACCATGTCCAGGTCGCGGGGCGGAATCACCCGGCGGATGACCGCTTCGATCTCCCTGGCCAGCGCCGTAGTCAACTCCAGGCGGGTTCCCGCGGGCGCCCGGAAATTTATCGTGAAAGTGCCGGCGTCAGTTTCCGGAAACAACTCCGTGCCGAGCAGCGGATAAATCATCAGGCTCACGACGAATAGCGCAGTCACGGCGAGGACCACCACCGCTTTGTGATCGAGCGAACGGGCCAGAAGCGTTTCGTAGCGGTGGGCAAAACGCTCATAAACCCTATTGAAGGCCGCCAATATCCCTTTGCCCTCTCCGGCTTCCGACGCGCGCGCGTCCTCGATGGTCAGAAAGCGTGCGCAGAAGATCGGGATCACGCTCATTGCCACGATGTACGACGCCGCCATCGACAACACCACCGCCAGCGCCAGGGCGCTGAACAGGTATTTGGCCACCCCAAACAGAAACATGACCGGGAAAAAAACTATGCAGGTGGTGATGGTTGAGGCCAGCACCGGGAGCGCCACCTCCTCCGCTCCATCGCGCGCGGCCTGCATCGGTTCCTCGCCCTCTTCAAGATGCCGGTTGATGTTCTCCAGCACCACCACCGAATCGTCCACCAGGCGGCCGATCGCCAGCGCGAACCCGCCCAGAGTCATGATGTTGATGGTCGAGCCGTTGATGAACAGGCCAAAGGCACCCGCCAGGATCGACAGCGGGATGGAGAGAAAAATCGCCAGCGTCGAACGAAAGCTGCCCAGAAAGATCAGGATCATCAGCGAGGCCAGGATCGAACCCGACACCGCCTCATGAGCCAGACTCGTGACCGCCTGGCGCACGTAGATGGATTGGTCAAAGATGGTTTTCAGACTCATTCCCGGCGGCAGACCGAAGACCTTGGGGACCAGGTCCTTAATGCCATTCACCACCGCGATCGTGTTGGCGCCCACCTGGCGCAAAATCGGTACGTAAACCGAGGGGTGTCCGTTGATCAGGACCTTGTTGTATTGGATCTGGGAGGAGTCCTCGACCTTACCCACGTCGCCTAACAGCACTGGCGCCTGGCCGCGGCCGATCTTTATCGGAACCTGGTTAATCTCGTCAATTTTCGGGATCATGCTGTTGGAATAGATGTAATAGTCGGTCGGGCCGATCTTCGCGTCTCCCGCGGGCAGGATCAGATTGGACTGATCGATCCCATGCACCACGTCCATCAGTGACATGCCGCGAGCCTGCAGCGCATCGCGGTTGACGAAGGCCATGACCTGGCGGAACTTCCCGCCAAACGGAATCGGAACCGAGGCGCCCGCCACGGTCGCGAGTTGATTGCGGACGTTGTAGCGCGCCTGGTCTTCGAGTTGCGTCTCGCTATAACCGGCGCCCTCCAAGGTCACCAGCACCACCGGCAGCGAGGAGGCGTCGTATTGAAGGACCAGCGGCGGCAACGTACCGGGCGGCATTATACCCAGGTCGGCCATCGCCAGGGTGCCCATCTGCGCCGCTGCCGTCGCGACATTGGTGCCGGGCTGAAAATAGACTTTGATGATGCTGACCCCGGCCAGCGAGCGCGATTCGATGTGGGCGATATTGCTGCCCAAAGTAAAGAAGCGCTCGTAGCGGAAGGTGATGTTATCTTCCATGTCCAGGGGCGGCATGCCCTGGTAAAAGGTCGCGACCACCACCGATGGAATCTTGATATCGGGGAAAACGTCCACCGGCATCCGGGTAAAGGCGGTCACGCCCAAAATCGTTATCGCCAAAGCCCCCACGATAATCATGTAGGGATTACGCAACGCAAAACTTGGCATTTCCAGTCGCTCCTGACCAAGGTCTTCCAGAGCCCTAAGGCTCTACGAGACACACCGACGCGAGAGTACCGCAATCGCCGAAATGCGATGCGGTCAATTGATGAGCGATTTAGACGAGACTATCAGAATCACCCGGACTGGCCCGTCCGAGCTTGCGGCGATGCGGGTGCAGACTCCGCAATCTGCTGGATATTGGTACGGAACGGAGCAGTGGCCGCGGGTTGAACGAAAGTGCGGTCAGCGCGGGCATCAGACTTGGGAGCGCGCGCTGGACGTCAGTGGGGCCAAGAGCTTCCAATCGGCCGTCCGCCACGTTCCGGAAGCTATGACGCTGCAGGCGGTGGCTGTTAGGCGTCAGGTAGAAGCCGCGCAATGAAGCCGTGGGCAAAAATACCGGCACTAGGGCAAGCGTCGCCAGAAAGGCCGCCAGCCAAATCTTCATCAAGACGTTTGCGGGTTTCGCGCTCATTGCAAGGTTCGAAGATTGTGGCTTAAGAACGGCAGTGCGCGCAACCCACAAATCCTTGACGGGGCAACGCTTTCGATCGAATTCGACCTTGCCGAAAACGAGTGAGAACCGCGACGCCTCATTGGTGCGGCTTGACCACCAGCACCGGGCATAAAGCGGTCCGCACCACTTCCTCAGCCACGCTGCCCAGTACGAAGTGCGCCAAGCCTGAGCGGCCGTGGCTTGACATCACTACCAGGTCGATTCCAAGTTCATTGACCGCTTCAAGGATTCCGCTTTCCGGAATCCCTTCCTTGACCACGACTTCATAAGTGACTCCGCCCAGTTTCTGGCGCGCGATCGTTCTTAGCCGGTCGTAAGCGGACCTTTCCCAATGCGGACGCGGTGGAATCGCAATGGGAGTATCCATGTCGGGAGCGGGGATTCGCGCCACATGAAGCGGGTAGACCTTGGCTTGATACTTCAGCGCTACCTCCTTTGCGGTCTCCAGTGCCGCCAGAGAGTTTGGACTGAAATCGACCGGGCACAGAATTCTTCGAAAGTCTTCCACCGCGCAGTCCCCGTTGCCTCAACCGCAAAAATCCGCAATTCCGAAATTGTCTTCGAGAACCATCTAATGACCGGGGTCCGTCAACGCCCTAAACGTTGGCTCTTCGACTCCAGCCACAAGAAAAGCAGCGCAGTCCGGGTTCGTTGATTCGAAGGAAGCTTGGAACTACTGCGCGCCTGCGACTCCTGACTGGGCAACCTGGGGTTATCGCCTGGCGACAATCGCGGCTGGGCGGAAAGAGACGGATCGCCAGGCATCGACGTGCCACCTGAACTTTCTAAATCGAATCCTCGATCTCCATTGCTATATAGAAGCGGATCTTTGCCTGCAAAGAGCATCGTCCTGGGCACCTCGGACGCCGGCGACCTGAACTTCTTCAACCGGCCCAGTGATTCGCAGTCCAGTAGGCTTGGCTGTGAACCGGCACCGTTGCCTGGCAATACTGGAAGGCCGCGTGCGTCCGGACATTGATACGTTAAGCTTGAAGGATAAGTTGAGCTTAATGAATACGTTGAGCTTAGTGCGTCTGATTGCGGACCGAAGGCAACCTGGCGGTCCGCGCTACGACGGTGTATATCCAGCGTATCTGCCGACCATTTTTCGTGCCGGTTGCTCAAAATTCCGTGGTAACCGGAAAGCTTCCCCGCCAGCCACTGTTTAATCCCGGTGAATAGCAGATGGGGCTTGCGGGAAGTCGGGACCGGAGTGGAATCCCCGCTATGCCAGAGATCCTCTATCGCCCATCGATCGGATTGCTTCTCATTTTCGAAGCGTGTCAAACCCTGCAAATCCTTGCCGTCCAGCACCGATAACAGTGGCCCATGCGCTTGCGCCCCGTGGGCCCACAATAGGTTCAGCGCGATCGCACAGATCATTGCGCTGATGCGTGAAAGCCGCTCCTGATGGGCGGCACCTGGACACCGTCGTTCCTGGCCTTGTGTTCGACGTGGGAACGCACAGCCGCGCACAGAGGCGCAACGGCCGCGTACGCCCACGCCGACGTACGCTTCAGCTTTTGATCGGGTTAAGCGACGCATATTTGGAATCTCCCCGCGACGGGATTAGTCCCGAAAGCTTCTGTAACTGCTGTCATTCGATGAAACGCTAGTGTCGCCAGGCGTCAGCAGCGTGTTGTTGCGTTCGAGCTGACGCTCGATGTTTTCGGCCTGAGCGAGGTTGAGCGGCTTCAGCATGCCGCTATAAGTTGCTTGCGCGTGTCCGTCGCCGGTGCGGTAGGAATAGCCGTATACGTGAGCGCCACTGGTGCCATGTCCGGTCAAATTTAGCGTCGTGACCTCTACCTCCCGCACCTGCGGCGAGCAGGAACTCCAAAGCGCATCGAACTGGAATTCAACTTGCAGCGGCGTCAGCACCTTGACGCTCCTTTTGACGATCGGCCAGGCGGGGTCGCCGTAAACTGCAGTTTTCAGAGACCCCGCTCCGTGGCACTCGCCAAAGTAAGAGGTTGTCGGCAGGAGATTTCCGCCAACGCGGGCATCGCGCAAGGCGCCAACGGCCAGCATGCAGGGCCCGGAACCACCCGATAGTCCCGCGGTCAACGCTACTTCTTTTTGCCGCACCTGCTAGGCTCGCTTCGTGCCGGTCAGCGTCCTGGTGGTCCCGGCCGGCCGGCCGCGACGTCTGGGGCCGGAGTCGGTCATGGGCCGACTTTCGCCTTGCCCGCCATCGCTGTCGATTTCGCTCGAAGGCGGTGCGGAATTCTCGACAGTTTCCCACAGAACTGGCCCTTCAGGCCGAATCCTCTTGGAACGCGCCTCTCGGGCTTGCTGACAATCTACACAAAGCACGGCGGTGGGTATCGCGTGCAGACGAGCAGGCGCAATTTCCTCGCCACATTCCTCGCACAGTCCATAGCCACCATGTTCGACCCGTTGCAGGGCGTCCTCAATCGCCGCTCGGCGGGCGGCAGCGATATCCGCTAACGAGGTGGAAAGCTCGAAGTCATCTTCCCGCGCGGCATCGTCAATCTCGTCACCGGGCACCTCGTTATCCCGGTCGCGGAACTTCCTCATTCGTTGGAGTTGCTGACTCTGCAAAGTTGCCAGCATCTCCCTGAGCCGTTCGCGCCGTCCGCTTTCCTGCTCGGACGTGGCGCTCGGACCGCGGTTGGTTGATAGTGTTTCATGGGATTTCATTCTGATGCCTCCATACCTAGAGCCGCCTAGCCCAATGGCTGCGGGTCTCCTCTTCCTAATGACACTGCGATCTCAGGGACCGGGACGGCGCCACGCCCGCCGATAGCTCGAATGGATTTGAGCTAAGCCGCGCGGCGCCCGGAAGCTTATAGTGATGCGGGATCGTCAGGCGATAGCGCCGGGATTCGACGGCGCTGAATCCGGCCGGATTCGGGCCATAAGTCGGCCGTCGGAACGGCCCGCCCCGGAACGATTCGCGGGGCAACAAGACTGACCAGTAACCGCTTGCTCAGCCAGGCAGGCGCGGGTAATCGCGGAGGGGTGGGACTCACCTCTTCGATCGCGTTGAGGGTCAGATTCATCCGCGCATGCGCGAGCGCACAGCGATGGGCGTGTGAAAGGTGGTGCAACGGCCGCGTAAATTGAGCCAGGCTCAAGAGGCCGAAGGACAGCGCAATCAAAAGCACCGCCGCACTGACAAAACGCCCTTTGTCTGTAGATTGGCTCACGATTCCCTGTTCCTGGCCGATTTGACGAAGGGCGACCGAGATTTATTCATATACCAGGAAAACTGCCCGAATTATTTGGCAATAAGGAGCCTCCAGGGTCTGAGTTGGGGCGCGGCGATCCCAACCACTGGCAGGTCGGACCTTCAGGTCTCGAAGTATAGCGTCATTTCGCACGCTCCGTTAACGCAAGAACTATCGAGCCGATCCGGGACCACGGCGGAAAGAAAGCCGGAGAGCCAACGGCGAAGGTTTGCTCCTCCACCATCCCCGATGGCAGTTTTTGGGTCGCCCGACGTAGCGGACCGGCCCGTGGCCGCGCAGCACCTCGGTCAGGTGAAGTCGTCGTAGCCGATCTCCGCGTGGGTCGGCCCATCGGTATGGCCGACTGTCTCACTTTTGGGGTTCACCCCAGCAGCAGTATTTTGCCGCGCGCCAGGCGCTCGATGCCGCCTTTTCGATCAAGCGCAGGCGTTCCTCGACGGAATCTTCCGCGCGCGGAGCGTTGGCCATGGCCTGCGTCCTCAGCACCGCACGCCACCAACGGCAGCCAGTCACAACAGGCAGAATTATTTTCGGTTCGCTTGCGGTTGCCGAGTGGGTGAGAATGCGCAGCGCCGTCGGACTCGACCTGCACGAAGGCGCATAGCGCCCTATTTGTGCGGCTTTATCACCATCACGGGACATGGCGCGGTTCGCACCACCTCCTCGGCCACGCTGCCCATGACGAAATGCGCCAGGCCGGTGCGCCCGTGAGTCGCCATCACCACCAAGTCGATCCCCAGATCGTTGACGGCATCGAGGATTGCGCTTTCGGGAATTCCGTCCTTGACCACGAGTTCGTAGGCTATCTCATCGTCAAGATTCTGACGGGCCAGTTCTTTCAAGTGATCGTGAGCCGCCTGCTCAAAATGAGGATGTGCAGCGATCGCAACGGGGGCGTCCATATCAGCCGCAGGGATACGCGCCACATTGAGCACGTAAAGGGTGGCGTGGTACTTCAGTGCGACACTCTTGGCCAAATCCAGCGCAACCACCGAATTTGCTTCAAAATCGACCGGACAGAGAATTTTGCGGAATTCAGTCACAGTCGGGTAACCTCTGGCTCTCAAGATTTAGTCAACCGAAATTACCTCTACGTGTAAAGTGTGATCTCGGCGCCTGCACGGGTCAAGCAATTGCGGTTGGCTCAGATTCCGGAGATTCGCCGCTCAGGCCACCTTCGGTAAGCTATTGCCCGGCAAAGGGAGGAGCGAACTGCCAGCGGTTGCTCAAATTCGGAACGGGTTTTCGATCGTGAGGCTCTCGATGACTTGGCCATGAGCCAGGTCCTCCGTATACAAAACGGTAGCTCCGCCTTGCAGCGCCGCCTGGACAATGAGTCCATCCCAAAAAGAAAGCCGATAACGCCGTATCCTCGCAATCGTCGCCAGAATCATCTGAGCGTCAACCTCAACTACCGGCAAGACCGCAAGGTCGCGCACTGCTCTTCCCGCATCCTCGTGCGACAGCGGAACCGACAACTGGCGAGTGAGTACGACGAAGAATTCCTGCAGCACCTGCGTGCTAAGCAGGGCGACACCGTCATCCACAGCTTGCTTCAACAGCTCTTGTGCGAGGCTCTTCTTGCGCGGCACCGAGGTGTCAAAGAGATAGACCAGGACATTGGTGTCAAAAAATCGCCGCATCAGCCACGGTCATGGAGGTCTTCGCGCGTCCATCGCTTATTTCCCTCATGGCAAGACCGCGATTTGCGGGAAAACTGCGAGCAGATCATCCAATGCCGAGGCTTGCTGCGCTCTCGAGCCTGCATACGATTCCAGGAATTTGCGCAAAACCGCGTTCACCGAAGAGCCTTCAGTCAAGGCGCGCAACCGCGCTTTCTTCAAAATTGCCTCGTCAACGGTTATCGTGAGGTTTGCCATACTCGTGTTACACAGGATCAGTTGTAATACAGCACGGTCGGTTTTCAATACATCAGGATTGCGTGGTTGAGCCGATTGCCTATTTCGTGGTGTTGAACTGGTTCAGGATCAGCACGCTCATGAATGGCAACTCGCTTAGATGATCGACCGGACCCGTCCCGCTCAACGAGCTGTACACGAGGAAGTTACTGTTATCCACCAAATCCTCCTGGTATGGGCCCGTAGGATTTTGTTTGGTGAAATATCCGAACGCTACGTCCGAGTTCTGGCGGGTTACCACCGAATCTTTCATCAGCGATGCGATGGTGACCGGAAAAGAAGGGACGAAGAGATAGGTGTCGGCACTGGCGGCTTGCTTGTAAAATGGGTTGCTCAGGTCATGATCCATCAAGGCCTTGGCGTACGCCGGAGTCAAAAGCGGAGTGATAGCGTTGCTGGCAAAACTCCAACTTGTTCTGGCCGCCTGCGACAAGGCCGCGAAAATAACCGTGCTATCGGAATGATCATTGGAATAGTAAAGCCCATCAAGGTTGCCTTCAGTCCCGCATGGCACCGAGGCCGTACATACATAAAAATCGTTGACCAGAATGTCCGTAGGCGGGATGCCGGCGTAGTTGGCGAATCCCAGCACCACGTCGGCGCTGAGATAAGGCTTGCTGCCCGCGGAGACGAGCGGCGACAGCGAGAACCAGGGATTATTGGCCGTCGATATATTATAGAACAGATATGGCAGAACCGTGCCGGTAAGGTCGAACGCACCCGACAGCGGCACCGCGTCGGCCAGTCCCAGGTTCAGGACCGCGGTGTAGCCAGGATTGTTCTGCATCATATGCGCCGCCTGGAGCGCGTAAGCGCCGCCCTCGGAATAGCCGGTGATATGCAACGCCATCGGCCCGGTTATTCCATAGGCGCCGGCCAGGAACGAGCGGGCGGCCTTGAGCATCGCCAGGCCGCTTTGTGCGTTCTGATCGGGATACACCACGTATGGATGCGGATGTGCGGTGTCGTCTCCCAAACCGATGTAATCGGGCATCACAACGACGTAGCCTTGCGACGCCCATACCGCCGCCAGCAGGACGCCGTCCGCATTGGCCGTAGCGCTGTTGCTCGGCGTGAGGAAGTTCGAGGGTACGTTGGTCCGCTGGACCGTGGTGCCGTGAAAGTACAGGACCAGGCCCTTGAGTGAGGCCGGCGGCAGCTTTGGAATGACAATTCCGCCCGACACCGTAAGGGCCGAGTCATTTACGTTGATCGCGGTGTAATCGATTTTCACCGCATCCACCATGGCGATCCCAAGCGGGTTTTTCCCGATCGGGTCCGCATCGACGTTGAAATTGCCAAACTCTGGTGTGTTGAGGTTTTGCTTATCCGTAGTGCAGTCGGCCTCGCTCAGGCCAGTGGGGCAGATGATGTCCGCATAGTACTCGTTTAGCCCCATCTGAGTCCCGCTGCTGGCGGTCTGGTAGGTTACCACCGGATCGCTGCTAATCAGGTTGCCCTCACCTTTGGAAGTATCGAAGGGTGGCGGAAACGTTGGTGTGGGACTGGGTGTCGGCGTGGGTGCCGCGGTCGGAGTCGGACTGGCGGTGGGAGTCTGGGTGGGAGTGAATGTCGGGGTCGGTGTGGGCGTTATGATAATAATCGGACCGCTGCTACCGCTACCGCAACCCGATGCAAGGATAATCAGCAGCATACCTGCTGTGAAAAGCTGCCACAGAGATCGCTTGCAGTGCACCTTCATCATCCACTCCTTCGCTGACTCATGGGAAAGCCCAGTTTAGCGGAGAGATGATGCCAGAATCTTCTTTAAGATGGTACCGTCAACGCTATTTTTGTCATCGGATGGAATAGCCGCCGTCAACGCTGACAACTGTGCCGATGACAAAGTTGGAGGCGTCGGAGGCGAGGAAGACGGCGGCGCCGGCGATTTCGTCTGGCTTTCCGAAGCGCCCCGCCGGAGTCCGCATGATGATTTCGTCGTACTGAGCCGTGCTTTTCACTGGCGCCGTCAGGTCCGTTTCGATCCATCCGGGCAGGATCGCATTGACCTGGATGTTGCTTGGCGCCAGTTCGATCGCCATCGATTTGGTCAGCTGCACCACCGCGCCTTTGGAGGCCGAGTAACTGGGGATCGTCGAAGAGCCGAAGATCGCGTACTCGCTGGCCAGATTTATGATCTTGCCACGCCGGCGCTTGACCATCGATCGCCCCGCGATTTGGGAGAGCAGGAAGACCGCATTGAGGTTGGTTTCGATCACCCTGTCCCACGACTTCTCGTCGGCTTCCAGGGCGCGCTTGACGATCGCCATCCCGGCGTTGTTGACCAGGATGTCGATCGGCCCCAAGGCACGTTCAACCTCTTCGATCGCGGGCCCCAGATCGGCCCGTTTGCGCACGTCGAGTTGGCGGGC
>CAWDWL010000040.1:0-70682 GCA_963805995.1 uncultured Pseudomonadota bacterium | reverse complement strand
CCTTTTTCGAGCTCTTAGGGTTTCCTGGGTGCAACAAACGTTCGTGAGCATATGACGGTTTTACGCAAGCTGCCTGCGAATCTCATGGTACTTCTTGTCAGCTTTGAAGTCAGAGTATCGCTTTCGACAATGTGCCGTAAGTTCGTCGTAGGTCCATGGCCATCGGTCCAACATGTCCTGTTCAGTAAGGTAGACAGGCAATGCTTCTGAGTCGTTCGTAACTCTCACAGGAGTCGCATTTCCAGTTTTCGACCTTACAAATCTGAGTTCCAAATTTACAGCCACGGCATACGGCGAACCGGGATCTTGTCTCCTGATGCTAGCTGCGCGGCGATGTACCTCAGGACGCGTTTTCCTCCGAATTAAGTGCAACCACGGACGCGGAGTCAGGCGCAATGAAAGCAAGGGGCATGAAATAGACACTAAACTGGAAAGGTTTTGGCTAAACCAGTCACGTGCGGCCGCATAGAAGTTCGTTACAGCTGCAGCAGCGATCTCATGTAGACGCTTCTCGAACTCACTGTTGTCGCAATAAAAATGCACAGCAGAGTCTCGCAATTCGCTGAGGATTTGCAAATTACGGCAGACATTCTCCGCAAGCGTACTATTGTCTCGCAGCTTGTCCGCCAAATAGTCCAAGGTGTGCGTCATCGGGTTGCCTGCGCGGGTTTTCTTGATTCGCTTGCGGCTTGGACCGCCTCCCTGCCTCACATAGAGACTCGGCAAGTAGTTCTTGTGTACGGCGAGCCATTCTGCCTTGAGCAGAAGCTCCCACGCGTTCAGTGCAAGAATCGCAAAGGACTGGGCCCGATAGGCAAACCGAGGCTTGTTGTAAATTTCGATTGCGGCAAGCATCGCGGCTGTCGCTTGATCCAGCAGCTCTCTGGCACGCGCCTTCACTTGGCCCCCTCCTGCATTGATCTATGTGTCGCCAAGCACTGAACTGTGAACCCACGCATTTCCTTCGGTTGAAAGGCCTTGATGCGTGGCACGGGCATCACCGGGTGGGGGGTCAAGACGGGTTTTGTATTGGAATCCGATCGTCTTCGCCTGTTCCATCTCGTCGTAGATTTCCAGGATCACGCGGTTGGTCCGATACTCGCCAAATCGTTGTTCGTCGCGACGTTTCAAGGTAGGAAACGTGTTCATAACGTGACAGAGGTCATCACGGGTCAGTGTGTACAATTGAAAAAAGGCTGCATCGATCTCGCATCTGATGAAAAACCTGCGGTCGTCATCCCATCGATAAGGCGCACCGCTATAGCCGGCGTCGCAAGCGAAGTCTCGCAAATCCCAAGCGGTATAAACGAGTTCAATGACCCTTGAACGGAGCCAGTCATTTATCGGCTCCTCCCTTGACCAGGGCGCAGGGTCTGACAGTCTCGTTGGCGGAATGATCGGAAGCTGCCTCATAGTAAAAAATTTCAAACTTGTGCCGCCGAGTTTTTGCCGTGCGAAGAAATCGAATGGAAGAGAATTGAGATTCGCCAATAACGAGCCTTGGATTTCAGCCGGCATCCGGGAAAGCATGAGCAAAAATTTGTCTCCGACAGCATAATGCGGAACAATCGAAGCTATCACAGTCCGCTCATTCGTGATGCTGGTAATGTCTCGCCATCCCAGCAACCATCTCGTCCGAAGCCAGTCCGGCAAAGCACGATTCACCTCCGATTCGTCAACGTAATAGTGGGGAATCGGAAAAAAAGAGGGTCGATCAGTTGCTGAGGTGTGCTGTAATCGGGTTGGCCTTGCCGGAAGCGGCGTTCAGAGCTGACTACCACCGAAGCCGCACGATGATTGAAAGGTTGAATCATCTTAGCCTCGTACAGAGGCACGTAGCGCTGATGATCTTTGATAAAGGCACTGCCTTTTAGCTCCCAGCCCTGACGCTCTAATTGTTCCCGTGTACGGAAGAGGTGAGAGTCGTTTGACATGTGAAACATTGTCGTTAATTCTATGTTCCACGGATTATGTTCTGGTGGACCTTCTTTAACGAGTACTGGCACCCGTCGGTAGGCGTCGCGCGCTATTCGTGCGTCTTCACGGCTGAGAAACACCGGACAGGTTCGGGTGTTTGGATTAACAAGCGAAATGTCGTCTCTGGTTAGAACTACCCGGCGTTTTGGGTCTCGAAGATGCTCAACACGATAAGCGAAGAAGACGCAGTCTGCCCCCAGCCGAACCTGTCGCCCTTCTCCTGAAATGGTTAGCAAGCAAAAGCGCATACGGTAATATACCGTTGGGAAAATGCGATCGCGGTTCTCGAAGTCATAGAGCGACACAAGACTCCCAGACTCAACTAAGGCGCGGAAGAAAAACTTAGTTGTATCATCTGTGGCGATGCCCGAGGGAACAATGATGCCCGCACGGCCAATGTCACCTGTCAAGGCACGAGCCAACTCGGCGAATATCGAGTAGGTGTTGACGTCGCCGCGACCGCATAAGGGAAATCGTAAGCTCTCGCGAACGAACTTGCTTTGGCTTTCGGCACCGTGAGCGGCATGACTCCACGCTTCGGCTATCTGGGGTTTGCTTCTGGGCAATTCCTTTAACAATTTGTCGCGCGCCGCCTTATTTGGAGCGTTCGCAATGTCTGGATCGCGGGTTGCCAAAAAATTCCTTCTCCTGGAGCTTGATTCGCTCCCAAGGCGGGTTGCCAAGGACGACATCGAACCCGCCGCGAGCGAAAACGTCCGGGAACTCCACCGGCCAATGGAAGAAGGAGTACTCAGTAGTGGCCTTAGCGATCTCCTGAGTGAGTTTACCGTAAGGCTGTCCTCCGCTCATGAGCGTCCATGCGGTAGCAGTAGTGGGCACAAGATCCTGCCCTGTGTACTGGGGAAGATTCAGCGGAACGAAAAAGGCCGCAGTCCAAGCGTCACACGCGTTCTTGCGATAAAGCCATTCGCGCCGTGCGCGCAGTTCCTCGTAGCGGACTTGTTTGCGCTCGACGTCTTCAGGGCTCTGCTCGTTGAGCTCAGACAAGTCCCTTAGCTCGCTGGCGAGGCGATCGAGTGATCCTACAGCGGTGAGCTGCATCTGACGACCTTTGCGCTCGTCCTTGTTGCGTTTCCGGTATTCTCGCGCCGCGGCCTTGTCATCGCCTTCGACCGGTTTGTAAGCGTCGTCCGGTATGCCGTCCTCCAGAACCTTCAGATCGAAAACACCAACGAGGCTATCGCCGCATCTAACGTGATGGTCAAGGAAGCTGAGCGGCTGACCGGCGTTGTGCCCCTCGATCCACAACGCCACCTTGCAGAGATCGACGGCGAGAGGATTCTTGTCTACCGCATAGATGCATTCCCGGATCACGTCCCGCACGGCGTGGCGGAAGGCTGTGGGCGTGGGCTCCTCCTCGCCGGTGCGGATGCGGGCCAGCTCGCGGCCCATCCGGCGCGCCGCCGCCAGCAGGAAATGGCCGGAGCCGGCAGCGGGGTCGATAACGCGCATTGATAAGATGGCGCGCTCGCGGTCATCTTTCATTTTTGCGCCGGCGAGCCGCTCCTGCATCACGGGGACCAGCGCGCTATTGATTAGTTCGCGCACAAGGTCGGGCGGAGTGTAGTAGGAGCCGGTGGTCTTGCGCTCGCTGCCCCAGGCGAGGTCGAACGTCGGAGGATCGGCGGAGACCTTGGGATGATACTCAAGCAGGCTTTCGTAAACTGAGCCCAGTTCCTCCACATCGAGGGCGCCGAAATTCACCCGGCGCCGAGTCCCCTCGTCATCGAAAGTCGAAAGCCAATGGATTGCCCATAGAAGCTGATCGTTGCTGCAGAAGGCGCTTTGTTCCGGAAGATTGCCGCCGTCTAAATGTGGGCAGCCATGCGCCCCGAACAGTTCGCCGTTCAGCGCGGCCATACCCATGTCGCGGGCGGTCTTGTCGTGGCTCAGGATCAGGAAGGTCTGCTTTAGCCCTTCCCAAACGTCAATTTCCGGATCATCGCCGATATAACCTTCGGCGCGCGAGCGCAGCCTCCCCGCTCCGTAATGTTCAGTGAAGATGGTCCGGCGTTCCTCGTTCTCTTTGGTTTCGGGAAACATCAGGCGGCGCTCCTCGGCCACCATCAGGAAGAGCAGGCGATAAACCAGCCTGAGCAACTCGCGGTAGTACGAGTTGGCACTCAGGGTGCCGGACGCGATCTGCTCCCGCAGATGCGCGCTCTGCGGATGGGCGATGAAGGCGTTGCCGAAAATCTTGAGGGTCTCGACGACGCCATCGCGCAGGCGGTCGCGGACGCGCCCGCCTTGCTCGACTCCTTCCTGATAATACTTCTCCAGCCAGCATCCCGAAGCGTCGGCAGAGGAATGCGGCAGGCGAGTTCGATGCAGCAGCCGATAGAGAAGATGGAACTCGCTATAGACGTTGGAGTCCATCATCCCGGCCAGGTCGAATTCGATGTATCGGGGCTTGGCAATCCGTGAGCTGTTGCGTAGCAGCCGCACCTGCCGTCCGTTGGTGACCAAGCCCCACAGCGCGTCGGACTGGTTGAGGTATTCCTGGACCGCGGAATGGGCGCTGCGCCGCCCGGCGCCGCGTTCATCGGGGGAATCGTTGGCCCCGGCGATATTGACCGGCGGCGCTCCCTGCTCTTCCCCCGCGGTGTGCGAAATGACGAAACTGGTGCCGTCGCCGATGGCGAGCGCGCGGCGGAAAACGAGCTTGTAGCCCAGCGCTTCCAGCAGCGGCACCACCCAGCTCTCGCGGGTGATTGTGGTGACCGATTCGCGGCCGCTTTTGGCGGCGCGGTCGTAGCGATGTTTGAAGGCGGACCAGTAGGACTGCGCGTCGGCGAACGCGGCCTGGATCTCGTCGGACAGGCGCGCGGAGCCGGGCCCGAAGTCGGCGGCGCGTTGCCCGGGAGCGGCACCTTCGGCGATTGTCTGCAGCAGGTCGTCGGGAATCAGCCCACCTTCTATGGTGATGGTAACGTAGCTCATCGCAGTAGCGTCCCGGCAAGCAGGTTCATGGCAGAAGTGCCCTGAAAAAAAATAGTGGGACAGGCGTCCCTGCCTGTCGTCGATGCGCGAGCCGGGCGCGCACCACCGCTAAAAGACTTCATATCCCGGCTGGCCATACCCATGAGTAATCCTGGACCTCAGTCCATCTCTTCTGTGGATTTCCAATTATGTATGCGGCCTTCTGCGCGAACTCCTGGTCATCGCGGATGATGCGGTCGAAGTACTCGTCCTGCCAGACCTGGCCAAATCTTTTGTGTTCGCGCTGCATCTGACGGGCGGTGAAGGATTTCCAGGAATGAAGAATCGCCTTTAGTTCATTGGGCGGGAGCGCAGCGAGCAGGACGTGAACGTGATCGTCCATTACTACGTAGGCGGAGAGTTCGTAGCGCTGTCCCTCAAATTTCCGGATGGCGGCCGTTACCAGGTCTCGTTCGGTGGAGTCCAGTTCGGGCTGGCCTTGGGCTAGCCGCCAGGTCACGAAGTATATGGAATTGTCCTGGCGCCAATGGGGGAGGTTTCTCCGATATATTTGATCGGGCATTTGTTTGGTGGCGCTCCGCGCATCTATGACAGGCAGGGACGCCTGTCCCACTATATTAAGATTAAACCTGCCTACCTCAGCCGCACCTTCTTTCCTACTCATCGGATTGCCGCGGGGACCATCACGTAGCAGCCCAGGATGTCCGGGTGATGGGCGATCACTTCAATCTTCCCCAGCTTAAGCATCCCTCTAAGCCGGTTGTGGGATTCCACGATCGCTTTCTGGCGTTCATCGAGCACGGATTCGAATGCGTTGGGCGTTTTATCGAGCAGCTCCAAGGCCCATTTAACATGACCGGAGCGCTCCGCGAGCGGCATGTTGACACCGGGGACCGGCTTGGCGTCGAGCAGTTGGCGGGCGCGGGCCGCAAGCGGGGTCAGCCATCGAATCGCCGTCCCGTCCTGCTCGAACGCGGCGAGAACAACTTCCTCGCCGAATTCCTCGGTCGCCTCGCGCATTATGTAACGGATGCGCAAAAGAACTATCGCGCTACGCCGTGATACATCCGGGGTAAAGCTTGCTCCGGCGCGGGCGAAGAATGGTGCGGGTTCACGCCCAAAGGCTTTGCCCAACGCGGCGTGGCAGGCCTCTTCAACGGCTGGGTGGGTGCGGCCGAGATAAAGGGCGTCGGGGTCTTTGAGCCGGTCGAAGGTCACCTGCGCTGGGAAGGTGTCTCCGCCTAGGGCATTGAGGCGCCTTCCGAGATCGCCCGGGTTCAAGACATATGCTCCTTCACCCTTGGCGGGCGCGAGCGAGCCGCCGAAGCGCTGCATCACTTCCGAGATGAAGCGCCGCACCGACTCGGGGTCGCCGAGCACATGGTCGTTGATTTCCAGTTCCCGCGCGACCTCCTCTGGATTGATTTCGGGATGCTTGTAGTACGCGCGGTTTTCCTTCTCGCGATTGGCGCTGCGCTCCCATTCCTGATGCAGCCGGCTGACCCCCTGCCCGGCGAGCCCCAGCTCCAACTGCTTGCCCGTTGGGCGGCGGAGCAGCACGTTCTCGACCACGGCTTCGATCACCTGTGCGGCATCCGCGGGGACCGGAACCGCGATACCAAGGTCGTGCCGGATCTTGCGCGCCTTGCGGATCAAGACCTCCAGAACCACCTGGTCGATTTCGTTGTCGCGTCCCCAAATCGTAATGGTCTTTACCTTGGTTTTGGGCTGACCAAACCTGTCCACCCGTCCCTCGCGCTGTTCCAGCCGGTTGGGATTCCACGGCAGGTCGTAATGCACCACGGCGTCGAAACGGTCCTGAAGGTTGATGCCTTCGCTGAGGCAGTCGGTTGCCACCAGGACGCGCCGTTCGTGCTCGCCCAGCGCCCGAACGTTTTCCCGGCGCACCTCGTCCGGATCATCGCCGGTCACCGCCGCTATGTGTAGGCCGGAAAACTGATCCAGAAGCCGCTGCTTTAGTTCGCGCCCAACGTAGTTGGCGGTCGGAATGAAGTGGCAAAAGACGATCGGATGATAGCCCTCGCGCAGCAAACTCCTAACCGCCATAACCGTCTCCAGCAGCTTGTTGTCGGCCTCGGTCTCCATGATGGCGCGCGCTTTGCGCGCGAACTCGGAGCGGCGGCGGCGGTCGCTTTCTGACCATTGGGCGGAAGGGTCGTCCAATGGCGCCGCAGGCGGCTGATCGGCGCCCGCGTCGGAGTACAGGTCATCAAAGACGTGCGGGCGGTAAATGGCGTCGGTTTCGGATTCGTCGGTTTCCGCCGGCGGCTTCGTTTCCTTCTCCCGCCGCTCCAGCGTTGCGATTGCGGCTTCCGGGCTGGAGAGCACCGAGCGCAGAATCGCGATTGCCGCCCAATGGCGTACCCGTTGCTGCGCGGCCCGCAAGCCCGACGCTTCCTCCACGGTACCGCGGCAATAGTTGAGCACGGCGGTGAACAGTTCCTTGTAGGCTTTTGAAAGCGAATAGGGCTGGTCAACCGGATCGCGCTGCGGAAAGGGCGTATCCGCACCCATCCATTTCTCGACCTCGGCGCGGCGGCGCTGCACTATATGGGGCAGCATCGCCTGCCGCGACGGCGAATGGTCCGGACGGCTCGGATCGATATCAAAAGCCGGATTGAGCAGACCAAGCAGGGAGCGAAAGTTTTCCTCGATGCCGCTGTGGGGAGTGGCGGTGACCAGCACCAGATGGCGTTCCGGTTTGGCGGCCAGCGCACGCACCAGTTCGTAGCGCTGCTGTTGGGCGGCGCCTTTGGGATCGACCCCACGCGGCCGAGTGGCGAGATGCGCCTCATCGACAATCACCAACTCGGGCGCGTTGGCAACCAGCATCGGTTTGTGGCGGTCGGATTTGACGAAGTCGATGCTAGCGACCATGCACGGGTAATGCTGATAGACGGGGACATCGGCTCGCGGCACTTCACGCTCCAGGCGGGCGAAGTTGGCAGGCTGAATCACAGCCGGTCGCAGGCCGAACTTTTCACTGAGTTCCTGGGCCCATTGGTCGCATAGATGGGCCGGGCAAAGCACCAGCATTCGGCGGATCAGGCCGCGGTCCAGCATTTCACGCGCGATCATCCCCGCCTCGATCGTCTTGCCGACCCCGACATCGTCGGCAATCAGAAGGCGAATCGGATCGAGCTTGAGAGCCAGGATAAGTGGCATGAACTGATAGGGCCGCGGCCTAAACGACAGCCGACCGGCGCATCGGAACGGCGCCGTGCTGCTGCGCAGCAGCAGGCGCGCCGCGTCGAACAGGATGCGGCTGGCGGCCGGATCTCCAACAAGCGTCGGGTCGGGATTCGGAAACGACGCCTCTTTTACTCCGGCACCCTCAAGGGGCAGAAAAAGACCGATAGAACTCGCGTCACCACCGGTTATTGGCTTCAGGTTGAGAACGTCAGGGCCAGAGGCGGGCAAGACAATCCAATCCCTGCCCCGTACCCGGACTATACTACCGACGGAAAAAGCGCTTGTTACCCCCAAAATTTTCACCGATCGCCGCAAATGTTTCCCGGCCGCTAATGTTTAGCGGAGCATCCGGTCCGGCAAAAATAGCAAGATTAGCCGCGTATTGCACGAGCCGCTGTGCGAATGGGGAGGGCGTTCGCTCTCGCTACTCGGACTTGGGCTTGTCGATGCGCGGGAAGAGCGGAGTCGGTGCTTTGACGCGATGGCCTGCTTTGAGGCCCTGTCCGTATGGTGCCGCGGCTGTGGCTTCGTCGACTTGCAGCAGGTCGAGAATCCGCCGCGAGGTGACCGGCATGAACGGCTCGACCGCGACCGCCGCGACGCGCAACCCTTCGAGCAGATTGGACAGGATCTGGGCCACGCGCGGGAGCTTGGCCTGGTCCTTGGCTAGCGTGAAGGGCGCAGTTTGCACGATGTACTTGTTGGCAACGTCAAGCGCCTGCCAGATGGTTTCCAGGGCGCGGTTGAACGACAGGGTCTCGACCTGGGCGTCAACCCGGTCAATCAATCCGGTGAACGCAGCCGCTAAAGTGGCGTCTTCCGGCTCGCCGTCGAGCGCCGCGGCGCAAGTCATCTCGCTGCCGAAGTAACGGGCCGCCATCGACAGCACCCGGCTGGTGAAATTGCCCAGGTCGTTGGCGAGGTCGGCGTTGTAGCGCTCGATGAGCCGCGCTTCGGAGAAATCGCCGTCGAGCCCGTAAACCACTTCGCGCATCAGGAAATAGCGCAGCACATCGGGTCCGAAGGCCGCCTCGTAGCTGACCGGATCGGCCACGTTGCCCGAGCTTTTAGACATCCGCTGCCCGCCGAAATTGACCCATCCATGAACGTTGAGATGGCGGAACAGGGGCAGCCCCGCCGACAGCAGGATCGGCGGCCAGTAAACGGCGTGAGTCTTCAGGATGTCCTTGCCGATGAAGTGCACGGTTGACGGCCACACGTCTTCGATGAAGCGCGGGTCCCGGCTGGCCGGCGCGCTGACGTAGGCCCAGAACGCGTCGTACCACACGTAGGTCACGTAATTGGAATCGAAGGGCAGTTCGATCCCCCATTCCAGGCGCGCTTTGGGCCGCGAGATGCACAGGTCGTTAAGCGGCTCGGACAGCATGTTGAGCGCTTCGTTGCGATAACGCTCGGGGCGGATGAAGTCAGGATTGCGCTGGATGTGATCGAGCACCTGCTGGCGGTACTTGTCGATGCCAAGGAAGTAGTTGCCTTCGCTGATGCGCTCGACCGGACTGTTGTGAACGGGGCAAACTGCACCCGGCAGCAACTCCTTTTCGGTATAGAAGCGCTCGCATCCGACGCAGTACAGTCCTTCATAATCCTTGAAATAGATGTCGCCCCGCTCGTAGCTGCGGGTGAGCATCTGCTGGACGAATTTTTCGTGCTCCGGATCGGTGGTGCGCACGAAATAGTCGTAGGATACGTTAAGTCCGTCCCACGCGCGGCGAAAAACGGCGCTGGTGCGATCGGTGAATTGCTTGGGTGGCACGCCCTCGGCCTCGGCCGCGCGGCGGATTTTGTCGCCGTGCTCGTCGGTGCCGCTTAGAAAGCTGACGTTGGAACGCCCCAGCCGGCGTCGCCGCGACCGCGCGAAAGCGTCGGCGGCCAGGGCTTCATAGGCGCTGCCGACGTGGGGAGGGGCATTGCAATAAAAAATTGCGGTGGTGATATGGAGCCGCTCAGCCATCGGTATGATCGGTTAAATCGCCGGGGGCGTTTTGGGCGCGCTGGTCGACCATGTCGTCCAGCGTCGCTTCGACAACTCCGCCATCTTCGTCGACCTGGATCAAGACGGTCTGCTTCAAAATGTTCTGGCGCAGGACTTTGCCGTCGCCCTTGACCGAGTGGACGCGCTTCCCAATCGCCGGCAGTCCGCGCTTGAGTTCGATGTAGGTGGCGTATTCGTAGCGCAGGCAGCATTTGAGTCTGCCGCACATCCCGGCCAGACGCGACGGATTGAGCGCCAGGCCCTGCTCGCGCGCCATCTTGACCGTCACCGCTTCGAAGTCGCGCAGCCACGACGAGCAGCACAACTCGCGCCCGCAGGGGCCGATTCCACCGGTGGACTTGGTCTCGTCGCGTGCGCCGATCTGCTGCATCTCGACGCGGATGCGCAGGCCGTTGGCCAGGTCGCGCACCAGGTTGCGGAAATCGATGCGCTTTTCGGCGACGAAATAGAACACCGCCTTGCGGCCGTCGTAGGTGAAACTGACGTTGACCAGCTTCATCTCGAGGTCGCGCTGGCGGATTCCCTCCACGCACAGCCGTTTGGCTTCCTGCTCGCGGTAACGATTTTCATCTTCCACGCGCAGGTCGTTGTCGTCGGCGATACGCATCACGTGTTTGAACAGCGCCAGGTCGAGCGTCGCGGCCGGCGTCCGCGGTTCGATTTCGACGTTGGCGAAACAAGGTCCGCTGTCGGCTTCGACCACGACGCGATCGCCGCGCTTCAAGTCCATCCCATCGCACAGGTAAGTCGCGATATGCCCGACCGGTTGCAGGCTTACGCCTACAATCCGGGGTCCATCCTCGCCGCTTTCGAAATAGTCTTGGCTTTCTTTCACAACTCAGCCAGCCTTGACCGCCGCGCCGGCGGCCGTCCACAAACGTTCGGCCTGCAGGCGCGGATTAGCCATCGCGTCCACCGCTTTTCCCGCCTGCAACGCCAGTTCCAGAATTATAAGAATACTCTTCAGGCTTAAAACCTCCACCAGGCTGGTCAGATGCCCGGCGGTTTCGGCGGGCGGGTTCTGTACCGCGGCGCCGCCCAGCTTCAGGCACATCGCATCCTCCAGCAAGCGTGCGAGCAACTCGAAATTCTCCGTCGCCTGTTCGCGGTTGGTGAAAAAGCGCTCGGCCAGATGATGGGCCTTGACGAAATCCATCTCGCGCGACCCCCTTGAGCGCTTCCAGCAGTTCTGCGGCCGGGGGCTCCGTGCCGGACGCCAAGGTCAAGGCGCGCGAGGCGCTGCCCCGTGATACGCGCGCCAGAGCCCCGGCCCGTTCCGGTTCAAGACCCGCCTTACGGACCAGCACAGTGGTCAGGTCGGCGGTCGAGAGCGTGGGAAAATGGACCGGACGCAGCCGCGAGCGCACGGTGTCGAGCAGCGCGTTGGCGTTCTCCGCGATGAGAAAAATGACCGCGTACCCGGGCGGCTCCTCCAGGGTCTTGAGCAACGCGTTTTGCGCCGCCAGGTTGAGCGTTTCCGCGTCGTCGATAATCGCCGCGCGTACCGGCCCGCGCGACGGTTTCGACCCCAGATGGGCGATCAGCTCGCGGACCTGCTCGATCAGCACGTATGAGCGCTTGGGCAGCAGCGCGATATAGTCGAAGTCCGGATGGACGCGCATCGCCACCTGCACGCAGGCGTTGCAGCATTGACATTGCGCGAGCGGCGGTTTGCCGCGCTTGGCGCCTCCCGCCGCGTCGCCGCGGTTGGGACATTGATCCGGCGTGCAGCAGAAGTTCAGCCCACCTTCACGCTCGCACAGCAGGCTCAGCACCAATCCTTCGGCGACCAGTTCCTTGCCCACGCCCCGGGGACCGGAGAACAGATATCCCTGGGAGCGGCGGCGGCCCAGTTCGCGATTCAGGCTGGCGAGCAGTTCGCGATGGCCCAGGAGGTCGTTCAGCGCCATCGGCGTCCAATCAGATCGTCCACGAGGTTGGTGATATCGGCGAAAACTTCCTCCTGCGGCCGATCGGAATTGACCAGCCGGAAGCGTTCCGGGTCGCGGCGCGTCAGGGTCATGAAGCCCTCGCGCACGCGCCGGTGAAAATCGAGGTCCTGGCCCTCGAAGCGGTCAGGTCCGCGATGGGCGGTATTGGTGCGCAGGCGGGTGCGCGCCAATCCGGTCTCGACCGGACAATCGAGCAGGATCGTAAGGTCGGGCATGACCCCCTCGGAGGCCAGCCGGTTAAGCTCGTCGAGCAATTTCAGATCGAATCCGCGCCCGTAGCCCTGATAGGCGGTGGTGGAATCGGCGTAGCGATCGGAAATCACGATCTCGCCGCGTGCTATCGCCGGTTTGAGGCTTTCCACGACATGCTGGGCGCGGTCGGCGAGCACCAGCAGCAGTTCGGCAGCGACCTGCAGCGATACGGCGGGGTCCAGGAAGATGGCGCGGATGGCCTCGCCGGCGCGGGTGCCTCCGGGCTCGTGGGTGAGCATCACGGGGCGGCCCTGGGCGCGCAAATTGTCAGCCAACCGCGCCGCATGGCTGGTTTTTCCCGAGCCTTCGATCCCCTCCAGGGTGATGAACAGACCGTTTGACATGATCAAGATAAATACCAACGGACCAGTTGCGGCTGGAAGAGCGCGAAGATTCCGGCAGCCACGGATAAAAATGGGCCGAACGGAACCGGGGTTTGAAGCAGGCCTTCCGGCACATGCTCGGCCTCGGAATCCGTCGATGCGCCGGCCCCAGAGCCGTCGCCAAGTTCTTCCATCTCGGGCACTCCGGGCTGCCATCCTAACAGCCCCAGGATTATTCCCCCGACGGCGCCCAGACTCGAGCCAATGAAGATGGTGAAAATCACTCCCTGCCAGCCCAGGAAAGAACCAATCATTGCCAGCAGCTTCACGTCTCCCATACCCATCCCTTCCCGGCCGCGCAGCCAGCGGTAGACTTCGCCGACAGCATAAAACAGGCCGCCGCCCAGCGCCACGCCGTACAATGAATCCCGCCATCCAATGTCGGGCATAACCAGCGACGCGGCGGCCAAACCCACGGCGATTCCCGGCAGGCTGATCACGTCGGGGATGATGCGCCAGTCCAGATCGACCCAGCTCACCGCGAACAGCGCCGCGCACAGGGCCAAGCGGGCCAACGCGTCGAGCGGGGCAAAGTTCAGATAGAGGTAAAGGGCGGCGAGACCCAGGCCGAGTTCGGTAATGAGATAGCGTGGGGCAATCCAGCCCCCGCATCGCAGGCATTTGCCGCGCAGCAAAATGTAGCCCAGTACCGGCACGTTGGACCAAACGGGTATCGGATCGCGGCAATGAGGACAGAACGAGGCCGGACGGACGATCGACACCTCACGGGGCACGCGGTAGGCGACAACATTGACGAAGCTGCCAATCGAGGCGCCGAAGAGAAACACGATGATTTCCAGTATCCAGGCGCCCCCATCAATCATGCGCGGCATTGTAGCAGGCCCCGCCGGCTCGCCCGATAGTGGGCTGGCGCCACCAGGCGGAACGTTGCGTTATTCGCGCTTGCCTCTAGAACAGGTAGCCGCGGGCGTCTTCCTAACCCGCTTTTCTATGCGACTGTACATACGCCTTCAGTACCGCGTTCATGCGCGACTGATAGCGCCGTCCCTGGGCCTTGAACCAGGCTAATACATCCCGGTCGATTCGTAGCGTGACGGGCTGTTTGCGTTCCGGCAGCACAACGTTGGCGTCTTTCCAGAAATCGAGGTCGGTGGGCTGAGCGTCCGGGTCCGATTTCGCCGCCGCCATTATCTCCTTCTCGCTCATGTCCGCAACGCGTTGCCAGTCGCTCCTCCCCGGTTCGGAGTTATGGCTTATGCGCGAGGCGATACGCTTTCCTTTCATATCTATGTGGCAGTCCGTACGTTCTATTTGCGAGTCGCGATGTACCAGACGTGACCCGCCGGATCCTGCAGGCCGCCGGTGCGATCGCCCCATTCCTGGTCTTCCACCGGGAGCACGAGGGTGGCGCCCGCGGCGATAGCCCGCTTGAAGACCTCATCGACATCGTCCACGTAGAGATAAAAATGCACCGGCGAGCCGCCCAGCGCTTGTGGACTTCGTGCAAAACCCTTTTGCGCATGAGCGGCCGCATGTGGCGCGGTGGGGTCGGAAATCAACATCGGCGAGTCGCCAAACCGGAGATGGGCATGAGTGACCCGGCCGCCGGGCGCTTCCTCTTCGCGCTCCAGCTCAATTGCTCCAAAGACTTTCCGGTAAAACTCGACGGCGCGAGCAATATCCGTCATGTAGACGAACGGCGTCAGGGTGTGGAACCCCTCTGGATTCGCATTGGTTCGCTCATTGGGTTGTCTCCATACCTGAGACGGAGTGAGCGTATTACACGAGCGCGCGCAATATCTCGGCCTGCTTGAGCATGGTCTCGATATTCATGCCGGCGTTGAACTGCACGTCGAAGATGATTTGCGCCACTCCCAGTGACGCCGCCCGCTGCGTGTCGCCTTTGATCTGCTCCAGCGTGCCGGTGAACAGCTCACCGCCCTCGGCGCGCGGACGGTCGCTCAAGCTTACCGAAGTGCGCAGCACCACTTCACAAGCCGCTTGCGGCTTGCCAGCCTGCGCAGCCGCGTCCTTCAGGATTTTGGATTGGCTCGCCAGCGAATCCCAACTGGGGGGCCCAAACGCATTCCATCCTTGGGTGAGTTGCGCCGCACGAATAAGCGCGCGCGTCGCGTGCGCCGCCTGGTAGATCGGCGGATGTGGCTTCTGCACCGGCTTGGGTCCGATCTTCGCCGCCGGGATCCGATAGAACTTGCCGGAGAACTCGACCGGGTCCTGGGTCCAGATCGCGATCACGGCGTTCAGCAGTTCCGCCATGCGCTCGTCGCGTCCTTTAAAAGGCAAGCCGCAGGCCTCAAATTCATCGTGCGACCATCCGGAACCCGCGCCGCATAGCACCCGGCCCTCGGAGAGCACGTCGAGAGTGGCCAGCCGCCGCGCCGCCAGAATCGGCCCCTGATAGGGAAGGACCAGGATACTGGTGCCGAGCCGCACCCGTTTGGTCACCGCGGCGACGTAAGTCAGGGTTTCGATGGGATCGAGAACCGACTGATATTCCTCGGGCAGACTCCCGTCAGGCGTGGCGGGATAGGTATCCTGGGGATGAATCGGCCACAGCAGACGATCCAGAACCCAGACCGAATCATAGCCCAGGCTCTCGGCGGCCTCGGCAACTTTGCGCAGACCTTGGGGCCCGACGTGTTTCCCAGTCTGTGGCAGTCCGAATCCAGCTTTCATCGTGTCCCTCATCTTGGCCCGTTGACATCCGCCGATGCGATTATCCACGAATCGGGACGCGGGCGTTAGAGACCAGGGCAGGGCGCGTCCCATCCCCTTAGCTCGACGTGACGCTGACCATCACCTTACGGCGGCGTGGACCGTCGAATTCCGCGAACATCACTCCCTGCCACCGCCCGAGCCGGAGCTGGCCGCCGGAAACGGGAACATTCAGCGACGACCCCAGGATCACGGACAGGATGTGGGCCTGCGCGTTGCCCTCGCCGTGGCGATAGCCGCCCTGGCGCGGGACGAGCTTGGTGAGCTGCAGCAATACGTCGTGGACCACGTCGGGATCGGCGTTTTCGCAGATGATCACCGCCGCCGTGGTATGCGGAACGAAAACGTTGCACATCCCGTTCTGGATCCCACTGCCTCTGACCGCCTCGCTAATCCGACCGGTAACGTCGAGCAATTGGGCCTGTTGTTCAGTCGTGATTTCGAATTCGACCATGTCCGCTGCTCCAGCCTGCCAATCAGGGCTTCTCCGCGCACTATTTATAGGTAAGAGCGTAAGTAGTTGCGATCCCACGATAGAGATTCACGAGCGAAAGGCCCCATGCTAACGCTGACACGCCGGGCAATAGAAGCTCGAGCGCTGGCCGAGCACCCGGCTTTTTATCGGGCCGCCACACAGATAGCATTGGCCGCCCTCACGGCCATAGACCTGAAGGTCGGACGCGAATCGCCCGGGAAGGCCCCGCGAATCGCGATAATTGCGGAACGTGGTTCCGCCGCTGCCAATCGCGCGGGTCAGAATCGCCTTGGTAAATTCGACGATGCGCTCAGCTTCGAACCGGGTTATGCGACCGGCGGCGCGGCCCGGGCGCACCCCGGCCGCGAACAGAACCTCGCAGGCGTAGATGTTGCCGACGCCCGCCACGACCCGCTGATCCATGATCAGGTTTTTGATCGCCGCATGCCGGCGGCGGGTTTGCCGGAAGAGGTATTCGCCGTTGAAGTCGGGGCCGAAGGGCTCGGGGCCAAGGCCGCTGAGTTCCTCCGACGCGAGCAGTTCCGCGGACGGCACCAATTTCAGCAAACCGAAGCGGCGCGGATCGTTGTAAACCAACGCCGTGCCGTCGTCGAGCTGGAAATCAAGATGATCGTGGGCCGGGTCGAAGTCCGCATCGCAAAAGCCGTGGCCACGATGGGTCAGGCTGCCACTCATGCCCAGATGGACCAGCAGGGTGACGTCGCCGCTCAACTCAACCAGCAGGTATTTGGCGCGCCGCCCCAACTGGTTTATCGTTCTGCCGGCAATGACGCGAGTGAAATCCGCCGCTACCACCCGGCGCAGCCGCGGTTCGCGAATGCGGGCGGAGACAATCTTGCGCCCGATAACGGACCCGGCCAGCAAGCGCCGCAGCGATTCGACTTCGGGCAGTTCAGGCATCGCGGAGGGTTTGTGTTCCAGTGGAGGTTACGGTTTGGAGCGCGTGACTCAAGCGCACAAAATCCCCGGCTGACAGCCGTTCGGCGCGCTGCGTCGGATCGATTTCCGCCAATCGCAGCGCGGCCTCCACGCATTCGGGACGCATCCGCAGCCCCGCGCTCAACGCGTTGCGCAAATTCTTGCGCCGGATGGCGAAGCCGGCCCGGATTACGTCTCTGACCTGGGCGCGCGGCGCGGGCGCGTATAGCGGCACGCGGCGGGGAACGAAGCACAGCACTTCCGCGTCGACTTTCGGACGCGGATGAAAGCTGCCCGCCTCGACCCGGAAATGTTGCGGAATTTCCCAATCGAGCGCGGTCAGCACGCTCAATGCGCCATAGGCGCTGTCGCCGGGGCCGGCGCGCAGCCGCTCCCCGACCTCACGCTGGAACATCAGCACCATGCGGGCAATCAAGTCGCGGGCCTCACTCAGTTTGCGCGCAATTGCCGCGGCCACATTAAACGGCAGATTGCCGATTACCTTGACCGGGGGATGCTTGACGATGCGGGCGAGGTCGAGTTTCAGGAAGTCGGCCTCGATCAGCTCGAAATGACCGCTCAGCCGGGTGCGCAATTGCGCGGCGAGTTCGCGATCGAGTTCGACCAGATGCAACATGAAAATCGGAGCGGCCAGAATGCGCTCGCTCAGGATCCCCAGCCCGGGTCCGATTTCGACCACCTCGTCGCCGCCCGCCTGAAGGTCCGCCAAAGTAACGATTCGATCGGCGACCGCGCCCTGGGCCAGAAAGTTCTGCCCCCGCTTCTTGCTGGGGATCACGCCGGCGGCGCGCAGCGCCTGGCCCGGTGAATCCGCGCTGGTTACAGGAGCGCCGCGACGGCGCGCGTCTAAATGATTCTCGCGTCGCACGGTTAAAGCGGCAGGTTGGCCTCCGCATCGATGTCGAGCGGGTCGCGCTCGCCGCGCAGCAGACGCCAACTGCCTGCCATCGCGATCATCGCCGCGTTGTCGGTGCAATACTTGAGCGCAGGCGCGAAGACCTGGCGGCCCTCCTCAGCCGCCGCGTGGGTCAGGCGCGCGCGCAGCCGCGAGTTCGCCGCGACCCCTCCAGTCAGTGCGATTGTCGATACGTCCAGTTCGCGCGCGGCCGCGATGGTCGGCCGGATCAGCATATCGATGACCGCCTCCTGGAAGCTTGCGGCCAGGTCCGGCGCGGGAACCTGCGCGGCGCCCTCGCTGCGCAAGAACAGCGCGACCGCGGTCTTGATCCCGCTGAAGCTGAAATCCAACGGAGCGTGTTTAATCCGTGCGCGCGGAAGCTTTACCCTTTTCTGGTTTCCAGTGCGGCTCAGCTCGTCGATGATCTTGCCGCCCGGGTATCCCAGCCCCATCATCTTGGCGACCTTGTCGAAAGCTTCTCCCGCGGCGTCGTCGCGCGTATGTCCGACTTCACGATAATTGCCGAAGCCGCTGACCAGAAAAAGCGAGGTATGTCCGCCCGATACCACCAGGGCCAGAAACGGCATGGTCACGCGATGCTCCAGCAGCGGCGCCAGCAGATGTCCCTCGAGATGATTGACGCCGACCAGCGGCACGCCAAGGCTGTGCGCGAGACCTTTGGCGCACATCAAGCCTACCAGTAACGAACCAACCAGGCCGGGCCCGCGGGTCACGGCGATGGCGTCGATCTCCTTCAGTTGGCATCCCGCCGCCTCCAGTGCTCTTTCGATCACCGGCGTGATCACGACCACATGGTTGCGCGAGGCCAGTTCAGGCACGATCCCGCCAAACGCGCGATGGATGTCGTCCTGGTTGGCGACCACGCTGGAACGCACCAATGCCTGGCCGGGCCGATCGGTTTCCAGCACCGCGGCCGCGCTGTCATCACATGAGCTTTCGATTCCCAGTATCAGCACTTTCAAACCTGCCTTTTAGGGGCGCTCCGGTGACGGTTGGGCGGCGGGCGCCGGCTCTACCGCGGGCGGCGGCTCTTCAGCCGCGGGAGGTGGAGGCGGCTCCCCTTCCACCGGCGGCGGTTCAGCTTCCGCCGGGGAAGGCTCCGCTTCGGGGGGCGGTTCTACTTCGTCGGGCATGGACTCGGTCGCTTCCTCCGACGGTTCCGGTTCGGGTGTAGGGATCGGACCCAGTTCGTCGATGCCGATCTTGGCCAACTGATTGTCAGGCGCCAGTTTAAGCGCATGGGTATAGTCCTTGCGCGCCTCATCAATATCGCCCAATCGTTCCTTGGCGGCGCCCTCGAAGCTGAGGGTTTCGCCCAGCCATTTGGGATTATCGGCAAAGCTGATCGCGGCCCGCTGCCAAAACGTCAGCGCCTGCGAATAATTGTGCTTCATCAGGTAGGCGCGCCCCAGATAGAAATAAACGTAAGGATTACTCGCGTCGATTGAAAGCGCCCGCCCCAGGGTTCTGATCGCCTCGTCGGGTTGGTGTTTGAGGAGTTCCAGGCGGGCCCGGTCCGCGATTCGAATCGAGGTCGCGCGGGTCGGCGGTATGCCCGGTTTGATCTCGCTATCCACCGACTGATCGCTGAGCTGACCGGCCGGCAGATTCTGGCTGAAGTCGGGCTGCGGGGTCGGCGCGGGGCTCTGCGTGGGAACGGGACTTTCAGTGGGGGTTGGGCTTGGCGTCTGGGTGGGCGACGCCGTCTGCCCATATGGCGTTTCGGTGGCCGTAGCCGTGTCCGTGGGGGTTTCGGTGGGCGTCGGCGTCGAGGTCACCTCTGGGGTGATGTTCTCCTCCTGCAAGTGGCCGGCCGGCCAAGGTGGAGGAGCGGTCTCTTCAGGCTGCGCCTCAAGGTGCGGGGTTGGCGTCACCTCCGGTGTCAGCGGCATTATGGGCGGCTGCGGTGGCGCATTGTAGCAGGCGTTGATCAGTAGTCCCGCCATCAACGCCAGCAGCGCCGCCAGGATGAGGGTGGCACGCGACGGCATCAGTCGTTGGGATCACTTTCCGGCGGCGGCGCGGGCGGCGGTTCGGCATCGGGGGGCTGCGGCGCGGATGCCGGTTCAGCCCCGGGGGGCGGCGGCGCAGAGAGGTCTTCGTCAGGAGCCGGGGGCGCTTCGTCCTCGCCGTTTTTGGCCTCTTCCTCATGGACGGGAGCTGATTTCCAGATCCCTAGCCCGGGTGGAACGGGAAAATCCGTAACCGGGCGGCCGGCCTCCGCAGCCATCATGAAGCTGGTCCAAATCGGCAACGCCGCCTGCGCTCCGGTCAGATCCAACTCCTCCTTTTTGTCGAAACCGACCCACACTACCGCCAGCAAGTCAGGAGTGAAGCCCGCAAACCAGGCATCCTTGGAATCGTTGGTGGTGCCGGTCTTGCCCGCCGCGGGACGCGTGAATCCGGCCTTAATCGCGTCGTGTCCGGTGCCATGCTTGATTACCTGCTGGAGCATGTAATCCATTTCGTAGGCCAGTTGCGGTGGCAGAATCTGCTCCGCCTTGATTTCGTGGCCTTCGATGACTTTGCCATTCTCGTCGACCACCGCGGTGACCGCGTAAGGAGGGACCTGCAATCCGCCATTGGCCAGAATCGCGTAGGCCTTGGCGACCTGCATCGGGGTTACCTCGATACCGCCCAGCACGATCGATGGATAGGACGGCAGGTCCCCGAACCCCAGCTTCCGGGCCATCTCGCGGATGCGGTGAAGTCCAACTTCATGGGCCAGCCGCGACGTCGCTGAGTTGAGCGATTCTTCCAGCGCGAATTGCAGGGTAACCTGGCCAAAATAGCGGTCCTTGTAATTCGCCGGCGACCAACTCATGCCGCCGTAATACCACGTGAATGGCGTGTCATTGATGGTGGTGGTGGGCAGGAACCGCCCGGGGCCGCCTTCCACCGTCTCATCGAGCGCGGCCAGGTAAGTAACCGGCTTGAAGACTGAACCGGGCTGCCGATGGGACTGGACCACGCGGTTGAACTGGCTGGTGCGATAATCGCGTCCGCCGACCATCGCGCGGATCTTGCCGCTTTGCGGTTCCACCGCCATCAGTGCCGCTTCGAGCCGATCGGCGAGCTCCTTGCGCCGCAGCCGCGGATGCTTTTCCTCCAGCCTGATCAGATTGTTGCGCACCGCCAGCTCGGCCAATCGCTCGGTGTGGATGTCCAGGGTGGTGAAGATCCTCAACCCCTCGCCGGTCAGTATCTCGGGCGGGTAGCGCTCGGCCAGCTCATGCTTGACGTAGTCCACGAAGTAGGGCGCATCGTTGCTTTCGGCAAAAACCTCGCGGGCCTGGATCGGTTCGGCCATTGCCATGCCCAACGCGGCGGTGCTGATGTAGCCGTCGGTCAACATCAGCTTCAACACCTCATCGCGGCGAGTGCGGGCGGACTGCGCGTGGCGCAAGGGGTTGTAGCGATTGGGTGAGCGAATCATTCCGGCGATCGTCGCCATCTCGCCGATCGTGAGGTCGCGCGGCACTTTGGAGAAGTAGTACTCCGAGGCCTCCCACACCCCATAGATGCCTTCCTGGCCGCGCTGGCCAAGATAGATATCGTTGATGTAGTTCTCCAGAATCTCGTCCTTGCTGTAGCGGCGCTCCGCGATATAAGCCATCAGCGCTTCTTTGATCTTGCGATGCCAGTCGCGCTTCTGGGTCAGGAAGAAATTCTTCATCAACTGCTGGGTCAGGGTCGAGCCGCCCTGGACCACATGCCCGGAGTGGATATTGATCCAGGCCGCTTTGACTATCCGCACCAGGTCCAGACCGTGATGCTCGTAAAAGCGGTGGTCCTCGGCGGCGAGAATGGCGTCAATCAGTGCGGGTGGAATCTGGGAGAGGCGGACCAGCCGGCGCTGTTCCCAGATGCCCTCGTAGATTCCGCTGATCGGTTCCGGTTCCAGTTCAAAGGTGTCGACCTCTTTGCGCACCAGTCCATCAGAAAGCGCGGTGACTTCCTGGTCGCTATTGAGGCTGACATCGATCAGTTGACCTTCGAATTCGTGATACGGGTAGGCGAAAGAATGCAGGAACAGGACCAGCTTTCCCTTCTTGGAATCGTAGCAGTACTGGCCCCTGCCCTTGACCTCGTCAGCGGTGGCTTGCGGACGATAATTCAGCCGCGCCAAACGCTGAAAAAAACCGATCTCTTTGAGATTGGCCCCGGGATAAACGACCAGCGAGTCGGAGTAGATCTGCGAGGGGATGTCCCAGCGCTTACCGGAAAACCGCGTCACCACCTCATTTTTCAACGAGTTGTAATAGCTCGAACAATAGTAGATTACCGGCGGGACCACGAAGAGCGCGATCGCCAGCGCCGCGAACACCGCGAGTTGAAACAGTCTTTTGAATATCCGTTTGAGCATCGAAGAGTGTCAGGTCGAGGGGGAAAATTCGGGCCCGCCTTTAGCCCTGCCCTTTGAGCGGGACAAAAAGTGTGCTGCCACCGCGTTCAATCAGCAGAAGCACTGAATTGGCAGGGTGAGCCGCCAGCACCTGCTCGTAGCCATGGACATCCTTGACCGGTCTGCGGTTGATTTCCATGATGACGTCGTGTGGGCGCAGCCCGGCGTCATCGGCGGAGCTTCCCGGCTGTACCTGGGTGATTACCACGCCGCGGTGGTCCGGGATGCCCCATTGCCGGGCGGTTTGCGGCGAAAGGTCTTGGACTTTCAAGCCGAATCGCGCTTCGCCCTGCTCCGGCTGGTGTTCCTGGTTGGCCAGCGCCTTTTGGATTTCCTCCTCATGCGAGGGAGCGATCGTGACGATAATTTCCCGCACGCCGCGGTCGCGGATCACCTTGAGCGTGACCTTGTGCCCCACCGGCGTCTCGCCGACCATTAGCGGCAGTTCCTGGGAGTCTTTGATCAGCCGGTTGTTGTAGGCCACGATTACGTCGCCGCGCTTGATCCCCGCCGCGAGCGCCGGGCCGTCCTTCAACACATCGGCGACCAGGGCCCCGCGCGGCTCATCCAGCCCCAGCGATTCGGCCAGCGCGGGCGTGACCTTCTGGATATAGACGCCCAGCCAGCCGCGGCTGATTTTACCCGCGAAGCGCAGTTCAGGGATTTCTTCCTTGACCAGGTTTATCGGGATGGCGAAACCGATTCCCATACTCGAGCCGGTGCGGGTGTAAATCGCCGAATTAACCCCGATAACGCTGCCGTGAAGATCAATCAGGGGACCTCCCGAATTGCCCGGATTGATCGAGGCGTCGGTCTGTATGTAATCGCTATAGCTGCCGGGGATGAAGCGGGTCTTGGCGCTCACGATTCCCGCGGTCACCGAATGATCGAATCCGAATGGATTACCGATCGCCATCACCCATTCGCCGACCCGGAGCTGGTTTGAATCGCCCAGCGGGGCCGCGGGCAGGTCGTTGCCAGCGTCGATTTTGATCAGTGCCACATCAGTCTTGGAATCGCGCCCCACTACCTTGGCGGAATAGTTGTGGCCATTGGCCAGCGCCACCACGATCTTATCGGCATCCTCAATGACATGGTCGTTGGTCAGGATGTAGCCGTTGCGATTGATGATGAAGCCCGAACCCAGACTTTTGACCCCGTGCGGGGAGAACCGCTCTTCCGGATCGATTTGAAACGGCAATTCCCGCGGCAAGGTTGACCCGCTGCCGCCAGTGTGTTCCTCGGGTGCCGACTCCGTGGAGATGTTCACCACGGTGGGGCTGAGCTTGGCGGCCAGATCGACGAAATCCGGCAAGGTCTGTACTTTGGCTGGCTGACTGGCGGCCGGCACTTCCTGCCACAACTGATCGGCAAGCGCCGGCACTGCAGTGCCAGCGAGCATCAGGAGGACTGTGCAACCCGCGAGCGCCAGCCTGACCGGGTGTTGAGAAAGGCTGGCGTCAAAGTTTCGCACGAAATTTGTTCTCGACATCCTTCATGAAACCGGCTTGCTTCCTCAATTATCCCCTGCGGGGCGGGATCCATAGGAAGAGAGCAGGCGGTGACAGTTTCAACCGCCTGCCAAAGTTTATTGGCCGGGAGCCCCTGTCACAAGCGACTGCCGCCGCTAAACCGGATGATGCCGCGCGGTTTCGACGTACTTCATTCGCAGATCGAAGAGGATCGAACGCACCAGGCTTTCCTCCTCCTGGTCGAGGTTGCCGCGCGTTTTTTCCTGCAACATCCCGAGGATATCGATTATGTGCTGAGCGGCCTGCAGATCGCGCTCAGGTTGGTTCGTCATCGGATCGGGAATCTCGCCCAGATGCATCAGGGCCTGGGTCGAGAGGCTCACGACAAAACCCACGAAACTGATCTCCGGGGGCAGGTCATGACTCGGTCCGGGGCCCGCTGCCTGGGGTGGTGGTGCCGGCCGCTGCGGCGGCGGCTCCGCGGCCGCCGGTGCAGCTGGTTGTACGGGTTCCTGCGCTTGATGCTCCGCCTTGAGATCCCCCTCGGCGGAGAAGCGGCGCCGATCATCGACTTTGAACCCGCGGTTCTTTTCCTGGTCCTCTTCGCGTTCGATCATCGCAGCCTCCTGGCAGGTAATGACGGACTCATGCTGCAAATTGACATAGTGCCGCTGGATGCGCTCACGCCATGCCGCCCCGCGACGCCATTTCCTCAAGGCGTCGAATCCGTTCCTCGATTGGAGGATGGGTCGAGAACAGCTTCATCAGTCCCGCACCGCTGAGCGGGTTGACGATGAACAGATGGGCCGTGGCCGGTCCGGCGTCCATCGGCATGCGTTCATTGGCCGATTCCAGCTTGCGCAGAGCGTTGGCCAAATAAAGCGGATGATGGGTCAGACGCGCACCGCTCGCGTCGGCCTGATACTCACGCGTGCGCGAGATCGCAAGTTGGATCAAGGTCGCGGCGAGCGGGGCCAGGACTGCCATTACGATCAGGCCAATCGCACCGCCCCTGTCATTGTCTTCACGCCCGCCGAAGCCCCCGAAGATCGCTCCCCAGCGCGCCATGGTGCCGATCATCATCACCGCACCGGCCAGCGACGCGGCGATCGAGCTGGTGAGAATGTCACGGTTGTTGACGTGCGACAGCTCATGCCCGATCACGCCTTTGATTTCGTCGCGGTTGCAGATTCGCATGATTCCCGTGGTCACGGCCACCGCGGCATGGTGTGGGTTGCGTCCCGTGGCGAAGGCGTTGGGGGTGTCGCTTTCGACCTGGTAAAGCCGCGGCATCGGGGTGCCCGCCGCGGTGGTCAACTCGCGCACGATCGAATAGAGCTCGGGCGCGTCCTGCTGAGTCAACTCCTTCGCGCCGTACGCGCGCAATACGAGCTTGTCGGAGAACCAGTAGCTGAAGAAGTTCATCGCCAGGGACAGGAAAAAGGCGATTTCGACACCCTGCGACCCGCCCATCAATCCGCCGATCAGCATGATCAGGCCGGTCAGAGCACCCAGCAGCAACGTGGTTTTGATTAGATTGTTCACGGCTTCCTCTTTGGTTACCTATCAGGGGGTTTGCACCGGTTGCGCGCTAGCGTCGATAGCAAAGATTCTTCGACGGTCAAACCACCTTAGTAAGTCAATCTCCCAATCCAAAGTTTAACAGAGTCAGCGGTTTGATTCCGCACGATCTCGCTGAATCTTTAACGCCTGTGCGACCTCCGGCCATCGCAGATCCTGCAATGGCATCCGCCGCAGCACCGTCACCCGCCCCAACGGGCGCCAGCGCTCAGGGTCTGTTGGGCCAAATATAACCATTCCGTGCCCGCCTGCGGCAGCTGCGAGATGGCTGGTGCCGGAATCGTTGCCGACAAATGCCAGCGACAACCGGGCCATTCCCGCCAGTGTGCCGAGTGGCGGACTTTTGACTGGTCCGAGCCCCGAAAAAACCTGGTCCAAGTGTTCCTCCGCCGGTCCGAGGACCGTCACTATCGGGGTTGATTCCCCCAGATGGCGGGCCAGTTCGAGATAACTTTCCGCCGGCCAGTTCTTGGTCCGGCTGCCGCTCCCCGGCATCAGAAGGATAAAATGTCCGGGCTCCACGCCGCGCAACTCAAGCAATCGGCAGGCTTCAGCCAGGTCCGCGGCGCTGAGATCGATAGCGCCGGCCGCCGGTTGCAGAACGCGATCGCCTGGCGGCTCCCCGATGCTTTCAACGTAGGCCGCGGCGACGTGTCCACCGGCCACGGGCCGAAAGGGGTGAAAGAAAACCTTGCCGCGGCAGGCCTGCGGGAGCGTCTGGCGCAGACGCGGGTCGTCGTGGCCGAAGAAAGAATGGATACAGGAAAACATGCCGAAAAACTCCGCGGCCTCCGCGGCGTTATCGGCGGCGCTGAAGAGCAGGCTTAATTCCCGGCGGTCGATCGAGTGACCCCGCGCGATGCTCATCCGGCCGACGGCAAAATCGGCCAATTCCGCCCGCGCCATAAGTTCCAGATCGCAGTCCGAGTAGCGGCGGGCCAGGATTTGCAGCGCGGGCAGCAGGCACATCAGGTCGCCCAAGGCGCCGGGAAAGATGACCAGTACCCGTTCCCGGGCGCTGACGATGTTGCTTGCCATCTTGCGAGTCCCGGTGCCGCCTTGACCTATCAGGCTGCGGAAAAAATCTCCGCAGTCGGATCCATCTCTCTCACCTCACCCCGGTCAGGGGGGAAGATTTGGAAAGCAGCCATCTTTATTATGCGGGGTGCTACTCCCATCGGGTGACCACTCTGTCTCAGAAGCCTTTTTTCCCCGCTATGGGGACCTGGGTGAAGGATTCCAATATGGAATCTGGGCGCCTTGCGCCGGCGGCTATTTCCGATCGCCATTAACTGATAATACCTGTCGCAAAAGCCGGTCCATTCCGGCTACAATAGCGCCATGCCAGTAAGCGTTGCACGCTCCCCTCTGGACCTCATCGGGCATACCCCGGTAGTCCGGCTCAATCGGCTGCCGGGCAAACAGGACGCCGAGGTGTGGGCCAAACTCGAAAACTATAATCCCGGCGGCAGCGTCAAGGATCGGATTTGCCTGGCGATGATCGAGCGCGCCGAAAGCGAGGGGCGGCTTAAGCCGGGCGATACCATCGTCGAGCCTACTTCGGGCAACACCGGAATCGGATTGGCTCTGGTCGCCGCGGTCAAGGGTTATAAGCTGATCCTGACGATGCCCGACACGATGAGCGAGGAACGGCGCTCGCTGCTGTCGGCATACGGCGCACAGCTCGTGCTGACGCCGGATACCCGTGGGATGCACGGCGCGATCGCCAAGGCCGAAGAACTGGTGCGCGCCAATCCCAACTATTACATGCCGCAGCAATTCTCCAATCAGGCCAACCCCGAGATGCATCGCCAATCCACCGGGCCCGAGCTGGTCGAGCAGCTCAAACGTATCGATGCGTTCGTGGCTGGCGTCGGCACCGGCGGCACGATCACTGGCGTGGGCGGTTTTCTGCGGGAAAAGCTCGACGGCAAGGTGCGCATCGTGGCGGTGGAGCCCAAGAGTTCCCCGGTCCTGTCGGGGGGCGAAGCCGGGTTTCACAAGATTCAGGGAATCGGCGCGGGGTTCATTCCGGAAATCCTCGATACCAATGTTTACGACGAAATCATCCCGGTAAGCGATGAAGACGCGACGCTGTTTGCCCGCCGCCTGGCGCGCGAAGAGGGATTGCTGGTGGGTATTTCTTCTGGCGCCGCGTGTTGCGCCGCATTGCAGATCGCGCGCCGGCTGGGTCCCGGCAAGGTGGTGGCGGCGATCTTCTGCGATACCGGGGAGCGCTATCTGACCACCGACCTGTTCCAGGCGGAAGGAATCTGAGGAACCACGAGATGGATTCGCTTCAGGCGAAGCTCGCCCGCTTGCAGGCGACGTTCGCGTCAATGGATTCGATTCTGGTCGCCTTTTCGGGCGGCGTGGATTCCAGCTTCGTGCTCAAGGTCGCCCAGGAGACGGCGGGCGCGCGCGTGCTGGCGCTCACCACCACTTCACCCACGATGCCCGACGAGGACCTCGCCTCAGCCAAGGAACTCGCCGGTCTTATCGGAGCGCGCCACCTGATAATTGGATCGAACGAGCTGGAGATTCCGGGCTACGCGGAAAACCCGCTCAACCGATGTTACCTGTGCAAGCACAATCTCTTCACCGTCTGCGAGGCAAAGGCGGGAGAACTAGGCATCGCAAATATCGTCGATGGGCTGAACCTCGATGACCTCAATGACTATCGGCCCGGGATGCAGGCGGCGTCCGAAAAGCGGGTGCGGCATCCGCTGGTCGAGGCCGAGCTGACCAAGAACGAAATTCGCGAATTATCCAAGATGATGGGGCTGCCGACTTGGGATCGTCCCGCGTCGCCCTGCCTGTCGTCGCGCTTTCCATATGGCACCCAAATCACGCTGGAACGGCTGGAGCAGGTTTCAGGCGGCGAGAAACTGCTGAAGTCGCTGGGCTTCAGGATCGTTCGCGTACGCTACCACGGCGAGGTCGCGCGGCTGGAAGTCGGCCGCGACGAGATGGCGCGGCTGCTCGACCCCCGAATTGGCGAGACCCTGTCGCGCGAGTTCCGCAAGCTCGGCTTCCGCTTCGTCACCCTTGACCTGGGCGGCTTCCGCTCCGGCTCGCTGAACGAAGGCGTAGTCGCCAACCAGCCACCGGCGTCGTAGGGCAACCCACGCGGCGCGGACCTTAACCGTTACCTATTGAACTTTTCCGTCCGCCCCGATCTTCTCCGGGAACAAACCGGGCATCAGCGCGACGCTAACGCCGCAGGAAACGCGATACGCAGCGGCGCACGCGGACTTTCCGAGACCAGCGCTCTGCGCTCGAGTAGCACGGCGACCACACGTCGGGCATGCCGGGCACTCGTCCCGAGCACATCTCCTACCTCTCCACGGGGCAGTTCGCCTCGATAGAGTACCGCCTGCAGCACATTGCCTGCTTTGCCAGGCAATGTGCCGAGCCGGACTTGCTCATCAGCCCACGACAAGATGCGAGCACGTAATCGCTCCGGCTCAACCCGATCTTCCATAAAGCTTACCTGATCGAGGCAAATCTCCAGGAAAAAGCGGGTGAAGCGAGCCAGCGCTTCTTCACTGAGATTCCCGCGGCCATCGAGGTCGCTGCGGCGAGGGAGCGCTCGATATCCACTGGATGAGTGTTATGGCCCTCGATCAGGTTGCTGTAGTAGCAGTTCATCGAGCGAACCAAATCGGCCAATGCCCCGAGCAGACCGCCAGGCAGGCTGCGGCGGAATCCAGCCGAGCGCCCGGCCAACTCCAGCGCTAGATCGACGAGCTCGCCCCGGAAACGCGAGCCCTCCGAAACCAGCAACGGTGCCATCAGACTTACGATCTCTCCACGGTCTGAAACGGGCGAGCGGTGTCCGCTATAATGTCCGCCTTCATGTCCATATACGATGAGCCATTTTTAATTCATTATAGGCAGTTTTTGGCGTTCCGTGATGATTAAGGACCGCAATGATGTCCGCTTCCAAGTCCGCTGGAAGAACAGCTAAATTACTGGAAGAACAGCTAAACTGGAGGATAGCGGTGGCATGTCCTGAGTGGGCGGACAACGCGGGTCGGCACCGCCGAATGGAGGAGATCAATCGAACTGACGCGCCAGCAAGGGGTCGGATGCGATTAGGGCGCGGGCCAGGCGCAGGTCCTCGGGCGTGGTGATCTTGAAGTTCAACGCCGACCCCGCGACGATCTCAACTGGATGACCCATCCGCTCGACCAGAAAGGCGTCGTCGGTGGCGGCCATTGGCGGCTGCGTGCCGGCGGCGTGACCGGCGATTAGCAATTCGCGTCTGAAGGCCTGCGGTGTCTGCGCCGCAAACAGACCGTCGCGCGACCGGGTGGCGGTAATCATCCTTTGGGCCGCCTCCTTTAATGTATCGATGATCGGGATGGCCGCGATGGCCCCGCCACTACGGGCGCCGGCCTCGATGCAGGCCCGGAAGACCTCGGCGGCGGCGAAGGGACGCGCGGCGTCATGGACCAGGACAAGCGTGCTTTCCGCGCTCACCAGCGCCAGCGCAATTCGTACTGAATCCTGGCGCTCGGCGCCCCCCGGGGTCAACTTGACCGGCACGCGCAATCCGGCTTGCTCCGCGGCGAGCCGCGCGGCGCGTTCCTTTCCCGGCGGAACAGTGATGATTATTTCGGTGACCGGCGTGACATCACGGATGGTTCTGAGCGAGTAGTAGAGCAGCGGTCGGCCGCCGAGCTCAACAAACGCCTTGGGCTCCGCGTATCCCAGGCGCTTGCCGCTACCGGCCGCAACGATAATAGCTGAGACTTTCAACGGCAGTGACGGATCACCAGCAGCGAAAGCAATAATCGGTGCGGGTCATCGGACTGGTCTTATAGAGGACGCGCTAATAGTTGCAAAAGACCCTCTCCCACACAGCTATGGGAGAGGGACTTAAAAAAATGGCGGTGCCGAAAAGCCGGCCGGCGGCTCCGGAAGAATTATTAGCTGGCAAAAATAGTATTGAGTTCTTCGATGATCTTCTCTTCCGGATGAGCCCGCGCGATTGAAAGTTCCTTGACCAGCAGGCTGCGCGCCGTGTCCAGCATCTTGCGCTCGCCGAAGGAGAGTTCTTTGTCGCCTTTGAGCACTAGCAGGTCGCGGAGCACTTTGGCGATTTCCAGGGGCGAGCCGGTTTTGATTTTCTCAGTGTATTCGCGATAACGGCGATTCCAGGTCTGACTATCGACCTCCACTTTGCGTTCGCGCAAGATCTTGTAGATTTTGGTGACCATGTCTTTGCCAATCACCCGCCGCAGTCCGACCGCATCCACGTTTTCGGTCGGAATCATGATGGTCATCTCACTGTCAAGAATCCGCAGCATGTAGAACTTGCGCTCTGTACCGGAGATGACCTTGCTCTGGATGTCGTCGATTACTCCTACCCCATGGGCAGGGTAGACGACCTTCTCGCCTTTTTTGAACGTTAATAACATCGTTTTCCCGGGGTCCCGGGTGCCTGATTTCGGGGGGGTTGGCGACGCCGCGACGTTCACCTCCCACTCGATAGAGCCGGACCAAAACCATTATGGCACAAATTTCGAAAATGGTTAAGACCATGCCGCTTTTACTGCCAAACGCGTCTATACCGAACGCTGTTTACCAGATGGCGGGTCTGATGGAACTAGCTCCATCACCAACGCATCCTCTCCCGGTCCATAGTAGTTGCGGCGCAGCCGCCGCTCCTGAAAGCCGAATTTGCGGTACAGCTTGCGCGCCTCGAGGTTGGAGCGCCGGACTTCAAGAATCATCAGTTGTGCCTTGCGGGAGCAGGCTTCGGCGACGGCCTCGGCCATCAGCGCCTCACCGATCCCCCGCTGGCGGAAGTCCGGATGTACCGCAACGTTAAGGACATGGTATTCCCCCGCGACCAGCCATCGGCATAGGTAGCCTGAAATAACGCGTTCGCCGGGGTCCGTGCCCGCCACCACCGCCAGCGTCAGGCGCGAGAACGAAAGCGACAGCTCGCGCCTGAAGGAGTTCAGACTCCAGGGCTGCGCAAACGACAACCGCTCGATCTCAAGAACCTGGGGCAGGTCGTTATATGTCGCGTTGCGTATTTCCACGTTCAGCCGGGCGGCAATCAGGTGCCCGGCCTGGGGGACTTGTGCGCGCCGCTGCGACTTCAGGCGGCGTGCGAGATCTGTTCGGTTCCGCTCTTGAGTACGATTATCTCGACAACCTTGTTGCGCAGCCGATGCTTGAAGCCTGCCACCGGCTGTTCAAAATCGATACGAGTGGTGAAGTCGCCCGGAAACGATGACGAGATATAGGATAGGCGCCGCAAAGCTTCACCGCGCACACTGGCCGAGATAGTCAGCACCGCGTCGCCCAGGCTGATGCTGTAATCGTAGTCAGGCATCTCGTCGGGCAAGCTCCACAGGCGCTTGAGCGAGGACGCCGGGATGCGCCGCGGCATCTCCAGCCTGACCAGATAAGCGTTGCTGTGTTCCACGATCGTGTAGACGGTGCCGTAGCGGCGGTCGCGCTCGATCTTTTCGTCGTAAAAGTCGGTGGTGTAGCCGTCAAATCCGACGGTGCGGTTGACCCGGCTGAAATGGCGGCCATGCGCCAACAGAGCGCCCAACGGAGCCAGCGGAATGCCCCAGATGGCGGCGCGATAAATCAGCTCGGACGCGGGCTTGGCGTGCAGGATGCCCTCGCGCAATCGCCATACTGCTTCAATTACCGCGATCAGCACTCCCAACGCGATCCAGCCGCTGGTTGCCTGCGAGAACACCCCGTCGCCCAGGCCCAGGACCGCGGCGGCAGACAGGATCGCCGGATAAAGGATCAAATTGAGGATAATATTGAGCGCGGTCGCGCGCGCCCGTGAGAAGGCCAACGGATTACCTACCGCCTCCTCGAGCTGGCGCTTGACTTGATCGGGCATCGCGCCCAACACCGGTTCTCCCAGGCGCATCGCGATCTGGACGGGAATCGGCGCACTCTGCACCGGCTTGAGATCGACCCATCCCAGAACCGTGTCGAAATCCCCTTCCAATTCGCCGGCGAAATGCTTTTCACCGATTGGGCCAGGCAGCGCTCCCACGTCCTTAGGCAGGTTGAGCTGCGCCGCCGGTTTGGCCGCCGGAGCCGCAGCCGCTGGTTTGGGCGCCGCCGCGGCAGGCGCAGGTTTCGGCGCCGCGGCGGCAGACGCCGCGACCGGCGCTGCTTCGGCCGCCGGGGCTGAACCGTTTATGGGCGCGGCTGGGGCGGACTCCCCACCTTCTTTGCGGAAGCGCGAAGGCGCGTCGGCGGCAAAGGTCTGTTCTGGATGGAGCACGGCGGCGCGTTGGAGCAGCACCTGCTCGGATTCGAGATTGTTGGGATCAGGCACGCAGCAATCCACCGGGCAGACCGCCGCACAGGCCTCATGATCATAAAATCCCACGCACTCCGTGCATTTGGACGGAACGATATAAAAGATGTCCTGCGCCACCGGCGGCGAGGTGACTCCGTTGAGGTCCCAATCAACGCCCCCGGCGTAGATCGCCGTATTCGGGCATTCCGGCTCGCAGGCTCCGCAGTTGATGCATTCGCTGGTTATGATTGTCGCCATCTAGGGCACGAACCTCGCACATTTAAACAGGGGACGCCATCGCCCCCTGATCGATTCCCATCTATCGTTAGTCTATCTGATTGTCAATGTTCTTGGAAAACAAGCCGAGCTAATCGCATCCCTTGCCTGTAAGCGGCTCCGGCGCCTGGGAGCGATGCAAATTATAAGCGGTGTTTTGATAGAACCTTGCCTAAGATAAGTTGATTTGCAAGTATGACGGGGTTGATATGCGAACGATTCGGCCTTAACTTCGAGTTTGCTTTTTGGACAGGAGGTGTTACGGATGAAGACATGGGCAGGACTGCTGGGAATTTTGGCTGTTGCAGGCGCCTTATCGGCCTGCGGTCCCAACATGGCGGTTATCACTGAGAATAATCGCCGGGCGGAAGCAGCGGCCTCCAAGGCCGACGCCGATGCCACTGCTGCGGAGCAGGCGGCTAATTCCGCTGAAGCGGCCGCGAAGAAGGCTTCCGAAGAGGCTTCTGGCGCTGAGGACTCCGCGCGCAGAGCCAACGACGCAGTATCCCGCCTTGAGGCGGCGTTCGCCACCTCCGTTACCAAGTAAGTCTTTTGGTTCAAACCGGGTGGAGAACCTCGGAGCCGGCGCTTGCGGGTTTACGGTTCAGAGGATGATGAAGGCGCGCTCTGAGGCTTAGGCTTCAGAGCGTTGCTTTTTTCCTGCGCCGATTTGAGCAGATCGCGGCGGACGCGCTCGCGCAGTACGCCGTCGCGTTCGATTTTGGCTTCGATCGCGCGAAATTGCTCGACCGTCAGGTGCTGCTGCGCCGTCGCCTGATCCACGGTCAAAGCGCGATCGTGCTGCATCGCCTGATAGACGGCGACGTACTTGTCGACCTGGTCGGGCGGGACCTCGTCGTTAGCGGAGTCATCGTCGTCCTGGGCCATCATCCAACCCGGGTTGGCATTTATCGGTTCGGGTAATGCGGTGTGAATCCTGGCGATCGAAAAGCCGGCCACGGCAGCGGCGACAAGCAATGCGGCTGCTAACAGCAAGCGATGGCGGTGGGGCGGTTGTGTGGACATGAGGTTGGGCTTATCTTGGCACGTCGAGGGTGGCCAGCCAAGTTAATAGTTTTGGCAGTAGTCCCTTGCAAAGCTGAGATCGATGCTTAGATTTAGGCGCGGACTAAAAATCCGGCGCGGTGTTCTAAACCTAACAAATTTTTTTTCGTACGGAGAGACTGATAATGCCGGCCAAAACGGTTGAGCTACACGACAGAGCGCGGGCGGGGATCGTAAAGGGGGCCACTTTGGTGGCACAGGCGGCCCGGGTAACCCTGGGTCCCAAAGGACGAAATGTCCTGATTCAGAGGAGCTACGGCTCCCCACTGGTGACCAAGGACGGCGTCACCGTGGTCCGCGAGCTTGAGTTCGAGGACAAGTTCGAGAACATCGGCGCACGGTTGCTGCGCGAAGTCGCCCAAAAGACCTCCGATGTCGCCGGCGACGGCACCACTACGGCGACCGTGCTGGCCCGCAGCATCATTACCGAAGGGATGAAACTGCTGGCGGCGGGAATGGATCCGATGGAGATGAAGCGCGGTATCGACGCGGCCGTGGAAAAGGCGGTGGAGGCGATCAAAGGCATGGCGCGTCCGGTCAAGGATCACGCGCGCATGGTTCAAGTCGCGACTATCGCGGCCAACGGCGACACCGCGGTCGGCACGATCGTCGCCGACGCGATGGACAAGGTCGGCAAGGAAGGCGTGATCACCGTCGAAGAAGCGCGCGGTCTGGAGACCACTCTTGACTTGGTCGAAGGGATGCGTTTTGACCGCGGCTATCTCTCCCCGTATTTGGTGACTAACCCTGAAAAGATGACGGTGGAGCTAGAAGAGCCTTTCATCCTCTTCCACGACAAGAAGATTTCCGCGATGCGCGAACTGCTGCCGCTGCTGGAGAAGGTCCTCCACGACGGGCGTCCGCTGCTGATCATCGCCGAAGAAGTGGACGGCGAAGCGCTCGCCACCCTGGTGATTAACAAGCTGCGCGGGACCTTGAAGGTGGCCGCCGTCAAGGGCCCAGGTTACGGCGATCGCCGCAAAGAGATAATGCAGGACATCGCAATTCTGACCGGCGGGCGCGTGGTGGCGGAGGAGTTGGGCATCAAGCTCGAAACCCTGCCACTCAACGCTTTGGGCCGCTGCAAGCGCGTGCTCATCGACAAGGACAACACCACCCTGGTGGGCGGCCTGGGCAAGAAGTCCGACATCCAGGGACGCATCGCAGTGCTCAGGAATCAAATCAGCCAGACCACTTCCGATTACGATCGCGAGAAGCTCGAGGAGCGGGTCGCGAAGCTCACCGGCGGCGTGGCGGTAATCCGGGTGGGCGCCGCCACCGAGGTGGAGCTCAAAGAAAAGAAGGCGCGCGTCGATGACTCGGTGCATGCGCTGCGGGCCGCGGTCGAAGAGGGTATCGTTCCCGGCGGCGGCGTGGCTCTGGTGCGGGCGCAGAAGGCGGTCTCGGAACTCAAACTCTCCGAGGATCGCCAGGCTGGCGTCAAAATTGTCCTTAAGGCGATGTCGGAACCGCTGCGTCAAATCGCCGTCAATGCCGGATGCGAGGCCCCGATTGTCTATAATCGTGTTTCCGAGGGCAAAGGGAATTTCGGTTTCAACGCCCGCACCGAAAAATTCGAGGATCTGGTAGAGGCCGGCGTCATCGACCCCGCCAAAGTGGTTCGCACCGCTTTGGAAAACGCCGCCAGCGTGGCGGCCTTGTTAATCACCACTGAGGCGGCGATTGCGGAAAAACCCAGGAAGAAGTCCGCCGCCCCGGCGATGCCTCCAGGAGGCATGGGTGGCATGCCCGGAATGGGAGGTATGGGTGGCATGGGTGGTATGGGCGGCATGGGCGGGATGCCGGGAATGGATGGCATGGGCGGAATGGGCGACATGGGCGACGACTTTTGATATAACCAAGAGTAGGCCAGTGTCCTGAACGGAATGGTGCCGAAGCTCAATTAATACTGCGGACCGCCTTGTAGTAGTATTGCGTATGTCCAAAGCTTGCAATTGAGTGGTTTATGTGACAAACATCAGCGAGACGGATTCTTTGGCAAGTCGATACGCTGGTGCGTGGATTCTAAGGAGGTAAATTGATGCAGGGACTTACGGGAACTTCTAAATTGATTGGGCTGGCCGGCTCCGTCTTGCTTCTGGCGATGGTGGCCGGTGGATGCTCCTCGGGCAATCCAACCCCGGAGCAAGCGGCGATTAACGCGGCCAATCAAGCTGATCAAGCGGCGTCGCGAGCCGATGCTGCGGCGCAGCGGGCTCAGGCAGCCGCCTCACAAGCGCAGTCGGCGGCTAGCCGCGTAGAGCAGGCGGCCAACGACGCCAAGGCAGCGGCTGACCGTGCCGAGGCAATTGCCGAGAAGACTATGAGCCGGGCCCCGAGGAGGGGAGGTCGTCGGATGGTACGTCGTCGCCGTCATAGACATCATGCGGCAGCAGAGGCGGCTCCGAGCGCGGCAGCGCCGGAGGCAGCACCCCCGGCAGCAGATGGTGGAGCTCCCGCAGGGGGCGCCCCCGCACCGGCTGGCGGCACTCCGTAACACTTGAGTGTCTGAAAATTGAGGGCAGCCCGAACAGGGCTGCCCTTTTTGTATTTTGGCGCGGCTTGTGCGGCTATCGTTGCGCGGCAGGACCGCGTTGATTTCCCCCGCTATCCCGGCGCCACGCCTATACTTTCATCCACCCGGAGTATCAAGGCGCGGTGACTTCTTCTTCTGATCTAAAAAGATACTGAATGCAGGCCAATGCGCGAAGCCACTCAATCCGTCCGCCTGTGCGCTTTACGGCGCAGCATTTTCAGTTTGCGCCGGATCTCGCCCTGAGAGGCGAACGTGGTGCTGGCGGCACCGCTTGGGGCTTATCCCGGCGTGCATTCACGATACAGAAAAACCCGAACTTCGCCCGGCCGGCGCTGCGTAGCTGGTGAACTTGTCCGGGACCGATATAGATCAAGTCATTAGGTGCGAGCCGGTACTCGCGATTTCCGACCCGCACCAGGCCCTGGCCCCTGACGCCGATTACCACATGAACGTGGCGATGGCGTTCAAGGCTGCTATAGCCGCCAGGATCCAACTCGAAGTACCTGAGATGAAACGCGGCGCGCTCACCGCGCTTGCCAATCAGCACCTGGCGCGAAGCACCGGCGAATTCGCCGGCACCGCGGGCCCCAAGCTTGTATGGTTCAACCTCGGTATGCTCCCATCGGAAATTTTTTCGCCAGCGCTTTAATACCGGTGGCGCCGTGGGGCTTGCAGGGTTTACTCCGGCATCCACACCTGTCGTTGATGCCATCAGGCGCGTGATCCGCGCGCGACCCCGGGCGCCGGCCGCGGCAGCGGCGGCTGACTTCCGGCGCCGCGATGGCCGCTGGTGAACGTCGCTATTGCCCAAATGTCACCACCACCTTAAGCGCTTCCTGGCGCTGCGCGGCCGCGAAGGCCTCCGACACCTGCTCCAAAGGAAAGCTGTGGCTGACCAGCGCGGAGGCGCGCAGCACGCCCCGCTCCACCAGGTTAAGCGCCTCCCGGGTGTCGTCGGGGCCGCATGAGTAGCTGGTGATGAAGCGGGTGTCATTGAAGTACAGGTCATGGGGCTTGATGGTCATTTCCTCGTCCGGGGCGGTGGCGGTGAACTGCAGGACGGTGGCGCCCTTGCCCGCCAGCGCCAGTCCGGTATGCAGCGCACGCACGGTTCCGGGCCCAACGATCACCACGTCGGCCATCGAGCCGTGGGTGAGATCGCGCACTTTTTCCACGATGTCATCGGCGGCGACCAATCCGTGGTCCGCACCCAGTTCCAGCGCGCGCCGCGCCCTGGACTCGAACAGATCGATTCCGATGATCTGCGCCGCGCCGGCATGACGCGCCAGCACGACATGCATCATACCCATGATGCCGAGCCCGATTATCACGACGGTTTCGCCCGGCCGCATCCCCGCGCGCCGCAATGACTTGACCACGCATGCCGACGGCTCGATCAGCACGCCGTCCAAATCTTTGACACTGTCGGGGAGCGCCAGCGTGTCGCGCTGGTTGACCGCGCTGACCAGGAAAAATTCCGCCATGCCACCCGGATCGATCTTGCTGCTGCGCCAGGTGGGGCATTGAACGTACTCGGCCCGCCGGCACGCCGCGCATTGAAAACAGGGCGCATGGTGGTGGACGAAGACCCGCTGTCCAGGCTTGAACCCGCGCACCGCCGCACCGGCTTCCTCGACCACCCCGACCGGCTCATGGCCGAGTACCAGGGGCGCCTTGCGCCGGATGTACCAGGGCATGATATCGCCGGAGCAGATGCCGCAGGCTTTCGCCCGTACCAGCAGATCGTGGGGTCCGACCTGAGGGGTGGGATGATCTTCGACGCGGATATCGCCGAAGTCATACAGACGCGCAACCTTCATCATGATCGGAACCTTTCAGCCGTAACGGCGCGTGTCAACCTGCTATGCGAGGCGGCGCGCGCGATGGTAACCTGTGATTTATGGCGCGTCCAGTTTGTCCTCTAATCGCGGCCGACGTGATTATCGAAGTCGGTGGCCGTATCGTGCTGATCGAGCGTAAGAACAATCCTCCCGGATGGGCGATTCCAGGCGGTTTTGTCGATGTGGGAGAGCCGGTCGAGGCGGCGGCCATCCGCGAGATGCGCGAAGAGACGACCCTGGAGGTGGAATTGACTGACCTTCTCGGAGTCTATTCGCGGCCCGATCGCGACCCCCGCGGCCATACCATCAGTGTGGTGTATGTAGGCCGTGCGCAGAGCAGTCCGCGCGGCGGCGACGACGCCAAGGACGCGAGGTTGTTTTCCCTCGACGCCCTGCCGGCGCCGCTGGCTTTCGACCATGCCGAAATTCTGCTCGATTACCGGCGCTACAAAGAGGCCGGCGAACGCCCCGCCCCCTGGCGCAAGCCTTAGCGCGGCCGGCGCCGCCGGCTCCCTGCCGGTTCATTTCAACCACTTGCCACGCCGGGTTATCTCCTGAACTTGTCCGCGTAATTCGCCATCGTGGGGTTCTTGAGGGCGTGCCGGTTCTCGAGCATCTCCTTGAACAGCGCCTCCTCGAACAGCGCATCACTCAGGCCCGAGTCGAGTCCCTTGATCACCGCCTGCTTGGTTACCTGCACCGAATACTTGTCGCACTTGGTGACCAGATGCTCGGCGATTTCCAGCGCCCGCGGCATCAACTTTTCGTGCGGCACGATCTCGTTGACAAGTCCGATGCGGAGCATCTCGTCGGCCTTGATGGTCTCGCCGGTGAGCATAATCTTCATGGCGTGCACGAATGGGACTTGGCGGGGCAGGCGCGCCAGCGCGCCGCCGTCGGCGAGGTCGGCGAACAGCACCTCATTGAGCGCGTACGTGGCGTTGGGAGTGGCGATACGAATGTCGGTTCCGAGCAGCATGCAGGCGCCCAGCGCAATACAGTGGCCGTTGACCGCGGCTATGATCGGTTTCCAGATCTCGATGCCCTTCATGTACGGAACCATGTTCAGCAGCAGTCCCTCGGGCACGTCCTTGTAATGGTCGGGGTGAAGATCGCCCACCAGCGAGAGGTCCATTCCGGTGGTAAACGAGCGGTTTCCGGCGCCGGTGATGATCGCGACCAGCACGGACGGGTCCGTGCGCAATTGGTAAAACACCTCGGTCAGGCGCTTCAAATCGTCCTTGCCCAGGGCGTTGAGCTTTTCCGGGCGATTCATGGTGATAATCGCAATCCCGTCCTTGCGCAATTCGTAATCAATAGGCATGGATACCGGCCTCCTGCGGTTGAATCATCGTGATCTATGCAACAGCGGCGTGAGAATCTCAACCGCACAGTGGGGCGGAAGCCCTAGCAGGCTGCGGAGTGCGCCGGGGTAAACCGGCGTGGAGTCGTGAATGAAAGAGTCATACAGGAAGGGAGTCGCGAACCATCCTGCCCCCGACTCATGCGTAGCCAGCCGCGAGGCTGCCATTGAAGCGTGCTGCCCCTCCGGACTTGGACAGACGTTCCGCGACCACATCGTCGGCTAAGACGGGCATGGATTGCCGCGCTGAACAATGGTCATAGACACCTCGGCACTGCTCGCTATTCCGCTCGGCGAACCCAAGGCGGAGAGAGAAATTCGCCCCCGCCATGGTTGCCGATCCGCGTCGGCGTCCGCTGCTTCCGCGTTTGAAGCCCCCATCGTTATCGAGGTTTGCTGTTCAAGAGCGAAGACTTCCTCAACACCGGCGCGAAGAAGGTGTCCTAAACGCCGTCCTGAATCTCACGCGCCCAGCAGCTTTCTGACCGCGCGTTCGATGCGGTTGAACGCCTCCGCGAGATTCGCCATCGACGTCGCGTAGGAGATGCGCACGTGCTCGGGGGCGCCGAAGTCGGTGCCGCCTACCAGCGCGACCTGCGCCTCGTCGAGCAGCATCCGGGCCACGCCGTCGCCGTCCTTGAGCTCCGTACCCTTCCATTTCGCGCTTAACAACGGGGTTACGCTGGGGAATGCGTAAAACGCCCCGTCGGGCACGTTGGGCAGGCTGAAGCCGGGCAGCGAGCGCACCCGGTCCACGACGAAGTTCCGCCGCGTGCGGAACTCCGCCACCATGGTGCCGACTTCGTCCTGCGGGCCGGTTAGCGCTTCGATCGCGGCGGCTTGCGCGATCGAATTGGGATTGCCGCTGTTCTGTCCCTGCAACCGCGCCACCGCGCCGATGACCTCGCGCGGACCCGCGACCATCCCAACCCGCCAGCCAGTCATGGCGTAAGTCTTGGACAGCGAATTGAGCACGATCCCATGTTCCTTGAGCCGCGGCTCAATTCGGAACAGATGCGCAACCCCGCCGTCGTAGGCCATGTGCTCGTAAACGTCGTCGGAAAGCACCCACAAAGAGGCTTCCAGCAATACCCGCGAGATAGACCGCAGGTGCTCCTCGCCATAGACCGCGCCAGTCGGGTTGCAGGGCGAATTCAGGATGATGCCGCGGCTTTTGGGCGTCAGCGCGTTGCGCAGGTCCTGCGCGGTCAACCGAAAGCCCTCTTTTTCGCTCGCCGGCACCAGCTTGGGCTCGGCGCCGGACAACCGCACCATCTCGGCAAAGCTCACCCAGGCCGGGGTGGGAATGATCACCTCGTCGCCTTCATCGAAAAGCGTGGCGATAGTGTTGAAGGCGCCCTGCTTGCCTCCCGCCGATCCCATCACCTCGGCCGGCTCGTAATCGAGCCCATTGTCGCGCTTGAGTTTGAGGCAAAGCGCTTGTTTGAATTTGCTGGTACCGCTGGCGGGAGTGTACTTGGTCTGGCCCGCGGCCATGGCTTTGCGCGCCGCTTCCTTGATTCGCTCAGGGGTGTCGAAGTCGGGCTCGCCGGCCGCCAGCGATACCACATCGACTCCAGCTTCCTTGAGTTCCGTAGCGCGCGCCTCGGCGGCCATCGTGGCGGACGGCCGCAATGCAGCCACTCTGCGGTTGAGCTTGACCATGGGTGGTTCCTTTACTTTCCTTATCGGGGCGTATTCATCCGCTGCGCGACGGGGCCTCGCGGCAACTGCGCGCATTTCACCGATATTGCGTCCGCCCGGCCAACCCGCGCAGCCGCGAGCCTGACGGCCCGCGAGCGAAGCAGCCGGTCCAGATTATCTCAGTCCAATTTCAGCTTCTCGCGCAACCTCTGCATCACCGGGGCCGGAACCAGGGCAGGCAGCCGCTGTCCGTAGCTGGCGACTTCCTTGATCAGGTGGGAAGCGGAAAAGAACAGCGCCGGATTGGCGAACAGGAAAACCGTCTCGACGTTGGGCTTCATGTACTTGTTCATGTGAGTCATGCCGAGTTCGTACTCGAAATCGGTGACCGCGCGGAGGCTGCGGATGATCACGGCGGCGCCGATGCGCTCGGCGTATTCGACAGAAAGGCCGCTGAATTTATCGACGCGTGCGACCGGTTCGAGGTCCCGGATCGAATCGCGGATCAGGGCGACCCGCTCATCGGGGGTGAACAGCGCGGTGTCCTTATGGGGATTGTAGGCGACCGCCACGATGACCTCATCGAAAATCTGCACGCAGCGGCGGATGATGTCGATGTGGCCGTTATGAATCGGGTCAAAGGTCCCCGGATAAACCGCGGTCCGGTGAATGCCTTCCTTGTGCTTCATAGCGCAGCCTCTCTACCCTGGCGCTGATAAAGAGCGATTTGATGATCGCCCAGCGTTGCAAGGCTTACCCTTTCCAATCCAATGAGGGAAGAAGGGGCGGCTTCCAGCCGTGAAACCTCGGTTGCGACCCAGGCATCTTCGGCCAACAGATTGAGCTCCATCAGGCGCGGCAACACCAGATCTCCCCAGCCCTTGCGGTAGGGCGGATCGAGCAGCACCAGGTCGAATCGTTCGCCTCGCGCCGCCAGCATTTCCAATCCTCGCAGCACCTCGCTTTTGAGCACCCGCGCGCGATCGGAAAAACCCAGCGCCGCGAGATTACGCCGCAGCGCCAGGAGGGCCGGGCGCGCCGATTCAACATAGGTCACATGCCCGGCGCCGCGTGATAGGGCCTCGATCCCCAGTGAACCGGTCCCCGCAAACAGGTCCAGCACCCGCAAGCCCGCAAAATCAAGCCGCACGCTGAGGCGCGAAAACATCGATTCGCGCACCCGCGCCAGCGTCGGACGGGTGGCCAGTCCGCGCGGCGCGCTGAGCCGCCGTCCGCGCGCATCTCCGGCAATCACTCGCATCGGACTATCGAATTTATATAGTTCCGGCGGCGCAAAAAAGCCGCCTCGCGAAATCCGGCCCATCCGGGACCACCCCGCGGTTGCAGGATGGGGCGAAAGTTCTGATAGACTCCGGCGTCAATCCGCGCGCGGCTGCCGCACACAGTTGACGCCGGCACTTGTGCCCGGCCACGCCGGTCGGGATACTTGCGGCGAAGGTTGGTTTTAGCTAGGTGTCATTAGATTTTTGAAATCGGCGCGGATGCGTGGGAAAGTGCCGGTTATAGCTTGGCAAAGATATGGCAGACCAAGGGCAAATCCAGTTCTCCGAAGCGACTCTCAAGGAATACCACGAGGTGGTCGGCCGCTACCCGACCCGTCAGGCCGCCCTGCTGCCCACGCTGTGGATGGCGCAGCGGGAGTTCGGTTGGATCAGCAACGAGGTCGAAGAATACGTGGCCCGGCTGATGGAGCTCCCGCCTGCTCATGTGCGGGGGGTGGTGTCGTTCTATACGATGTTTTACCGCCAGCCGATCGGCCGCTGGCATCTGGAGGTCTGCACCAATCTGCCGTGCCGCTTGCGCGGCGCCGAGCAGATCGTCGACTGCATTAAAAGCAAGCTCAACCTCAGCCCCGGTGAAACCAGCGCCGACGGCAAGTTCTCGCTGACCGAAGTTGAGTGCCTGGCCTCATGCGGAACCGCCCCAATGTTGCAACTCAACCATGCCCGCTACTACGAAAACCTTACCCCTGAATCAGTGACGCAACTGGTGGACGAGCTGAGCAACCGTGGCGATTGAACTTCTGATTGGCGCCATCAAGGCGATCGTCGTGCTGGTGATGGTGCTCCAGCTATCGGCGATCCTGCTGTGGTTCGAGCGCAAGGGTAGCGCCCTGATTCAGGATCGGGTGGGCGCCAACCGCGCCAACATCACGGGTATCGGCAAGCGTCTGGGCATGCCCAACCTGGGCTTCGTCAACACCCTGATGGCGGATCCGCTCAAGCTCTTCACCAAGGAAGACTTTGTGCCCGAAGGGGCGGACAAGTTCCTCCACTCGTTGGCGCCGTTTCTGGCCATGTTCCCGGTGCTGATTACGTTTTGCGTGGTGCCCTTCGGCGACGTGCTGATAATCGGCGACCATCACATCAATCTTCAGGCGGCCAATCTCAACGTTGCTGCGCTGTACATCCTGGCCACGATTGGGCTCGGCGTTTACGGCGTCGCCCTGGGCGGATGGGCTTCCAACAATCGATGGGCTCTGCTCGGTGCGATTCGCGCCACCGCCCAGATGATCTCTTACGAGCTGGCGATGGGGCTGGCGATCGTCGCGGTGGTCATGACCTACGGGACGCTCGACCTTCAAGCCATGTGCCGGGGTCAGGGCGGAGTCTGGTTCGGCTGGCTGCCACGCTGGGGCATCTTCGTCCAGCCGGTTGCCTTCCTGTTGTTGCTGACCGCCGGAATGGCGGAATCCAAGCGGGTGCCCTTTGATTTGCCCGAAGGCGAGGCCGAGCTGATCGCCGGTTACTTCACCGAATATTCCGGTGGCAAGCAGGCCGTGTTCATGCTGGTGGACTTCGCCGAGATCGTCCTGGTATCGGCGCTGGTTACGACTTTCTTTTTCGGCGGATGGCAGTTTCCATGGCTGTATCCGGACGGCTTCCATCTGCCCGGGGGTGCTTTCTTTGCCCTGCCCAATATCGTGGTGGCCATCATCGGCGTCGTGAGCTTCACCGTAAAGGTGGTGGCGTTTTGCTGGTTGCAGATTCTGGTGCGCTGGACGCTGCCGCGCTTCCGTTACGACCAGTTGATGCGTTTTGGATGGAAGGGACTGCTGCCGTTGGCGCTGGCCAATGTGGTGGTCACCGCCTGTGTCATCGTGCTGGGGGGAGTCTAGTCGGATGCCGTTGTGGCTGTTTATCTTCCTGGCGGCGCTTTCGGTCATTTCCGCGTTGGGTGTAATCCTCCAGCGCCATCCGATTCACAGTCTGCTGGCCCTGGTCATGACGCTGGTGGTGGTGGCGATTTTATTTATCGGTCTGGGCGCCACCACGGTTGGTTTCCTGCAGGTCATTGTCTATGCCGGGGCGATCATGGTGCTGTTTCTGTTCGTCATCTGGCTGCTCAACCTCCAGTCCGAACCGGTTGACAGCGGACGTCTGGCGCTCAAATTCGTCGGGGCGCTGGCCAGCGCGGCCCTGATCGCGGAATTGCTGGTGTTCGTGCTTCATCTACCGGCTCCGCTGGGGCAGAACCAGCCGGTGGGAAACGATTATGGTTCGATTGGCTTGCTCGCAAACAGTCTGTTCTCCGACTATCTGATCGCTTTCGAAGTCACCTCGATTCTGCTGCTGGTGGGAGTGGTGGGCGCGGTCGCCCTGGCCCGCCGGGTCAAGGCCAATGGGGGCACGACCGCCCCGACCAGCCCGGGAGGGCGCTCTTAGTGGTCCCGGCCAGTTACTTCATGGGGCTCAGCGCGGTGCTGTTCTGCATCGGTGTGGCGGGAGTTCTCCTGCGCCGCAATACAATCATCATCTTCCTGTCGATCGAGTTAATGCTCAACGCCGTCAACCTCGCGTTCGTTTCGCTCAGCCGGGCATGGGGATCCGTGGATGGACAGGCGATTGTTTTCTTCGTCATGACCGTGGCCGCGGCCGAATCCGCGGTCGGCTTGGGGATCATCCTGATGATCTTCCGCAACCGCGAGACCGTCAACGCGGATGAAATCAACCTGATGCGCTGGTGACGCGATGGCGGCGGAAAGTTTTCCTCTTGGACTGATACTGTTGTTCCCCGCGCTGGGCGTGATTTTCAACCTGTTTTTCGGCCCCCGCGTCGGCCGGCGCGCGGTCAACACGGTTGGGGCCGCGACCATCGCTGCGGCCTTCGCGGTCGGGGTGATCGCCTTCGTGCAGCTGCTTGCGATGCCCCGTGGCGGGGCCCTGGCGTGCATGCTATGGCCCTGGATCGAGGCCGGAAGTTTCCGGGTTGACGTGGCGCTGCGCTTCGACTCGCTGACTGCCGTGATGGTCCTGGTGGTCTCCGGTGTGGGGACGCTGATTCACATCTATTCGGCCGGCTACATGGCCGAGGACGAAGATTACGCCCGCTTCTTCACCTACATGAACCTGTTCGTCCTCTCGATGCTGACGCTGGTGCTGGCCGACAACATGCTGCTGATGTTCGTGGGCTGGGAAGGCGTGGGGCTGTGCTCCTACCTGTTGATTGCGTTCTGGTACTACAACCTTGAATTTGCCTACAACGGCCGCAAGGCTTTCATCGTCAACCGCATCGGCGACGCCGGCTTTGTGCTGGGGCTCCTGACACTGATCTCGGTGCTGGCCGGGCACGGCGTGTGGACGCTGAATTTCGTCGAAATTCACAACCACATCGGGCTGATTCCGCCGGCGATGGCCACGGTCATTGGCATCCTGCTGTTCGTCGGCGCCACCGGCAAATCGGCGCAGATTCCGCTCTACGTCTGGCTACCTGATGCGATGGTGGGTCCGACCCCGGTCAGCGCGCTAATCCACGCCGCCACCATGGTCACGGCGGGCGTTTACATGATCGCCCGGCTGCATTTTCTCTACCTGCTGAGTCCCGACGCGATGGAGGTCGTGGCGGTAATCGGCGCGGTGACCTGTATCTTCGCCGCGACCATCGCAATCGTGCAGCCCGATATCAAGCGCGTGCTCGCGTACTCGACGATCAGCCAGTTGGGCTATATGTTCCTGGCGGTGGGCGTCGGTGCGTTTCCCGCCGGCATCTTCCACCTGATGACCCACGCCTTTTTCAAGGCCCTGCTGTTCCTGTGCGCGGGCTCGGTAATCCACGGGATGAGCGGCGAGCAGGACATGAACAAGATGGGTGCGCTGGCCTCCAAGATGCCAATTACGTGCACCACGATGTGGGTCGCGACGCTGGCGATTGTGGCGATTCCGCCGTTTTCGGGCTTCTTCTCCAAGGACCTGATTCTGGCCGGCGCCTATACCTCGGGACATACCGTGCTGTGGCTGATCGGCCTCATCACCGCGGGGCTTACCGGGCTCTACATGTTCCGGCTGATGTTCATGACCTTCCATGGCGAGTCGCGCGTCGAAGCCGACCGCCTGCACCATCTGCATGAATCGCCCCCGGCCATGACTATTCCGCTGATCACTTTGGCGGTGCTGGCACTGATTGGTGGTTGGGTGGGACTGCCTGACGGCCTTCTATGGGGCAACGCTTTTGTGCGCTTCGTCTCGGCGTCGGCCGGCGTCTTTCACCCTACCGTCGAAGCCAGCGAGCTGATGCTGAGCGGCCTGAGCGTGGCGGTCGCATTGTCTGGAGTGGTGCTCGCCTGGGTTTTCTACCTGAAATACCCGGGGCTGACCTACGTGGTCATCTGGAAGGCCAAGCCGCTCTACGAACTGCTGCTTAACAAGTACTACATCGACCAGATTTACGACGCGCTGGTTTCCCGGCCGTTGTTCTTCATCGCGGAGTATGTGCTTTACAAAGGCGTTGACCACTATGCGATCGACGGCCTGGTCAACGGCACCGGATTCACGGTCGAAGCGGGCGGCGACGCGGTGCGCAGAGTCGAGAGCGGCAACGTCCAGCATTACGCGCTGGGTTATCTACTGGGCGCCGTTGCGATTGCGGCCTTTTACCTTTACCGGGTGCTGCTGTGATGGGTGGTTATTGGCTGACGGCGTTGGTTTTTCTGCCCCTCATCGGAGCGGGGTTTGTTACGCTGCAAAGCGATGAGCGCGGGGCCTGGCGCTCGGCGTTCATCTTCTCGCTGCTCCCGCTGGCGGTAAGCCTCTACCTGGTCGCTGCCTTTGACGCCCACACCGCGGATTACCAGTTCGTTGAACACTACAACTGGATCCCCCAATACGGCATCTCCTACCATCTGGGCGTCGACGGCATCAGCCTGTTCCTGCTGCCGCTCACCACGATTCTTGTTTCCGTGTCGCTGCTCTACTCCGGCGGCGGGGACATCGAGTTCAGGGCCAGGGAATTCTGCTTCTTCATGCTGGTGCTGGAAACCGGGCTGCTCGGCGCACTGGTTTCGGTCGATCTGTTCCTGTTCTACGTGTTCTGGGAGTTGATGCTCATCCCGATGTACTTCCTGATCGGAATTTGGGGCCATGGACGGAAGATTTACGCGGCCTTCAAGTTCATCCTGTTCACCATGTTAGGCTCGCTGCTGATGCTGGTTGCGATCATCTACATGGTGCTTGCGGCCCGCAGCGGACTGGGCCATCTGACCTTTGACTTGCCCGACCTTTACCGGGTCCCGCTCACCACCAGCGAGGCTCGATGGCTATTTGCCGGCTTCGCGCTGGCCTTCGCGATCAAGGTGCCGATGTGGCCGGTGCACACCTGGCTGCCCGACGCCCACACCGAGGCGCCCACCGCTGGCTCCGTGATCCTGGCGGGCGTGATGCTCAAGATGGGCACCTATGGATTTCTGCGTTTCGCGATCCCGCTGTTTCCCGACGTCGCGATGCAGGCTGCGCCCATCTTCATGGCCCTGGCGGTTATCGGGATCGTGTTTGGGGCGCTGGTGGCGCTGGTCCAGCCCGACTTGAAGCGGTTGGTCGCCTATTCATCGGTGAGCCATCTGGGCTTCGTGGTGCTGGGAATGTTCGCGCTTAATCCGCAGGGAATCGAAGGGGCCGTGTACCAGATGCTCAACCACGGGGTATCCACCGGCGGCCTGTTCCTGCTGGTGGGAATGATGTATCTGCGCCGCCATACGCGTGAAATCTCGGAATTCGGCGGGTTGTGGCACAGTGTGCCGACCTACGCGGCGATCTTCATGGTAGTGATGCTGTCCTCGGCGGGTTTACCGGGTCTTAACGGCTTCGTGGGCGAATTCCTCATCCTGCTCGGCGCCTATCTCCACACCTGGCAAGCGGCGGCGGTCGCGGTCAGCGGCCTGATACTGGGAGCGCTGTACCTGTTTTATGCCTATGAGCGGGTGATGTTCGGCCCCATTACCAAGGACGTGAACCGGACTCTGCCGGACCTGGACAAACGCGAAATCGCCGTGATGGTGCCGCTGCTGGCGCTGATGTTCTTCATGGGCTTTTTTCCCCGCCTGCTGCTTAACCGCATCGAGCCGTCGGTCATCGCCCTGCTGGGCCGCGCGCATACGCCCATAGTGCGGCTTGATTCGCGTCCGTCGATGCCGGCGCTGGCGGCAGCTACAATCCGAGCGTCCAATATCAGATGACTACCGATTTCCTGACGCGCATTAACTTCGACTGGCTGCCGATCCTGCCGCTGCTGATACTCACGGCAGGCGCGATAGTGGTGCTCCTGGTCGGCGTGAGGGTGAACGATCGCGACAGCGAGGGTCTGGGATGGCTATCGCTGGTCGCAATCGCGGGCGCATTCGTGACCACCTTCATGATGCTGGGAAGCCAGCAGGTCTCGTTTTCCGGCGCGCTGGTCGCCGACAATTTCACCGCTTTCTTCTATGCGATCATACTTATCGCGGCCGCGGTGACCGTCCTGATGTCGCTGGATTATATCGCCGAAGAAGGGCTGCCCGGCGCCGAGTACTACGCATTGATATTGTTCGGCACCGCTGGAATGCTGCTGATGGCGGCGGCCAGCGACCTGATTATCGTCTTTCTCGGTCTCGAGACGATGTCGATCTCGGTCTATATCCTGGCCGGATTGGCCCGCACGCAGGAGCGGTCCAACGAGGCCGCGATGAAGTACTTTCTGCTGGGCGCTTTCTCCACCGGCTTCCTGCTCTATGGCATCGCGCTGATCTATGGCGCCATCGGCACGATCAAGCTCGTCGCGATCAGCACCGCGCTGGCCCACGGAGTCAGCAGTCCGATGCTGCTGCTGGGTGTCGGCCTGCTGCTTATTGGCTTCGGCTTCAAAGTCGCGGCGGTGCCCTTTCACATGTGGACCCCTGACGTTTACGAAGGCGCGCCGACCTCGGTCACCGCCTTTATGGCGGTGGGGGTTAAGCTGGCGGCATTCTCCGCGTTCCTGCGCGTTTTCCTGGTCCATCTACTAGGCGTGCAAGCCGACTGGATGTGGGTGCTGTGGGTGCTGGCGGTGCTGACCATGACCACCGGCAACATTGTCGCCCTGCTCCAGACCAACCTGAAGCGGATGCTGGCGTACTCGGCGATTGCGCACGCCGGATACATCCTGGTTGCGATGACGGCGGGCACATCCGCCGCCGGCTCCGCAATCCTCTACTATCTGTTGGGGTACGCGTTCACCAACCTTGGCGCTTTCGCGATTATTATCGCGCTGGGCCGCCGCGGCCATCCCAACGAGTCGATCAGTGATCTGCGGGGACTCAGCACGCGCGAGCCGGCGCTCGCGGGCGCGATGGCAATCCTGCTGTTCTCCCTGATCGGCGTGCCGCCCCTGGCGGGCTTTGTTGGCAAGTTCTCGATCTTCTCCGCCACGCTTTCAGCCGGCTATGTCTGGCTGGTGGTAATTGCGGTGCTCAACAGCGTCACTTCGGCCTATTACTATCTGCGTCCCATAGTATCCATGTATACGGACCAGGGTGGCGTCGAAGTCGTCCGGATGCGCTCGCGCCCAGCCCTAATCGCGGCCATCGCGATCGCGGTCATAGGAACGATCCTGATCGGCATCTATCCGCAACCCTACATGGCGGCGTCAACCAGCGCCTTCACCTCAGCCTTCGGCAAGCCCCCGCTCAGCACCACCGCATCGCTGCTGCCCTAACGGCGACTTAAGCACCCTTGCGTGCTTCTCTGAAGCTGGCTGCGCGGCACAGGCTTCCAGCCTGTGATCCCCTTGCAGCTCCTTCTGTTTCTGTTTTTTTCTGTCATCCCGAGCGAAGACCAGGAATTTCAACGGTGCGGTGCTGAGCAGATTTGCTGGAATACCCGAAAAGAATCGTTCACCGGGGGCTTCCGGGATTGTTCGCTCCGGCAGCCTTTACTCTGGACGGAAGCGGTCGTCCTTTATCTGTCAAACGGCTTCGGAGTTCGCGCCGTTCGCTTCTGCCCAAGCCCTCGACCTCTTCCGCGAGGTTTTTCCAATCGAGCGCCTCGGTCCGATGCTCCTTAAGTGCGTGGGCTTGTTCAACAGCCCACGTGTAGTAATCGCGTTCGTAAAGTCCGTGGCGATCGTCCACTGCCGCCGGCAAGGCATTGTTCGCCATTACAATTTCCTCTTCCTTAGCCTCCGCTCGTTTCGGCCATTGATTCAAGCGCGAGGGCCTAGCAGGTTCGACCGTCAGGGAAGCTTCAGCACTTTAAATAGCAACCCGATGAGCACCAGGCCGACCATCGCCACCATGGTCCAAAAAAGATTCATCAGCGCCCGCTTTAGCAGGTCCTTCGGGCCGCGGTATCCGACGAGCACCCGCAGCGCTTCCGGAACTCGCCCCGTTCGAAGCGCGGCATAGATTAACCCTGCGCACGCGAGCGATGCGGCGATGATCCAAGTCAGATGCCAGTAGTTCATTTCCGACGCCAACGGTCAGACTGCAATCGATGCGTAAGTCAGGATTTCGCGGTCAGGAACGCGAGGATCGCCTTTACCGTGTCCGACGTATATTCCAAGGCCATCCCGTGGCCGCCGCGTGGCAATACTTGTAGCTTGGCGCCGGGGATCAGGCGGGCGATTTCCGCTGACTGTTCCACCGGCGTCAGGATATCTTCGGCGCCCACCGCCACCAGGGTTGGCGTCGAGACCTTGGGCAGGTCGGGGCGCGAGTCGTAGCGGCGCAGGCCATGCGCCTGCGCTTCGAACGCTTCTATGCTGGTTGGGTATGGATCTTTCAGGCCGAGCTTCGCCATCGCCACTGCCGCCGTGTGATTGCTCAGCCATCGGGGAGTGAAAACCCACGCCATCCGGAACAGGGCCTGCCGGAGCGGGTCGACTCCGCTGCGCTCCAGGGCGATCAGGCAGTCGAGCCATCCGTGTTGCAGCTCGGTGTACGATGGAAACGCGCTGAGCAGGACAGCCCGATCGAGCCTGTCACGATGGCGGATGAGCATCGACTGCAGGACCGAACCGCCCAGAGACCATCCGACAGCGCAAACCGGACCGGTGTTCAGATGCTCGATCAAGGCTGCGGCATCGTCGGCCATCTGATCGATCGTGTAGGGCCCGGGCGGGGCGTCGCTGCGGCCCGTTCCGCGATTGTCGAACGTGATACACGAGAACCTGTCGCGCAGCATCGGGACGATAGTTGCCCACGACGACGCGTTCCGCCCCAGACCGCTGATCAAAAGCAGCGGCGGTCCGCTCCCTTCGATCTCATGTGCGATCCGGATCCCGTTGACCTTCGCGATCGCCATCGTCCTGTTCCGCGATGCCGGGTTACTCGAACGCGCCGTCCCGTCAACTCAGGAAATCGTTCACGACTGAAATGAAGTCGTCCTCAGCCTCGATCATCGGGAGGTGCCCCGCGTTGCGGATAGCCGCGATGCGGGCTTTCGGGATCAATCGCGCGAACGCCTCCGCATATGCGATCGGAATCAGGCCGTCGGCCTTGCCGTGCACGATCAACGTCTGAGCCTGGACGTAGGGCAGCCGGCGCTTGAGTCCGTGATCCGGGATTGGCCACATGAACTTGGTCGCCGTCCCGAGGTTCTGCGCGCGGAAGATCGCCAGCGCGCCATGGTCAGCGCCGCCCTCGAATGCGGAAGGTTCCGGCACCGGCGCCTTGGCCGGGTCATGCCATTTGGCGCTTTCCAGGTCCCTGGGCGAAAGCGCAAATGGGTCCGACATTGGATGATCATCGAGCCACAATCCGTAAGCGTCAACCAAGACCAGCCTGCGGACCAGATGGGGGCTTAAAGCGGCCACCTCGGCGGCGAACATACCGCCGAGCGAATGGCCGATCACATCGACGGGTCCTTTATTCCATGACTCGATCAGCCTGCGATAGTAGAGCGCCACGTCGATAACGTCGTGGAACTCCTCGAACCCGGTGGACTCGCCATAGCCCGGAAGCTCGGGAGCACGGACCTCGTGATTGCGCGCAATCCGGTCCAGGAAGGAAGCGGCACCCGGATGATGCTCGAACCCGTGCAGGTACAACACCGGTGCACCACTGCCCGCGCTCCAAACGCGGACGTCGAAAGCGCCCAGCCTTTCCCTTGCCATCTTCATGTTCGATCTTTTCCTACTTACTTGCTGGAACGGTTGCTTGGGCTGGCGCGTGGGACGCCGCCCGGCCATTGGCAGCGGGCGCGTTCGCCGCGACCAATGCCTGGCTTACCTCGGGCGTCCAATGGTCCGGCTGATCGGCCCAGAGGTCGCGCAGGTACGGAGCGACCTGGGTGCCGAACATGCGGGTGTTCTCGGCCGCGACTTCTTCGGCCAGATTGCCCACGTGGAGCGTGGCGATCAGCTGCCCGATCCTCAGGTCGGTGATCAGGTCGCGCAGACGCTGGCGGACGCGCTGCGGCGTGCCCGCGATGATGTAGCCTTTCTCGTCGTATTCCCAGAAGCTCATCTCGCCGCGGCTGGCCCGAATCCGGTCCTCGGTGGTCAACTTGCTCTTGCCCACCGACATATAACTGGATGAAGCCTTGATCGACCGGACGGTCGTATATCCGGGTGGGTTGCCAAAATTGCCGGGCGCCGAGTTGCGATGGAAGTAGCGCACCGCGTCGTAATATTTCTTCTCCGCCTCGGCTTCGGTATCGGCCAGGCAGATCACCTGGGTGAATGCCATTCGATGCGGATTCAGGTTCCCGTCATGCTTGCTGAGGTACTCCCAGAACCCGTCCACCAGAGGCTTCGACGAGTACAACCCGGAGAAGGACAGATGGCCGTAGCAGTAGTCGTGCTCATTGACCATGTCCCACGTCTCGACGCTGCCACCGCCGCCCGGCACCCAGATTGGGATATGTTTCTGAATCGGTCGCGGCCAGATATTCACGTAGCGCAGCTTGTTGTATTTGCCGTTGAAGGCGAATGGCGCCGGTTCGCTCCAGGCGCGGAGGATCAACTGGCGCGCTTCTTCGAACCGTTCGCGCATCTCGATTGGGGGCATCCCATAGGAGAACACCGAATCCATCGGAGTGCCGAGCACAAAACCCGCGGCCAGACGTCCCCCCGACAGACAGTCGATGTAGGCGTACTCTTCGGCCACCCGCGTCGGCGGATTGTACAGCGCCAGGGAGTTGCCCACGATCGTGATAGCGGCGTGATTGGTGGTCGAGGCCAGGCTCGCCGCGAGCAGATTGGGCGACGGCGACATCGCGATCGGCGTCTGATGGTGCTCGTTGACAACCAGGCCGTCGAAGCCCACCTGGTCCGCAATCTGCATCAGCCGTAAAAACATCCGGTAGGTCTCGCCGACCTTTTGCGGGTCGATGAGATGTGCCGGCGGGCTGACCCATGCGGACCTGTACTTCTCGCGGAAATCAGCAGGAAGATGTGGATAGGTCACCTCTGCGAACCAATGAAACCTCATTTCTGAAATCCTCCTGCTTTGAATTCGGCTTCCGTGAAGCGCGATCCGTCGCCCCGACGAGAGCCTCCGACCGGCCCGCTTCACCGCTGCTTCCTAGTCTTATAGGAAGGTAATATCATCAGGGTCAATATGGTCTGGATCAAAATCGTGGAACGTCCGTTCAGGTACGACGCCACCCCGGCTAAGATCGGGAGATCCTTTCACTGCTCCGAACTGTCATTCCGGCTCACTCTGGTTAGCTTGCCCGGAGCCGGACTCGACGATTACCAAAGCTTGCCACGACCTCGATCTCTCCGCCGAGGGCGGCCACGTATCGCTGCAGTGTGGAGAGACGGTAGTCCGAACGCCTTTCCAGCCTCGATATCTCCGATTGGGCCTTCTTGAGGGCTTGCGCTAACTCTTCCTGCGTTTTGCCCGCAGCTTCACGAATTTCCCTCAGGTCCATTTCGAGGAGTTCCGCCTCTACAGCGCGATCGATCTCTCTGAGCTTTTTTGGCGAAAATTTGCGCGCCTTGATTTCGCGCCACGGCTTGGTCTTCATCTCTGTTGCTTCTCTTTCTCCAAATCGGCCAGGTACCCAGTCCACATCCGTTCGGCGCGCGGGATGAATGTTTCATAGAACCGGTCATCGCCGGTTTTGTCTCCGCCGCAAAGCAGAACGGCCCGGCGATGCGGATCGAACGCGTGGAAGACGCATAACGGATGCCCCGCCGATTGAACTCTCAGTTCACGGAGCACATTTGAACCTTTAACGTCGCTGCTTTATGGAAATCCCAGCGCCACACCCTTTTCTTCAAGAAGTCCGACCACGCGAGCCACGGCCCCAGCTTCTTTCTCGGCGAGCGCCAGAAACCAGGCTTCGAATTCTTCGGTTGCCTCAATTTCAATCATCCTGCGCGCTTACTAATTTATGACTCTAACAGCATTATGCGGTCAAGCCCATATATTGGTTGGACCTTCTCCTACGCTTGAATTTCTGTCTGCAGCGCCTACCGGGAACTATCTCAGCCGAAACCAGCGAATAAGCGGTATAACGATTCCAGCCTGATCAGCAGCACCAAGCTGGCCAGAGAGAGCGCTTCACTGCTCCGGGCTGGTGCCGCTTAAAAAGATCTTCGACACCGTTGAGCAGATCGTCTCGTCCGCCAGCGGCGTCAGTTCCTTGCCGCCCATCAGCTCCTGGGATTGCAGGAAATACCAGAGCATCCCGAACAGGCATTGAGCGCTGGCGACCGGATGAGTCTTCCTGAGCTTTCCCCGCTTCATCCAGGTTTCCAGGTAGCCAGCCAGCGCTTGCTGACCGGGCAGGCGGATCTGTTCGGTGTAGAGCTTGGCGCGCTGCGGATTGCTGAAGATTTCGCGCACCAGCACGTGTGCGGTTTCCTTGTGTTCTTTTAGCTGACGCCAGATCCCGGCCACCAGCCTGGGGATACCGCTGACCGGCGGCAGATCGCGGATCGACTCCATCAGGTCGCCCAAATCCGGTACCAGCCGGGAATGATCGACCAGCTTTTGCAGCAGCACTTCCTTGCTCGGAAAATACAGATAGAGCGTGGCCTTGGCCAGGCCGGCCGCCACCGCGATTTCATCGACCGTACTTTCGGCAAAGCCCTTGCGCGCGAAAATGCGCAAGGCGGCATCCAGGATCTGGTCGCGCCGCGCCTCCGCGTATTCCTCGTGCTTTGCTGCGGCAACTCTCGGCATCTGCTTGAATCATGACCTACCAGTCAGTTATTATCAAGGGTAATAGCTGACCGACTGGTTGGTTATTTATTCGATTATGGCTGCTGCCGCTGTTTTAACCGCTGCCGCCCCGGACGCGGACCATCTCGAAGAGGTCCTCAGCGAGCGCCCCTTCACGCCCGATGTCTCTGGCCCGGTGTCGCACAAATGGCTGGTGGCAATGGCGGTGATGCTCGGGGCGACGCTCGAGATCCTCGACAGCTCGATAGTCAACGTCTGCCTGCCGCACATGCAGGGCAGTTTCTCGGCCAGCGTCGACGAAGTTACCTGGGTTATCACCAGCTATATCGTCGCCAACGGCATCATGATCCCGCTGACCGGATGGATCTCGTCGCGCATTGGGCGCAAGCGCTACTTCCTGATCTCGGTAGTAATATTCGTCGGCGCCTCGGCGCTATGCGGCGCCGCCGGATCGATGACGCAGATGGTCATCTTCCGCCTGATCCAGGGCGCCGCCGGCGCGGCGATGATTCCGTCGTCGCAGGCGATCCTGATGGAGACATTTCCGCCCCAGGAGCAGGCGCTGGCGATGGCGGTTTATGGCCTGGGTATCGTGGCGGCTCCGGTGATCGGGCCGACACTGGGCGGCTGGATCACCGACAACTGGTCGTGGCGCTGGAACTTCTATATCAACGTGCCGCTGGGCGCGCTGGCCGCCGTGATGGTCACGATTTTCGTGCATGACCCCGACTTCATGCGTGAAGCGCGCAAGAAGGCGCGCCGCATCGATTATCTGGGCATCATCTATCTCACCCTCGGACTCGGCCTGCTCCAGATTGTGCTGGACCGCGGGCAGCGCGCCGACTGGTTCGCCGCGAACTGGGTATGGCTCTTCACCGTCGGGGCGATCCTGATGCTGGTTTTGCTGGTGATCCGCGAACTGCGGTTTCCCGAACCGATTCTTGACCTCACGATTCTAAAGATTCCGGTGTTCGTGATCTCGGTCTCGATCATCACCTGCATGTACCTGATCATCTACGGGGCCAATCTGCTCAACCCGCTGTTTTTCCAGGAGCTGCTTGGTTATTCGGCCTGGCGAGCGGGTTTGACGGTGCTGCCGCGCGGGCTCGGCACGCTACTCGCGATGCTGTTCATTGCGCAGCTTGCGCGGCGGCGTTTTGACACCAGATGGCTGGTGGGGATCGGCTTTGGGGCGCTGGCCTATGCGTTGTGGTCGATGGCCCACTGGACGCTGGACGTGGGCCCCGACAATCTCGCATGGCCGATTTTTCTATCCGGAGTTGGCGGCGGCTTGATCTTTCCCACCATGTCGGCCGCGACTCTGGCATGCGTCGAGCGCGAGCGGATGGGCAATGCGGCCAGCCTGTATGCGATGATGCGCAACACCGGTTCGGCGGTCGGGATCTCGCTGGTGAGCAATATGCTCAACAGCCATCAGCAGATCCATCAGACGTATCTCGGCCAGCATGTCACCATCTTCGACGCCTGGAAGCTCGATCAGGCGGGATCGCAGATGCCCGGCGCGCCGCCGATGCATTTGATCAACGGGATGATTACCCATCAGGTCCAGGGATTTGGGTTGATTTACGCCAACGTCCAGCGCCAGGCCGCGCTCATGACTTATAATGACATCTATCGGATGCTCGCGTTCATGGCGATGCTGCTGATTCCGGTCTTTCTGCTGCTAAAGAAGAGCACCGGCGGCGGCAGTACGGCCGCGCATTGATCGCGATCACTCGCCATTAAGCCCAGTCTCAAATCAGGCTGCGATACTCGGGCTGGTACATCTGCGACTCGATGAAGGCGTCGAGGTCCGCGGGCTCGGGCACGCCGGCCAGGTCGCGGGCGAAAATCACTTCCGCCACGCGCCGCGCCGCGTGCAACTCGGTCTTCAGGATCTCTGATTGCGGCGGATAGATCAGTCCGACATCCAAATCGGCCTGCGTGACCTGCTCCGCCACGGCGCGCGCGACCGCGATAAACATCTCGTCAGTGACGCGGCGGGCTCTGGTCGCATAGACCGCCAATCCGATAGCCGGAAAGATGTAAACGTTGTTGCCTTGACCGGGCACGAAGGTCCGATCGCCCATTCGCACGGGCGCAAACGCGGTGCCGCTGGCAAACACGGCCCGCCCTTGCGACCATTTGTAAGCCTCTTGCGCGGAGCACTCGGAGCGCGAGGTCGGATTGGAGTAGGGAAAAATGATCGGACGCTGATTGAGCCGCGCCATGGTCTCGATGACCTGCTGGTTGAAGGCCTTGGCCACGGTACTGACGCCGATGATCGCGGTCGGATGGATCGATTCAATCGCAGCAACGAAGTCGGTAGTGGAGGCGTGGGTATGCGCATACGGGCGTTGGAAATCGGCCAGCTCTTCGCGCGTGGACTCGATCAGACCGTTAACGTCGAACAGCCAGATCCGCGCGCGCGCCTGCTCCTGCGTAAGCCCTTCGAGCATCATCGCTTTGACCAGCAAATCCGCGATGCCGATGCCGGCCGAACCCGCACCGAGAAACAAAAATGTCTGCGCGGCCAGCTTGCCTCCGGTGATGCGCAACGCACCCGTGATTCCGGCTAATGCCACCGCCGCCGTCCCCTGGATGTCGTCGTTGAAGCAGCAGACCCGGTCGCGATATCGCGCGAGCAGCCGGACCGCGTCGGCGCCCGCCCAGTCCTCAAACTGAACGCAGCATCCGGGAAATACCTCTTGCACGGCGTCCATGAACTCCTCGACAAACTCATCCAGCATTGCGGTGCTGGGGCGGGTTTGGCGCAAGCCGAGGTACAGCGGATCTCTGAGCAAGGTCTCGTTGTTGGTGCCGCAGTCCATCAGGACCGGCAATGTATATTGCGGCGGCACTCCGGCACAGGCGGTATAGAGCGCCAGCTTTCCGATCGGGATACCCATTCCATTGGCGCCGAGATCGCCGAGCCCCAAAATGCGCTGGCCGCTGGTGACCACGATAAAGCGCACGTCGGGCTCCGGCCAGTTGCGCAGGACCTCTTTCACGCGCCCGCGCCGCTTGATTGAAACGTAAAAGCCACGCGATCGACGCAGGATATGGCCAAAGTGCAGGCACGCGTCACCGACCGTCGGAGTATAGACCAAGGGCAGAAAATTAGCCGGATCGGACATCAAGACCGCGTAATACAGCGTCTCGTCCGTTTCCTGCAGTCCGGCGAGGTAGATATATTTCTCCAAGTCGTTAGGTTTTCGCGACAATTGGTCATGAACCCGGCGAATCTGGATCTCCTGGCTGTCGATGCCTTCGGGCAGCAACCCTACCAGTCCCAGCGCCTCGCGCTCGGCTTGCGTGAAGGCGGTGGACTTGTTCAGATGCGGATCGCGTAGCAGCGCCACGCCACGCAGTTTTGTCGCCATCGCGCCCGGCTGCTCGCTCATTGCGGCTGATCCTCCTTGCGGGTGTGCTCGGCCCGCTCCAGGTCCCGGGCGGGGTCGCAAGTCAGGTCCGCTTTGAGAAACTCCTCATTCCCCGGCAAGGCGACGCGCAATTCGCTGACCAGAGATACCTGGACGCGCAGCTTGCGGCCCGCACATTCCATCAGATGCCCGCCGGCGCCGCGGTCGTCAGTGAGAAAATGCAGGTGATAACCGGGGACTTCCAGCGTCCTGACGTAATCCGGCGACCAGAAACCGACCAGCGTGCCGGCCACGTCGCGCATTTTGAATTCCGGCTGATGGGCCGCGGCCACAACTAAAGGCGTGCCTTCCGCCGATTTACACATCGCGCGCGTGTGCATGAAGGGAAATGAACCATCGACGCGGATGGCGTAAAAGACGTTGCTCGAATCGCGCAACTGGTCCAGGCGGGCAAGCAGCGACGCGAGGTCGGGACAATCATCGACATCGATCGATTTTTCCGCCTTGAAATGCGTGACCGCGGCAAACGGACTCAAGTCCGAGTCAGCTGCCACGCGCACGGTTCCGTCCGAGCGCACCTGGTAGAAGCGGCCATCGAAGGCCACCATCTCGCCGTCGAGTCCCTCGAACGTGCCGAGCCCGAAATCCCCATGCTCGCGCAGATGCCCGATACTGACGGCGCCCTTGTAGATCCCCTCGACCAGTGCCGTGGAAGTGGATACCTGAAACAGGGTGGAATGCTCGACGTCCAGATATTCGGCGAGTGCGGCGCGGATGACATGGGGAATCGGCTCGCCGGTTTCGCGGTGTCTTTTTTCCAATGCGTTCCACATCGTGTCAGACATTTTCAGATGAATCGACTTCAACTCCGTAACCCCTGGCAAGTATGACATCCACCCGACGGCGCAAGAAATGCCGCCGCGTAACTTCGTTGTCACACATCGGCGGGCGGCGTCGTCTGGTTTAGTGAGAAGGAGATCCGCCATGCGCACCAAGCTTGCCTGGTTCCTTGGCCTGCTGTCGGCCGTAAACGGAGTGTTCATGATGATGGCTCCGGCCGCCTGGTATCCAATCTTTCCCGGCGTGGTGCAAAGCGGACCATTCAACGCGCCACTTCATCCGCGATATCGGCGCCGCCTTCCTGGTCGCCGGAGTGGGTTTTGTATGGTTCGCGAACGACTCACGGGCGCGGCCCGCGGCCCTGGCTGCCGCGGCCTTTTTTGCGCTTCACGCCCTAATCCATATCGGCGACGCGATTGCGGGCCGCGAAAGTCTCTACCACGCGGCGCTTGACGCTCCGACCGTGTACTTGTCCGCGGTGATCGCAATCTGGATCGCATGGCCGCAATCGATCTCAAGCAGGCTGTTGAAAACAGGAGTTTCACAGCCTGCCCCTCTCTCTATGTCTCTCCCAGAGGGAGAGAAGGTTTAGGAAGGAAGCCAGTTTTTATACTGGGTGTTGAGGCAGCATCCTTCCAAGTCGATCACTGTAACTTTTCAACACCCTGCTTAGGAGGACTATCCGATGCTCAAATGGCTGCTTCGACGGCGAATGAAAGCGTTCGAAAAGGAGTATGATTATGACTTGAGCTACGCGCGCGAGATCCTGGAGATCAGCACGCGCGCGGCATTCAAGCTCGGACGCGTGATGGGTTTTGGCAATTATCGCGAGGACGTTCCGCGCGACGCCAGCTTCGCCGCGGGGCTCGCCGGCACCATGGCCGAAGACTGCGGGCCCTGCACCCAACTGGTCGTGACGATGGCGGAGCGCGAGGGTGTGGCGCCGGCCACGATCAGGGCGATCCTGGCGGGTGACGAGCGCGCGATGACGCCGGAGGCGGCGCTGGGCTTTCGCTTTGCACAGGCAGTCCTGCGCCATGATCCGGCGGCCGATTCCATACGCGAAGAAATCGTGGCGCGATGGGGCCGGCGCGCGCTGGTTTCGCTGGCATTCGGGATCACCACGTCGCGCATCTACCCCACGCTGAAGTACGCGCTCGGCTATGGCCGGACGTGCACGCAAGTCAGGGTCGCCGGGACGACGACCACGATCACGAAACGACAGGCTGCCTGATGGACGAATCGCTACCAGACGCGGCCGGCAGTTTCGAGGCGCATCGACGCCATCTGACCGGGCTGGCCTACCGGATGCTGGGTTCGCTGTCCGAGGCCCAGGATGTCGTCCAGGAGGCCTACCTGCGCTGGCATCAGGCCAATCGCGCTGAAGTCGGCGATGCGCGCGCCTTTTTGTCGCGGACCGTGGCGCGGCTATGTTTGGATCAACTGAAATCGGCGCGGGCGCGCCACGAGCATTACGTCGGGCCCTGGCTTCCCGAACCGGTGCTCGATGAGGCCGCCCTCGCCGCCGACAGCGCCAGCGATTACGCACAGGACTTGTCGGTCGCGCTGATGCTGACGCTGGAACGCCTCTCGCCGTTGGAGCGCGCGGCCTTCTTGCTGCATGACGTTTTCGACATGAACTTTGACGAAGTCGCGGGCGCGCTTGGGCCGCAGTCCCGCCTCCTGCCGTCAACTGGCCGCCAGGGCGCGTTCTCATGTGCGCGCCTCGCGCCCGCGCTTTCGGCCCTCGCAAGAGGAATGCGAACGGCTCGCCAACGCTTTCGGGGCTGCCGCCCAAAGCGGCGACGCCACGGCGCTGGCGGGACTGCTTGCCCAGGACGTGATCTACTACTCCGACGCCGGCGGCCGCGCGCCTGCCGCTCGCCGGCCAATCATCGGACGCGACAAAGTCGTCAGCCTGGTGATGGGCCTGTCCAGAAAGGGCGCGGCCCAGATAAAAGCCGTGCGCTCAGCCCAGATCAACGGTCTGCCCGGCTTCATCATCGAGCGCGGCGCCAACGAAATCCTGACCCTGGCATTCGATTTCCGCGACGGACTGATCGCCAACATCTACTTGATCATCAACCCCGACAAGCTGCGCCATCTCAGTTCCGGCGGCCCGCACTCGTAGTAGAGAGTGGGACAAAGGCGTCCCTGCCTGTCGTCGACGCGCGAGCTTGCGGTCTCGCGCCACATTTCAGAGGTGGGTCACCGCGCAGCCACGCTCATGCTCTCTGAAGAATTTGTAGAAACTTGGCGGGCGGCGAGGACGGCGGCCCCACTGACCTGTGACCCTACGCACTCCGTGGCGCGTCGTTAAGTTAGCGCTTATGTCTTTTCCGCAGTCTGCTATCCGTTACGTTCCAGGAATTCCCGCAGAATCCTGATTACCTCCGGGACGCTGTCGAGAATCACCTGATGTTCGGCATTTGGAATCTCGATCAGTGACCCGCGCCTGGCGGCCGCCGCCAGCCGCTGCGCCGCGTCGCGCTCCACCATCGTACTCTTACCCGCCCATACGACCAGCACCGGACATGAGACCTGGGCCATGCATTGGATGCCGTCGAAAGCGTGCAGCCGGCGCCCGGTGCGACGATCGAGCTTGTTGATCCATTTACCGTCGGGCAGACGGCGAAATGAATATTGCGCAAGATGCTCGATCATTTCGCGCGGCGCGCCAACGGTGGGCGGAGTGAGCCGGAATGAAGCCAGCGCTGCTTCCCGCGACTCGAAAGTCCGCGGCGGCCGCTGGTCGCGATTGCGCATCCGCGCGACCATCTCTTCGTCATAGACCGGCCGGGTTTCCATCAGGACCAGGCCGCTGACGTTTTCCGGATAGCGCGCCGCGTACATTATCGACGGCAACCCGCCGCCCGAGTGGGCGACCAGGAACGGTTTGCCCAGGCCCCAGTTGCCGATCACCGCGTGCAGGTCGGCGGCGTAGTCCTCGATTTCGTAACTGCCCGAATCCGACCACTGGCTGTCGCCATGTCCGCGGCGATCCAGCGCGAGCACGTGATAACGCCCGGTCAAAGCCGGCGCCGTGAAATCCCACCATCGCGAATGCGCCGCGGCCCCATGCATCAGCAGCACCGGCGGGCCGCCTTCACCGCCATAGTCGATACAACTGAGCCTCAGCCCCTCCGCCGCGCGAAATTCAAGCAACCGCATGATGGAGAAAACGCCTATCCAATGGATCGGCGCGATTCAAGCAGCCGTCGAAAAGGATGACAGCTTCGAAAGTCCGTCGCAGCGATCCAAGTACCTTCAGGCAGCTTTGGGACGCAGCTTGTAGCGGATCGGCATGTGCTTGATGCCGCCGACGAAGCTGGAGCGCATCCGCGCAATCGGGCCGGTCATCTCGACGTGTTCCATCCGCGCCGCGATTTCGCGGAAGATCATCTGCAACTCGAGACGGGCAAGGTTGGCGCCCAAACAAAAGTGCTCGGCGATGCCAAACGCCATGTGATAGTTGGGATGACGCGTGATGTCGAACTTGCCGGGCTCTTCGAATGCATCTTCGTCGCGATTGGCCGAGGGATAAAACAGCGCCAGCACATCGCCCTCATGGATTTTCTGACCGCGCAGTTCGGTGTCGGCGGTGGCGATGCGTATAAACTGGATCACCGGAGAGGTCCATCGGATGATCTCTTCACTGGCGGGCCGAATGAGCGACGGATCGCGCTTGAGCAGTTCGAATTGCTCGGGATGGTTGATCAGGGCGAATAGACCCCCGGTGGTGGCGTTGCGCGTGGTCTCATTGCCGGCGATGATCAGCAGCGCGAAGTAGGAAAGAAGCTCGAAGGGCGGAAGCTGCTCGCCGTTGACCTTGCCGTTAGCCAGCGCGGTTGCCAGATCGTCGCGTGGATGTTTGCGCCGATCGTCCACCAACTGTGTGAAGTACTGGAAGAACTCCATTCGGGCCTTTTCCAGACCTTCCAACATCGTCTGGCCGCGCGAGTATTCGGGATCGGACGGACCGATCATCGCGTTGCTCAGGCGGAACATCATTTCCCAATCCGATTCCGGGATACCGAACATATCGGCGATCACCGCCAGCGGCAGTTTGGCAGAGACGTCGGTCACGAAATCGCATTCCTCGCGGTCGGCAATGCCGTCGATCAATTGAGCCGAGATCTTCTGGACGTGACCGGCGAGCTGATTGACCGCCTGTGGCGTGAAGCGGCGGCTGACTACCGATCGGTAGGCCCCGTGCTCGGGCGGATTCATGTTCAACAACTGGCGCAGCAGCGCCGTGTCGGGAGGCGGCGTGTCCGGCTCGATGATTGCCATGAACAGGCGTTGAGTGCTGCGGAAAAGCTCGGGTTGACGCGACACCGTTATGATGTCGGCGTGCTTGGTGATCGCCCAGAATGGTTCGACATTGTCGCGCTGGTACCAGAATACCGGCGCTTGGTCCCTCAGCAACGCCCATTCCTGATGTGGGTAGCCGCGCTCGACGTAAAGGTCCGGGTCGATAATGTCAATCGAATCGAGCGTTAGGGCTTCCATGGATTCCACCTTTGTCTGCGCGCTTTGGTGAACAGGCTATTCCCCCTCTAAGATACAGGAGGAGTCTGGTCTTTGACACCACCGGTTCACTGCACATTGCGTCGCGCGCTATTCACGGTCCGCGATCGCCGGCGTTGATACCGCCGTCAACCGTGAAAACCGTCCCGGTGATATAGGCGGCGTCGTCGCTGATCAGGAAGAGCGCCGCCTTGGCCACGTCTTCAGGCTGTCCCACGCGTCGAAGCGGCGCCGCCGTGGCACTGCTGGCCGGCAGCTTGTCGCCGAACAACCGATGGACCATCGGCGTTTCGATCCAGCCCGGCACGATACAATTGGCCCGGATGTTGTACTTGCCGTATTCGATCGCGACCGCTTCGGTAATGCCGATTACTCCAAACTTTGACGCGCAGTACGCCGCGCCGCCGGGGGTCGCTTTAAGGCCGGCCAGCGAGGATACGTTGATGATCGAACCGCTCCTCTTTTCCATCATCAACGGCAGTACGTACTTCATTCCCAGCCACGTACCGCGCAGATTCACCGCCATAATGCGATCGAATTGCTCCAGGCTGATCTGGGCCGCGAAGCAGATCGGCCCCTCGGTCGCGGCGCTGTTGAAAAGCACGTCAACCGTGCCGAATCGCTTGACCGTCGATTCGACCATCGCCTGCACGTCTTCGGGCTGCCCGACGTCGGCGCGGATTGCAATCGCTTCGCCTCCTTGATTTCGAATGAGGCGCTCGGTTTCGGCGGCCGTCGGTTCGTCGATATCAACTACGGCGACCTGCGCGCCTTCACTGGCGAAGAGCATCGCGCAGGCGCGTCCGATTCCCGACCCCGCCCCGGTGATTAATGCGACTTTATTGGCGAGCTTCACAAAATCCTCTTATGACCGGATATTTTTTGAGCGCGCAGACCATAACACGGCGCGCGGACCAACGTCCAAAGCTGGGCTGAGACGATATCTCGCTGGCGAAGAACGCCGTTCAGACGCCGCGGGCGGTGGGCGACCAGATGTACTTATGCATCTGCAGCTGGAGCCGCGCCGGCAGCCGGTCCTCGAGCATCCAGGCGGCAAGGTCCTTAAGATCGACTCGCCCAAAGGCCGGGCTTAGCAGCACCGCGTTAACCCGCCGCTCGAGCCCATGTTCGGCGATCACCCCGCGCGTCCACTCGTAATCGGCGCGATCGCTGATCACGAACTTGACTTCGTCTTTGGGGGTCAGATGGCGCAGATTGCTCCACAGATTGCGCCCGGCTTCGCCGCTGCCGGGGCATTTCAAATCCATGATTTTGACCACGCGCGGATCCAGGCGGCTCACGTCGGCAGCGCCGGAGGTTTCGATCATCACTTGCTTGCCCGCGCCAAGCAGCGCCGCGCACAGGCCATAGACGCCTTCCTGCAGCAGCGGTTCGCCTCCGGTGATCTCCACCAGCGGGCATTGATAGTTTTCGACCTGGGCGGTCACCGCGGCGATCGCCATGCGCCGGCCTTCGTGAAAGGCATATTCGGTGTCGCAATAATTGCATCGCAGATTGCAGGCGGTCAGCCGCACAAACGCACACGGACGCCCGGCATGGGTCGATTCGCCCTGCACGCTATAGAAGATTTCGTTTACGATCAGGCTGTTGCCGCCTACCGGCATTCTTACTCCAGTTGCGCGCGCGCCGCGGCCAGCGCGTCCTGCATCACGACCTTGAGCGCCATCCGATGCTCAATCGCGGCGCGGCGGCAATCATCGTACTCCGGCGCGATGGTCAGCGCGCGGCCCTCGCGGCGGGAAACCTTGACCCGGATAGCACCCCAACGCGTTTCAATCTGCATGATTTCACGCTGAAGCTTGAGCCGCGATACCGGATGCGACCGGACTCCGATAGTGGTGGTCTCCTCAAATAGTACCGCGGCGACCGCTTCACGCAATGCCGCCTCGGCCAGCACCGATACCGTGATGGCCGGGCGTCCCTTCTTCATGATCGTGGGAGTCAAGGTCACGTCGCGCGCGCCCGCCCCGAACAGGCGCTCGCACAGATGGTCGTAGATCTGCGGGTTGAGGTCGTCGATGTTGGTTTGGATCTCCAGCAGTTCGTCGCTGGCCAGCGCGTCGCGCGCGCCGGCCGAGCATGATCCGCAGCACGTTGGGACGATCGCTGAAGGTCTTGGTGCCGGCGCCATAACCGATCTTATCGATCGCGAAATTGAGCGGGACCGGCGCCGGCGCCGCCAGCGCCTTGAGGACGGCCGCGCCGGTGGGCGTCACCATCTCGGCCTCGCCGTCGCCCAGCCGGATGGGGAACCCGTCGAGCAACTCAACGGTGGCCGGCGGTGGAATTGGAATTACTCCATGCATCGTGCGGGCAAAGCCCTGGCCCATCGGCAGTGGCGAAACCAGCAGTTCATCGATTCCAAGCGCGCCGAGGCACCAGGCCGTCCCCACGATATCGATGATCGAATCGACCGCCCCGACTTCGTGAAAGTGAACCGCTTCGGGCGTGGTGTTGTGGACCTTGGCTTCGGCCACGGCGAGCGCATTGAAGATTGCAACGGCCCGATGCTTCACCTCGGGCGCCAGCGCGCTTTGCTCGATGCTGGCCTGGATATCGCCGAGATGGCGCTCAGGCTGAGGCGTGGAGACCTCGACGTCGAACTTCGCCGCCGAAATACCGCTGAGCTCGCGCCGTCCCAGACGCAATTCGTATCCGCGCAATTCAAGCGACGCCATGGCCAACTTGAATTGTGGGAAGTCGATCCCAAGGTCGAGCAGGGCGCCGACCAGCATGTCGCCGCTCAGTCCCGAAAAAGCATCGAGATAGGCGCAAACCATGGCTTTACTTAACAGCAAGCCGTCAATATGATCAAAGATTATTGTGTGATTTGTGTGAAATCATCTAGATAAACATGAAGCAGCAGGAACTGGCCTCCTTTCGCGCCCTGCTTGAAACGCGCAGACAGGAGATTCTTTCAGAGGCGGAGCGGGCGGTGGATTCGATGAACGGCGATGAGCGCACGAATTACGCCGATCCGGCGGATCGGGCTCTGCTTGAATCCAATCGTAATTTTTTGTTGCGGATGCGCGATCGGGAGCGCAAGCTCTTAAGCAAGATCGACGAAGCGTTCGCGCGCATTCAGGATGGCAGTTACGGCCAGTGCGAGGAATGCGGAGGGGTGATTGGTACCGAACGGCTCAAGGCGCGTCCCGTCACCACTTTGTGCATCGACTGTAAATCTTCGCAGGAAGAGCGTGAAAAACGGCGCTAGCGCTGCTCGCCGCCCCGTCCGGTCATACGTTATCGCACCTGAATAGACTACCAGGAATAATCAATCGCCTTTGAAGATTAGCAAAGCTGTTATCCTCGCCGCCGGCTTTGGCACCCGGATGCTGCCCGCGTCCAAGGTGGTGCCCAAGGAACTGCTGCCCGTAGTCGACACGCCTGCGATTCAGATCGTAGTGGAAGAAATCGTCGCGGCTGGAATTACCGACATCGTGATGGTCACGAGCCCGGGCAAGGGCGCGCTGATGGACCATTTCTCCACCGCGCCGGCGCTCGAACGCTTTCTTGCCGAACGGAACAAACGCGAGCTGCTGGAGATCGTGCGGCAGACCTCAGGCCTGGCCAGGATTACGCCGGTGGAGCAAACCCAGCCGCTAGGCATCGGGCACGCCGTGCTGCAAGCCAAGGCTGCGGTCGGCAACCAACCGTTTGCCGTGGTACTGCCAGACGATATCTTCGATTGCGAGACGCCGTGCCTGCGCCAATTGATGGACGTGGCGCAGACGCAGGACGGACCCGTAGTGGCGCTGCTGCGCCTGCCGCGCACCGAGGTCTCCAAGTATGGAATCGTCGAAGCCACACAGTTGGGTCCGCGGCTGCATCGTCTGACCGGGATGGTCGAAAAGCCGCCGGTCGAGAAGGCGCCCAGCGACATGGCGATCATGGGACGATACCTTCTGCCTCCGGAGATTTTCGGCATTCTGGAGGGCGCCAAGCCGGGTCACGGGGGCGAAATCCAGCTTACCGACGCGCTGATGGAATTAAGCCGACGACGCAATCTCTACGGCTACGAATTCGAGGGAACGCGCTACGACCTCGGCGACCGTTTGGGCTTCCTGATGGCCCAGATTGCCTACGGGTTGCGCCATCCGCAACTGGCTGATAGGTTGCGAGTTTACCTGGCCTCTCTCACACCAAAATAAACACGGGTCGGGGCAGTAGCTCAGCTGGGAGAGCACTACGTTCGCAACGTAGGGGTCGAGGGTTCAAATCCCTTCTGCTCCACCATTTTTTCGTTGGTCGATTACCAGCCCGAGTCTAACTTCGGAGCTGTGGCCCGCGTCGATCGGCATATTCCATGATTCGATTAAATGCTCGTCGACCAGATCACATGAAACTCTCGGACAATTCATCGTTGATCGCCGCAACGGCAACCCAATCTCCACATCCCCTTCCTGGCGGAGCTCGACATGAGCGCCGCAAACCCTAACGAGGTGCTGGCGCAGTTGGCAAAGGTCCTTTCGGTCTGAGCGGCTCTCATGCTTCGTCCATTCGCTCAAGGAACCGTCGGATCAATACACGGTCGAACCGGTATCCCGCGACTGCATCAGACCGATGATTGGACGAACGGTCGTGATCAAGCCCAGCCGTTTTGCTTCGGACAGAATGCGCAACGTTCCGATCACATCGATTTTCTGATCCATCGCAACTCGGCGGGCACGTATTTCGTCGATCAACAACTGCGCGCCGCGCTCCTTCGCCAGCGCGATCGCCTCCCGCTCGCCAGCGTGCAAGCCAGGCGGCAACCGATCGAGAGTTGCACGGTCAGAGACGACCGCCCGCTGAATCCACGCGGCGCTCGCGACCTCTGCGGCTCCTGGCATACCGCCCTTCTTGACGACGATCTCGTCGTGGACGGCGTCAGGGATTGTCAGCGAGCCCGTAACTTGGCGGAGAAGAGAGAGGCGGCCGATGCGGGCAAAGATGATAATGGGGCCGGCATCGGAAACGATCATGCGGCGCCGTTGCGCTTAATTTCGGTGGCCAATTCCCGATCGAGCTCCTCAACGCTCATGCGAACGGCCGGTACATCGTAGCGACCCATCAGCTCAAGGAGTTCCCAGCGCGCGAGTCGAAGGATCGCCGCGGCTTGCGCCTCCGAAAGCCGATCAAGGCGTAATAAGTCCATTACGAGCGCCTCGCGCACCCGCTGAGGTACCTCGGAATCGTTCCAGCCGAACGCTCCCACGACCTCTGGGGGGAGACTTACCTGAAAATCCTTCTCAGCCATGGTGCTGACCTCGCGGTACCATCATACGCCATTTTTAGAACGAATGGCGACGCGGCAGTCTCGTCCTGGAGAATCTCGACAATAAAACCAGATGTATGACTTTACGCCAGCGCTTGTAGACTTTGCCCCACCTGGGGCAAACTGTACCAAAAGAGCCACTCTGGGCACATTTTGGCCCGAAAAACCTAAGGTTTTCTGGGCTTTATTGGAGATTCAAATCCCTTTTGCTCCACCATTTTTTCGTTGTAATCCTGGAATTTTCTCGAGCGGGTTCCCCTGCGAGGGGCAAACTGCACCGTTTCCATCGCGGCTGAGTCAATTTCGCGAGCGAAACCGGAGTCGTCAGAGCCTCCCTAGCCCTGGGCTAGCGGAAGCGGCGGACGAATCCGGAGAAGCCATTTTAGAAGCCGGTCACGCAGTTGGCGCACTCGCGCGAAATCTCTACCTAGCAGGGTGCGGAAAAACTCGCCTGCGGCCTAAAGGTCAGCGAGTACGGCATAATAAACGCTATAATAACCCATACATGCACGTCCGAAAACCGCCCAAAAATCGTTTTTCCGCAGCCTGCTAGGAGGCGAGTTGATCGGCCAGAAAGACCTCGATTGGTCTGATGCGGAATGAGCCACGCGCAACGCGGTGCGGAATCGAGCAGTACCCGCGATCTTCGAACCGGCGCTCAGCTTCGACGGTATACGGTTCCGGGCGGACATTCTGGCCAGAACGCGCGACCGGCAGTTCGATCTCGTCCGAAGCGAAGTCGACGCTCGAGTGAAGGCTGACATGCTTGGGACGTTGCCATTCAGTACTATGTGCTCAGGGGCGCTGGAGTTCCGATCAGATGGGCGTGGCTGATGCACGTGAACCGCGACTACGTTTATCCGGGTGACTATCTAGTTGAATGGTTTTTTTACGTTCAGGAATCTGACGCGGTTGGTGCGCAAGAAGCGGAGACGAAGGTGGTCGCCGCGCTCAAGGAGATGCGAAAAATGCTGGCGGCGCATTCCCTCCC
>CAWDWL010000039.1:0-32543 GCA_963805995.1 uncultured Pseudomonadota bacterium | reverse complement strand
AGAGGTCTCCACAGCTTGAGTTTCTTCATTCCTGCGGCGAAGCGGTGGGGAGGGACGCCCGCGCCACTGGCTCGGACAGTTTTCAGTAGGGCGGGCGTCCCTGCCCGCCATGGACAGCCCAGGCTGTGCCTGGAGTTTGTACATGGTCGCTGTAATTTTCTCCCCCGGACCGGGGGAGAAGGGCGCCGCCGCGGCGCCCCAGAGAGGGTCCTTTGTCAGCGCGACCGCCAAGGCGCGCGATTAAGGAAACCGGCAGCGCCGCATAAATCGCTTCGAGCACATCTTCGATCTCGGTGTTCACTTCTGCATTCCAAAATCGCATCACTCGATAACCCTGCCCGGTGAGACAAGCCGTTCTCAAGGGATTCGTGCGCTCCGGCGCGGCCTGTTGACTGCGCCTGAGTTCGATAATCCGGTGGCGCGTGACGCAGCAGAAATCTGCGATGTATGGACCAATGTAGTGCTGCGGGCTGAATTTGAATCCCGCAAAGAGCTTGGCTCTGAGGTGCTCCCACAACTTCCGCTCCTCATCCGCACACTCAGCCCGAAGGCGCCGGTCTTGATCGCGCAAAGGTTCGTCATCGGAACTCATAATCGCGCGCCTGAAGCAGGCGCGCTGACAAAGGACCCTCTCTTGGGCGCCGCCGCGGCGCCCTTCTCCCCCGGCCCGGGGAGAAAATTAAAGCAAAATGTAAAAACTCAAGCCACAGGCTGGAATGGCTCCAGCCACTATGCCACGAAGCCATCTCAATCATTTAGAAGGGAGGGCTCTGGTCCTGCTTTTTTCCGTGGCACAGTGGCGAAGCCATTCCAGCCTGTGATTTTTTTTTTCCCAAAGGTCTCGGCAAAGAGGATGACCGGCTAGCTTCGCTAGTAGAAAAGCCTGTTCCACCATCAAAAAATATCCTTTTTTTCTGCCACCATTTCCGCGGACCGCGCAGCCACGGCTCAGTCCCTTCGAAGAATTTGTGAAACTTGAGAACCTCTCCCTTAACTGGGCTTTCAGCGAAAGCGATACCTGCCCACCTGCATGCCAGGGCGGGAGCGTGCGGACCAACGAAGGGCCGCCTGCAATAAAATCTAAAAAACCACGCGGGAATCTTACGGATTCGGGCTACGAGCCTGCGCTATTTCGGCGAGAGTGAAAACATGAAGGACGCTATAAGCAACTGGCGGCTCATTAGGCTGAGGTTCCAAGATCAAGGTGAAGGAACCGCCCGTCTTCGTCAGACGAGACACGTCGACTTCGGCTTCAAATGACCGACCTCGACCGCTAGCTTGTACTTCCGACAGGCCCTGCTCGAAGGACGCAACCTCCTTGCACTTAACGATCGGCTTGAAATAAGTGGCACCGTGGCCAGTAGTGTAAAACGTGGCTCTCAGTTTTATTCTCTGGGCGGTGGACACTGCGGAAGGGTCACAAGAAAACCGGACCAAGGGCCCCGAACGTATGAGGTCAGCGATCCGCTCTACGAGCCTCTCACTGTCCGCTGAGGTGCTCATGGTTCTGATCTCAGGCTCCTAACCCTACTGTTGACAATGACCTGGGAAGCAAATTCGCCAGCTTAGAGGAGTGCATTTCAGTTAGAGATCGTTATTGGATCATCAAGGAGTTCATCGTATTTTGCTCACAAACACAATGGGGTGCGGTTTCACGATTGCTGCGGTAATCCTTTCTTCAGGTCGATGCGCGCCTCAGCTCATGGCTCTCCTCTGCTTCTGCGAGATAAAACGAATATCAGCGCTTAAATAAGAACCATTTGAATAGGACCACTATCAAAGCCCCCAGATTTAGATGTCAGGGAGTCGCTTCAGCAGACCCGTTGTAACCAGATTTTCAAACTGGCTGCATAGCGCTTTGGCGATGCCTGGGATCGCCAGCAATACGCCGGCTTCGATGTTGCGCTCCTGGGCAGCCTCCGTGAAATTTGCTGACGTTATGAAGGCGCGATCCTCGTCCACGACAACGCATTTCGCGTGGAGGGAGGCGCGCTCGGTTGGGTCTGCCAGCAGGGAGCGCGGGTCGTAGAACAGCTCCGGTAGGCGCCGGCCGGGCCAGTGATTGGTGCGGAAGGTTTCGATGAAATGTTTTAGGATTTGCTGTTCGGTAGCTTCGGGCCAGTCGGGTCGGTGTACGTTCAGGAATATTCGGACGCGGAGGTCCGGGACTTCGTCCATCCGGTTTGCCAAGACTTTGAATAGTTCTTTCCCCTGGTAGATCGCGAAGCAGGCGACCAGCACGCTGCGCTGGGCGCTCGCAAATAGATCACGAATCACGACGGCGGTGTCGCGCGTCGCGGAGCCGGCCGCTTCGGGCCCGCTCCATACCAGCTCCACGGCGTCGTCGGCGCGAGCGCGGTTCCGGCGCTCTCCACCCACGAGCCGGAGCATCAAGGCGAGGTGGCGTGGCTGCATCCCGGAAAGAGAAAGTTCGGATAGTTCCGCTGCCACAGGGAGCAGGTCGGAATTTGGCACATAACGCTGCAGCCCCGCGAGGCCGTACGGCGGCAGGATGTGCCCGAAATCGATGGCTTCCGCCAAAGCAAACAGCGCCGGAGCGGAAAGACGGGTTAGTTCGGAGGTCACGAGCCCGCATCCTCGAAAAACTCGACGCCGGTAGCCATGACGGTGGGGACCACCAGTTCACGATCGAGGTATTCGTTGTAGCGCTCGCACGACGTTTCCGCGATCAGCAGGCATCCGTGGCAGGCCGCGCCGTGCAGGAACCGTTCTTCCTGCGGATTGTCGGGCCGATGCTGCGCGCAGACCGGATCGTTGGAGCAAAGCTGGCCCATCTCCAGCGCGTTGCGCAGATGGAGTTCGGTCTTGCGGCCGACCATCGCCAGGCCGCCCAGCGTCCCTTCAGAGTCCGGCGTAGCCGTGTAAAGCAGAATGCCATATCCCGATTCACCCGCGTAAATCCGCTCGCGAATCGATGACGCGGAATAACCGCATTCCAGTGACACCGCGGTGATGAGCAAATGAGACAGCGAGTGGAGCATGATGTAAGGCGTGCCCGGAAATTCAGCTTGCGAAAGCGGATGCGAGCCGTCTCCAGGCGTCGAAGCCCGCCGAGAAGTTCTAGCCCCGCGTGCAGTGACCTGCGCCCTTTTCACCCACTCGCGATCGCCTCGGGGCGGAAGCCAAGAAAGACACCTTCGCCGCGATTCTCTATGGCGGGTAGCCACGACACGTCAGTGGCCAGTTCGGCGCGCTTGACGTTGACGTCCAACTCGCCGTCCACCGTCGGCGACGCAGCTTCGAAGCGGGTGAAACCCACCTGCGCGACAACCTCCTTAAGCCGATGCACCAGCACCACCCGGCTCAGCTTGGCGCCCAGCCATTTCGGATAGACGTCAGGCTTCAGCGCACGCGCATAGAAGTCGCCCTCAGGAGAATCATCGCCGAAAGTCTCCTGAGCGTTCAGGAGCATCTCAATCTCAGCCTGCTTGATTGGCTTCCAAGGCTTGTCTGCTCCCGATCGCCGCCGCTTGATTTCCGCCAACACGGCATCGTCTTTGAGATCCTCCAGCGCAGAACGAACCTTTGCCTTCTTGCGCTCGTACTTAAGCTCATCGGGAGTCTCGACCGTCTCTATCAGGTCCCAAACGGAATCAATCGCCTTGCGCAGTTGCTCATCGGGGTCGGGAATCGAGATGACGCTCAGAAGCTGTGGGAAATACGAATTACTGGCGGAGCGGACCAGTAGCCAATTCGGATTAGACTTGCCGTCTGCGCCGCCGCACTTCTCGCGCGATGCCTTTCCCAGCCACGGCCGCTGACCCTGGCAGAATCCCAACGCCAAATCCGAGCGCTTTGCCGCTGCCGCAAGTGTCCTTGATTTGCCGCACTCGCAACGCACGGAGATATCCGCGAGGTCGCCGCTCGTGCCGCGTTCTTCGAGCCGGAGCGGACGCCGGCACTGCCCTTGAAACTCATGGACGTAGCCGTACCAGTCCAGGTCGCTCAGATGGCCGTTGGGGCACGCCTGGACAAATCGGACCGGCAGGACTTCGTACTTGCGCCGGTCGCTACCGAGGTATTTGCCGCTGACGAGCTGCTGCCGATGGATCAGCGGCCGGGAGCGATAGCTTTCGCCGCGCTCTTCGTCGCCGGTGCCGATGAACCACTCCGGGAACTGCCACGCCGTGATCCCGCTCATTGGCGCTCCGGGTTCGCCACTGTCGGGAGGCGGGGCGTAGAGACGCACTGCGGACAGTTCCAACGCTTGCTTGATCTTGTCCACCAGCCGCTCTTCGAAGATCTCGGGTCCGCGGCCTTTCCAATGTTCAAGTCCGCCGATCACCACCGCGTACTTGGGAAGATCGACCATCGCCCCCGGTCCAAAGGTTGTGATGATCTGGCTTTGACGAATCTGGCCTTGAGGGCGAGTGTCCTTCGTCTTCATACCTCATCGCCCTCCACCGCGCCGCCATCCATGCGTTGCACCCACAAGTTGACCACGGGCTCGACGTTGCGCATCGAACGCTGGGCCTTGAACTTGCGCGCCTTGAGCGGCTGTTTGAGCAAGTCGGGATCCAGCGGATCGAACAGCAGCGGCGGCGCGCCACCTTCTTCACGCTGGTATTGCAATCCGGCGCCCGCTTTTTGCTTGTCGGACGCGATACTCGCCCATGCATCGAGCAGGTCCCCCACCCGAGTCATGAGCTTTTTCCTGAGTTCCTCCGCCTCTTCCGGCGAAAGTTTCGCATGCCGCTCGGCGCGGGCGGCCAGAGTGTCGGCGACGAACTTCAATTCCTCTCTGCGATTGGCGGCCTCGACGGCACGCCGCGGCGCGGTGAGCGCCGGATGACCATGGCGTGCCAGTCCCACCGTTACCGCCGCCAGGCTGCGATCGATGGCGCGCGGCGAAAATGGCGTTACGCTGGTGGTTTCAACGCCGCGATAGAACGACGCATGCCACGCTTCGAAGCGCTCGTAATGCGATCGGTCGCGCGGCCGATGGATGTTGAGCAGGGTCACCACCAGGCCCGGGCGCAGATCGTCGCGTCCCACGCGGCTGGTGGCCTGGATGTACTCAGCGGTGGTTTTGGGCTGGCCCAGAACGACCATCAGCCCCAGCCGCACGATATCCAAACCGACGGAGATCATGTTGGTCGCCAGCGCCACATCGACGCGATCGTTATCATCGAAGCGCAAGGCGAGACGCCGCTTGGAATTGGCGACCTTATCGGTGCTCTCGCGCGAGGTCAGCTCCAGCACCTCCTGCTTTATTTCGCGATCCGCAAACAGGCCCTTGCTCTCTCCCACCCGGCGCCGGCTGCCGTAGCTCTTGAGCCGCGACGTGACCTCGTCCTCGACGATCCGCCGGCTGCCGCCCAGTTCGCGCAGGCTGTTGAAATACCCGACCAGCGTCATATACGGGTCGGCGGGATTTTCCGTGTTTCGCTTTCCGCCGGCCTCTTTGTAAAAACGCTCGGCGGCGCCCATCAGGGCCAGATAGCGTGACGAGCATTATTCGCTTGAGGCTGCGGCCCGATGCCGCAATCCCGACATAGCGCCGGGCGTTGCGCTTCGCCTTGGGCATCGTGACGGCGAAAAACGAATCGCGCCGATCCGGTCCGGGTGGCGGGAAGATGTCCACCGAGTCCGCGCCCGAAGAGCGCCTTGACCTGGGCGTCCGCGCGCCGCACGGTCGCGGTGGACGCGACTATCTTGGGGCGCACGGTCTTGCCTTCGATCTCGCGCGAGCAAAGCGCGTCGATCGCCGCCTCGTAAAGTCCGGCGATGGTTCCCAGCGGCCCGGAAATCAGGTGCAACTCGTCCTGGATGACGAGGTCGGGGGCAGGCAGCGGATTGGGCAGCCGGCGAGCCGCAGATCGGGATCGCACGGTCCATAAAATCCATCGGAGTCGTAGCGCTCGACCTTTCCGAAGAGCGCGCCAACCGGACCGAGCCAGGGGAGGCCGGCGAATTTGTCCACAGTGGCAACGATGAAGCAGGGCAGGCGGCGGTAAATCGGCTCATCCACGGCAACGATCGGTAGCGGGTTGCTCCCCTCTGAATTCGCAACGGCGATTTGCACACGATACGCGTCAGATTTGTCGGAGCGTCGGCGGGTGGCATGAGGCTGAACGAAACAGAACGTGAACTTGGTGCCGCACCAGGGGCATTCTTCCAGCGGGATGGGAGCGGGATTGGAGCGGCTGTCGTTCTGAAACCTGATGGTCCGGGTGCGGGCGGACCTTTCATTGTTGTCGCCCTTGCGGCCCATCACGTTGGGCGTCGCCGCCATCCCCACCCACAGCCCGATCTCGAACGGCCACGGTCCCAGCCGCTCGGTATCGCGCTGGCGCTCCAGTTCCAGGGCGCAGATCAGAGTCGCCGCCCGGCTAAGCTGCTCCAGCGTCAGCAGCCGCAGCGTATAGCGCATCAGCACGCTCACCCCGGCCGACGCGAGGCCCGGGTTCTTCAATCGGCGCAGCACCAGCGTGAACGCCGCCAGCCCCAGATACGCCTCGGTCTTGCCGCCGCCGGTGGGAAAAAAGAGCAGATCGACCACGGAGCGGTCGGGATGCAGCGGATCGGCGATGCCGCGCAGGTTCATCAGGATGAAGGCAAGCTGAAAGGGGCGCCACACAGGGTTTTCGTCTGGCAGTTCCGCCATCGCTCGCCGCTTGCGGATGACGGTCGCCATCACCCGGTTCATGAGCCGGAAGGCGTCGAGGACGTTGGTGTCGCTCAAGCAGGCGATGCCCGCGGCGATCCGGTCCTTCGCCTGCCGGGCGCGATTGACCAGTTCCTCCCCGATCTCACGCCGGCGCGAGTCGGAGGGCAGCTTGCCCTTTTGCTGCTCAATCCATGCTTCGTATCCGGTTAACAGCGCCTCCAGGCTATTGCGCATCGCCGCGGCGCTGTCGATCGCCGCCAGGGCGTCCATCCGCAACTCGACGCCGGGAATCGAGGCCGCCTCGACCTTTTCCACCTCGGCGCTGGGGATCCAGACGGTGGAGACCAGGTTGCATTTGCCCTGCTCATGCAGCGCCGTCGTGGCGACGCCGTGGCCTACCGCGAACTCGTAGCAGTCGGCGTATTGAAGGTCGGCTACGCGTTCGTCCCAATCCTCCAGGTCCAGCCCGCGCAGGTTGGGGCGGGAGACGAACGGTTGATCCATCCGCAGCATCAGCCGCGCCTGGAAGGCGAATGCCTCGTCGCGGCGCTCGTCGGGCGCGGGCCGCCGGTAATTGACCAGAAAGATCGAAACGGAACGCGTACCCTCGGGGACCAGTTGCGAACCCGGCCCAGACGCGCCCTTCGAGTTGACCGCGCGGACCGAAGTGACCAGCTTGAGGCCGTCGCTTTCCGCTACCTCAGTGGTGGCCGGCTTGGCGGTAGCCTTGGCAATCGATACGGTCTCCTCCACCTTGCGCTGCGTCCGTTTCCACAGCGAACGAGACCTTCCCTCCCCTTTGCCGCCTCCTTCTTCACCCTTCTCCGGAGGCGGAACAAACTCGTAATCGCCCCACAGAACCGTGACCTTGATAGATTTCGCCTCTTTGGGCACCAACACGCTGATTCCGAGGGATGAAGGGAAATACGCACGCCGCGACGAGGCCGCTTCGGGTGATTGGTCGTCGTCGAGCCCGGCGCCACGCACCTCGTCGATCCCTTCCTGCTCGGTGTCCTCACCCGTGAGCTGAAGCTGCGGCCGTGCGGGGCCGTCCGGCGGCTCGTAAGGAACGATGAATCCGGTCAGGTACTCGCGTGATGGGGGACGATCGAGAATTTCGTTCTCGCGCTCATGCCCCGGCCAAGGACCGACCAGGTCGAGTTCGAGGATTTTTACCAGCTCATCACGGATTTCCGACGGCGTTTGCATAATCACTTTAAAGTGCGCTTTTCAAAATCACTAGAATCAAGCAAAACTGTCGCCCCAAGTCATCAGTGCCTCATTGATCTTGGCTCGGACACTGGGCGCAAAGGTTGCCGGTTCTGGAAGATTCCTCGCAAATGGGTTCCATTTGAAAGTCAGCGTCACTCCGGGCCGCACGCCGAATTTCTTGAACAGCCTCAGTCTGTTGACATCTTCTTTCTGCACGTGGTCGTCCGACAGTAGTCTGGCTTCCCGAAACTCACGAAGCTTCCTCATGAGTTGAGATGTTCGAACTGCTTGATCTCATTGAGATGCCCTTCCCAATACTCGATGTACCCAGTAAAGCCTCCAGGTGGATCGTTAACGCGCGGCGGCCAGCCTCTTCCAAAGGGACCGCCGAAATGCAAGTTTGCATGCATTCTCCAACCTTTCCTAAGACCATTCAGTTTGGTCAGGTCCACATTCTGGTAAAAAACCTTCGCCTGTTCGATATCGTCGGCCGGGTGGAGGTCAAGACGCGCGGTTCCTCCATCGGTAGGGCCATCCTCTAACCAAAGGTACGCGGCAGCGATGGCATCGGTGTGCTTCGTAAGAGAGATAAAATGGCCATGATGTGGTCGATAGGCGACGGGTGAATGTATTTTCTTCATTACCTCGTAGGCCCAGTCGTGCATTGACTTACGGCTGGGAACACCTGTCCCTGGCGGCCACCCGCGGGGAGGCTTATAAAGCTTCTTGCACTTGGCTAGATAGTCGCGATCAATCGGCTCAAGATCATTCGCAAGGCCGATAACGAAGTCACGAGCCGCATCTACTGCAGCCTGGCTCCGCGGTGAGAATGGCAGCTTCCGTGAGGTCCTTTTCCGAATACTTGGAAACATTCGTGCTTCCGACAACAGCCAGATTGTCGAAGACGAAGACCTTGGCGTGAAGGTGGCTGCTGGAGTAGACCGCAACACCCTTATCCATGTATTCCTCAATAAGCGTTTGGTCAGTCGCTCCACATTTAACTCGCGGTTGACTCATGTCTACAATTAGGACGTCACCCCTAGCGAGCCGCAACATTTTCATTCCCTGTGAAGCGACATAGGCGACGGCAACATGGCGACGTGTGGAGTCTTTTGCCAAACCTGAGATTCGTTTCCAAATGTCGTCACCCAGGAATTCGATGTTTGGCATAGTAGATTTGTCCCTCAGCGTTCTGCGCTCATTTCTTCATACAGGCAGATCGCGCATGGCTCTGCCGTCCCAGGGCTACTTGAACAGTGTTTCAGAACCTCTCTCAGCGTGCCGTGGCCTCCGCGTCGTAGCCTTTCGAGACCCTCGTGACTCTCCTGGCCCAGCGAGCTTTTCCTGCTCGGCGCGTTCCTGGTTCAGGGCGAGCAGACGGGCTAGAACCTCGTCGCGGAAATCGTCGGGCCACCGGTATCGCCATGGCTTCTTGCGCTTGCGGGAAGCGCCGTCTTCGGATCTCTTCCTCTTCGTAATCCAGGATGAACTCGCAGGTCGGGTTGAGGTCGGTCCAGCCGTAGGCATCGAGGACGGCGCGGTCCATCGCGGCGTGTAGCTCCGCAGCCGGACGATGTCCGGATCGACGCTCGTCACGATCGTGGAAGCGGTTGTAGGTCTTGGTCAGGCCTTCGTTGTTGTGGACCATCATGCTCAGCGCGGAATTCGTAGTATTCCTTGCCGACGCGCTCGAGCGTTTGCGTTGTTTTCCCAGTTCAGTGGGAACGGGAAGGTTTCGAAGCAGTCCGAAGGCGTGTAGCGCAAGTCATCCTTCATCGATGAGCCGAAAAACCGCGCCCAAATCTCGTGCAACCGGGACTGGAAGACGCAAAATGCCGGGTAATTGTCAGACGGAAAAAGCACCATCGTCTGCGCATACACGATGTTAGCTGGCAGAAACGCGAACGCACACTGTTGCCCGACCTCGGAACGGCCAGTACGCGATATAGTCGTGAGACAGCTACGCGAAGGTCTGGACGCGTTCGCGCAAACTGCCACCACTTCCTAGCGACTTACGCATTTGTCGTGCTTCTTCGCTGGGGCCTAACCTTTCGTTCGAATGATGCTCATCAGGTCTGGACAGGCTTCGCGCCTGCGGCTCGGTCACGTTCACCAAAATTGATGACCCAGCGCGTAGGGCTGAGCGTCGGACTTGTCGTTCAGCTCTTCGCCCCCCATGAATGGAAAAATCCGCTCTCGTTACGCGGCGCCCTTCGCGAACAGGCGTTTCATCTCGCGACACCGGGGTAGCTTCCGATTGCTGTCATCGTCAAAAGTAAAGCCCATGCCAAGAATGTAGTATCCAATGAAGCTCTTTCTTGATTCACTTCAGCGGGAGCAGGATCATCTGCTCCACCCGCGTGAAAAAGAAAAGCAGTTATCGTCGGCACCTCGCTGCCCGTCGAGAATGCGCGGGCCGTGAATCTCGCCTCTTATGAGATGTACGATACTTACGATTACTGCCGCAGATCCGGGCCACGCGATCCGTCGCGTTGCGCGGAGATTTGTCCCGCCATGAGAGACAATCCAGGCAGTCCGTCCACGCCGCGTATCACCTTGGGCAATGGTATTCGTGGCGATTAGGCCAAAGGTTCCACCCTCCCTGCAGCATGCTAAACGCCCGCCTGAAGAAGTGCGCCGAGAGGTCCGCGTTCCCGTAGATCCCCGGGTGCAGCATGGTAAGCCAATCGCGGGCGGTCGAGCCCAAAACCGTCCTGATTCGCTTCCCACCCACAAATGGTGGATTTCCGACTATGGCATTGAACCCACCGTTTTCTCGGACGAACACCTCCGGGAACTCTATCTCCCAATGGAAAGGACGAATGGCGTTTGTCGCTGCCGCGAGCTTCTTGAACCAGGGCACGTGATTCGCTCGTGAACTTGCGCGCGATTCCCTTCACTTGCCATGATTTCGCGCACTTTAGCTTCGTAATTTTCGCGCAGGCGCCCGCGATCTCTTGTTCTTCTCCGCGCCGAAGAATGCCGCGATCGCGAGATCGCCTATCAAGCGCACCTTCTCAAGGCTCTCCTCGGCCTCTTTGAGCAATCTACTCCTTCTCGTTGGTGTCGTCGGAGCAGGCGAGTTCCTGGATTTTTGCTCGCAGCCACTCCGCTTCTTTCACTGCTGCGTCGATTACGGGACGGATGGTCGGAATCTGAAGGCCGACCTCCCAATTGAAGCATGCGATCTGCTCGCGCGTGAGTCCGACCAGCGAATCGCCACACTTGAGCGCGTGGTCGAGAAAGGTAAACGGATGGTCGCGCGCCAGGGTCACGAGCCACAACGACAGCTTCGCCAAATCGACGGCGAACGGATTCTTGTCCACCCCGTACAGGCAGGTCTGGGCGATCATCCGGCGTGCATACAGATGCAGGTCCTCGTCCGGCGGAATCTGCGGCACGCAGCGATGTATCTGCCATGCCTCCACCAGCCGGTCGCCCAGCAGACGGCAGGCCTCGACCAGGAACGCGCCCGAGCCCATCGCCGGATCGCAGACCTTCAGATCGAGGATTTGCTCGGGCCGGGGCCGCTCGCCCATCGCTTCCAGAATCGGCCGCAGGGTCGTGCGCACGATCGGCTCGGTGAGCGAACGCGGGGTGTAATGCGAGCCGGTGCGGCGGCGCTCCTCGGTCGGCTGCAGGTACATCGAACCGGCCGGGATGGTTCCTTTGACCCGCGGCGAGAGCCGCTTCGAGAGCGCCTCCAGAAGCTCATTGACCGATTTGGCCGCCTTGAGCTGATCCAGCGCCGCGCCGGTCACCTCGCATTTGGCCTCGTCCTTGAGCATCCGCGCCCGCTCGCTCGCCGCCTTGCCCAGCACCCCTTCCAGGTTGACCACCACGTGATCGGGCCGCAGCCCCACCGAAACGCCGTTGGCGACGCGCAATTCGAAGCCCATCATCGCTTCATACACCGAGCCGATCTGCTCGACGTCCAGCGTGCGGTAGGAGAGCCGTTCACCGTCGAGGATGAGCAGCTTTTCCAGGAGCCCGTAAACCACGCCGTCGGAAACGCGCGGCGGAATCAGCGGTTCGCCCACCACTCGCCGGTTGCCGTAGGGCCTTCCCTCCAGGAACGGATATGCGTCCGGATCGAATAAGCGTCCGTGGCGGGGCGGCAACGTGGTGGTGCCGTACGACGCGCCGTCGAAGATCAGGCGGAACACGGTCAGCAGGCGGGCCCAGGCGCCGAAGCGCTGATCCATGGTGTCGGGGTAGCGGGCGGCGTCCTCGCGCAACTCTTCAAACAAGCCCGTCAGCGAGTAGTTGGACTCGAACACGCCGTCGGCCGGCAGCAGTCCGCGTTCCTCCGCATAAAGAATGAACACCAGCCGCAGCAGGACACTGAGCAGGGCGCCGTACACGTGGCTGGGATCCTCGCGGAGCACTTCGCGCAGCAACTCGCCGCCGCTTGCCTCGTGGGCCGACTGAAAGCCGCGCAAGAGCAGGTTGAGCGCCTCCAGCACCTGCTCGGCCAGCGCGGTCGAGACGTCATTTTGGAACTTGCGGCTTTCGCGCAGGATCGCCGGCAGGCGCCGCTGCGTCGCGAGGGAAAACAGCCGCTCGGCGCACAGCAACATGTGCAGAGCGCCGAGGATCGGACGCCCGCCCACTTCGCACATCGCCTTTACCGGGAACGAGAGATGCCCGGAGGACTCCGCGCGCGGAGCGTAAACCAGCCGGATTTCGTCGCCGTTGCAGACCAGGCCGATCGGAACGCCGGTCTCCCGCAGCAAGCGCTCGAAACGCAACTGCGCGGAGGCGTGCCACTGGTTCTCGCCGCCGCGCGCGGCCGAGTCCAGCCCGGTGTGCGCCTCGGCGGTCTTGATCAGCATCAGCCACTCGCCGGGCCGGTCGGGATCGGGCACGGCATACGTGGGGCTGAGCACTTCGCCATATTCCGGCAATGACACGGCCAGGCTGTCGGGCAGTTCAGGACCGCCCGGCGCTCCGGCGAGGTCGGCAGGCTCCCATCCCAGAACCTGGAGGCAGAAGGCAGGGAGGTCGGGCAGAATCGGATCTTCGTCGCGCTTCAGCTCGGTCAATGCCTCGAACTTCTGCTGGAGCGCGATCAGTCCCGCGCGGTCGATAAAGGCGCCCGCCGCGGCCAGCGCCCTGGCGGACGCAACCAGCCCCACCGGCTGGACCATGCCGATCCAGTCTTGATGAAATCGCAGTTCCGGGTCAGTCGCCATTGCTCAAAGAAGCAATCGAGATTGTATGTTGGCCATCAAGGAAGCCATTTCCACAACACGATCCCTCCTACTTAGACGAATTTTCCGCCACGGTTATCCTTGAAAACCGTACCTTCTCTCCAGACTAATCCTATATCGATAGGAATCGACTCCAGAAATGTCACGATCTCATCTTGGGGTCGCTCTGGTACTAAAATAGCAAGTTTGGACTGGCCTAGTTTTGCAGCTTTCGTAAGTTGGGCATAGTCCAATAGCTGACCAACTGCCATTCGAACATCCTCCCTGGAACAAGATGCCTTCGCCTCAAGGAGATGTCTTTTTTTCTCTTCATACAGGTCACAGAAGAGTGGTTGCTTCCCGGCTTTCGAATACCGGAGTCTGGTTATTTCTCTTCCTTTCTTTTGCAGAATTCGTTTAAAATCCTTGACTAATTTTTTCTCGCGGTGCTTCGCTTGAATTATCTGCTTTTTGGTTTGGACCTCGTGTCCCTCTGTATTTTCCTCACCCTCCGTATCCACGATATTTGCCATCATCCCACCAGGTTTGGCCTTGGGCTTCAACGTCGCCTTACCTTTCAACATCTTGTCCAATAAGGCACAGAGTGTTGCGTTGCCCGGACGTTTAGATTCGGCGGGATCAATCTCGAAGACCGCTGGAGGCACTGGATCGTTATCTCGAAAGGCATGCTCGAACGTAATTCCGTACTTCTTCGGATCGTCATCCAAAGGTCTAAAGTTCCTCAGTTTCACAAACTGGCTTTGGCCACCTAATTCGCCTATGCGCGCATCGCGCTTAGACTCGGGCTTACTCACCGCCACACCGAGCGCCACCAGTTTCCGACTGCCGCCATGATTTGCTAATGATCCGTGACTAACCAGCACTACATCTCCCGCAGATATCTCTTTGAAGACAGCACCTGTCGGTTTGTATTCCGGCCAACCCATATAGGCACTCTCATTTCGTAAGATCGCGCTTATCCATTTCCGTAGAGTTCCTGGCTGGTTATTTACATTGGCGGAAACTACCCAATATCTCGGCATCTGGCTTCTCCGTAATAACGCGCTACATCGCGGTGGGCCATAAATACACAATTCCTACCGGTTCTATGCGCGTGGCCTTAACCTCGTAGGATGCCCGGATTCGCGCGGGCTCGTCGGCCAGTTCGCGGTCGACGCTTCGAGGCGGCGTCGCCAATATCGGTAATCGGCCTCGCGCTGTCGTCTGGTGTCCTGGTCGAACTTCATTTCGAGTTGTCGGGTTTCGTCATACTTTTGCGCCCTTGCCCCGATCTGTTTGCGCTGCGATTCGATGACCTCCTTCATATCCCGCGCCTCCCGCTCGCCACGGTCCGCAAGCTGGCGGATGGCGCGCTGGCGCAGATTCTCGCATCGCTCCTGCAATAGACCGGCAAGTTCAGCGGCGTCCTGATCGATGCTGTCCGCAAGGATTTCAACGGCTCGGGGTGGCCACTTCCGCCATCCGGGTTGACCAGAACCTTTTCAAGTTGATCCAGCAGGCGCTGCTCGGCGGTGTGCGAATAGGGTTGCAGCGGCGGGCGGCCCGTTTGGGATTGGTCCAGCGCGCCGATACCGCGACCAGTTCGTCATGCAGACGCGCCGCATTCGCGCCATATAGCGAAAGCCTGCCGAACAGCACGACGCGCGGGAAAGGATCGTCGTAGGCCAGCACGCAGGCGCGGAACAGGTCATGATGCACGAAACCCTGGGCGAGGAAGCGGCCGAGCAGGCGGCGCGCAACGCGATGCTCAAGGTGGAGATGCACGACGTCCTGGTCGATCGTGCCGGTATCTTCGAACACCACCGGCCGCAGCCTGGACTCGCGCCGCCACTCCCACAGCTTCTGATCTTTGTCGCGCTGGAGTCCGCAAGGCGTCGAGCGTCTCGGCCCAGGTCGGGTCGGCGCCGGCGCGCCGGTCCAGCGCGGGGAACTCCCATCGCTCCAGGAGCCTTCGCGGCGTCTTCATCGGATCGAGCGGTTGCAGCGGGGGCGCGCCGAGCATCCGCAGCGACTCTGAAAGAGCCTGGCGGAACTGCACTGCTTCGAAACCGAGGTTCTTTTTGGAGTTCTCGTAAATGCTTTCGAGTTCCTTCAACTGGCGGTCCAGGCGGGCACCCCGTTCGCGCGTTTCTTCAAGCTCTTCGGCGGAGGTCCGGCGCTCGGCGGTCGCGGGATCCTCGGCTTCGATTTCCTTGATGGTGGCGTCTGCCGCCCGGCGCTTGATGCCGCGTTCCTGGAGATGACTCAGCCGCCGCTCCAGGACCGGGGTCAGGCTGCCCAGCTCCTTGAAGATGGTCTCGGTCTTTTTCAGCAGCACTTCGAGGACGCGGTCTTCCGGGCGCTGCGTGAAGATGAAGTAGTGGCATCGCACCACGTCGGCGCGCTGGAGCTTGCGGTCGATCCGGCCGTTGCGTTGCTCCATCCGGCTTGGATTCCAGGGCAGGTCGAAATGGAACAGGTCGGCGCAGTGATTCTGAAGATTGAGTCCCTCGCGGGCGGCGTCGGTCGCGATCAATATGCGCAGCGGATTGTGCGCGGGGTCGGCGTTGAAAGCCTGCTTGATTTCCTCGCGGCCCCGGCTGTCGCCGCCCTGCAGGGTCCTGATGCGCTGGTCGCCGAGATGGGTCGGCGAAACCACCGCCCTGAGCTGCTGTTCGAGGTAGCGCTTGGTATCGACGTACTCGGTGAAGATCAGCAGCCGGCGCTCGTTCCATCGGGCTTCCTGCGAGGGTGGCTGAACGGCGCCGATTTCGGGCAGGCCGGGACACATGTTGGCGCGGACCCAGTCGATAAGGTGGCGGACGCGCGGATCGGGCAGGCCGCGCGTCTCCTCCGCGATGCGGGTCATCTCGTCCAGCAGGGTTTCTTCCCGGGGCGTCAGCCCGGCGCCCGCACCGGTCGCGGAGGCGGCAGTGGCGGATTCGACCTGCGACTCCTCCTCGGCGCGCACTTCCTCTTCCGGCAGTTCGGCGCGATCGTCGTCGGCGCCGGGAGCTTCGCGAAGCAGGCTTAGCTCGCGCGGCGCGACGGCGGCCTTGCCCGCCTGCCGCGCCAGGGTCCGGCGATGAACGCGCAGCGTCAGTGCAAACGCTTCGATTGAGGAGAGCAGACGCTTTTGGAGATGCGAGATCACCAGCCCGGAAGCCTGCTGGACCTTGCGGTCGGCGTCCTTGAGCTGCTCCTCGCGCAAGTCGCCGTATTGGCTGAGCAACTCGGCCAGGCGCAGTTCGGGAGCGCCGGCGGGCAGTCCGCTGAACTTTATCGGCACCACCTCGCGCTTTGGGAAGTTCGACCCGATCTCTCTAAGGTCGCTCTTGAGGCGGCGTACCATCACGGTATCGCGCGCCTTGGGAGTTACTTTCACCCCGCGGCAAAACCTCTGCGGATCGAGGATTTCAAGCAGCGCGGAAAAGCTGTTGGAGTGGCCGTTGTGGGGCGTGGCTGAGAGGAAAAGACGGTGTTCAAACCGATGCGCTATTCCGCGGACGGTCCGGGTAAAGCCGGAATCGATGCCGTATTTCGAGCCGCTGGCGGGCGCCGCGTTGTGCGCCTCGTCCAGGATTAGCATCGAGCCGGGACAGAAATCGCCGAGCCATTGGCTTAAGGGACCGGCGTAGGATTCATCCCGCAGCAGCGAGTGCGAGATGAGAAAGCGGCTGTGCGTCGTCCAGGGATTGGTGGCGTATCCGCGCTCGCGGCGCGTGCGCGCCACGAAATCGCGGTTGTAGATCACGAAGGTCAGTCCGAAGCGGTCTTCCAGCTCATCCTGCCATTGCAGGAGCATCGACGCGGGACAGGAGACGACCACCCGCCGCACCTTCTGGCGCATCAGCAGTTCGCGCAGGATCAGCCCGGCCTCGATAGTCTTGCCAAGGCCCACGTCGTCGGCGATGAACAGGTTCACCCGCGGCAGCGCGAGCGCCTTGCGCAGCGGTTCGAGCTGGTAAAACGTCACGTCGATTCCGGCGCGAAACGGCGATTGGAACAGGCGGGGATTGGTCGAGGTAACGCAGTTCCATCGAATCGCGCTCAGGTAGGCGGCGAACCGCTCCGGCGGGTCGAACCCCCGCTTCCCGTCGCGCCGCCAGGAACCCTCCGCAAGGATGCGGGCGTCCACCTCCTTCTCCCAAAGGACCTGGAGGCTCGTCCCCTGGGCGTCGTCATCGAGGCATGACAGCCTGACCAGCGTCTGCTGCCAAGGCTCCGGCGGCGGCGTGACCTCCTCGACGAGATAATGCCGCGACCGCACCGCGACGATCTCACCGGGCTGCGGAATCGCCCGCCCGGTGGCCGGACTGATCGACACCGCTTTCTCAGAAATGCCTGACCCTGCAGCCATCTTCTTTTGGTGAAGCCTATACTAAACTGAGCGAAGATTAGCAAAAAACAAGCAAAGACGAAAATCGGCGACGGCGAAGACCCCTGGCAGGATGCGGAAAAAAGATTGCCGCTTTTTCACGGCCTGCTCCCTCACTCTTATCTCACCCAGAGCGAGAGAAGGCGCCTGCGGTACCCAAGTCCGCAGGCGCCTTGGAGTTTCCACCTTTTGCGTTTTACAATTCTCCCCCTGGCAGGGGGAGAAGGGCGCCGTTGCGGCGCCCCAGAGAGGGTCCTTTGTCAGCGTGCCTCCTGAGGCGCGCGATTAGGAATCCGTCTGTGCTGCGCAAATCGCTTCCAGCACATTTTCCATCTCGGTGTTCACCTGCTCATTCCAAAACCGCGCCACTGGGATAACCCTGCCCAGTGAGACAAGCCGTTCGCAAGGCATCCTTGCCCTCCTGTTCGGCATAACCGCCGTCCACGGGCATGCGGCCCATCCACGGAATTATGGAAACATCGTACTGATGCGCGGTCGCGCCCAACGTGAGCCATTTTCAGAATAGTGGGCAGGATGAGGGTTTTTCTCGACGCATCACGCAACACTTGCGCATTGCCGCAGCAGGACGATAGTTGGCGTAGCGCCGCTGCAAGAGCGCCCATACCCGCACCGGTAAGGCTACTTATGGGTGCAATTCGCGCGCCGGCCTCTGTCGGCTTGCGCCTGCGGACACGTCCGCGGGCGCCTTCCTGTAAGCCGCGTGATTGCCCGGGCGTCCGGCCCGCTCGGCCACGATCGCGAACACTTCGGGACTGAACGGCATGCTGTTGTGTCCCGCGCGCACTTCGATCGCCTCGACATTTGGTCCGGATTCGATACAACTGCGCCAGTCCACGACCGCATCCCTGCGCGAGTAAACGATCGTCTCGGCGATCTCAGGGGCCGGGTCTGATTGATGCGCCCCACATAGCGAACTCATGTGCTCCAGGCAGGTGTCGCCCTCGTTATGGCGCCGGCGGGTCGCCATAAACCACATCCGTACGAATGGATTACTGTTGTCCAGCGGTTCGCGAATCGCGGAGCCCAGCAGAATCGTCCGCTCGATCAGCGCTGGGAAACGTCGCGCCAGTTCCCGGGCATAGATCCCGCCCAGACTGTGACCAACGACGACCACTTTTCGGTGGTCGCTGCGGAAAGCGCCTTCCAGCACTCGTGACAGCCGCCCAATGGTCTCCCGTGGGCAATCAACGTTCACCCAAATACCGGCAAAGAAGACCCGATGACCCATACCGCGCAGTGCCATCGCCAGCGGATACAGGCTCGCATCCCCGGCCATAAAACCAGGAATCAACAGGACCTTGGAAACATCGGATTGCGGCTCCGGGCGATGCGCCAAACCGCTCCAGTGCAGGGGAAACAATTCGTACAGCACGCCAGTCAAGACCTCACGCTCTCTAGTCTAGCAGAGCGTTATCAAAAGCGTGCTACAAGCGAAAGCGGAACGGTCTAAAAATTATCAATTGCCCACGAATTAGGCAACGAAGACCATCGCTTCCCTCAATCTTAAGCCTTCCTTATGGTCGAAGGCGTATGCTGGAAATCATCTGACACTGGCTAGCGGTCAGAAACACAGAAAGCCCCCCTGCATCGCAGTCTTCGCTGGCGGCTGGTGCCCAACAACCACCGGCTGGCCCTCGCCGGCCTGCGCCTTCATACGCAGGCCGGCGTTCTAAGTCATCCGGCTATTCGCGCGCAACGCCGGTCAGATCGGGCTTTACTTGTCGATTCCGCAAAGTTTGCGCGCCATTTCCATGGAGCTTTCCATCATTTGTTTGCCTGCGGTGCGTTGCGCTTCAAACAGCGGCGCCAGCATCGTCTCCTTCGCCCAAGTGGTCGAGCGCTCGTGCAGTTCCAGCATCATCTTCCCCATCCGCACCCCATTTTCGACGTAAAGTTCGACTGCCTTCTTCGCACTTTCCGTCCACACGCCACCTAGTTCACCTGTTTCCATAACCATTCCTCCTTTCATTAGCTGCTCTTTCCCCCCATTTCTTGAAGGCCTGCGCCTTGATTTCGTTGGATGTCGATTCACTCCCGGTACCTCAAGCGACGACCCGCAGCGTCGCTACGCTGTCGTCGTTAGTTGTTGTGGGCCGCGAGCCACTGAGCGACCTGAGGCCACAGCTTTCGCTGCGCTCCGCCGCTGACCGCGGTCCCGACGTGACCTGCGGGATAGGTCAGGTCACCCCAGTCTTGACTTCCCACCGACGCTCCCAGTGCGGCGCTGGAACGGGGCGGGACCACGTCGTCATACTGTCCAATCACGTTGAGCAACGGACATTTGATTTTCTTCAAATCGACCCTGCTACCCCCGACTCGGAATTCGGAGCGCATCAGCAGGTTGTGCTGAAAGAGCTGCTCGGTCACCTCGCGAAATACCTCGCCGGTCATCGCCACGTCGCTGTCCATCCAGCGCTCGAATAGCCGGAACATTTCGGCATATCCTGAACCGCTGCGGTTCTTGTAGAGATCAAGATATTTGGAAAGCGCATGATGAACCGGCGCCATCGATTTGAAACATGCGTTGATCAACCAACCCGGGCAGTTGCCATAGGTGTCGATAATCGGATTAACCAATTCCGACATGCGCGCCGCAACCGCGAATAACGGATTGTCAGGCATCCGCGCGTCAACCGGCGTAGCCAGCGTCACCAGGTTCTTGACCGTCTCCGGGTACAAGGCCGTCCACATGAGTGACAGCAATCCCCCGAAACAGTATCCAAGCACATTAATGCGCTTTACGCCGCTTAGTTCTTGAACAGCGCGAACCGCGTCGTGAAGTTCGCAATTGATATAGTCATCGAAGCCGCGCCAGCTATCCTCGCGTGTGGGCGGTATCCAATCGGTCAAGTAGACATCGAAACCCTGGCGAGTCAGGGTTTCGATCACGCTGCGGCCGGGCAATAGGTCCAGAATGAACGGGCGCTTGACCAGCGCATATACCACCAGCAACGGTGTCGGATTCACCGGGGACCGGGCCCGGTAATGGCGCAGCCTGAGTTTCTGACCCTCGTGCACTACCTCAAACGGGGTCGCGCCGCTGGGTTCGTCGTGAACCGGATAGGGATCGCGCAAGCTTCGCAATACTCCCTCCGCCGCCTGCGACGCGCCTTCCAACCAATACCGTCCCAAATCATTTAATACCGCGACCATATGTACTCCCCTCGCTTGCCGACATCCGGAATCGCGTGCTTCGCGGGGCGCGCTACTTTCGCTCCCTCCGTGACTGGTTCCTGTCTTTTGCCGCCGTTGATTGCGATGCCCGCTATCGCAGCAGCGATCACCCGCCTAGTTCACTCCGTTGCGGGTCTCATCCTGCCGGTTCAGCAAATTCACTTTCGCGGCGAGTTGGCGCATCTCGCGGCGCAGATGGTTCAACGCCTCCCGCAATTCCTCGGTTTCGGCCCCGGAACCAGCGCCCTTGAGCAAGCCAAAACCGGGCACCAACGATTCCATGAAGTCGCGTGCGATTCGCTGGCACTGCACGAAATTCTTCACCGACGCCGTCATCAGACCAACAAAACCATGGGCCTGATAGACCCGGTCCACGCTTTCATTGGCTAAGTTGGTCCACGCCTGGCAGGTCTTGAGCACGGCTTCCTCGACCTCGTGACTCCCATCCTTGCCTAGGCCCAGCATCCATTTCTGAAGCGCCGCCGGCAGTTCCCACATTGAGGACTCAAGCCAGCCATGCAGCGCACCTCGATTTTCTGATTCCATTACGTTTGTCCGCTCGGCCTAGTTAGCGTTTATCAAGAACACTTGCGTCTCGATTTTACCCACCGACTGTTAGGACTGGTTTTCCGCAGGATGATATCTCTGCATGAGCGTTCTTCGCGCGATGCGAGCCGCGATTGTCATTTCGCGAAACGAAGAACTCAAATTTTCCCGATTTACTTGAAAGTTCCAGACCCTGATCGGCATGTGTTGCCGTTAGAAGCACCCAGCGTGCCAACCGAAGGGTAAGTATACAGCCAGTTATTTTCTGCGCGCTTGCAAAAAAACCGAGCATTCCGGCCGCCTACTGCCCGAAACCCTGGCAGTGCTTGGAACAAGCGTTATATTCTGCGCTCTATTCGTTGCTCCGCAGGATTTACCAAGGTTGCCTTACCTTGTGGGTGATTTGGCAATCTACTGCGACGGCGGTTTTCGGTTATCTCTTCCACTGTGTCGAAACCGCGATTCGTGCTGATGATTTGGGTTACATTTTGTCAAATCCGAGGCTCGCTGATCGACCTTCAGCCGTTCGCAGAACAAGGCGTTTGCAATCAATTCCAAGGCGCACTCAAGCGCTTGGTTAGCTGCTTGATTTTCGCCCGCATCTGGTCGGCGCTGAGACCGTACATGGCACAGCACAGGTCAAATTCGATAGGCGCTCCCGGATCGCCCGCAAACCAACTCTCGGCCACTCGTCGGGCCTCGCGCCGGCGTTGCGCAACCTCTGAGGTGGGCGACGGCTTGAAGGAATCGACGTAGTCAACGACCGCGCTTAGCAACACCGCGCGCAGCAATCCAAACTCCGGCAGATCCTCGGGCTCTGACTTAAGTTGCACCGGCAGCATGACTTGCGGAGTCAGCATCCGCGCCAACGTTTCGAGGGCCTGGATCATCGCGTGGTTGTCCCATGCGGTGTGCTGCTTGCGCGGCCGCCGCATCCGTCCCCTGTCGCCCGCTTTTGACCGTGTTTTTCTGCTCCGCTCGGGGCTGTCTTCCACCTGCCTCAACCCTCCCGCCTCCGTGGCCGCCATTGGCCATTCACTGACAACGCTGTATTGCATTGGAATGCTCCTATTCGTGGATTTGGCTGGTACGACCCGGGTCTAACCGATGCGCCCCCACGGCCGCCGACCAACTGTCGGTCAACTGCGCGCACTGCACGCCGGCGCTTAACTCTGCCGCACGGCGCGTGATGCGGCCCTCCTGGAACGCCGCAAAGAGACGAAAAAAATGCGCTCGGGTCGCCTCAACGTTGCGGTTGGTACAGATTTCGCTCCAGTCCATCGCAGCCACGGTACGGGCCAGCGCCGGGTTGACGAATTTCGGCTCGCGGTAACAACCACAACTGCGGATTGCCGCGCTCAACTCGGCCCACGCGTCCTCCGCGCTGAGTGCGGATTCGCCACGACATTCCATTTCCAGACTCGCTGCCCGATAGCAGATCGCGCCTACCGGCGGGGCGAACTCTCGCGGAGAGCGGATGATCTCCATAGCCGCCCGCTCGACTAACATTGCGTCCAGCGGTCGCATCAACCGCTCGTAAAGCTGCATGGTGGCTTCGCTGGGTTTCCAGGCTGGATAGGCTGCGACCAGCAAGGTGACGATTCGCTTGGCTTGAACTTCGGTCATGACGCACTTCCCGATCCTTCGCGTTGGCTTGCCTCGCGCAGGCGCCGTAGCGCCACTTCCATCGCGGATTCACCGGGACCGGGAGAGGCGCGCGGTCGCGCACCGGCACGTCCGGCAAAGCGCAACGCGTTGCGGCAGCGGCCGCGCCAAGCCGCCCGCCAGTCAGCGTACCGGCGGTCGTGCGCTGCGCAGTCATCCCTCCAGGCCTGGAATTCAGAGACCGGATCGATCCCAAGTTCGAGCGCGAAATGGCGCATATCCTGGTCGAGCGCAAAGCCTGGAGACCACTTGGTTTCCGGCCGTTTGCCCTTGCGCTCCGGGCTCCGCTCCGCTTCGGCCCTGGCATGGCAGACCCTCGGTTGCTTCGCCGCATCGCCGCTGACTTGGTGATTCGCTTGCGTAGCAGCAATGCTTTCGTCGGCGGAGATCGGGAAGATCGGATCAGAATCAGAGACAGACGCCGGCGCGGGACGCTCGCTGCCCGCACTCGCAGGGCTAGCCTGATGCTCCCTGATCAAGAAAGCGGAGGCAGCCAGGGCGCCCAGGTCGATCGGCTCTGAGGCGCACAGCTCGTGCGCGAGCCACTCCGGATCATCGGGAATCCGGTTCTCCAGGCGCGCGGCCAGCGCGAACAGCCCGATCAGATGGGCTTTGGCAGCGTCGGGCAGGCGAAAAAAAGCGCGGTCGCGCCATAACGCTCCGTAAAGCTTGATCCACGGGGGGTTGCGATCTTTGTAATGCTGAAAGCGCTCGAAGTTTCGTATGCGAAAGTAACTAGCCATTTTTTTGCAAGCTCCGGGAGGCCGATTTGGCTATCGACGCCGGTCGGCTTCGCACGCCGGGAAGCGGAAAGAACGTCGCCGCAATCGAAGCCAAGCCGGTTGAAGATTCCGATAGAACGAAGAGGATCATTGTAGATCGGGGATAGAGGCACTCGACGGTGCCTGTTGGGAATAAGCCCGTTGCGGCGATCACCGGGTCTTGCCCCAACCATCACGCGCGGGATCAGCTGGGGCAGCGGCCGGAGCAGGGCCGCAGACGCTGGTACGCTTGCGCGACCAGGCGACGTCTCAAGATCGCGCCAGTTGAGCGGATCGACCGCCAACAGAAGCGCGTTCAAAAACCGTTGTTGAGTCTGTCTGAGAAGCGCGAACGCAGCGGGGCCAGGCACAATACCGCCACAATTCACCACCCCGGAGCCCAGAACCGGTTCCGCACGCCCTACTACAGGATAAAACTTTCTCCAGTTTATTTCGAAAGAATACCGCGCTGGAGCGGGCGACGGGGATCGAACCCGTGACGTCCAGCTTGGGAAGCTGGCATTCTACCGCTGAATTACGCCCGCTCGCTTGTTTCGGAAGTGTATGGAGGCTCAGGTTGACTGTCAAACGTAGCAGCGCAGCGTTTTCGGCCGCAAGATTGTTGGCTGAGCATCATGATTACATTAGCCTTTTACGCGCCGGATCTGAACGGAGATCGACTGGGTAAAATGACGCCCCGGCGCCGTGATCTAGTTGATGAAGGCGAAGAGACCTGCAAAAAGCGTGATCGGTGCGCATACTCCGATCGCTCTATTGAGCGATTTTGGTTACCCGGATCATTACGCTGGCGTGATGCGCGGGGTTATCTCCTCGATCGCGCCTCGAGCCCCGATTATCGACATAACTCATGGGATACCGCCCCAAAATATCCTGGCCGGAGCATTGGCCTTGCGCGAAAGCTGGCGATATTTTCCAGCAACAACGATTTTCCTCGTGGTAGTGGACCCCGGAGTTGGCACCGGACGGCGCGCGCTCGTGATCGAAACGCGCTCTGGAGCCAGACTAGTCGGACCGGATAACGGGGTACTTTGGATGGCGGCCGAACAAGCCGGCTTCAGACGTGCCGTGGAATTGCGCTCCAAACGTCACTTCCTGCCCCATCAGAGCTCGACTTTTCATGGGCGGGACGTGTTTTCTCCTGTCGCCGCCCATCTTTGGAACGGAGTTGAACTGGACCAGTTGGGGGTCTTGACCGCCGATATCGAGCGGCTGACCCTGGTCGAACCCCTGGAGGAGGCAGACAGCATCTGTGGCGTGGTGATTCATGTCGACGGGTACGGCAACCTGGTCAGCAATTTGCCCCGCTCCCGAGTCGAAGCTCTGCAAGCTCGCTTTCCAACCAGAAGGCTTTTAGTTAGGATCGAAGGCAGCGTCCCTGTAAACGTCTCCCGGACCTACGGGGATGTCGAAAAGGGCGCTCTACTTGCCTTGTTTGGCAGCTTTGAAATGCTCGAAATAGCGGTTCGCGAGGGCAACGCGGCCCAGGCCCTGGCCGCCGAGCCAGGTATGCAGATTAGAGTGCGCGCTGAGCCATGACCGAAGACCATAGTTCTTCCCCTATCGTCACCGAGATACCACGGTATATCCCGCCGCAGACGCCCGTTTACCAGCCGGAGGCGGTGTATAGGCCTGCACGCAAGCCGACCACCAATTTGGTTCTGTTCGGGATCACGCTCCTGACTACGACCATGGCGGGCGCTTACATGGCCGGCGTGGACCATCCGCTGCTCAATCCGAGCGGTCTGATACATGGATTGACTTTTTCCATTCCGCTGATGGCGATCCTGCTCTTCCACGAACTGGGCCACTACATAACCGCGCGGCGCAACAACGTGAATGTGACACTGCCCTTCTTCATTCCTGCGCCGTTTCCCTCGGTGTTCATCATCGGAACGTTCGGCGCTTTCATCAGGATGAAGTCTCCGCCCCGTTCGCGCCGTATCATGTTCGATGTGGGGGCGGCGGGTCCTTGGGCCGGGATGCTGTTGGCGGTGCCGGCGGTCATTATCGGTCTGCAACATTCCGAGATCGCCCCTTTGGACCATGGCGCTGGCGGTTTGGAGCTGGGCAATTCGCTGCTATTCCTGGGACTGGCTCGATGGATTCTCGGAGTCAACCCGAACAGCGTCACGATCAACCTGCATCCGATCGCGTTTGCCGGATGGATCGGTCTGTTCGTCACCACGCTCAATCTGCTGCCGGTCGGACAACTCGACGGCGGCCACGTGGTGTATGCCCTGTTCGGGCGCATCCACCGGGGAATTTCGCGTTCCTTCGTAATGCTTTGTGTTCTAATGGTGGTCGTCCCCTGGCTGCTGGGCTGGTCGTACTGGACTGGATGGCTGCTGTGGGCGGTACTGTTGGTTTTCCTGGGTCTGGGGCATCCGGCCGCGATGGACACCGATACGCCGCTGGATCCGCGCCGACGCGTGGCCGCATGGCTTACGATCGTGCTCTTCGCGATCACCTTCAGCCCGGTGCCGATCTCGCTCAGCGCACCTTCCGAAACACCGCCCAACAGTCAAGTATACGACGTGGTTCATCGTCCGGTAGTGCGCCATCCGCACTGGATTTCCCTGTAAGACCTTGACCGCGGCAAAACCATCTAGCGATAAACGGATGACACGGCCGACCTGGGACCAATACTTCATGACCATCACGCGACAGGTGGCCGAACGATCGACCTGTCCGCGGGCCAAGGTGGGAGCGGTGATTGTGCGCGATCGCAACATTCTCGCCACCGGCTACAATGGCGCACCCGCCGGCTTGGCTCATTGCACCGATGTAGGCTGCCTGATTTACGAATCGCGGGCGCCCGGTGGGGACCTGGAATCAAACTGTTATCGCTCTATCCATGCGGAAATCAACGCGATAACCCAAGCGGCCAAAAATGGCGCCGCGATTGCCGGCGCGGACGTTTACGTCACCCATTCGCCATGCATTCAATGTCTCAAGGTGCTGGTCAACACTGGAGTCCGAAGAGTTTTTTATGAGCGTCCATATAAGCTCGATACGCTGGGATGGCTGCTCGATCAGGCCAGTGTCGAATTAGTTCAGGTGATTCCACCTCCGCCTGATGAATCACCCGCTTGACGGCGGCGTGCTCGGGTCGAGGATGGCAATGCGTTCGGTGCGGTTGCGGGAGTTGCGTGCTGATAAGCGTCTCCGGATGCACATGCGCCTGACCGGGCCTTTGCGTCAGGCTCATAGGTATCAGGGGCCACATCGGCGGAGGCACTCCGGTTGGATGCTTCCGGCGGTTCTCGTGCTGCTGCTCGCGGTGGCAGGGGTGGGAGGATGCAGTCGGCCGCTGCCGGAGCAAAACACCACGGCCGCGATGCTTTACGCCAAGCGATGCGGCCAGTGCCATAGCGCTTATGGCCCGGGATCGCTTTCCGCGGCGATGTGGGAAGTTCAGGTGCAGGTGATGGAGACCAAAATGCGCCAATACGGGGTGCCTGCTCTGACTGATCAGGAACGCGCAACTATTCTCAGTTACCTGACCCGCAATGCGGAGCGTCCATAAATCTATGTCGAACGATGTCAAACTACAGTCGGATCTGCCCGAACGGGTCGACGCGGATCTCCTCGTCGTTGGAGTGAGGCCAGGGAGCCTCGACGCAAGTCCGGTGCGGCGCTTCGACGCGGCGATGCAGGGCGCGGCGGCGAAGGAGATCGCGCGCCGGGGGTTCGAGGCGCGCCCCGGCACCTCGATAGTTCTGCCGACCTACGGCGCGCTCGCGGCGCGCAATCTGGTGCTGTTTGGATTGGGCGGCGAACCTGACGCCCAGAAGTTCAGGCTGCTGGGAGAGGCGGCGACGCACAACGGCCATAACCTGCGCGCGCAAACGGTCGCGATCGATGCGCAGGGGCTGTCGGCAGATCAGATAAGCGCAGTCGCGGAGGGGATCGAACTCAGCGGATATCGGTTCCTGCGGTATAAGGGAACCGCCAACCGAGGTCCCGAAGCAACGTTGCGAATGACGCTCGTGGCATCCGAAAATACCGCGGACCAAAAGCGCGCACTGGAAGAGGGGTCCAGGATGGCCGCGGCGACCAATTTTGCCCGCGACCTGATCAACACACCGGCTGAGGACGCCACTCCCGAGTTCCTTGCCGAACAGGCGTCCGGGTTGGCCAAGGAAAATGGGCTGGAATGTGAGATCAGCGATCGGGCCGGGATTATGCGCCTGAAGATGGGGGCCCTGCTCGGCGTGGCCAAAGCCAGTCCGCGCGAGCCGCGCTTTATTCAACTGCGGTACGGTCCGGCGCACGCCGCAAACGGCCACGTGGCACTAGTGGGTAAAGGGATCACTTTCGATTCGGGGGGACTGAGCCTTAAAGGCGCGGCGGCGATGGAGGAGCAAAAGCGCGACATGACCGGTGCCGCAATCATGCTCGGCGTGATGAGCCAACTGGCTTATTTTCAACCGTCGATCGAGGTCCGCGCCTATATGCCGTGCACCGAAAACATGATCGGCTCCAATGCGATTAAACCCGGCGACGTGCTCAAGTCCAGATCGGGCAAGACGATTGAAGTCCTCAACACCGACGCGGAAGGCCGCCTGGTGCTGGCCGACGCGTTGGCGTACGCGTGCGAAGCGCGTCCCCGATGCGTAATCGATGCGGGCACGTTGACCGCGGCGGTACGCTCGGCCTTGGGCACGCGGGTAGCGGGAATCCTTGGCAATGATTCCGGCCTGATCCAACGGATCCGGGACGCGGGAAAGCTCGCGGGAGAAGCGTTGTGGGAATTGCCCCTGGTCAAGGATTACAGCGAAGAGTTGAACAGCACCGTCGCCGACCTGCGCAATGTCGGCACCAGCGGTAACGCCGGAACAATTATCTGCGCGCTGTTCCTGAGCGAGTTCGTGACCTGCCCCTCATGGGCGCATCTGGACCTGTCAGGCGTCGCGTTTACCAACCGGGCGATTCCCCTTTCGCCGCCCGGCGCGGTCGGCTTTGGGGTACGCACCTTGCTGCGCTATCTCCGTGAAGCGGCCTGATATTGAAATCGATGGATGGTCGGCGCGCGACCTGCGAGATCGGAAGCGGGGTGGGACATGAAGCCATTTTTGGATAATGAGGTTTATGTAGGCCGCGACATGGGCGGCAAGGAATGGGCGTTGACCGCTGATGCGATTGAGAACTTCATCGCCGGCACCGGCGACCACCATCCATGGTATATCGGGCAATCGCCGCTGGGCGACGCGATCGCGCCCGCGCTGATTTTGCATTCCGAAGTTTACCGCACCAAGGCCTGGTATCTGCCTTATGTCTATGGGAACCTCCACGCGCGCCAGGAATGGGAGTCATACCGGCCGGTACAGGCGGGAGAGACGGTCAGAACCCGCTGCACGGTAGTTGATCGCTACCTCAAGCGCGATCGGGAATACGTCGTCAATGAGGCGCTGACCTTCAACTCCAAAGGGGCGCTGGTCTCGCGCGCCCGGGCCCATCAAAGCTTTCTACGCGAAGCTCACGCAGGATCCGTCGTAGTGGACAAGAATCGCGAGCGCGCGGCCGGCCGCGTTTTTGATGTCGGGCAAAAGGGCGGCACCCCGATCGAAGGTCCGGAGCGGGCGGTAACCGAGGCGATGTGCATGGTGTTTTCGGGGCCGGGTCTGAATTACCACAATAATCGCGACCAGGCCCAGGAGTTGGGTTTTCCCGATATCGTGGTCCAGGGCATGCTCCCGATTTGCCTGATCGCTGAGATGCTCACCGCCAGATTCGGGTTGGGTTTCTTTTGCGGCGGCAAAATGAGCGTCAATCTGGTCAATGTGGTTTGGGTCGATGACGTTTTGCGCGTGCGGGGTATGATTTTTAATCGCCGTGCGGAGGGCGAAAAGACTCGGGCCGATTGCGAAGTGTGGTGTGAAAAGGCCGACGGCGTCAAAGTGGTGGTCGGGACGGCCAGCGCGCTGGAGCTCTAGGCGATTTTACTTGTTCGCGCGATGTTCCGCCGGAGCCTCCGCAGGGGACTGCGCCAAACCCAAATTATGTGCGGTGTTGACTAAGCTGACATGGGATAGCGCCTGCGGAAAGTTCCCCAACTGGCGCTGGGTGGACGGATCGTACTCTTCCGAGAGCAGGCCCACGTCGTTACAAACCGCAAGCAGGCGTTCGAAGATGGCGCGCGCCTCGTCATAGCGCTTCGACATCGCAAGATTGTCGGCGAGCCAAAAGGTACACGGCAGAAAGGCGCCTTCCTTGCCGTGCAAACCGTCGATCCTTTGCTGCGTGGAATAGCGCCGGACCAGTCCGTCCGAAAGCAATTCGCGCTGGATGGCCTGGACGGTGCCACTGACGCGCGGATCCGTGGCCGGCAGGAATCCGACCAGCGGAACCATCAGCAGCGCAGCGTCGAGTTGCTTGCCGCCGTAGTACTGGACAAAAGCGTTGCGCTCCGAGTCGAACCCCTTCGCGCAAACATCGTCATGAATCGTGGCTCTCAACGCGCGCCATCGGTCCACGGGCCCGTCAGCGTCAAAGCGCTCCACCATCCGCACCGCACGATCGACCGCCACCCAGGCCATCACCTTGGAGTGGGTGAAATGGCGTCTGGGTCCGCGCACCTCCCAGATTCCGTTATCGGGCTGATTCCACGCGGACTCGAGGAAATCCATCAGGGATCTCTGTACCCGCCAGGCGTCATCGTCGCGAGGGAAGCCCTGTCTGCGGGCTACATAGAGCGTGTCCATCACCTCGCCATAGACGTCGAGTTGCAATTGATCATGTGCCGCATTTCCGATCCTGACCGGACGGCTGTGTTCATAACCGTCAAGCCAGGGAACCTCCATTTCCCACAAGCGGCGTTCACCGGAAATTCCGTACATGATTTGCAATTCGTGCGGTTGACCCGCGATCGTGCGCAGTAACCATTCGCGCCAGTCCTGCGCCTCCTCGGTGAAGCCGGAAATCAGCAACGCGTAAAGCGTGAAAGTCGCATCGCGGAGCCAGCAAAAACGGTAATCCCAATTGCGCACGCCGCCTGGCATTTCGGGCAACGAAGTGGTGGGCGCGGCCACAATGCCGCCGGTGGGCGAGTAGGTCAGCGCCTTTAGCGTGATCAACGAACGCCGGATGTTATCCGACCATGGCCCCTTGACGGTGCAGCGCGACGACCACTGCTGCCACCAGGTTTCGGTTCCGGAAAGCATCCGGCGCGGATCTTTAGAGCGCGGCGGATGCTCGTTGGAAGGGTACCAGGTAAGACTGAAGGGAACGGTCTGTCCTTCTTTGACGATAAATTCAGACCTGGTCGTGAAGTCGCGGCTTTGCAGCTTTACCGGTGTCCGCAGTTGGATGGCGTCGGGCCCGGCGATCGCGTTGAGACCGTACGGCCGGCGCCGCACCCAGGGGACCACGTGCCCATAGTCAAAGCGCAGCAGTATCTCCATCTGCATCGCAACGGAGCCGCGCGTGCCGGTTACGATCCTGATCAAGTCGAGCTGGTCCCGGCGCTCCGCAACCGGCATGAAATCAATCAGCGTCACCGCGCCACTTTCAGTTACGAATTCGGTCTCAAGGATCAACGTGCCCTCGCGATACCGGCGTTTGACGCTGTGCCGTTCGCCCTGCGGTGCAATCAACCATCGGCCATTCTCGACGTTACCCAGCAGCGCGGCGAAACAGGCTCCCGAATCGAACCGTGGGATGCACAGCCAATCAATCGAACCTTGGTTCCCGACCAAAGCCGCCGTGCGCATGTTTCCGATGATGGCATAGTCCTCGATCTTCATGTGTCAACCGGCCCTCAGCCGCTCATTGTCGCACAAGGACAGCCGAACAATCCGATATTTCTTCCGGCGCCGCGCCAGCAAACTGCGAAAAAAACTTGCGCGGGCTGCTCCCTCACTCGGGTCTATCCCGGTGCGAGAGAGGATTGCTAGGGTTGCGGTTGGCGTTCCATGCGGACCAGCGTTACGCGACGCGATTTGAACTTCCACTGATCTCCGGCCTTGACGTACTCGTCGTTGTAGTAGCCGGTGCCGAGCCATTTCATGTCGTGCTTGGAATCGCGCAATTCGACGTAGCAAGTGCCGGTCGCGTGGCTGGCGTCCTTCAGTTCAATAACGTGATTATGGATGTACGGACGGGGACCGAGGTCGTCCACCACCCGGCGGAAGGCTTTGCGCAGCTTGTCGTGCCCGGTGGTGGTTTGCGGGCCCTTGGAACTTTCCATGATTATGGAGCCGTCGTCGCTGAACAGGTTGACGATTCCGTCGAGATCGTTGGTCCACACGCAGTGGCAGTATCGTTTGGGCAGATCCCTGATGGCCTCGCGATCGAGCAGTTCCCGTACCAACTCTTCGGTGTTTTTCATAACGCTTAGTTCTCCTCCCCGGTTATTTGGAGCGGCGGTTGGCAATGATCGTTACCACGCGCGGGGACCTGCCGCAAAGCGCGGCTCATCGCGCTTTCCTGCCACCTGCAAGTCGGGTAGAAATCGCATAGGGCCAACGGCCGGCATGAAGGAAGGAATTTTATGGCGAACGAAATTCGTTTGGATCATCGGGTCGCAATCATCACCGGCGCCGGCGCGGGTTTGGGCGCTTCCGCACGCGCTCCTGATGGCTTCGCGCGGGGCGAAGGTCGTGGTCAACGATCTCGGTGGGCGGATGGACGCAACCGGCGCCACATGCTGGCCGCCGACCAGGTAGTTGAAGAAATCAAGGCTGCGGGCGGAGCGGCGGTCGCCAATCACGATTCCGTCGCGACCCCCGAAGGCGCGCAGGCTATCATCAGGACCGCGCTGGATGCCTTCGGCACTGTGGACATCGTGGTGAACAACGCCGGTATCATACTTTACAAGACGTTCATGCAGCACACCGCGGACGACTTCGCCCGGAACCTCGCGGTGCATCTTAGTGGTTCGTTTTACGTTTCCCAGGCCGCGTTTCCGATCATGAAGGAGAAGCGCTACGGGCGTTTAATCT
>CAWDWL010000038.1:0-47954 GCA_963805995.1 uncultured Pseudomonadota bacterium | reverse complement strand
CCGTCGACGCTGGCCAGCATGCCGTTGATCATCACGGGCTTGTAGAAACGCTCCACCTAGAGGTTGTGCATCGTGTTGTCGGTGTAATAGGGGGCTTCGTGGCAGCTTGAGCATTGCCCTTTGCCGAAAAAGACGGCCTGTCCGCGCAACTCGGCAGGAGTTGCCTTTGCCGGGTCGAGTTTACCGAAGATGTCGAGCTTGGGTGCCGGTGGAAAGTCCAATATTTCCTGGAATTCGGCCATGTCATGAACTTGGCTGCCGCGTTCGAGGATGTTGACGCCCTTCTTGGTGGCGATAACCGGATCCGCCGTCGAAATACGCCGCGCGCTGCTCGAATTCGGTGAAGTCCTCAACCGTCTTCAAGGCCCGCTGCGAGCCGAATAGCCGTTGGATGTTCACCCCGCGCAGCGAAGGCGTATCGATACGATGGCGGTACTCTTGCGGGCGAATATCGCCCACGAGGTGCGTCGCGCCGTTGGTGTGGCCGTTCGCGTGGCAATCCAGACAGGCTACTCCGCGGCTCGGTTGCTCCGAGCGCCGATCCTCGGTCTGGTTGAACTGCTGTTGCGGGAAGGGCTCAGCAACAGGCGTAACCCCTCCAACTGCTTGGGGTTGAGGACGCCGTTGAAGATCTCGTAGTAATTTTCAATCGTCACCAGCTTACCCTGGGAGACATCGCCCAGATCGGGGCGCGTGGTGAGGTAAATGGGCGCCGGGAACTCGGGCAGGAACTGATCTGGCAAGTCGAAATCCAGATCAAACCGGGTAAGGTCGCGCGCTTCCTGCTTTTTGATCTCTTCGATCTCGAAGTGCGGGAAAAGCATTCCGCCTTCGGGATGGTTGGGATGAGGCAGCGGGTAAAATCCATTGGGAAACAGATTCTTGTCGCGGATTTCCGCCGGGCTCATCGCCGCAAGGCTCTCCCAGGTCATCCCTGGGGGCAGCTTGGCGCGAACCCTTCTTGCACTGGTTTTCCGCGCGACATCGTGACGCCCTGGGCAGGCCGGTTGCTCAGGTCGTAGCGCTCCTTGAGCAAGTCGGCGTGCTGCTTCTCAATCTTCGGCTTGGCCGCAACCATTCGTGACCTCGATCGACTTAAACGATTGCGTAATGTCCACTTATTATTGGCACTCGCCGGCATTTCATTTGGTCCCGGTTCGGCCCAATGTGTAGCCAATGATGAAGACTGGATTGCGAAGAACTGTGATGGCCGCATTCGCGGTGATGTCCGTAGTGTGCGTTTTGCGGGCCGCATGGGCGCAGAAACCCAGCGAAAACCCCCATCATGGATTCAGCGATGCCGCGCATTGGGCGAAGATTTTCGAATCACCGGAACGTGCAAAATGGCAAAAGCCCGACGAAGTAGTGCGCGCGCTGAAGCTCAGACCCGGACAGGTGGTGATCGATATCGGTGCCGGGACCGGCTACTTCACCCGGCGCTTCGCGCAGGCGGTAGCGCCCTCGGGCAAAGCAGTCGGACTTGATATCGAGCCCGACATGGTTGCCTACATGCAGGCCGACGCCAAAAAGCTTGGCGTCAAGAACTACGACGCGCGGGTGGTCAAGCCCGACGACCCCGAATTGGCGCCAGGCTCAGCGGATCTGGTGTTTTTCTGCGACACGCTCCATCACATGGATAACCGCGTGGCGTATTTTCGCAAGCTGGCGGTTGCGCTAAGACCGGGGGGACGCGTCGCGGTGATCGACTTCAAAAAGAAGGGCGTTCCATTTCGGACCTCCGCCGGAGATGAGGCTTTCGCGCGAGCAGGTGATGGGCGCGACAATGCTCCAATGCGGATGGTCTCGCGATTCGGAAAACCGGTGGGGTCTTCGAGAGAATCCGTGGTTGCGGGGGAAGGATTTGAACCTTCGACGACCGCGTCCAGCTAGGCCTGCTCGCTCTCCACCCCCGACAGCCGCAGGTCCAGCACCACGCGTTGACCATTGGCGCACACGCCCAGCCTGACCAGCACCGGCACGCGCACCCACTTCTTCCCGATCCCGCACCCGCGGATACCACCCATCCAGGAAGATATACAGCCTCCGCACGCGTGCGAGCATTGTCCGGCGGGTTGTTTCTGCTGCGCCCTGTGGCCAGTGAACCAGCACTGACGCGCGGTCTCACCAGCCAGCGCAGAATTCGCTCCTTCCTCATGGGTTCGGGGCGTTCAGTGTGGGCCGTCATTTTGGCACTTTCGATTTTCGCGATGCGCTTATTCGCGGCCAATCGTATCAAATGCTATTCCGGTCGCAAATTCCCTTACAAGATGAATATCGTCTGGCCACACAATTCTTGTGATTTAATATTGCGACGATCGGCCGACCACGTAAGATGAGATTCGAGAAGCGGGGACGAACATGAGAATGCTGCTGCTTATAGTTGTTGCCACGGCCCTGGCGACGCCAACTCTGGCAAGGGCCCAATACCCGGGTCAAGAACGCGGCTACACCGTCATCACACCTGGAGAGCCGCCAACCTTTGTGAACCCGAGTTACAACGGCGGCTACACCGCGATTACGCCGGGCGAGCCGCCCACCTTCATAAATCCCAGCTTCAACGGCGGTTACACCATTATCACTCCCGGCGAGCCTCCAACGTTCATCAACCCGACGATCCCCTCGGCTCCGAGTATGCCGGCCTTCGGCGAAGGGCACGGCGGTGATGACTGAGACGGCGGTGTTAAGGCTGCCGCCGTTGCGAGCGTAACAGTCAAGGTCCGATGGAGACCGTAACAGATTGTAGTAGGCGAAGTGCAACGCCATCGCCGCTTTCAAGCTGTCCCGCTTCTTGCTGAACAAGACCTGCGAACACGATTCAACTTGCTGGGCAGGAGCCGCCTCACTCGACTGGGCCTGCTCACCGCATCGCGCGCAAGCTTAAGTGCGCGCTCACTCCTGTCTCAGAAGTCGTTTTTCCGCCTCGTGGTTTACGGCGCCCAATTTCGAAGCATACCTTTCGTTGAAGTTCTGGTGAGCCTGTTTCCGCAGCCCACAACAACTCATCATCACCCTGACCACGAATAAAACTTCCCAACTTACGGCGTTTAGGCTTGGCGGTCATTCAGAAATATTCCTCGTACACAAATCCGCGGTGTGGCTCGGCGTCTGGGCCGACGTTTGAATGGCCCTCATTAGGATGCTCTACGTCCCCGTGAGCAGGGCGCGAATCCAACGCTTGATTTGCACCAGTGGCTGAAACCTGGCTGTCAAACGGACTGCAGACAGTGAATCACTAAAAAAAGTGCTTATTATACAGGGTTGCGGGGGAAGGATTTGAACCTTCGACCTCCGGGTTATGAGCCCGGCGAGCTACCTGACTGCTCCACCCCGCGCCGACATAGTGCCAGCGCCCGTCAGAGGGGTCAACTGGGGTATCAGGATAAGGGGAGGCAACAGAGGGGCTCAGCGGTCCGATAACGACGGCGGTCAGGCGGCGCTCAGTCGGCCAGGATGCGGACGCTGCAGTCGCGATGCTCGCGGCCGAATTCCTTGAGTTCCTGCTCGACCGCGCCATTGGCGGACACGCGGTCGTCGAGCATCAGGCGCTTGGCGCTGTCAGGGTCGATGCCGTCGGCCTCGAGGGAAACGCTGTGGTCATCGCAACAGATAAACGCCATCGTCAAAACTCCTTGCCGCTGGCAGCTTACCGCACGCCGCCGATGCTGTCAGCATGGCGCACGCCGAGCCTATACACCGCCCGCGGACTTTGTGGTACTCGGTAACGGCAAAGGAGCCGAACCATGAGTCTTAAAGGCAAGGCTGCGGCAATCGGAATCGGCGAACTCCGGCCGATGCGTGAACCGGGTGACGCCAGCGCGTTGGATCTGATGGCGGCGGTGGCGGCCGAGGCTATCGCCGACGCCAACCTGGAGAAGAAAGACATTGACGGATTGCTGGTCGGGATGCCGAGCGCGGACCCCGGAATGATCTATCCGTCGGCCATCGGCGAGCTGTTCGACCTGCGCCCGCGGATGCTCAACGTGCTGGACATCGGCGGCGCCAGCGGCGCGGGAATGATTTGGCGGGCGGCCGCCGCAATCGACGCCGGCATGTGCAACGCGGTGCTGTGTCTGACTGCCGACCTCAACAAGCTCGGGCGCCGTCGGCCGCCGATGATCTCGCTGATGTATGAGTACGAGGCCCCATATGGCGCGATCGGGGCCAACTGCGGCTATGCGTTAATCGCGCAGCGCCATATGGCGATTTACGGGACCAAGCCCGAGCAGATGGCCAAGATTGCCGTCGACCAGCGCCATAACGCGCTGCGAAATCCGCTGGCATATTTCAATGACACGCCGCTCACCATCGATGATGTGCTGAACTCGCGTTATATCTGTGAGCCGCTGCATCTATTCGAAATCGTCAGCCCGATGAGCGGCGGCGCGGCGGTCATCGTTGCTTCGCCCGAAGTCGCCCGGCGCGCCAAGCATCCGCCGGTCTGGCTGCTCGGCGCCGGCGAAGCCTCCGACCGGGCGGCGATAACCTACGCACCCGAGATTACCGAGTCCGCGATCAAGCCCGCCGCCGAAACCGCCTTCAAGATGGCGGGCGTGCAGCGCAATGACGTCGACCTGGTATCGCTCTACGACTGCTATACGATCACCGTGCTCGTCAGCCTGGAGGACGCGGGCTTTTGCAAAAAGGGGCAGGGCGGCCCGTTTGTCGCCGAGCATGACCTGACCTACGCCGGCGATCTGCCATGCAACACCCACGGCGGCCAACTGTCGTTTGGTCAGCCCGGCCTGGCCGGCGGCATGAGCCACGTGACCGAGGCGGTGCGTCAGTTGATGGGGCGGGGCGAGGGGCGTCAGGTCAAGGACGCCACCCTGGCTTACGTCAATGGCAACGGCGGCATCATGAGCGAGCAGGTAAGCCTGGTGTTGGAGCGTCGATCATGAGCGAATATCTCAAGCCGCTTCCGCAGCCGACCACGGTGAGCAAGCCTTTTTGGGACGCCGCCAAGCGCCACGAATTAATTCTGCAGCGTTGCGACGCATGCCATCAGTTCATCTATTACCCGCGCGCCCGATGCCCCCATTGCTTCTCCGACCGCCTGCAATGGCGGCCATGCAGCGGCAAGGGCAAGCTCTATAGCTTCACCGTCGTGCGGCGCGCGGCGACGCGCCTGTTTGCGGAGCCCTATGTGCTGGCGATCGTGGAGTTGGAGGAGGGACCCCGGATGACCACCAACGTCGTCGCGCCGCCCGAGACGCTGAAGGTTGATATGCCGGTGACGGTTTTCTTTGATGACGTGACGCCGGATCAAACCCTGGTCAAGTTCAAACCCGCGGTCTAAGCCAACCGGTCAGGCAAGTTCTTCGAACGTGACTTGATCTCCGGGGCGGCTGGAGTTCCGCGCCGCCGCTCCGGCCTCGATCTCCAGCACCCGGTGAGCGCCGAGGACCGGAGCAGTCAACCGCCAGGGTTTGACGTCCGAGCTAACTCGCATGATTCGGTTGCCGCGGTCCAGGAACACGATATCGATTGGGAAGCGCATGAAGAAGGTGTGGATCCACATTATTGAGAGCAGCGGGCCGCAGCCGATCAGCATCCCGGAGCGCGGGGCCAGTCCGGTCCTGCCGATCAGTCCCCTGCCGCGCTCGACCGCGGTCGCGGCCTCTTCGACTTGCGCGCACAAGACCGTGCCGCGAGTTTGATTAATCGCCCGTAACATGATCTGAGGGTGCACAACATCGCGGCAGTTGCCAACCCGTGAAACGCAAGCAGGTGCCGCGGAACTTTTTGGTTCCAGGATCGTCCATATCCCACGAAGACCGGGCGTGAGACTTCAACGCCGCCGAGTCGGCGTATCAATTATGGAGCTATTAGCTCGGTTGAACGCAGGCGAGTGGGAAGATAAGCTTGAGCGTCGCTGGTAGGGAGGAAAAGCAGATGAAGCGTTATCCTGGTTGGTCGATTATCCTGATCGCTTTCTGCCTGATTGGCGTCGCCAGAGTCGCGGATGCCCAGATAACCGTGGCCGTCACTTCCAGCGTGGCTGTCACCGTTAGCGCCGGGGCCTCCATCTCCAACGCCGGAGCGTTCACCGTCGCCAATACCAGCGGCAGCACCATCACGATCAGTTCGATTAATCTTTCGCTCACCAACTCGGCAGTTTTTGCTTCTCTGACGCTCACCGGTCAGGTGCCTGGGCAGGCGTCGGTGGCTTCTTCGGTTTCTTCTCCCACCAGTTCAAGCTCTTTTGATTTCTCCAGTCTTTCCGCGCTTCCGACCGGTCAGACCGCGACCTTCACCCTGTCCGCCTTGGCCTCCAGTTCTCCGGTTCCGACTCCGACGCCGGCCACCAGTTCCAATGACCTATGGCGGAATCGGACTGCCTACGCGGGACTGATGTCGCCCGCGCCGTTTCGCCACGCTAGGGGATCGACCGCGATGTTGACCCTCTTGGCGCTGGGGATGCTCTTAGTGACCGGCCGCTTCCGGCGCCGCCATCTTGTGGTGCTGGCTCTGGCGATGATCCTCGCTGCGACTGAAGTCGGATGCGGCAACGGCACCAGCGGCGTAGGGGCCTCGACCCAAGTCGTGCAGACCATCACTACCAGCGTGGGCGGCACTGTAACGGGATTGCCGGCCACGCTGGGAACAATCACCGTTCAGTAGGTATGCCGGGCGCTCACGCCCGGCATCGCGCACCTCACAGGGCGCGCCGAAAAAGGACTCTCTCTTGGGGGCCGGAGCACCCCTTCCCCTCGCGCACAACTTGAAACGTGGTAGAGGAACAAACCTGCGCCTCCAGCCATAATAGGATTGTCCGATGATGGTCCTCGTCCTGGGCTCGTTGTTCGGCAGTCTCACCGGGGAAGGGAACAGAAGTCATTTGGGATTAGCCCCGGTTGCTGAATTCCGGCATCACCTCGTGGGCAAAGAGATCCATGGATTCGGGCGTGAGAAAGGTCAACACGAAGTAGGTCATGCCGAACTCTTCCACCATCGACTCGATCTTGCGTCTGACTTCGTGCGGAGTACCCATCAACAGGCCGGGACATTCACATGCCGCCTGCACGTCGCTGAATTGCATCAACTTGGCCATGTCGGCGGCCATCCGGTCGGCCTCGGTTTTGCCGGCCTTTAACCGTGCGGTGGCGAAGCCGGAAATTTCGACCGCATCCGCGGCGCGCCCGGCCGCCTGCGCACAACGGCGCAGCAATGCGATCCGATCCCGGAGTTCGGACTTGCCAAAATGTAGAGTTCCAAGCGGCTTTAGCTTGCCGCCCTGAATCGGCGGGATCAGGTTGACGATATCCGCGTGGCGCGCCGCTACCTCGATCAGCTTGTGGCCAAACCCGCCGACCAGGATGGGGGGATGAGGTCTCTGGGTAGGACGGGGCAAGTTATACGCTTGGTTGATGGAAAAGTATCGCCCCTTGAAGATCGGCGCTTCCTCGGTCCACATCGCTTTGAGTATCTGTATCGCTTCAGCCAGTTGCGTCAGGCGGTCATCCGCACTGGGGAAAGTGTAGCCATAGGCCTCGAACTCCCGCTGCATCCAACCCGAACCCAACCCGACCATGAACCTGCCGCCGCTTATGTGATCGATCGTCGATACCATCTTGGCCAGCAGCGCAGGGTTGCGGAATGTGACCGCCGTTACCATTGGCACCAGCCGGATGGTGCTGGTGAGCACCGACAATGCGCTCAGCGTTGAGTATACTTCAAGTTTAGGAGCGGGTCCGCCGCGCCGAAAGGCCGACAGCAGATGGTCTCCCATCGAGACTGAGAAGAAACCCAGTTCCTCTGCATGTTTGGCCGCCGCCAGAGTCGAGGGAAAGTCGGTAGTTATCAAGTGAACGCCGAATTTGATCTCGCGCATTCATGGACCTCGGTACAACCGCGTTTTTCCGCAGTTGGATATGTAGGCGTCTCGCCCGACTTGAAAAATCACCTCTGACGAGCAGGCGAAAAAAAGGATTTCCGCTTTTTCACAGCCTGCTCCCTCACTCTTATCTCTTCCAGAGGGCGAGCAGATGTAGGAATGAAGCCATCTTTCATGCAGGGTGCGGAAGCATCAACCTTGGATAGCCTACGAAACTCCTTTTTCCGCACCCTGTTCAGGCTAGTCCGCCTGCCTTACCACCGGTCGAACCGGTTGGCCGTCCTGAGCCGCCTGACCCATATTGAGCGCGACCATATCCTCGCTATTCACTCCGCTGAGGATCTGCACGTTCTGGCCATCGTCATAGCCCAACGCTACCTCGACCAAACGCAAATGGTCCTGCCGGACCACGGGTACATAGATTTTGCCGTGTTTGAAAATCAGCGCGGAGTCGGGCGCGAGCGGTACGCCCGCGGGCGCGTTGAGCGTGAACTGGATATTCGCGTACATGCCCGGATACAGCGCCAGGTCCTCGTTGGGCAGGTCCACCTCGGTCAGCATCGTACGCGTGGCGTCGGTCAGCGACTTGGAATGGCGCGTGACGGTGCCCATGAATTTGCGGCCCGGCAACTCGGTGACGGTGACCACGGCCTTGTCTCCATTGCGGATGAACAGGGCCTGGCTCTGTGGCACTTGCGCATAGACCCGCAGCGGCTTAAGCGTCTCAACGACCAGGATCGGTTTAGCCGCCGCCGCGGTGGTGGATTCGGGGATGAGCGTGCCAGGGTCGACGTTGCGCACAGTGACCATCCCCTCGAAGGGCGCGCGGATTATCTCATAAGCCTGCATCGCTTTGAGTTGAGCGAGCAACTCACGCGCCTGCAACAAGCGGGCATTGGACTCATCCGCGGTTTGCCGCGGCAGGACACCGAGTTTGGCCAGGGTCTGGTTGCGCCTGTCGGTAACTCGTTGCAGGTCGTAATCGGCCTCGGCTTGGGCGACCTGCTTGTCGGTCTCCGGCGACTCCAGGACCGCGAGCAATTGCCCGCGCGCCACACGGTCGCCCTTATCGACATAAATCTTCTTCATGTAACCCGGCAGCTTCGCGTAGATCGGGCTTTCATCATGACCGGTGGTGCCGCCGGGGATTTCCAGGACGCGTTGTTCGGGCGCAGTCTGGACCTGGGCCACGAGCACGCGCGGTCCCTGCGCCAGGTCAAGCTGGATTTGAGCCGCCACCCGGCGCAATTGGGAGTTGCGGGCGAGCACCAAGCCGGCCGCAGCCACGCACAACGCTACGATCACTAGGGCCCCGGCTATTATGGCGATGGCTCCGGGTTTTTTGGGCACGTAATCCTTTGGTTCCTGATCTGGCATTGGGGTTTCTCAGGCGCGCGGCAGCATCGCTGACCGCACCCGTTCATCGCGTTCCTGCTTGGTTATCAGTTTCCTGGAGAAAATCGAGTAAACTGCCGGGACCACGAACAGGGTCATCGCGGTGGCGCCAATCAGGCCGCCGATCACGGCGCGGCCCAGCGGCGCGTTCTGCTCCGATCCCGTACCCAACGAAAGCGCCATCGGCAGCATCCCCAGGATCATCGCCAGCGCAGTCATCAGGATCGGGCGCAAGCGGGTGCGGCTGGCTTCAATCGCGGCGCTGACCGCGCCGTAACCGTCCTCGCGCAGGTCATTGGCGAAGGTGATGAGCAGGTTGCCGTTGGCGACCCCGACGCCGACCGCCATCACCGTGCCCATCAGGGATTCGACGTTGATCGTGGAGCCGGTCAACACCAGCATCCAGAGGACACCCGCGATCACGCCCGGCACCGCCATCAGGATGATGAGCGGCTCCAACCACGACTGGAAGTTCGCCGCCATCAGCAGATAGACCAGGATGACCGCGAGGATCAGGCCCTCTTCCAAGGTCGCGAATGACTCGTCCATCGCCTGGCTTTGGCCGCGGATCACGATCTTCATGCCGCGCGGTAACTCGCCCAGCGATGCGATCGCTTTTCGCACCTCGGCGGTGGTGCTTCCGAGGTCCCGGTTCACAACGCTGGAATTGAGATCGATTACCCGCTGCACGGTGTAATGATTGACCACGGCCGGGTCCACTCTGCGCTGAAACGTGGCAACATTGCCCAGCAACTGGGTGGTTCTCTGGCCGTCGAGCTGGCTGGCGCTGATCGGCATGTTGGCCAAAGCGCCGGGAGAATCAATGATATGCTGGGGAGTCTGCGAAACCACCGGATAATTGATTCCGGTCTTTGGATCGAGCCAGAAGCTGGGCTGCAGCAAGCCGTTGCCGCTGAGCGAAGTCAGCAGGCTGGACGCCACATCCTGCATCGAGATGCCCATCTCCAGGGCGCGGGCGCGATCCACCGCAACCTCGAAGGCCGGATAGTCCAGCGGCTCCGCGATGCGCAGGTCGGCAATTCCGGGGATTTTCTCCAGGTGCCGGCGCAGTCGCGTGGCGATATCGTAATCGCTCTCCAGATTCATCGCGCTGATCTGAACATTGATCATCGCCGGCAAACCGAAGTTGAGCACCTGGCCGATGATATCAGCGGCCTGGAAGTAACTCTCCACGTCGGGAAAACGCTCGTGCAGGAGTTCCCGGATTTTGCCCTCGTACACCTTGGTCGGAGCATGCTTCGGCGTAAGCTGGATCAGGATGTCGGCGTCCTGCGGACCGATGCTGTCGGTCTGATAGAAGGCCAGCACGTAGGACAAGGGCAAACCGACGTTGTCACTGATACTCTGCAATTGCGCGGACGGAATTACCATGCGGATCGAGTGCTCGATGCGATCCACGATGCGCTCGGTCTGTTCGATCCTGGTCCCGGTTGATACCCGCACGTGCAAGCGCATCATGCCGGCGTCCACTTTGGGGAAGAAGTCTTCCCCGACCACCAGCAACAGGAGCAGTGAGCCTCCGACCAACACCGTCACTCCGAACAATGCCAGTCCGCGAGCCGCGATGAAGCCGCCGAGTGCGTCGCGGTAGAGATCCCGCATCCATTCGAAGCCGCTATTGAAGCGGTGATGGAAGCGACCCCACAATCCTCGCGCCTGCTCTTCTTCAGGGGTGTCACTGAGCAATTCGGAGGCCATCGTTGTGACCAGCGTGCGGGAGAGCAGGTAGGAGGTGAGCATCGCATAGACTACGGCGAGCGCCAGCGGAGTGAACAGAAAGCGCGCCACGCCCCGGAGCAGCACCACCGGGAAAAATACGATCACAATCGACAAGGTCCCGACCAGGGTCGGCGTGGCGATCTGGCTGGCGCCGTCAAGGATCGCGACCAGCAGCGGCTTGCTCATCAGCAGGTTGCGATGGATGTTCTCGACTTCCACAGTGGCGTCGTCGACCAACATCCCCACCGCAAGCGCCAATCCGCCCAAGGTCATGGTGTTGATGGTCTGGCCGGAAAGCTTCAGCCCGACGATAGCGGTAAGAATCGATAGCGGTATCGAGATGATGACGATCAGCATCATTCGCGGCGAGCCCAGGAAAATCAGCACCATCAGGGCCACCAGTCCGGCGGCGGTGAGAGCTTCCTGAACCACCTCCCACAACGCGTCGCGGACGAATTGGGACTGGTCGAACGTCAGCGCCATCTTCAGACCCTTGGGCGCGGTGGCGGCAATGTCGGGCAGGACCCGTTTGACGGAATTGACCACCGCCAGGGTGGAAGACGCCGCGTGTTTGATGATGAGCAGGTAGGTGGCGCGTTTATGGTCCACCCGCACCACGTTATTTTGCGGCTGATGGCTATCGGTCACCGACGCCAGGTCGCCCAGGAAAACCGGGGTTCCGCCGGTGAGCCCGGCCACGGCCTTTATCGGCAGACGGTTAAACTCCGGGACTTGGGTCGGGCTCATGTTGAGATCGATATTGAATTCGCGATCTCCCATCCGCGCGGTACCCGAGGGGATAACCACGTTGGTCGAGGCCACCGCCTGGCCCACCGCGCTGGCCGAGAGCTGATTGGCGTACATCGCGGCCGGGTCCAGGTTCACCATGATAGCGCGCCCCACGCCGCCGAGCGGCGCGGGTGAAGCGAGACCCGGAATCGTGAACAACTTGAGACGAATGAAATTGGCGCCGTAATCGAACAACTGCGACTCCGACAGCGTATCGCTCCAGACATTGATCTGCGCCACCGGCACATTGGCGGCGTTGAAGTCTATAATGTTGGGCGGCTCCATGCCGCGCGGCATCCCGGCCAGGATAGCCTCGGTCACCGCGCTGATCTGCGCAATCGCTCCGGGGATAGACGCGTCGGGTTGGAAGTAGACCCGGATCAGCCCGACTCCGGGCAATGATTCCGACTCTATATGATCGATGTCGTTGACGGTGGTGCTGATGGCGCGCTCCGAGAGCGTGACCACGCGCCGTTCCGTATCCACCGCCGACAACCCGGGATAGCTCCACACCAGCATCACCACCGGGATGTTTATCGCCGGGAAAATGTCGATCGGCATCAGCGCGAAGGAGAGCGTGCCCAGGACCAGCATCAGCAACGCCATCACCGCCACGGAAATAGGACGGCGCAGCGCAACTTCTACCAGCCACATCATAGAGCCTGTTCCTCCAAGCCAACCCTGCCTGAATCGGCCTCAAGCGTTTGCCGACGCGCGGCATCGTGCGCCTAAGGGCAACGTCGGCGAATTGCTGCGCAAGTCTATAACCGGTCCGGAGTTCTGAGAAGACGCACATATCGGCCGGGAGCTTGCGGAACTTCGGCGCGATGATGGTAAGCTTGCGCTCTCGTTATCAGGAGGACGGCTGCGATGGACGACTACGCACAAATTCGTGATCTCTATGCCGATTACGCGTGGACCCTGGATGAACGGCGCTATGATCAATGGTTGCAGTGTTTCACCGAGGACGGGGTAGTGGAGGGACCGAATTTTGGCCGCCATGCGGGTCACCAGGAGTTGCAGCAATTCATCGTCAAGTACAAGGCCACGACACACATGTTCCAGGTCCGTCACGTGATCAGCAACATCAAGGTCGATATACAGGGCGACAGCGCGACCGGGAGCTGCTACGTGATCAATTACCGCACCCATCGCGGCCGCACCGAGTTGAGCGCCATCGGGGGTCATCGCGACAAGCTGCGCAAGGTCAACGGACGATGGCTGTTCGCCGAGCGGCAGGTCTTCTGGGATTACTCGGGAAGCTCGGCGTAGGTGTCACGCGCGCATCTGACGCCGCGCCTCTTCGCGCTGGCGGGATTGGCGCTCACAATCAGCGCGGCTGGCTGCGGCACCAGGGCGATGGGCAGTTCGGTGCCGCCGATGTGCGGTCCATTTGGTAACCCTCCGGCAATCACGATGGGTACGTTCAAGCCCGACTGTCTGCATGGCACCTTGATGGGTCCGTGGAAAGACCTCTATGGCGATGACCGTTACGCCTGCCTGTGGGAGCCGTATCCCGCGCCGAAGAGTCGATTGGCGCTGGTAATTTATCTCCACCCCTCGCTGTTCGGCCCCAAGACCGTCGCCAAAACGGGCCTGTTGCTCGATCAGGATTCGACTTCGCTAAGTGCCGACGGTAAGACTGCCGGCTACATCGTGATGGCGCCGCTGGCGCGCAAGACTCTGCACCATTACCCGCGCCCCGACGACAAAGGTCTGGGATGGGACAACTGGTATCGGCAACTGAGTCCGGCGGGAGACGTGACGGTGGGCAAGAGCCTCTACCATCAGAATGTGGACGCGGCGGCGATTGATCATTTCGTGGCTGAGCAGGTCGCGACCGGTAAAGTTGACCCCGCGCGCATCTATATCACCGGATGGTCCAATGGCGCGGCGATGGCCTATCTGTACGCGCTCAATCGCCCCAATATCGCGGCGGCTGCCGTCTATTCGGCACCCGATCCGTTCGGCGCCTTCAACGACCCATGTCCGCAAACGCCGGTAAAGGGGCCTCCCGCCAATGATTCGCAGATCCAAATCTTCAACCCGGGAGTGCCCACTATGCATCTGCACAACGACTGCGATATCGCCGGCACCTGTCCCAACGCCGAACGGATGACGAAACAGCTCCGCGCCGACGGCGTCAGCGTGCGCGACACGATCATCGACTACACCGGCGAGCAGGTAAGTGAATGCATGCGCTCTTGCGGAGCGAGTGAAACCGGGAATATAAGACCGCTGTCAGATCCCCTGGGCTATAGCCTGGGTTTCATGGAACATGCGCGATGGCCCACAAAATGGACTTCCGCAATGCTGGATTTCCTGCGCGGCCATGCCTTGGGTTCCAGGCAAATTGCCGGCAACTAACCGATGGAGGACCGCACGATGAAATTCATCTCTCTCATCAGCCGTGGACCGCGGCAGGACCGCGCCGGGTTTCAGCAATGGTTCCTGCGCGATCATGCACCGGCGGTCCTCAAGCAGGCCGCACAACTTCAGCATTACATCGTCAATGTCAACGACGTCACGCCCAACATGGGCGTCGCGCCGCTGGACTCGGCGCCGGTGCCGTACGACGTCGTGACCGAAATGTGGATCGAACCGACCGGCGCGTCGCAGACGGCGGCGGAGTTGTATCAGGCCACGGCCGGGTCGGCGGCGGTCCAGGAGCATCTGCGAACGCAGTCCGCGTCCTGTCATGCCTACCTGATTGACGAAGTGGTGCAAAAAGACCAGCAACAGTTTACGGTTGGCGGGCGCGCCCCCGGAGTCAACCTCGTATCCGCGATTACCTTTGGCGAAGGCAAAAGCGTCGAGCAGGGACGCCAGGGATGGCGCAATCACGGCCCGTTAGCGTGCCGGGTTCACGTCGGCATGACGCGGTACGTGCGCAACCTGGTCGATCAGCCGCTGACCCCCGGGGCGCCCGGTTACAATGGCGTCGCGATGCTCTACTTTCCGACGCAACAGGACCTCGAGCAGCGGCTTTATGATACGCCTGCCAACGCGGAAGTGATCGGCGCCGATGTCGCCAGCTTCGTGGACTTGAAGAAAATCGTCACCTTCTATACCGGCCAGTATGTTTTGAAGTGAGCGGCGCCGGCGGGCCGGTCCTTAGGGCCTGCGGGGGATTATCTCAGAGGAGGGGCCAATGGTCTCAAGGCAGAATCGCGGACCGCGTGGCGATCATCACCGGCGGCGGGCCGGGCATCGGCAAGGCAACCGCGGGACTGTTCGCCCAGAAAGGTGCGAAGGTGTGATCGGGGGACCTGTCGGGCAGCGACGGCGAGCAGGTCGCGAAGTCCATCGGCGGCCCGCTCGTCGCCACTGACGTGCGCGAGGCCAAAGCGCCGTGACGCGATTTTCAGCCTACTTCTTCTTCGGCAAAAACTTGTTGGTCAAATGCCCGATCAGGTAATTGCGCGTGGCTGGCGCGTCCATCGTGTCCAAATCCCAGTCCGCGTCGGGCCGTTGAATGACGCGGCTCATTTCCTCTTCCGGCCAGAGTCCGATCTGACGTCCATTGGCCTCAAAGATTTGACCGTTGACGTTGGCGGCAGCCTCCGAGCAGAGCCACACCGCCAGCGTGGCCGGCTGTTCGGGCTTGATCTCCTCGTCATCGGATGAGAGCCAGCTATTGCCCAGACCCGGAAAACCCAGGACTTCCTGTTGCATCCGGATCGTCTCCATCACTTCAGGGATGGCCATCCGGGTCCCTGCCCGCGGCCGGATCGCATTGACTCTGACGTTGAATTGTCCAAGGTCGCGCGCCACGGTACGGGTGAAACCCGCGATTCCCTCCTTGGCGGCGGAATAGTTGGCCATCGCATAATGACCCAGCCCGGATTCCGAAGCGGTGTTGATGATCACTCCGCTGCGCTGCTCGCGAAAGATCGGCGCCGCGTGCCGGGTGCAGGTGAAGGTGCCCTTGAGGTGAACCGCGATAACCAGATCCCAATCCTGCTCAGTCATTTCCCAGATCGGCTTGGGACGCAGGTTACCGGCGTTGTTGATCAGGATGTCGAGCCGGCCGAAATTCTTGATCGCGCTATCGATGATCGCCTTGCCGCCGTCCATCGTGGTCACGCTGTCGGTGTTGGCCACCGCCTCGCCGCCCGCGGCCTTGATTTCATCGGCAACCACCTGGGCCACGCTCTTGTCGGCGCCCTCGCCGGTCGGCGCGCCGCCCAGATCGTTGACCACGACCTTGGCGCCCTGCTGCGCCAGCAGCAGCGCTTCGCAGCGTCCGATTCCCCGCCCGGCGCCGGTGACAACAGCGACCTTTCCAGCAAAGCGCTTCCTTGAACTGCCTTCGGCCATGGTTGAATCCTCCGTTCCGTGACTCGGCGATAAGTTATTTCTCGCACCCGCACAAGGGAGAGTGTGGGTGAAGGTTTTCGCTGCACATAATTATTGCTTGGGATTAGAGATGGCGGGCTGAGGTCCTACGCCGCGAAGAAGGCCAGGGTGCGGACTTCGATGCTCTCGCGGGCGGTGGCGCCGGGCCGGGTGGTTGGATCTTCGAATGCCGAATGAGCGGTAAACCGCGCGCGGCCGTCGCCCAGGGAATCGTAACATTTCAGCAGCAACACTTCGTCGGCCTGCATGGCCGGGACGAAGTACCATCGATGCTCGGGATTGAAAGCCAGCGAATACACCTCGCCGGTTCGATCCTCGTATTTGAGGTCGGTCGGCACCAGGTCCGCGCTGGCGATGGTTTGGGCGTCGCACACGGCCAGGGGCATTTCCTCCACCGGCCCGCGGATCGGCCGCCATACGTTGATCACCGCAAAGCGATGCTTCAACAGTTCCTCCGCCTCGCCCGCGGGCAGCAGGTCGCGCACCCGCTGCGGACCTGACTTGAGGGTGTAATCATTGTGGGCGTATTTGACCGGCTCGCGTACGCCGGGTTCGCCGCGTTTCGCCATCGGACCACAGCGCACGTTGTAGTCAAACACCAACACTCGCGCGGCGCCGGTGGCTTCCTTCACCAACCCTTGCACCTCGGGATAGTAAACCGACCGCACCTCATTGTCGTCGTAGAAATTTTTGACCTTGCTATCCTGATGCGTGATGACAAAGCCCTGCAGCTCCAGCGATAGCTGATCCAGAATTGGCCGCGCATTTCGAATCGTCACCGCATGCTTGACGGTGCGCCAGGAGCGCGACGGTGTGCCCTCCGGCGGCTTGTACATCCAACTCACGGGCTTCGCCTCGGGCTCCGCCAGATAATTGAGCACGGCCTGCAGGTCATTCTGATTGGGCATCGTTGCCATCACAGGTTCCTTCTTTTTCCGGCCCGCTTAAACGCGGGAGTTCAGCGCTGGCGCAGCTTTTCGAGCGGACGCGCGTTGAGCACGTCGGCGGGTTCAATCCAACCGCGCCGCGCCTGATTGACCCCGTACTCCAGCATCGCGAAGTCCCGCGGATGGTGCGCGTCGCTGGATACCACCACCTTGACCCCGGCATGCTTGGCCGCCAGGCATGCGATGTCGGTCAGATCCAGGCGTTCGGCCTGTCCGTTCACCTCCAATGCGCAGGCCTCCTCGCGCGCGACGTGCAGCACCTCGTCGAGATTGAAGGCGCTCGGTTCGCGTCCGGTCAGCAGCCGTCCGCTGGGATGGCCAATCACGTCAACATAGGGATTGCGAATCGCGCTTACCAGCCGCCGGGTCATGTCCTGCGGACTTTGGTTGAGCTTGTAATGCACGGAGGCGACCACCCAGTCGAGTTCAGCCAATACGTCGTCGGACAGGTCGAGGCTGCCGTCCTCGAGGATATCGACCTCGATTCCGCGCAGCAGCGTGATTCCATGCAGATGCTTGCCCACCGCCTCAATCTCGCGCCATTGATCGCGCAACCGGACCGCATCGAGCCCCTGCACCATCGCCAGGCGCTGCGAATGGTCGGTCACCGCCAAATAGTCGAGGCCGGCCTCGCGCGCCCGCGTCGCCATCTGCTCGATGGTGGCGCGCCCGTCAGTATAGGTCGAATGGCTATGCAGATCGCCGCGCAAGTCGGCGCGCGTGAGCAGGCCCGGCAAACGGCCTTCGGCGGCCGCTTCGATTTCGCCGCGATCCTCACGCAATTCGGGCGTTATCCACGGCAGGCCCAGCGCGCGGTAAACCGCTTCTTCGGTGGCGCCGGCCACGGGCTCATCGCCGCGGAACAGGCCATACTCGTTGAGCAGCATCCCGGCGCTTTGCGCGACGCGCCGCAGATGGACGCAATGGGCCTTGGAGCCGGTGAAGTACACCATCGCGGCTCCATAGCTCTCGCGCGGCACCACGCGCAGGTCCACTTGCAAACCGCCGCTCAGCACGACGCTGGACTTGGTATCGCCCTGACCCAGGACTTGCTTGATTCCGGCGAAATGGACCAGGCGATCCATCACCGCCTCGGGCGCGGTGGAAATTGCGAGCAAGTCGAGATCGCCGACGGTGTCCTTTCTGCGGCGGAAACTGCCGGCGACCTCGACCTGTTCGACCGCCGGCGACTGGCGCAGATAGTCCAGCAGGGCCTGCGCCGATCGCGCCGCTTCGGAGAACATCAGCCGCGGTTTGACGGCTTGCCGATCATCGGCGAGCGCCGCGGCCAGTTGCGTTTCCATCTTGGGGCCGAACCCGCGCACCGTGCGCAGCGCGCCGGCTTCGATCGCATTTTTCAGATCGTTGACATCGCGGATGCGCAGCCGTTCGCTGAGCAGACGCACCCGCTTGGGCCCCAGGTTGGGCAGCCGCAGCAACTCGATCAGACCGGGGGATATTTTCCGGATCAACTCCCGATGCAGCTCAAAGTCCCCGGTGCTGATCAGGCTGGCGAGCTTGGCCGCCAGGTCGGCGCCGATTCCGGGCAACTCGCGCAGTTGCTGGTCGTCCATCTGGGCCAGCGGATGCGGATGGTCGTGCACCATGCGCGCCGCGTTGCGATAGGCGCGCACGCGGAAGAAGTTGTCTTCACTGACTTCGAGCAGGTCGGCGACTTCATCCAGAATCCTGGCGATTTCGTGATTCTGCATCCGCTCGTTACCACCGGTTGCATCCCGGCCCGAATCGTCATGCGCTCAGTCTCAGTCAACTCCATCAGGTATTGCGAAACAAGCCGCAAATATTCCCACGGTTTACGGCCTCGGCGGGCGCTACTTCATGATCTGGACCAGCCCGCTGGAGGACGCCGCGACCGCCGGGTTCTGCAAATCCTTCGCCGTCTGGTCGTCGACCAGTGCCGGCCCAGCCTGCAACGCGACGGTGGCGTGCCCGTCCTTGAAGTTGAGGATGCTGGTCGAGAAAGCCTCGGGGAGAAGGACCTTCTCACCCGAGCCAATCGGCCGCGGTACCTGGTAGACCGCCCAGACTCTCGACAGCCCTGAATTCCGGCCATACATTTCCATCCAGGTCAGCACGTAAGTCTCCTTGTCCACGTACCCGATCTTGTGCGAGTAGCAATAGTCGCCCGCCGCCGCCAGCGGGGTGACGTCGATTACGTAAGTGTCCCTCAGTTCCCATTTCCCGGAGCCGGGCTTGGGCCATCCGGGGACCGACCCTTTAACCATAAATCCATCGGGCGTCAGTCCTGCGGGAGTCAGATGCACCATCGCCAGGGTCCGCTTGAGTCCCAACATTTTGACCGTGAAATTTACCGGCTGAAAGAAGAACCCCGAGCCGTTGTCGTCCGGGACGGAATCGCCCGCGGCGGCGCATCGCGCCGAAGTCGACAGGCGCAACGAGCGGCGCAAGGTGGGGGTAAAGACGTAGGATTCCTGCACCGCGGCGGGGTCGTCAGGCTGCAGAAAAAGTTGCGTGCTGTATTTCTGTTGCTGCGGTTCGAGCACCTCGAAGCGATCGGCTTCTGAATAGCCGGGAGCATACATCGAGCGCGGTTTACCTTCGTCGCTGATATGATTGAGTTTCCAAATCACCGTATCGAGCGTGGTATCGGCAGTGTTGTGGAACTGGTCAACAGTAATCGAAACTATGGGCATCTCCAGGACGAAAGGGTTATAGGGAAACCACACGTCGTACATCAACTTGATAGCCATTTCGGGCTCGACGGGATTGGGAAATGGTATTCCGGCCACGTAGTTTTTGATGGTATAGCCGCCGGTTGCGACTTTCTCGAGCCGCACCGCACCGCTGTATTTTTCCGTATCAGCGAGATATTTTTTGGACAGCGGAATTGAAATGGTGGCCCCGACTTCCATCGCATATTCGGGTTCCGGTCCGATTTTCCACGGATACTTTCCGCTGAACAGGACTTGCATTCCGACCGGCATGAAACGGCGATACCGGGTCCAGTTGGCCAGCGTGATCCTGGTTCCCGGCGCAATCGTTGCGCTGGAATCGGCCGCCGCCAGCGCCTCGTAAACCCGCGCGTCGAAATTGGTTTGCGCTTGTGCCGGCCGCCCGGTCACCATCGCAATCGCCACCATAACCGCGGCAACGCAACTCTTGAGCAGACTTGTATTGCTGACCATGGTTGGACCCGCCGTTCGAACTGGCTATTGGCTGTCTGAAGCCGGACAGTTGGGATTGACCGGCAGTTCTTTCAGGATCGCGCGCGGGTCATAGGAGACGCCGCCCTTGAAGACCGTGGCAATCCGCCGCATCCGGGTGATGTCGCGGATCGGATCGCCGTCAATTACCAGCAGGTCCGCGTACCTGCCCGGCGCTATCGCACCGATATCATCCTGTTTGCGCAGCGCCGACGCGGCGCGCGAGGTGACGGCGCGCAAGGCGTTCATCGCGCCGATCGATTCCCCCAGCAGCTCCAGCTCCCGCATCAGGGAAAATCCCGGCGGCGGATAATTTATGGCGGCGTCGGTGCCGCCCACGATCAAACCTCCGCCCTCGAACAGGCGGCGGCAAAATTCCTGCTGCTGCTCCAGTCCCCGCCGCTCCTGATCAACGATCGATTGCGCCACGCGGCCAAAATGCAGATCCCATTCGGGGTCGGACAATTTGTTGCGCGCCGCCGCGGTCTCGCGCCGGCCGGCCAGGATACCGGGCACAATATATCTGCGATCCGGATCGCGCGCCGCGGCGTCGTACCCCGCCCTGAACATCCAGTGGATATTCATAGTGGTGCCCATCGCGACCTGATGCTTGGCCATCTGCTCGATCAGCGATTGCGCGTCGGGAGCGGTGAAATCCGCCTCCAGCCATCCGGCGCGCAGCCGTTGCGCGAACTGACGCCCCGCCATCGAGGTGCCGGGACCGAAGCGCAGATGGGCCGGACAGACGTCGTTGAAGACCGACGGGCTGATGTGCTCCAGGCCGTTGATCCCCGCCTTCACCGCCTCGCTCGCACGCATGTAACCGATGTGCCCGGTGACCGGGACGCGGCCGTCGGCGTAACGGATAATCGCCGCTCCGACCTCGGCGGTGAGTCCGAAGTAAAGTTTGAGGCCGTCGGCGCCGGCGTCGAGGATGGGCTGTACGATACCCGGTATCGACTCCTTGGAGGGCACGTTCTGCGTCATCACCGCGCCCCCCGCGCCGGGCAGGCTCGATACCGCGCCGTCCAGCAGGGGACCGCAGAAATACAGTCGCGGTCCGAATTTCTTTCCCGACCACAGCGCATCCCTGATCGCGGTCACTCGCTCCAGTCTGGCGCCGCAGTCCCGCACTGCGGTGATGCCATTGGCCATGAAGAGCTTGAGCCCTTCATCACCAATCATAATGGTGTGGACGTGAGTATCGATCAGTCCCGGGGTGACGGTTTTTCCCTCAAGGTCGATCACCTGCGCGCCTTGAGGCGGCTCAATCCGGCCGGCTTGCACCGCGGCGATGCGCTCGCCGTCGATCAGCACCGAGGCATTCTCCAGCGGCGCCTCCCGCAGGCCATCGATCAACCTGGCGTTTTGCAACAGGATTTTAGCGGCCATCACCATCTCCCTTGTTCACGGACAATCAACGCTTTCGGAATCGGCCAGCCCATCTTATGGCAAAACCGGGCCGTCCTGACCACTGGAACGGTCCGTTTGGCATTAGCTTCGAGGATCGGCTAATCGAAACCGGGGTGACACCACGAACTGGTCACGCGTGATCGAACTGTACGCGGCTTATGAAACGGAGAGGATGAACGATGGCGCAGGTTAAATTCGGCTACCAGGTTGACTTCCGCAATCCGCCCGGGTCGGGGCGGAGCTTCGACCAACTCTATAAACAGATGTTTGCGCAAATCGAACGGGCGGAGGAATTGGGCTTCGATTCGATTTGGCTGACCGAGCACCATCTGACCGATGACGGCTACCTGCCCTCGCTGATGCCGATGGCGGCGGCGATCGCGGCGCGCACCCGTCGCGTCCAGATCGGAACTTACGTCCTGCTGTTTCCGTTTTATCATCCGATCAAGCTGGCTGAAGATATCGCGGTGGTGGACGTGATTTCCGGCGGCCGGCTGCGGATCGGCGTGGGCCAGGCTTATCGCGCCGAAGAGTTCGCCGCCTTCGGAGTCAACAAGAAGCAGCGTCTGGGACGGACGCTGGAGACCGTGGAGATTCTGAAGCTGGCGTGGACCGGCGAACGTTTCAGCTACAAGGGCAAGTACTTCGACCTGAACGACGTGCGGGTGCTGCCGCGCCCCGTCAGCCAGCCCTATCCGGAATTGTTGTGGGGCGTGGGCGCGCCCAAGGGAATCCAGCGCGCCGCCGAAATGGGACTTTCCTTCGCGACGGTCGGCGCCGCCAGCTCGGTCAAGCTCTACCACGACGCGCTCAAGGCGCGCGGCGCGGATCCCGCCAAATTCAGCGTGGTGGGAAGTCGCACGGTTTACGTCGCGGATTCCGCCGAAGCCGCCTGGAAAGATATTGAGGCGTCGTCGATGTATTGGGCCGAGAATTACGGCAAATGGCTCTCACAGCATGCCGGCACCGATATCTCCAAAGCGCCGATCCGGCCCGACCCCGAGCGGCTCAAACGCGTCAGCGTGCTGGGGCCGCCCAACGAGATCCGCCGCCGCCTGGCGCAGGTGATCGAAGAGGACAAGCTGACCGACCTGATAATCACCACGCAAATGCCGGGACTCGATCCGGCTAAGGCGATGCATTCGCTGGAGCGGTTCGGCTCGGAAGTATTGCCGTTTCTGAAGTAGCGCCGGCGCGCGCGTTGCGGAACAAAAGGAGGAGCGACCGTATGATTGGAGTACAACTCGTCGTGGTACTGGCGCTGATCGAGTACCTCGCCCTGGGTTACAAGGTCGGACGCGCCCGCTCCAAATACGATGTCAAAGCCCCCGCCATCACGGGCAATCCGATTTTCGAGCGCCACTTCCGCGTGCATCAGAACACGCTCGAGCAACTGATCGTTTTCATCCCGGCGCTGATAATTTTCGCCCATCACGTGAGCATGGGCTGGGCGGACATTCTTGGAATATTGTTCCTCATCGCGCGCCTGATTTATGCGTTTGGCTATGTGAAAGATCCTGCGCAGCGCGCCTACGGCGCCGGATTGACCGCGCTGGTTAACGTAATCCTGGTGATCGGCAGCCTGATCGCCCTGCTCATCGGCCATTAAACGCCGGGTGTTGCATGACCCCGCTCTTTCTCTGAGACTGGATGATGTCACGTTTATTTGAACGCCTGGCCGCGAGCCGCGGTCCTGCGCGTTATCATTTTTAGACACATGGAAGGAGATTCAACATGGCAGAAGAACGCAAAGGCGTAGTCACAATGGGGGGCAACCCGGTGACGCTGGTGGGGCCGGAAATGAAGCCCGGCCACAAGGCGCCCCAGTTCAAAGCCGTCGGCAAGGGCCTGGCTCCCGTCACCCTGGACTCGTTCAAGGGCAAGACCAAGATCATCACCACGGTGCCTTCGCTCGACACGCCGGTATGTGACGCCGAAACGCGGCGCTTCAACGAAGAGGCCTCCAAGCTTCCCGGCGACGTTCAGATTGTCTCGGTATCGATGGACCTGCCCTTCGCCCAGGCGCGTTGGTGCGGCGCGGCCGGCGTGGACAAGGTGACCACCGTCAGCGACTTCCAGACGCATGATTTCGGTGAAAAATACGGGGTCCTGATGAAGGAGAACTGCCTGCTGGCCCGCGCGGTGTTCGTTGTCGACAAGAATGATAACGTAGTTTACTCCGAGTACGTCAAGGAGATCCGCGAACATCCCAACTACGAAGCGGCGCTGGAAGCAGCCAAAAAGGCTGTCTGAATCTAAAACGCGCTGTGGGCGGGAGACTATTGCTCGCGCCCGTTGGAATACTGCTTGAAGTGCATCCGAACCCTCGCCCTAGCCCTCTCCCACAACTAAACGTGGGAGAGGGAACGCAAAAGACTCTCCCACAAACTGTGAACGTGGGAGAGAGAACAGAAGGGGCTGTGTGGGAGAGGGAATGGAAAGACAACCCGCGCCCTGGCATTGGCAGATCGACGGACGCAGCCTGATAATTCACTTACCGCAACCCCATCAGGTGCTAAGTTGGGCGTCCCTGGGCGGCGGAGCACGGCGCGCCGGCGCAATCGTCAATCATCAAGTCACGATGGGTGACCGGGCCGCCACCGAGCATCCACGCCAATATCTCGCCCGGCTGGCGACGCTGCTCGGGCTCAAGTCGCGCATGGTGGTTGCGATGATGACCGGCGCCGACATTCGCAAGGCCGGCTACGCCACCGCCCGCCGCGGCGATTTGACGGTCGGCGCGTGGTGCACCGCGGGATGTTCCAACGCCTTGCGCATCGGCGACCCCGCCACCGCCAGGCTCGCGCAGCCAGGCACGATAAATCTGGCCTTGGTGGTGAGCCAGCGGCTGTCAGCGGCGGCGATGGTCGAAGCGCTGGCGATGGCGACCGAAGCACGTGTGGCGGCGGTCCACGACGCCGGTATTTTGAGCACGCGCACCAAGCGGCCTGCGACCGGCACGGGCACCGATTGTATCGTGATTGCATCCCCCGCCCGCGGCCGCGCCCATCCATATTGCGGGAAACATACGCTGCTCGGCGAACTTATCGGCAAGGCCGCGCTGCGCAGTTGCGCCAAGGCTCTGCGGCGGGTGTCATGATCCGGGCGTGGCATCTGCCGGTCGTCCTTATTGGGGCGGCCGTCCTGCTCGATCTGCTACTCGGCGATCCGGCCTGGATGCCGCATCCGGTGCGGTTGATCGGCAGGCTGATCGACTGTGGCGAAACTCTGCGAACGGGGAATCCGGCCCAGGACCTGCGCCGCGGCGCATTGCTGGCAATCGCCGTCGTCCTTGCGGCCATCGCCGCTACCTGGGCACTGATCGCGCTGAGCGCGTTACTGGCGCCGCCGCTGGGCGCCGCGTTTGCGGTAATCATGGCCTGGACCACTTTGGCGCTTCGCGGTCTCGACGCCGCCGCGGCCACGGTTCAACATGCTCTTGAGCGCGACGATCTGCCCGCGGCCCGCGCGGCGATGCCCGCGCTGGTGGGCCGCGACCCCGCAAGTCTGGATCGCGACGCCATGGTGCGCGCGACCATTGAGTCGGTGGCCGAGAATTCCTCCGACGGCATCGTCGCGCCGCTATTGTATTTGTTCGTGGGCGGCCCGGCCGCGGCGATGGGCTATAAGGCGATTAACACGCTCGATTCGATGATCGGTCATACCGATTCGCGCTACCTTTATTTTGGCCGTTGGGCTGCGCGCATGGACGACATGGCCAATCTTGTTCCCGCGCGGCTGAGCGCCGCGAGCCTGGTTGCGGCCGCGGCAATTTTGGGGCAGCGTCCCATGGATGCGTTGCGGACATGCCGCGCCGACGCGCGGCGCCATCCGAGTCCTAACGCCGGCTTTCCGGAGTGCGCGATGGCCGGGGCCTTGGGCGTCCAGCTTGGCGGGACCGCATTCTATGATGGCGAAATGGAAACGCGGCCGCTGATGGGTGCGGCGCGTCGCCAGGTCACAGTGGCCGACATCGCCACCGCGCGCCGGCTGCTGTGGGCCGAGACGCTGATTGCTTTTGCCGTCATCGCGGCAGTGCGCGCGCTGATGAGTCCGCTATGGACGAGATAGGATTCGATCGCTCGCACGGCGGCGCGGCTCCATCGGGGTCCGTGATCGATTTCAGCGTCAGCACAAATCCGTTTGGACCGCCCCCTGAGGTGCTTGCCGCCTATCATAAAGCCGAGGCGACGATATCCTCGTACCCCGAGCCCTATGCCGCAACTTTGACCGCGGCGATCGCCGCGCATCTGGGCGTTGGGCCCGGCAACGTTCTGGCTGGTAACGGCTCAATCCAGCTCATCTATCTGATTGCGCGCGTGCTGCGTCCCCAGCGGCCCTTCGTCGTGGTACCGACCTTCAGCGAGATCGCCAACAGCCTGCTGACATTGGGTACTGCCCCGGCGCCAATCCGGCTTCGCCGCGAACGCGGTTTTCAGCTCGACCGCGACGATGTCGACTACGCAATCGCGCAAGGCGCCGACGCGCTGTTCCTGGGGCGGCCGAATAGCCCGACCGGGTCATTGGTGGACCTGGCCGGCGTAGCCGCAATCGCGCAGCGATGCAGCGCCCGTCGATGCTGGTGCGTAATCGACGAGGCGTTTATCGAATTCGCCGATGATCCGGCGTCCGCCGTGGCGCTGGTCAAAGAATATCCGAAGCTGATTGTTACCCGCTCGATGACCAAGCTCTATGCGATTCCGGGCCTGCGTCTGGGCTACCTGGTGGGCGGCGCCGATATCGTCACGGAACTCGCGCGCGCGCTCGAGCCATGGTCGGTAAGCGGACCCGCGGCGGCGGTGGGTCTGGCCTGTCTTGCGCAACCGGATCGATGGCGCGCCGAAATTTCAAGCGCGCTTAGACGCGAACGCGCATACGTGGAGGAGCAACTCGGTGCGATCGCGGGTTTCACGGTCTTTCCGTCCGCAGCCAACTTTCTGATGTTCGAGGTATCGCGTCCTGAACCCTTCAGGATTCACCTGCTCCAACGCGGCATCGTAATACGCGACCTGGCCGCACTGCCCGGCGCCGGTCCGGGATTGTTCCGAATCGCGGTGCGATCCCGTGCCGACAATGACCGCCTGCTCGATGCCGCGCGGGATTGCCGGTGATGGAATCCGATGCGGCTTGCGCGGGGAGCCGGAATCGCATAACCGATGCGGCGGAGCTGATTTTGTCATGAGTCTGCTAGGCGAAACGATTGCGTCGATCGAGCCGCTGGATGAGGGCGCCGGTCAGGAGGCCGCGCGCAGGCTCGATTCACTCACCAAGCCGTTGGGCAGCCTGGGCTATCTGGAAGAACTGGTGCGGCGCTACGCCGCGGCGCGCCACGACCCTTCGGCAAAGATCGGCAAAGCCGCGATGCTGGTGTTCGTGGCCGACCACGGGATCGCGGATGAAGGCGTGAGCGCATATCCGCAAGCGGTAACGGAGCAGATGCTGCGCAACATCGCGCGGGGCGGAGCCGCGATCAGCGTCCTGGCGCGGCACTACGGCTACGATCTCAAGGTGGTGGATGTTGGCGTCGCCACCGATACCAGCGGCGAGGCGCTCCCCGGCGTAATCTATCGGCGCATCGGGGCCGGCACGCGCAATTTTATGCGCGAACCGGCGATGACTGCGGCGCAAGCGACCGGCGCCATCGAAGCGGGAATCGAGACCGTCAATGAGGCGATCGCGGGCGGCGCCACGCTGATCGGAATCGGCGAAATGGGCATCGCGAACAGCACTTCGGCGGCTGCGCTGCTCAGCGCGCTCACCGGAGTCGACGTCGCCAACATGGCGGGACGCGGTACGGGTCTGGACGACGCGGGCTGGCGCCGCAAGGTGGAGGTCGTACGCGCGTCGCTCGAGCGCCATCGCGATACTTTCGCAGACGGCCTCCAACTGCTGGCGGCGTTGGGCGGCTTTGAGATTGCGGCGATGGCCGGAGTATGCCTGGGCGCGGCCGCGCGCCGGACTCCCACGGTGGTGGACGGCTTTATCGCGACCGCGGCCGCGGCCGTCGCGGACAAAATCTTTCCCGGCCTTACATCGCGGATGTTTTTCTCCCATCGCTCGGCTGAAGGCGGACACGCGCTGGTCCTGGAGCATCTGCGCGCGCGCCCAATTCTCGACCTCGATCTGCGCCTGGGTGAAGGCACCGGGGCAGCCGTTGCGATTTCAGTCATCCAGGCGGCGCTGGCGATGTATCATCAGATGGCTACCTTCGCTGGCGCCGGCGTGGCGGAAAAGCTTTGAATGGCTGAGGGCGCAGGCAATTCCCGCCGCCCAGTACTGAGTCGTTATGTGACGAATTTGCGGCTGGCGGCCACCTTCCTGACCATCCTGCCGGTGGCGCCGCGAAGCCAGGCCACTGAAGACGACGTGGCCGCGTCCTTCGGACTGTTTCCGTTAGTCGGGTTCATGCTCGGTGTGATGCTGGCGGTCGAAGATCTCGCACTGGCACTGCTGTTCGGAACCACCATCAGATCCGGGCTGATAGTCCTGACGTTGGTCGTTGTAACCGGAGGGCTGCATCTGGACGCGCTCGCCGACACCGCTGACGCGCTCGGAGCGCACAGCAATCGTGAGCGCGCCCTGGAGATTCTGCGGGATTCCAGCGTCGGAGTATTCGGATCGGCCGCGATCCTGCTCTGGCTGGGACTGTATTGGACCGCGTTGGCGGCGGTGGAAGGATCCAGACGCACGGCGGCGATCTATCTGGCGCCGGGTCTGGGCCGCTGGGCGATGGTTGCGGTGTCCGCGGGGCTCGACTACCTGCGTCCGGCCGGAGCCGGTTCGTTCCTGAAGCCCGAATGGGGTTGGTTGAACCTGCGTATCGCAAGCGCTATCGCCATGATTGCGATCATCCCGGTCTTCTCATCGCACACCGGCGCCGCCGCCGCGTCCGCGATAGTAACGGCGCTGGCGGCGCGCTGGTTTTATCGGCGATGGCTGGGGGGGGTGACGGGAGATTTGATCGGCGCCGCCGGCGCAATCGCCGAATTGGCCGCGATCCTGGCAATGGCCGCGCGCGCACATTAGTGAACCAACTCATTCCGGATTGCGTCCGGCTCAGGTCGAAGTTTGTAGCCATAGAAAATGGGTCGACGACATTGATCATTGTGGCGCCGATCCCCTCTCGTATGTATCTGAATATATATAAGAAGTAGATATTCTTTGTAGTGAGGATGTGAAGGATGCGGAACGCGGATCACCTGCGAAGCGGGATCTTCAGCTACATATCGGCGGAGCACCGAGTATCCAAGGATCAGAATAGGCGGAACACCAGTCACCTTGATCTGTGCACATGTGTTCGGGGATTAGGACATGGCCCCCGCGGACTGTGCGTAAGCACTTCCCGACGGCTTGATCGATGATGCGCGCTCGTTGTCATGTCGCGCGCCCGGCCATCGGCTCTGGGAGCGCCGACCTACGCCTTGACGGGCGCGAGCTGGACGGGCAGGTGCTTGATTCCGTTGATAAAGTTCGACCGCAGCCGCTTCACATCGCCCACCATCTTCGGTGCCGGAACCCGCTTCACCAACTCCTCGAGCAGGATGTTGATCTCCATTCGGGCCAGGCTTGCACCCAGACAGAAATGCGAGCCGCCACCGCCGAAGGCCACGTGCTCGTTGGGGGTCCGTTTGATGTTGAAGCGGAAGGGGTCGTCGAAAATCTCTTCGTCGCGATTGGCGGAGATGTACCAAATGCTCAGTTTGTCGCCCGCCTTGATCGGTTGTCCGCGCAGCTCAGTGTCGCAAGTCACGTTGCGGCGAAAATACATAACCGGCGAAGCCCAGCGCAGGATCTCCTCGGTCGCCGAAGGTACTAGCGAGGGGTCATCGACCAGCATCCGATACTGCTCGGGATGCTGGATGAGAGTATGAAGGCCGTGAGAGAGCGCGTTGCGGGTGGTTTCGTTGCCCGCCACCGCGAGGAGAAGGAAAAAAAGATTGAAGTCCATCTCGGAGAGGCGGTCGCCATTAATCTCGGCGTTTAACAGCGTCGTGACGAGATCGTCGCGCGGCTCCTCGCGACGCTTGGGCGCAAGCGCATTGACGTACATGAACATCTCGATCTGGGCCTGGCGGACCAGCTCGTCGCTGATAGCGTATTCCGGATCCTCGCTGCCGATCATGCGGTTGCTCCACTGGAATACCTTGTGACGATCCTCCAGCGGCACGCCCAGCAACTCGGCTATCACCTGCAGCGTAAGCTCCGCCGCCACATCGACGACGAAGTCGCACTGGTCGCCTTTGTCGATTGCCCGTTCGATAATCGCGCTGGTAATCTCCCGGATGTGTGGCGCGAGCGCATTGATCATGCGCGGCACGAAGCCTTTATTGACCAGCGAGCGGTAGCGGGTGTGATCGGGGGGATCCATGGTCAGCATCATCCGGCCGCCGCGATTGAAGTCGTCCATCATATCGTCCCTAAGCTGGACGACTCCGCCACGCTCCTGCTCAGAGGAGAAAGTTTGCGAATCGCGACCGACCTGGACGACGTCGTCGTAGCGTGTGACCACCCAGAAGCCGGGCCCGGCCGGCTCCGGATGCTTATAGACGGGGGCGTTGTGCCGCAGGTACGTGAACCATTCGTGGGGAACGCCCCTCACGAAGCTGTCGGGACTGAGCAGATCGATCTGATTAACATCCATGGTGGGCTCTCCATCGAGATTGAGAAACTGGATTAGATCCGCGCAAACCCACAAGCCGAGGCCGCATCGTGTGGCAGTGGCACACGATGATAAAGGCGCGCCTGCTCCGGGTAGGTCCTGCTCCAGCTCGGTCGCTTGCTTGCTATCGGCGAACAGCGCCTTCACCATCTTGCACTCCCCTTCGGATACCTTCCCCCGGGTTGCTCATTGCCTTCGCAATAATCTAGTGCACTTGTGGCGCGAAATGTAAGTGGCTGGTGCGAACATGGGCCGTGGATCGGGGCGGGCAACCTCTCCCTCGCCCTGCTCTCCCAGGATAGAGACTGTCGATAAACTACTAAAGGGCAAAGCTGGGGGCTTGATAGCGCGGTCGCACAATGGCGGCTTGGTTCTGTTCCCTCGCCCACATTCAGTTGTGGGAGAGGGCGAGGGTGAGGGTTCTGATACACCTCAAGTAGGATAAAAGCATTGGCGCATCGCGAGATTCTGCTCGCCCGACACATCTTTGCAGGCCCACCTGCGCCCTTACCCGTCACGCGACTTGCTGGCGCAAAACGCGCGCCGACCTCTCCCGGCGTGCGGCTGCGGACCCGGTCCGCAGCCGCGGGCGAGGTAGGTTTGAGAGTTTATCGACAGTCTCAGGATAAGGAGAGGGCACAAAAAGAGCTTCTGCCCCAATGCGTTCGTGCTTTTGGTTGGTAAAATCCTCTTCGCTCTTGCGGCTTAACGCTTTCCCCGGATGGCTACATTCGCGCTGCGGGTTCCAGCAGGCGGCGCGCGAGGTCTTCCATCGCTTGGTCGGCGTCGTCTTGCGGGCCGCGCAGGCTGGGGCCTGAAATGAGTTCGCTGACGCCGGCGTCGCGATAGCGCTTGAGCATGTCTTCGTCGAGTTTGACCGGCTTGACGTTGGCGACCACGATTTCGACTTCCTCGATTTTCCGTCCCCGGGTCTTCAGAAGATCTTCGAGCTTCTTGCGCCGCTCGGTGACCTGCTCCGGAGTCAGGTTCACACCGAACCAGCCGACTCCATGTTGCGCCACGCGCCGCATCGCAGGATCGCTCTCGCCGCCGAAGAAAATCGGCGGCGCTCCGCGATGCGGCTTGGGATAGCTGCGGGCGCCCGCGACGTTGACGAATTCGCCCGTAAAGGTGGTGCGCTCCTCCGTCCATAGCCGGCGCATCACTTCGAGATACTCCGTCGTGCGGCGCGCGCGGCGCTCGAACGGGACGCCCACCGCGCTGAATTCCTCCTCGGACCATCCGAGGCCGACCCCCAGGATGAAGCGTCCGCGGCTCAAATAATCAAGCGTGGCGACATCTTTGGCCAAGACGACGGGATTGTGCTCGGGGACAATGCAAATTCCGGTGGCGAGGCGGATTCGGTCGGTGACGGCGGCGGCATAGGTCAACGCGATCATAGGACTGGGGAAGGAGGTATCGCCGGGCATGTTAAAGGTGTCGGCATATGGATATTTCGAGGAGTACCGGTCGAACAGAACCACATGCTCGGCTGCCCACAAAGTGGAGAATCCCAGCCGGTCCGCCGCCGCCGCGACCTTTTTAATAAGATCGACGTGGCCGGTTAAGCCGACTCCGATCGAAGTGCCAATTTTCATGATGGTTCTCCCTTCCCCACAGAGCTACTCTTTTGTAGAGCGGTCCGCAGCCGGTTTCTTTAGGTCCGTCACCCGCAGTCATTTAACCCGCAGCGGATAGCCCGCGACCATCAACAGGACCTGGTCCGCGGCGCGGGCGACGGCCTGATTGGTCCATCCCAACAGATCGCGGAAGCGCCGGCCCAGCGGCGCCATCGGCACGATTCCAGATCCCACCTCGTCGGTGACGACGAAGCAATCAAACGGCGCCTGCTTTAACAGATCGGCCAGGCCGGTGGCTTCTGCCATGATCGCCGCGTCGTCGCGATTAACGGCCAGCAGGTTCGCAACCCAGATGGTCAGACAATCGATCACGACCACGCCGGCGCGGTGATCGAGCTTTGCCACCGCTTCGCAGAGTTCCACGGGCGCTTCGATGGTCTCGAAAATACCGGGCCTGAGGCTTTGATGATGGGCGATGCGCGCCCGCATCTCCTCGTCGATCGCTTGCGCCGTGGCGAGAAAAAAAGCGCGTCCAGCGCCGGCGTGCCGCTCGGCGAGGTCCAGGGCATAGGAACTCTTGCCGCTGCGGCTTCCGCCGGTAACCAGGATCAGTTGCGAATCGGGCATGATGCGAATCAGTCCGGCGAACCCGTTGACGCGCCCGGCTCGCGCGCCTGTTCCGCCGCAAAATAGCGGGTGACAATTTCACGGACTCTCCGGCGCCGGCGCGCCAGTTCGTCGAGCAAGTCCTGGCCCGCGGTCAGGGCCGTAAAGCCCATTCGCCGCGCCAATGAAGTGAGCCGGTCCGGGTCCTTCGGCACGGCCCACGACGCCTGGTCGGTCTCCATCCGCAGATAATTCTCGAGGCGGGCCAAAAATTCATAGTCGCCGTGCAAATTTTCACCGTCCGCCCGTGCGATCAGACCGATGGACATCAGCCCGGTGAGCAACTCCGCGGTGCTCCGGCGCCGCAATTGCGGATAGCGCCAGCCGTGGCGCAAGGCCATCATCTGGATCAGGAATTCCACGTCAACCAGTCCGCCCGGCCCTTGTTTGATGTTGAGTTGCTCCGCGCTTTCAAAGCCCAACTCGCGCTCCATCCGCTCGCGCATCGCGGCAATTTCGGCCACGCCCTCGTTCGAGAGCCCCTGGCCGAAGACGAATTCCAGGCGCGCGTCCTCGACCTCCGCCGCCAACCGCTCGTCACCCGCAACCACGCGGCCGCGAATCAAGGCCTGGCGCTCCCAGGTGGCGGAACTGTGGCGATGGTATTCGCGAAAGCCGTCCAGCGAGGTCACCAGCGGCCCGGCGTTCCCCGACGGCCGCAGCCGCAGATCGAGCTTGTAGGCGTAGCCCTCGCGGCTGCGTGACTCCAGGATCGCAATCAGCTTTTGCACGATGCGCGGGGCCGCCTCGCGCTCGGCTCCGTGGCCCTGCGCGGTCTCGCGGTACACGAAAATCAGGTCGAGGTCCGAGTTGTAGGACATCTCGGCCGAGCCCAGGCGGCCCATCGCGATCGCGCACAGCGGCAGCTCTTTGGCGATCGGAAAACGCGCCGAGACTTCGGCGCGGGCCAAATCCAAGGCCTTGTTCAGCACGGTTTCGGCGAGCAGGGTCAACTCCGTCTGCATGTCGCTCAACTCGAGCCGGCCGGCCAGATTGGCGATCGCGATGCGTAGGAATTCCTGATGGCGGAAGCTGCGCAGCGTGTCCAGGCGGCTTTCCAAATCGGGACTATGCGCGAGCAGTTCCGCCAGCTCCTGATTGAGTTCCAGCGCCGACCGGCGCAGCCGCGCCAGATCGGAGCGGACCAGCACGTCGATCATTTCGGGATGGCGGATGAACAGTCCGGATAGATACTGACTGGAGGCGAACAGCCGCAGCAACACCTGGCGGGTTGCCGGATGCTGCTCGAGCAGCGACAGGAACGAAGTGCGCGCGCCGATCGACGCGATAAACGACGCCAGATTCATCAGCGCCAGGTCCGGATTGGGCTCGCGGCTGATTTCCTCCAGCAGCAGCGGTCCGAGATTGGCCAGCAGTTCTTTGCGTCTCGGACTCGCCAGTCCGCGCGCCGGACCGCGCGCCAGCAACAGCAAATGGCTGGCGCTGTGCGCCGGATGGGCAAATCCAAGCTCCTGCAAAAAGGGGGTGGAAGCGGCGGGATCCAGCGCTGATGCCCACGCTCGGGTGGTGGGCTCCGAACGCGGAGCCTGATCGCGGTCTTCGGCCGCCGCCAGCATTTCATTGAACACCGCGGCGACCAGACCGCGATGCTGCTCCAGGACTGAGCGCAGCAGCCCAACTGAGCGGGGCTCCTTGCCCAGGCCCATTCGGGCCGCGAGCTGGCGCATCCCCAACTCCGTCGCCGGCAGGTTATGAGTCTGCAGCCCGGAGACCATCTGGAGCTTGTGTTCGACGTCGCGCAGGAACAGATACGCCGCGGAGAGCTGGCGCGCGCGCGAGGCGGTCAGATAACCAAAGCTCTCCAACCGGCTCAGCGCCGCCAGGGTCTCGGGACTGCGCAGCCGGGGATCGCGTCCGCCGTAAACCAGGGTCAGCGCCTGGACGATGAACTCCAGCTCGCGAATACCCCCGCGTCCCAACTTGATGTTGCGCTCGACCAAATCCGGCGACCGTAATTCGCGCTCGATTTGCTGCTTCATGGCGCGCAGTTGCCGCAGGGTCTCAAAATCCAGATAGCGGCGATAGATGAACTGGCTGATCTCGGTCAGCAACTGGCGTCCCAGCTCCAATTCACCGGCAATCGGCCGCGCCCGCAGCAACGCCGCTCGCTCCCAAGTCTGTCCGAAGCTCTGGTAAAAGCTCAGCGCTCCTTCCAGCGAACTGACCAGTGGCGCGCGGCTGCCACCCGGGCGCAAACGCAAATCAACCCGAAAAGCGCCGCGCAACAGCTCAGTGACCATTTCGCCGATTCGCGCCGCCGCCAATTGCGCCGCTTGTAACGGGGAACCATCGAACAGGTAGGCCAGGTCAACATCGGAGCTCAGGTTCAATTCGTGCACTCCGAGCTTGCCCAGTCCCAGCACGCAGAACCCGGTCAGTTCCGTGGCGCGAGGCTCCGCCAGGGCTTTCGCAATCGTTACCGCGCCGCGGATGCATTCCTCGGCCAGACGCGACATCAGGGTCATAGTCTCGCCGACGTCAAGCCTTCCGAGCGAATCGGCAATTATCAGGCGCCCAAAGACGCCCTCCTTAAAGGCGGCCAATTCGCGGCCCGACCCGGCACGGTCCAACGGCGTCTGGAGATCGAGCCTTATCGATGCGCCCAGCGTCTCCGCGTTCTCATGGCGCGCGGCTTGGAAAGCCGCCAGCCAATCGGGCTGCGCGCCCAGATAAGCGCCGGCAATCTCCGAAGCGCCCAGGCAGAATATCAGGTCGCCGGCCAGGGCCTGGTCCTCCAGCACCGCCGCCAACGCCGTGGCCGACTGTTCCGCAAGTTTCAGCAAAGACACCAGTGCGAGGCGCTCGTCGGGCGCGCGCTGCACCACCAACCGCAAAGCGTCGGCGGTGGCCGCAGGACGGCCCATAATCGCGCCGAGGCGTGTCGCAAGCACTTGCAGATCAGGATTCAGGACCGTACTGACAGACATCGACCGAGACTCCGGCCGTAATCGGCCTGGATGACGCCGGGCAGGACCCAGCTCCATCGGCCTCCGGCAATGATGATTATTCTTGATAATCGTGATCGCGCGCCAGAGCCCCGCTGCTTTCGGCGATACCCGCCGTGGGCAGGCCCTCACGGTCATACCGCATGAAGCACGGCTGACCACCTACCGGCGCTTGAATTCTGTGAGTTAAGCGATCTTCAGGCCCAATCTTCAGGATACGCGGAGCCGATCCGTCATTCCCGGGCCATGATCAGACGGCCGCTGTTGCGGGCCGTGCGCAGATGCCGGCGTGAGTGGCTGTGATACACGGCGCGCCGCAGATGATGCCGGCTGGAACTCGCGAAAGAAACCCGCCTGGCCCAAGCATGACCGCCCCGATGCGAGCGCGGAACGTAGCGGGCGTGTTCAACCCGTGGTGGCGGGGGCGGCGGCTCGTAGTAATCAGGCTCTTCCTGATCGATCCCGGGAAAATAGGCCTCGCGGTATTGATAGACCTGATTGGCGGCGAGAAATTCGGGATAGTAGTTCTTGCTGGCAAAGCCGAAACGAGGCCCGTCCCATTGGCGCAGGATCTGCGCGTAATCGCCGCCCCCGGTCGCTTCAACCGCCTGCAGCATCCCGCCGGTTCCATAATTGTAGGCGGTAATCGCAAGCGCCCAATCGCCCAGCAATTCGTGATTATGCAGCAGCAACTGGGCGGCGGCCTCGGTAGCCTTCACCGGGTTGAGGCGATCGTCGCGCCATCCGCTGACCGTCATGTACTGCTTGCCGGTGGCCCGCGTGAACTGCCACAAGCCCATGGCCCCGCACTTGGAGCGCGCGTAAGGATGGAATCCCGACTCGACGGTGGGCAGCAGCGCGAGGCCGGTCGGCAAGCCCAGCGAGCTGAAGACCCGCTCGATATCAGGCAGATAGACGCGGGCACGCACCAGGCTGGTGCGGAAATTTTCCGCCATCCCCTGCTGGACCCGCAGATTTTGCCCCGCCGCCAGATAATCCGGATTGCGCTCGCCCTTGAAGAGATCAGCCACCCGCTGTTCTTCGTAAGAAAGCGGCTGATGGCCCGAGGCGATGCGATTTAGGATGTCCGCGTACTTGGTCTTGAGGTAGGTGTTCGCCCATGCCACGTCTTCGGGCGTGGGACTGCCCTCACCGGGGATGTGAAGGACCTGGTAAACTCGCCAGACGTGGTCTTTATCAACCAGCACGAAATCCCGCACCGAATAGGCGGTGAACACGTTTACCCAAAATTTGATGTTAGGTTCAATCGATGCGGGCCGGGGAAACTCCAGCGCGCCGTGACGCGGAGGAATCAATTCGGCCTGGGCCTCGCTGAAGTAGGCACCGGTACAAAGTGCCGCTAAAGTCGCCAAACCCAACAAGCCCATCAACCGGGCTCTGCCCCTAAACTTGCACAACGGTAGCAAAGCGTCCATTCAACCACCACATTCCCGGCCTAGTTGAAAGCTATACGCTTGTACCTACCGGGGAAGGGTAAAGTCAAGGCCATTTCGGCCAGAGGTGACCGAACGATGTCAGGTTAGGACAATTTTGTGTTCGACTATTTTTTGCCGAAAAGCGGCTGGAATCCGCGCGGGATGGCCAGCAGCCGCTAGCGGTTGTGGCGCGGCTTCAACGCGCGATTCAGCTCCTCACGCATCGCCTCCGCGGCCTGACGCGCGGCCGCCGGCGGCGTCAGGCCCGACGAGGACGCAAACGCGTACATCAAGCCCCGGCTGGCATTGACGATGACCCCGAGTCCGTCCGCGCGGGCCGCCGCGACGGCGTCGCTTGCGCTCGCCCCCTGAGCCCCAAAGCCCGGCGCCAGGACAATCGCCGCAGGCATCAGAGTCCGGGCCTGGGCCGCCTGCTCCGGATAGGTCGCGCCGATGACCGCGCCCACCGAACTTAGACCGCACTGGCCGATGAAGTCGCTGCCCCAGCCATTGACCCGCCCGGCCACCGCCTCCCACACCGGGCGTGCCGGTGGCGTTCAGGTCCTGAAATTCTCCGGAGGACGGGTTGGAGGTCTTGACCAGGACGAACACACCCCGGCCGTTGCGCACCCGGGCCACAAAAGGCGCCATCGCGTCGCTGCCGAGGTAAGGGTTGACGGTCACCGCATCGCAGCCGAAGTCGCCGTCGCCCAGGAACGCCTCGGCATAGGCCGCCGAAGTACTGCCGATATCGCCCCGCTTGGCGTCGGCGATGACGATCAATCCAAGGCCGCGGGCGAAGCGGATGACTTCCACCAGTGCGGCCATGCCTTCCAGTCCGCGGGCTTCGAAAAACGCCAGTTGCGGTTTGATCGCGGCCACGAACTCCGCGCACGCCTCGATAATTTCACAGCAAAACCGCGCCAGGCTCACCCCTGCGGGAACGCCGGGAGCGCCCGGCCGATCCAGTTGCGGATCGATTCCCAGCACCAAAGAACTGCGCTTTTCCCGCTGCGCCCGGACCAGGCGATCGGCAAAGTCCATATCCGGGAGCATAGCCGCACGATTGGAAGGAATCCACGATGGAGGCGCTCAAGTGCGGCTGCTGTCGGGTTCGATCCATGTGGCGGAACTTTCCGGCCTGCGAGGGCGCCGTGCTCGTCTTCATGGTTTACAGCTTCACGCGCGTGCCGGCCGTCGTCGGGATGAAGGTCGAGGTATTACCAATAAGGCAAACACCGGTAAGTGCGTCTGCACGAAAACGGCGGCAAGCACCACGAGATCCTGGGCCATCACAGGGGCGAGGAATATCTCGACGCTTATCGTCGAGCAAATTTCGATTTGAGCACGATGAACAGCACACCCACTATCGCGTCGATCGGTCTTTTTGGTCGCCCCGCCCGCCCGCGTGAAGATGGGCGTCGAGATATTCTTTCTCATCGGATGGACTTCTGAGGGGCCGGAGTGTCTTTGTGCTCGAGGCTAATTTCGTACGTCGATACCCGTAAGGCCCTCGCGCTGCGCAGCGGGAGCAAGCGTCGGTCGGCCGCGATGAATTGAATCGTCTCATTCAGTTGATCCCGTAAGCGTATCGCCGCAGCCAGGTGAATCGCGTCGAAGCCTCGCAAGGGATGCCGCCGCACGAGTCTCACGCGTCAGTTCAAGCAAAGCATCCGTTAGCTCCACTCGAATGTACGCGTGCCAGTCTAACTCGAACCTGCCCGAGATTCTGCGGTAAGCCGCGTGGGTCAGCTTACGCTCGCGGAGCTTTCTTGCCAGCGCGGCGTGAAGTTCAGCATAGGCGATCTTCGAGGTTGCGACCTGCGCCTGCGCCGCGATCAAGGCCTCGACCCGGCGTGAACCCGGCTCTTCTACAAAGCGCTTGACCAGCGCGCTGGTATCGAAATAGTTCATCGACGGTCGGCGACGATCTGCTTGGAAAGCAAACCGCCGGCAACCTTCACCCTACGAATACGAGGCATCATCGGGCGCTCCGCAACCTGGATTTCACCTTTCACTGCGAGCGCAGCGATTCTGGCATCCATGCTGCTGCCAGCACTGACGCTCCCTATCGATCCTATTATGGCGATTGGCCTTCCGCGCTCAGTCACAATCACCTCACGATCAGCTTTTGCGAGCTTCAGGTACGAGGTAAGCCGGTTCTTAAGTTCGCGCACGCCGACGCGCACAGCTGGTCCCGAAGACATGTAGCTACTGTAGCTCCAAAATGTCCGACTACAAATCCTTTCGACTCACGGAGTGCTGGCCGCGCATATGCTAATTGGTCTTGGGAAGGCCCAGCACGCGCTGCGCGATAATATTGCGCTGGATCTCGGAAGTGCCCGCTTCGATCGTGTTCGCGCGCGAGCGCAGGAAGGAGACCTGCCAGCGTCCGGCTTCCACCGCGCCCGCCGAGTCCGCCGTCAACTGGCTCGCCGTTGCTTCCAGCGCCATCGCGGTCTCCTGCATGCGTTGGTTGAGCTCGGACCACAGCAGTTTCAGTATCGAGCCTTCGCCGCCCGGACTGCCGCCGTTGGTTATCGCGGAAAAGACGCGGAAGCAGTTATACTTAAATCCCTGTAAATCGACATAATGACGCGCCAGTTCCTGGCGGACCACGGCATCCTGCAGCGCGCCGCGTCCGTTGCAGCACGACGCGCGGGCCAAGCGAACCAGGTCATTGAAGATCTGCTCGTAGCGCACGTACTGCGACAGCGCGTTGGTGCCGCGCTCGTTGGCCAGCGTGGTCGTGCTCACGCGCCACCCGTCGTTGAGGCCACCGATCAGGTTTTGGCGCGGCACGCGCACGTTTGCGAAAAAGACCTCATTGAAATCCTGTCCGCCATGCATCTGGCGCAGCGGCTTGACCGTGATACCGGGGCTCTTCATATCGACCATTAGATAGCTGATTCCGCGGTGCTTCGGGGCGGCAGTATCGGTGCGCACCAGCAGATAACACCAATCGGCGTATTGCGCATAGGAGGTCCAAATCTTCTGGCCGTTGACGATGAATTCGTCGCCGGCCAGCTCGGCCCGCGTGCGCAGCGAGGCGAGATCGGAGCCCGCATTGGGCTCGGAAAAGCCCTGACACCAGATTTCATCGGCGTTGATGATCGGCGGCAGAAAGCGGCGCTTTTGCGCGTCCGTGCCGTGCTCAATGATGGTCGGACCGACCTGTGCGATGGCCGCCGAATTGAGCGGACCCGGCGCGCGCACCCGGGCGCATTCCTGGTTGAAGATCGCCATCTCCACGGCGCTGGCGCCCTGGCCGCCATACTTTTTGGGCCAGGCCATCGCGACGAACCCATGCTGGAGCAGCCGCCGCTGCCACTCGCGCAGTAGCTCCACCAGCGCACGGCCTTTGGGCAGTTCGTAGCCGGGAGTGCTCCAGCCCTGGGGCAAATTGTCCTTTAGAAATTCGCGAACCCGGGTACGATAGCGCTCTTCTTCCGGCGTGAAGCTTAGATCCATCCCAATTCGATATCGAGGTCCGGACCAACTGGTCAAGAAGGCATTCCGTCGACCTTCTCCCGAAATTCTTCGCGGCTGACGTCAAAACAGACGCTGTGGACTTTTCCGTGCCACTGATGGTACCGATTGCCGAAGAGAATGGCCTCGGCGGTGCGATGGTGCCGCGCCTTTGCGGACGCGATTCGATGCGTTCATGCTTCGCCTGGGCGCAGGGAGATGCATCATGACCGATCACGAAAAGCTGCAAGGTTTAATGGACCGCGCGGAGATCTGCGAGGTGCTTTATAACTACGCAATTGGGACCGACCAGAAGGATGAAAAGCTCTTCCGCTCAATCTGGGCCGACGAGGTCACCGTGGACGGCGTCGGCGGGATTTATGGCGAGAGCAGACCGGCCACGCTCAACGCCGACAAATGGGCCAGCCTTCTCATCCGGCGCCTCTCGGCATACGCCGTCACGCAGCACGTGATGCTCAATCCACAGATCGAGGTCAGCGGCGATCAGGCCAAATCTGTCGTGTACATGCAGTGCCGCCTTTTCGCCCAGGGATGGAAACAGGGCGATCCGATCTATGATATGGGCGGCTTTTATACCCACAACCTGATCCGCACGCCGCACGGATGGCGCATCAAGAGCTATTGCCTGCACATAACCTGGGATCTCAACCGGCCCGCCGACTGGCGCTGAGCACCGGGAAAAACAGTACATCGAAGTGACGGAGGAATTATGGAATTCGGTCTGCATTTTGAAATGGAGATGCCCCGGCCGTGGAACGAGCGCAGCGAATACAATATCTACTGGCAGGCGCTGGAGCAGATCGAACTTGGCGATCGGCTCGGCTTCGATTTCGTGTGGGAAGTCGAGCATCACTTCCTGGAGGAATATTCGCATAGTTCCGCGCCCGAAGTGTTCTTTGGCGCCGTCAGCCAGCGCACCAAAAATATTCGCATCGCCCATGGCGTCCGGCTGCTGCCGTTTCAGTTCAACCATCCGATCAAGGTGGCGGAACAGGCTGCCGTGCTCGATATCATCAGCAACGGCCGCGTCGAGTTCGGGCTGGGCCGCTCCACGACCGTCCAGGAACTGGACGGCTTCAGTGTCGATTACGAGCGCACCCGCGAAGAGGTCCGCGAGGCCACCGAAATTATCGTCAAAGCGTGGACCGAAGACATCCTCGAGTATGACGGCAAGTTGATGAAGATTCCGCCCCGGCGCGTGGTCCCGAAGCCGATACAAAAGCCGCATCCCCCGATGTGGATGGCGTGCGTTGCGCCGGATAGCTACGAAATCGCAGGCGACCGCGGATTAGGCGTGCTCAGCTTCACTTTCAATTTCGAACAGGTGCAAAAGGCGATAGCCAAATTTCGCAAGGCATGCGCCCGGCGCTCCGATCAAATTCCCAAATTCGCCAACGAGGCGTTTGCCGGCATGGTGATCTGCCATGTCGTGGAGAAGAAGGCCGACGAGTCGATCGGCCTTGATGGCGCCCGCTGGTTCATGCATTACGCGGCCGAGCTGTTCAAACCGTTCACTACCAAGAACCAGCTCTTCTCTTACGAATACATGCGCCAGGCAGTGGATTTGGACATGGACCCCAAGGACGCGTCCGACGCGCAGCTCAAGGAGCATCCGCTGATCGTGGTGGGCACGCCCGACGAGGTCATTCGCAAGTTCGAGCAGCTCCAGAAAACCGGGCTGGATCAGGTAATTTGCCTAAAGCAGGCCGGACGAATCCCGCACGCCAATATCATGCGCTCCATGGAATTGATGGGACGTCATGTGCTGCCACACTTCAAAGGCAAGACCGCGGCCGCGACCACCTGAGCCATGACGATGCGATGAGCGCGCCGCTCGCGACACTCGGTCCGAGCGGTTCGCTCACTTCGGATGAATCGTGAAACCCATATCAGAGGCGGCCTTCGCCAGACGCTGGTCCAGGCACACAAACGGGCGACGTCGAGGCCGTTCCCTGCACCACACCAGCGCGGCAGCGAGCTGCCAGGCGTCGCCCGCGCGTAGAGCGTAGTCGTCAGGCAGAGATTCCGCGATCACGCGGACAGCCTCGGTGGGCAGGATCTCATCCCAGGATCGGCGCAGTTGGTCCAGGAGTTTGATGGCATTCACACGCTGCACCGGAGTCAGGTCGCCGTCACGGACAAGCCGGGCGAAGGCGCCGCGGGCTTCGACCGGCGTTCCCCACCATGCGACGATCCGCCCCAGGTCAGCGAGAAGCCGTCGTCCCTGCGCGGTCCCTGACTGAGCGCAACAGAGAGGCACGATGGCGCTGCTGTCCCAAAACGCCATCAATCATCGTCTCGATCACGATTGACGGCATTGGCGGCAACATCCCGGTCGATGGAAGGACGACGCACACGCCAGAATGAGGTTGGTAGCGCGCGTTCCGCTCTGCGCATCAGCCCCGACGCGACGAGCGCCGAGTCCTCAGCCTCGTCGTTATGCGCGAGTGGAACTATCTTGGCGAACGGTAACTGGCGATCGCGAATGACGATTTCCTCGCCGGCGCGCACCTCTTTGAGGTACCGGGTCAAATGGTTCCGCAAGTCCGCGATATTCGTGGTCCGCACAGCCTGCCTCCAATATGGCCATCATGGCCATATTGGAGGCAGCCGCGCAATCGGCGTCACGCGATGAACGAACGTCGTGGACATTTTCGTGTCACTGATGCTACCAGTACTGAGACCGCCGTTTCGCGAAGAGAATGATCTGGTCCCGAATGAGGCTCGGCAGAACATGGCAGGCACCTACAGGCTGGTTGACGCGATGACGGGTATGCCGTCGCCCCCGCGGCAGCAGGCGCGCAAGCTGGATCCGAACATCCAGCGGTGGTTCAAGGGGTCCAAGGCGATGACCGAAGGCGCGACCCTGGATGAGATGGTGGCTGACATGGACGCCGGCGACGTGGAATTCGCGCACGTTACCGCGGCGATCATGGGGCGCGTTTCCGGTCCCACCTACGGCGTCGGACAGGATATCCCCGATCAGCTCTTTGAAGCGCTCTGCCGGCGCCCCGCGGAGCTGATGCGGCGCTTCCCGGGCCGTTTCAAGGCGTGTATCGGGCTTGACCCAACTCGCGTGATGGACGCCGTGCGGCGGCTGGAAAAAGCCGTGCGCGACTATGGTTTTAGCGGCGCTTACATCATGCCCTCGATGATCGGGCTGGCGCCCAATCATGCCACTTACTTCCCGATTTATGCCAAATGCGTGGAGCTGGGCCTGCCGATCAAGATCAATGTTGGCTTGCCCGGACCGATGCGGCCCGCCGCGATCCAGCATCCGATGCTGCTGGACGAGGTGATGCTGGCGTTTCCCGAGCTGACCGTGATTGGCGTCCACCTGGGCCATCCGTGGCAGCGCGAGGTAATCGCGTTGCTGCAGAAATATCCCAATTTCTATCTGGTCATCTCGGCCTGGGCGCCCAAATATGTGCCCCAGGAAATTTGGGACTTCGCCAACACCCGGCGGGGCATCAACAAGATAATGTGGGCCACCGACTATCCGGCGATGTCAGTGGAGCGATGCGTGCGCGAAGGATGGGAGGTGCCGCTTAAGGAAGAGGCCAGGCGCCGCTACCTGCGCGACAACGCCCTGGAGGTCTTCAGGTTCTGAATTGATCTGAGCGATCGCGACCAGCGCGGAGGATTTCGACGATGGCAAGAGAATATAAACTGATTGATTCGGTGGCCTATCCACCATCTATGAAAATTCCAAAAGATCCGCTCCTCTCCAAGGTTTTCGGCGATACCAAATTTGAGGGAGAGACTGTCGAACAGATGGTAGCGCGGATGGACGAATGCGCCATTGAGGCATCGATCATAACTGTCAACGCCGCTACACGGGAACCATTTCAACCGTATCGAGTTGGTCAGAAAATCGATGATACAGCGTTAGATGCAGCTTGTAAGGACGTGGCCGACATGATGGCTCGGTATCCGGGGCGCTTTTTCGGCTGCGTCGCGGTCGATCCTACCGGCATGATGAAGGCCGTGCGCCGGCTCGAGCGGGCGGTCCGCGAATACGGATTCAACGTATGCTTCATACTGCCGGCTGCGATCGGTCTGCCGCCCAATCACGCCTGTTATTTCCCGATCTACGCAAAGTGCGTGGAATTAGGCATTCCGGTCAGGATGAATGTTGGGCTCCCCGCTTTCCAGGGCGCCGGTTGGGTGCAGCACCCAATGCATCTGGACGAGGTCTTGCTGGCGTTTCCGGAGTTAACCGTCGTGGGCGCTCATGTCGGCCATCCCTGGCATGTGGAGTGCGTCGCCCTGCTGCAAAAATATCCAAATTTTTATCCTGCTCACTTCCGGATGGGTGCCGAAACGCGTTCCCCAGGAGTTGTGGCAATTCGCCAATTCGCGGGGCGCTAATAAGCTTATGTGGGCGAGTGACTATCCGCTGCTGCCGATGGACCGCACCGCCAGGGAGGGCTGGGAAGTGCCGCTCAAGGAGGAGGTCAAGCGCCGTTACCTCCGCGATAATGCGATCGAGGTCTTTAAGCTCAACCTGCCGAGCTGACCGACGCCGCTTGGAAATGTCGGCGTGCTCGGCAAGTTTGGCGACACTCCCTGGAACGGTGGCTCGGGATCGGATGTTGTTTATGATTCGAACATTATGACGCTGCGCAGGACTTCGCCTCTGTTCATGGCGGCGAAGGCTTCGTCGAGTTGTTCCAGGCGCATGCGGCGGGTGATCATTTCGTCTAACAACAGGCGTCCTTGCTGATACAGCTCGATGTAGCGCGGAGCGTCGATCCGGATCCGGGTCGATCCCATGCTGCATCCCTGGACGCGCTTTTCGGCCAGCAGGCTCATCGGATCGATCTCGACTCTCTCGTCAAGCCCGAGCACTCCGATAATGGTTGCGGTGCCGCCCGGCACCAGCACGTCGATACATTGCTGGGCGGTTTGCTTGAGCCCAATCGCTTCGAAGGAATAATCCACGCCGTCGCCGGTCAATTTCATTATCGCTGCGACCGGATCCACCGATGACGCGTCGATCGCGTCGGTCGCGCCAAAGCGCCGGGCCGCCGTCAGTTTGCTTTCATTGACGTCCACCGCGATGATGCGGCGCGCTCCCGCGATGCGCGCCCCCTGAATCGCCGACAAACCAATGCCGCCCGCGCCGAATACCGCGACCGCGGAGCCGGCCTCAACCTTCGCGGTATTTATTACCGCGCCGACTCCCGTCACGACCGCGCATCCGATCAGCGCGGCTGACTCGAGCGGTACATCCTTGGGAATTTTCACGAAGCCGTTTTCGTGGGTGAGCATCTTCTCCGCAAAACCGGCAGCATCACCGGTGATGCCGGCGATATTGCCGCCCCGATACGCCATCCGCGGGCGGTCCCCCGTACCGCGCTGTGTCGCCGAGCGATTCTTGCATCGGTTGGGCTGGCCCGACAGGCATTGCTTGCATCGGCCGCAGAACGGACGCAAACGCGCGATTACGTGATCGCCCGGCGCGAAGTCGGTGACATTTTCGCCGACCGCCTCCACGATTCCAGCCGGTTCGTGTCCGAGAATCATCGGCGTCGCCACCGGCACCTTGCCCTCGGCGACGGACAAATCGCTGTGGCAGACGCCGCAGGCCACCGTGCGGACGAGGACCTCATGCCCTTTGGGCGGGTCGATCTCAACCTCCTCGAAGGTGTGGGGCTTGCCCGTTCCATGGAAAATCGCGGCCTTCATTGGCGCCTCCCGGCAATGCGAATGTGCCTATTCGTAGCGCAGCGCCTCGATCGGATCGAGGGTCAGCGCCTTGGTTTCTCGGTACCTGCGCATGAAAGAAACCCAACTCGCCGGAGTGACTCCGGGCCGCGGACCTGTCGGCTTTTGTGACGGGGAAAAACGCTGCACGTTGACGGCGGCACTTCGGCGTCGCTAGGCTCCGTCAAATGGCCGGTCGGCGGCGGCGGGATGCCGGCGCCGATGGCCGGGACGCGGTTGCGGCTGTACGACGGGTCATAGGGGGCGATGCGCCAGAGAGCGGTGTGAGCAGCAGCGACGCGCGCACCACCGGCTTTGGTTGCACGCTCTCCGGTTCAAAAATCGCGTCGGCGAGAAATACTTCTGCAACCCCAGGCATCTGAGCGCTTGCGCCTGGGCACGAGTATGTAATGGGAGTACAGGGCGATGCGCTTTGGGTTATTGTCGGATTTTCGCAACCCTCCGCAGTGGGCGCGGCCCGCCGCGGAGGTTTATGCCGATATCATCGATCACATGGCGTGGGCGGAATCTCTCGGTTTCGAAGATGCGTTCTTCCTTGAACATCACTTTGCCGATGATGACTATGTTCCTTCGCCGCTGATCGCTGCCACTGCCGTCGCAGCGCGCACCAAGAAAATGCGGGTCTTCACCAACATCGCCATCCTGCCGCTGTACGATCCGGTCAGGCTGGCCGAAGACGGCGCCGTACTGGACGTAATTTCCAACGGCCGGCTCGATTTGGGGGTCGGGCTTGGATACCGTCCCGAGGAATTCGCCGGCTATGGAATCAATCTCAAGACCCGCGCCTCGCGTGCCAATGAAGCGTTGGAGATCATCCGGCGGCTGTGGCAAGGCGAGAAGGTGACCTTCCACGGCAAGCATTTTCATATCGATAGCGCCCAGGTCACGCCGCGTCCGGTGCAGCAACCAAATCCGCCGATATGGGTGGGCGGGTTCGGCCCTGCCGCGGTCAGACGCGCCGCCAAGTACGGCGACGGTTATATTGGACCCGCCCACAAGCGGATGGTGGACATGTATCGCGACGAGTTGCGCAAGCTCGGCAAGGATCCCGCCAAGGCGCGGGTGAGCGGCAGCCTGCACGGCATATCATGGCTGGTGGTATCCAGCGACCCGGAGCGCGACTTCAACCTGTGGGCTCCCGGCGTGAGGTACTGGTACAACGCCTACGCCAAGTGGTTTGAAGGAACCGACACCGGATTCTGGCGGCATCTGGACAGCGTCGATGATCTGAAGCGGCGCAATCTTATAACTGTGGTCACCCCCGAGGAAGCCGTGAAACGCATCAAGGCGGTGATAGCGGAGGTGCCATTGGAAAGTTTCGGGTTGGCAATCGCCCCGCCGGGACTGCCGGTCAGCAAGGTTACGGATAACATCGAGCTGTTTGCCAAAAAGGTGATGCCGCATTTTCAGTAAAGCTGCAAAACTCCGGCCTGCTCCCCGAAAAACAACACGCGCGTTTTGAGAGAGACTCCGTGACCGTTAAGGAGACGGACAGATGAGGCAGAGCAGGTTCAGCGGGGAGCAGACAAAAAAACCTTTAAATGCGCGCCACCCTATTTAGCAGATGAGCGAACTCCTTTATCGCGGGCAACTCCCACACTGGAGGCAAGCGCACTCCACCTGTTTCGTCACCTGGCGGCTGGCTCGCGGACAGCAGGAACTTGAGGCGAGCGAACGCGGCCGGGTGGCGGCTTGACCAGTATCCATGGATACGGCCAGTGCAGCGCTGACCCATCTCTAAGATGTGGCGCGAGCCCGCAAGCTCG
>CAWDWL010000037.1:0-131767 GCA_963805995.1 uncultured Pseudomonadota bacterium | reverse complement strand
CTTCCTCACGCAGCAACATACGAACTATCCCTCGATGAGAAACTGTAACCGAGTGTTCGAGGAGGGTCCTCACTCCTTGCGATCCATTGGATGATGGGTGAGATTGATTGGTTCCGGGCGCAGACAATATCGCATCGTCGGTCTGAAAGTCTAGTTAGAGCCTGCAAAGTCGGATGAATTGATGGATTATCCTTGTCCAGATCGCGGTTGAAGTCTTCGAGAAGACCTTCGCTTTCTGCACTGGCTATCCGGTTTTGCCGCGCCTTCCCTTCGTATTCGTCTCTTTTTTGAATCAGCGCTTCGGCTGTTTTGTCCCAGCGGTCTGGCCAGTTGGGGCTCAGATTGGCGCGAGACGATCTTTTGTCGTCGTAAACCGATTCGATCAGGTCTCTCCACTTCGGTGGGAATGGCGATCTTGTTGCGGTCCTTTAGTTCGAGCCATGAGCGCAGCAGGATGTGCTCGTCGTAAACCGCGGTGTTGGCGCGTCCGAAGTCGGGAAGTCCGTCGTCGACTACGATCGGGAGCACAGATCCACAGCTCTGGCGTGGCGAGAGGCTGGGCCGGTCGGCTCGCGGGTGGCGATGCAGCCGGCCGGCGCGTTGGAGAATCAGATCGACCGGCGCATGGTCGGATACCATCAGGTCGAAATCGAGGTCCAGACTCTGTTCGATGACCTGAGTCGCGACGAGCACGGCACGGTTAGGACGCCGCACTTCCCGCAGGTCCTTGTCGCCAAAGTCCACCACGGCACCGGGTTTGCCGAATCTAACCAGACAGCGTCTTTCTCTCGTCACGATCTTTGAACAGGAATCGAGCATGCAGCAAATCAAGTATCGGCCCGCCATCGTCAGCGCTCCCGACAAAGTATTCTTTAAGCGCCAGGTACACCTTCTGCGCCTGGGTTACGGTGTTGCAGATCACCGCCGCACATCCGCCAGCTTCAAGCGCGACGCGGAGCCGTTCGCCCAGTGGGAAAGCGTCGCCGTCCTTGGGCACAGCACCGTCTATCCATTGGAGAGACAGCTTTCGTGACGATCGCTCCGAGGTCTCCACGTGCCGTGAGCCGGAGTCGGCTTGCCCGACCCAGGTTAGGCGCGGGTAGCGATCATCAGGGGGCAGCGCGATGTTACCGCCAAGCCCTTTCACGTAAGCGGAAGCTAGTGCGTCACGCCGCGCCTTGGGGAGGGTGGCAGAGAGCAGACCACGGAAGAGCCGAAAGCCGCGAGCCATTCGAGCAGGCGCTCAAGCAAAGTCGTCATGTAGGCGTCATAGGCGTGCACTTCGTCGATGATCACGGTTTTGTGGGCGAGTCCGAATAGCCGCACGAAGACGTGACGGGTCTGGAGCACAGCCAGCAAAGCCTGATTGATGGTTCCGACGCCGAAGGGGGCCAGCAGACCGCGTTTACGGTACGTGAACCATTCCGCCGCAATTATGCTGGGCGATGGTCGTGGAGGTCTTTGTCCTCGCAGACGCATTCGGGCTCGGCGTCGGCGCTCTGTAACAAGTCTTGAAATTCCGCGTTTAGGGCGGCGTGACCGTGCAGGAGTTGAAGATTGACGATCTTATCGGGGTAGCGGCCTTTCAGAAATTCTCTGACGCGCGTGAACATCTGGTTGCTGGTCGCTTGAGTGGGGAGGGCAAAATAGCAACCACGCTGACCAAGTCGCGCAGCGAAGCGATCAGCCAGATACATCGCGGCTTCGGTTTTTCCTTCGCCCATGGGGGCCTCGACGATCGCCAGCATTGGCCTGCGACGTTGTCACCAATGTCAATGGCCGCATTCTGGAGCGGATTGGGAACGATTTTCGCTCCGGGCTTCGCGATAGAACGAAACAGGTCGGCGAAGCCACGCTCATGCGGGTCGGGAGTCCATCCCGTCCATCCCAGATCTTTCAGGGCATTTTTTGCGGCGCGACCCGATTTTTGGAAGTATTTGTGTACGTCAAGCGCGGATGGTGTGGACATATCGAAAGTCGCATATCCGAAGAATCTGTCCACCGAGCCAATCCAATCGGCAACTGACACAAGGCCAGCCAATGCCATCGCGTCGGCATTGTTCAGTTGGATCCGTTCCCCGCGCCGTGGACCGAACAGATCGGCCAAGGCAACGCCAATTTGCGATCGCGCCTCGGCCCACACCTTCGCCCCGAGAACGTCCTTGTTGCCTTCGCAGTCCTGGATTTCTCCGGTGGTGGAAACACCCCGTGATGGCCGCCAACCACGGATGAGAGCCGCGCCGCCTGACCCGTGGGGACCCCGTGACGGTCCGTGAGAATGTGCGGAAGTTCCTTTCCGGTGATGATTCCATGGCGGACGAACTTGGGAAACTTCGGGCATGGCAGTCCGGATTCTTCGAGGCACCGTTTAACGAGCGCGCGATTGGCCAGAGAAAGCGAGGGATGAAGTTGGAACGCTGGCGAAGCCTTGCCCAGGTCATGAACTGCCGCCAGAAACGAGAGCCATTTCGCAGCGTTTTCTTCGTCGAGCCCAAATGAATTCGCGAGGGCTGCCCGAGCGGCAACGGGTAGAACGCCGCGCCACAGTTCGCCCGCAACTTGGCCGACATCGATCATGTGGCAGATCAGCGGATGGCAGCTGATCGGATTGCCCGGTGAGGTGCGAATCTTTCCCCAAAAGTCTGTCAGTTCCATCAGTAGCCCGGACCACCCCTATCTGATCGGCGTCTGCGCTGATTCCGGTGCCCTAGCAGGCTGCGGAGTCTCCGCAGCCTGCCCCCTCTCTCTTATCTGCCCCCGGTCAGGGGGAGAAGATTGAGGACAGGAGCCATCTTTTATGCAGGGTGCTACTCCCATCGGGTCACCACTCCTGTCTCAGGAGCCGTTTTTCCGCACCCTGCTAGTGGCTCTGCGACGAATGAAGAGCCAAAATGCCGCGTTCGTCACGGTTGGATAGCAGCGCAGATAAAACCAAGACTTAGCAGATTTTTGCGAAAAAATCTCCCTATCATCGTTCACTTCGCTTAATTGCGAGGCTGATCGAGGAATACCTGACGCTCTAACATGTCCAAACAGATGAATCGGCTGCTCCGGCGCCGGCTGCTCGCTTGACCGGCGCTGCCTGCCTGGGAGCGATAAGGGGGAAAATTTCGGAAGCGTCTAAACTTATGAAATACACCAAATTAGGGCGGACCGGACTTACGGTCTCCAAGATCTGTTTCGGATGCGGAAGTTATGGGTCCAAGACCTGGCAGCCCTGGGTGATCGAAGAAGAAGAGGCGCGCGGCCACTACGCCCGCGCAATCGAGAGCGGGATCAATTTCTTCGATACCGCCGACATGTATTCAAACGGAGTCAGCGAGCAGATTACCGGGCGCTATCTCAAAGAGATGGGCCGGCGCGACGAGTTGGTCGTGACCAGCAAGGTCTATGGCCTGGTCGGTGAGGGCGCGCTGCGCAGCGGGCGCGGCGACGGACCCAACCGCAGCGGGCTTAGCCGCAAGCACATTCTCGATGCTTGCGACGCCTCGCTGCGCCGGCTCGGAATGGATTACATCGACCTCTATCAAATCCACCAATGGGACTACACCACCCCGGCCGAGGAGATTCTCGAAGCCCTGGATTCGCTGGTCCGGGCCGGCAAGGTGCGCTACCTCGGCGCGAGCAACACCAAGGCCTGGGTGTTTGCCAAGGCACTATTCACGGCGCGCGCGCACGGATGGCATCAGTTTGTTTCGATGCAGAATCATTACAACCTGGCCTACCGTGAGGACGAGCGCGAACTGGTTCCATTATGCATCGACCAGGGCGTGGCGATGATCCCCTGGCGGCCGTTGGCCCGCGGGTTTTTGACCGGCAATCGCGATCGCAGCGGCAAGGTGCTGCGGCCGCGCGCGGAAAGCGATCGATTCAGTTCCACTTACCGTGAAGACGATTATGACGTCGCTGACGCGGTTGCGAAGGTGGCCGCGGCACGGGGTTCCAACCCGGCACAGGTCGCGCTGGCCTGGCTCCTGCAGGCGCCGGGCGTGACCGCGCCGATAATCGGCGCAACCAAGTTAAGCCATATCGACGACGCCGTGAAATCTTTGGACGTGCATCTGACGCCCGCGGAGATTGCGGAATTGGAGGCGCCCTACCAGCCCCATCCAGACATGACTACCGGCGGTTGAACGCGCGAGGGAATCGTTATGCGGGGCCTGCTCATCAGCTTCGGGAAGCTCTCTTCTTTCTACCAAGAAACTTTACGTGATTAAGCGGCTTTGCGAATCTCGACCTCGTAGCCGAGTTCTTTGATGCGGCGCGCGAGACGTTGCGCGGTGCGCTCCCTGTCCATGCGGGCGAAATAGAGCGAGCCAAGATCGCGATACGACACCTGATCCCGCAGCAGATGATAAACCGTTGTCAGGATCGAAGCGGCGACCGCGATAATGGCCTTTTGCGGACCGCGCCGTGCGCGCAACCTGACAAATTGCGCGTGGAGATAGTTGTTCTTGTTGCGGGTCGCGGCCCACGCGCATTGCACCAGCACGGTTTTGAGCCACGGGGCGCCGTGGCGCAAGCGGCGCGACATGACCTTGCCCGCACTTTCGTTGAGTTGCGGGCAGAGCCCGGCCCATGATCGCAGGTGCGCCGCCGTCGCAAACCGGCGCATGTCAACGCCGATTTCGGCGATGATCACATGCGCGGCCGTCGCACTAATCCCCGGAATTGTCACCAGGCATGCGACGGCCGTATTAAAGGGTGCGAGCATCGCCTCAATCTGGCTCTCGAAAGCCGCGACCGTTTGTTCCAGGTGCGCTATCGTACCGAGATGTTGGGTCAGCAAAAACCGATGATGCGCTGTGACTTTGCCGTGCAGCGCCGCCGCCAGCGTCTCGCCTGACGCGGTCAGCCGCCCGTCGCGCAAAGCAGCCAACTGCCAGGGATCAGTTTCGCCGGCACTAAGCGCTTTGAGCATACGACGGCCGCTCTCGCCGAACACATCCGACACTACCGAAGCCAGCTTGACATTGGCGTCTTCGAGCACCTTCTGGATGCGCTGTTTGTGCTGGCCGATCTCACGCATCAGCTGCTTGCGGGTGCGGGTCAGGTCGCGCAATTCCTGGATCGGTCCCGGTGGCACCAGGCTCGCGCGGATCAGCCCATGCGCCAGCAGATCGGCGATCCAGGTCGCATCGTTAACGTCGCTTTTGCGCCCTGGCACGTTACGGATATGCGCTGGGTTGGCGAGGAGGAGTTCGAGCTCGCCTTCCAGGATGTGCCACACTGGCTTCCAGTAAACGCCGGTCGCCTCCATCGCGACGTGTGTGCAGCCCGCTTGCCGCAGCCAGTCGCCGAGCGCCAAAAGTTCCGCCGTGGTGGTTCCCCACCGACGGACCTCATGCCGTATCCGCCCCCGCTCTTGCACCCGCAAGCAGGCCACCACGGTCGCTTTGTGAACGTCCAACCCCGCGCAGCACTGATGAAGTACTTCCATATACTCACTCCTTCACCACGCCGCCGGCGGGAGGCCCCTCCACAGCGAATTCTACCAAACGTGCTCGCGTACCATCCGGTCCGCGGCGACAATCCAGGGTGCTCGCAGGGCCTCAGGTCAAACTAACCTACGGGCTGCGAGCACCAAGAATAACACCGACCTCGGTGCCGGCAGCGCGGCACTTCCTCTCTTATCAGGTTTCATCCATCAGGGTGGGCGCAGCCCATAGCAGACTAACCCGATAAGGTCTCTCGTCAGCGCTTGAACTGGAATTGATCAGTTCGAGAAGAAATGAGAGCGCGGCTGGCGCCCAAAGCAGATTAGTCAAATTAGGCTGCTCTTGGCCTCGAAAACGAAAATCCCAGTCCAATTATTAACCATTTGGAGATTGGCAGATGAGCAATACGGTCGTGACACGCGGCGGCAGGGTTGAAGGTCTTGAGCAGGACGGACTGCTCGTGTTCAAGGGCATCCCTTTTGCCGCCGCTCCGGTCGGCGCGCTGCGATGGATGCCGCCGGCGAAGCCGGCATCCTGGAGCGGCACCCGTGACGCCCGCAGCTTCGGGCCGATCGCTCATCAGAACAGGTCGGCAACCGGCGTGCTCATTGGGCTGAGCCTGAGCGGCGAGGTGTCGGAGGATTGCCTCAATCTGAATGTATGGACGCCTGGCGCCGGCGGGGCGCCGCGCCCGGTGATGGTCTGGATCCATGGCGGAGGTTTCACGATCGGTGCGGGCTCACATGACATTTACGACGGCGCGGTGCTCGCGCGGCGCGGCAACGCGGTGGTGGTGACCATCAACTATCGCCTCGGGCCGATGGGGTTTCTGCGCCTGTGCGACATCACCGGCGGACGCATTCCCTCAACCGGGAATGAAGGTATCCTCGATCAAATCGCCGCGCTTGAGTGGGTCCGCGATAATATCGCGGAATTCGGTGGCGATCCGTCCAACGTCACGATTTTCGGTGAATCGGCTGGCGGCATGAGCGTTGGCACCCTCCTCGCTTCTCCGAAAGCGCGAGGTCTCTATCACAAAGCGATCGCGCAAAGCGGTTCGTGCCATACGGCAAGTCCGCTGCAGCGCGCCAATCGCGTCGCCACCCACGTGATGAAGACTCTCGGCTTCTCGCCGATTGACGCCGATGCTCTGCGCGCGCTCGCCCCTGAGGTTCTCCTCAAAGGCACGCTCCTGCCCAACGGACTGCCTACTCCTGAACTTGGGATGGCGTATCAACCCGTAGTTGACGGCGCTACGCTGCCGAAGCTTGCCATCGACCTGGTGGCCGAGGGCGCCGCGGCGGGTGTCGGAGTGATGGCCGGTGCCACGGCGGAGGAGTGGAGGCTTTTCGCGGTCATGGACACACGGCTGGGACAACTCGATCGCGACGGTTTGTGTGCACGCGTCAGCCGAGGAATGGCTCCTGAAGCCGCCAACGCCCTGATTGATTGTTATCGTGAGGCCCGGGGCGGGCGTGGCGAATCTACCTCCCCAGCCGAGCTTTTCACGGCGATCGAAACCGATCGCGTCTTCCGAGTGCCCGGAATCCGCCTTGCCGAAACGAAATCGCGCCGCGAAGCGGCGGTTTATAACTACCTCTTCACCTGGAAGTCGCCCGCGATGGACGGGGCGCTCGGCGCATGCCATGCGCTCGAGCTGGGATTCGTGTTCGGCACCAACAACGTCCCGGGGATGAAGTCGTTCGCGGGCGCCGGTCCCGACGCGGAACGGCTCGCGACCGAGATACAGGATGCGTGGCTTGCGTTCGCGGGAACCGGGAACCCGAGCTGCGAAAGGATCGGCGACTGGCCGAGCTACTCCGAGGCCACGCGGGCGACGATGTTACTTGGGCAGAAGACCAGATTGGAAGATGCGCCCTTAGATGCGGAGCGCCGTGCTTGGGACGCCATCCCGACCGACGTCCTGGGCGCGCTCTGAGCTGATGGGCAGGTCATTCGGACTATCCGGTTTCCGGCGTGTTCGTGCCCGGTAGGCTCGACCACGTGAAGGAATTGAAAGGTGACCAGTCCGGGCCACGGCTGGTGTGAACTAACCTCAAAGCGAGAATAATTCTGGGCAGTGGTTTCGCGCAACGTCAGTGGCCGTAAGCGAAATCTGTGTCGTGGACCGGAGCGTGTAACCTCTCCCTCGCCCTCTCCTAGGATAAGGAGAGGGAACAGAAAGGGCCTCTGCGCCAACGGGTTCGTGCGCTCAAGGCACAAAATTATTTTCGCTTTAGGGCTAACGGCGCAAACAGGTGTTTTGAGAGTTTGCAAGCCGCGTGTACTAATGCCAGTTTAAGCATGAAATAAAATTACCATCGTAGCTAAAATGAACAATCGTGAGAATGGAACACTGCTGGGGAAACTTATCCTGTTGACGGCTCTGCTAGCTGGCGCCAGCGCTTGCACCAAAGTGGAACCCGGCTATGTGGGAATCAAGGTCAATAATTGGGGCAGCCAGAAGGGCGTGCAAGACTATCCTTTAAAAACCGGGATGGTTTTCTATAACCCGCTCACGGAAGATATGTATGATTTTCCCACGTTCATGGTGACTCGCACCTGGACGCAGGATGTCCACGAGGGCAACGCAATTGACGAAAGCATCACGTTCAATTCAATCGAAGGTACGCAGGTTAATGCGGACGTGGCCATTACCTATTTCTTCGACGCCCACAAGGTACCCGAGATTTTTGTAAAATTCCGGGCCAAGCCTGACGTATTGACCGATGGCTACATTCACAACCGGGTGCGGGATTTTCTCAACCGGGAAGCGTCTGACATGAGGGTCGTGGATATTTTCGGTCAGGGCAAGCAGAAGATCCTCAACAACGTGAAGCGCGACGTTGAGGCCGAGCTGGGACCCATCGGCATTCATTTCGACAGTGTTTCCTTCACCAGCGCATTGCGGGTGGATCAAAGCGTGCATGACTCTATCAACCGTGTGATCCAGGCCGCCCAGGACGCACTCGCGGCTCAGAACAAGGTGGTGCAGGCGAAGGCGGAAGCCGACCAGGTAATTGCTACTGCGCAAGGGGCCGCGCAGGCCACCTTAATCAATGCAAAGGCCCAGGCCGACGCGAACCAATTGCTGAACGCCTCGTTGACACCGACACTGGTGCAGTGGCAAGCGATTCAAAAATGGAATGGCAACATGCCCAATGTAACCGGTGGAGCTATGCCATTCATCGACGTTACGCCGAAGAAGCAATAGCTACGAAATTCCGGGCGGGATGCAAAAGTTTTTCACCCCGGTGGGCCGTGCCGCGTAGGTCCAGTTCGGGCCGTTAAAAAATGGACTGAACTAACCTCAAAGCGACAATGATTCTGGGCGGATTTTTCGCGAAATGCCACTGACTGAGGGCGAAACATGACCAAGGGTCGGAGCGTTTAACCTCTCCCTCATCCTCTCCTAGCCTCAAAGCGAGAATAATTTGGGCCGAAAAGAGTGTCCGTCATCCTGAACGCAGTGAAGGATCTCGCTCGGCGCGTTGCGCGCTGAGCGATTTGTCTGCTTGCTGGTGGTCAACACAACGCGGTGCAGCAGAACCACCGAAACTGGACAAATCACGACCGCAAAAAAACGCGGTCGCGAGATCCTTCGCCGGTGGTTCAGGATGACGGTTCTGCGCATCGGTATTGGGTCAAATGTGGCGCAGGCCAGCGCTCCTGCGGCCAGGTAATAACAGTCCACGACGAATTATTCTCGCTTTGAGGCTAGCCGTAAAGCGAAAATAATTCCGGGCGGATCTTTGGCGAAGTGCCGCTGGCTGAGGGCGAAACATGTATCAAGGAGCGGGGCGTGTAACCTCTCCCTCGCCCTGATATGAAACGACCTGTCAAGTTCGCAAAGGATCTTCCTTTCTGAAATCTTCCTTTCTGAAATAGGAGTTTTTTTCGCCCACGCCCTCAAAGGGGCTGGGGCGTGGGCGAAAAAAACCGATTCCGCGTCCGAGCCTGCCGCTGCGATGCAGCGCGCCGGCCAGCCGTGCTGGTGGCTGGCCAAGCGTTGCGCAGGGGCAGGCTCGCACCTTTGTATCTGCGGCGGTGGGGCCAGGGGCTGGTCCCGCGCACCCGCGCCGATGACGACGGTTACTCACCCTGATATTCGCGAGTCGAGGCTGTGCTCGTCGCATAGTCGGGATTCGTAAGGGACGCCTGTGACTCTCAACGTGAGTCGGCCGTGGCCGTACACAAGGGCGAGGTCGAGGGTCGTCCCCTCCGTGGCTTGGCGCTGTGATGCTGGCGCTGGTCTGGCCCACCGCAATTCCTTTAATTCAGTTAAACGCTTTGGTTGGGCGCAATCCTAAGCCGCTTGGCCTGGGTTAAGCAGACCCCGGCTGGTAATCTCGCCGCGCTCCACCAACACTCCGATGGCCCAGATGAAACCGGTCAACTCGCGCGCCACCGCCACGATCGCCTTGGTGTTGGACTTGCCCGCCGCCACCAGCCGGTGATAACGCCGGTAAAGGCGCTGTTGCGCCTGCCAGGCAATCGCCACGAGGTTGGCATCCAGTCCCGCCTGGCGGCGTTTGAGCGCCGGGCCCACTGCGGGTTTGGCCGCATAGTGCCAGCTGGCCTCCACTAATACCCGGCGCAAATGGGCATTGCCGGTCTTGGTGATAGTGCCGCGCCGCACCCGCTTGCCGCTGCTGTATTCGCGGGCCACCAACGCGCTGTAGCCCATCAATTGCCGCGCTCCCCTGAAGCGCCCCAATTCGCCCAGTTCGGCCGCGATCGTCAGCGCCGTCAGTTGCGCCACCCCGCGCAACGCTTGCAGCCCTGCCACCAGCCGTTTGATCGGCTCCGGGGCCTGCGCCAAGGACTGGCCTAACGCCTCGTCCAGCCGCGCTACCCGCGCTCCCGCATGCTCCACCTCGGCCAGATAATCCGCCAACGCCAGCCGTTGGGCTACCTGCTCCAGTTGCAACTGCGCGATCCACTCCAGATAGCGCTTGCTCCAGCGTCGCGTCCCACGCGGCGCGTGGAGCCCCTGGCGCAACAAAAACTTGCCCAACCGTTGCCGCGCCCGCTGCTGATCGCTTTTGGCTGCTTCGCGCGCCCGCACCAGGTCGCGCAAGGCCTCGCGCTCCACCTCCGGCACACACACCGCGCTCAATTCCCCCGCCCGATAGCTGCGCACCAGCTTAAGCGCGTCGCGCCGGTCGGTCTTGACCCGGTCTCCGGGCCGCACCGGCATCAGACTGGGCGCGATCACTTCGCAATGCACCCCAAGCCGTTTGAGCTGACGGTACAAAACGTACCCGCAGGGCCCCGCCTCATAACATACCCGCAGCCGTCGGGCCGGCCCCAATTGCTTGATCAGCTTGGCCACTGCTTCCGTCGTGTTGGGGATTATTCCCCGCGACCGCGCCTCACCCTCGCGCTCCGCCACTGCCGCCGCGATGCTGTCGCGGTGTACATCCAGTCCTACATATAAGATATTGTCCTTCATGACCGGCTCCTTTCGCCTGTAGCTCTGCGCTACCGTTTTGCTCCAATTCGCAGCGTAACCTACGTCCCTGCGAAATCGGAGCCGGTCGTTTCATGGTGACTCTCCTAGGATAAGGAGAGGGAACAGAAAGAGCCTCTGCGCCAAGGTGTTCGGGCGCTCAAGGCACAAAATTATTTTCGCTTTAGGGCTAGGATAAGGAGAAGGAACAGAAAGAGCCTCTGTCCCAATGCGCATGTGCTCCTGACGCGTGAAATTATTCTCGCTGTGAGGCTATTTTAGCAACGCTTGCGACAGGGGCGGGCGCGCTTAGCCGGCATTGCGCTTTATCAGTAGCATGGGGCCGGTGCCGTCGAGGTCGGTCGCGCCGCTTTTCAGTACCGTGGAGTAATCGCGCAGTTCGGTGGAGGCCAGCGATTTGTAAGTGTCTTCTCCGAGGATCAGATATTGCGGCCAATCCCGCAACGGGTGCGCGATGACGGGAATGGTCTTGTCGCTGTAAAAGGCGATTTCGTAATTAAGTCCCCACTGATAGGCGACCGGGGCATCGCCGACGATATTCTTCATCTGTAGCGCGAAATTCCTGAGAGTCACCGTATTTGCGATCGCCGGCAGCGCGTACAGATTGGCCACTATTGACAGGCAGGCGATCCCGATTGCGGCGGCGACCGCAAATTTTCCGGCGCCGGCGGCGGTGCGGACCAGCAGGTATCCGACCGCGAACAATGCGGCGGCGAGCGCAAGCACGGCCAGCCGCTGCGCGCCAATCGCCGCGGACAAGGTGGGCACAAAGGCCGGCGCCGTGACTCCGATGGCGTCGAACACCTCGCGCGCAAGTGCGGGCCATAGCCTGACGACCGGCGCCAGGATTAAGCCGGTGACGGCGGCCAGAACGAAAAAGATTCCCATACCGGCGGACAGGATGCGGATCCAGGGCGTCGAGCCGGCGTCGTAGAGCTCCTGGTCCAGGCAGAGGCCGACCAGAGTAGATAGCGCGGGATAAAGCGCCAGCAGATACACGCCGCGCTTGCTGAAGGCGAAGTTGTAGAATAACAAGACCACCACCAACCAGATTACGAGATAAAGCAGGCGCGGGTCGCGAAGCCGTTGCAGCTTGGCGTAGCGCGCAGCGGCGAAAGGCAACAGCACCGACCACGGCATGAAGCCCGCCAACAGCGCCAGTTCCATATAATAAAACGGATGGCTGTGACCGCGGCTGATGCCCGGGCGATCGAGATAGGTGAAGACGTTTTCCGAGAGCACCTGCTTGTCAAAAAAAGCCCGGCCGCCGATTACCGTCGCGGCGACGTACCATCCGCCGGCCAGGATCGCGATTACCAGGACCCCCTTTAGCAGATCCAGGCGTCCCAGCAGGCTCCATCGCCGTTGCGCGGCGATGAAGACGGTCGCCACGATGGCCGGCAGCAGCACTCCAACCGGCCCCTTTGCCAACACCGCCAACGCCAGGGCGACGTACAGGAGCATCGGGCGCGCGCTGAGGCCCTCCGCAATCATCAGGAACTCAAAGAATCCAACCTCCATGAAGAAGGTGACGGTCATGTCGACGCGCGCGCCGCCGGCGGCCTGCAAGTATTGGAGACTGGTGGCGAGCATCAGGGCCGAGAACAGCGCCGCGCGCTCATTGAACAACCGCCGCACGTACAGGTAACAGCACAGCACGCCGGCGATGGCGAGAATCGCGGAAGGCAACCGCACCGTCCACTCGCCGACCCCGCCGGTGACCAACGAGAGTGCCGCGATTAGCCAATGCATCAGCAGCGGCTTGGAGGGGATTTCGACTCCCGCCCGCATCGGCAACAGGAATGAGCTGAGGCTGTGGCCCCTGAACATGTCGAGCACGGCCACGGCCTCGCGCGGCTCGCCTTTGGTGTAAAGGGGATAGCCGCCGAGGTTCACGACCACAGCCGCACAGGACAGAATCGTCAGCAAGGGTAGGGCGAACCGCGGGGTGGCTGCGACTTCGAACCAGCGCTCGCTGGTCGTTGGAATTTGGACCGGCGCCGGAGCAACGTCCGCAGCCGGGGCCGTCGCCATATCATGGACTATCGGATCCGGAGCGGCGGATCCTTGCGTGTCACTCATCACACAGGCGACTAAAACATAACCCGCCACGCCACGAAAGGTGGCAGGAAATGGTGCGGAAACAGCCAAAACGGCGGTCCCGCGTGACTCAAGGACCGCCGTGTTCAGTCCAGTCGCGGCTTAGTGGAACAGGTCCAGGGTATTGTCACCGTCGTTGACGAGATAAATGCCGTGGCCGCCCGGGACGACGGCCAGGCCAAACAGATCGCCGGCGCCGTCGTTGATCAGCGTGGTGACGGCAACCTGCGTCCCACTGGGCGAAATCTCGACGAGATTGCCGTCGTTGCCGTTGACCGTGAGGATATCGCCGTTGGGCGCGATGGTCAGTCCCAGGGGACCGTTGAGGTTCAGGTTGGAGGTCACGTCCTCGCCGGCAAATGCGGTATCAAAGCGAAACATTGCGTTGGGAATCGCCGCGATTCGGTTATTGAGGGTGTCGGCCACGTAGAGCTTTCCGTCCATGCCCAGACCGACGCCGGTTGGACCGATGATCAGCGCCGAGGGGCTGGCCATTTCGGAAAATCCGGAACCGATCACCGTGCTCGACTCGACGGTGGGCACACGGCGGCCAAAATCATGGTCGTGCTGGTGCGGCGGCACTTCCAGGGTAAGGCGCAGCACCGTGCCCTGGTTCACGACATGGGGGTCGCCCACAGTGACGTCGCCATTGAGGACGTTGGTCACGAACAAAGTCGCGTCGTCGCCGTGCTCCACGGTGGCCATGTCCCAGGGACCGTTGATGCCATGTCCGGCGATGGTTTCGACCGGATTGCCGTTGCTATCGAGCACAATCAGACAGCCGGCCCGAGCGGTGGCGGAGCTGCCGTCGGCGCTGGGCAAGCTGCCAACGATGACCCAGCCCTGACTCAGCACGCCCAGGGCCGTGGTCAGGCCCACTCCGCCAGGACAGGGACCGGGCAATTTCTTTGAATCGATTTGGGCGAACAGGCTGAGGGCTCCTTTCGGTGAAATCTGCACGATGGTGGTGCCGGTACCCTGCAAGTTACCCATGTTGTTGAAGTTGCTGACCAGGATATTGCCGCGCTGGAGCATTCCGGTGGTGGCGGGAATTACCGCGACTCCGTAAGGATTGACGTCGCCGTTGCCGGGAACCGTCGAAGATATGGGTGAGAAGGTGGTAAAGCCCGAGATGAAGGGGGGCTGAGCCAGCAGCACGTTTGGTAGTAGCGCCAAGGCCAACATCGACGCGCCCAGGACGGACGCAAACCTCAACTTCCGCGACTTTGACATAAGCTGTTCCTCCGCAGAATCGTTGTGCCGGCCGGAAATCCGGTCAGCGGTTTTGCAAACCGTGAGAGGGGCAGGGGCCAGGTAGATCCTCTCACCGACTCCCCGAAGCCACTAACAAACTGGGCATGGGAAAAGTTCCCGTGATTTGTCCGAGCGGGTGCGCTTAGCCCTGAAAAGGAAAATAATTGCGGTCAGATGCAGTGCGAAATGCCGGTGGCTGAGGGCGAAACGTGTATCGCGGCGGGGGGTGTATTACATCTCCCTCGCCCCCTCCTCGGACTGGGACTGTCGAAAAATGACTGAACGGCAAACCAAGGCGGCCTAGCAACGCTGCGAGAGGTTTGGTTCTGTTCCCTCGCCACATTCAGTTGTGAGAGAGGGTGAGGGCTCTGATACACCTCAAGCAATATCAAACGCGTTGGCGCAGACTAAGATACGGTAAACGTAGGGCATCTTTGAAGTGTACCTGCACCCTCACCCGTCACGCGAATTGCTGGCGCAAATCGCGCGCCGACCTCTCCCGGCGTGCGGCTGCGGACCCGGTCCGCAGCCGCGGGCGAGGTAGGTTTTACGAGTTAATCGACAGTCTCCGGACAAGGAGAGGTAACAGCACGGGCTCTCTGCCCCTATATGTTTGTATGCTTAGCAGGCGAGATTTATTTTCGCTTTGAGGCCAGGTAGGGAGAGGGACAGAAAGGGCCGATGCGCTGGAAGCGCGCCGCTATGCGCCCTTGAGCACGGCGGTGGCCTTTTCCAGGCGCTCGCTGTAGGCGTTGAGCGCGTCAGCGGTGAGTTTGGCGTAGCGGTTGGCGTCGGTCCATCGCTGGTCTTCGATCGCCTCGCGCACGCCCGGCAGGGTCTTGGCGCCGTAGCCGGTCAAATAGCCAGGGGCGTAGATGAGATTTCTGTACCAGTTCCGGCCCGGCAGTCCGACGTCAGGCGCCAGGGTCTGGTCGATATCGAGCATAAGCATCTGCAGGCGTGCGCGCCTGACGGCGGACAGGCCGGGACCGTTTTTCGCCAGCGCGTCATCGTAAGCTTTGGCGCTGCGCTTGAGCCGATCGACCGCGTCTTCGAGCGCCGCGAACTCGATATGTGGGACGCGCTCAAGCGCCGTAGGCAGGCCGTTGGACTTGGTCGGATCGGCAGCGAGCTGGAATGCGCGGTCGCGCAGCAGTTTGGCCTGGGTCTCGGCCTCCTGCCGCTTGTTATCGGCGAGCTTTTTCGTTTGATCCAGATAGCCCGAGACCGCGTCGGCGAAGCCGCCCGCACGCTGAAGGGGAAGATCGGCCTGGGCCGCGCGCAGTACCAACCGCCCGGCGGTTTTGGCCAGCAAAGCGTCATAGACGAAGCCGGGATCGACGAAGCGGCTGTGATGCTCGAAGGTGTCGTAGCGGGAGTGGTAGACCCCGGCGTTGTCGCCCTCTTCGTAAAAGCCCACGTCCAGCGCGGGCACCCCCAGGTAATCAATGAAGGAGGAAAAGTCCGAGCCCGACCCCAGCGGCTGGATGGGGAAGTCCTTGTCCGGATCCGCCGCGATTTTGGCTGCGGCCTTGACCTGCTCCTTGGCGTCGGGATCGAGCGCGGCGACGCGCATTTTCGCCCGCAGCCGCTGGCCGATGGAAACGCCGGTCTCGGGATCGATTACATCGGCGGCGACCTGATTGACCAGATGCTGGAAATCCTGGCTGCCCCCGATGCCCAGGAATCCCCGTTCGTTAAGGTCCGAGTTGACGTAGAGAACCACTTTCTTCTTCAGCTCGGGCGCATGCGTTTCCGCCCATTCGGTCGAGCCCAGCAGCATCGGCTCTTCAGCGTCCCAACTGGCGTAAACGATGGTGCGCTGGGGCCGCCAGCCGTGGCTTGACGAGTCCGCCGATCGCCTTGGCCTCGGCCAAAAGCGCGACCTGTCCCGATTGCGGATCGGTGGCGCCAAATACCCAGCCGTCGTGATGATTGCCGCGCACCACCCATTGGTCGGGATAGGTCGCGCCCTTCATGACCGCGATCACGTCGTAGATTGGTTTGAGGCTCCAATCGGACTTGACCGCCAGATGCACGACCGCCGGGCCGGGGCCGACGTGATAGGTGATCGGCAGCGTGCCGCGCCAGGCGGGAGGAGCCACCCGGCCGCCGAGCGCGGCGAGCAGCACCTGGGCGTCGGCGTAGGAAATCGGCAGCGCGGGAATCTTCAGGATGGTCGCCGCCTGGGAGATTTTCAGGCGCTTGGCGTTGCGGGTCGCGCCGACGCCCGGCGTCAGCGGATCGCCCGGATAAAGCGGCATGTCGGCGACCGATCCGCGTTGCAGCCCATGGGGTGGGCGCATCGGGCCGCGGGGATAGGTTTCATCAACTGAATAACCGTCTTCGGCGGGATCGGAATAGATGATGCACCCGACCGCGCCATGCTCCTGCGCGAGTCTCGGTTTCAGCCCGCGCCAGCCCGAGCCGTAGCGCGCGATGACGATCTTGCCTTTGACGCTGACCCCGAGCCGCGCCAAGCGTCTTGTAGTCGTCCTGCATTCCATAATTGACGTAGACGAGGGCGGCGGTGACGTTGCCGTCGCCCTGGTAGGCGAGATAGGCGGGAAGCGCCGGCTGCGTCGCGGTCGCACTGGAATCGCCCGGTATCGGCGGCTCCTGCAAAGTGGCCTTGAACGATTCCGGCGCGACCAGCTCGAGACTCTCGCGATCGGCGTTGGATAAAGCACCCAGAAGGTCTCGATGTGCGCGTCCCAACCCCAAGCCTTGAACCAGGCCAGGATGCGCTCGGCATTGGCCTTGTCGTGCGGCGAACCGACGTGGTTTGGTTCGGCGGCAAGCAGCTTCATCCAGTCGCGCAGGTCTTCGCGATGAATGAGAGCGTCGAAGTTGCGTTCGATCGCGGCCTGATCGGACGGCGCCGCGGCGGGCGCCCCGAAAGCCACGCTGGCGCAAATCAGGGCCGCGGCGGCGAGCGACAATATAGTGCGCATTAAGGCGAGATCTACCAGCTTGCTCCGTCTGTATCGAGACTCGGCGTCAGAACGGATGATGAAGCGCGCCAATCATGGCGCGCCGCGGGAATGAATCGGGCAGTGCGAGGCTACGGCCGGCGCAGGTCCTGCAGGATTTCGCGCAGGAGGTCGCGGTCGCGCTGGTCGCGGATTGGAATACTGAACGTCAGCCGGTTGATTCCGGCAAAGCGCTTTTTCATCGCCGCCGCGATGTCCTGGTAGGTCCCGACCGCCGCGAACGCCTGGACCATGTCTTCGTTGACCAGCGCCGGCATCTGGTCCCATCGCTGCTGCACGGATAGCCGATGAAGCTGATCGGCCTGGTCGCCCCATCCGTGCATCTCCATGCTCGCGCGATAGGAGCGGGTCGAGCCGTAAAAGGCGATCTGCTCCTTAACCTTACTGACTTCGACCGCCAACGCGTCGCGGTCGGCGCCGGAACATACGAAGCCCCCGCCGCTAGTCTGAAAGTTGTCCCATTCGCTTTGCGGCCGGGCGGATTTCGCGAAGCCCTTTCTGAGGTTGGGAAAAGCGATCTCGTCCAGATAGCGGCGGGTCACGAACCCATGCAGACGCACGCCGTCGGCGACTTCTCCCGCCACCTGCAACATCTTCTCCTGCACCGCCGCGAGCATCACCGGGATCGGTTCGAAGGGCAGCCGCGGAGGAGTGAAATTCGGGACCATCAGGGAGACGTTGTAGTGCTCGCTGTGGTAATCGATCGGATCCCCGGTCTGCCATGAATGCCAACAAGCGCGCATCGCACCGACATAGTCCTTCATCCGCTGCGCGGGCTTTGACCACGGCATCGAGAAGCGCCGCGTGATATGTCCCTTGACCTGGCTGCCCAGCCCCAGAATCAGGCGCCCCCCGCTCATCTGCTGAAGGTCCCAGGCGATATAGGCGGTCTGCACGGGACTCATCACGAAGGCCAGCGCCACCGAGGTGCACAGCTCCAGGCGCGAGGGTTGCTGGGCGGCGACCGCCAGTATCATATAGGGATCGTGCTGCAGCGCGGTCGCGACCACGGTATCGTAGCCGAGTTGCTCCGCTTCCTTGACCTGATCGGTCAGCGTGGCCCAGGGCGCGTTGCCCGAAGCCGGTCCACTTGAAGCCGCTGGATTGGGGACATTCAGCCGCCGTTCAATTTTTATTCTGGCCATGACGCAATTTATCTTGCGCATGGAGCAGTAATGTCAAACGGCGCAACGTGTCTGCCGCAAAACAAAAAAAAGGGCCAACCATACTGGTTGGCCCCGGAAAGTCGAATCCAGCCGCGCGTCACTTCATGACGCTGGCCAGACCGCCTGGCGTCGACAGTGTCGCGACGTCCTGTAATGCCGCCGGCACCGCTTCGTCGAAGGTCGCCGGTTCGTCGTTGTTGGCGGTCGCGTGCTTATTCTGAAAATCCCACACCAGGCTCATCGTGGTCGTATAGTTCAGAATGGTCGTCTGGCCCCTGAAGTTGTACGGTGCGTTTGCCTCCCACAGCGCCTCGCGCAGCAAACGGCGAAGTCTTCGCATCATTGGCCCGAGTTTGAAGCCGTGGCCTATGCGGCCCGAAGCGCAACTTCGCGTAAAAGCAAAGGCCGCCGGATTTCCGACGGCCTTTGCCTCAAATGAATGACAAAAATGCCGGCTAAAACGGATGCCCGCAATACCTTACTTCATCACGCGATCCAAAGAACCTGGAGTGGAGTTACCCATATCGCGTACGTCAGGAGGCGCCTGGTCGTCGATCTGGACGTTGGTATCGTTGTTCCAGGTTATGTGTTGATTCTGAAAATCCACCGCCATACTCATTCCGGTCGCATAGGCATAGATAGTCTTAACTCCATGAATGTCGACCGGGTAATTCGCGGTCCACAACATCTTGTAGAGCTTGCCGGTCCGATCGTAGGCTTCGGCGCCGGCCATCGCCGCGTAGTACGTCTGCTTCTCGACGTAAAAGATGCGATGGGAATAGCAATAGTTGCCGAGTTTCGGTAGCGCGAGCAGGTCGATAACATAGTAATCGCGCACCTCCCAATGATTTGTCCCTGTCACCGGCCATCCGGGGAAGGCGTCGCCCGGATACGTGCCGCCGCCGGCGTAAGACTTGGGATCGGGGGATTTGTGGGGATCCATTACGATAGTCAGCACCTTCTTCGAGCCCAGGTACGTCGCGGAGAAATTCGGCGGCAGCCATGATCCGTCGTCCGCGATGTAATCGGTGCCCAGGAGCGGAGTGCAGCGGGCGGCGCTGGACAGGCGCAGCGAGCGGCGCAGAGAGGGCAGGAATGCGTACAGTTCCTGAAGCTTGGTCGGATCTTTGGGCTGAAGCTGGAGCTCGGTGGTGTACTTGGACTGTTCCGGAGCAGCGATGAGATAGCGTCCGGCCTGGAAATAGTCGGAGCCGTAAGGAGTAGTGGTCGGATAGCCTTCATCGCTCAGGTAACCCATCTCGTAGAACGTGTCGGCGGTATCCTCGGGACTCACGTTTCCGAAGCGGTCAACGATGCGGTCCCAAGTATAGTAGTACGATATGGCAGGGCGCCACGGAAGCCATGCGTCATACATTACCTTGTCGGCCATAAGCGGCTCGGTTGGATTGGGAAACGGCACTCCGGCCGTATAACCCTTGATCGTGTAACCGCCGTCCGAAAGTTTTTCCAGGTTCACCTGGCCATGATACTTCTCAGTGTCCTCTTGAAATTTCTTGGGCATCGGAAAATTACTGGTCGGGCCGACAAGGATTGTGAACTCGGGTCCGGGACCGATATGCCAGTGGTAATCGCCCGAGTACGACGCTTGCAGCCAGATTGGCATGAAATTCTTGTACTGCCGCCAGTTCTGCAAAGTGATTTTGGTGCCGGGTGGAATGGTCTGAGATGAAGAAGTGTCGACCAATTCGCGGTAGTGCTGCGGATCGAACATCATTTCCGCGAACACAGCTTGCGTCGTAGTGCAAATCACAAACAGCACGGCAAACCCAGTCAGAAACAAACTCCTTCGCTTGCGCATCTCAGACTCCTTTGCTTGCAGCCAGATGAAGGAATGTCGCGAAGGAACTCCCCAGTTCCTTCTCCATCCCCAGTTTCAAACCATTTAGCCAGCCAGGCCCGGAGCAGGCTTTCACTATCATGCCGGGAGGCTCGGGCATAAAGACCGCAACTAGAACCGATCGGATAGAGCAGTGAATCAGGTTCAATTTAAATTTGCCAAGTCGAAATTGTAATTTTGCGTGCGTACCGGTTCCCACCAAGAGTGACATCGCGCAGAGCAAGGCGGCGCTGCCGACGACGAACAGGAAACGTGTTCTCATCTGTTTTTCTCCTCATATTTACCTGGCATCAAGTGATGTGCCATGAGCGCATTTTGGGCTCCACATGCGGATACGCACGGCGGCGGGAGCCGCCGCGACTGTCCGCAAGCGTGAGAGCGAGCGCGGGGCGGCGACATAGCCGTCAGCATGGCGATGCGGGATTGAGCCAGGTTGCTCTCACCGTCAAAAGCGTTGTTGGTCGAGATGATCGGATTGCTACGCGAACGGACCCGCGGACGCGAGCCCAGCGCCTGTAATCTACCGCCTAACCAACCTTCGTATCCCCAGACCAGCATAGAAGGCCATCCCCGAACAAAGCGGTGTATCTAAGCGCGGTTTTCCTGTTTTCGAACGCACGGCCGGCGGCGATGGATGAGGATTGCCGTTCCTTGCCCGTCCCCAAGACGGATGCGCGAAGCAGTTCCCCGAAGAACCACGCTCATGTAGTCATTAGTGAGATAGAGTCAATATGTCAAGCGAAGCTAAAACGCACCGGCTTGCCTGACTAAGACCGGCGTAAGTCTTCGTCCTAAAACACAAGGGCCAACCAGACTGTTCTGGTTGGCCCCTGGAATCAGTCCCGATCGGACGCCTACTTCATAACGGTGGCGAGGCCGCCGGGAGTCGACAGCGTCGCGACATCCCGGTACTGCGCCGGTACGTTGTCGTCCAGAGTCGTCGGCTCATCGTTGTTGGCCGTGGCGTGCTTGTTTTGGAAATCCCATTCCAGACTCATTGAGGTGGTATAACTCAGAGTCGTGTTTTGACCTCTGAAGTTAATTGGCGCTTGCGATGACCACAGGACCTTGTAGAGCTTGCCGGTACGGTCATAGCCTTCCGCTCCCGCCATCGCGACGATGTGAGTCTGCTTGTCCACATAGAAGATGCGATGCGAGTAGCAATACGCACCCAGGATCGGAAGGGGTTGAAGATCGATCACATCGTACGTACGCAGTTCCCATTTGTTGGTGCCAGCCTTGGGCCAACCCGGCAGGCTGCCCGACTTGCTGTTGCCTCCGCCCAGGTAGGTCGAAGCCGAATAGGCGTGGGCGGGATCGATGATCATGGTCAGCAGCTTCTTCGCTCCGAGATAGTGAGGATCAAAGTTGGTGGGCATCCAGCCGCCGTCGTCCTGAACATAATCGGTGCCGAGAACCGGCGAGCATCGTGCCGCTGAGGACAACCGCAGCGAACGGCGCAGCGAGGGTAGGAAAACATAACTCTCCTGGAATTTGGCTGGATCGGCTGGCTGAAGCTGGAGTTCAGTCGTGTACTTGGATTGCTCGGGAGCCGCTACCAGATAGCGAGCGGCAAATAAAATTCCGTTGGCGTAGGGAAGATTGACTGGCGAACCAGGCTCGCTGATATTCGACATCTGGTACCAGGTATCGTCGGTTTCTTCCTTGGATACGTTGTCATACTGGTCCACGATCCAGTCGTAGGTGTAGTAGTGGCTGATCGAGGGCCGGAAGACCAGCCAGGCATTGTACATGACCTTCACCGCCTTGTTGGGTTCGGAAGGATTGGGGAACGGCACGCCGGCGGTGTAGCCCTCGATGGTCCAACCACCTGAGGAAGTCTTCACCAGTTTGGTCTGACTCGCGTACTTTTCTGTATCTTCCTGATATTTCTGCGGGAGTGGAAAATCATGGGTCGGTCCTACTTCAACGGTGAACATGGGATCGGAACCGATGTGCCAATGATAATCGCCACTGTATAGAGCCTGTAGCCACACCGGCATGAAAGTCTTGTACTGTTGCCAGTTTTGCAGGGTGATCTTGGTGCCCAACGGGATAGTGTCGGACGACGTAGCGTCCACCAAAGCTTTATAATTCGCCTCGTTAAACAGCATCTCCGCGCGCGCGGTGACTGCCCTCAGCGAAAGCGCGCAGAACAGGGCGAGGCTACCAACAACAATCAGAGACCGCATTCTCATATCACTTTCTCCTTATTGACGCGGCACGGGGACGTGCCATGAAACGCATGGGTAGGAATCGACCGGTCGGAAACCCGTACTGAAAACTGACGCCGCCGGGCAAAAGTTCCACTGCCGCCCGAGATACAGGCGGGGCGCCACCGCGGCCGGCGTCAGCAGGGTGTTCAAAAAGCAGAAGTTAAAACAGTTCAAACGATGCCTGCTTTCAACATCCTGCATGAACCCGCGGGTGGCCCGAGCGTGAGAAGCCAGACTGACCTTGGAGAGTTGAGCGGCCGCCGAAACCCGCAATCGCGGGGTGGCGGCGCAAGCAGCGGTACCTGCGCGAAGCTAGCGCTGGTTCATTACTGTCCGACCACTTCTCATAACCACGGTCCAACATAGGAGCCATACCTTGAGCAAAGCGGCGCATCGGAGCGCTGATTTCATTCCGAATCCCCAACGCAGGATCGGGATAAGAAGCTTCCTGCGTATCCAACCCCGTCCCAACAGATTCCTCGAATCCCCGAATCAGGCGAAGGGCAACGATAGTCTCGTGATTAGTGCGGCAAGGCCGGTGCTGTCAAGGAAAATAGGCAGTATCGCCTACCAGAATTAGTACAAAAGCTCGCAGTGTATAAAAAAACGTCAATATTCACCGCGAAAATTTATAACGCGATCTGAAATTCAATCGTTGCCAAGCGTGATTCCGGGAGCGGGGAAACTGCGGCATAACGCGCGCACCTCCTCGCCGACCCGGTCGATGGCGGCCTGATCATCGACGTTGGTGATGACTTGATCCATCCACACCGCGATTTGGCGCATCTGCTCCTCGGTCATGCCGCGCGAGGTCACCGCCGGTGTGCCGAGCCGGATCCCGCTGGGGTTGAAGGGCTTGCGCGGGTCGTAAGGCACAGTGTTGTAATTGCCGACGATCCCGGCCCGCTCCAATGCTTTGGCGGCCTTCTTTCCCGGGACCTTCTTGTTGGTCAGGTCGATCAGAATCAAATGATTGTCGGTGCCGCCCGACACCAGATCGAAACCGCGATCCATCAGCTCCTGCGCCATCGCCTTGGCGTTGCGCACGATTTGATGGCCGTATTCCTTGAAGGCCGGCGTCGCGGCCTCTTTGAGCGCGACGCCGATCGCCGCGGTGGTATGGTTGTGCGGCCCCCCCTGCAATCCGGGAAAGACCGCTTTATCGATTCGATCGGCGAATTCGTTGCGGCACAGGATCATCGCTCCCCGCGGACCGCGCAGAGTCTTGTGCACCGTAGTCGTGACCACGTCCGCATAAGGCATCGGATCGGGATGGGCCCCGGCCACTATCAGTCCGGCGATATGCGCGATGTCGGCGAGCAGGAAGGCGCCGACCTCCTTGGCGATTTCGCCGAAGATGCGGAAATCCAGTTGACGCGGGTAGGCGGTGGCTCCAGCCACGATTAGCTGCGGACGCTCGCGCCGCGCCAGGTCGCGCAAAGCATCATAATCGATTCGCCGGGTTTCGCGGTCGACCGTGTATTGCACCGGATTCCAGAAGCGGCCTGTGATGCTCACGTTCCAGCCATGGGTGAGATGGCCGCCGTGTGGCAGCGCCATCCCCATGATCTTGTCACCCGGCTTGAGCAAGCCGAAATAAACCGCCAGATTGGCGGGCGAGCCGGAGTAAGGTTGAACGTTGGCATGCTCGGCGCCAAAGAGAGTTTTGGCGCGCTCGATGACCAGCGATTCAAGTTGATCGATGTAGCGCTGGCCTTCGTAATAGCGCTTGGCCGGATAGCCTTCGGAATACTTGTTGGTGAGGACCGAACCGCTCGCTTCGAGCACGGCTTTGGAAACGTAATTCTCCGACGGTATCAGCCGGATAGTCTCCAGTTCGTAGCGTTCTTCCTGCTTGATCAGCTCGTAAATTTCGGGGTCGGTCTGCTTGAGGTCCTGCACTGTGCTCGCTCCTGCTAATAACTTACCGGGACGATGCACGCCATACCATGGTCGCGATCATAGAGGGCATGGTGATTGTCCCTGCTCCAGCCTGTAAAGCCTCTCACGCCAGCCTGTAAAGCCTCTCATCAGATGGAGTGCAGCCTCCTACGTCAACGGGAGAGCGGCAATGCTCGCCGCCGTCGCAACTGTCCACAATTTTCGATTGACAGGAAGCGAAAGAAATACGAAAGTGAGTCCATGGCCGCTGCACTTCCCGCTGCCGGGGCTGCCCCGATAGTTACTCCCCCTGGGGTTTTCAGAGGCCGTGAACTGACCCGCAAGGACCGCCGTCTGGGCGCTACCCTTGAATCGGTTAACGTCCTGCTCGAAGGCGGCATCCCCCGCGGCCGTATCAGCGAAATCGTCGGCCGGCGCAGTTGCGGCAAGACTTCATTGGCAGCCGCCTTTATCAGCAATGCAACCCGTCGCGGGGAAGTAGTTGGGGTAATCGATCTGGCCAATTCCTTCGATCCGGCCACGATGGCGGAGGCGGGAGTCGAGCTGTCCAGAGTGTTGTGGGTCCATCCGGGCCCAATCGGAAGGGGTCCCGAAAAAATTGATGGAATACTTCAAGTTGAGGTGAAACTTAAGCAGGAAACGGAAAGGACGTTCGTGCTGGAGGGGAGCGCAAAAAGCCGGCGCGGTTTAAGTCCGCAAACCAAAAATTTTCTGCGGGCGGCGGAACTGGTGCTTGAGGCCGGAGGTTTCGGGCTGCTGGTGATGGATTTTGGCGAGAGCGCGTTCACGCTGGGGTCAAGCAGCGCCTTGAGGCTGGCACGGATGGCGGAGCGCAGTGGCACTGCCGTGCTGATGCTGCTCACCCGTCCGTTATGCGGCACCTTTGCCGCCTTGAGCCTGGATCTGGCTCCCTCGCGGGCAATTTTCAGCTGGGGCCAACCGCAATCGGCGCAAATTCAACGTCCACTTCAGAAAACCTCTCGTTTCAGTTCCGCCGGATCAGCCAAATCGCTTTGCGTTGATCCCTCGACTGCACCGCAAAAGAACGCGGCTCCGCGCGGGATGGCGAACCGGAGCAGGGAAAGCTCACGCGGCTGTTCAACCTCGGCGCTTTTCGAAGGTATCGAAATCAAGGCCAGCATCCGGCGCAATAAAGTTGGCCGCTCTGGTTTGAGCGCGCAATGGCGCTCGCTGGTGAACCCCTCGGACTCAGCCAACTATCCGTCGGCGCCCAAGTCCGTCCGTATCGTATGAACCCAGGCAGACCATGGGGATCCAGACTAACCAGCAGGCTTTGCCGTTTCCGCATCCGCGTTCCTACGCGCAAGATAAATTTCTGTCCAAGGGTAAGAGTGAGACGACACTTCAAGTACAACTTCAACTTTCACTCAGGTCTCCATTGCGATGAGATCCGCGACCACTTCCGCTGCGGACCGTCGAATCGCGTGCCTGCTGGTAAAGGATTTTCCAGTTGCGGCGATGATTCGCGCCAATCCGGACCTGCGCGAGGCGGCCTTTGCGCTGAGTATCGGTAAGGGGCCGCGCGCGCCGCTCGGCTTTGTCTCGGTCCCAGCCCGGCACGCCGGAGTCGTGCCCGGGATGACGGCGGCGCAAGCCGGCGCGGTGGCGTCCGACCTGACGGTCTTGGCCCGCAATGAGGCCCTTGAGCAAGCGGCGGCTGACGCCCTCCTGGATGTGGCAGAGTCGTTCTCGCCGGTCGTCGAAGATGGCGGGCCGGGCCGGGTCTATCTCGATCTGGCCGGTTTGGGCGGCCTTTACGGTTCCGAAAACGACATGGCGCTGGAACTGGCCCGCCGCGTCCGTCAGGTCGGGATGGAGGCCGAAATCGGTATCGCGGCCAACAAGGAAATCGCCTACCTGGCCGCGCGATGTGGAGGGGTCAGGACTATCGACGCCGGCAGGGAGACGGAATTTCTCCAGTGGGTTCCGCTGGAACTGCTTGAACTTGAACCTGAAGTTGAACTTCAACTTGAACGCCTGGGGATACGCCGTTTGGGCGAGTTGGCGCGGCTCGACCCCAAAGAGTTGGGCAGCCGGATGGGGGTGGGTGCGGTGGAACTGATGCGCCTGGTCAGCGGTCAGACCGGCGGCCCCTTGTCCGCCCGCCGCCCGGCTGAAGTCTTCACCGAAAAAACCGCATTGGAGTATGCAGTCGAGCTGCTCGAGCCCCTGAGCTTCATCCTGCGGGGATTGCTGGAGCGGCTTACCGCCCGGCTCAAGCTGCGCGGCCTTACCGCCGGAAATCTGACGCTCTCCCTGGAATTGGCCGGACGCCGCCGCGATGAACGCCGGGTCAGCGTTGCCGCCGCCACCATCGAGGTCCGCTCGCTGTTGGCGCTGCTGATTCTGGATTTGGAAAAATCGCCGCCCTCCGAAGGCGTCGAGGCGGTGCAATTATCCGTGCAGGCGCGCGTCCCGCGTCCCGCTCAAAGCGACCTGTTTTTGCCGCCTGCGCCCGCGCCCGAGCGCCTGCAGACCACGCTGGCACGGCTGGCCGCGCTGTGCGGCCCCGACCAGGTTGGGACCCTGCTTCCCGCCAACTCCCATCGCGCCGATGCGCTGGAACGGATCGATTTCGCGCCGCCGGCGCCGTCCGGCGCCAGCGGCGTGGAGCCGCAATCCAACCGGCATCAGGTTAATCGTATCGTGCTGCGGGCGATTCGTCCGCCGCAGGAGGTCGAAGTGATGTTTTCGCGTGGGATGCCGGACTTTGTGCGGGGGCATCAGATTTGCGCCCGCGTGGTTTCAATTGCGGGACCCTGGCGGCGCCAGGGCGAATGGTGGAAGTCGGCGCTGATGCCGGATTGCGCCGAAAACGGCAATGCGAATCCTTACCGATGCGGTCTGTCGGGCGGGTTCGCACATGATTACTACGAGATGGCGCTGGATGACGGCGGGGTCTACCGCGTCTTGCGCGACCTGCGCACCGAACGATGGTTTGTCGATGGAATCTACGATTAGTCGCAACGCGCAAACTTCACCCGCCAAAAAGGAGAGTGTCGAAAAACGACCTAAGGGGAAGGGAGGGTGCAGCGAGCAACTTCGCTGTGATCTTCTCGCTTGTTACACGCTGTTGTGACGCTGTTTGGCGAAACTGGAAGCCTCGGGCTGACCGAGGGTCGGGGTGTCTGAATCAGTGGGACAGGCGTCCCTGCCTGTCGTCGCTGCGCGAGCTTCCTGCTCGCGCCACATTTGAGAGCGTACGGCCATGCCAACGAGAGTGCTCATCAGCGGCCGGCATTTCCATGGGCAGCAGTGGCGCGAGCAAAAAAGCTCGCGCATCATCGACAGGCAGAGACGCCTGTCCCACTATTTTCAGAGTCCTTGCCCCTGCCGCGTCCCTTTCGGCTACTTTATCGACACCCTCTGAGAGCCAGCGTTGCCCGCGAAATGTATAAACTCCGCGCCTGCGGACCCAGTCCGCAGCCGCGGGCGAGGTAGGTTCAGGAGTCATCTTCGAAATGCCGAACACTAATTCTTACATTGAACTCCGGGCGCGCAGCGCTTTCAGTTTCCTTGAAGGCGCCGCGCAGCCTGAAGATCTGGTCGATCGCGCCGCCGAACTGGGTTATCCGGCACTGGCCTTGGGCGATCGCGACGGCCTGTACGGCGCGCCGCGTTTTTATCATGCCGCGGTCAAGGCCGGTCTCAAGGCGATTGTCGGCGCCGAACTCACCCTGGACGATGACAGCCGGCTTTACGTGCTGGTACCCGATCGCCCGCGCTATAAAAACCTGTGCCGCCTGCTCACCGCTTCCAAGCTAAGAGTGGTTCATCCGTCTCTTCCCGGCCGTAAAGCGCCACCCTCGCCGTATCCGGCAAAGGGGGAAAGCCGGGTAACAATCGACGACCTGGAGCGCTTTGGCGCGGGCCTGATATGCCTGGCCGGGGGCGTTCACAGTCCGCTGGCCCGGAGGTTAACCGCGGGCGAAGATCCGCGTCCGTTGTGCGATCGGCTGCGATCGATCTTCGGCGCGGACAATTTCTACATCGACCTTCAGCGCCATCTTGACGCCGGCGAGGAACGGCTCAATCGCAAGCTCGCCGCACTGGCCGCAGCCACTAAATCGCCGGTGGTGGCCACCAACGACGTTTGCCACAGCGGCGCGGAGCGGGCGTTGCTCGACGTCCTGAGCTGTATCCGGATGAAGACCACGCTGGACGCGGCTGGACGCGCGTTGTGGGTCAACAATGAACGCTATCTCAAGCCGCCCGCGGAGATGGCCGCGCGGTTTGCCGATTTGCCCGGCGCGCTGGCCGCCACGCAGGAAGTGGCCGGGCGCTGCGCCTTCACCATGGCGGACCTCGGCTACCGGTTCCCGGACTATCCGCTGCCGCCAGGTGAATCGCCCGACAGCTACTTGCGCATCCTTACCTATGCCGGCGCGCGCGAGCGCTGGGGCAAGGCGCTCAGCGAGCGCGTCCGCCGCCAACTGGAGCACGAACTGACGATCATCGCGAAGCTCAAGCTGGCAGGCTACTTCCTGATCGTGTGGGACATCGTGCAGTTCTGCCGCGACAATCGGATTCTGGCCCAGGGGCGCGGTTCGGCGGCCAACAGCGCGGTCTGCTACGCGTTGGGCATCACGGCGGTTGACGCGGTGGGAATGGATCTGCTGTTCGAGCGCTTCCTTTCCGAGGAGCGCGGCGAATGGCCCGATATCGACCTCGACCTGCCCAGCGGCGACCAGCGCGAGAAGGCGATTCAGTATCTCTACCAGCGTTATGGCGAGCGCGGCGCGGCGATGACCGCCAATGTCATCACCTACCGCAGCCGCAGCGCGATTCGCGAAGTCGGCAAGGCTTTGGGCTTCTCGCTCGAACAGGTGGATCGGCTCGCCAAACTGGTGCGCGCCTATGAGTTTCGCGACGACAAGGACGAGGTCGCGGCGTTGCTCAAAAGCGGCGGCGTGGACGCCGACGCGCCGCGTATCAGGATGCTGATCGAACTGGTCAGGCAAATCCAGGACATCCCGCGCCATCTCGGACAGCATAGCGGCGGGATGGTGATCGCGGCCGGCCCGCTGGACGAAATCGTACCGCTGGAGCCGGCCTCGATGCCCGGGCGGGTGGTGATCCAGTGGGACAAGGAGGACTGCGCCGACCTGGGGATCATCAAGGTCGACCTGCTGGGACTGGGGATGCTGGCGGTGCTCGAAGAGGCGATTGTGCTGGTCGCCGGGCATGAAGGCGTCACGCTCGATCTCGCGCATCTTCCGCCCGACGACCCCGCGGTCTACCGAGATGTTACAAAAAGCCGACACGGTTGGGGTCTTCCAGGTCGAGAGCCGCGCCCAGATGGCGACGCTGCCGCGGATGAAGCCGCGCACGTTTTACGACCTGGTGGTCGAGGTGGCGATCATCCGTCCCGGCCCGATTGTCGGTCAGATGGTCAATCCGTACCTGGAGCGGCGCAACGGCCGCCAGCGCGTCACCTATCCACATCCGTCATTGGAGCCGATTCTGCGCCGCACCCTGGGCGTGCCGCTGTTCCAGGAGCAACTGTTGCGCATCGCGATGACGGCGGCGGGTTTTAGCGGCGGCGAGGCCGAGGAGTTGCGCCGCGCGATGGGCTTCAAGCGCTCGCGCGGCCGGATGGAAAAGCTCGAGCTGCGGCTGCGCGAGGGGATGGCGAAAAACGGCATCACCGGCAAGACCGCGGACGAGATTATTGTTGGCATCACCTCATTCGCGCTGTATGGCTTTCCCGAATCGCACGCGGCCAGTTTCGCGCTGATTGCGTATGCGTCGGCTTTCCTGAAATGCCATCATGCGGCAGCTTTTTGCGCCGCGATGCTCAACTGCTACCCGCTCGGCTTTTATCATCCCGCCACGCTGGTCAAGGACGCGCAGCATCATGGGGTCGAAGTCCGGCCGGTGGACGCAGCGTGGTCGGACTGGCGCTGCACGATCGAGCGGAGTGGAGCGCGCCTGGCGCTGCGGCTGGGGCTCAAGTACGTCGCCGGTTTGCGCGAAGAAACCGGATTGCGCATCGAAAGCGAGCGCCGCGTCCGGCCTTTTGGCGGGGTCGCCGACCTGGTCCGCCGCGTCACGCCCAACCGGCGGGAGCTCGATACCCTGGCGTATGCGGGAGCGCTGGCGGCCTTTGGCAAGGGGCGGCGTGAGGCGCTGTGGCAAGTCTCGGCCCTGGAGCGCGATCCAGGTGAGTCTGTTCGCCGGCGTCGATCCGCCGGCCAGCCAAAGCCGGCTGCCGGCGATGACGCCGATGGAAGAGACGCGCGCCGATTACGCCACCACCGGACTTACCGCCGGTCCGCATGTGATGGCGCATCTGCGGCCGCGGCTCAAGGCGCGCGGAATCCTGAGCGCCGCCGAATTGGTGGAAGCAAAAAATGGCTCCATGATTAAGGTGGCGGGCCTGGTGATCGTGCGTCAGCGTCCGGGCACCGCGAAGGGATTTTTCTTTATCACGCTGGAAGACGAAACCGGCGTTTCGAACATCATCGTGATGCCGGAACTGTTCCAGCGCAATCGCCCGCTGCTGCATCGTGCGCCGATTCTGTTGGTCGAGGGCGTAATCCAAAAACAGGACGGCGTAATCGGCATCCGCGGCCGCCGCTTCGCCGAAATCAAGCTCGACGCGCCACTGCCGTCCGCGCATGATTTCCATTAGGCGATGTCGTTACGATTTCTTCGGATTCGGACCAATAATCGAACCGAGGCTGCGGCTGACCCACGCCGGAAGTGGATTGGCCTTGAAGGCGATTTTACCCTGCTCCACGGCGAGAACTCTTTCCGGTTTCGTAGTTGAGTTGTCAAGCACCACAACCGAGTCCGCGATTTGATAGATTACAGCAAGGTTCATCAGACTCCGTTCATATCGACGAATAACGTCATCCGCCGGAACATGATGACCACCGGCCATCGTTCGTAGCCGAACGCGCTCGATAGCGAGGTCGGGGATGTGGCCATCCCAGCGCCGAGCGGGCCCCGACGCACTGGTGATTGACGATACACCAACGGTCAGGCGGGCACTGCGTTTTTCAGCCCAGCGGTTACGGACGCCGGTGTCTTCGGTGCTGCGCCGGACCGCGACCGCGGCTTCGCGCGCATCAATCCGTCGCGGTCTTGCGAAGCCGCCGCGCGGGTACTCGATTTGCCTAAACCGTTCAATCGCCACCACCATCGGAGGAGCGAATCTTCCAGCTTGGAGTTTGCTCGGCGGTTTGGTCTTGATCCTTGCGTTTGTTGCCCGCCAATTCATAAGACGTCAAATGGTTCGCCCAAAGCGGGCCCGCCGATGTTGCCAACGCTTTTTCGAGCGTCGCGAACCGTTGCTCGAAAGCGACTCGCTGATATTCCTCCCTGGCTTTCAGCTCCGCGACCTCCGCCGCCAGTTTGCGATTCTCATCCGCCGTCTGCCGCGCCTGCTTCTGCAATTCGTTCAGCAGCATCGCCGTTAGCATCGAGTAGCGCACGCTTTGCACCTGCCCATCGGCGGAGTAGGTAACGAGTTCCGGATAGAGCTTTTCAACCTCTTCCGCCACCAGCCCGTATTGCAGCGTCCCCGCCGGGTCATCTTTATAACGGAAGGTGACCGGGCGCAGCCTCATCAGGCCGGCGCTCCTGGCGTCCATGTTTTGGATATCGCGCTTGTAACGCGCCGAGGACATCACGATGCCCAGCTTTCCGGTGCTGGTGACCACCACCGCGTCGCCGGTAACCAAACTGCCGGAGATACCCGCAATATAGGTCACCGTCTGCGTGCCCTGAATGCCGATGCGGATCGTGCGGGACTCCGCGCTGGACCCGCCGAAGTTGCCGATATCGATGTTGTTACTGCCGGTCTCGAAGGTTCTGGCCGGCACCCATGCCCAGTCCAATGTTATTGCTACCCGTGCTGTTATTCATTAACGCGTGCAACCCGGTAGCGGTATTGCTACCGCCGGTGGTGTTCCGATAGAGCGCCCCCTGTCCATCCGCGGTGTTGTAGATGCCAGTAGTGTTGCTGTCCAGGGCGACCTCGCCGCTGCCCGTATTATAGTTGCCGGTGGTGTTGCTATGGAGTGCGTCGAAGCCGTTGGCCGTATTATTCGTGCCGGTGGTATTGTCCAGGAGGGCGCCGAACCCGCCAGCTGTATTTTCGCTGCCGGTAGTGTTGTAATACAGCGCCTCGCCGCCTTTGGCGGTATTGTAGTTTCCCGTGGTGTTGTTCCAGAGGGCGTCGAAGCCTTCAGCGGTGTTAAAACTTCCGGTAGTGTTGCTGACCAGGGCCTCGAACCCGCCGGCGGTATTGAAGGCGCCGGTAGTATTGCTGGTGAGCGCCCAGTATCCGCTGGCGGTGTTATCGCTGCCGCTGGTGTTGCTGAAGAGGGCTTCGAATCCGCTGGCGGCGTTGTCGTTGCCGGTCACGTTGCTTTTGAGCGCGGAAAATCCGCTGGCGGTATTGTCGGCGCCGGTGGTGTTATACTCTAGGGCGTCGAATCCGCTGGCGGTATTGTCGCTGCCCGTGCTGTTACTGAAGAGGGCATCGAATCCGCTGGCGGTATTGGCGCCACCGCTGCTGTTGCTGTTGAGCGCGCCGTAGCCGCTGGCGGTATTGTCGCTGCCGGTAGTGTTATTATACAGCGCGCCGAATCCGATGGCGGTGTTGGCGCCGCCGTTGTTCTTGAACAGCGCGTTTACTCCGCAGGCGCTGTTATAGCTGCCGGTGGTGTTGGTGAAGAGCGCGTCGAATCCGAAGGCGCCGTTGTCAATTCCGGTCATATTGTTGGACAGCGCGCCCGTCCCAAACGCGGTGTTTTGGGCGGCGGCCGCGGCGCTCAGAAGCGCGATGATCGACAACGACCCCACGACGATAAAAACTTTTGGCTTGGTGTTCATTTCTCCCTCCACAATGAGCGTATTGAGCGCTTCCCATCACGGTTGTCAGCGGGAAAATATCAGGCCGAATCGTCAAGCGATTCGAAGACAATGCCGGCCAAAGTTTATTGATGTAAACTCGCACGAAAAAACCGGCATCTCCATTTTGAAATGCCGATTCAGCCTCGCACAAGCACTGTCGGATTTGCAAATGCGAGTTTACTGCCCCACTTCGAGTCCAAAGGTTTCCACGGCGCCCTAAAAAGCCAATTCCGTCCATGATTTGCATAAACTCCGAAACGGGCACCTTTACGACGGAATTGTCAGGGCGGTTCCCGCCCCATGTCCGGCGGCCAAAATCCGCGGCGCCCTGTCCGGGCCGCCACTCCCGCTGGCGCCGGCAGCGTCGCAATCACTTTTGCGAGGGACCTGACTCCATCGGGGAAGGGCCGGCCTATTCCGACACCATTCGAAGTAACCGAGTGGAATCCGGTGGGGTGGCGCGGCGGTAGGCGAAGCTTAGCGTCCAGGCCATCGCGGCGCTGGAAACCAGGCCCGCCAGTGCGATTAGAGAGGCGCCCGCGATCGCGACTGTGGCGTGGTCCACGAGCAGGCCGCCGGCCATCAGCAGGACGCCGCCGTTGAGCGCGCAGAAGACCAGCGGACGGCCACGGTTAATCGATAACTCCGCGATACTCAGATATGGCCATCCCAGCGCCGAGCGGGCCCGCGCCACGAAGCCGGACAAAAGCTGATAGAACATCCCGACGATGAAGTTGCTGACCCATCCGAGCAGCCCCAGTACCCCATAGGCACAGGCCAACCGGGCGCCGAAGGGGCTGCCGACGCCGATCTGAGCCAGCGCGATTCCGGCGATGATCGAAAGCACCAGGCACACCATCGCGGCAAGGACGTGCCCCATGGTCCAGTCCAGGGGCCCGCTGCGCGAAGCAATAATTCCCGGGAAAATCACCGCGTAGGCACCCAGCGCGATGCCCGTCACCACGGCCCACGCGGTGACGTTCCACGCCCCGGCCAGGAGCGCCGTAAATAGCACGATGGTGGCGGCTGCCAGAGCGAACAGTTGTAACAGGGCGGAACGCGGGACCTGCGCTTTGTCGCCAATCAGCGCCGTCATGAACCGGTACGACACCGCGCAGATGGTCAGCGTAACCCAGCCCAAAACCGCCAGATGCGCATGCGCCGACAGGTTGCGCAGCAACGTCCCCGACATGAAGCTGCGGCCCTTGTCAAAGGCCAGCGCGGAGCCCAGACAGCCGGCGCAGAACAGGAAGAAAATCGCCATCAGCATCCCGGTTTCGGCCGCGCCACGGCCGAACTGCGGCGCCAGGCAGGGAACGATATTGATGGCAAACAGCACCACGCTCAACGCGACCACCGCGCCGGCCATCCACACCCCGTCCCAGCTTCCTAGCATGAAATGCGCTACCACTCCCGACGCGCCCAGAAAATAGAGCAGCAACTGCACGTTGGCCATCCGCGGAAAGCGCAGCTCGCGATTCGTCATCGCCGGCACATAGCGGTACATCACGCCCAGAATCGCCGAGGTGATCCATCCCAGCGTGAACGTATGCACCCACGCCAGCACCGGGAGCTGATAGAAGTAGTCGGCCAGCTTGACCGTGGCCCATGGCGCGGACGCCGTGCCCAACGCGAAGAAAAAGACAGCGATGGCGAAGAAATGAATCGACAGGCGGACCGGTTGGTTGGGAGCTGGACGGCTGTCGGTTGCCGCAAGGCTCCGATGGGACTGAAGCTGACGCATAACCCGGTTCATTAAACGCCAGATATCGACTCCAGGCCAGCCGATGCTCCGCGAAGCCGACGGCGTGGTTTTGCGCGGCGGGCTTGAGATCCCGTACAATCGCGCCATGGCGCAGGCAATGCCAGCCGACTTTTTCCGCCGCATCGACGAGAGCGAAGATCCGCTGTTCTACAGCTTTCCCCGCCTGGTCGTGCATATCGACGATTGGGCGATCAAGACTATCGGCGAGATTTTCCAACAGCATCTGCCCAGCGGCGGCGCGTTGCTTGACCTGATGAGCAGTTGGCGTTCGCACCTTCCGCCGATACTTCAGCCGGCCGCGGTTACGGGGCTGGGCTTGAACCGTGCCGAGATGGAAGACAATCCGGCATTGACCGCAGTGGTGGTCCATGACGTCAACCGCGACCCCCGGCTGCCGTTCGCCGACGCGCAGTTCGACGGTGCGATGCTGACGGTATCGGTGCAATACCTGGTCAGGCCGGTCGAGGTGTTTACCGAGGTGGGCCGCGTTTTGCGCCCCGGTGCTCCGTTCATAGTGAGTTTCTCCAATCGGATGTTTCCGACCAAGGCGGTCTGGGTGTGGCAGCGAGCCACGGAACCGCAGCGGGTCGATCTGGTGACGCGCTATTTTGCCGACAGCGGCATGTTCGAGGACGTCGGCGGAATCGAGCGCCGCTGCGCGCAGGCGCCGGCCGACCCGGTCTTCGCCGTAATCGGAATCCGGCGGCGCTGATCGGTTCCTCCAGGAAGCAGCTCTAAAAATCCACTGACCCCATCATTTTTAAAATTTAAAATCCAGGGATACGGAGCGGCTGGACGCCGGTTCTGCTGGACGCGAGCCATGAACTTAATTAAATTTTCCGCCCGGGTACGAAGCTGACGACAGCTTCACCGCCGGAGCAGGGCACGCCTACGGGGCGGAGGAAATTGCACGATGGCAACCTATGATACTTTCGCTAATGTCTTGAGCGCCGAGACCGACAACCGCATGAAGACCTGCGACGAACGCATCGACGACAACGGGGCGTTTGACGATTTCTATTGGCAATGCGGATGCGTCATCGAGGTGTTCGCCGGGGATGGCAGCGCCAAGCTCAAGGCCTGCGGCAAGCACGCAAAACTGAGCGCCAACTGAAGCGCGCAACATCATACCCGGGTAACTTGATTTTCCAGGCGCCGCAAAGCTGCGGCGTCTGGATTTCCCTAGCGGTCAGCAGCGCGGCTTCAGGCGCAGCTACGTAGCACGCGTCCCGAGCCGGGCGTTATAGACGGGGTCTTGTAGACGGGTCTTGTAAAAATGCTGGTCACGGCCCCCACTCGGCATCGCTGCATCGATCGATGGAACAGACGTTCAAGGAGCAAGTTGCGATCGCGCCGGTTTACGCTATGATTGATTCGATGGCGCCCGATCATTTGCAAGTCTGACGACCAGCAATGCAATTGGGCCGAAGAGCGGCGGCAGTAGCGATGAGGGAGGGTCAGGCGAAGTGAAAGAGGATAAAGCTTTGAGAACGACGATGAAGGTTACCGAAATCCCCCGGCAAGCGCGTCAGCCCAAACCGAAAGCTCCCAACCGCCGCCATCACGACGCCAACATCGATCAGATTTTGGGCTCGGCGGCCAAGCTATTCGCGGAAAAGAGCTTCGGTCTGGCCTCCATCAGGGAGATTGCGGCGGAGGCCAACATCTCCTTCCCCCGCATCTACTACTACCTCCGTAACAAGGAGGAACTGCTCTACCTGATTGCCAAGCGCGGAATGCTGCGCCTGTTCAGCTCCTACCCGAAGCTGGTCAAGGACGTGAGCGACCCCGCCGAGAAGATGCGCCTGTTCATCGAGAACCACGTCATGTTGTCGACCGGCAATACCGCCGAGAGCACGGTTGCGGTTCACGAGACCAGCAAGCTGTCGGAACCGTTTCTATCAGAAATCAGGTCACTGGAACGCCAGTACTCGCAGACTTTCCGGACCCTGCTGGTGGAGCTGGCGCGGTCGCGCGGTAAGGAACTGGACCGCAACCGGTCGCGAATACTGACTTCGATGTTTTTCGGCGCGCTCAACGCCATCCCGAACTGGTACGATGCGACCCGTGATTCCGGCCGCCGCCAGCAAATCGCCGAAGAACTCTACCGGCTGTTTGTAAACGCCGTGTAGGCGGCGGTCGATAAAATCAGCTCACTCACTCCCCACTCCCACGAACGAAAGTGGAAGAGAGCAGGGTGAAGTACCGCGGGCGTCGGGCGCCGTCGCACCCGACGCTTAAATTTCAGTACTGCTTGACCACCTTGACGCGGCTGGCGTCGTCGTAAACGTAGGTATCGGCGGCGTCCTCGTCCTTGGTCTTACGATGCGAGCCGTCGCAAAACGGTTTGTTTTTGGAAAGTCCGCAGGCGCAAATATAGAGCGGAAGCTCGGTGCCTTCGGGGACTTCGTAGGGAACATTCTGCTCGTGCTTCACCAGACGGGCCATTGGCTACTCCTTATCATCAGTTGCCAGGTAAATGGTTTTGCAAAATCGACCGCAGGCAAACTAAAGACCACCCTCCGCTAACAGTCAATATGGGCCGACGCGATCACGAGGCCTAAGTTCGGCCAAAAATCGGGACCGGGATCAGGCCCCGGGAGGAGCCGGGACCTCAATTGCCTCAATTTCAGCCGCACCACGGCGCGACGGATCGGCGCCCAGCACCAGACCGAGAATACCCGTAACCGCGACTGCAATCGCGACGAACTGACGCATCCCGGCGCGCTCGCCGAGGAAGACGGCAGCAAACATCAGCGACAGCACCGGCACCCCGGGCACCACCAGCGCGGTCGTCCAACTCAACGACAGCCGCTTGATCGCCCCGTACCAGGTCAGCGTGCCCAGGAAGTAAACCACGGCGCCGCTGACCACCAGCGTGCCGATGACGTAAAGATGCTCCAACTGTCCCAGGGCCGAAGGATTGGTCGCCAACACCAGTGCCGCCAACAGCAATGCGGCGTGGCAGTTGCGCGCGGCGGTGACGCTGATCGGGCTTAACGGCGGCATCACCCGCAGCGTTATCACGTGCGATATCTGCCACATCAGCGGAGTCACCGCGACCATCAGCGCGGGTGCGGTGAGGTCAAGGCTCCCGGCGCCCCAAAATGCGGAGAAGATGCCTACCAGGATCAGTCCGGTGGCAATCACCTGGCGAGGCGCGGGAACCTCGCCCACCACCAGGGTCGCGATTATCAGGGAATAAATCGGCTCGGTCTGGAGCAGCAGCACGCCGGTTATCGCGTTGACCCGCCGCATCCCATAGACCATGCACAGGCTCGGCATGAACGTCCCGACCAGGGAGATCGCCATCAGGCGCCAGCGATAACGGGGGTCAAGCAGGGTTCCCAAACCGTCGCCGGCGCCCAGCAGAGGCAGCGAGCAGATTGTCGCCATGATGGCGGACCCGGCACAGAACAGCATGGGGTCGATATGGGTCGCGCCGTAACGTGTAACGATTGGAAGCAGGGCCCCGGTCGCGGTGGTGACGGCGGCGAACCCAAGCCCAGCCGCCAATGCCCGATCGCGTCCCGCCACGGAACTCATCCTGGCCCCGGTGCGCTGCTACAATCGCCCGGCGCGGCTTAGAAAGACGATGACTACGAAGGCCGCCAGTGCCAGCCGATACCAGGCGAAAACTTTATAGGTCCGGCTCCTGACATAGGAAATCAGCACGGCAATCGCCAACAGGCTGAAGATGGCCGAGGCCAGAAAGCCGGCGACCAAGTCGCCGGTGATGCCGGAGTGAAACAGTTCGTGAGCCTTCAGCAGGCCCGCGCCCGCAATAATCGGCGCCGACATGAGAAAAGAGAAGTTGGCGGAGTCCTGGCGGTTGATTCGGAGCAAGCGTGCGACCGTAATGGTGGCGCCCGAGCGCGATACGCCGGGTATCAGGGCGAAAGCCTGCGCTACGCCCATGAGCAGGGCGTCGCCCACGCCGATGTCTTTGAGGTCCCGCTCCTCCGGCGAGACCGAGTCGAAGATCCATAGCGCCAGTCCCATCAGGGCCAGCGCCGAAGCGATCAGCAGCGGCGAGCGAAAGACCGTTTCCGCCTGCTTTTCGAACAAAAACCCGAGGATGGCGCCGGGAACCGACGCGGCGATCAAAAGGCCCAGCAAACGGCGTCCGCGGCGGTCGCCACTCAGCGCGCCGTTGATGATCATCAGCCAGTCTTTGCGATAGTAGACCAGCAGCGCCACCAGACTACCGAGATGGAGCGCTACGTCGAAGGCGAGGCCAGGGTCGGTCCATCCCAGCAGCCAGGGCGTCAGCGTGAGATGGGCGGAACTGGAAACCGGCAGGAATTCGGTCAAACCCTGGAGGATTCCGAGCACTGTAGCGTGAAATTCTGATTGCATAACTCCCGTTTGCAGCTTAGGTTAGGGGACCGTGGCTAAAGCACCCGGTCGCATACGTCAACAACCGGAGACTTCAAGCCCTTGACTCTCCCGGCCGTTGCCAAGAATACTGGTGAACAGGCTTAGGGTTAGCTCAAGCAGATTCTTCGTAATGCCATGGCGAGCAACTTAAAAGGCAAAGTTATTCCTCTGTGGGAAGGCGATGCCGTCAAAAAGAAGGCGGTCATGCCGTTTGCGCCGACTTCTGGTCCCCGCCAGTTTCCCATCGTCACCACCCCACCTCGGTTGCCGGTTATGATACCGGACGAGATTCTTGACTACTATGGGTGGGTCTTCTGCCAAGGCGGATTTGTCAATCTTCAGATGACCTTTGAACAATTTCTTACGGTTATCGCAGCCGTCAGTCCTTCCGGCCTGTGTCCGGAATATGAAGACGGCGGAGAGAGAATGTCCACCGACTAGCCCCGGTTTGCAATCTCGGGCGGTTCCCCGCCGTCGGGCGCATATCGGCCAGCGTTAGTTTGACCCCCATTACTCCGCATCTTCCGGTGTACCTGCAGGCCTGGATCGGGCAGGTTTGGATTTGATTAGCCGGTCCGGGACCCAGATGGTCTGAAACGGGGTCACGTCGGTGGGAGAAGTGAGACCGTTGGAATCGGCAATAACCTTCCAGTTGTCGGGACTCCCGGTCACGCGCTTGGCCAAACCGCGCAGATCTTCGTTCGGGAGCAGCGCGAAATTGACCCCCCCGCTGCTCGGGGCTTTGCGCTCCGGTGGCAAGGTCGCGGCCAACTGGTCGAGCTTGTGGAACATATCGAAGCGCCGGCTCGCCATATAGCTGGCGATCTCGTTTTCGGGCACGTATTCAGTGCGGACGTTGGCGACGATGTTGCTCTTGGCTCCGCCCTGTGGAACAACCACAAATTCGTAGCGGTATTTGGGCTTCATGCCGCCCAGCGAACGAAAAAATCCCGCTTTGTTGTCGGCCGGCTTCCAGAGCGTTACGATCGATCTGTCGGGTAATACATCGAACAAAATTCCTTCACCCCTAAGTACGTCCTCCACGAGGTCAAGCGTCTGATCGGCCGGGAATGGCATCTCGTGCTGCTCTCCCACCGCGACGTCGCTATCATCGGCGTGAGCCCGGACGCCGGCATAGCCGCCAACCAGCGCCAGGACCATTATCACTGCCAGAACGTTACCCTTGATTCGCATAGCTATTTCCACTACGAAACCATGCACTGCGGGGCGGAGGCAAGTACGGCCCGATTAAGTTGGAGGTTGAATTTAAAATCATCGCGGCTTATTGAGCTGGGCTCCAGCCTGTCCTATGCTCACCGGCCATACTGAGGGGACGACCGCGGCGGTGGTGAGAACTCCGGCAGTGCGAGTCGACGCTGCGCCGCGTGCGCCGGGTAAAAGGTTATGGGCACTGATAACTCTTTGTTGCGCCATGTTGTTGCCGTTGTCGGCGGAGCCACGGCAGGTTCCGAAGTCGCTCACATTCTTGCCCAGCGCGGGGCTTTGGTGGTGGTCATCGAGCAAAACTCCCGCCCCTACGGCAAGATCGAGGATGGCCTGCCGCGCTGGCACGCCAAACAGCGCAAGGATGAGTATGCGGAAATCAACTCCAGGCTCAACCATCCGAACATCGAATTTCTGCCTCTGACGCGCCTGGGCCGTGACCTCAAGTTCGAAGACCTGGCGCGACATTGGGGTCTGAGCGCGGTGGTCCTCGCCAATGGCGCCTGGCGTGACCGCCCGTTTCCGGTTGAAGGGGCCGACCAGTTCATCGACCGGGGACTCATCTATCAGAACCCCCTGATTTACTGGTTCAATCATTATCCCGAAAAAAGCTACAACGGGCCCCGTTACGAATTGCAGCCTGGTGCGATCGTAGTCGGTGGCGGTTTGGCGTCAATCGACGTGGTGAAGGTCCTTCAGCTCGAAATGACGCTCAAGGCCCTGGCGCAACGTAAGATCCACGAAGAGATGCTGAAGCTCGAGCGCGAGGGTGTCGAGCCGGTGCTCAAGGAGCATGGGACGAGCTGGGCTGAACTTGGGGTCGCCCCGTGCAAACTCTATTACCGCCGCCGCGTCCTCGACATGCCGCTGTCGGACATCCCCCCCGACGCCAACCCCAAACGGGCCGAGGCTTTGCGCCAGGCGCGGGCCAAGATCCTGGATAAAGCCCAGCGTAAATACCTGTTCGAATTCCGGGAGCTGCGCGCTCCAACCGGTGTTATCCAGGAAGATCGGGGTCTGGTCGGGTTGCGCTTCTCGAAGACCGAAGTAGTCGAGGGACAGGCGCGAATTTTGCCCGACGGCCAGGAGGATGTCCGAGGGCCGTTGGTGGTGAGCTCGATCGGCAGTATTCCGGAGCGCATTCCCGATATTCCCCAGCAGGGCGAGGTCTACCGCTATATCGACGCAAAATCAGGTCTGCTGCTCGACGGGGAAACGGCGGTATTCGCGGCGGGAAACGTCCTGACCGGCAAAGGAAACATCAAGGACTCTCTCGACAGCGGCACCGAAATCGGTATCCAGGTTGCCGAAAGCTACCTTGGCCTGACGGAAGATCGCCTGCCTTTGGCCGAGGTCGAGCGCGCGCGGGCGCATCAGCAGGGCGAAGACGTGGCCGACGCTATCGCGAGACGCCCAGCCCTGTCCGCCGAAGCGGTTTCCCGCCTGCACACCCGTTTTAAGGAGATGCAGCGTGCGGTCGGTTTTGAAGGCGATTACCAAGCCTGGATCGCCAAGGTGACGCCGCCCGATCTGAAGTAAGGGTCTTCCAACAGACACGCATCGCCGAACGTGGCTTGCCGGTGGCCGCGGATGGCTCTGCGGGACCGGTGACACTGCATTCCATAATGATGAGCGCAAAGTCAACGCGCCGCCTGGACTGTCGCCTGTATTGCTGAAGGGTGCGAACGGCGGGTTGAGCGCCTGCACGCAGGCCGGACCTGGAACCGCGCCAGCCGGAATGGTGGAGGTGAATTTGGTGTCGTTGACGACGGTCAGTGGGATATTCGACCGGCGACGACTTCGTCCACGCCGACATAAAGCTGGCGGCACAGCTTAGACTTCGCGGTCGACCTGGTCGTTGATCATGGCGGTCAGGCAGTCGCGATAGATGGAAGGCTTGAGGGCGTTGAGTTCATTGCGGGCCAAGATGGCTTGTTCGGCGGCCTTCTGACGAGCGGCGAGGAGCACCTCGGGCGCGCGCACCAACGCCAGCGCCCGTTCGAATCCGGCGCCGTCGCCGCCGTTGCCGCTTTGGAACAATTCGCGCAGCTCGGGCGAGCGTTCGACTCCCAGTACCACCGGCAACGACGGGATGCCCGCGCGCAAATCGGAGCCCACCGGCTTTCCGATCTTGCTTTCCGGGCCCATGATGTCGAGCAGGTCGTCGACCATCTGAAACGCCAGTCCGATGATGGTTCCGAGGCGGCCCATCCGCTTCACCATCCGCTCCGGGCAGCCGGCCAGATCGGCCGCGACTTTTCCACCCGAAGCAAACAGCGACGCGGTTTTGAGTTCGATGACTTTCTTGTAATCGTCGAGACTTACCGACTGATGGCGGAAGCGCGCTTCCATCACTTCGCCTTCGGTCAGTTGGATGCAGGCATCGGCCGCCATCTTGATCAGCCGTTCCTCGAACCGCCCGCACAGTTCGAAGGCGCGTGAGAACAGAAAGTCTCCGGCCACCAACGTTGGGGCCAGTCCAAACCGGCTGAAAGCCGAGGGTTTGCCGCGGCGCAGCTTGCCGCTGTCGATGATATCGTCGTGCAGCAGGGTCGCGGAATGGATCAACTCCAGCGCGACCGCCGCGTCAACCGCGTAGTCCAGGCGGGCGTCGGTGCCGCCGCACGCGCGGTAAACGAGCATAATAAAGGTCGGGCGGATACGCTTGCCACCACCGGCCACCAGGTAGCGGCAAATCTCGCTGATCAAGGTCTCGCGGCAATCAAGCAAGCTCAGCAGGCGGGATTCCACCGACCGCAATTCGCTCTCCACTACCTGCGCGGGGCTTTCGGGCAGCGCCGGGGTGGAAAATGCTATGGCCTTGTCGCGGTCCACGAATGGTCCAAGATACTGGGAATCGGTTTCACTTGCTACTGATCTTACCTGAACAAATCCGCTTCCGCGGGTCGAATCAAGCTCCTGGCGGTGCCCGCCGCGGGTTTGTAGGTGTATCCACGGATCAGGACCGCCGGGATGCCGCTCGCCTTTTCCATAACCAGGCCGGCGGCACACGCGAGTTCATCCGCGATCGCGACCACGGTGTGCGAAAGCTCGCGACCCGCCATGTCATGGGTTCCCCTTAAATCGAGCATCGCGTCCATACCCGAAATTCCCAGGCAGACTTCGGTCAGGCCGTCGCGCCAGGGACGGCCAAAGGTATCGCTCACCAGCACCGCCACGTCGGCCCCGCTCAAGCGCTTGAGTTCGGTGCGGATTTGGGCCGCGGACACGTCGGCGTCAACCGGCAGCAGGATGGCCCGATCGTCGGCCATGCTGTTGGACTCGTCCAGGCCGGCGTTGGCGCAGACCCATCCCGGCCCCGTCTCCACGATCAGCACGCCGCGGTCCATCCGCACGATCCGATTGGTCTGGCGCAGGATCAGTTCGACCACGCGCGGGTCCTTCTCCCATTTCGCGGCGATGTTCTTCGCCACTTCGGAAGGCGTGACCTGATTGAGATCGAAGATCCGTCCTTCGGATTTGGAGACCGCCTTCTGGCAGACTACGACGATGTCGCCGGCGGCCAGTTGCAGGTCAGCGCGTTTTACCGCCGCGACGATAAATTCGGCGAGCTTATCGCCCGGCTCGATTAGTGGAATACCTTCAAGCGGTGTGATGATGAGTGGCGGCATAGCTTGATAAGGTTACACTTCCAGGGCGCCAAGGACTATGCCGGCCAGAGCCGCGGCGCGCGCCGGTGTGCTCATGATAGTGTCGGCGGCAACCGCCTTTATCCCCAAGGCTCGAATCGGTTCCAGGTAACGGCGGTCAACCTGGTCGATAATCATGGTGCCGACGCAATCCTGATACAAGCGCGCCAGCCCCAGCGGAGAAACCTCGTGGCCCAGACCGCGCATCATCTTGTCGGCGGGTCCCTTGATGGTCTTGCCACCGACCAGCGGACTGATCGCCACGACCCGTTCCTTGACCGCAACCAGGGCGCGCCGCATCGCCGTCAACGCCAGGATCGGACCCAGTGACACGAATGGATTGGAGGGCGCCAGGACCACCGCGGTCGATGATCGAATTGCCGCGACCGCCTGGGGCAGGGGACGGGCTCGATCGATCCCGCGCAGTTCGATCTTTTCGACCCGGCCGCGGGCCCGATTGCGCACGAAGTACTCCTGAAAAGGCATCGCCGCGCGTCCACGCAGTTTGACGAAGGTCCGCACGCGATCGTCGGTCATCGGCATGATGCGGACGCTGACCTTGCAGCGCCGGGCGATTTCCGCCGTAATCCGGCTCAGCGGCCATCCCTGGGCGAGGCGGTCGGTGCGGAACAGATGCGTCGCGAGGTCGCGGTCGCCCAGCGCGAACCAGCCCTTGCCATAGAAACGCTCGAGCGCGCCCAAGGTGTTGAAGGACTCGCCGGTCAAGCCCCAACCGGTATCCGGATTCGACATTCCCGCCAGCGTGTAAGTCACGGTGTCGATATCGGGCGAAACCTGCAGGCCATAGAACTGTTCGTCGTCGCCGGTGTTGACGATGACGCTCAGCCGGCGTGGATCGACCCGCGCCACCAGCCCGCGCAGAAACTTAGCTGCACCCACTCCCCCCGCAAGCGTCGTGATGTTCGCGGTGGAGGGGAGCAATCGGCCTCGCGCCATTGGGAGCCCGCTTTCCGTAAAGCTTTTTGTATAGAGTGGTGCGTTCGACGGCGGTGCGTCCCATCTCGGCAGCTTTACGCTCGATCAGGTCGACCGGAACGAATTCGCCGGCGTCGCCGCCCGCCTGGGCGGTGATGCTTTCTTCCATCAGGGTGCCGGAGAAGTCGTTGCATCCGGCCTTGAGCGTCAAGGCCGCGACGTCCACCCCCATCTTCACCCATGAGGTCTGGATATTGTTGATCTGGCCGCGCAAAAACAGCCGCGAGAAGGCGTACATGCGGAAGTCGTCGGCGCCGCGGGGTGGCGGCGGCGCCACCAGCCCTTTGCGGAACAGCACGGTATTCTGATGGATGAAGCGCAGGGGGACGAATTCCGTGAACCCGTGGGTCTGTTTCTGGACGTCGCGAATCAGGCTTAGATGATTGACCACATGCGCCGGGCTTTCCACGTGGCCGTACATAATAGTCGAGGTGGTCGGCACTCCCAGACTATGCGCGGTGGTGATGATCTCGACCCAGGCCGCGACGTCGACCTTCTTGTGGCTCAGGATCTCGCGCACGCTGTCGTCGAGAATCTCGGCGGCGGTGCCGGGAATCGACCCCAGGCCGTGGTCGCGCAGCATCCCGATATATTCCGGATAGGCCATTTTGGTCCGCCGCGCCCCGTACATGATTTCCATCGGCGAGAAGGCATGAATATGCATCGCCGGGAAGGCGGACTTCATGACGTCGAGCAGGTCGCGATACTTAAACGGCGGCATGTCGGGATTGATGCCGCCCTGCATGCACACCTCGGTGGCGCCCCGGGCCCACGCGTCGGCCACTTTCTCGACAATAGTCTGGTCCGAATGGTCGTAGGCGTCGGACTCCCAGCGTTGGCGTTTGAAGCCGCAAAACTGGCATCCGACGAAACAGATATTGGTGAAATTGATGTTACGGTTGACCACGTAGGTGACTTCGTCGCCCACGTCTTCGGCGCGCGCCAGGTCGGCGCATTTGACCATGGCGCGTAGATCGGCGTCACGGCAGGTATAAAGCGCCAGACCTTCCTCGCGGGTCAACTCGCCGCGGTTGAGGCTTTTGACCAACGCCGCGCGGATCGCGGGTGAGGCGTCGGCCATCAAGGCGTCGAGCGGGGTGGATTCGATCTCGTCGACATAGTTGCGCAGTTCGGTCAGGTTCACACTACACCTCCGCGAGCTTGGCGGGACAGGCCTTCAAGGCGGTCGCCGACGGCCGGCAGCAGCGCCGGATCGATCCATTCGTCGTTGATATATTCCTGATACACGGGCAGGCGCTCATGCAAACGAAAGCCGGCGTGCGCACAGCGCTGGGCCAGTTGCTCGACATGCGGCCAAGGCGCCTCGGGGTTGACGTAGTCCTTGGTCAAGGGCGAAATGCCGCCCCAATCGTTAAGGCCGGCGCGCAGGAACAGCTCGATGTCGTTGGGCGATAGATTGGGCGGCGCCTGGACATTCATCTCGCCGCCCAGTACCAGGCGCGCGGTGGCGATCGTCCGGGCCATCTCGATGGCGTCGGGTTCCGGCGCGTCCGCCATCTTGATACCCGGCTTGGCGCGGAAGTTCTGGATGATCACTTCCTGGATATGGCCGTAACGCCGATGGACGTCGCGGATCGCAATCAGGCTATGCGCCCGCTCGGCCGTGGTCTCGCCGATTCCAATCAGAATTCCGGTAGTGAAAGGGATTTTGAGCTGCCCGGCTTCCTCCAGCATCCGCATCCGCCGGGCCGGTTCCTTGTCGGGCGCCCACTGATGGGCGCCGCCGCGTTGGCGCAGGCGTACTGAAATATCTTCGAGCATCAGGCCCATGCTGGCGTTGACCGGACGCAGCATTTCCATCTCGGAGAAGCTCATCACGCCGGCGTTGGTATGGGGCAGCAGTCCCTGCGCCAGGGCCAGCTCGCAAGCTTTGCGCACGTACTCGATCGTGGTGCGCACGCCCAGCGATTTGAGGGTCTCGCGATACTCCTTGAAGGCGACCTCGGGCTTGTCGCCCAGGCACATCAGCGCCTCGATACACCCGAGATCGCGTCCGCGCCGCGACCAGTCGGCGATTTCGTGGGGCATCATGGTCCACGCGTCGGGGTCCCAGGGATCCTTGCGGAAGGTGCAGTAGGTGCATCGATCGCGGCACAGATTGGTCACCGGCAGGAAGACCTTGGGCGAATAGGTGACGTCGCGCCCCTTGGCGCGGTCGCGCAATTCTCCGGCGGCTTCCAGCAGCAGGTCGAGGTCGTCGCACTCGATCAGCGCGACGGCTTCTTGCGCGCTCAGGCAGGCATCGGCCATCGCGTGGTCGATGATCGCGCGCGTCGCCAATGGCTTCCTGACCAATGCTTCCGATGTGATCTGCGCAGCCGACATAATCTCGGCCCGTTATAAGCCATTGGTTTTACAGAGGCAACCGTCCATTGAGGATGCGGCGCCTTTGTCGGCGCCGCATCCTCGGGTTTATCAGCCTCGCTGTAAATGTTCTGCCCCGGTCAGGGAACCGTCGATAAATGGCTTGGGGCGCGCAACGCGGCGGTATTCGCGTGCAGGGGGTTGAGTGTACCCTGTCTCCCTTTATTTGTGACGGAGAGAGGGTAGGGCGAGGGTTTGCCGACGCTTCGAGAAGACCTAACGCATTGGCGCAGAAGCGGATTCCGCACGCCTGATATACATCTTTGCAGGGCGACCTGCCCCTCACCCGTCATGCGACATGCTCGCGCAAATCGTGCGCCGACCTCTCCCGGCTGCGGCTGCGGACCCGGTCCGCAGCCGTGGGCGACGTAGTTTTAGGAGTTAAATCGACAGTCTCTCTTTGCAAGAGAGAGGGGTTTGCGGACGTATCAAGCCACACCAAAGGCCTTGGCGCAGAAGGCTGATACCGCATAACTGATACATCGTTGCAGGGACCGCCTGCAGTCACACTCCAACCTTCTCCCTGGTCAGGATCGGCAAGATCGCAAATTACCACTTAGTAGTCACCGCGGCGGTATTGTTCATTCTGCAGGTGGTTGCCGACCACGTATCCGGTCCCTGCTCCGACCACGCCGCCAACTGCCGCGCCGGCCAGCGGTGCGCCCACCGCCGCTCCGACTAACGCGCCACCGCCGGCCCCGACCGCGCCGCCGAGCAAAGTCCCTTTCTCACGAGTCGTCAGTGGAGCGCCGGCGCATCCGGCGACAAACAGAGTCGCGGCCAGAGAAGCGGCGATAATTGTTTTGCGCATGATTGAATCCTCCGTTGACCGCGGGAAATCGCTGTGCGGAATACCGCAAAATCAGTCAGCTCCCGCCGTATCGAAGTAGAGCAATTAGCTTGCCATTCGCGCGCCGGTTGAAAACGCCCGGCTGGCGTGAGAAACGGAACGGTTCCGGCGAGCCCGGATGCGGAAACTATGTAAGAAACACCTAAACTGACAGCGCTCGCCGGCGCTGGTGGGCACTGGCAGTTAAAACCGCCGCAATGGAGAGCGCGTCGTTGGCAGGCAGGCGGGTAGGTTGGGGTTGGGGAATGCCATAAAAGGAAACCCAAGACAGCAATGCAACAGAAAAACAGACTAAACAGATGATATCGAGAAATTTGACTTGAGCTACCTATTTGTGCCAAGGTTTTGAAGTTCCTAGCGTAATAAAACTTGAAACTAAGCTATGCCGCCAAGACAAACAGACCCATGCACTCGAAACGATGAAAGATTTGCTGATCGTCGATGCATGAGGTTTCAGGTCAATAATAACGGTTGCGCTGCCTTTGTCCCGCCGCGCTGGGCCGGCAGGCCGTGGTAAACGCCGGAGGGAACAAGCCGAAGATGGGCATCGCGCGTTCGTCAACTCTGAGCCGGAGTGTTTTGCTGAGCATCTGCCTGGCCGGCCTGTCGGTATGCGCCGCGCAGGCGCAGACCGTCGCGCGGCAAGTGTTGGCGGGCAACCGTCCGCTTGAGGCGACCACCACGCGGCCAATCGGGCATCTGGAGGCGACGCGCCAGCTAAAGCTTGAAGTGACACTGGCCCTGCGCGACAAGGCCGGTCTCGATCAGTTGATCGAAGCTCAGCAGGACCCGAACTCTCCACTTTACCATCAATGGCTGACGCCGCAGGAGTTCACGTCGCGCTTTGGCCCCACGCAGCAGGACGCGGCGGCGGTTACGCAATGGCTCAGCTCTGAAGGGTTCCAGGTAACCGGCGCAAGTCTGGACGAGCGTTGGGTCAAGTTTACGGGCAGCGCCGGTCAGGCGGAAAAGACCTTTGGCACCCCGATCATGGCGTTTGGTACGGGCCGGTTCTACTCGAACACCGCCGAGCCTGTCATTCCAGCCCAATTGTCGGGGATCGTCGCCGCCATCGCCGGATTGGACAACTTCACCCGCACGGTGCCGGTGGTCAGATTGCCGCGAACGCGTGGCGGGAACCATCTCCTTTTACGCGGTCCCGGAAGCCATCCGCAGGTGCTGCTGGGCGGAACCCCGACCTTTGGTCCCGCTGACGTCCGCACCTTTTATAACGAGAACCCGCTGCTCGGCACCGCGACCGGGACCGGCGACTGTCTGGCGATCGTCGGGGTGTCGGACTTCCTCGCCGCCGCGGTAACCCAGTTCAACCACGACCTAAGTCTTCCGGCCTCGAGTATCACCAAGGTGCTCGTCGATACCACCAATCCGGGATTTAGCGCAGCGGAAACCGAAGCCCTTTTGGACCTGGAGTATTCCCATACGAGCGCTCCCGGTGCCCCGATACGCTTTTATCTGGGCAATGACGCCACCGCCAGCGCGAATGGGTCGCTGGTGGACGCCATCCAAAGGGCGGTGAAAGACAACGCCTGCAGCGTAGTCAGCCTCAGCTTTTCCAATTGCTCGACTACGCAATCGTTTTTCACGACGGCCGATAATGTGGTGGCTCAAGCAGCAACCCAAGGCATTTCGGTTTTCTTTTCGTCGGGCGACCAGGGCTCCGCGGGCCTGGTGCTCAACCCCATGACCGGCTGCGTGCTGGGAACGACCCCGCATGTCAACGAACTCGCGGGACCGCACTCAACCTCGATCGGCGGCACCGGGTTCACTCCGACTTTCGATGGGAATGGCAACGACATCGGTTTCGTGCCCGAGAGCGTCTGGGACGACGAATCCCCGGCGGGCAGCGGTATGGGGGGCGCGGGTGGAGGGGGTACGAGCGTCTTCTTCGCCAAGCCGACCTACCAGGCGGTCGGGACGCCGGCTGACGGCAAGCGCGACCAGCCCGACATCTCGCTCATCGCCAGTGCCAACCACCCCGGCGTGGCCATCGCCAACGACTTAACCTGCGACAACGCGGGTTGCACGGGCGCTGGGCCGGTGACCTACGACCAGATTGGCGGGACCAGCCTGGCGGCGCCGCTGTTTGCGGGACTGACCAAAGTAATCGAGCAAAAGAAGGGCGCGCGTTTGGGTCTGATCAACACGCGGCTTTATCAGATGGCGAACGCCGGACTGGCTGCAAACGGTATTCGTGATGTGAAAGATGGCTCCAATAACAGCTACAACGGGGTCCCCGGATTCACCACCGTCACCGGTTACGACAAGTCCACCGGCTGGGGCACGGTTGACATGACGGCATTTGCCAACGCCTTTATCGCCACGGCGATTCCGACCAAGACCCCAACCCCGAAACCGACCCCGACCAAGACGCCCACTCCGAAGCCGACTCCGACTCCGGTCATCGTTCATACTCCGACCCGGACAGCAACCCCGATTGGCGGCAAGACTCCGACTCCAACCGTCAAGCAGACGCCGACTCCGACACCAACGCGCACGCCGCAACTGTTGAGCAAGACCTTCTTGCTCAACCTGACGGCGCCGGCGGTACCCGGATGCGTCAACAGCGCGGCGCAGGCGCTGACCGGGGTCGGGTTGGGCGACGTGTGCAGAGCGTCGCTGTCGGTGACGGTGCAGACCGGGCAGGTGCTGGGATGTTTCGTCAACGCGGCCAATCTGGTGACCTTCCGGGTTTGCCAGTTCAACGGGACGGGGCTGGATCCCGACGGAGCATCGGGCGCGACCTATCGCGCGGTGGTGGCGCATTAACCGTGGGTGAAACGATGGAAGCGGCAACACGCGTGCTACGGAACTCCGTTGGTCCGCCCAGCGGCAGAAGGCGTCGTATGACCATGGACCTCGCGCGCAGCTCACTGGTTTCAGGGGTCTTGCTATTGATGGGCTGCCTGATTGGCGGCGCGGGCGCCGCAGCCGCGGCTTCGTCACTATCGGTGGTGGCACTGTCTGGTCATGTGCCGGCGGAAGCCATCAGGTCGATTCCAATAGGCCGCGCGGAAGCGTCGCAGCAGATCCGGGTTCAGGTTTCGCTCAAACTGCACAACACCGGAGAACTCAGCCAGTTGCTGCAAGCGCAACAGGACCCGGCTTCGCCGCAGTATCATCAATGGCTGACCGGCAGCGAGTTCGACGTCCGTTTTGGTCCGTCGCAGCAGGATCTGGACTCAATCAGCCAATGGCTGGCGTCGCAGGGCTTCAAGATTACGGGGGCCAGCGTGAGTGACCGCTATGTCAGCGCGACAGCCAGCGTGTTGCAGGCGGAAAAGGTCTTCGGCACCAATATCATGGCGTATGGCGACGGGTCGTTTTACTCGAACATCAGCGATCCCCTGGTGCCGGCGCAGCTTGCGGGAATAATCGGCTCGATCAACGGGCTGAGCAACTTTTTGCACAGCATCCCGGCCAACGGTGGTCGGCCAAAGATGCGTATCCCGGTTAAGTCACCGGCGACTGACGAAGTTGAATTTACCCCAGTGCCTCTGATGCTGGCGACCTTGGAGCATTCGCCACCGCTGTCGCCACATTGGGCATCGAGCGAGCGCAGGAGCAAGGGACCGGGTGATCAAGGCGATACATTAATCTCGGGGTCTCTGTCTTTCGCCCCGATCGATCTTTATAACTTCTACGATTACACGCCGAGGTTCAAAGCCGGGAATACGGGCGGAGGCGCCGGATGTATCGCAATTGTGGGCGATTCGGACGTTCTGAGCACGGGTCCAACGCTATTTGCCAGCGATTTTACGCTGCCCGCGCCCTCAATCACCACAGTCCTGGTCAATGGTTCGAGTCCGCTCACCAACGGGGACGAGGACGAAGCACAACTGGACCTGCAGTGGTCTCATGCGTCGGCACCGGGAGCGGCGCAGCGATTCTACCTGGGTAACGGAGCCAAGAGCAGTACCGTCAGGGCCGATCGTCGATGCGATCCAGCGCGCGGTCAACGATAATGCCTGTCAGGTGATCAGCGTCAGCTTCGGGTTGTGTGGTGAGAGTTCGTCGTTCTTCATCAACACGGTCTCGCCGAATTACCAAAAAGCGGCGGCGCAAGGACAATCGGTGTTCGTTTCTTCGGGCGATCAGGGGGCAGCGGGCATTGTCTTCGATACAACCCTGAAGAAGTGCGTGCCGGCATCAACCGCCAACGTCAACGAACTGGGCGCCGATCCCAATGTGACCTCGGTGGGCGGCACCTCTATCCTGAATCCAAACTGGGACCTTGTAAATCCACCGTTCGTCGTTCTGGGGCCGTCGAGCGAAGACGTTTGGAACGATGAATTCCTCAGCGGTGGGGCGACTGGGGGTGGGGCGAGCGTGGTCTATGGCAAGCCCTTGTACCAGACCGGTACGGGAGTTCCTGCCGACGGCAAGCGCGACGTTCCCGATGTTTCTATGCTCGCGTCCAACAACTTCCCGGGAGTCTTCTGGGTTACCGACAATGGCGGAACCGCCGAGCTCAATTGCTGTATCGGCGGCACCAGCCTGGCGGCGCCGATCTTCGCCGGTATCGCTAAACTGACCGGACAGCTTGCCGGTGGCACCACTCGGCTGGGTGGAATGAACACCAAAATCTATCAGCTCGCCAGGTCAGTTGCCGCCGCGAACCTGGCCACCGTCGGCATCCGCGATGTCAATGATCTCTTTGATAACGGCTTTAACGGGGTAACGGGCTTTACGGCTGGCCTGGGCTATGACCAAAGCACTGGCTGGGGCACCGTGGACGTTGACACGTTTGCGCGGAAGTTTGTCGCACTCTCGCCTACGCCGACGTCAACCCCCTCAAGGACGCCGACCCCCAAACCCACGCCGACTCGTACACCGACCCCCAAGCCGACGCCGACTCGTACCGCGACGCCCAAGCCGACGCCGACCCATACTCCACGCCAAACCGACGGCGACGCCGACTCCAATCCCGGGCTTGGTCCATCTGCAACTGCGCAGCTTCGTGCTGAATCTGGCCAAGCCGGCAGCCGTGCCTGGATGCGTCAACAGCCCGGTCCAGACCGTAACCGGGGCGGCGCTGGGCGATGCGTGCGCGGCGTCGATGTCGGTCGGCCTGCAGCCAGGTCAGTTGATGTGGTGTTTTGTCAACGCGGCCAACCAGGTCACTTTCAGGGTATGCCAGTTCAATCCTGCGGGCAGCACTACGGGACTGGATCCGGACGGCATAGCGGGCGCGACGTATAAGGCTCTGCTGGCGCATTAAATGGGAGATCGCGACGGAATCATCGCGGTGGCGGCGGGATCGGATTGGTGAAATTGGCCGGGCATCAGGGTTAAAGGGAAAAAGGAAAGCAACTGTGGCAAGAACATTGACGCGCGGACTGCGATCGAGCCACCGCATTGTTTCGGCCCTGATCCTGACCGGGGTAATGTTGGCGATAGCGGCGGCCTCGCCGCCAGCGGCGAGTTCCGCCTCACGCAAACATCGGCACCACGCGGCGTCCAAACCCAAACCGTTGGAGCCCGCTCAGGAAGCGGAAGAACGCGAAGACCCCAACGCGCGCGCCGAATACCTGGCGAGTAAACTGGGCCTGCAATTTGGCGTGCCGGTGCACGGCCGCCTCAACGCGGTGGCGCAGATGCAGCGGATGGCAATCGCGGCCAAGGCGGAGTTTCAAAAGGCGGAGACGGCAGCACCGACCTGGACCTTTATCGGACCGCGGCCGATGGTCAATTCGCAGCCCAATTTCGGCGGTCCAATCGCAGGCGCAAACTACGGCGCCAGCGGACGCGTAAGCGCGATCGCGGTCGATCCGTCGGGGCGGATATTCGTCGGCGCGGCCGGCGGCGGCGTGTGGATGAGCACTGACGGCGGCACCACCTTCAAGTCGATTTTCGACGCCGAACCAACCCAGGCGATCGGTGCGATCGCGCTGGACGCGGTCAATACCAATCCGCCGACCATCTACGTCGCGACGGGTGAAGGCAATACGGCGGGAGATACCTACTATGGCGAGGGCATCTTCAAGTCAACCAATCTGGGGGCCTCCTGGACTGCGGTGGGCGCGTCAACCTTTGGCAGCGCGCACGTGTCGTTTTCCCGGCTGGCGGTGGACGCGTCGCAAAATCCGCCCCATCTGATTGCCACGGTAACCAGCGGTAACTCGGTGGCCCGCGCCGACCCGCCGTCTTTTGTGAGCAACCTGAGCGATCAGGGCTACTGGATTTCGCAAGACGGCGGCGCGAATTGGGGTCATTTTGCCGACACCACCTGCCTGAGTAACGGCAATCCGATTCCGTGCGCAGGCGAGGATGTGGTGATCGATCCCGCCAATCCGACCCAGGTTTATTTTGCGATTGAGTTCGAGGGGGTCTGGATCTCCACAAATGGGGGAACCAACTTCGGGCAGTCGTGCTTTTCTAATGACAACCCCTGCACTTTTCCCGGGAGTCCGGGCCAGCTCAACCGTATCAGTCTGGCGGTGGGACCGCCGGCGGCCGGGGCCCCGCTGGCTTGTACGGGGAACACCAAAGCCTGCGGCGTGGTGTACGCGATGGTCGGCGATATCAACAGCCAGAGCTATATCGGATTTTTCAAGTCGATCAATGGCGGCGGGACCTGGACCAAGGAAACCCTTCCCGTCTTCAACAACCCCAACGGCAGCGTGGTCGATGGCAGCGGTGCAACCAACTTCGCCCAGCAATTTTACGACCAGACGCTGCTGGTGTCGCCGACCAATCCGTCCCAGGTCTTTTTTGGCGGCGTCGGGCTTTATGACTCCAGCAACTCGGGCGCCAGTTGGACGTTCATGCCCGGAACCAAGGGCGGGACTCATTCAGATCAGCATGCGCTGGCGATCGCTCCGGACAAGGACACGGTCTATGTCGGTAATGACGGCGGAGCCTACAGCTTCAAGATCAGCCAGATCAGCGGCGGAGTGGCCGGGAGCTTTACCGATCTGAACAACACCCTGCCGATGGGGCAGATTCAGGGTATCGGGCCCCATCCCACGATCAACACCAAGCTGCTGGCCGGCTTCCAGGACAATGGCACGTTGCTGGACACGGGGGCGCTGGGATGGAACGCGGTCAAGACCGGCGACGGCGGGTTCTCGATCTTCGACCATACCAATCCCAACCTGGCTTACGGTGAGTTCGCCACCTCCGGAGGAGTTCCGGCGATCGCACGGTCCTCGGACGGCGGGCTGACCTGGGACTTCACTGATCCGTTTACCGCGCTGCGCGCGGTTTGGACCGCCGCCGGTGACACTGGCGCGGCCTTTTATGCTCCGATTGCGGGCGATCCGGGCACGGCGGGAAGGGTGCTGGTCGGCTCGCAACATATCTACGTCTCGACCGACGGGATGCTGCACTTCCAGGAGCAGGAGACTGCCGACCTGACCGGCGGATGCGGCAGCAGGGCGTGCGCAATCCAGGATATCGAGTTCGCGCCCTCGGACCATACCAAGGCCTGGTCGCTATCGATTCAAACCGGGACCACCCCCTTCAAGCTGTTCAAAACCACCAATGCCAACGTCAACAGCGGCGGGGTCTGGAATGCGGTGACCACGCTGCCGTTTAACGCCGCGGGGACCCAGGCCACCGGCATCTCGCCCGATCCCAACAACGCGAGCCGCGCCTTCCTGAGTATCTCGGGTTTCAGGGCGTCTACCGGCATCGGGCACGTTTTCGTGACCAGCAACTTCGGCGCGTCATGGACCGAGGCCGACACCGGCCTGCCCGATATTCCGGTCTTGCGTATCCTGGTGGACCGCACCGACGTCACCGGCAATACGGTGTACGCCGGCACCGACATCGGGATGTTCAAGAGCACCAACGGCGGCACGTCGTGGACCGCGTTCAACCTGGGCGTGCTTCCGGCGGCCGCGGTCTTCGACGTCGAGCAGAACAACAACGGGGTGGTCTTTATCGGTACGCACGGGCGCGGCGCATATCAGCTCAGCAGCTTAAGCACCGCGACTCCGACTCCAACCCCGATCAAGACCCCGACACCCAAGCCGACTGCGACACATACCGCGACTGCCAAGCCGACGCCTACGCATACGCCGACGAGCGTGATCGTTCGGACTCCGACCCACACACCGACTCGCACCCCGACGGCGCTGGTCAGGACACCCACACCCAAACCGACTGGGCCGACGCCCAAGGCCACGCCGACCCCGCTGCCGACGCCCAAGCTGCTGAGCCATAGCTATGTGCTCAATCTGACCGCGCCGGCGGTTCCCGGATGCGTCAACAGTGCGGCGCAGGCGCTGACTGGTGTGGCGCTCGGCGATGCTTGCACACCGTCGCTATCGGTGACGCTGCAAGCCGGGCAGGTGCTCGAATGCTTCGTCAGCGCGGCCAACGCGGTCACCTTCCGGGTGTGCCAGTTCAACGGCAGTGCCGTTGATCCGGATGGCGCCGCCGGAGCGACCTATCGCGCGGTCGTGGCCCATTAACAGGGCGCAAGCGGATGCGCTTATCCGCGATGGGCGGCGGCGGGGCAGGCTTGATGCCGAACTGAAGGGGTGAATCACTCGGCACTGTGTGCATCAGTTCGTTGCTCTATCATATCATTGTCGATCTTATAGTTCTTTTTTTGCGGTGCTCACCGCGCACGTTAATCTGCTTTATTCATAGCGCTACAAAACCGGCTTAAACTGCGTTTCTTGCGTACCCTTGTGAAAAGATGCTATATAAAGCGATCTACATTTGCCTAAAATCAGATAACATCTAATCAAAACACAAAACAGAACAAATCCAGTAGCCAGAAACAGATGAGTAAGAGTCATGGTGGGGGATATGATGAAAATTGTCATTAAGCGTTTGGGGCAGTTAACCTTGCGCAAAGCGATACTGATTCCAGTGGTCGTGGCGATAGTGGCGGCGGCGGGTCTGATGGGCAGAGCCGGGCGGACGACGAATCCTCACGTCGTAGCGAGCTCCAAGCCCACACTCGAAGATTACCGCAAGCTGCCGGTTTATTTTGAACAAAACCGCGGCCAGACGGATCCGCGAGTGCGATACGTGTCACGTGGTCCCGGCTACACCGTATTCCTGACCGGCGCGGGCGCAGTGCTGGCGCTGAAAAGAGCGGTCGAAGTTCCGGCCGCCCTGGCGCGTGCGAAAGTAAAGGCCGGCGAGCGTCCCGCGGTGAAATTTCAGGTTGCGTCGGTATGGCTGAACCTGGTGGGCGCGCGCGCCGACGCCCGGATTGAAGGAATCGACCGGTTGGAGGGGCGGGTCAGCTACTTTATTGGCAACGACCCCAAGCGGTGGCATAGCGATATCCCGACCTACGCGCGGGTCAGGTATGAGTCGGTCTATCGCGGAATCGACCTGATTTATCATGGTTCCACTGACGCGCTCGAGTACGACTTGGTGGCGGCGCCGGGGGCCGATACCAACGCGATCGAAATCGAACTTAAAGGCGGGGAAAAAACCCGGATCGATCAGGCCGGAGACCTGATAATCGGGACCGCGGCGGGCGACCTGACGATGCGCCGGCCGCGCGTTTATCAGGACGACGCGTCCGGCAACCGGCATCTGGTGGAAGCCCGCTACCGGGTCAGCGATGGGGCCAGTGGGAAAGGCAAAACGACGGTGCAGGTGGCGGTGGCGGATCACGATCCGCGTCTGGCACTGGTGATCGATCCGGAAATCGTATACTCGACCTACCTGGGCGGCAAGGGCGATCGCAGCGGCGCAATCCAGGGCTTTCAAGTGCTCCCGCCGTTGCTGCTTGGATCGCTCAGCTTTTCCGATTTGGCGGTCGATCTGGCACTGGGACCCAACAACACCGCATTCGTGACCGGCCTTGCATATTCGTCGAATTTTCCGACCACTCCGGGTGTGCTCCAAGCGGTTGACCAGAGCACCAGCACGACGCCCAACGCGTTCGTAGCCAAGTTCGACACTACCAAAAGCGGGGCCGCGTCGCTGGTTTATTCGACCTACCTGGGCGGTGCCGGCTGCAATTCGCCGTTATGCAGCCCGGGCGCTGACGGTGATCAGGCCAATGGCATCGACGTTGACACGACGGGCGATGCCTATGTGGCGGGCCTGACCTACTCCAAGAATTTTCCCAACATCTGCCCCACCTTTGGCACCGGTAATAACCAAGGTGCGGCCAATATTAACAACGGGTTCGTGTCCGAATTGAATTCGACCGGGACCAAACTCATCTATTCGTGCTTCATCCATGGCAGCGATGGGGCACCGGCCAGCGGGATTGCGGTCCAGCCCGGATGCGCTTCGAATTGCACCGCCTACGTGGTGGGCAATACGACCTCGCAGGTGGGCGCTCCCGGCGGGCCTCCTGACTTCCCGATCGTCAACGGCTTTCAAACCACCAATCCGGATAAAAATGGGAACAGCGCGGGTTACGTGATGGTGGTGAAAGAACCTGCCGCCGGCACTCCTTCGTTGCTGTACTCCACCTATTTGGGTGGAACGGGGACCCCGCAGGGCGGTGAATCATTAACCCGCATCGTGGTTGCTCCCAGTCCAAACTGCGGAGTCTCTTCGACCGCCCCCGCGTGCCCGGCTTTTGTTACCGGCGGGACCTTCTCGGCCAACGACTATCCGAAGAGTGCGATCCCATTCCAAACGGTCAACAAAGCGGGTCCAATCGCCGCCACCAACGCGGTGGTGTCAGAGCTGAATCCGGCAGCCAGCGGCGCCGCCTCACTACTTTACTCCACGTATCTGGGCGGCAGCGGTACTTCCGTATTTTTTCTGGGTAGCTTTGGCGATGTCGGTGTGGGAATTACGCTTGACGCCGCCAATCATGTTTATGTAACCGGTGCGACGGCGTCGCAGGACTTTCCTCTGAGCGTCGCCAAACCGCCATATCAGACCTTTAATAAGAGCACTTTCAACGTTTTTGTGACCGAATTGGATCCGACCCAGGCAAAGCCCGGCAATCAACTCATCTATTCAACCTATTTGGGAGGAAACGGATTCGGGGCAGGTTTGCCGATCGGTGTCGGTGATGCCGGTACCGACCTTGCGGTTGATGCCAAGGGTCTGATCTCCGTGACCGGCGCGACCACCTCGACGGATTTTCCGGTCACAGGAACCTGCACCGCGCTAAGTTCGCTTAACGGCCAGGCCGACGCGTTCGTTACGATTCTGGATCCCAACGCGGCTGCGCTCAGCCAACTCGTGTTCTCGACCTATCTTGGAGGCAGCGGAATCGACGGGGGCGCCGCATTAGCGCGCGATCTCACCGGCAAATTATACGTCGGTGGACTGACTTTATCGCCCGACTTTCCGGTTACCTTCAGCGCGTATCAGTTCGGTAACGGCGCGTTTACGAAGGGTAGCTCGAATGCGTTCGTCACCGAATTGGATCCGAGCAGCAACGTGTGTCCGACGCCATTCCCCAGCCCCAAAACCACCCCAACCTCGACCGCAACCAAGGCGGTAGCAACAGCGACCCCAACGGCCAAGCCGACGCCAACGCCGACCAAGAAGCCGACAGCGACGCCGACCAAGAAGCCGACAGCCAACCCCGACCAAGAAGCCGACGCCAACGCCGACGAAGTTCGTGCCGACGGCAACGCCAACCAAGAAGCCGACAGCAACGCCGACCAAGAAGCCGACGGCAACGCCAACCAAGAAGCCGACGGCAACGCCGACCAAGAAGCCGACGGCAACGCCAACCAAGAAGCCGACGGCGACGCCGACCAAGAAGCCGACGGCAACGCCAACCAAGAAGCCGACGGCGACGCCGACCAAGAAGCCGACGGCGACGCCGACCAAGAAGCCGACGGCGACGCCAACCAAGAAGCCGACGGCGACGCCGACCAAGAAGCCGACGGCGACGCCGACCAAGAAGCCGACGGCCACTCCAACGAAGTAGACCTGGTCGGCGGCGCCTCGCAGGCGTCGCCGACTCAAAGTTGAGCCGCTCTTGCTGGTGTCTCTCCAGAGAGAGAAAACCTGTTGAAACCTCCAGAAACCCCGCCTCGCCGGGCGGCGGCCTTGGTTTGCAGGCCAGCGGACCGCCCTTCCAGGAGCGATGGCGGGGCCAGATGCGATGCCTTTGGCGTGGCGAAGATCCCGCTGATTGTGGTCAAGATACCTGAGTTTAGGCATACCGTCGCGGCCATTGCAGTGGCTGGATCGGTTTATTGCAGGCGCTCAATCCGCCGTTGGTGCCGTTGAGCAGTCCGGCGAGCGATCCGCGCCGTGTACTGGTATTGAAATAGAAATAAATAGGACATCAATGCAATAGCGCATGTTTACCAATGCGATTGTAGTGTATTTAGGTATAGCCAGTGAGTACAAATCTTAACCTCTCTCTACTGATTGATATATCGAGAATTTTAACGATCGAGGTCTTTATTTGCTGCTATGTTATCTAAATTATATTATTTCATTTCGATAGAAAATTTACGCCTGTCATACCCCATTTGTGCTTTACTGTTGGACGGGAACGCTGGCGCTTGGAGCGCGGCGAATTAAATATCGGCCGGTACGGGTGAAGCGTTGCCCAAAAATGGACTGTAGGGTAGCTTGACGATGCGGTCGTGCGGTGGCTTAGTGGCGCTGGCACAAATAAAACGTGTTTAATCACCGATCACATGAGGAAACTCCGCAAAACTATTGAAAAGCGGGATACTCGCGTATAGCCTTGCCATCGGCGAGGCTGATCGACGTGTGGTCGGAAGGTGCCCGCACATTGAAAAATTTCGATTCGGCGATGGAAGGGATTGGGGTCGCCGTCGGGGATAAATGTCAAACCAATCAGGAGGAAGAGGATAGTGACAGGAAGCAAGGTGGAGGATAAGTGGAATTTGTTTAAGGGCAAAGGACTGGCGATATCGGTGGGCGCGGTCATGGCGCTGATTGCGGCGATCGCCATTGGCTGCGGCAGCAGCAGCAGCCACCAGATTCTTCCGTTCGCGGGAGTGTGGCTTGCGAACGGCGCGGGCGCGGACGCATTGCATTTTAGCGGGATCGAGGCGAACCTGACCGGGACCGTCAATATCGCGCCGTTGACTATACTTAATACGGCCACGTTCGTGTCTCCCCAGGATACGTTGTTTGACAGCGCCGCGGGCCTCTGGGTGGTTGATGGGGGCTCAAACGATGGCAAAGGCACCAATGCGGCGCTTTATCATTTCGTGGCGGCGCAGCTCGCCAGCCTCAATACGACTTCCAACCCGGCGGCGGGCATAGTGATCAAGTCGGCGAGCTTCAATTTTCCACAGTTCGCGGCTTTGGATGGCAGTGGTAACCTGTGGGTCAGCGATGCCGGCAACAGCGTGATCTTCGAATTCAGCAAGGCCCAAGCCAATACCATCTCGTTGCTCCCGATCGCACCGATTGCAACGCTGACCAACGCAGCCTTCAATGGCACCTTGGGAATTGCGTTCGACACCGGCGGCAACCTGTGGATCGAAAATAACGGCGGCACGACTATCGTTGAGGTGGCGGCGTCCACCCTAGGCACCGCGGCGGGGGTGACGCCGGTGACGCTGGCCACCACGCTGAACAGCAGCGTGGTCAGCGGGTTGGAGACCATCAACAATCCGTGGGGCATCATTTTCGATACCAGCGGCAACATGTGGATTACCAACGAGCAACTGAGCGTCAGTGCGTGCGCCGGTTCGGTGGTGGAATTCAGCCAGGGCGAGATCAGCGGGGGCGGCAACCTAACGCCGGCACCCAAGGTGGTGTTGACGCCAACCGCGATGGGGACGACCTTCAGCCTGTGCGATCCTAACGGAATCAGCATGAATAGTCAGAATAAAATCGTGGTGGCGAATGCCGCGGGGAACTCCCTGGCGGTGTACACCTCGAACCAGACCGGCACGAGCGGAAACCCTGCACCCGAGCTGTTCTTCTTCGGCCCAGCGACGAAGCTCAATGGTCCGGCCGGGTTGACCTTCGGACCGCTTTCGTTGCAATAGGTCAAGGGTCTTCAGTCATCAAGCGCGGGGCCGTTGCACTCCCAAGGGAGTGCAACGGCATCGCCGTTTCAAGGACGCGTTGCGCGCGACGTTGTGGTCGCGCGCGGTCGCGTCAGAATCCCGCCAGTTCAACGCATTCATCCAGCTTGCGCAGCGCCGCATCGGGACCGGCTGAAGGCAGTTCGAGCATGACGCGGTCAACACCGGCGGCTTCGTAACGGTCCAGAATCCTGCGATCGGGACGCGGTCCTATCATCGAGATTTTGACCGATCGTGGGTCACGCCCACGCTCGGCGGCGAGACGGCGGACGTGATCGATTCCAGCCAGGAAGTCCGCAGTCTGCATAATCGTAGGCATCCAACCGTCATAATGGTCAGCCGCACATTGGCGTGACAATGGCGTGTCACCGCCGAAGAAAATTGGAGGATGAGGTTTTTGCACGGGCTTGGGAAATAATTGAATGGGGTCGAAGTTAACAAAGGTGCCGTAATACTCGGGGCGATTGTCGCACCAGATCCGCTTCATCGCTTCGATGCGCTCGCGCAGCAGCCGGTGACGGGTTCTGAATACCGTGCCGTGGTTGGCCATCTCGTCGGCGTTCCAGCCGGCGCCGATACCGAAGATAAAGCGTCCGCGCGAAAGCACGTCCAGACTCGCGACCTTTTTGGCCAGCACAATCGGATCGTGCTGGATGACCAGGCAGATCGCGGTTCCCAGCTTGATTTTGGTGGTCACCGCGGCAGCCGCGGAGAGACCCACGAAAGGGTCGGCGATATGGAAGTAGTCCCTGGGCAGCTCTCCGCCGCCAGGGTAGTGGCTACGCCGGCGCACCGGGATATGAGTGTGTTCGGGCAGCCATAGCGACTCGAAGCCGCGCTCCTCGACGGCGCGCGCGAGTTGGTCGACCCGGATCGAGTATTCGGTGGGCAAGATAAAGATGCCGTATTTCAAGAATGAACCCCCCTTGTTGTCCATCCATCATGTTCCTGGCCGCGCGGCCAGGGTGCATGATGGGTTCATCGCAAAGCTTGCCACCCAATCGCCCCGCTGTCCAAGAGCGGCTGTCTTACCTGATTGCGCCATCGGGCGTGATAAACACCACACACCAGCCCAAGCGGTTGGGATCGAGGTGAGCGTGCATGGCTGCGGTTAATGTGTATCTGAAAATCTTCATCGCATTGTATGTGCTGGTGAACCCGTTGGAAGGATTGCCGATTTTTTTGGCCCGCACGGCGATGCTGGAGCCGCGCGTGCGCCTCAGTATCGGACGCACGGCGGCGCTGAGCGTTATTTGCATCATGCTGGTAGCGCTGGCCATCGGCCACGGAATACTGGAGCTGTTCAGCATCAGCATCGGCGATTTCACCACCGCGGGAGGAATCATCGTCTTTCTGATCGGACTCAAGATGGTGCTGGGTCCTTCGCCGTCGGCGGATGACGCACGCCCGATGAAGAGCGAAGAGATTCGCGGATTTGGAATAGTACCGCTGGCAACGCCGCTACTGGCGGGACCCGGCGTTATCAGCACGGTCATCGTGTACGCGAGCAAAGGGCCAACGGGTCAGGGCAACACGCCGGCGGACTACGTGATTCTGTCGGCGATCATCGTGGCGGTCGGCGTGTGCACGGCGCTCGCGCTGCGAGCGGCCGGACCGTTGAAGCGGATGCTGGGTGAAACCGGCATCGAAGTATCCACCCGCATTTCCGGAATCCTGGTGTCCGCCATCGCGGTGGGCATGATTGTCGAAGGGATCCAGCAATGTTTCCCGATGCTTGGCCATGGATGAGGGGGAATCAAACAAAGCTCACTTGATCGCGACGGCGTTGGGTGGCGACGCCATTCCACCTGGGAGGTTGAGCGGCGCGGAGACCAGCATGAACTCCGTCACCTGATCCTGCCGGCAATCCTGGGCCAGTTCCTCGAGGTCGAATTGTTCGCCCAGCGGCAGTCCGAGCAGGAAAATGGCTCGGTGGTGCAGATTTTCCCGCTTCAAAGGCATCGGGGCGGGTTCCACGCTGGGGCAGTCGGTCCCTAACGCGGCGACGCGGTTGTCCCACAGCCATTGCACCAGGTCGCGGCTGGGCTCCAGGCCAATCGCACGCACCCCGGTCAAGGTGCCGAGGGTATTGCGCTGTTGAGTGGAAGCGTCCTGGTAGGCTCGCATCCAACCGGTACGCACCAGCAGGATGGTGCCGGGCTTGAGGGTCACGTCCTGGGCCGCGGCTGCCGCCTGGATTTCCTCGAAGCTATACGCGCTGCGGGTCAGGGGATCGACCTCGCGCCCTTGCTCCAGGCGCTGGCGGTAGAGGTCCAACAGCACTCCACGGCCGACGAACTTGTTGGCCCAGTGGTGAATGCCGAGTTTTCTGGTCTTGCCGCTCAGGATCTCCGCAAGCGGAGTATTGTTGTAGAAGACCTTGTCCGACATGCGCCCGTAATGACCCAGTCCGTCCCACTGGCTGCCTTCCTGAGTGTTGTAATTGTCGATGATGTCGTCCAGGGCGGGCAGTTGAGCGTGGAACAGGTCGACGATTTGATGCTTAACGGGAGTGCGGCCGAACAGAGTGGGCTCGGAATAGCCGATCGGCGCGTCGAGGCGGAACACGCTTCCCTTCCTGACCAGGGCAGCCGCCTCGATCACGCCGGCGGCGGTGAGGAAGTTCAGGCAGCCGATTTGGTCGTCGTCGCCGAAGACACCCCAACTCGATTCGGGCGGCGCATCCGCCTTGATCGGCAACTGGGCGAATGTAGGAATGCGGTTCCAGTCCAGTTTCGACATTGGTCAAACCTCCGCCAATTTGTTGCGCAAGCCGAGTCTGGCTAGCGGCCGGTGAAGTGCGGGGGCCGGCGCTGCGCGAAGGCCTTGATGCCTTCTTTGAAGTCCTCGCTCAGATACATGCGGTCGGTGGCTTCACCGCAGCTTGCCACCGCAGTCTGAAGATCGCACGCGAGGCCTTGGTAGGCGAGGCGCTTGCCTTCCATCACCGCGACCGGTGAGCAATTGCGCGCGAGGTCAAAGGCGATCTCGCGGGCCTTGTCGAGGGCCTGGCCGTCGGGCACCAGATGGTTGACCAAGCCGATTGCCAGCGCTTCGGGGGCGTCCACGAAGCGGCCGGTGATTTGCAATTCGATCGCCATCCCGATGCCAACCAGGCGCGGCAGGATCCAGTTGATGCCGTCCTCGGGCGTCAATCCGCGCCGGGTGAAGACCAGTCCCATCCGCGCGCTTTGCGCGGCGATGCGGATGTCGGAGTAGACCGCGATGATGAAGGCCATCCCGGCGCAGGGTCCGTTGATCGCGGCGATCACCGGCTTGCGCAGGGTGAGCATTTCGCTGAAAGAGCTGCCTTCGTTGCGCAGCGTGGTGATGAGTCCGCTGCCGGTGGAGGCCGCGGCCTGACCGCGAATCTGGTCCAGCACGGCGACGTCGGCGCCGGCGGAGAAGGCGCGTCCGCTGCCGGTGATGATAATCGCTCTTACGGCGTCATCGCCGTCGGCCTGATGCAGTGCGTCATGGAGCGCATGGTCCATTTCAATGGTAAAGGCGTTGAGGCGGGCGGGCCGATTAAGCGTGATGAGCGCCACGCCCTCGGCGGCTTCATAGATGATCTCCCGATTCTCCATCCAAATCTCCCGGGCCAGGTGCAGATGACCCGGCATCGTGACTACCGGATCTGGCCGCGGCAGTCGAATGGGGCCTGAAATCAGGGTGACGCCGGCCACGGCGGTCCCACGGCCGGAGAGCGTGCTGACAGATTGTTCTGATTGCGGACAGCGAGTCGAGTCAGGCGGCGGCGTCGACCTTGGCCAGCAGTTCGGCGATTCCCTCCGGTTCACGCAGCGTGTGCGGGGTGTAAAACGGCGACAGGACCCGGGTGAGCCGCTTCGTGATGAAACTGGATTCGCGCTTGCGTATTTCAGCGAAACGCTGGCGGGACAGATTTTGTTCTTCGGCATTCATCTGCCGGGAATCTTCGGTTAACATGTATTTGACCGCGCCGCGGGTGAGCACGCGCAGGTCGCGATTGAACTCGTATTGCGCATAGATGCGGTAGAAGTATCCGCCGAACAGCGCCTGATATACGTCGTAGGCGACATTGCGATGCTCGAATTCCTCCGCCAGATGCCATCTCCATAGGCCTACGACTGAGGGATCGGCGTCTTGCATGATGTCGTCAGCGCCGCCGAACCACCATTCGGCATAGACCGGACCGATACTTTCGAAAGCGAGCGAGTAGGCGCAATTGTATTTCAGCGACTTTTGGTTGAGCAGACGATCGAAATGCTGGCGGAATTGATCTTCGAATTCGGGCAGCCTGGGATAGCCGGCCTGGCGCAGCGCGTCGTTGTATTCGCCGTGATTCAGGTAGTGGGCGGCTTCCTGTTTACAGAACAGGGAGATATCCGCGTTCAACGGATGGCTCGGACCGAGCTTGGTCTGTGCGCGGCGCATCACGGTGTTCAGATATGGCTCGAGGTAGGGAAGCATCAGGGAAGCGACGTTAATCACATGGGAATATTCGGGATAGCTGTTGCACCATCGAGGCAGCGAGGAGGTATAGTCGTAGTGGGGCTTTCTGACCTTCATCGCGTTGATCCTCCGTTGGAGCGTATCGCGCCAAACCAGGTTACCTGACCCTAACACGTTTGGCGGTGGGCCGCCAAAGTCCGCTGGAGGAACGTTCCTGCGATGATGTGGTCAAACTTTTCAGAAACCTAACCCCCGGCCCCCTCCCTAAAAGGATCCTAGGACAGGGAAGGGAGGGACCAAAGTTCAACCGCCAGCTAGTCCTTCCACTTGGGCGGGCGCTTTTCGACGAAAGCTTTGGGACCTTCAATACTGTCGGGATGGCCGCGATACTGCGCTCCGACTTGTTCGGAATGAGCGTGCGCGTCGCTCAGGTTGCGCTCCAAAGCGTCCCACAGAATCCGCTTGCTGGTCCGGACCGCGGCGGGAGAGTTGAAAGCGATCAAGCCGGCGATTTCCCGGGCGCGGGAAGCGAGCGAATTGGCGGCCACCACTTCGGTAATGATTCCCAGTTCCAGCGCACGCCGCGCGTCAAGCCGTTCCTTGGAGCCCATCAACGTCATCCGCATCAGGGCCGGGAAAGGGACCCATCTGGTCCAGGTGGTCGGCGCGACGAAGGCGAGCTGGCCGATTGAGACCCCGGGATTGAAGAAGGTCGCGTGCTCGGCGGCGATCGCTATATCGCTGTCGGCGACAAACATCAGGCCGCCGCCGGCGCACATGCCGTTGACCGCGGTGATGACCGGCTTGGTGACTTTGTTGTGGCGGGCCGAAATCAGCAGCACCTGGTCTCTGGCGGCGCCTTGTTGATCCGACTGCGCCAGCGCCGACAGGTCCTGGACGTCGGCGCCCGAGCAAAAGGCGCGGTCGCCGGCGGCGGTAAAGATAATCACACGCACAGCGGGGTCCTGCTCGGCTCTTTGCCAGGCCTGCGGCAATTGTTCGCGCCACATTTGAGCCGTCAGCGCGTTGAGCCGATGGGGCCGATTAAGGGTTATGGTGGCGATTGCATCCGACGTTTCGAATAGGATGTCGCGGTCAGATTCAGCCATTACGCGTATCTCCTTGCCGCTTAAACGGGACGATCTCCGCCCCTGTGGTGTTTGCAATGAGGCTCACCCATCGTGCTAAGAGAAACGCTGGATCGCAACTGAAATATTTTCCAATTCCGAGGTCGTGCGATCGAATGGTCTGGTTGGCGGCGCGGGGATGATGGTCGAAAACCGGGAGGCAAACAATGTTGCTTCATAACGTGAAGAACTGGGATCAGGTCGTTGACGTGGCGGTGGTTGGGTCGGGCGGGGCCGCGTTGACCGCCGCGGTGACCGCCGCCGCGGGCGGGGCCAAGGTCGCGGTGCTGGAAAAGAGCAGCAAGGTCGGCGGGACCACGGGAGTTTCAGGGGGCGTTCCGTGGATTATCGCCAACCATCACATGAAGGAACTCGGCGTCGAGGACTCACCCGAGGAAGGGCTGCGTTACATCCGTCGGCTGACGATGGGCCGGGAGCCAGATCCCGCCTTGATCGATGATTTTGTGGCCACTGGGGCGGAGGTGATTGCCTGGCTGGAAGCCAACACGCCGGTGAAAATGTTCGCGCCCAAGTGGTTCGCGGACTACTACGCCGACCTGCCGGGCGGCAAACCCGAGGGCCGTTCCCTGGAACCGCAGGTGTTCGAGGCGCGGGCGCAATTGGGCGATTGGGCGCAGCGCGTGCGCACCAGTCCGTATGAGCCGCTGCTCACGATGGAAGAGAAGTTTTCTCTGGGCCTGAGCGGCGCGCTGCGCGATGGGCGGCCGGTCGAAGAGGTGATCGCAGCGCGGGCGCGATCGGGTGCGGCGGTTATCGGAGGCGCTTTTGTCTCGATGCTGCTGAAGGGATGCCTGGACCGGGGCGCCAGCGTCCTGACCGAGACCCCGGCCCGCGAGCTGGTTGCCGACGACCACGGGCGCATCATCGGCGTGCGCGCGGAGACCAAGGGCGGCTCCACGCTAATCGGCGCGCGGCGCGGGGTGGTCCTGGCCGCGGGCGGTTACGAATGGAATCCCGAACTGGTGCGGTCGTTCCTGGCGCTGCCTTCGATTGCGCCGCTCACTCCGCCGTTTAATGAGGGCGACGCCCTGATCATGGGCTTGGAGGCGGGGGCCGCGGTGGCCAACATGAACTCGGCGTGGTGGTTTCCGGCGATGCGCGATCCGACCATGAACTATGAGGGCAAGCCGCTGTACCATCTGGGTGCGGGCCGCAACGTGGCCGGCACGATAGTGGTGAACAAGCACGGCCGGCGCTTTGCCAACGAGGGCACGACCTACCAGGATTATCCCAAGAGCCTGATGACCTATGACCCGGTGGCGGTGGAGTTTCCCAACGAGTCGCCGGTGTGGATGATCTTCGACCAGCGCACCAAGGACAGCCAGGTGCTGCTCAACCTGATGCCCGGCCAGCCGGCTCCCGACTGGGTGACCCGTGCCGATACGGTCCGCGGACTGGCCGCATTGATTGGCGTGGATTCCGGCGGGCTGGTGGAAACCGTGGAGCGGTTCAACACCAACGCGGCCAAGGGCGTGGACCCGGATTTCCATCGGGGCACAGTGTATTGGGAGAACTTCCTGGCGGGCGGAGCGTCGGCGGCGGCCAACATCGGACCGATCCAAACGGCGCCATTCTATGCCTTGCCTATATATCTGGGAACGCTGGGCACCAACGGCGGCTTGCGCATCGATATCGACGGGCGGGTGCGCAGCCTGCGCGGCGGGATCATCGAGGGGCTCTACGCGGCGGGCAATACCACGGCCAACATCTTCGGGGGGATGTATCCGGCAGGAGGGGCGACGATCGGCCCTGGCGTGGTCTTCGGCCATCATGCGGGCCGTCATGCGGCGACCCACAGCGTCGCGAAAGTGTTGGAATGAGAACATTCAAGAAGGTGCGGCCATGAGTGAGTATAACGTCAAGGACAAGACCGCGATCGTCGGAATCGGCGAGACCAAATATTACAAGCGCGGCCAGGCGCCGCAACCGGAGTTCCTGCTCGCGGTTGAGGCAATCACCAAAGCGGCCGAGGACGCGGGAATCAGGGTCAAGGATATCGACGGTTTCTCGTCTTACTCGAATGACCGCAACGAGGCGACGCGGCTGGCGGCGGCGCTGGACCTGCCGGAAGTCAGGCTGTCGATGATGGTCTGGGGTGGCGGCGGCGGCGGGGTGGCCGCGGCGGTGGGCAACGCGGTGGCCGCAATCGCGGCGGGCTACGCCAATTACGTGGTGGTGTTCCGGGCGCTGGCGCAGGGGCAATACGGGCGCTTCGGGCAGAGCGCGCCGATTACCACCATCGCGGGCGCGGCTCCGGGCTACTCCAATTTGTCGGCATATTCGGCGCCCTACGGATTGCTCGCTCCGGCGCACTGGATCGCGTTGCGGACGCGCCGCTTCATGTACCAGCACAAGGTCAAGCAGGACGCGCTGGCGGCGATCGCGATGGCGTCGTACCATCACGCGCAGTCCAATCCGCGCGCGATCATGCACGGCCGGCCGCTGACGCGCGAGGCCTACGACAATTCACGCTGGATCGCCGAGCCCTTCCATCTGTTCGACTGCTGCATGGAAAACGACGGCGCCGCGGCTGTCATTCTGACTACCGCCGAGCGGGCGCGCGACTTGAAGCAGAAGCCGGCCTACATCATGGCGGCGGCGCAGGGTTCGGGCTATCGGACCGACGTCGCGGCCGAGAACTCGGTCGATTATCCCTCGGCCAATTACAAGACCGTGGCGCCGCGGTTGTATCAGGCGGCGGGGATCACGGCCAAGGACGTGGACGTGGCGCAGTTCTACGAGCATTTTAGCGGCGGTCCGCTGATGTGCATCGTGGAGCACGGCTTCTGCCATCCCGACGAAGTCAACGAGTTCGTCACCTTCGAGAATCTGATCGCGCCCAGCGGCAAGCTTCCCATCAACACCAGCGGCGGCAACCTGGCCGAGTGCTACGTGCACGGGATGGAACTGGTCAACGAAGCGGTGCGGCAGGTGCGCGGCCAATCGACCGCGCAGGTCAAGGACGCCAAGATTGCCCTGGTGGTATCGGGGCCGCTGGTGCCGCGCGGCGTGAGCAATCTGCTGGTGCATAACTGAGGAGAATCATATGGCTGAAAGCACTAGGAAGTCATATCTGCCGGCGGGATTGGCGGTGCCCGTGCCCTCTCCCGACGGCATGGACAAGGGCTTTTACGAGGGGCTCAAGCGTCATGAACTGACGGTGCAGCGCTGCAACAAATGCCATACTTTTCAGTTCGCGCCGGAATTGATTTGCCACAAGTGTCAGTCGCCCGATTTGGGCTGGCAGAAGGTTTCGGGCCGGGGCCGCCTGTATAGCTGGATTCGAATTTGGAATCCCGTGCATCCCGCACTCAAAACCGCCTGTCCCTATATCGTCGCCGTGGTCGAGTTGCCTGATGCGGGTGGAGTGCGGATGGTCGGCAACCTGTCGGGGGATCCGATGCAGGACGTGCCATTCGACACCGAGGTCGAGGCGGTGTTCGAGGATCATCCCGATCAGGGATCCGTGCTGGTTCAATGGCGCCCGGTCGGGAGTTGATTCGGGGCCGTTAAACCGTGGATTGAGCGCATTGGGCCGCGTGCACGGAGGTTCAGATGGGCGATTACAAAATAATCTCGGCTGACGATCACGTGGAAGAACCGCGCGACACCTGGCAGTCGCGAGTGCCGGCCAAGTTGCGCGACCGCGCGCCCAAAGTGGAGCGGCTGGAGGGCGGCGACGCCTGGACGGTTGATGGTAAGGTAGTCACCAGGATGGGACTGCAGGTCCAGGCCGGCAAGAAGTACGAGGATTATAAGCTGGCCGGCGAAACCTACGAGTCAATTCGTCCGGGATCCTACGACCCGCACGAGCGGCTCAAGGACATGGATACCGACGGCCTGCAGGCGCAGGTGTTGTATCCCAACAGCGGGTTTTGGGTCTTTGCAATCGACGATTTGGAGCTGCAGTTCGCTTGCCTGCGCGCCTACAACGACTTTCTGGCCGACTTCTGCCACGTCAATCCGAACCGCCTGATCGGTATCGGCCTGGTCCCGACCGACGACGTGGAGGAGGGTATCCGCGAGACCCAGCGGATCGCGAAGCTGGGACTGCGCGGAGTGCTGTTGCCGACCTTTCCGCGCGGCGAACCGCTCAATAGCAAGGCGTATGATCCCTTCTGGGCCACCGCGCAGGATCTGGTACTGCCGGTCCATGTACATCTGGGGTTGGGCGACCCCCGGGCGAAACAGTTCTACCTGGGTGAGCAACTGCGCGGTACGCTGCCGGCGTTGGTGATGAAGAACTCGATGGGCAATTTCGAGGCGCTGGTGACGGTGATGTTTGGAGGCGTCTTCGAACTGTTTCCCAAGCTCAAGTTCGTTTCAGTGGAAGGTAATATCGGCTGGCTGGGATACTTCCTGGAACGCGCCGACCGCATCTACAAGCGCCATCGATACTGGACCAAGCTGGATTTGCCCAGGCCGCCCAGCGAATACTTCCATCGCCAATGCTACGCGACCTTCATCGAAGACAAGGTCGGGATGCGGCTGCGCGACATTATCGGCGTGGACAACCTGATGTGGTCATCGGATTATCCGCATACCGACACGACGTGGCCTCATTCCATCCAGTATATCGAAGATACGATGGCCGGGGTGCCCGAGGAAGAACGGCGCAAGATGGCGTGCGCAAACGCTGCCCAGCTGTATCGTATCGGCTGAAAGACATAACCCCGCCTCGCCAGTATCCCCAAAAAGAGGGGGTGGACTACTCGCCATTTCATGTTCCGCCGCTTCCTCATGCAATCGCTGCTCGACCTGCTCGTGCATCCGTGCGATGCAGGTTGTCTCCCGAAGGGAGGCGAGCCTGTAGCCTTAGGCGACACGGAAATCGAAATCGGGCCGTTTCGCTGATGTCCTGTGAGCGGCACGCGCTATGCGTTTGCTCCTGATTGAAATCGGAGCGACTGAAATCGACCGATACAAGCCGGGAGCGAAAAGAAATGGCGGACATTGAAACTGTAGTGGACAGCTCAGTGGATGAATTGCGCGAGCGGTATGTCGCGGCGCGGCGGACCTACAAGGAAGCCGAGAAGAAGTTTGGCGAGCTGATTGCGGGGTACACGGACATGCCGGCGGCGCTTAAGACCAAGCTGTCGTATGTCGAAGTCGCGGGGCAGGGGAGCGTCGCGGTCAATCCGCCCCCGGCGGGACCGCCTTGGGCGCAGCCAGCGACTCCGCCGGCCAAGCAAGTAATCACGCGCAAAGAGTGGCCGCGAATTGACGAATATATCGAGGCGTTCGGCGACTTACGGCGCAAGCAGGTTGAGGCGGAACGGCTGTACAGTTCGTTGCCGGAACTCGACCGCCAGCTCGGCTCCAAGTATCGCAGCCCGCTGGAACCGTAAGCCGGAGTTGGGGCGGAATTTAGCTGGGCAGGCCGTGGCGCGCCGACGTCGCCGTCGCGACCCAGAGATTGTCGTGAGAGGTTCTATCCGGTTGTCGTGGCTGGGACAGGCCGAAGCCGACCTGGAAACATCTCTGCGCCGATTACTCATCCTCTTGCGCGCCGGCGGCCGCGTCAGCCGCGTATAGACCGGTGCACAGTGACCACAAGCCGAAAACCGCGGCGACCGTCCACTGGGAGTATCCCAGTCCGGCCACGAATGACGCGCACAAAAATCCCATGCTGGCGAGAAGAAAGATGCAGCTAAGCCATTTCACAGCGCGCTCCATCATCGATGCGGCGTGATAATTCGCAGGTTATGTAAAAGGAAAGAATTATATTGATAAGATAAGTATAGCATCAAAATCCATACTTCTCCACTACGTCCCTCCTCCGGCTCATAATTATCGATACGGGCTTGAGCGCCACCGCCGCGGGCACGATTATAGATCCAGCACTCGCAAACGGAGTTATCCGCGATGGTCAAGGCACGCAAGCTCAACCACATCAATCTGAACGTCAGCGATATCGAGCGCTCGGTGCGCTTCTACCAGCAGGCCTTCGGTCTGGTGGAGTCCTTTCGCCAGGGTCCGCGCATGGCGTTCTTGCACTCGTCAGGCGCCGATGACGTCATCACCCTGCATCAGACCGAACCGATAGGACCGCAGGGCGTTGCGCATTTCGGCTTTGAGATTGAGGGTGGCAGCCTGGATGACGCCGTGGCCGCGGCAGTGAAGGCCGGCGGCAAGCTGCTCGGCCAAGGCGCCCACGCCCCGGGCGTGCTGTACGCTTACATCCAGGATCCCGACGGCTACGTGATCGAGCTCAGCCCGGGGTGAGCAAATGAGCCGAGCGCTGGATAACCATTCTCCCCGACGGCGTATCTAAGTCATCCCCGCCGGAACAGTGCGGCCAAGTCGCCGCCGTTCTTGTCGACGTAGCGCTCATAGGCCTCGTCGTCCATGTCCGCTATATCTTCGAGCGTGACCGGTCCGTCGGCGGGACGCGAGGGAATCGCCTGCAAGCTGGTGGCAGCGGTCTTTTTGCGTTGCAGGTCGCGGATTCGATCGGCCGCGCTCGCAGCGCCGCTGTTGCCCGGTTCGGTCGCGCTGCCCTGAGGTGATACGGCTGCACCCGCGGAGTGGTATCCCCATTGGTCCGACAGTTCGTGCGCCACAGCGGCCGGATTGCGACCCTGCCGAATCGCCCCGCCGACCAGCATCGCGGCTTCGTTGGCGAGTATCTGCGCGCGCTCTGTCGGGTCCATATAGCCCATCAGCTCCAGTTCGTGATTGCGCCGCTGGCGTATGAAGTTCACCCGCTCATAGTAGTCGGGATGGCCGGCCAGAATGAACTGCTGCTCCAGCCCACTGAGCGCGGCGTGATGCTGCGCAGCCTGGGCTTGGGCGGTGCTGGCTTGCTGTTGCTGATTGAGCGCCTCCAAAGCCTGGCGATGTTGGCGCAGTTCCCATTGATAGTGCGCTTCGGGGTCGGCCTTGGCGTCGGGCTCGGGATCCGCGTTGCGGGCCGCCGCGGCGCCATCCAGGGTGGCGCGCTCCTGGAGCAAACGCAGGCGCTCGCCGGCCCGGTTCCATCGTTCATCGTGTTCGGAGAGTTTGCGCGTCAGGTTCTCAAGGTTGCGCTTGAGCGTGCGGTTCTCCTGGCGCTCTTTCAGCAGTGACCATGCGGGAACCGTGTCGGTGGGCGCCAGTTTGCGGACTTGCTCGTCGGAAAGATCCTCGCTTGGCGCATCGCCGGCGGCGGTTTGATCGTCATGCGGTTGTTGCGGCTCTTCAGCGGACCGCTGAGCGGGGGCCCGCTCCGCCGCGGGGGGTGCTGCCTGCGATCCTTCCGGCGGCGACGGCGGCTGCGTGTCGCCGGCGTTGCCGCCGTCCAGCAGCGCCTGCTCGGCCGGATCGAGCAGTTCGGGGTCTTCGCCGAATGAAGTCACGTCCTGGGCCTCGAGCTGGTCCATCGCGGCCCGATCGGGTCCTTTCTTTTTCATCGTCATCCTCCACACCTCCAAGTGCCGCCACCGATGATGTTTTCCACCCGGGGCGCGTGCCCGCGCGCGGCTAACTCACAGCCGCTGGACTGCGCGATTATATTGGGGCCAGTCAACTTCCAGTTCGTTCGCCACCAGCTTCTCGACGCTTTCGGCGAATTGATGCTCTTTACGATAGGGGGCGCCATCGCAAGCGCCAGGCTCGCTGGAATCACCGCGCCCGCGTGCTTTTTCGTACTCGACGTCGAAGCGGGTGATCTTGCCAAACGGGATGCGCCGCCAGTCGCACAGGAACGCCTCGATCAGCTCGTGCAGCGCGACCAGAAATTCATGGCGGCGATCGCGCATCCGCGACACGCGGATTTCCAGCACCTCCTGGCCGCCGCTTAAGTCGCGCCAGTAATTGCCGACGGTGTCATATTCCTGGAAGTGATGAGGAATCGTCTTGATTTGTATATTCAGCATATGCGTCACCATTCGATTCCAAATTCGCGTCCCTGCTCGACCGCTTCCGTCGCCGCTTTGAGCGCGCTGCGATCGAACTCCAGCTCCAGTCCCTGGACGGCTTGCGCGTGTTCGAGCGCCGCATCAACCGCGTCTTCAAGGCAATCGCCCAGTCCGATGGCGGCGCCGATCTCGCGAATCCCCAATGGGACCGCGTAATCACGTCCGTCGATACGGCAATGGCCGTGAATCTTGATGAACCGACGCAATTCCTTGGGGATATCCAGCGCCAGAAAATGCTCGCGCGCCCATTCCGAGCGCAAAATGATCTCCGCGGCATACGCGGCCGCCGGCTTGAGCGCGACCATTTCGCCGCTGGCACCCGCCCAAAGAACGTCGTCCCAGTTGCTGAACAATTCGATATACGCCTCCGACGGCGGCGAACCGGCGCGCATCGCCGGATCCATCAGATAGGGTTTGCGGTCGGCGCCGACCCTGACCTCGGTGGAAAAAAAGCTGCGGCATCCGAGGGCCGCCATCGCTGGACCGAGCTTATCGTTAACTTCGCGCAGCGCCGCCGGCAGATCCTCATAGCCGACTACCTTGCCGACGTAACCCGCGTCCTTGGCCTCGTAACCGAAGCAGGCGAGGGCGGGAAAGCCGCCGTCGATACAAGCCCCGTCGTAGCCGACCTCCACGCCTTCAATCGGATCCTCCACGATGAAGATGGTAGAGGACTGGCGCGGCCCGAGCCGGCTGGCCAGGTCATCGAGCAGCGGCTGGGTCACGACCCAATTCCTGTTGCAAAAGGTTTCAACGTCGCCGCGGAAGACATTGCCCTTGACGTACACGCCGGAATTATCTTTCAGATAGTCCCGCAGCGCGTCGATCCCCTTGATCACTTCATAGGGTCCCACGGGCAGGCCGGCCTCCCTCATCACCCGTTTGAGCTCGTCGCGATGCAGCTCGAGCATCTCCGCGTCTCCGGAACCCCACACACGTTTACCCAGGCGGCGCAGGAATTCCTGCTCGCCGGCGAAGTAGGTGTCGGGAAACACGACCAGATCGGCGGCGTCGACGTGCTCCCAAGGGTTGGCGACGCGTTCAATTCCATCCAGACCGGCGCCGACGTTGAAGCGCTCTGAAACCGGGAAGGCGGATCGCCATCCATTGCAGTGGTAGAGCACCCGCCCAAAGGATTCGGCGAGCCTGGTGGCGATATGGACGTATAGGCCCTGGTCGATTACCAGGGCGGTAAGCTTGGAGAAATCCATGCTCCTGGGATGCTCCTGATCAGGGTTGATGCGCGGGTGTCACCGCGGCGGGCGCAATGCGTTATTGCAGCGAATTGACGTCCTCGTTGCGCAGCCGAAAATACATGTCCAGATCGTGTTGTAAATTGGGCTTGTTGCCCGCCAGCTCCAGCACCCCACACGAGTTGCGCTTTATATCGTTGTCCGGATCGAAATCATGTTCGATCATCATTTGCCATCGGTCCACGTACTTTCGATCGCTCTTTTTTCCATGGAACTGGTGCTCAATCGTGCCCGGCACGAAACCGATGTTGAAGTTAATGTGGTGGACCGCCCGATCCTGCCAGCGTTTGAGATGCTTCCAATAGGCGGGGTTTACTCCGCGCCTGGTTCCGGGCAGCCCGGGGACGGAGTATTCGGCCTTCCCGATTAGTGCATAGGCCATGTGATGGTCGCCGGCGCCCATGACTGCGAGATCGAACAACCCGCCGAGCCATTCATAAGCCTGGCGTGTGCAAGCCCATGCGTACCCTGAATGCGGGTATTCATAGGGGCCCCCGGCGAATTTCCACCACGCCGGGCCGCGCGGGCACAAGCTGTTGGTCCCGTGCGTCCACCATTGGTGGCAGAACGATTTGTGCGCCTGGATATGCTCGTCGTTGGGTCCGAGGTCATACGCATCGACCCACGGTTGCACGACCTCGTATTGCTGGAGCGCGTTGATTGTTTCAATCGGCCAGCCCGGCTTGCGGAATCTGATGTCGCCATCGCACCAGCATAGATAGCGCCAGTCAGGAAAGGTGCGCGCGATATTCTGGACGCCCAGATTGATCAGACATTCCTTGTTCCATAACACGGTCTTGGCCCGAACGCCGACATGGTTGATCGCCGGGATTGCCTTGAATTCAAAGGGTCGTTCGCCATACTGGCATTCGACTACGGTAAGCTTCACGCCAGTTTCCATCATCTCGCTCACAAAGCGGTCGAACAGGCGAATCCGGCTTTTCCATCGCACCGGATTAGCCACTACAGTAACCACATGCAGCAGACCCGCATCCATTTACTCAATCTCCCCCGCTCCCCGTGACGAGGAGCATTTAGTAATCAGTTAATGTTTTGCTGGCGGAATCTGGAGTGCAAAATGCGATTGTCTTGGCAGCTCTGATGAGGACCAGTCCGGCGCGATCGGAAGTGAGTTGCTATTTGTGTTCGAGTTCTTTGCGGATTGCCTTGCGTAAGTCCTCGTCCGCGGTTCCGATGCGCAGCCCGTTGGCATGCAAATACTTGTACGCGATGGCGCGTTCCGCGTCTCCGAGGCTGCCCATGACCTCCGCGACCTTGTCCTCATGCAGCTTGAGGGCTTCGGTGAAGTTGGGAGCGGCGGCTTTGCGCGCCGCAGTCTGCGGCTGTGTCCCAAGATTGCCATAGGGCGGGAACCACAACGCCCCAAGCGGTAGATGGTTATGGACCGGCGCCAGATGGTGCGGTGAGCCACAAACGGTACAGGCATTTACGCTCATTTGAGTGCCTTCCTGTAGTTGTCCCTACATAGAGTGGGAGCGTCGGATAAGGCCAAGGGTGTTGATACGCGCACGGCGTCGGCGCCGCTCAAGCGGGCGGCTGCGGGAGATCTGCTCTTGCGCCTGCCCGTACCGCGGCCAGAGCCAGCGCGAGCTTCCTCATGCGCGACTGGCTGTCGATATCGCGCGCCCGCGCGAGCGCCAGCTCGGCGGCGGCGCTTTTCTGGGCCACCGAAGCTTGCACCTCCCGGGGATCTTTACCGGGGTTCGGTGATGGTCCTGGCGCCGGCATCGCCGTTCGGGACGCGAGCTGCTGTTTGAGCTTGGCTGCGATTGATGCCGGGAAGGGACTGTAGTCAAGGATTTCCGGCAGGAAAGCGTTGGCCTTGATCAGCATCGGAATAATCGGCGCCATCTTCTCCCAGAACACTTCCTTGGCATTGGGCGACTTGGCGGGCTCGTCGATTACCAGGTCGTAATCGACCGGCAGATGTTCGCGCAGTAGCGGGATCGCGCGCGCGTTGAAAGGACCGCCCAGCCGGATCAGCCGCCCGTCGGCGACGAAGTTGCGTATAAATTCAAATACCAGCCGGGCCTCTTCGCGCAAATAGCGCGTCAGGGCGCTGAAGTACCCGGCATTGATCGTCATTCCCTGAATCTGCCGCTGGCGCTGGGCCACTCCGGGTACATCGCCGGTCGTGGATCCTAACAGCTCCGGATTGATTCCGGACACGCCACCCAGAGCATCGATGCACCATTTGAGCATCACGAACGTGCCCTCGGGCAGGCTGGGCCGGCTGCGCTCCTGGATGCGGGGCTTGTCGCCGGACAGTGCGCCGTCCTCCAGCAGAATCAAGGCGCTGGGATTGGCCCAGTCCTGTTCGACTTTGACGGGATCGGCGAACGCGGTGGCTTCTGCCAGCAGCCCGCCCTTGGCGTTGCTATTGATGATATGCAGAGTCTGGCTGAAGAATTTATTGGCAAAGCGCTGCGGGTCCATCAGCACCTGCAGCAGGCCGCGCCAGACCTTGTCGTGCGCGTCGAATCCCCCGGTCATTGTTTTGTATGTGAAACCGACTCCCTGTACTGGCAGCGAAGCGCACTCGAGTTCGACCGGACCCGCCGTGAAGCATCGTTTATACACGCGCCGGTCCTGCCGCACGTACGGGATGACGAAGGACTCCGGGGCCGTAGCCTGGACGGGCATCGATTGCTCACCCGCCGTGCCTTCGGATCCGCCGTGGTGACGGTTGTGCGGATGCGGACGCGAGGGCATTTCGTGATCGACCAAGGTTACGCCCAGGGGTTCCAGACGCCGCCGCAGATTATCGAATTGACGCTGGCTCGAGCTCCCTTACCTGATTGGTCTTCAGATCGGCGACGCGATAGACCGGCTCGACTTCGTAGTATTGGTATTCGACGATGCGCACGTAGCCGGCGGGCGGACCGCCGGGAATAATAGTTTCGTTTTCGGGCTGATATCCAATCGGCGTGACATGCTCAACCTGGTCCGGCTCGTCTTGCGGCCGATCCTGACGCAGGAATTCGGCGACCCTGAGATCGTGCTCGCGCTCCGGCCATCGGCGGCAAGCGTCGCGCATCGGAATCTCCTCCTCGCAGGCGACCCATCGCGCATCCTCGAGATTCTGTTTGCGCGCCGCTGGATCCCAATGCATCTTCATGCCGTCAACGCGTTCCATGACGATCTTGCCGTCCGCCGCCAGCTCCATGTCGAGTCGGCAATTGGTCCAGCCCATTCCGCGCACCAGCATGTCTTCGAAAGCCTGCGAGCGTTCCTCAGGGCCGTTGCAGCCGTCGATTACCGAGCTGTAAACAGCTGAGGCCAACTCGCCCGCCGCGTTGGCCAGCTCCGTCTCTGGCATTCGGGGGACGAACACCACGTCCTGGCGGTTATGCTTTTCAGTGCCTGCAACGATCCGGATGTATTTCTGGGCGAAGTTGAAGACCGCGGTCGGCCGGTCTTCCTCGTTCAGGCGCGCTTCGTCCGCCGGATGCCACTGGCGGCCGGAAAAAAAACGGTCGGCTTCACGCGCCTCGCGCCGCCATCGGACCACCGTTGCCGAGGCCTCGCGCAAGTCGCGGCCAACCCGATCGGCCAACCCGCTGCCGATCTCCAACCCCACCACCCCACCCCGTTCGCCCGCCTCCACGCGCACCCCATCGCCGCATATTGCGGCCCATCAAGCGCCGGCGCTGGGCGCGCCGTGACGCAAGTTTCTTCCGATAGTAAATATATTAGCGACTAGCTGTTAATTGAGTATCAACTAAAATATCATGTTTGGGACCCGCTTCGCCAGTCATGAGGTACGATGCCCTGAACATGATAATGCCGGTTCAGCTCCCGATAGGCTGAAAAAGGCCGGAACGGCGCTCACTGAGGGCTGCCGGTAGCTGTTACAACGAGCAAACTGCGGTGCAGGTCAGGGTGATGCCGCCTTTTGGGCGCCGCAATATCTGGAAAGAAAATAGCGGCTGGAACAGAAACGGCGTCAAAACCAAACAGGGAAGGCTGCGGAAACACGCGATGATTGCCGCGCATGAGAGCGGTGAAGATTGCGTTTGCCATGTTTTTTTTGGCGGCATTGTCAGGATGCCTGTTTACTGCGATCGGCCTGGAAGATGAAGACCTTAGGAACTCAATCGATTTCGGCCCGCCCGAGACAGTACACCTATGCGTCTACCTCGATGCCGGAATTACGCAGAACGATGCGCGTGAGCTGTTGTCGTCGTGGAACAGCGAGGCGCCGAAGTACCGCCTTACCGTGGAGCCGGTTTCTTTCCACCTATTGGAGCGCAGGGACTTCTTCCATAACGGCATAGTCAGGCAGATCGGATCTCAGCCGCTGGCGCCCAGTTGCGATCGAAAGCTCTATTTCGTAAATCGCAACGTGGGAGATTTCCTATGGGGCGACCTGGCGGCCGCCGCTCTTCCACTTCCTGAGATCCTGGGCGAGGTCGATGATGCTACGCTGACCTCGGGCTTTGTCGTGGCCACTCGGATGAGCGTCAACCAGTTGTTCTTTTCGCCGTATGCGGTCACCCGCCATGAGCTTTTTCACCTGCTGGGCTGCAAGCAGCATTACGATATGCCGGCCTGCTATGGTCAAATCGCCGCGCTCAAAAAACATGAGTGGCAGCTCCGGGCTATGGGATTCTTCGAAAAAATCGGCGAGCAACCATTTTACCCGACTTGGGATGAATTGACCGAGGCGATGTTGGTCTCGCGGGCCGAGGTCAACCAAAAGGAGGCCAGCCGCGATTCCGCAGCGGCGCCGTCCCAGGACGTTGCGCCGGCCTCATCCGCGGTCACTATCATCAGGCCCTGAATGTGAAATGGGATTTTGCCACCGTTGGTTACCGGGGCACCGGCGATTGCGCGTGTGAACAGGCCAGGCCTCGCCCCAGACCCGAATGGCACGAATCAAGCGATTCAGCGGACTTTCAGTCGGGCCACCCAGAGAGTGGCACAAGTTTCGGCGACCGTCTTGATAGGCGCCGCGGAACTCAGGCGCCGTCGCGGCGGCGAAAACCGCCGCTCGGATCGGATGGAAGATTGAGCACGTCCTTGCTGAAAAAGTCACTCAGGTAATCAATCAGGTCGCGCATCGAGACCATCCCGGTCGGCCGCCCCTCGTCATCCACCAGGGGGATATGGCGGAATCCTTCCACCACCATCTTATTGAGCGCGAAAGCGACGCTGGAATCGGCGGGCAGAGTTAGTGGTTCCGTCGTCATATGGGCGCCAACTGGGGCGTGCACAACTTCGATTGGGAATCCGGCCACCCGCAACAGTACGTCGCGCTCGGTGAAAATTCCTGCCAATCTGCCATTTTGGACGATTAGCACGGCGCCGCGACCTGCCTCCCGCATCTTCTCGAGCACTTCGACAAGCGGTGTTTCGGCCTCCACGATTATCGGCGGATGATTTGCCGCGTTGCTAATCGGATCGTGGACCAGAACCGAACCCAGGTCGATTGGGCCAGGACATTCCTCATCGAACAGGCGCTCGACATCCTCATCGGCAAGGGCCATAGCAACCCTCCTTTTCCCGGAGGACGCCCATGCTCTGGGGCCCTCTCGGGATGTTATTCTAAGCTTGCAACCAGGCGCATCGCAAACGGCATGAGCCTCGAAAATCTTTTCCCGTTATTTGGGCACATTGTTTGGCTGGTCTCAAAGTTGCCCATAGTCTTGAGGTCGTGGCGGCATCTGCTGAAATCGCTGTCGTTGCGACGGTCGCAGTAATGAAGACAAGCGGTTACGATTCTGCTATCTGTGTGCAAATCATAGCCGGGCAAATCCGAAAACCGGATCGCCACGGCTGGGCAATGAGGCCCATTGAGGAGGCGTAACGATGCATTTGATGTATTTCACCGAGCAACCGATGTCGACCTACCCGCCGGCGGAGGGCGACAAGTACGGTTATACGGCGCTGCTGTTCCCCAACAAGTTCTTCGATCCGATCTCTGGCAGCCGCCTCTACAATGAGCGGCTCACGGAATATAAGTACGTCGAAGACTGCAATTGGGACGGCATCATGCTCAACGAGCATCACAATGCGCCGTTCTGCATGCAGGCCAAGTGCAACATCTTTGCGACCGCGATCGCGGCGACCACCAACCGGGTCAAAATCGTCACACTCGGAAATCCCCTGCCGGTAGCTGACAACCCGGTGCGGTTGGCCGAAGAGCTGGCCATGATTGACCTGCTCTCCAAAGGCCGTCTGGTACCCGGAATCGTCCGCGGCGGTGGCGTGGAGGCGTTCGCCAGTAACACCAACCCGGCCTTCAACCGCGAGCGCTTTGAAGAGGCTCACGATCTGATTATCAAGACCTGGACCCAGCCTGGGCCTTGGCGATGGGAAGGTAACCATTACCAGTTCCGGGTGGTCAATCCGTGGGTCACCCCGATGCAGAAGCCCCATCCGCGCATCTGGGTTCCCGGCGTCTCCAGCCGCGAAACCATCATCTGGTGCGCCGAGCACGGCTATCCCTATATCGCGCTGAATTTGCCGATTGCGGCCGGCAAAGAGGTCTGGCGACTGTATGACGAGACTGCCGAACGCGTCGGCTACAAGGGTGGTCCTGAATATCACGGCTACCTGTTGCGCGTTCGGGTCGATGAGACTGAAGAAAAGGCTCTGCGCAACGCCAGAGAGTTCATGTGGATGCAAGGCGAGTTCACCGGCTTGACCCATCCGGTGTGGGCGGCCCCGTCGGGCTACCTGGGCGAGTGGGCGCGTCGTCCGATGGCCGAGTTACGTGCGGGCTATCGTACGAAGTCAAAACATGAACGGGTCACGCTTGAGGATCAGCTCAAGAACCTGACCCTGATCGCGGGTAATCCCAAACAGGTTATCGAGAAGCTGCGCATCTATTTGGAGGAGACCCGCCCGTCGATTCTGGCTTTGTGGGGCAACGACGGCCGGATCAGCCATGCGGACTCGATGAGCTACATCAAGTTGATGGGACAGGAAGTGCTGCCGGCTCTGCGTGAAATCGGCAAGGAGCTGGGACTCAACAGTCCTTTCGACGTTAACACGCCGGTCAGCCGCGCTTACGCGAACGTCAAACCGGAGACTCCGACCCAGGAAGCGCGCTGGGCTTCATAAAATCAAACTCGCCCTGCGCGGCACCCGCTGGCCGCCGCGCAGGGCTTACCATTTGGGTTCGCTTCGGAGTGGGCATCCCGCCAAACGTCGCGATTGCCGCATTTTCGCCGTCAAACGGGCGCACACACATTTTCGCAGAAAATCGCTTCAGAAGAGAGGCAAGGCCGACAAGATCCATTTTGCCAATCGGCTCACGAACCGCCGGACGCTTAGTTGGCGCGGGACCCGGACTCAATCCGTCGACCGCCGGCGCGAGGCAGCGACAATTCGTTCGCACCATACCCGCACGCCTGGTATAGCGAGCCCCTCTTTCTGTGCGCGAGCCAGATGGCCGAGCGCCGGCAGATTCGCGTCGAGCAAGTGTACCAGTTCAGGTTTGGACGCAACCGCGAACACGAAAGCGACCTTGTCGATAACCTCGGCCCGCCAATTCTCCCGGAAACTAATCCCTTCCACCCGAGGTTCCAAGTCGTTGGCGAGGGCCGAAACTGCCGCTGGGTCCTCAGCGGATCGCAGTTCCGTGTCCGGCGGCTGCCCGGCGCCAATCCGTGAGCGTTGCACCTGGCCATCCTGCCAGGTAGCCAGCTTGGCGTTGAGTACACGCCGGGCTTCACGATAGGGTGCCAGCGCCTCGCTCTCCTGACGGCAAATCAGTGCGTGAGCCTTGAAGGCCGCCTGCTTTGACGGCGCGAACCATTCCACAACTCTGCGCTCCTGCCCGTCAATCTCCTGCCTCCATTTTCCGGCCATATCGGCGGCGGCGTGGCCGGTCAATTCAAAGGCCAGTATTTTCGTCGCAAAACTCCGCGCCGTCGATATTAGCCGGTTGGAGCCCCGTACCAGTTGCGAGGGTTCTCCTCCCGGTTTGCGTTTGCCGTTCGTTGGTCGCACAGGCAGCGGTTTGGAAGTCGATACCCGCGAGCTTTTCAATATCTGAGTACCTCCGCGAATCCTTAGTCGGAGTGCCACGATTGGGTACGGTCAGCGGGGAACTTAACCAGCCCGTTGCGGACCCATGCCATGGTCCCGCCTCCAGCTCGTTTGAGGTGTTCGCGACTTGGTCCTTTTAGATAACCTACGCGCCTTGGATAACCTACGCGCTAAGGACGGCCCTACCGCTAATCTGCCCAGCTTGAGGGAGTTTCGGATGCCTGGACATGCAAACATATAGCTCCGGAGAACCCAGAACTGTATGGCTGCGCTTAAGCGCAACCCATCTCGGGCGGGCGCCGCTTTAATTGCACCTGTACTGTTGCTGCCCGCGATTGGGTCGGCTGCACCTGCTTCCGCCCCGACGGGCTCGGGTTCCAATCCGATTCCCCTCCGCCACCACACACTTGATCCCAAGCCCGCCGGCACGGATTTATCGCCTTTCGGGGCGCGACGGTGTCTTCGCTCCGTTACTCCACTACCCTCCGCCGTGTCTTACCGCCCATTCCAGTCTGTCTAGGGTTTCAGATGCGCCTCGGAATACCAAACATATTAGATTACGCTCTAAGTGTCTGTCAAATTTGACTGAGCGATTTCTTATCCCACGATTTAGTTAAACAATCTAACCTGTCGTTAAATTGCCACGTGGGAAAGGAAAAACGTCAAATTTTGGAGCGGCTGATTGAAGATGGTCTTACGATCCGATAGAAAAATAGCAAATTCTGTGTCAAATTTGAGACCACTTGTCTTGACCGCACGATAAATTAGGGCTTAGATTAAAAAGCCGTATGGAAGCTGCCATTAAAATGCGTCGCGACGCTTTAGTAAATTCCGTCCAAATCGATAAAGGTACGCCAACCGCACGCTCACGCTCGCACAGATTGTCAGCGCGGGCTCCCGAGCTGAACAACATCGTCAAGACCGCCATTCGAATTATCGCCGGGTCCGAACCGGGAGAGGTGCGTAGAGCTGCGCAAATCATCGGGATAAGCGATCCAACCCTCTATCGATGGCGGCGCGCAGGCAATATGCGCGACGCGCGTGGGGGTGAGGTGCTCCGGGTGCATGATCTGACGGGGTTGCCAGTGGAGCTCCTGCTTCGGGGCTGACCCACAAAGTGTGTAAAAAGTGTGTACGATGATGGCGGCATCCGCGAGAATTGGTAAAGTGCGTTTCGCCTGGCGGCGATTCGCTTGTCCGATCAGTCTCGACACAGTGGCGTATGGCAGCCCTGCTCTTTACTATCGACAGGGCGGTATCGGCCTTTCGGCCGTTCATTACTAAATGCGCCCAAAACGGCTGGCCCACGCAACGAACTGGGGCTTGGCCGCGGAGGGCCTTGGGGGGAGAATCCAGATGGACAGTGATATCATTACCGTCAAAGAGGCCGCCGCGCGTCTCCATGTCGCGGTCAATACCATCTACAACTGGATCACTGACGGCCGTCTGACCTACGAGGACGGACTGTTTCGCGTACGTCGGCGCACCCTTTTTCACTGGCCCACTCTGAAGGCGCGAGCCCTTAGCGGCAGCTTGGACCCCGGACACACCAATGGCCATTGAGGCTTGGGCGTCTCGGGGGGAATCAGATGGCTGGGGTGCATGCCCAGAACGGACGCCTGCTGCTGACCTTCCAGTTTGCGTATCAGGGCGAGCGGCTCCGATGCCGTGAATTCCTGGGGCTAGCTGACACGCGTGAAAATCGCCGTTTGGGCGCCCGCATCGCGGCTCAGTTGCAACGCGACATAGCGATGGGGCGTTTTGATTACGCCACGCGGTTCCCCGCCAGCCGCATGCTCAAGCGCTTGGGTCTGCACTCGGCGCATGCGCCGGTGCTGGCGGATTATGCGCGGCAATGGCTGGAGACGCATCGCGCGCATCTGACTGACGGGACTTTCTATGACTACGGATTACTGATCAAAAAACAGATCGCCGGTGCTCCTCTGGGAGCGATGCCGATTGATCGTATTAATCGGCGCGACGTCGAAAACTGGATTTTGCAGCTTCAGGAAAAAGGAGCCGGTCCGCGGCGGGTCAACATGGCGTTGGCCAGGCTGAAAACGGTATTCCGCATGGCCGACGAAGAGGGTCTCGTCACGCAAAACCCGGCTCGTCTGGTGCGCAGCTTGCGCGAACCCCGCGCAGCGATCGACCCATTTACCTTCAGCGAAACTCAGGCGCTGCTCCGCGCCGCACGGCCGGGGACCGAGCGGGCTTTTGTCGCGACCCTGCTGTTCGCCGGCCTGCGTCCCAGCGAGGCGCTAGCGCTCGAATGGCGCGACCTGGATATGCAGCGCAAGGTCATTAGCGTGCGTCGCGGCCGCACGCGCTGGGGTGACGGGATGACCAAGACCGTGGCTTCTGAGCGAGAGGTGGACCTGCGGGACAGCTTGCAGTTGGAGCTGCAGGTGTTGTCTGGAAAGCGTCGCGGCGAGGATTACGTTTTCACCGGGTCGCGTGGTGCGGGATTTGACTGGAACAACTTCCGCCAGCGAAATTGGCGCCGTCTGGTGCGCGACGCCGGAGTGCGGATGCGCCCACCCTATCAATGCCGTCATACCTTCGCCGCAAGGTTGCTCGGGCTCGGAGCCAACCCGCATTACGTCGCCCATCAGATGGGTCATTCCACCCTGGCGATGGTCATTCGGCATTACGCGCGCTGGACACACAAGCCGGAGCGCGACTCCTCTGAGACGACTCCCGCCACCATTCCGGAGGCGTAAAATTTGATGTCCAAACGGATGGCAAAATTGTGGCATGGGAGGCAGTGGCAGGGCATAGTTTCGATGAGTTGCGGGACTGGGCTTCTACTGCCTATTCTACGCGCAAATCACCTATTTAACAGAGCTTTTCCGACCTCTATGTACCCCCCGCCCAGCTTCCCAAGCTGGACGTCACGGGTTCGATCCCCGTCGCCCGCTCCAGGTGTAAATTGATGCAATTGCAGCTTAAAGAACTGGAAATCGAAGACCTCGGCCCTCGGGAGAGAGGGCCCGTTGGTGTTTGTCCGACCCGAGTTAACCTGCTCTGAAGGGCTGATTTTCTACTGCGCAACGAGGTTCAACAGTAAGATCGCGGCGCCTTCAGTAGAGTATGCTCGTGTAGCTTAACTCGTACATTTTCGAGCCTGTGATCGAGCTTTGCTGTCCCACAGCGTAGCTCTGCCTTTGATGTTTGCCGCAACGGGGTAGTCAGCCCGGGGGTCGAGGAGGCCTGATCGGCGACACATCGCCATACGCGCAGAGCTTCTGGTTGTCGGCAATAACATGATTTGGATTCTGTTTGCCGAAATGCGGATTTGACTTCCGCCGGGCCGGTGGCGTAAAGGCTCGCAATGATGCGGGGTGAGGCCGGCCGCAGAGATTCGCCCCGAGACGGGGAAGCTTGCAGGGGTGCATGCCGCGCCGACATGCGCCCCAGGTTCGCCGCGTGAACGAGGAGGTTAAAAATGAGCGTCCTTTTAGATGGTTTGGCGCCGTATTTTTACCAGGTCGCGTACGTAATTCCGGACTTGGACAAGGCTCAGGAATGGTGCAAACGCGTCTTTGGCGTGAAACATTTTGGGACGATGGAGGCGGAACTCGGAACCGCAGTGGCACCGTTCTCTTACCATGGCAAACCGGCTCGGGCCACGATTAAGATCGCGCTGGGCGATATGCATGGCACTGAACTGGAGTTGATCGAGCCGCGCAGCGAAGGCAGCCTCTGGGCCGAACATCTTAAGACCCGCGGCCCCGGACTTCATCATATTTGTTTTATGGTGCCGGAGTTTGAGCCGGCGATGAAGCATTTTCAGGCCAATGGGTTTGAGCCCATCATCCAGGGAGCCAACAAAAACAGCGGCCTGCATGTGGAGTTCGCGTACTTCGATTGCCGAACTGAGGGAGCTTCGTATATCGAGTTGATATGGGCCAATGAGATAGGGCGCGCGTTCATGCGTGAGTTGCGGATGGGCAAGCAGCCCTAAGAGCTGGAGCGTGGATGGCCGGCGCGTAGGTTTCCCGGCGCTGGCCCGGCCCACGTTGAGAGCAAAAGAGCCTGAAACACGGAGGTTCGTATGGCAGGTTCGCTTAAGGATCAAGCATGCATCGTCGGCGTTGGTGAAACCAAATACAGCCGCGGAACTCCCTTCAGTGATATCGAATTGGGCCTGCAGGCGTCGGCGTCGGCAATCGAGGATGCTGGCCTCAAGCCGCGTGATATCGACGCCGTTATCATCCCCGGGGGCTTCGGCACTACGGCCGGAGACTACGCGGCGAGTTTCGGGATCAAAGATCTGCGTTTTACCGCTTCGCTCCAGGAAATGGGCGGGGCGATGACGGTCTCCGCGCTGGAGACCGCCGCCATGGCGCTGATGGCCGGGGTGGCGAGGTACGCGCTGATTCCGTTCAGCGCACGGTGGTATTCCGGGACCAAAGCCCGCGAAGGCACCGCCAGTGAGGCCAGCGGAATCCCCGCCGCTATCGCGGTTCGCGATTTTTACATGCCCTACGGGATGGGGGCGCCGCCGCAGTATTATTCATGGATGGCGCAGCGGCACATGTTGGAGTTCGGCACCACCCACGAACATCTCGGCACGATTGCCGTGACGATGCGCCGCCATGCGCAACTGCATCCCAATGCCGTGATGCGCGATCGGCCGATGTCAATGGATGACTACATGAACTCGCGCTGGATCAGCTATCCGTACCATCTGCTGGATTGCTGCCTGGAGACCGACGGCGCCGCGGCCGTGGTGGTGACGACGCCGGAACGGGCGCGCGATCTGAAATCGCGGCCAATTCACGTTGCGGGTATCGCCAGCGGACATCCTTATCCGGCGCATGAGATCCCCAATCGCAAGGATTTCTTTGAGGTCGGACTTACCCATTCCGCGCCGCGCGCCTTCCAGATGGCGGGGGTGACGCCCAAAGACCTGGATTTTGCCGAGATCTACGATTGCTTTACCTTTCAGACCCTGCAGCAGATCGAGGAAATGGGCCTGTGCAAGCGGGGCGAGGGCGGACCTTTCGTAATGGGCGGGCGGATCGAAATCGGTGGCGAGATTCCGATCAATACCCACGGTGGGCTCCTGTCCCAGGCTCATCTCTGTGCCATGAACCATATTGTCGAGGCCGTCTGCCAGCTCCGTCATGATGCCGACCTGCGTCAAGTCAAGGATGCCGAACTGGGTGCGGTTTGCGCCTGGGGCGGCCACGGCCACGGCTCCATCGCGGTGTTGAGGAGGTAGACCCATGGCAGCCGAACAAAATGCTTACAACAAACCCCTGCCGTTGATGCGCGGATACACCAAGGAGTTCTACGATTTTTGCAAGAAGGGTGAGCTGCGCTTCCAGCGCTGCACCAGTTGTGGCGCCTGGCGCCATACGCCGCGTCCGATGTGCGGCGACTGCCAATCGCTCAAATGGGAGTGGGTAAAGGTCGCCGGAAAGGGCAAGGTCTATACCTGGACCGTGACCTTCCAGCCGCTTTACCGGGAATTCAAAGACGACGTTCCCTATGCCGGCGTGATAATCGAGCTCGACGAAGGACCGCGGATGGTAAGCTGGGTGACCGGCTTCGATCCGATGAAGCTCACGGTAAACATGCCGGTCGAGGTCTATTTTGACGACGTCACTCCGGAGGTGACGATTCCGAAATTCAAACCGATCCAGTCTTGAAGTAATGCGGCGCCGCCGGCGCAGTACCGGCACCTCACGCCTGTTGCGCGGACGGCGAAGCCTTTACAAAATCCAAGTGACCAAAAACGCATGCGTTGTCCAATTTGCAAGAAGGAATCGGATAACTCACCGGCGAACCGTTTCCGGCCGTTTTGCTCCGAGCGATGCCAATTGGTGGACCTGGGCACCTGGGCCGGGGAGGGATACCGGGTGGCCGGCACCAAAGTTCCCGACCGCGATCATCCCGATGATCGGAAAAAGAAATTGCTCAATTGAACAAGGCGCAACAACCTTAGATTGGTGCCGGGCTCTTGGCGAGCCTGAGTTGTTGGGGCAGATAGGGAATTATGGCCGGCGATGAACGCCCGACGCGTGGAGACCCGGTGGTCCATCCGAGCGCCGTGCTCGGCGACGACGTCGAACTGGGTGACGGAGTCGAAATCGGACCGTTCTGTTACCTCGACGGAAGGGTGCGAATTGGACCCGGCACCCGGTTGATCAGCCACGTCACGGTGGTCGGCGACACCGAGCTTGGCCGTGACAACGTGCTCCATCCCAATGTAGTTCTGGGCGACGAGCCCCAGGATATCAGCTATACCGGCGGTCCCCGCGCGGTGCGGATCGGGGATCGGAACATCTTTCGCGAAGGCGCCACGATACATCGCGGCAGCGAGCATGGCGAAGTGACAATCGTCGGCGACGACAATTACTTCATGCAGAATTCGCACGCGGCCCACGATTGCCGAATCGGCAACTCCACCATAATCGCCGGCGGAGCGCTGCTGGCGGGATGGGTCGAGGTGGGAGATCGGGCGCTGATATCGGGCAACTGCGTGGTCCATCAGTTCGTGCGTATCGGACGGCTGGCGCTGATGCGCGGATTAAGCCGCACCAGCCGCGACATCCCACCTTTCTGTATTGCCGACGGCACACATACGGTGCATGGAATCAATATTCGCGGACTGCGCCGGGCGGGCTGGACCACTTCGCAGATCGTCGCGTTGCGCAAAGCCTTCCGGATGCTGTTCCTGAGCCGGCGCAATCTGCGCACGGCGATTGAAGATTTGCTCGGGGAAGGTCCGCCCAGTCCGGAGGTCGCTGAGCTGGTCGATTTCATCCGCGCGTCGAAACGGGGGGTGGCGTTCGGGCCTAAAGGTCATGGGGTGGAAGGTGAGGATTAGAGCCGAAGTCAGAATATTCCGGTTCTGTTGTTTGGCGAAATGTTACCGTTGAAGGAGGGCGCTGTGTCGTGGTGGTTCGGGGCTTGTGCTCTAAACGGCTCAAGCTCTCTCCGTTTGAGGGGTTAGAAAAAAAGCTCCAGGCGGGACAGGACTCCGAAATGATCCGACGCCCATAGCCAGCGGCCGCCGGGTTGCGCTGAGGGTCGATCGAGGAACAACTGCACCGTATCAATCTTGAATTCTCCACGGCCCGGGCGAAACAGGATGTAGTCGATGCGTTGATTGGGAAACGCCTGGGCCGCTTCGATATCGAGATCGTTGCGGTCGTTGGTGTAACCGGGCCCTTGACCGGCAGCGGCCTGAAGATCGATGAAGCGGTTGGCGGTGAAAGTCCGAAGCGTCTCTGATTGCGGAAGGTCGTTGAAATCGCCGCCAATGAGTACCGGGTTATCCGGCTGGCTGGTGCGCTGCACCCACTCCAACAGTTCGCGCGCCTGCGCAACCCGGACCGCAACGCCGACGCCTTCTTCGTTGCGATCAGTGAGATGGGTCCCGTAAGCGTCCAACTCGAGGCCCGGAGCAAGCGTATAGCGGACGTGTATCGCCACGCGGTCGTCCGGTAATCGATATTGCTGGCCTCCCACCGTGGTTGCGATTCTGACTTGCGAGGAAAACTTCAGAATGCCGACATCATCGGAAGCGCGCTCCAGCCGGCCCATCAGTGCGATTCCTTCGTCGAACTTCCATTCGCCTTCACCCAGCCCGTCGGCTTCCGCGTAATGAAGCGCGTATCGGTCCCCTTCGCAGAAGCGATTGACCAGATCGAGCAGCGTGCGCCCCATGTCACCGCATTGGGACCCACGCACAAGTTCCTGCAGCGCCAGGATTGCGGGCCGCTCGGCGGCTATAGCTCGGGCCAGGATCTCCAGACGGCGGTCCAGATGACGGAACGCCGGCAAATCCGAAAAAACATTGAAGGTTATGAACGAGCATCGCGCGGATGGTTGGCTCATGTTTCTCCCTCAGGTTGTCAATACCCTGCCGGAGCCTTCCTTGCGACACCTCCGGTGCTGCGGTAGAGAATAATGGTAATGCGAATAAAACCACGGTTCCTGATCGGCGCAGCGCTGATTGTGGCCGCGATTGCTTATCTGATTGTAATCGGGATCCGCAGCACGTCCGAATATTATCTGACGGTTGACGAGGCGGCGGCGCGCCAAAGCGAGCTGATGGGCCAGTCGGTGCGAATTGCCGGGCGTGTAAGTCCCGGCGATATCAGATGGGATCCCATCTCGCTGACGCTGGCCTTTTCGATAGTTCCGCTGCCGCCCCAGGACGGCGCCAAAATCGAGTCCGTCAGCATGCATCCGCCGCAGGAGATCAAGGTGGTGTGCAAGGGGCAGCCAAAGCCCGACATGTTCGCGGCAGGGCGTGACGTAATCGTCGAGGGTCATCTGACCGGTCACAACTTGGTCAGCGCCGACCAGGTCATGACCAGCTGCCCCTCCAAATACCGGCCCAAGAAGGCAACCTGATGACGCTTATTGGACAACTGGCTCTGGCGTTGGCTTTGGTTCTGGCGCTGTACTCGATTGGCGCGAATATCTTTGGCCTGCGCCGGGGACGTAACGATGTTCTGATTAGCGCGCGCCACGCGCTTTGGGCCATGAGCGCGATGGTGGCGTTGGCCGCCTGCGCGCTTTGGAGCGGCCTGCTGAGGAGCGACTTTTCCCTGGAATACGTCGCCAGCTATTCCAGCACCACGCTGCCCACGATCTACAAAATCACCGCCTTGTGGGGCGGACAGCAGGGTTCGCTGCTATTGTGGACGCTGTTGCTTTCGGTTTTCACCGCGATCGTGGCGTTCCAAACCCGCGACCGCAATTCGGAGATCGGCCCTTACGCGCTGATCACGCTGGCGTTGATCGCGGTTTTTTTCCTCGGGATGCTGAACTTCGTCACGCGACCCTTTGACCCGATGATACCGGCGCCCATCGAAGGCACCGACCTTAATCCGCTGCTGCAAAACTACTGGATGGCGATCCATCCGCCGTCGCTTTACACCGGCTATGTCAGCACCGCGGTGCCGTTCGCATTTGCCTGCGCCGCACTGGTAACCGGCAAGCTGGACGACGGTTGGATCAGAAGCACGCGGCGCTGGGCGTTGTTCTCCTGGTTTTTTCTCTCTTTGGGCAACATGTTTGGCGCCCGATGGGCCTATGAGGTCTTGGGATGGGGCGGCTACTGGGCCTGGGATCCGGTGGAGAATGCGGCCTTCATGCCGTGGCTGGTGATGACCGCCTATCTCCATTCGGTGATGGTCCAGGAACGCAAGGACATGCTCAAGGTGTGGAATCTGGCGCTGATCGGGCTGGCCTTTGCGCTGACTTTGTTTGGGACCTTCATCACCCGCAGCGGGGTGATCTCCTCGGTACATTCATTCACCCAATCGGGTTTGGGTCCGTACTTCTTGACCTTCCTACTGGTCGTGGTAGTCGGCTATACGGCCTTGCTGCTGAGCCGGATCAAGGACTTGCGCAGCCAGGCGGAGTTGGAATCCTATCTTTCACGGGAAGCGGCATTTCTGTTCAACAACCTGGTGCTGGTCGGAATCGCCTTTGCGGTCTTCTGGGGCACTATCTTCCCGGTTATCTCGGAGGCGGTACGCGGGGTCAAGATTACGGTTGGACCGCCCTTCTTCAACAAGGTCAATGGGCCGCTTGCATTGGCGCTAATCTTTCTGATGGGCATCGGTCCGCTAATCGCGTGGCGCCGCGCCACCCGCAAGAACCTGATGCAAAGTTTCGCGGCGCCGGCCATGGCCGGGGTTGCGACCGGTCTGTTGGCGTTCGCCGGCGGCATTCGCGGATGGTACGTGCTGACCGCGTTTTCGCTTGCCGCCTTCGTGATTGGCACGGTGGTGGTCGAGTTCGAACGCGGGGTTCTGGCGCGCGGACGGATGGTGCACGAAAGTCCGCCCCGCGCCCTGGTCAACCTGGTGGCCAAGAACAATCGCCGCTATGGCGGATACATCATCCATATCGGCGTAGCCCTCGCGTTTGTCGCAATTGTCGCCTCGTCTTTTTTCAAAACCGAGGTCAAACGCAGCGTCAGGGAAGGACAAAGTTTCGCGGTCGGACCTTATAAGCTGGTTTACCTGGGACTCTCCTCTCTCGATACCGCCCATCTCGAAAACCTGGTCGCGCGCGTGAACGTGATGCGCAAGGGCAAGATGATTGGGGTGATGGAGCCGGCCAAGCTCTTCTATAAGCGGCCACAGCAACCGGCCACCAAGGTGGCGATCCGCTCGACCCTCAGGTCGGATTTGTACGTGGTGCTGGCCGGAGTCGACGATAAGAGCGGGATGGCGACCTTCGACGTGTTCCTGACTCCGCTGGTTAGCTGGCTATGGTTAGGCGGCCTGATGATGGCGCTTGGTACGATGGTGGCGATGTGGCCTAACGCGCGCGAGCGCGAAGCGATTGCGGCCGCGGCGCGCCAGCGCGTGGGCGAGTTGCAGCGCGAACTTGCCGCCGAAGTCCGCGGTACCTGATGCGTTACGTAATTGCACCATGGATGGCGTTGCTGCTGGCCTTTATACTGGCCGGCGGGACAAGCGTTGTTGCCGCGCCCGCGAAGACCACGGTCCAGGAGGTCGGAGAGGGCCTCACGTGTCAATGTGGATGCGGGCTGACGGTGGCCAACTGCAATCATCCCAGTTGCGGGTTCGCGATCCCGACCCGGGGCGAAATCACGGGCATGATCAATCGGGGTATGTCGCGCCTCCAGATTCTGCAAAGTTTCAGGCACAAGTATGGAGAGAAGGTGCTCTCGGCGCCGACTACGGAAGGATTCAATCTGCTGGCCTGGGTGATGCCTTATGTCGCGGTTGCGGCCGGGGTGCTGCTGATCGTGATCGCGACTGCCCGTTGGCGCAGACCCGAAGATACATCGGGTGCCGCTGCGCATCCGGTGGCGGCCAGTGTTGAATTCGATGCGAATCTCAGGCATCAGCTTGAGCGTGACCTTCGGCGGCAGATATAACGCGTGATTTACTTCGCGGCGATGCTCATAGTTATCGGCGTCGCGCTGTTTGTCGCGGCGCCGTTGTTCGAGACCATGCGCGCCAGGCGGACGGGCGCGACTAATCCCGAACGCGCCCGTTTGGAGCATGAAAAGGCGCTGGCGGTACAAGCGTTGCGCGAATTGGAGTTCGATCGGGAGATGCGCAAGCTATCCGAGCAGGATTGGGCGGAGCTCAAGCAGGGGCTGGAAGCTCGCGCGTTGACCGCGATGGCGGCGTTGGAAAAGCTCGATCAAGGATCCGCAATCAAGGCGGCGCTGGCAGGACGCAAGCGGGTGGCGCGAATCGTTGAGGCATCGCAGGGTCCAGCTCAGGCAGTCAAGTTCTGTCCCGCCTGTGGCAAGCCGACCGTGAACCAAGCCAACTACTGCGCGGAGTGCGGCGGCTCCCTGTCGATTCGGGAATTAAGCATGACTCGCTGAGCCATGACCTTCGTCCTGCAAGCGCAGCGCATAGCCAAGTTCTTCGGCGATCGGCCGGTGCTCCACGGTATCGACTTTAGCGTGAGTCCCGGTCAGGCGGCGGTAATCGTGGGCCGCAACGGAGTCGGTAAGTCGACTCTGATCAAGGTGTTTTGCGGATTGGCGCGGCCCAGCGCCGGACGCTTGCTATTGTTCGGCCAGGAGCCTGCCCGCCTGGCGGCGCCGCAATTTCGCCGCTTGGGCGTGCTACTCCATCAGACGCTGCTCTATCCCAACCTGTCAGCCCGCGAAAACCTGGAGTTTTACAGCGAGATTTATGGGATTTCAGAACCGTCCGCGCATGCCCGGCAATGGCTCAAACGGGTCGGCTTGGAACGGGCCGCGGATGAACCCGCAAACGCCTTGTCGCGCGGCATGGAACAGCGCCTGGCGATTGCCCGCGCGATGATTGCCGATCCCGACCTGATTCTGCTCGATGAACCATTCGCCGCGCTGGACGCCGAAGGCGCCGCGCTGGTCGGGGATCTGATCAAGGAGGCGTTGGGCCGGATGGCGGCGGTGCTGTTTACGGCCCATGCCGCGCTCGAGATTGAAGGCGTCGAGTTGGGGTCGTTCAAACTGGAAAGCAACGGTTTGACGCCGCTCAAAGAGGACAGCAGGCGCGGGCCGTTTCGCTCCTTGCTGCGCCGGCGCTAGCTGATGCTGGAAGGATTCGGACCGCTGGTACGCAAAGACCTCCGCCTGGAGATGCGCAGTGGCGAGAGCACTGTGGCGTTGGTCTCGGTCTCCCTGCTGATCCTGGTGGTGATGGTGCTGGCCTTTGGACCCGGTGGCGCCCAGCATGCCGAGATCGCGGGCGGCGCACTTTGGATCGCGATGATCTTTGCGGGCACGCTGGGCGCGGCCCGGGCGCTGGTGGCGGAGCGCGACAACGGCTGTATCCGGGGCCTGTTGCTCAGCCCGATCGAACCGGCAACGATCTACGCCGCCAAGCTCTCGGTGGCGCTGATTTTCATGGCTGAAGCCGGAGTTGCGGTCCTGATCATGCTGGTGCTGTTCTTCAACCTCGAATTTGGCGGCGGCCTGTTGCGCTTGATTCCAGTCTTTTTGCTCGGCGCGCTGGGGTTGGCGGCGTTGTGCACCTTGCTCGCGACGGTTTCCGGACGGGTGCGCGCCGGTGGGATGCTGTTGCCAATACTGGTGGTGCCGCTGTTTACGCCGGCGCTGATCGCCGGTAGCAAAGCCAGCGCGGCCCTGCTGGCCGGACAGTCATTGACGGCAGTGGCCACCTGGCTCAAAGTTCTGGGCGCCTTCGACGTGCTCTTTGTGACCGCCGGTTACCTGCTGTTCGAGCACGTGATCCTCGAGGATTGATCACCAGAGGATTGATCACGAAAGGATTGAACACGAAATGAAGGGTTATCTGTCTATCGGGCTCGCCGCGGCGAGTTGCCTGTCGATGCTGGCCGCGCTTTTCATGGTGTTCGTTTATGTGCCGACTGAAGTAGAGCAGGGAATCGTGCAGCGCATTTTTTATTTCCATCTGCCTTGCGCGTGGGTGGCCTTTCTGGCCTTTGGGATGGTCGCGATCGCGGGTGTCTTATATTTGTGGCTCGGGCACCGGATCTGGGATGAACTCGGATACGCGTGTGCCGAATTGGGGATGCTGTTCTGTACCTTGGTGCTGATCACCGGCTCAATTTGGGCCAAGCCGATTTGGGGGGTATGGTGGACGTGGGATTCGCGCCTGACCACCACGTTTATCCTGTGGCTGCTCTACGGCGGATACCTGTTGCTGCGCGCCTTTGCCGACGACAGCGATGAAATCGCGCGCTTTGCCGCGGTGCTGGGGATCGTCGGCGTGGTCGATGTCCCGGTGATCATTATCTCGGTCCGATTGTGGCGTACAATCCATCCCGCCGTGCTGCTGACCCGTCAGGGCGAACATGGGCTGGAGGATCCGCGGATGATCGCCACGCTGCTGGTGTCGCTGGGTGCCTTCACCATCCTGTTTATCTGGCTGCTGTGGTTGCGGATGTCGACTTTGCGGCTCAACACGCGGGTTGCCACGCTGCGCCGGGACGTGGCGTTGCTTGAGGCGGGGGCGCATTACTGATGGAGCACTTCGAATACCTGTTCGCCGCCTACAGCATGATCTTTTTGCTGATCGGGCTTTACGTGGTCTTCATCGCGCGCCGTCAGGCCCGACTCGACCGCGAGGTCGCGCGGCTGGAAGCCTCGGTACGCAGTGCCGAGCACGCCGCAACGGCGTCGGAGGCCGGTACTCAGGACTAAGCCGCCTCATAAACGCCGCGCTGGACTTGCCTGACGCCGCTTCGTGCGCACTTTATTATGATCCGGTCCTGGCGTCGGCGAAGCATAAATCCAGCCGTCTCAGGCTGTGGGGTGTTGGGGTATAGATGGAATTTCAGGACTATTACAAAACTTTGGGGGTGGAGCGGACCGCCAGCGAGAAGGAGATTAAATCCGCCTATCGCAAGCTGGCTCGCAAACACCATCCTGACGTCAATCCGGGCAACAAAGAAGCCGAGAAACGCTTCAAGGAGATCAACGAGGCCTATCAGGTTCTCGGCGATAAGGAAAAGCGCAAAAAATACGACGAACTAGGCGCGGATTGGGAGCACGGTACCGCCGAAGAGGATTTGCGGCGCCGCTATGCCGCCGGGCGGGGCGGCGCTCCAGGGGGCGGATTCCGCAGTGCGGGCGCAGGCGGGGGAGAAGACTTCAGCGATTTTTTTTCCAGCTTCTTTGGTGGAGGCGGCGGCGCCCGGCGCGGTCGGTCCGGATTCGGTCCGTACGACACTTACGGCTTCGCGCCTCAGGAGGAGAAAGCCCCTGACCTGGAGGCGGAAACCCAGATTCCGCTGGCAGAGGCGGCCCGCGGCACCAAGCGCCGGCTCGAACTCGCGGCGCAAGACGACTGCCCGGCCTGCAAGGGCACCGGGATGATCATGCAGGAAGAGCGCAAGGGGCAAGATCGGGTGATACGCTCCGCGCAGCCGTGTGCGCTATGCCATGGCACCGGCCTGGTTCAGAATCGGCATACCTTGGAGGTAAGCATTCCCGCGGGAATCACGGACGGGACGCGGATGCGCCTGGCGGGGCAGGGCGGACACGGGCCGCGACCCAATTTGAACGGCGACCTCTACCTGACCGTACACATCCAGCCTGACCGGGTATTCAAGCTCAGCGGCCGGGATCTCAGATGCGAGCTTCCAGTCTGGGATTACGAAGCGGCGCTCGGCGCCGAAATCACCGTTCCAACCCTGGAGGGACGCCTGTCGCTCAAGGTCCCGCCTGACAGTCAAACCGGCAGAGTTATGCGCCTTAAGGGAAAGGGTCTGCCGGGACGCGGCAAGGAACCGGCCGGCGATCTGCTCTACGAACTTAAGGTGCTGGCTCCGACCGACCTGACCGATGCCGAACGGACGCTGCTGCGTGAGTTGGCCGACAAGCAGCGCGAGCGCCACGTACCTGATCCGCGGGCCGAGTTGCTGAGGTAGCTGTGAGATGGTGGCACGGAAGAAATCTATCAGAAAGGCTCAACGACCACGGACGGGAACGCTCTTCTACAGCAGATCGGTGGTATGCGGGTTGTGCGACGTGACCGAACATGAGCTGGCGCAGTGGGAATCCGAAGATCTAATCGTTCCCTCACGTCTGCTGGAACGTAATCGCGAATTTGAACCGCTTTACGATGACGCCGCCTTGCGGCGGGTGCGGTTGATTCGGACCCTTGCGGACGAGCTTGAGGTAAACCTCCCCGGAATCGGCATCATCCTGCGTTTACTGGAACAAATGGAGCGCTAGCAGGGTGCGACAAAAGAAGTTTCGTGGATAAAGGAGCATTTGGTTGGTCTCGCACCCTGCATGAAAGATGGCTTCATTCCTTAATCGTCTCTCCCCCCGGGAGAGATAAGAGAGAGGGAGCAGCCTGTGGCCGATATCAAGAGCTTCGTCAGGTGGTCTGAACTGGGTCCGAGAGTTCCCGAAATTCAGGCGCGACAATGATCCAGAAAGCAACCGCAAAACCAGAGTACGCCCTCAACAGCCTGCGCATTCGGATCGTCCAAAGGGGCAAGGTCCGACGCTATTGTGCCCTTACGCGAAGCGTATGGTCACGTCATCGCAGCTGTAGGCTGGTCGGATATCTCGCCGGCTGACCTCGGCTTCTCTTCCGAGAGCTGGCTTGTCGCCTTCATCGCCAGCGATGTGATGTTCGAAGAGTTGGCGACCCGCGCCTATGTCATCGAAAGGATTTCCGGTTTCACCGGCAGCCACTCGTACGTGTGGCGTCGAAGCGTGGTGCCTTGGCCGTTTACCGCGAGCACCGCTTCATTTACAAATTATACTTGCTTCGATTGGACTCGCGGGATGTCGCAGCATGTCGAAACGCCCAGCCTCACGTGCGGTCATTAATCCGGTTACGCGGTTTCTTGCGCAACTCCCGGATCTGCGCGGCAGACGCGTCCTGCTCGGCCTGTCCGGTGGGGCCGATTCGGTGGCGTTGTTGCACGCACTCGCCGCGTTGCAGCTGAAGTTCCAGTTCGGGTTAACCGCGGCCCATCTCAACCACGCGTTGAGAGGCGCCGAATCCGACCGCGACGAGTCCTTCGTGCGCGATTTATGCACCCGCCTGGGCGTGGAGTTGATGGTCGAACGCGCCCGGGGTCTGGGGCGATCGGAGGGCAATCTGGAAGCGCGAGCGCGTACCGCGCGCCATCGGTTTCTGGATGAGACGGCGAAGCGTGTCGGAGCGGATTATATCGCGCTGGCCCATCAAGCCGACGATCAGGCGGAAACCGTGCTGATGCGGTTGTTGCGCGGCGCCGGCGTCACCGGTCTGGGCGCGATGGCCGGGTCGGGCGCCGGCAAGGTCATTCGTCCCCTGCTCGAAGTGCGACGTGCCGCCATTTTGGAGTACCTGAAGGAAATTGGTGCGACTTTTGTCGAGGATTCGACCAACGCTTCGCTCGAGCACGATCGCAACCGCATCCGCCATCGGCTGATTCCGCTGCTGGAGCGGGAGTTTGCTCCCGGGCTGGCCGGACGCCTGGTCGAACTGGCCGCCGAGATGCGCGATGTGGATGACCTGCTTGGAGCGTTAGCGCAGCGCGCGCTGGAAGATTGCGGCAACGATGACGGGACACTCAACCTTGAGCGCTTCAAGTTGCTTCATCCGGCGATCGCCTCGGCGGCGCTGCGGTGCTACCTGGCCGCGCATATGGGCAATTTGTCGGGGTTGGAACGCGCTCATTTCGAAGCCTCGCGCCGATTGTGTCTGAACGGCCCGCCCAATGGCCGAATCAAATTGCCCGATGGCTGGCTTGTGCGGCGAATATACGGCAAACTGTTGGTCAGGAAGACTGAGGAACCGGATGAAGCGGTGTCTTTTGAGGTTCCTTTGGCCCTTGAGGGTGTAACGGTGGTCGAAGCTGCGCGGACGGTTTTTGAATCGTCTTTGATTCCATGTGCCCAGGCGCGTATGCCGCACGGATTGTATGAAGCGGTGTTCGACGCCCGCGAAGTGCGAGACGGCCTGAGCGTGAGGAATTTCAATCCCGGGGACCGTATCGCGCCGCTTGGAGTTGCCGGCACCCGCAAGGTCAAAGCGGTCTTCATCGACAGCAAAATGCCCATGGAACAACGGCGGCGTTTCCCGGTGGTTTTGCTCGACGGACAAGTGGCCTGGCTTCCCGGTCTGGTGCGGTCGAATCTCGCGCTGCTGACCGCAACCACCACCGAGGTTGTGCAATTATCGGCCAAGTCCGAACATTGCTTAGAATTTGTGCCCCGTGCTAGCGTCTATTAGACGATGAATCAATTTTCGCGCAGCATCGCTCTCTGGCTGGTGCTGGGCCTGATGTTCCTGCTGCTGTTCAATGTCTTCAGCAGGCAGCAGACTCGGGAACCGGAGATTGTCTTTTCTGACTTCCTGGGCCAGGTCGAGAAGAATCAGGTCTCCGAAGTAACAATCCAGGGCAGCTCGATCCACGGCCGGACCACGTCAGGCGAGCACTTCAAGAGTTACGCGCCGCATGACCCCGACCTGGTCAAAATCCTTTTGCAAAAGGGCGTCCGCATCACGGCCAAACCTGAAGAGGGCGATCCGTGGTGGATGGTGGCGTTGGTCCAGTGGTTTCCGATGCTGCTGCTGGTCGCAGTCTGGATTTTCTTCATGCGCCAGATGCAGATCGGCGGCGGCAAGGCGATGTCATTCGGCAAGAGCCGGGCGCGCCTGCTCAATGAAAATACGCATAAAGTTACCTTTGCCGATGTATCCGGTATTGATGAGGCCAAAGACGAATTGGAGGAGATTATCCAATTCCTCCGCGATCCAAAGCGCTTCACCAAGCTGGGCGGCCGTATCCCGAAGGGAGTGCTGCTGGTAGGACCGCCGGGAACCGGCAAAACGCTGCTGGCGCGTGCGATCGCGGGTGAAGCCGGTGTGCCCTTCTTTTCGATCTCCGGCTCGGACTTCGTCGAGATGTTCGTCGGCGTCGGCGCCTCGCGGGTGCGCGACCTGTTTGTGCAGGGCAAAAAGCACGCCCCATGCATCATATTTATCGATGAAATTGACGCCGTCGGGCGCCATCGTGGAGCCGGCCTGGGCGGTGGGCACGATGAACGCGAGCAGACGCTCAATCAGTTGCTGGTCGAGATGGACGGGTTCGAGGCCAACGAGGGAGTGATCCTGGTCGCCGCCACCAACCGTCCCGACGTGCTCGACCCGGCGTTGCTGCGGCCGGGCCGCTTCGACCGCCGCGTCGTGGTACCGCGGCCCGACATGAAGGGACGCGAAGGCATCCTGCGGGTCCACATGCGCAAAGTGCCAATCAGCGAAGACGTCTCGATGGAGAAACTGGCGCGCGGGACGCCCGGGTTTGCGGGTGCGGACCTGGAGAACCTGGTCAATGAAGCGGCGCTGCTGGCGGCACGCCGCAACAAAGAGAAAGTCGACATGAACGACTTCGAGTTGGCCAAGGACAAGGTCATGATGGGCGCCGAGCGCCGTTCGATGGTGATGTCGCTGGGCGAACGCCGCAATACCGCCTATCACGAAGGCGGGCATGCGTTGGTCGCGATGCTGCTCCCGGGTGCGGATCCGGTTCATAAGGTCACGATTATCCCGCGCGGCATGGCGTTGGGAATCACCCAGCAATTGCCCTTGGATGACCGTTATACCTACACCCGCGAGTATCTGATGACCCGCCTGGCAATGATGTTCGGGGGCCGGACCGCCGAAGAGCTAGTGTTCGGACATATGACCACCGGTGCCGGCGATGACATTGAAAAGGCCACTGAACTGGCGCGCAAGATGGTCTGTGAGTTTGGCATGAGCACCGAGTTGGGTCCGATGACCTTTGGTCGCAAGGACGAACAGGTCTTCCTGGGCAAGGACATTTACCATCAGCGCGACTACTCCGAACACACCGCGATCGAGATCGATCGCGCGGTCCGATGCATGATCCAGGAGGCCTACGATACCGCTAATTCCCTGCTTTCCGAGAATATGGCGGCGCTGCATGCGATCGCCGAAAAGCTGCTGGAGAAGGAAGTTCTCAGACGGTGCCGAGGTCGAAGAGCTGGTGAAGGCCTACCGCACGGGTGGCGCACCCGGGAAGGCTGCTGCCGAGGCGCCCCTGGTTACAACTGGCGGCTCGGCTAAGCCCGCCGAAGTGCCACGCGAGAAACCGGAAAAGATTGGCGAGGAAGACCGCGGAGCGGTTCCAGGGTTGCCTCCCAAGCCGGTTCTGGCCTGAGGCTGGCGGAGTGCCGAAAGACGAGCAGACCAGAACGCATCGGTGGAATTCAGCGACCTGCGCGAAAACCACATTTTCAATTTAAGCTTCTCTTCCGCTAGCTAGAGAGACAACGGTGAGGGAACCGGCCGCGAAACTCCCTCCTCGGCAGCCTTACAGGCCGGCTGATCCAGTGGCGGGCGCGGCTGCGTCGGGATTGGATTCGCGCCCGCGCAACCTTCGTGCACTCCGTCTAAACCACGGCGTATCGATACGTTTTCCCGCTATAATGGGGGTGCTTAACGTCACTCCTGATTCGTTTTCAGACGGGAACCGCTATTTGGATCCGGACCGGGCCGTGGAGCGGGCTTTACAAATGGCCAGCGAGGGGGCGCAGATAATCGACATCGGCGGCGAGTCAACGCGGCCCGGCGCATCAGAGGTGACGGCCGAAGTCGAATGCGCAAGGGTAATCCCGGTGATTCGGCGGCTGCGGGCACGCCTGGATTGCGCAATCTCGGTCGATACCCGCAAGGCGATAGTCGCGCAACGGGCGTTGGAGGAGGGAGCGGCGATGATCAACGATGTCAGCGCGCTGACCTTCGATTGCGCAATGACCGAAGTCGTTGTGCGCAATCGCGCCGCCGTGGTCCTGATGCATATGCGTGGTACGCCCGCGACCATGGCGACACTCGCCCGCTACCACGACGTGGTTGAGGAAGTGGGTGCGTTTCTGTTGCAGCGTGCGCGAGCGGCGCAGGCGGCAGGTATCGCCCGTTCACGCATCATTCTCGATCCCGGCATTGGATTTGCTAAAAAAACGAGTCACAATTTGAAGTTGATAGCAGCGATGCCGCGGCTGCGCAGCCTGGGATACCCGATTCTGATTGGGGTCTCGCGCAAAAACTTTGTGCGCCAGATTGCCGGCGGACGCCAGGAGCAACTTCTGTTCGGGACTGCGGCGGCGGTGGCATTGGCGGTGGCGGCCGGAGCTTCGATAGTCCGGGTCCACGAGCCGGGACCGATAGCGGCGGCGGTCAGGATGGCGGCGGCGATTGGTGCGGAGGGTGGAGTAAGCTGAGGCTATGACTCTCAAGCCAGATTTCATTCCCAGTCCGCGATGGATGGATGCGATAGACATCGGCGTCGTCGCGTTCATCGTCTATCGCATGATGCTGCTCATTCGCGGCACCCGCGCGGTCCAGATGGTGCTGGGCCTGGCCTTGCTAGGGGGAGCATATATTGCCTCCCAAAGGTTGGGACTGTTCACCGTCAACTGGTTGCTGAATAACTTTTTGGGCTCTCTGATTGTAATATTGGTAGTGATTTTCCAGGCTGACATTCGCCGTGCGCTGACCCATGTGGGCACCGGGCCGTTCCTGGGTTTTCGCGGCAACGGCAAGGTGGCGGCCGAGGAACTCGCGCAGGCGGCCGGTTGGTTGTCGGCCCATCGTATCGGCGGCCTGGTGGTGCTCGAGCGCGAAGTGGGGCTGAGCGATTTTATCGAGGCCGGGCGGCCGGTGGATGCGCGTCTGTCAGCCGCATTGCTGGAGACTATCTTCATGCCCGGTTCGCCGCTGCACGACGGTGCGGTCATTGTGCAGGGCGACCAGGTGGTGGCAGCCAAGTGTGTGCTCCCGCTCTCAGCCAGCGCTGAACTGGCTTCTTTGGGAACGCGGCATCGGGCCGCGATTGGGTTGACGGAGGAGACTGACGCGGTGGTGGTAGTTGTTTCCGAAGAAGACGGCACCATTTCGCTGGCCAAGGACGGGGTGCTCACGCGCCATCTTGAACCGGCCACGCTGCGCCAGCGACTGGAAACTCTGACGGCATGAATCAAGCCGCCGGCGGACCCCGGCGCAAGCGCACGCGACGATGCGATTTGCCGATATCAGGAACTTTTTCTTGCGCAATTTCGGCCTGCGCTTGCTGGCCGTCCTGATCGCCGTCGGGTTGTGGATTTTCGTCAATGCCGGTCAGCACGAGGCGCAAAACAACCTGCTGGTCCCAGTGGAGTACCGCGGTCTGCCGACCGGGCTAATGATTGTCAATCGGCGCCCGGACTTCGTCAGCGTTTCCATCTCCGGTCCGCGCACGCTGCTGTCGCTGTTGGATCCCACGCGTCTGGCGATACCGATTGATTTGCGCGGTACTACTCCGGGTCAAAACGAGTTCAAGATCACGCCCGAGATGTTCAGGGTCCCGCGCCAGACCACCATCGATCGCATCTTGCCATCGCAGATAACTCTGGACATCGATCAGATTGCGAGCCGGGAACTGCCGGTGCGCTTGAGTATCAGCGGCCAGGTCGCCGGCGGTCTGGCGATCGGTTCGATCGAATTGAAGCCCCAGGTGGTCAGTGTCACTGGTCCCAGCCACGCGCTGCACAATCTCGACGCGATCGATACTATGCCGTTCGACGTGCAAGGCGCCTCCGAACCGGTTTCGAGATACGTTCAGCTCGCCGACGTGGGTAATCTGCTTAAGCTTTCAAGCGGCTGGGTGCTGGCCACGGTAAAGCTCCAGGAAGTGGTTTCGGAACGGGAGTTCCACGACGTGCAGGTCGCGGTGCGCAACGTCGATCGCAAGTTCCTGGTCCATCCGCCGCATGTTTCCCTGACCGTGCGGGGACCGGAGAAAAGTCTGTCCGGGCTGGTGCTGGATGGTTCGGTTTATGTCGATGCCCGCGATCTGGGAGTCGGTTGGTACGAAACTCCGGTGCAGGTGGATCTGCCCAAGGGTTTGGAGCTGGTGCATGAAACTCCCGATAAGGTTAAACTGCGCCTTTACAGAGCGAAGTTAGAGGCTAAAGGTTGAGTTCCGCAAAAATTCCTTCTTCCACCAGGCTATTCGGTACCGATGGCGTCCGTGGCGTCGCCAATGAATACCCCATTACCTCCGAAGTTGCGCTCAAGCTGGGACGCGCCCTGGCCCAGGTGTTCAGACGGCCCACCGGCCGCCATCGACGCATCCTGATCGGCAAAGACACGCGTCTGTCGGGCTATATGCTGGAGACCGCGATGGCGTCGGGGATCTGTTCGATGGGCGCCGACGTGATGCTGGTCGGACCATTTCCCACTCCGGGAATCGCGTTTCTTACCCGCAGCATGCGCGCCGCCGCCGGCGTGGTGATCTCGGCGTCACACAATCCGTACCAGGACAATGGGATCAAGTTCTTCTCCCATGAGGGCTTCAAGCTCGACGATGAGATCGAACGCCAAATCGAAAGTCTGGTCTTCGACGAAAGCGGGTTGGACCGCGGCACCAGTCCCGAAGAGATCGGCAAGGCGATGCGGATCGACGACGCGATCGGCCGCTACCTGGTATTTCTGAAATCCTGCCTGCAGCGCTCACGCACCTTCGATGGCCTCAAGGTCGTCGTCGATTGCGCCAATGGCGCCGCGTACAAGGTCGGACCCGACGTCCTGGACGAACTGGGCGTCGACGTGATTGCACTCGGAGTCGATCCGGACGGCAAGAACATCAACCGCGACGGCGGGGCGGTCAATCCCGCGCGAGTGCAGGAAGCGGTCCTCAGAGAAAACGCCGATATTGGTGTGGCACTGGACGGCGACGCCGACCGCGCCATCATGGTGGACGGCAAAGGCCAGGTTCTCGATGGCGACGACGTACTCGCGATCATGGGCCGTGCGCTCGCCGCAAAAGGACAACTTGTGGCCAATACCGTGGTCGCCACCGTGATGAGCAACCTGGGGCTGGAGAAATCGCTGACCGAAGCGGGCATTGCGCTGGTTCGCACCGAAGTCGGCGACCCCGCGGTCAGTCGCGAGATGCGCTCCAATGGGTACAACCTGGGCGGGGAGCAGTCCGGCCATCTGATTTTCTTGGATTGTTCAACCACCGGCGACGGCTTGATCACCACTTTGCTGCTGCTCGAGCACATGCTCGATGCGGGCAAGCCGCTGGCTGAACTGCGCGCAATGCAGCACTTTCCCCAGGTGCTCCACAACGTGAAGGTGCGCAAGCGGGTGCCCTTTAGTGAGATGCGCGACGTCCAGCAAGTCATCGACGCGGTCCAACGGCGGTTGCAGGGCAGCGGGCGGGTCCTGGTGCGTTACTCCGGCACCGAAATGCTCGCCCGCGTGATGATCGAGGGCGAGGACGAGCAGGATATTAAAGCCGGCGCGCGCGAGATCGGCGCGATTATACAAAAGCATATCGGCGTTACCGGCCATTCCGGTTAAATCGGCGCGCTCTGGCAGGAATGGTAAAACTAGGCGTAAATGTCGACCATGTGGCGACCTTGCGGCAGGCGCGCAAGGTCGCGTATCCCGACCCGCTCGAAGCCGCGATGGTGGCCGAGAAAGCCGGGGCGGACGCAATCACGCTGCATCTGCGTGAGGATCGCCGCCATATCGCGGACCACGACCTGTTCCGTATCGCCTCGGCCGTCAAGGTCCGCATCAACCAGGAGTTGGCGCCGACTGAGGAAATGGTCGAAATCGCGCTCAAGGTGAAGCCCGACGAGGTTTGCTTCGTGCCTGAGCGGCGCGAGGAACTGACCACCGAGGGCGGTCTGGACGTGGTCGCGCTGGCTCAACGCATCGCCCCGATGATCAAGCGGCTGCGGGAGGCGCGGATCGGAATCAGTCTTTTCGTTGAGCCGGATCAGAAGCAACTGGCCGCAGCCAGGAGTGTGGGGGCCAACTTCGTCGAGTTGCATACCGGCTCCTATGCCACTCTTGCCGACCAGGATCTGGCCGACCCCAAACGCCGGCGCAATTATGAGCTGGGCGAGCAGGCGCAGGCGGAGTTGCAGCGGATTCGCGACGGCGCCAAGGCGGCGCGCTCGCTGGGACTAAAGGTAAACGCCGGCCACGGACTCAACTACGTCAACGTCGGGCCAATTGCGTCGATTACCGGCTTGCAATGGTTGCATATCGGACACGCGATTGTCGCGCGCGCCGTGATTGTCGGGATGGCGCGGGCGGTGCATGACATGAAGACTCTGATCGCCGCGGCGCAGGCAAAGGCGGCGCGGCCCAGGAAAGCATCGTCATAAACACAGAAATTATTCGTGCGCGGACGTCAATGGGCCGAAATCGTAGATATGAAGCTTCTTAGCGCATCGGAAAGCCGCCAGGTCGATCTGCTGAGCCAGCAGAAATATGGCGTCCCATCCTTCGACCTGATGACCCGGGCCGGTGAGGCGGTCGCCGACGAAATTGTTCAACGGTGGCCCGCGGCGATGCTTGGACGCGGGGTGCTGGTCGTGGCGGGCAAGGGCAACAATGGCGGCGACGGGATGGTGGCGGCGCGCCGCCTGAAGCAGGCCGGGATAAGTTCCCGCGCGTTGCTGCTGGGCAGCGTCGATGCGCTCAAGGGCGACGGCGCGCGGGCGTGCGCGGAGTTCCAGGGCGCGGGCGGGTCGGTTGAGGCGATCGATAGCGAGCAGCGCTTGCGCGAGTCCCTTGCGCCAGGACCGGGAATCATCATCGACGCGATCTTCGGCACCGGTCTCAACGCCCGTATCGAAGGGCTCCCGCGGCTGGCGGTAGAGCTGTGTGAGGGCTGTGCGGCTCCAGTGGTAGCCGTCGATATCGCTTCGGGAGTCAATTCCGATACTGGCGCGATTATGGGCGCGGCAGTGCGCGCCGCGCTGACCGTCACCTTTGGATTTGCCAAATACGGGCACGTCAGCTATCCGGGCGCCGGTTATTGCGGCGATCTCAAAATCGTCGATATTGGCTTTCCCTCCGCGGCCGTGGAAGACGTGATGCCGCGTGGAAGATACCTGGAAAGCGCGGACGTGCGCCCGCTGGTACGGCCGCGTGCCCCGGATTCTCACAAAGGAACTTACGGCCATCCGCTGATAATCGCCGGCGGACTCGGCAAAGGCGGCGCCGCGGTGCTGGCTTCGCGCGCGGCCTTGCGCACCGGCGCCGGTCTGGTGACCGCCGCGATTCCCGCTTGCGTGGCCGCCGTGGTTGCGGCTGGTCAGGCTGAACTGATGACCGAACCGATGCCCGATGTCGATGGCCATTTCGGTCCGGGGGCGATCGCGCGGCTGCGCGAGATGGTTGCGGGCAAGACCGCGCTGGTGGTTGGGCCCGGGATCGGCGTCAGCGACGATACCAAGGCGTTGATCGAATTTCTCGTCACCGAGTGCAGTACCAGCCAGTGCCCGTTGCTGATCGACGCCGACGGCCTCAATGCGCTGGCCGAACTCGGTTGCGGCTTAATCCGCAAGGCTAAAGGGCCGGTCGTCCTTACGCCTCATCCGGGCGAGATGGGGCGGTTGCTGTCGCAGGATACGGCAGCGATCAACAGCGACCGGATTTCCGCCGCCCGCCGGCTGTGCGACCTGACCGGCGCGCACTGCCTGCTCAAAGGCAATCGCACCGTAATCGCCAACCCAACAGGGATCATTTACGTTAATTCCTCCGGCAATCCCGGAATGGCGACGGCGGGCATGGGCGATGCCCTGTCGGGAATCCTGGGAACTTTGCTGGGGCAGGGGATGGATGCGCTTGACGCGCTGGCTTTGGGGGTTTTTCTTCACGGCATGGCGGCGGACCGTCTGGCACGGCATCTGGGGAGTGTGGGGTTTTTGGCCGGCGACCTGATAAGCGAGGTGCCTGCGGCATTGGCGGCGTTGGGTTATGATTGACGCTCAGCAGGCTGCGGAAAAAGTCTCCGCAGCCTGCTCCCTCTCTCTTATCTCCCCCCGGCTAGGGGAGAAGATTGAGGAAGGAAGCCAACTTTTATGCAGGGTGCTACTCCCATCGGGCAACCAGTCGGTGTCTGCACCCGTTTTTTCCGCACCCTGTTAGAGAGGGCCTGCGATGTTGACATTGACACTGCATAGCTCATCGGCGCGTGAAACCAAGGCCTGGGGACGCCGCCTGGCATCGCTGCTTACGGGCGGCGAGGTGTTGGGTTTTTCGGGCGAGTTGGGCGCGGGAAAGACCTGCTTTATCAAGGGCCTGGCGCGCGGCCTCAACCTGCAGGAGGAGCGCATCCTCAGCCCCACTTTCACCATGATCCAGGAGCATCATGGACGCCTGGTGCTCTACCATATCGACCTGTACCGGCTGGACTCCGCCGACGTCGACGACCTGGGACTGCGCGAATATCTCTTTTCCTCCGGCGTCGCGGCGGTGGAATGGTTCGAGCGTCTGCGCGAGGCGGACGAATTGAGCTGCCTTCAGGTCCGAATCTCCTATGAAGGGGCGAACTACCGCAAAATCGAACTGATCGCCTCCGACGAGCGTTACGGGTCGATTCTGGAGCAGTTGGAACATCGGTTTGGGTGACATACCGTCACCTTGTCCGCAGTCAAAACATGGTCGAAATTCGCTAAGTGTCGCTTTGGTACGAACCGAGTTGGAACCGGGACGTAAAGTGGCTATACCGGCGAGATGAACGTTGGCTATGTTGCTGCCCTCGTGTGTGCCGTAGCTGTTGTCGGTCTGATTTTCATGACCGTCTCAGGTTGGACGGGTCTCATGAAGGATAGGACTCAGCAGCGGAAGCGGCTGCGTATTTGGCGCAAAAAACACGGAATGCGGCAACACACTAGAGCAAAGGGCGATCCTCCGATGCCCTTTCATGTCCGGACGAAACTAGGCGATCCAGGCGACCCACGCACCGGAATGTCGACTTGGGACACTGACAACTTGTTCAAACGTAAACCGCCAAAATAGAAACCCCGTCGTTCCGCAGTCGAGACGCAACAGCGCGATTCGAAAATCACCGGAATTCGCCTCCCAATTGCCCCGATTGCTGCTTTAAGGGACAATTCAGATTCAGGCGTCGTCGCGTTAGGACCACGGCGCGCTGGCTTAGACTTTTGGTTTGACGAGGATTGATGGCTGGCAGGTTCAAGTTTTTGGAGTGGGTGAGGGCGGCTGCGCGATGGGGTTGATTGTTCAGAAGTATGGCGGCACCTCGGTCGGTTCCGTCGAGCGCATCAAGGCCGTGGCCGATCGCGTTGTGATGTCGCGCGCCGCCGGCAACGACGTCATCGCGGTGGTGTCCGCGATGGCCGGGGAGACCAACCGGCTGTTTGCGATTGCCAACGAGCTGTGTGATGCCCCCGACCTGCGCGAGACCGACGTGCTGGTGGCCACCGGCGAACAGGTGTCGGCGGCGCTGCTGGCGATCCGGCTGATGGCGATGGGCCAGCCGGCGGTTTCGTTTCTGGCCCATCAGTTGCGCATCTTCACCGACTCCAATCACGGCCGCGCGCGCATCAAATCGATCGACTCCAAGGCCGTGTTGCAGACGCTTAAGCAGCAGAATATCGTTGTGGTGGCCGGCTACCAGGGGGTTGACGTCAAGGGCGATATCACGACTTTGGGGCGCGGGGCCTCGGATCTGACGGCGGTGGCGTTGGCGGCGGCGCTCAATGCCGACCTGTGCGAGATTTACACCGATGTGGACGGGGTCTATACGGCCGACCCGCATCTGTGTCCGAAAGCGTTCAAACTCGATCGGATCTCCTATGACGAAATGCTCGAGCTGGCGAGTTTGGGCGCGAAGGTTTTGCAAAATCGCTCGGTCGAAGTGGCCAAACGTTTCAACGTACCGCTGATGGTACGGTCGAGCTTTAGCGATGCTCCGGGGACTTGGGTGGGACAAGAAGATCAATCGATGGAAGATGTTCTGGTCGCGGGCGTTACGCTGGACCAGAACCAAAGCAAGATTACTCTGAGCGCGGTCGAGGACCGGCCGGGGCTGGCGGCCAGGATTTTCGGTCCGATCGCTGCCGCTGGAATAATCGTGGACATGATTATCCAGAACGCCAGCGCCGATGGCCGCACGGATATGACCTTCACCGTCGCACGTAGCGACCTTAATCGCGCGCTCGAGCTGGTCGGAGCGATCGCGCGCGAAATCGGAGCCCGCGGGGTAAGGCATGACGATTCGGTCGCCAAGGTTTCGATTGTCGGTTGCGGGATGCGCACTCACGCGGGCGTGGCGGCGCGGATGTTCGAGGTGCTGGCCAGGGAAAACGTCAACATCGAAATGATCGCCACTTCGGAGATCAAGGTTTCGGTCGTGACCAATGCCAAGTATGGCGAGTTGGCGGTGCGCGCGCTCCATGACGCCTTTCTTGGCGGCGGCGCTGCTGACCCGCAAGCGAAGGCCTCCTAGTTCAAATGGCATCCGCAAAGAAGATTTATCTGTATGACACCACGCTTCGTGATGGATGCCAGTCCGAAGACGTTTCGCTCACCGTTGACGACAAGCTCACCATCGCGGGCCGCCTGGACGAGTTCGGCTTCGATTACATCGAAGGCGGATGGCCGGGATCCAATGAACGCGACGCCGCCTTCTTCATCGAAGTAAAGAAGCTGAAGCTGCGCCACGCGAAGATTGCCGCCTTCGGCTCGACCCGGCGCGCCAATCTAAAAGCGTCACAGGATCGCAACCTGGAGCTGATTCTGCGCGCCGATACCCCGGTGGCGACGGTGGTGGGAAAGACCTGGGACCTGCACGTCCGCGAAGCATTGCGGATCACCAATGAACAGAATTTCGAGGTCATCCACGATACCATCGCATTTTTAAAAAGGCGCGTGGACGAGGTAATCCTCGATGCCGAGCATTTCTTCGATGGTTTCGCGGCCGTTCCCGATTTCGCCTTGAAGTGCCTGAGTGCTGCCGCGGATGCCGGCGTCGATCTCATCTGCCTGTGCGACACCAACGGCGGGCGGCTGCCGTTTGAGATCGAGGACGGGGTGAGGGCAGCCCGCGCCACCGTGAGCTGTCCGATCGGCGTGCATTGCCACAACGATTCAGAAGTTGCAGTCGCCAATACCATTGCGGGGGTGCGCGCGGGCGCGGTGCAAATTCAGGGCACGATCAATGGACTGGGCGAGCGCTGCGGCAACGCCAACCTGATTTCGACGATCGCCAATCTTCAGCTCAAGATGGGCTATCAGTGCGTGCCGCCCGCCAAGCTCAAGTCCTTGCGCGAGCTTTCGACCCTGGTTTTTGAGCTGGCCAACATCACGCCGATGCCGCGTCAGCCCTATGTCGGGCGCAGCGCATTCGCGCATAAGGGCGGACTGCACGTATCCGCGATTCAGCGTGATTCCCGCACTTACGAACATATAGATCCGGCGTTGGTCGGCAATGATCGCCGCGTGCTGCTCTCCGAACTGGCGGGCCAGAGCAACATCGTGTACAAAGCGCGCGAATTTGGCCTCGATATCGATCCCAAGGACGAAAAGATCGGGAACTTGCTGGCCGAGCTCAAACGCCTCGAAGGCCAGGGCTACGTGTTCGACGGCGCCGACGCCTCCTTCGAGCTGGTAATGTTGCGCGGCCTGGGTCTGGAGCGCGAGCACTTCCGTCTGGTGAGCTTCCGCGCCTTCGACGATAAATGGGATGAGGACCAGGAACCGTTCAGCGAAGCGATCGTGGTGATCGACGGCCCCGATGGACGGCGCAGCAGAAGCTCCGCTATCGGCAATGGTCCGGTCAACGCGCTGGATTCGGCGCTGCGCAAGTCGCTGGTTCCTTACTATCCGAGCCTGGGTGCGATGCAGCTGACTGATTACAAGGTGAGAGTGTTGGACAACGGCGTGGGAACCGGTGCGCGCGTCCGCGTGCTAATCGAATCGACCGACGGCAAGCGGCGCTGGGGCACGGTGGGCGTCTCCAACAACGTGATCGAGGCGAGTTGGCAGGCGCTGGTGGATTCGGTGGAGTACAAGCTCCATCGCGACCGCGCCAAGCCCCGGATTGCGGCGCGCGATCGCAAAGCCGGGACCGTGAAGAGCGAGCCGCGCAACGGCCGGCCGCGGGCCGTGGTCTAATTCCCGGCGCCCGGATCGGCTGGTGGCGCGCGCGCGCCGGCCAGGTATTATCAGCCAATCGCCTGGCTTGAACGTCTGTGTGAAACGACCCGGACGCGCGCAGAGCTCAACGGAGTTCCAACCCTGCCGGGGCGAGTTCGATGTGGGTCTTGCGCGTGAAAATTGCGCTGCAGTCAATTTGATCAATGGCAATCTATCTCGACCATAACGCTGGAGCGCCGCTGCGGCCCGAGGTCCGCGACGCGATCACCGTGCTGCTGGATAGCGCTGCCGGCAATCCGTCATCGGTGCATCATGCCGGTCAGACGGCGCGCAGGTTTTTGGAGCAGGCGCGCGCCGAGATCGCCGCGCTTACCGGTGCCGCACCCACGCAGACCGTTTTCACCAGCGGCGGGACCGAGGCCAACAATCTGTCCATCTTCGGCGCGGTGCGCTCACGCCCCGGCCGGCGCCGGATCGTCAGTTCCGCGATTGAGCACTCGTCGATTCTCGCCCCGCTGGCACGGCTGGAAGCCGAGGGCTTTGAGGTTTTGAAAATCGCTCCCGACCGGGACGGACGGCTCGATCCGGCGCGGGTGGTGTCGCTGCTGGACGAAAACACCGCGCTGGTTACGCTGGGCCTGGCCAACTCCGAGGTGGGTACGATCCAAAACCTCGCGCCTTTGACCGGGCCGATCCGGGCGGCCGGGGCGGTCTTCCATATTGACGCGGCACAGGCGATCGGGAGAATCCCGGTGGACGTCTCACAGCTTGGTTGCGACCTGATGACCGTTAGCGGTCACAAGCTTGGCGCGCCAACCGGTATCGGCGCGTTGTTCGTGCGCAATCCGGCGAGCCTCGACGGCTTGTTCCTCGGCGGTCCCCAGGAGCGCGGCTTGCGCGCCGGGACTCCCAACCTTCCAGGCGCAGTGGGATTTGGAGCTGCGGCTGCGGTAATCCGGAATCGAATGCAAGAGGAATCCCGCCGCATGGCCGAACTTGGCGGGGTCCTGCTCACCGGTCTGATGGCTGAAATCCCCGGGCTTGAGCTTAACAGCCCGCGTCACGGCGTGCTGCCCAATACGCTCAACCTGCAATTCCCCGGGGTGCTCGGCGAGACCATGCTGATTGCGCTGGATCTTGAGGGCGTTGAAGTTTCGATGGGGTCCGCGTGTGCCGCGGGAGCTGTGGAGCCCTCGCATGTCTTGATTGCGATGGGCCGCGGCGCGGTTGCGGCGCGCAGTTCATTGCGTATCAGCCTGGGTTACTGCACGACCGCGCAGGAAGTAAAGCGGGCCGCCGCGATCATCGCAAGCGTATGGCGCCGGGTTACGCGGGCCGCGCATACGGAAATGGCGGAGTCGCGGCCATGAGGGCGCGCGTGATTGTGGCGATGTCGGGCGGCGTCGACAGTTCCGTGGCGGCGGCGCTCCTTGCCGAACAGGGCTATGAAGTGATCGGAATTGCGATGCGGTTGGCGTCGCATACCGTCCCGCGGGCGGACAATCGCGGCAGTTGCTGCTCCTACGAGGACTTCGAAGACGCGCGGCGCGTCGCGGAGCGGATGAATTTTCCGTTTTATGTGATCGACCTGCGCGATGAATTTGCCGCCCGCGTGATTACTCCATTCGTCGGCGAATATCTTGACGGCAGAACGCCCAACCCCTGCCTGATGTGCAATCGCGACATCAAGTTCGACCGGCTGTGGCATCGGGCCAGCGCTCTGAGCGCGGATTACGTCGCCACCGGTCACTACGCCCGCATCACGCGCGATGCGGATGGCGGGCTCCATCTGCTGCGGGCGGCTGACCCGCGCAAGGACCAGTCCTACTTTCTGTTTACGCTCGATCGGGACCAGCTTTCGCGCACCCTTTTTCCGCTCGGGACGCTAACCAAGGACCAGGTGCGCGCGCGCGCCAGGGAGTTGGGTCTGGCCAATGCCGATAAGCCTGAGAGCCAGGAAATCTGTTTCGTGCCTGACGGTGATTATGCCGCTTTCGTCGAGGCGCACAGCCGTCCGGAGCAAATCCGCGCCGGCGACGTGGTCGATTCCGCGGGACAGCGGTTGGCGCAACATCGGGGTATCCATCGTTTTACGGTAGGGCAGCGGCGAGGACTGGGAGTGGCCGCCGGCGAACCGCTGTACGTCCGCGCGATCCGCCGCGAAACTGGTCAGGTCATCGTCGGGCGCCGCGATCAAACAGGCGCCAGGGGGCTACGCGCGGCCCGGGTCAGTCTGGTGGACCCAGCTATGCAAAGGTGTCGCGAGATGGAAATCGAGGTCAAAATCCGCTATCGCCATCCTGCCGTTCCCGCGGTTTTGAAGATGACGGGGAACGATCGCGCCGAAGTCGGCTTCGCGCGGGAAAATCCGGCCGTCACGCCCGGCCAGGCTTGTGTCTTTTATCGGGGCGACGAGGTTTTGGGCGGCGGAATAATCGAAAGCGCGATGGAAAACTAAAGACTCATGCGGTTCGCTATCACCACCTTGGGTTGCAAGGTCAACCAGTACGACTCGGCCATGATCGAAAGCCGCTTGGGCGAGGCCGGACTGGAACGTTGCGACTTCGATGAACTGGCCGACGTTTATGTAGTCAATACCTGCACGGTGACGGATCGCGCCGACGCGGAAAGTCTGAAGCTGGCGCGCCGGGCGCGCCGCCGCAACCCCAACGCGCGCATAATCATGACTGGATGCCTGGCGCAGGCCAGCCCTGAAAAACTGGCCGCGGCACAGGAGGTTGATCAGGTCATTGGCCTGGCGCGGATGGCTGACCTGGTGCGCGCGGCGACTACCGGGGAGGACGCGCCTCGGGTGATGGTTTCAAATCTGCGCAAGGAAAAGGTCGCAATGAACGTTGCGGCGGTAGTGCCCAACGGACAGACGCGGGCCTTCCTGAAGCTCCAGGAAGGGTGCGATCAGTTTTGTAGTTTCTGCATCGTACCATTCTCACGCGGAGCTTCGCGCAGCGTTGCTCCACGCCAGGTGCTCGAAGTCCTCGACTCGCTGCACGATCAGGGTTTCAAGGAAGTTATTCTGACCGGAGTGCATCTGGGTGGTTACGGCAAGGACCTTTCGCCCCGGATGACGCTGGAGCGCTTGCTCGAGATGATCGCCGAGCGCTGTCCGATCGGGCGTGTGCGGCTTAGTTCAATCGATCCCGAGGAGTTGAGCGACGAAATTATCGGCCTGGTCGCCGCTTCAGAGAAGTTTTGCCCCCACTTTCATCTTCCTCTGCAAGCCGGAGAAGACCAGTTGCTGGAGCGGATGCGGCGGCGTTATCAAACCGGTCACTACCGGGGACGAGTCGAGCGGATTTTGGAGCGAATGCCTGACGCGGCAATCGGAACGGATCTGATCGTCGGCTTTCCGGGTGAAACTCAGGAACACTTCGAACGCTACTATACTTTCGTGGAAAGCTTGCCGCTGGCTTATTTCCATGTTTTTCCTTATTCGGTTAGGTCCGGTACAACCGCGGCAAAGTTCAGCGGACGCGTACCGGCGGGAGAGATCAAACGGCGCGCGGAGCTGCTGCGCCGGCTCGGCGAGAGCCGGCGCCTGAATTTCGTGCGGCGCTATCTTGGCGCCCGGCTCAAAGTTCTGGTTGAAGACACCCGCGAACCCGGCAAACAATTGCTCTGCGGCTACAGCCGCAACTACATCAGGGTCCTGATCGAGGGTCCGGATCGGCTTAAAAACCATGAAGTCGACGTTGAGGCAGCGGCTGCTGACGGCCCGGCGCTGGTGGGCCGGATTGTTCAGCCGTGCGGGCACGCCGCCACGACCGGTAACTGAACCTGAACAGCGTGGGCAGGAACTGGAGCGCGCGCTGGCGTATCGATTTATGCGTCCAGAACTGCTGCGGCTCGCCATGACTCATCCCAGTGCCGCCGAAGGTACCGACCAGCATTACGAGCGGCTCGAATTCCTTGGTGATGCGGTGCTCGATCTGGCGATTGCGGATCTGCTGATGCGCCATTTTCCCGACGGCAAGGAGGGGCTGCTGTCGCGTCAGCGGGCGTCGATTGTCAACGGCCGCACCCTGGCCGCGAAGGCGGAAAGCATCGGCCTGGGCAAATGCCTGCTGCTGGGTAAGGGTGAGGAAAAGAGCGGCGGGCGGCAGAAGACCTCGATCCTGGCCGCCGGTTTCGAAGCCGTGATCGGGGCGATCTACACTGACAGCGGGCTGGTCCAGGCCCAGCAAGTGGTCGAACGGCTGTTTGGTGACGACATCGGTGGACCCGCAGTGGAACGGGATTACAAGACCGAGTTGCAAGAGGCCGCCCATCGTCATTTTCGCACCCATCCGGTTTACGAAGTGATCAGCGAAAGCGGACCCGATCACGCCAAGCGCTTTATCACCCGAATCCGCATCGGCAGCCGCCAATTCGGCGTCGGCGAGGGGTCGAGCAAAAAGCTGGCTGAACAGGCGGCGGCGCGCGAGGCGATAAGCATTATCAGCGCCGAACAGGCGCAAGCGAGAGGCAATGATGGAACGCGGCGGCGCTGAACATCGAGTTGGATATGTCGTCCTGTGCGGCCGCTCCAACGTGGGTAAGTCGACTTTGCTCAACCGTATCGTCGGCGAGAAGGTGGCGATCGTGACGCCGCGCCCGCAAACCACCCGGCGCAGAATTCTCGGTGTCCGCACCGACCCCGACGCTCAACTCATTCTGGTAGACACGCCTGGGCTGCACGAAGCTTCCAGACTGCTTAACCGCCGCATGGTCGGTGTGGCGCGCGCTTCGATGGCTGAGGCGGACGTTATCGCCGTGCTGGTCGAAGCGGGGGAGCGGCTGAGTCCGGAAGACCGCGAGTTATTGTCGGAGGTGCGCAACCTGGGGCGTCCGACGGTCGTGGTGATCAACAAAATCGACATGATTGCCCGGCCGATGCTGATTCCGCTGAGCCAGGAATGCCTGCAATTGGTACCCGAAGCGGAAATTGTTCCAGTAAGCGCGCTTGGCGGCGAGAATGTGGATGAATTGGTGACTACGCTCAAGGGGATGCTTCCGCCGGGGCCCTCCCTGATGCCGGAAGATCAATACACCGATCAGACTGAACGCGGGCTGGTTGAGGAAGTGATTCGGGAGAAGATTTTCTTCGCGATGAGGCAGGAAATCCCCTTTTCAACCGCGGTCAAAGTCGAACAGTTCACAGAAGTCGGGGACCGCAACCTGGTGCGCATCTCCGCGATCATCATAATCGACCGCGAAGCGCACAAGGGGATGATGATCGGCGCGGGCGGCCAGCGCCTCAAGCAGATTGGCCAAAGTGCGCGGTTGGACATCGAAGAGCGGCTGGGCAAGCGCGTCTTCCTTGAACTCCACGTCAAAGTTGAGAAGGACTGGACCCGGGACCCGCGCCGGCTCAACGAATTCGGATTGTAACGTCTCTGTTCGCGGCGTGCGGCTATCGCGCCACGCAACTCCGGAAACCAGGTCAAAGTTCGAGCAATAGGCTCGACTTCTTCTTTAGGATCCGGAGCCGGGCCCCGAAAATTGCCATTACCGATCAATTCTCCGAAACCCTTGACCGCGTAAAGGCAAACAAGCTTCCGCGCGGACCAACCTGGCTGGCTACACTTGGTCACCCGCGAATCCGGTTGGTCAGGACAGGACCGAGGGACACGGACTAGCGGAGGTTCAGACCCGAGCTGACGGGATCGTGGCTTTATTGAGCCACTGATCTATTGCTGACCTTCTGAACCGCCAATCGCTGCCAACTCTGAACCCGGGTATCCGCTTGTTCTTGAGCAGTCGATAAATCGTGCTCGGATGACAGAGCAAGTATTCGGCCAGCATCGGCACCGTCAGGATCTGATCCGCCGGCTCCTTGGGAAATTTTGCCGATACATGGTGACTATCGCCGTTACCGGCCGCTTTTGCGGACGCACCATTTGCTATCTTCATCTTCTTACGCTGTACCACTTTATTTTTATGCTCTGACTTTTTCACCGGACTTCCTTTATTCGTAGCAATTAGCTTGCCAGACCGCTTGGAGACAAGCCCGTCGCGAAAGGGCCCGCGTCGATATCTGCTTAATTCAGCAAACCGCGACTTTCACGCCTAAACGACCCATTCTTACAGCTAAAAAATGTAGTTATTTAGACGCTTTTAGCGAAATGCAGGTCCAAAAATGCACCGATCGGCATGAACCAATGCCGCCGGCGGGATCGGTTTCAAAATTTACGATGCCGACGGGGTCATCTTTTGACGACCGTGGAAATGTACCACAGGCATGTATCTGAGTGGCGCACTTTTCCACGCTGATATTGCTTTTCGAGCCGTTTAGAATCTTTTCCGGTGTGGATGAGCCAGGACTGAAAAACCGCTAGAATTGAGTCATCGTGAAGCTCAAACAGGAATCTCAGCCCGAGCGTGCCATCCCTGGATTAGCCAACGGCGTGCCAATCGTGATTTTGGTTGGCCGCGCCAATGCCGGCAAATCCACCTTGTTCAATCGGATCACCCGCCGCGGCCGGGCCATCGTAAGTTCCGTCCCCGGCACCACGCGTGACCTGAACATGCTCGCGGCCGAGCATGACGGACGCCGATTCGTCCTGGTCGACAGCGGTGGTCTTGAGTTGGGCGAGCGCGAGGGGCTAAGCGAACGAGTGGTCACCGAAGCGCTCAAGGCGGTGGCGACCGCCGACGTCGTAGTCTTCGTGGTCGACGGGCGGGCAGGGCTCAGTCCGGCCGACGCCGAAGCCTTAGCCCTGATCCGCGAGGTGGGGCGTCCGACGCTGCTGGCGGTCAACAAGCTCGATTCCGCCGGCCTCGACGCTCAGGCCGCCGAATTCCATACCCTGGGAGTGGACGGACTCTTTGCGGTCTCGGCCGCTCATGGGCGGGGACTGGAAGAATTGCTTGATGCGGTGGTTGATCTACTGCCGCCCGACGCCGGCGCCGCGCCGCAGCCTCCCGACCTGCGCGTCGCTCTAATCGGGCGGCCCAACGCGGGCAAATCCTCGCTGCTCAACCGGCTGGTCGGATCGCAGCGCTCGATCGTCGATGCGACGCCCGGAACCACCCGTGATCCGGTTGATGTGAGGATCAAGATCGGCGAGCGGGAAGTGATATTGGTCGATACTGCGGGAATCCGGCGGCCAACCCGAGTTCAAGGCGAGTTGGAGCAGCACTCGGTCAGACGCGCGATCGAAACCATCCGCCGGGCCGAGGTCCTGCTGCTGGTGGTGGACGCCAGCGAGGGGATAACCGATCAGGATGCGCGCCTGGCGCGGCTGGTCGAAAATGAAGACCGTGCGCTGATTCTGGTTTGCAACAAGTGGGACGTCGCGGCGCACGCGGGCCGCAAACAGGCCGCGTTCACCCGCGACGCGCATCAGCGCTACTCGTTTCTGGAATTTGCGCCGCTGATTTACACCTCCGCTCTGGCCGGTGATGGCGTGCGTGACCTCCTGCCTGAGGCGCTCAAGGTCGGCGCCAGCTTCCGCGCCACCTTCCAGACCGCGCAGCTCAACCGAATCCTTGAGGGCGCGATCCAGGCGATCGATCCACCAATCGTGGCGGGCCGGCGTCTGAACCTGCTGTACGTTACTCAAATCGCCAGTTCGCCGCCGCGCCTGGTATTCTTCTCCAACCTGGAGCGGGACATCCCGGTCCACTACATCCGTTTTCTCGAAAACCGCTTCAGAGCGGCACTGGATCTCAGCGGGACACCGTTGCGACTGACCTTCCGCAAGCGTGGCGCGGTCAAGGGCGACCACCGCAAGGTACAGGGCGAAGACTCCCGGAGTTCCTCCTGACGGGGTGTTGTAAAGCGATGGCGGACCAGTCGAGCGAATCGAAATCGGAATTATCGCAGCCCGGCACCATTGCCCAGATGCGCGTCGGAGACCGCGCCTATACCGACCCGATGGCGCTGGCCCCTCTGCGCGACGGCAGCTGTTATCTGCACGGAGGCTTCGTGGTCAGCTCCGCTCCCGACGCGACGTCACGGATGCTGATTGAAAGAGTCACGGGCGGATGGGTGGCTCACGCCAGCCAGGTCAAAGATCCCAACTGGCGCATCAGCCGCGGATTCCCGTGGCCAGGCGTCACCGCCGAGGAATTGATGCCGGTGCTGAGGATTGAATAGAAGCGGTCGGCGGTCGCCGCGCTATTCGTCCGGATTGCACGGTTGGCTATAGTAAACGACTATCGCTGGACGGATGCCCCGGATGATTCTAATTCTTGACTTCGGCAGTCAGTACACTCAGCTCATAGCGCGCCGTGTCCGCGAGGCGCGGGTTTACTGCGAGATCCATCCTTATAATCTCCCGCTTGAACAGGTGCGCGCGCTCAACCCCAAGGGCATTATTCTGTCGGGCGGCCCCGCCAGCCTGTATTGGACCGATGCGCCCAATATCGATCCGGAGGTTCTCGAACTGGGCTGCCCGGTCCTGGGAATTTGCTACGGTATGTTCGTGATTGCTCAGCACCTGGGTGCGCGCAACGCTGGAGCCGCGCGGCGCGAGTACGGCCCCGCGATGCTCATTGTTGACCAACCGGACCGCCTGTTCGAGGGATTGGCTGGCCGCGAGCATCCGGTATGGATGAGTCACGGCGACCGTGTGGAGGAACTCCCCAAGGATCTGTGCGCGATCGCCCACAGCGACAATTCCCCCTTCGCCGCGGTCCGCAGCTCCGACGGGCGCCTCAGAGGTATCCAGTTCCATCCGGAAGTCGTCCACACGCCCGACGGCGCCACTATACTGGGGAACTTTGTCCATCAGATTTGTGGCGAGCCTGGCGACTGGACGATGGCGAACTTCGTCGAGACCAAGGTCGCGGAGATCAGCGCCCAGGCCGGCAATCACGACCGCGTCCTGATGGGCCTGTCGGGCGGAGTGGATTCTTCGGTAGCGGCTGCGCTGATCCATCGGGCAGTCGGCGACCGCCTGAAATGCGTGTTCGTGGACACCGCGCTGTTGCGGGCCGGCGAGCGCGAGCGGATGGAAGCGGTGTTCGCCGACCAGTTGGGTATCGCGCTGACCGTCGCCGACGCTTCCGAACTGTTCCTGGAACGGCTGGCCGGAGTCGTCGATCCCGAACAAAAGCGCCGTGTCATCGGCCATACCTTTATCGAGGTCTTCGAACAACAGGCGCGCGCGCTGGGCGGCGCCCGCTTTCTGGGGCAGGGGACGCTCTATCCCGACGTCATCGAGTCGGTTTCCTTCAAAGGGCCGTCGGCAACCATCAAGAGCCATCACAACGTCGGCGGACTGCCCGAGAGCATGCGCTTTGAGCTGATTGAGCCGTTGCGCGAACTGTTCAAGGACGAGGTCAGAGAGCTTGGCCGTCAGCTCGGGTTGCCCTCGGATATCGTCGATCGGGAGCCGTTTCCGGGACCCGGGCTGGCGATTCGGATCGTGGGCGAGGTCACGCGCGAGCGCCTTGCGTTGCTGCGCCGCGCCGACCAGATTGTGATGGACGAAACCCGGGCCGCGGGACTGCAGCATCGGCTATGGCAGAGCTTCGCGGTGCTGCTGCCGCTCAAGACCGTGGGCGTGATGGGCGACGGACGCACGTATGAAAGCGTGCTCGCAATCCGTGCGGTGGAATCCTCCGACGGCATGACCGCCGACTGGGCGCGGCTGGATCCCGCGGTGCTGGCCCGCCTGAGCAGCCGCATCACCAACGAAATCAAGGGCATCAACCGGGTGGTTTACGATATCACCTCCAAGCCCCCGGCTACGATTGAGTGGGAATAAAGTGACAGTTTGCACCCGTTACGCGCCGAGTCCAACCGGCTCGCTACACATTGGCAATGTTCGCTCTGGATTGTTCGCCTATCTGTTCGCCCGCCACAACGGCGGCAGGTTCATCCTGCGCATCGACGACACCGACCGCGAGCGTTCCACCCAGGAGTCGCTGGAGGAGATAATCGCCAGCCTGCAATGGCTGGGTATCGAATGGGACGCCGGGCCGCCGGATCCGCACTACTTCCAGTCCAGCCGCTTTGACCGTTATCGCGAAGCCGCATTGCGCCTGCTGCGCGAAGGCAAAGCCTATCCCTGTTATTGCACCGCGGAGGAACTGGAAGCCAAGCGCCGCCAGGCCGAGCGTGAAAAGCGCAAGCCCGGCTATGACGGGACCTGCCGCAACAAGCCGTTTGCCGCGGATTTGCCGCTGCCCGATCGGGCCGCCGGCCGCAACTACACGATCCGCTTCCGCTCGCCGCCCGAAGGGCAGACCGTAGTCGAGGATCTGGTCAAGGGGCATTCGGTGTTTCAGAACAGCGAACTGGACGATCTGATTATTTTCCGCTCCGACGGCGTGCCGACCTACAATTTCGCCACCGTACTGGACGACGCGGATTTCGAAATCAGCCACGTGGTGCGCGGCGACGACCATCTGCCCAACACTCCCCGCCAGATTCAGATCTTCCTGGCGCTGGGGCTGACGCCGCCCGCCTACGCGCATCTGCCGATGGTGATGGGGCCCGACGGCAAACCGCTTTCCAAGCGTCACGGCGCGACTTCGGTGTTTGCCTACCGCGACGCCGGCTATTTTCCCGAAACCCTGCTCAATTACCTGGCGCGCATGGGATGGTCGCACGGGGACCAGGAGATTTTCTCCAAGCAGGAGATGATCGACTATTTCGGGTTTGACGCCTGCGGCAAATCGCCGGGCATCTTCAATCCTGAGAAGCTGCTGTGGCTCAACTTCCATTATTTGAAGCAACGGACTCCGGCGCAGCTCGCACGCGAGGTGACACCGTTTATCGAAAAGCGCGGCTACAAGATTCCAGGCGATCGGGCGTGGCTGGAGAAAATGGTCGAAACGCTGCGTGAGCGCGCCAAGACGCTGGTCGAGTTGGTCGAATTCGCGCACTTCTACCTGAGCGATGACATCACGATCGAACCAAAAGCCGCCGCGAAGTTTCTCAAGCCGGAGATTGCCGAGCCGCTCAAAGTATTGGCGGCCGGAATTGATGAAGTTGACGAATGCGGCGAGAGCGCCGTGCAAGCGGTTTTCGAGCGCGTGCTGGCGCAGTTCGGACTGAAGCTGGGTCAACTGGCCCAACCGGTGCGCGTCGCGCTGACCGGCGGTACCGTGAGCCCCGGTATCTATGAAGTCATCGCGGTGCTCGGCAAGGCGCGGACCGTGGAGCGCCTTAATCGCGCCGTCGCGATGATCGGGTGAATCGGCTTCGTGGGACATTCCCGGGCCTGCTCGGCCCGCCTGTCATCCTTGCGTTCGGAGAGATTTTTCTGCCGGCTTGCAGCCGCTGAGATGCGGACGGCACCGCCGCCCTCCGCTCAGACTCCCGCGAGCCTGGCCTTGAGCACTTCGTTGATGACTTTCGGATTGGCCTTGCCGCCCATCGCTTTCATCACCTGGCCGACGAAAAAGCCGAACAGCTTGTCACGGCCGCCGCGGTACTCGGCGACCTTGGCCGGCTCGGCCGCCAGCACCTGGTCACAGGCGGCGGCGATTGCCGCTTCGTCCGAAACCTGCAGCAGGCCCATCTCCGCGACCGTGGCCTGCGCGCCCGCGCCCGATTTGCACATCGCGGCGAACGCGGTCTTGGCCGCGTTGAGGCTGAGGGTCTGCGCTTCGACCAGCTTGAGCAGGGCGCCGACTTCCGCCGGAGCTGGTGCTGCCTTGGCCAGCGCGCCGGCGCTTTCATGCACGGCGCGCAGCACTTCGGTCATCACCCAGTTGGCGGCGGTCTTGCGATTGTTCAGCCCCGGAATCACCGCCTCGAAGTAGTCCGAGACTTCCCGCTCCGCGGTCAGCACCTGGGCCTCGTAAGCCGTCAGACCAATCTCACGGACGTAGCGCTCGCGGCGCGCGGCGGGCAATTCCGGCATCTCGATCGCGATCTGCTCGACCAGGTCGGCCGGCGCGATCAGCGGCGGCAGGTCCGGCTCAGGAAAATAGCGGTAGTCGTGGGCGTGTTCCTTGGACCGCATTGATCGCGTGACCCCGCGATCGGGGTCCCACAACCGGGTCTCCTGCACGATGCGCTCGCCGGCCTCCAAGGCTTCGGCCTGCCGCCCGGTCTCGTAGGCGATCGCGTGCTCGACGTGGCGGAAGGAGTTCATGTTTTTGACTTCGGTCTTGACGCCGAGTTCCTTGGCGCCGCGCAGCCGCACCGAAACGTTGGCGTCGCAGCGGAAGCTGCCTTCTTCCATGTTGCCGTCGGACACCTCGAGATAACGCAGCATGGACCGCAGTTCGCGCAGATAAGCTCCGGCCTGTTCGGGGGTGCGGAGGTCGGGCTCGCTGACGATTTCCATCAAGGGTACGCCCGAGCGGTTGAAATCGACCAGGCTGCAATCGGGCGCGTGGATGTTCTTGCCGGCGTCTTCCTCCAGGTGGATGCGGACCAGGCGGATGCGGGTCGGGCCGCCGTTGCCGGCCTCACCGGGCAGATCGATGTAGCCGCCCAGGCACAGTGGAGTCTCGTACTGGCTTATCTGGTAGCCCTTGGGCAGGTCCGGATAGAAGTAGTTTTTGCGGTCGAAGATCGACCGCGGCGCGATCTTGCAATGCGCCGCCAGGCCCATCCGAATCGCCAGCTCCAACACCCTGGGATTGAACACCGGCAGCACTCCCGGCATCCCGGAGCATACCGCGCACACATGGGTATTGGGCGGGGCGCCGAACGCGGTCGAGCATCCGCAGAAAATCTTGGACTTGGTCAGGAGCTGGCTATGCACCTCCAGCCCGATTACTGCCTCGTATTTTTCGTTGATGGCGGACATTTTGATCATCCTCAAAGGTGCGCGATGCTACACCTTGGCCGGCCGCCGCGAAAAAGCGCCCGACCTTTCGTAAGCGTCGCCCGCACGCAAGACCGTTTCCTCGCCGAATGCGGGTCCGATTAAATGCAGCCCGATCGGCATTCCTTGCTGATCGTAACCGCACGGGATCGCCATCCCGGGCAACCCCGCCAGATTGACCGAAATCGTGAAGATATCCGAAAGGTACATCTGCAATGGGTCGGACATCTTCTCGCCCAATTTAAACGCGGTCGTAGGCGCGGTCGGGGTAATAATCAAATCGCAGCTCTTAAAGGCCGCTTCGAAGTCGCGCTTGATCAGGGTGCGCACCTTCTGCGCCTTCAGATAGTAGGCGTCGTAGTAGCCGGTGGAAAGCGCGAAGGTGCCGAGCATGATGCGCCGTTTGACTTCGGCGCCGAATCCGCGCGCGCGGGTCTTGCGATAAAGATCGAGCAGATTGTCGGTCTCGACGCGCAGCCCGAAGCGAATCCCGTCGTAGCGCTCCAGGTTCGCGCTCGCTTCCGCGGTGGCGATCAGATAGTAGGCCGCAATTGCATAATCGGTGTGGGGCAGCGAGACTTCGACGAGGTTGGCGCCCATCGACTCGTAATGTTTCAGCGCCGCGCGCACCGCGCCTTCCACCTCGGGCTGCATCCCTTCGACGAAGAACTCCCGCGGCACGCCGATCCGCAGCCCCTTGACCTCGCCGGTCAGGGCCTGCTCATAGTCAGGCACCGGACGCGTCGAGCAGGTTGAGTCTGCCGCATCGCCGCCGGCCAGCGAGCGCAGCAGAGTCGCGGCGTCGTGCACGGTCTTGGCGAAGGGTCCGACCTGGTCGAGGGATGACGCGTACGCGATCACCCCGAAGCGGCTGACCCTGCTGTAGGTCGGTTTGATCCCGACCACGCCGCAAAACGCCGCTGGTTCCCGGATCGAGCCGCCAGTGTCGGTGCCAAGGCTGCCCAGGCATTCGTCGGCCGCCACCGCCGCCGCCGAGCCGCCAGAGGAGCCGCCGGCGACGCGTTCGAGGTCGTAGGGATTCAGCGTCGGCCCGAAGGCGGAGTTCTCGGTCGAGGAGCCCATCGCGAATTCGTCGAGGTTGGCCTTGCCGACGAACACGGCGCCTTCGGCCCGCAGCCGGGCGATCACGGTGGCGTCATAGACCGGAACGAAGTTCTCCAGGATGCGCGACGCGCAGGTCGTGCGCACGCCTTTGGTCGCGTAAATATCCTTGATGCCGAGCGGAATTCCGCACAGAGGCGGCACGTCGGCGCCGGCCAGCCGCCGGTCCGCGGCTTGCGCCTGAGCCAGGGCTTCCGTTTCGCATACCGTAATGAACGCGTTGAGCCGGGGCTCGACCGCATGGATCCGTTCCAGGCAGGCGCGCGTCAATTCGGTCGCCGAGATCTCCCGGCTGCGCAGCAGATGCTGCGCCTGGGTGATGGTCAGTTTGCAGGCGTCGTTCGTCACTTCTTCTATATCTTTCCACCGCGTCCGCGCGAGTTGCCAGTTGCGCGCGGGGCGCGCGTTTGCACCAATCGCTACTCGATGATCTTCGGCACCTTGAACATCTGCTCGCGGGCCGCCGGCGCGTTGGCGAGGATCGAGTCAGGGTCAACGGGGTTGGTGACCGCGTCCTCGCGCATCGCGGCGCCGATGTCGCCCACTTGCGCGGTCGGCTCGACGGCGCTGGTGTCGAGCTGATTGAGCTTGTCGACGTATTCCAGCATCTCTCCGAGGTCGCCCAGCATCCGCTGCTCTTCGTCCGCGGTCAGTTCGAGCCGCGCCAGCATCGCGATATGCCGCACCTGATCGAGGGTTATCTTGTTGCCACCAGTGCTTGTCGCCATTTTATCCATGAGTAGCGCCCGTAAAGCGCTGTCAGCGCCAGTTTAACACGGCGCGCGGCAGGAAGCAGATAGCACGCTTGATCAATGCCTTCATGCTTACTGTTTGAGGGCTGGCGCTCCCCTGGTTGGTGTCACCCACGATGAGCGAGCTGATAGCTAACCAGATCCAGTCCGGGGATATCTTCGAAATCTGCCTTGTTCCTGGTGAATAATCGATAGGAGTACTGAATCGCCTGGCTTGCGATCCAGAGGTCCTGTACGCGATTGCGGGGCTTGCGGGCGGCGGACTTCAAATGAGCGGCCAGACGCCCGAATACCTCACCGGTATCGCCATCAACGGGCAATAAGGGTTTGCGCCGCAGTCGATCCAGTGCGGCGAGACGCCTCTGGCGGATTCGCGGATCAGCGGCAACGTCAGCGCCGAAAAGGCTGCATGGCTGCTATCCGCGGCGCCTCCAGGAAGAATCGCGGAAAGCATCATCTGCAGGACGCGGGGCGGTGGTGCCTGGTCGCTGGTAGGGCCGGCTGGGAGCTCATTTCTCGGCCTTCCAGCGTCAAGATGTTAGATATCAGATATTATTTTGATATTGATATTTTTTTGCGCCCAAATTAAATTTTCGGTTCTCCACTCGCGTTAATGGTCGGGTGCGGATCGAAGCCGGCAAAATGGAGGTGAGGCATGGCCCTCGCACAAAAGCCGAGCGTCAGGAGCTGGACTGAGGCATATCCCGAGCTGGGGACCGAGCCCATCTCGTACGAGGACTCGATCTCACCGGAGTTCTTCGAGGCTGAACGTGAGGCGATCTTTCGCCGGTGCTGGCTCAACGTCGGCCGAGTCGAGCAGGTTCCCAAGGCGGGGAATTACTTCACGAAGGAACTCGCCGTCGCGAACACCTCAGTTATCGTCGTGCGGGGCTCAGACCAGAAGATTCGAGCGTTCCACAACATCTGCCGGCACCGGGGCAACAAGCTCGTGTGGACTGACTACCCCGGCGAGGAAGAGCGCGGGACCTGTCAGCAGTTCGCCTGCAAGTACCACGGGTGGCGCTACGCTCTCGACGGGAGGCTCACCTTCATCCAACAGGAGGATCAGTTCTTCGGCGTCGACAAGGCCGAGTATGGGCTCGTAGAGGTGAATCTGGAGGTCTGGGAGGGCTTCATCTTCATCAACCTGGGCAGCCCTTCGTCTCAGCCACTACGCGAGTTTCTGGGCGAGATGGCGTGGGGGATCGAAGGCTACCCATTCCACAAGTTGACCCAGGTCTTTCGCTATCGAGCCGAGGTAAAGGCCAATTGGAAGCTCTTTATGGACGCCTTTCAGGAGTTCTACCACGCTCCGGTGCTCCATAAAAAGCAGAGTGCCACACCCGAGGCTGCTCAGGCACTTTACCAAATGGGCTACCAGGGTCTCTGGTACCAGCTCTTCGGTCCTCATCGGATGGTCTCGTCGATGGGTAGGTTTGCCGTGCCCTCCGACGACCAGCCCGTCAAGCGCATCGACCGGCTGACGAGGAGCGGCCTATTCGGCCCTTGGGACGAACCTGACATTGGGCTCGGCGATCTTCCGAGTGGGCTCAATCCCGCCAGGTCGCCGATGTGGGGGCTGGACTCGTTCCAGTTCTTTCCCAACTTCGTGATCCTAATCTGGAAGCCGAACTGGTATCTCACCTACCATTATTGGCCGATCACGACAGACCGCCACCTGTTCGAGGGAACGCTCTATTTCGCTCCGCCGAGGAACGCAGCGGAGCGGCTTGCCCAGGAGACCGCAGCTGTGACCTTCAAAGAGTTCAGTCTCCAGGACGGCAACACCCTCGAGGCGACCCACACGATGCTGAAATCCCGAGTGGTCGATAAATTCCTGCTCGGTGATCAAGAGATCCTCTGCCGGCACCTCCACAAGGTGGTGCAGGACTGGGTGAGCGCCTACCACGAACCCGCTTCCGACCCGATCACCTCGCCATCTCGAGCCCGCTCACGAAAAGGAGACGCTGATGCCAGAAAAACCCGTCCTCCTGCCCGATGAGTTCGGCGACCTCGAGCGCTTCGCCGCTGACTGGGTACTGCCGACCGAGC
>CAWDWL010000036.1:0-8376 GCA_963805995.1 uncultured Pseudomonadota bacterium | reverse complement strand
CCTGGGGATGACCGATCAGAGCCGGCTGACCAACATCGCGCAGGCATTGTAAATCGCGTGAGTGACGATCGAGCTCCATAAACATCCTGACCTTTCGAAGCTGATGGCCGCGGCAACTCCCAGACCGAAGACCGGTATCACCGCGATTGGCGGATGTACCAGCGCGAACAGGGCCGCGCTGCCTACGACCGCCACGGCTACCCCGGCACTTCGGCGCAGTCCCTGGAAAATCAGGCCGCGAAAAATGAATTCTTCGACGATCGGGGCGGCGACGATGACCAGCGCACATATCCAAAGCGGTTGATCGGCCCGCGACAAAAAGGCGCTCAGGTCCGCGTCCTGCTTCCACGTCCGCCATTGCGGGACCAGGTTAAGAACCCGAATATAACCTAAGGCTCCCAAGGCCGCCGCCGCACCCCAGAATGCGCCCTGCGTCAGGATTCGCGCCGGTACCAGAGGTTGCCCGTCTTGCGAGACCAAGCCGATCTGTTGCCACAGTTTCGAGACTCCCTGCGTCCAAAAAATTGCTAAGGCGGCGACCCCGACCATCACTCCCGCGAGTGCATACCCAACGGTGATTTGCTCGGCCGCCGGCATCGTGGAGGTCCAATGCATCACGAGGGCCATTAGGCTTTGGAGAACAAAGAAGGCCAGGGCGGCAATCATTCCATCGGCCAGATCGATCGTGCGCGGAGGCCATTGGGTCGGATCCAAAAAATAAGGCGAGTAGTCGCGGACCTTCTGCCACAAGGCGACAGCGAGCAGAGTCGATAAAACCAACTGCCCCAGTTTGGTCCATGGCGAGGGTGCATAGATCGCATTGGCATACATCGCGGCAAGGACGAAGTAGAGGTATCCAATACTTTGGCGCACTTGCGCGCGTCGATCGGTTTCCAGGACATTCGTGGTCACGGCGCCGAGTCCCGACGCGATAAATGCATAAACCAGAATTCCGTACATCGCGAGGAAGACGTAGCTCCAGGTCACTTGCAAATGTGCGCTGAAGTGAACGATGAGGAAAAGGATGGCGCCCCCGTACACCACGCCAATGGCGGCCCAAAACGCAGCCTTTTCCAGCAGGATTGAAACCAGGCTGCGCGGGAATGCCATGAGTTGCCACAGCGTTTTGTCTTCGCGGCTGAGCAGGGGCATCGCGCTGCTGAGAAATGAGAAAGCCCCGACGGCGTATGCCACCGTCGCGGCCCGGCGAAAGTTGCCGGTCAGGGCAGAGCGTAGGTGGGTGTCGGTGAACAGGTAGTAAGCCGGAATCAGAAGCGGGATGATAAACACTTGCACAAACAGATTTCGATCCCGGGCCAGCAGCAGGGCTTCGTGGCCGGCAATACCGCGCAGCCAGCCTGAGCCAACGCCGGTCGTGTGCGACTGTCTGCTGCCCTGATACGGTCCCCCTGTCCTTATCAGTCCATCCCGCGTCAACCGTTCGCAACCGATCACCGACCACGAAAACACGGCCGCCGCCCCTAGTACCATCACCCATCCGCTCAACAGAACCTGCCATCGCGGTGCTGCGGGGATTGCGGGAATCAGCGACACGGATAGCGGATTCCAGAGCATCAGCGTTGGCAATGAAGACGTCGCACGCAACAAAAAGCCGCCAACCGGTTTGGAAAGCAGCGCGGCGAAAAACAACAGGAAGCTGCCCGCACCCGCAACGGTAAACAGTGCCTGGATGTTTTTGATTTGACCGACATTGAAGAATTTGCGCAGTCCGACTTCGATCAGCAAGGTTACGGCCCCGGACACGAGCGCAAGATAAAGGGCGACCCCGAAACCGATGGGAACCGCGCTCCAACCGAAACCGCCCGCGACGTAGATAAGAACCGCAAACGGAAACAAAAGCCACCATACAAACTGATTCAACAACGAGTAGCCGAGCAGCCTCGATGCGAACAGCGCGCGGGAAGAAACGGGAAATGTGTAGAGCCACTCGAAGCTCCATTCCAACTGGCCCAAATCCTTGTTCGTCGTCCCCAGCGAGGTACAAACGAGCGTCGGTGTCAGGAAAGCCAGCAGAAAGGCGAGAGCGCGGATAAATAGCGCTTGCGGCGTGCCCGCGCTTGGCCATGTCGTCTGTGACACGGCGAAGAGGTCGGGTGAGGCTTCGACAAATCCGGAGGCGCCTTCACGCGCGAACCGCTCGCGCATCTGGCGCAATCGGAGTCCTTCCTCGTCTTCGGTAAAGGCGCCCCACCTGATTTCAGTGGTGAAGATGCGGTCCAGATGGCGATGCCACATGCCCTCGAGCTTCTCGCGCTCAGTCGCATCCTGGACTTTCTTCGCCTGCCGCAAAGCCTGGTCCGCTTCAACCAGTCTGGCGTATGAAAATGCGCTGACCACGAATTTGTCGGGTGCTTCGGGCAAGTTCCGCGAAATCGCGGAAATATTTGCCAGACCGCGTGCGGCTATAAAGAACCCGTTGAAGATTATGAACAGGAACAGGATCCCACCGAATATCGAACGTCGGCCCGATTTCGTGGACGTGGCGGTGCGCGGACCTTCCCTGCTCGTGAAGCGGCGGAGAAAGCGGATACGCTCCAAAAGGTTGAGCTGACGGCGCAGCGCCAGCCGTCCCATGATCCAGAGCGCCCGCAGCGTGCTCAAGGGCGGCGGTGGATTCACATTTCGCTCACGCTGGACGAACCGCTCGCCAAAGAGAAAAAAATCTCTTCCAGCGAGCCGTCAAGCGAAAGACGCGCGCGCAACTCCGCCAGGGTGCCATCGGCCACAATCGCGCCCCGCGCCATAATTGCGATTTGGGTGCAAAGCTTCTCCGCCTGATCGAGTAGATGCGTGCTGAAAAAGATCGTCTTACCCTCGGCAGCCTTGGCGCTGATGATCCGATGCAGTGCGCGAGTCGCAAACGGATCCAATCCGTTGGTCGGCTCATCCAGAATCAGCAGCGCCGGATCATGAAGCATCGCGCAAGTGAGAGCGAGCTTCTTTTTCATTCCCCTGGAATAATTGGCGGCAAATTCTTCCAGCGCTTCATCGAGCTCCAATTGCTCCACAATCGGGCGCGCGCGCCGATCTATGTCGGTGCGGCTCAAGCCGTGCATCTCTCCGCAGAAGCGAATGATTTCGCGACCGCGAAGATAGTCGTAAAAAACCGGCTCATCGGGCAGATAACCGACCCGGCGCTTGACCTCTACCCGATCGCGGAAGCAATCCAGAGCGTCAATCCTCGCCCAGCCCGCGCTGGGGGCGAGAATGCCCATGAGCATTCGGATAGTAGTGGTTTTGCCCGCTCCGTTGGGACCAAGCAGGGCGAAGATCTGACCGCGTGATATTGAGAGGTCGAGCTCCTTAACCGCCGCAAACGTTCCGTAAGTCTTGGTTAGACCATGAAGCTCGACCAGTGTGCGTGCGTCAGTTGCGGACATCGTCTTTCGGATTCCGCATTCATGCTTGCATGAGCGCCGGCGGCGGCACAATCGCAACCCTTAATAAGCAACGCGACCATCCGACCTGGATGCGCGGTTAGAGCTGTTGTCTTATTAGAGCTGGTGGGTTCTTTAATGGACAGCCCAAGGCGTTCAAAGCGCTCTTGAGCCCGTAGAAACGGGGACGGTCGAATAACTCATCGGCCAATAGCTGTATCCCCACGGATTGACTGCCGGAGCAGGCCAGCAGCGATCTCCATAGTAATTGCAAACCAGGTTGCCGTTGGGATATGGCGCGTAGTTGGGATAAGGCGCATAAGCGTAACCGCCCCCTCCGTAGTAACCAGGCCCATAGTATCCATGATGCCAGCCGTGATGTGCGTACCATCCATAGTGGCGCCAGTGGCCGTGATGCCAACCGTGGTCATGCGCGAGCGCTTTCACCGGCATTGCCAGCATTATTATAGCGGCCAGGACGATCAAAAACGACGATAATTTCGCCTTCATAGCTAGATCTCTCCGGGCACATAATTAAGCATCAGGCGTGCCGACGAAGCGGCGATATCTTTTCGGCACTTCGCCAGGTAACCACCATGCAACTATGTAATTTCCGCCACCCCGAAGGGGTCTTGCATCAAGGAACGTAATAAAATGGATTTGGGAGCTTGAACGTGCGTTGCGCGTAACCGCCGGCGAGGTCGCTTTCCTGGTCGCCCATGTCCAGGATGATGGTGTACCCCTGCTCCGCGATCTTTTTGCGCGCCGGAGCCTTGAAGGGAGCGGCCGATTTGAGCCGCGGCAGATTGCCTGGCTTCATCACCAGGGCGTTCCACCGGTCGTAACCCGCGGCTCGCAGGTTGCGCTCGGTCGCGGCGCGCACTGACTCGGGACGTCCGGTGATAAAGAACACCGCCATCCCATATCGTCGCGCCTGCCGGTAGAGTTCCAGCGTCGGGACGATCGGTTGATCGCGCGCCTGGCTAATCCAGGCCAGCCAGCCGCAAGCCCCGGTGGGCAAATTATTCGGAGACAAATCGCACGGACCTCTGGGGATGAATCCAAAATCGTCAGCCTTGATCACGGGCCAGTTGGACAGCGAGGTCTCGTCGATGTCCAGCACAATCGCGAGCCGGCCGTCGTTCTTGGCCCGCTGCGCGAGCCAAGCCTCGGCTGGGCGGACGGCGGCAATCAGATCGCGTTCGTACTGACCCGACGCTTCATATTTTGTCAGCTCGATTTTGTATAAACCAAGGTTAATAGGCTGGCAGGGCAAGCTGCCGGTGACGACGTCTTGGGTGAAAGCTGTAGCGCTATATTGACAGATGAGCGCGAAGGCGATCAGGAAACGGGTTGTTCCTCTCATCCCACATCAATGCCGAAATTCGCGCGCACGCGCCAGAAACCGGGACCCTCTGAAATTCTTTTGGAGCAAACACTCGCAGCGACCAATCAGAGCCCGGAGTTCGGGACGACCGCACCACCGGCCATCGGGCCGGAATAATTCATCGGCCAATAATCATATCCCCAAGCCGGGCTGGTTGTCGGAGCGGGAAAACATCTAAAGTCAAGATTGCATACCGCGTTCCCAGGGTAGCCTCGATAGGAATAGCCGCCACCCCGATCGTCGTCGCCGTAGCGAAGATAACTAAAGCGATCATACCATCCGCGATGGCTCCGCCATCTGTATTGGTGCGCGTGATGTTGGTCCCGACTGGAGTCGCCCTCGCCCTCGCGCGCCCATCCCTTCAGCGGCATCGCGAGCAATACCAAGACAATTATCAGCGCGAAGAAAACAATTGCAGCTGTCTTCATGGGAAGACCTCCGTCAGTCCCATGGCTAACAAGCATCAGACGTGCCGAATACAATCGCGATCGCTGAGAACCGTTACCAGTGCCCATCGTGCACCGTGTAATTTGCGGACATCGCACCATTCAAACGACGCGACCGGAAGAGTTTTTGAGCCAGTTCCCGCGCCTGAGCCTCGTTCCGTGGCATATGGCGTCGTCCGCATAGCGCTCGAAGGGGATGTCCGGGTGCTCCTTTGCATCCAGCAGTCGAACGCATAGTGAAGAAGCTTGGCCAGCACCGTCGGTGTTGCGTGCCCGTATGAGGCGCGAGATCGTCGCTGGGTGGACGCCGAACAAGCGCGCCGCGTCAGCACCCGTTTTCCCGCCTCTGGAGATCATCCGTACAATCTCGGTCTGCTGTTGAGGACTCAACTTGGGCGGTCGCCCGCCAATACGTCCGTCCCTACGGCCGGCGTCCAAACCGGCCTTGGTGCGCTCGCGCAGCATAGCGCGTTGGAATGCCGCGAAGGGCCCGACCATCTGCATCATCATCCGTCCAGCCGGCGTGGTGGTGTCGATCGCCTCGGTCAGACTCCGAAACGCGGCTTTGGCCTCGGCCAGCCCATAATTGTCAGCACGTCCCGGAGCGACCGGGAGGGCCGGTCGAGTTTCCACACCACGAGCACGTCGCCCTTGCGGAGCTAATCCAAGACCCGATGCATTTCGATTCGGAGACGGAAGTGTCGCTCAGTGGAGACGCGGAGCGTTTGACGTCAGCCCCATCCCGAGACTAAAGGAATCTGGTGCCGGAGGACTAAAACAGAACAACCAGTTAAGACGACGCATAAAAAACAATTGGCACGGCCTGGAACTCGCCATTTTGCCAATACGACTCACACCGTACCGACGTCCATACGTTGGGACTAGTTGCGGAGCAGTTTCGCAGGCTCCGGAAGGTGCGCAGATGAACAAAAGATCTGAATCAGGGTCAATCATAGGTAGCAGCGGCGTCGCAAACCGGGCGATATGGGCGGACACTGCGCCAAGTTTGTCAAGGTTACCTAAGCTATGGCCCATGGTGATGACTTTCCTTGTCCTGGTGGCGATCGCGTGGCCGGCGCTTGCCGACGACCATCGGGGTCGTGGCGAGGACGAAAAATTCCTTGAGCAGGATCTCTCCAATGATTCGACCCGATGGGAAGGAGAACCCTGGCTATACGTGAATCCGGTCGATCACACGAACGTAATCTCTGGTTACACATCCGTTCCCAAAGATCTGCCGCCGGCGCCCGCATTTTTTAGCATTCTGGACTTCGAGGTGGCGCACGTGGCGGTATCTCACGATTCCGGCAAAACCTGGAATGACCAGATCCTGCCCAATATGCCAACCGACAAAGTTAAAGGTGATGCTTTCGTCGCTGCCGGACCAGATGGGACACTTTATGCTGGTGGTATGATTCTAACCCCGGGACCGATCACCGGCGCGGACATGGTAATAAGATCGAGAGATGAGGGTAAGACATGGAGCCAGCCCACCGAGGCGATCGGCGACGAGAATCCCGTCACTCTGGCTCGGTTCGCGCCTGGCCAGGAGCCGATCATTGGCCCGGTGGCGGCAGTCGATCGCGGTTGGATATCCGTAGACCAATCAAATGGCGCAGTCTGGGTATCGGGCCGATCGGACTCGCCGACGGTGCGGCGCTGGATGGTTGTCTCGCACGATGACGCCCGCACGTGGGGAACGATTTACGCCTATGATTCACCCGATTATCCGCAAATCAACGATGGCGACCTTTCCGCCGCGAACGGGGTTATTGCTGCTGTCTATGTGGCGGGCAGCACTCCGGTGGCCAACATAACCTGCCCTTGTGTGGTGTTCGAAACCAGCAAGCACGACGGTAACAATCTTCAAAGATATGTGGTGCCGTTGGCCGATGGAGTCAGTCAAGACATTACTAATCCCGGATTGGTGGTCGCGGCCGATCCATCCAATCATCACCATTACGCAATCGCTTTACTCAATGGCACTGCGACAAAGGTCGAGGTCTACAATACATGGAATTCGGGCAAGAGCTGGAGTAGCCCGCAGGTTATTAGCGAAACCGATCAGTTCACACATTTCAAAATTTGGTGTTTCTTTTCGCCTCAGGGAGTCCTTGGTGTGATGTGGCGGACGCTCTACAACGACGGTAGCTACGATGTCTGGGCCAACTTCTCCCGCGGAGATGACGAAGATTTCGACGAGCCCGTTAGGGTGAGCACGGCCATCTCCCCCGGGTACCCTCCTAATTATATGTTTGGCGACGACAACTCGTCGATCTTTCTGGACGAGCACCTGGCCTGGATCGGGTGGGGCGATTCGCGCACTGGCGATCTCAACGCCTGGTACGTCCGTCTGCCGTTCGAAAGCGACGAGCATCAGGGAGACCGCCATTAGAATAGCTCCATACTGCGATCGGCCTCTTGACACGCGCCCAAGAGGGAGGCCGGACCAGGATGGCAATGACATTCGCTCATCGTAACCGTTGGTTGCAATGCGCCGGATCTAAAGGCGGAGCTTGATCAGCGAGGTTGAGCACAGAACATTTTGTTTCGCTTCACCGCTAATCGCGGAGCACCAACAAAATGCGCGAGCACCCCTACGCCATGTTGCTAGGAATTGGGATAGCGGCGTGCGTGCTCTTTTCCGGTTCTGCAATTTTGTTCTTTAGAGGAAGGACCTTATGGTCCTTCCTGCAGCTAGTGGGTGCAGGATGTCTGATCGTCGTCGTACTTGCTCATATCTCCGAAGCGCTTCATCTGTTTCCTTGGATGCATTGGGGACTGCGGCATAGCGTTGGTCATTATGTCGATTTCTGGAGCGCCGCTCTTGGTCTCACCTTGTTTCCCGCGGGGTATTTGCTCGACGCACTCACAGGTAACGTGCCTGGCTCCATTTCCCGAGCGTCCTAACACTCCAATCGACCTCCTTAAGGACGACGCATATTTGCCTCTTCCGGGCGCCGCTCTTATCCCTCAGCAGCATTGAACCCGGCCCGGCGATCTGTCCCCGCAGAAAGGGTCCAATTTTTGGTTACTAGATTTTTACGCCCTTGGGCGCAGTGAACGTCTCGTCGTTCACCTTGCCGGTGTTCATTACGCATTTCGGTTCAAAGCAAAGAATGACGCGTCAGTGGGCGTAATGAAA
>CAWDWL010000035.1:0-14072 GCA_963805995.1 uncultured Pseudomonadota bacterium | reverse complement strand
TGCATACGCTGCTGATGGGCGATGAGGGGTTGCGCCTGTTCATCGCGGCGGGAGTGACGGCGGCGCGCGACTGCGGCGGTAGGCTGGACGGGGTAAAGGCCGTACAGAAGGCGCTGGCGTCAGGCGAAAAGTTGGGGCCGCGCCTGTACGTATGCGGTCCGCTGTTGCAGGGTACGGTGCAAAGTCTGCCCGAACCTTTTGCCTCGGTGATGCTGGAAAGCGTGCCGTCGCCCGACGCCGTACCGGACAAGGTCAAACCGCTGCTCGAAAACGAAGTGGATTGCATCAAACTCTACTTCTCGCTACCCGCTGAAACCGGTCAACGAATAATCAGTTATGTCGGCGGCAGCGTACCGGTCACCGGGCATCTGGGTTGGATGCGCGCGAGCGAGGCGGTGAAGGCGGGAATTAACGGCCTGGAACATGTGTCGATCTCTCCATTCCAGGACATCTGCCCACTCGAGCATCGATGGGGCCCGAATCCATCGATGATGAGCCGTGAATGGGGACAAAAGCTACGCCTGGGATGGCAGGAAGCCGACCTTGCGGCGCCGGCAACCAGGGACCTGATTGCGAACATGGCGCAGCACCAGGTGGCGTTGGGCACGCTTTTGTCGGTGGACTGGATGACCTGGAGCGGCTTCGACGCTACCCGTCGCGACCCCGATCGGCGCTACATCCCTCCGGTGGTGCTGGCGCGGCATCGCGCGATGGCCCAGGCACTTGGTGGAGCGGAGTGAGGATTGGGATTTGCGGCTCCCCGGTTTCGGCGAGAGTCATTCCGGCGACCCGCGCAAGGCGCTGGAGCAGCAATTGGAGTTCTGCCGTCAATTGCATTCGGCGGGCGGGCTGATTGTGGGCGGCACCGATGCCGGTGGAGTGTCGATGCCGCCGCCCGGCTTTTCGCTGCTGCGCGAAATCGAAATGCTGGCCATCGCGATGGGCAGTGTGGCCGCGCTGCGCGCGGTTACGTCACAGGCCGCGCGCTATCTGCGCAAGGATGGCGACATCGGATCTATCGCGCCGGGCCGTTTCGCCGACCTCCTGGTAATCAATGGCGACCCGCTCAGCGATGTGCGCGATCTGCGCAAGCTCACCACCGTTTACAAAGGCGGCGTCGAATACCACCCCGCGGATATTCTGGCCGGCATCCCGGCCAATCCGAACTACCGCCCCGATTGAAGTTACACGGTTTTGCCGCGAGGCCTCACAGCAAATACAATAACGTGATTCTCCAGGTGTTCAGTTCGTGGGCCGATTCGGGCATGACAGGGTCATAGACGCCCGATTCTCCACTCCCGCCGTCACCCCACCCCGCCTTCGCGCTCTGTGAAACGGGCTGGGAAAAAAAGGACCAGTGCTACAATTCCATTTGAGGCGGACCGAAGCTATAGCGCGATTGAGGGAGCATGAAGCCGGCTCAAGCGGCCCGGTTCAGGATCTTACCTCTTCGGCTGACGACACCGAGGCGCGCGATTCTCGCTCCGACTACGAGAAGGGCAAGCTCGGCCTTTAGAATTGATGGACGTGAAAGAAGCCGCCACCCGGATTCTCGGCTGCAAGACCGCTATCATGACGCGCAACAGCATCCATAAGATCCTGCGGCAGCGTATTGAGGCCACTGCGGTGCCAGTGTTTTGATTTCTGGCCACTCCGCCGGAGATCCCCACCTGGACGACATTATCGAAGCCATCGAGCGCGTCCGACAGGTGCTTGGCGATATGCCGCTCGACGCCTTCGAGACCGATTGGCAACGACAATGGCTAGTCGAACGCGGTCTCAAAATATCTTGGAGGCGAGCCGTCGCTTGCCTGCCGAGATCAAAGCCAGACACCCGGAAATCCCTTGGCCGAAGGTGGCCGGAATCGGCAATGTGCTCCGCCACAATTACCGAAAGCATTTCCGCCCCGTCATGTGAAACTCGTCCCCGAAGACCTGCCGCATCTCGATCGAGTATGCCGCGAACAGTTGGCGCAGCAACCAACACGCGAACCCTAGCCTCGCCAAATAGCCGTTGCGCTGCGTTAAGCGTGCAGCACGTTCTTCACTCTTCCGAGTTTCACGCCGATTAAGTTTCAAGCACTGTCGGGTAAGGTTTCACTCACCCGGACGCGGCGGAATTGCGGCGAAATTGCCCGGGTCCTCCACCATCGCTTCCTTGACGTCTGGATGGCTTTGAAAAAATGCGTCGAGTGAGGGGTGGCGTCTCATATAAGAAGGGTCATTGATTAACGACGGCTTGTAAGCCAGCGTGCTTGCAATTTTCGGATGCGCCTGCGCGAAATCGTCCCAGGTGCGGAGCACATCCGTGTGGATGTCACGCGAATCAGCGTGCTTGAAAACGATCGTTGTATGGGTCGGTGGCGAGGGGACTTCTTCAGTCGTGGTGGTTGTCGTGGTGCTGTTTGAAACCGACGGCGGTGGATTAACGACTGTAACACTCCGGGTTGTAACTTGACCCCAGGCATTAGCGAAAGTACCACTTGCCGCAAGCGCTGCAGCCAGAACAAACGAAGCAGATAGTTTCATATCATTGACCTCTTTCGATGGCGTGACGCCATAATCACGCACACTTCATGCCAGCCTCGACGCCCTTGAGGTACCCGGCAAATGTAGTTTTTTTGGTTGCGACTCGCCGGTATGAGCTATCGACGTTGCAAATATTTCCGCATGCGATGGCCGATCGACCCGATCAACGATGTTCTCTCAAGAACCTTGCCGCGCGGGCTGGCGGACATGCTGTGTCCCGGATGTGTAACCGGATGTAATGCGGTGTCGCGTTCGGAACCACCATTGCAAATAATCAGCCGCGGACGCGCTGGAACATCCGCCAGGCTCTGACCCCGAGCGGATGAATCTCGCCGATGATCTGGTAGCCTCTGGCGCTGTAGTACGCGACGTTCGCTTCAGTGGCCGTCTCCAGGTAGACGCCATTGATGTCCGGGCGCGCCTGGGCCTGCTCGCGCAGATGCTCCAGCAGCAGACTTCCGAAGTGCCGCTTCTGATAATCGGGATCGACGCCGAGCGCCTGCAGATATAGGTGGGGTTCGTGGGGATGGTTGCCGGACAGAATCCGGAACAGCGTCAACGCGCGCTGGACCCCGCCCCATCCGAGCGCGCGGACCAGGCGCGGAAACTGGCCCAGTCCGGCCGTAGTTACGTCAACCATCGACGGGTGCCCGACGCCCTCGGTCACCGCCGCGGCCACCACCTTGCCATCACCAATAACGCCGAACGTCGGTTGGCCGGTCTTGCGCTCCACCGCGAACATCGCGCGGAACAGGTCGCTGAACACGGCCGCGCGCCGCGCTGAATCGGTGATCTCCGGCACCAGTGGCATGAACATCGGATCGTCGATAAAGGCCCGGCCCAGAGCAATCGCGGCCTGTTCGTGCAGTTCGGGATAAATCAGCGAGACGAATGGCTTTCGATCATCAGGCATCAATAAGATTCTTAAGCTTATTCGCGCACCAACGCCATCAGGCCGATGGGGACAAGGTGCTCGCAATCACCTCAGGCCAATCGACTAAAGGGTTGCAGATTCAAACGCTTCTTAATAAGCTCAGCTAATCGGGGCTAACAGTTCGATTAAACCATAAAACTGTGTTGGGCTCATACGGGGAGATGCGCGATGGCACAATTCGATACGATCATCAGAGATGGATTGATTGTCGATGGAACGCGGATGCCGCGGTTCCGCGCCGATCTCGGGATCAAGGACGGCAAGATCGCCAAAATCGGGCGGCTTGCGGGCGACGCCGCCCAACGCGTCATCGACGCGGCCGGGGCGATTGTCGCGCCCGGATTTATCGACCTTCACACCCACTATGACGCCCAACTGTTCTGGGATCCCTACTGTTCGATTTCCAGTTGGCACGGGATCACTTCGATTGTAATCGGCAACTGCGGCTTCGGCTTCGCCCCGGTGCATCCCGAGGATCGCGAGCGCGCGATGCTGACCATGACGCGCGTGGAAGCGATTCCCTACGCGTCGATGAAAGCCGGGCTGCCGTGGGACTGGGTTACCTTTCCCGAATTCCTCGACAGCATCGATCGCCGTCCCAAGGGCATCAACATCCTTCCTTATGTGCCGCTGGCGCCGCTGCTGACCTGGGTGATGGGCATGGAGGAGGCCAAATCGCGCAAACCCACCGACGCCGAAACCCGTGAGATGTGCCGGCTGCTCAACGAGGCGATGGACGCCGGCGGCTGCGGCTTTTCGGCCCAGCGCCTCCATCCCGACAGCGGCGGCGCGGTGCAGCGCGATTACGACGGCACCCCGATGGTGACCGACGTGATGCACAATGACACCGCGATTGCGCTGGCGCGCGTGTTGGGCGAGCGCAACGAAGGTTTCATCCAGATGGTTTACGCCACCGGCCATCCCAAGTCCGACTTTCGCCATTTCGAGCAGTTGGCCGAAGTCTCGGGCCGGCCGATCCTGTGGAACGCGGTGTCGCCCGACGATACCAATCCGATGCGCCATCGCGGGCCCATGAAATGGATCCAGCAGGCGCAGGAAAAGGGGTTGCGCATCTACGGCCAAGGCATCACCACCAACGCCGGCCTGACCTTCACCTTCATCGACTGGAACCTGTTCGACGACGCCCAGGCCTGGTGCGACGCGACCACCGGCACGGTGCCCGAGCGCAAGGCCAAGCTCGCGGACCCGGCGCGGCGCGCGGCGCTAATCGAGCAGGTACCGCGCCAGGCGAGCAACGACCTCGCCACTATCGTGGTGCTCGAAACCCGGCGCGAGGATCTCAAGAAGTACGAAAACCTGACGCTGGGTGAAATCGGCGCCGCGCAGGGCGGAAAGCATCCGGTCGATGTGATGCTGGATCTCGCGGTCGCCGACGATCTGCAGGCCGAGTTCTTTGCGCCCGCGCTCAATCATGGCTTCGAGTTCCGCGAAGAGATCGTGCGCAACCCATACGTGATTCCCGGCGTATCGGACGGCGGCGCCCACACCAAGTTCTTCACCGGCGGCCGTTACGGCACCGAGTTCCTGATCGACTACGTCCGCGAGCATCCGATCGTGTCGTTGGAAGAGGCCCATTGGAAGCTCAGCGCGCTGCCCGCCTACTGCGCCGGCTTTGCGGACCGCGGCCTGCTGCGCGAGGGCTACGCGGCCGATGTCGTGATCTACGAGATGGACAAGCTGCAGATCCTGCCGGCCGAGGTCGCCCACGATTTCCCGGCCAACGAATGGCGCCGGGTGCAGCGCGCCGAGGGTTACCGCTACGTGCTGCTCAACGGCGAAGTGACCTTCATCGACGGCCAGCCCACCGGCATCAAATCGGGCAAGCTACTACGCCACGGCGCCGCCGGCCCAGAACCCGTCCGCCGCGCCGCCTAAGAAATTAATCTCGTTACGAGAATCGGCATAGGGGGTAGCGGCGCACCGCTACTCCCCTGCCACACCACCGGACATGCGGGTCCGCATCCGGCGGTTCGGATGGTTGAGGTTATCCGGCAAGTCGGGGCACTCCGATGCGGTCGTAGTAGCGGGTAGTGAGTCCGAGTTGCACCAGCATCCGGGCGTTGCGCCACCAGCGGCGGGTATTCGCCGCTACGCGCGCCGCGGCGGTAGGTGGTACGCCGAGTTTACGCAGCTCGGCGTAAACCTTGGAGCCGCGCTTCCACTGTTTGAGTTGCAGCGCTCGCAGCCGGTGGCGGAGCCATTTGTCGTGTTCGGCGAAAACGCTCGGCGTGGCCGCCAGTTGGAAGTATTGCTTCCACCCCGGCAGGTACTTCCTCAGTTCCGCGACCATCTGCAGTAGCGCCTGTTGGATTAGCCGGTCGAGTACGCACGGAATGCCCAACTCGCGCATTCCGCCGCTCGCTTTCGGGATTTCCCGCCTCCGCACCGCTTTGGGCTGATAGGTTCCGGCGAGCAGTTGCTCGCGGACTTCCGGCCAGTGCTCCATCAGATACTGCGGCAGTTCTTCCACCGTCATGCCATCGACTCCGGGACTGCCCCGGTTCTCTCTCACCCGCGCCAACGCCGCCCTGACGTTGCCGCGCGCGACCACCTGTTCCATCAGGCGGTCGCTGCCCGAGCGCACCCCTCCGTTCGCCATCGTCGGCGCTTCGCCACTGCGCTGGACCTTCGGGGCTTCACCTCTATCTTCCAGCGGCAGCCCCAATTGCTCGGGCTTCTGGCGCCTGGCGCCTTTCGGACTCACAGCGGTTTCGCTCTCCCTTCCGTTCGGCCCTTCATCAGCATGGACATCGAGGCATCTGCCGTATCCCGCTGACTAGTACGGCCTCTGCTGACTTCTCGCTCCGCTTCTCAGCGTCGGCCTTTCCGCCCCAAGGCGAGATCTCCCCAGGTAAGGCTCCGTGACCTTCGCCGCACAACCGCCGGATCTACGCGGTGGCTCCTTGGCCGCTGGAGCTTCGCGGTCATTGGCCCGCTCGCCCCAAGCCACCCCGCCTTGTATCCGGTTCCTGTTCGTCGGCTCGCGGCTTTGCTCCACGCTTCCTCCGAACCCCACCTCGCGGTGGCGCCCTTGCGCTTCGCTAGTGCTCGACGCGGCCTGCTCGCACAGAGGACTTTCACCTCCAAGTCACGCGCCATGCTGGGCGCACCAAAATGGGCCGAGGTTCCGATCGGAACCTCGGCTTCACAGGCTGGAAGCCTGTGCCTCTCGAGTTTCTACATTTGCGTAATTTTCTCCCCCGGACAGGGACTGTCGATAAACTCCTAAAACCTACCTCGCCCGTGGCTGCGGACTGGGCCCGCAGCCGCACGCCGGGAGAGGTCGGCGCGCGATTTGCGCCAGCAAGTCGCGCGACGGGTGAGGGTGCAGGTACACTTCAAAGATGCCCTACGTTTACCGAGTCTCAGTGTGCGCCAACGCCTTAGATATTACTTGAGGTGCATCACTCCCCCTCTCCCACAACTGAATGTGGGCGAGGGAACAGAACCATAGCTCCATTGCGCGACCGCGCTACCAAGCACCTTTTGTCTGCCATTCAGTCGTTTTTCGACAGTCTCGGTCCGGGGGAGAAAATTAGAAAGTCGCTGCACAGGCTTCCACCCTGTGACTGGAGTTTTTCATTCTCTCACCCTGATAGAGACTGTTGTGTTCGCAATTCATAGGTTTGGATGACCTCGCCCCCGAGGGGTGCTGGGGCTCAGCCGTGCCGCGCTCTACTATCAGGCAGTGCAGGTTCACGCTTACGAACTGGTGCTGATGGCGCTCCTGGACTTCCAGTATCTGCGCACTCCGTTTTACGGCTCGTGGCGGATGACGGCATGGCTTCAGACTCAGAGCCATGCGGTCAACCGCAAGCGGGTACAGTGCTTGATGCAGCGCAGGGGACTGGCGGCGATTTACCAGCGCCCGCGTCCCCCCGGTCGGCACCACGCTGACCAGCGACCAGACACCTGCGCCCGGACCGCAGTGCGCCAGCCAGGCGTACTGCGCGCGGCCAAAGGCTCGGGCCTCAAGCTCCCCGCCCCGCCGCTCTATTGCTCACGACAACGCGCTGAGGGAAACCTCGATCGGGACTCTCAAATGATACAAACTGTAGCGCAACCAGTATCACCGACCCAGGCGTAGCCACCATGACATCTATATAGCAGCAGCTTTCGTAGCCATCGCTGGCATGTGCCCCTTCGCCCTACCAGACCGCCCGACAGAGGCCACCCCATGGGTGGCAGCAGCTACTGCTGAACTTTATGATAGGTTGACATGTCAGGTTACATTGATGAAGAACGTCTCGCGCGGGTTCAGGAAAAGGCACTGAATCCCGACTTGCCCGTCGTTGATCCCCATCACCACCTGATGGATCTGCCCGTACCGTATCCGACGGAGAAATGGATTGCCGATTTACGCTCGGGCCATAAAGTCGTTGCGTCGGTGCATATGGAAGCGCACGGCCACTACTGGGAGATCGGCTCGGACCATCTGAAACCTGCTGGTGAGACCGAATACGTTGCGAAGCAGTATGAGCAGGTCGCGAAGTCCCTGCCAGGAATGCGATTCGGCATCGTGGGTGGTGGCGATCTAGCGGTCGGAAGAGCCAAAGTGGATGAGCTCCTCGACGCACACGTTGGCGCCGGGCCGGGCTTATTCAAGGGAATCCGTATTAACCCATTTTGGAGCTTTCACGCTGACGGGAGCATGACCCGCGCCCCAGGCTGGGATGCCGTCGCCGACGACGCCGTTACAGTAGAGGGCATACAACGCCTCGCTGTGCGCGGTCTATGCCTGGAGCTGGTAAGCTATCATGCGGATCTTCCGATCATAGCGCACCTTGCGGAGAAGTTTCCTGACCTTCTCATTATATGCGATCACTTCGCGGTGTTCGTGGATCGCAGCGCCAATGCACCTTCCGAAGCTGAGCTGCTGGCCCATTGGAAAAACGGCATCGATCGGATTTCACGTGCTGCCAACGTTCGCCTGAAGTTGGGAGGTTGCGCCAATCCATATGCCGCTGTGTCTATCTCCGCAATGCGCGCGCTACGCGAGCGGGAAATGCCGCCCGCGTCCGGTGAATTGGCCGATGCCTATCGTCCCATGGTGAGTTATGCGGTTGAAAAACTGGGACCTCAGCGCTGCATGTTTGAAAGCAATTTCCCCATAGACAAGAACTATACAAGTTATGGCGTGCTATGGAATGCGTTCAAGCGTCTCGCTCAGGCCTACTCGGCCGATGAGGCTAAGCGGCTGCTGAGCGGCACCGCAAATACAACCTACAAGCTGGGATTGTAGGTTCAAGTTCAGGACGTGGGACAACTGCCTCGCCGCGAGATTGTGCGCCACTAGCAGGCTGCGAAGAAAAAGAATTTCCGCTTTCCACAGCCTGCTCCCTCACTCTTATCTCTCCCAGAGGGAGAGACGATGTAGGAATGAAGCCCGCTTTCATCCAGGGTGCGGAACCGCCCCAAAGATTGGATTGCTCACCAAATTCCCTTTTTCCCGCACCCTGTTAGAGATAGGATGAGCGCAAGATGTCCTAGGTTGCGGCGAAGGGTCGCGAGCGAAATATCAATTCGTGCGTCATCCTGGCGCCGGGGCAGGTGTCCTGTCGGTCACACGATCTTGCCGGTCTGCAGCGCGCTGTCGGCTGCCGGATTTAGCAATTTGCCCTCCCAGCTGATGCCAGCTCGCGCGGCGTCAGCCCGCCACGCAATGGCCTCAGCCTCCGAATAGAGGGCCTCTTCGTAGCGGGCCCAGTCATCCCAGGTTGGGATAGCCCAAATGACGATAGCTTCCTCGTCGTTGAGCAAGATTGAGCGATAGGCGCCCACCAACTTGAGGCCGAGGCGTCCGGCGATAGGCACCCACTCCCGGCCAAGTTTTTCGAGAAACGGACCGATGCTGCCGGGCGGGCCCTTCACTGTTTCATGCAGATACCCCGTACCGGTAATTTTTCTCTCCACCGCCTGAGCGAGCGATGGTGAATAGGACGCAGGGGCCAATAAACGGTCGGTCCCCTTTGTGTCGACGACGCCTTCCTCGCCCTCGCCCCAGTAAAGGGTATAGTGGTCTTTCACTGGGTCATTAGGGTCTTGAAGATGGGCGTATTCGCCCGCAAGCATTTTTGAAAAGGCCGGCAGCCCGTCCAACTCCCAAAGCACAATGGCGACTGGCCAATCGTGTGTGGATCCATTGACAGCCCAAACGCCGACCAGCCGCATATTGTAAAGCTCACGCGAAATAGGGGCCCACTTCAGAAAGTGCTGAAGGTACTTTTTGCGATGACGAACCGAGATTTGGATCGTTTCATGGATATAGAGGCGCTCGTTGGCCGTGGCGATTTGATTGGAAGTCGTCATGCTGAATACCCCTAATTATTCCTCAACTGTGAAGCGCGTGCATGTTTCAAACACAGCAAAAGGCGGCATACGCCGAGGGCCAGCAGAGCCCGCCTCCGCTTCGCCGGCCTCACCATCTTGCCAAACCCAAAATGCTCCGCGCTAGCGACTACCTGTATCGCGAGTCCCCCGGCATCGCCAACCATTGGCACGAGCACAGCTACTGGCACAACCGAATATGAACCAAGGCAGGATTTCCTCTTAGAATCGTCCGATCGATGAGCATGCCTACCAGATCTCAGAAGCTCTGTAGAATACAGGGCGGCTTAACTGATCGGGCATTTGCGCAGCATTGCCGATACTCGGCGAGCGCCCGCTGGTCTTGCCTCTAACTTCCAGTTAGCCAGCTCGCTTCCGCTATAAATCACCAGGACAGTAGCCCGTTCCGCACCGTTCCACGAAAAGAAACAAACCTGGCCGGCGAACAACTCTTCAATCATCTTGTGCAAACAGTTGCGCATTCTCGCGTGCTTCACGCCGCATTTCCGCGGCCGAGCGCAATCGTACAAGGCACCAATCTTCGGAATCGGCGGCTTTGGGAAATGGCTCTTTAGACAGCAGCCGCACTTGGCACCGCAACAATGTAGTAAGAAGTTCCGGAACCGATCTCACGTGCCGCAGAGACTCAATTACGCCGGGGCAGTCACCAGATAAAAGGCCCCATAGACGCGCACCGAATTGCCTGCTCGCCGTCACAGTGTCTGCTTGCTCAATAATCGAGAGCAGATTAGGCAGGCAAATCCAGTCGGGCAATTCCCACAGCGCTTGCAGAATACGAGGTGAGAGGTAGGGTGCAAAGGACAACTCTCGCGCGGTTGTAGGCAGCCGCATGTAACTCCCAAGCCGCACGTAATCGGACCGCTTGCAGCGGATCGAGTTCAGCTTGCCAAGCGCTTTGAGTGCCCGTCCGACCAGGGATCCTCACCGCTCAGCCGGCCGAGCAGTTCCCCGCGCTTTTCATGCATGATGTCCCGCATCAGCGCCAGCCGCTCGTCGGCTCCGAGAGTTTTCGCTCGTCCCACAACCAGGCAGGCGTGGACAAAGTGCGGACCAAAGCCGCGCAGTTCGCTTCCGAGGAATTCGCCAAATCCCGGTATTTTGCCCGCTGCTTCAGCCAGCATCACCTGCCAGGTAGCCCCGAACTCCCGCAGGCGTGACCTCCAATTGTCCTGATCGCCGCGGCCGGTCCCCGGATCGTCGGTCATACGATTCCCGGCCTTCTTCCGATCACCCTCCCACCATTCACCGTCATTTACCCGTTGCACGTTGGGAAACAGATCCGGAAATCGCTCAGGTGCGAGGTGTGAATGGGCACCACCCGTTCCGGCTGCAGGGCTGCAACCAGGCGCTTGAGGTCCGGAACTGTGGCGTGCCCGGACGTGTGATGGATTTCGAATGCCACGCCATGGGACGCGCACCAGACACGCAAGTCAAATCCGCCTCGTTCGAGGTACCCAGGCCACAAGGAATACAGAAGCTTGGCGCCGTTCAGACATTCGGCTCGCTCCAGTTCGTACCTCATTGACGGGCGGAAGAGCATCGTCAAATGATTGGCTTCCCCAGCCAGTCCTTCCGGATAGATCCTTCGTGAATAATATGGATTGACCAGTTCGAAACTTTTACTCTCCTTGATCATCCTCTTCATCGTTTTGGGCAAGAAGACCAAAAGGTCGGAGCTACGGGGATCGGGAAGACTCCTGCGTTCAAGCGCATCAAGAATCTGCGCCAGATAAACATCAACCACGAAAGTTCTGCCACTCTTTTTTGAAGCCTTGAAGAACGTGACGAACCGGTCGATATTCTGTGCGGAAAAGTAAGCCAAGGCGATACCGCGGGTTTCAGATAGACTTCGGACGATTTCCTGCTCCAAATCCTGTTCGCTCTTTGAAGGCTCGTCATTGGTCCTGCTGATGGTGGTACCTTCGGTCAGCAACACGCTGACTTTTTTCGGACCCGATTCCAGAAGCTGGTCAAACAAAGATGACTTGCGTCCATGTGCCCTGAAGTCTCCGGTGTAAAAAAGCGTCCGCCCATCGACCTCGACAAGTAGCGAGTAGGCATCAAAGGCCGAGTGGTCGTTAAGAAATGGCGTGATCCGGAAGGGCCCTAAATCAAACGGCTCTCTATGGCGGTAATGGGCGACCTTGGCAAAGCGCGCACCGTGACTGGAAAACGGCGCGGAAGCACGCAGCAAGTTGTCGGCATCGGCACCGATTAGAATTACGATATTGGATGGAAGCCGGGTGGCCAGCCCGTAATGGTCGAAATGCGGATGGCTCAGAACGACCGCCAGCAAAGTTTTGTCCGATCCGTCGAGACCGCTCACGTCGGGTAGTTCCACCGTCGAGGGATCCGAGACGTTAAGGGGCATTCCAAGGTCGAGCAGGATTCGCTGGCCGCCGAACTCAAGTTCGACGCAGTTCCCACCTACCTCGTGCGTCCCCCGATGAATGCGAACTCGCATCTCCCTATTAAGTCGTTTACCGAAGGTCTTGGTTCAATTTACTCCAGCGCACAGGTACTGGATGTCGTGTGAAATTGAACTTAAAATCGTTTCCTGTGCTTTCCTTGAAGGGTTCGTCAAAGTACTCAAACTGGAAGCTCATTCTTGGGAGCGTCTTGTTGATCCGCTGGCTCAAATCCTTGACAAATGTGCCAAGACCAGCGTCAATCTCGCCAGCTAGCCATTGCAACTCGTATTGATGATAAAAATGTCTGGGCGCGAGGACACATAGCGAAATATCAGTCGCGTCGTGAAGTTCTGTTGAAGTAGCCTTCCTTCTCACATTGTTCTCATCACCGGTTAGAAACCAATCCTTCATCTCACGCTCCCAACCTTTGCGTTCGAGTTCTGCTCGATTTGTTACTGTCAGCAAATATGCGGCACCGTATTTTAGAATCGCCACGGCTGCACCCAGCGGTGTGTCCCCTCCATTTCCATCACGGGCATATTTCAGCTCGACAAAATCATACTTTCCCAAGCTCTTGCGGTATACCAAATCTACGCAGCGCTTACCCTCGCCCGCATCCTTGCCATCTGGCTTTCTAACAAGACCCGCAGCAACCGGAATCTGGTTGAACCAAAGCGGAGATGAAACATCCCCTGCGTCAATCAACCGTTGGAATCTGTAGATGGACACAAGCGCCCTCTCCAAGGGGACCTCAAAGGCCTTATGGCCGCCAGACCAGGTCCACGTCATTCTGGGAACCCATAACTTATGACTCGGTACACCGCCGCCATGGTTACGCCAATTCGTCTCGATCAAATCGTATATGGCGGAGATAAGCATGGCCGGATCTGAATCTCCTTTTCCCTCGTTGAAATATTCCGCCGTTCCCTTGGTCATATACCTGCAAGTTGTACCGAATTTGGACTTGGCTCCTTCGGAACCTTAAGTAGCTCGTCGATTTTCGAACAAACCCCAGCAAACAATCCCCCTTCAGTCTCTTTGGCCATGCCCTTTCTCCTGTGATTTCGTCCGAAGACGATTCCTTAGTTTCTTCGGCCTCGATATCCGGATCGGACCTGACTGGAAATAGCGTACCTTCAAACGGTACGTGTAGTACCAGTCTTTCATCATCCCCGACATTTCGTCGTGCTTGGGGTGACGAGGAAGGCCGGGGACGCGCTTGATCGTCTTCTTGTCGGTCAAGTTGCGATCCTCGTGCTGTTTCAGACGATTGCTTGCCTCAGCATTCCCAGCAAGATGTCCAGTACATCGAGCTTGCGTATCCACTCGTTTGGCAGATCTGCAAGGCCCTTCCACGCCCCGTATAGTTGTCCCGCGATGGAGGCTGTCGAGTCGCTGTCGCCGCTGTGATTCGCTGCTATCGACAGTACTTCCGGAAAGGAATGACCGGTAAGAGCGCTGTATAGCCCGATGCTCATAGTCTTCTCTCGCCGACCCATCCTTCGCCCAGCCTGCTGACGTTTGACCTGGGGTTCCCATCCCGCCGTAGAGCGGCTTCAAGCGCGGCACCAATCCCCTCAGCGGTTTCCTGAGCGCCCTTCCAGCCCGAGACGAGATCCCTGGCTCGACGCGCGGCATTTTCGAGATCGATGCCATCGAGCGCGAGCCGGACCATTGCCGAAATCGCGGCGGCGCTCAGATAGCCACTCGAATGGCCGTGGGTAAGAGCAGCGGCCCGAGCCGCCAATTCGGCCGCTTCGGTGGGTTGCCATTTCGGCACCAACCCGAGAGGGGCCACGCGCATCACGCCGCCGCACCCCTTACTGTCG
>CAWDWL010000034.1:0-129205 GCA_963805995.1 uncultured Pseudomonadota bacterium | reverse complement strand
AGCGGCGCGTTGAAGAAAATCGACAATAGCAAGGTGACGTTGAGCACGACCAGGAATACCAGCGCGATCCGCCGCGTCACGTTCGGCGAAGAGGATACCTGGTCGCGCTCCTCCAGACCCATCGACCCGAGCACCGCGACCGAGGTTCCGGGCGCAATTCCGAACAGCGAATAGCTCTTGGATCGCGGCGTCTCCTTGGGCTGCGCCTTGCGCATCGCGCGCAGCGGCTCGATCGCGGCCATCCCGCCGTCCTTGCGCACGCGCCACATATGGTAGGCGAACATCACCCAGATCAGGAGCGGCAGGAAGAACACGTGCAGCACATAAAAGCGCAGCAGCGTCTGCTGGCCGACAAAGTGGCCGCCCAGCAGCAGGTATTTCACCGTCGGCCCCAGGACCGGAGCTTCCCCCGCGATACTGGTTCCAACCGTGATCGCCCAATAGGCGAGCTGGTCCCAGGGCAGCAAATAACCGGTAAACGAGAGCATCAGCGTGCCCAGCAGCAAGACTATGCCGACCAGCCAGTTCAGCGCCCGGGCGCCGCGATAGGCGCCGGTAAAAAACACCCGCGCCATGTGGATAAAGACCAACGCCACCATCCCTTCGGCGGCCCATCGATGCTGATTGCGCAGCAGCCGCCCGAAGCTCACGGCGTATTGCATATCCTTTTACTGACGTAGGCGCGTTCGGTGGAGGGCACGTAAAAGAACATCAACATCACGCCGGTGACCGTCAGGATGACGAACAGCGAGGCGGACGCGGCCCCCAGCCACAGCGAATAGCTCCACGACATGCTGGTGCGCGCCACCTTGGCCGGAAACCAATGCAGCCACAGGTTGCCAACGATCGCCTCGGAAGATTCGCGCTCGCTCGCGGGCGACCACGACCATAGCAGCTTGCGCTGCAGGCGCTGGAATTGCTTGACCACCCTGTCAGGCCTTCTCCGCAGGTACGGAAAGGGACGAACCCGGCGGCACGTTCTCGGCGCTATCCACTTCGATTAAGCCATCGGGCGCCAGCGAGGTTGCGAACCACGGCAGCGGACGGGGCGCAGGACCGGCGATAACGCTGCCGTCGGGGCGGAAGCGGCTGCCGTGGCAGGGGCAGTCGAACTCGTCGCCGCGCCATTGGACGGTGCATCCCAGATGGGTGCATACCGCCGAGATGACGTGAAACTTGTCATTCTGGCGAATCACGAACAGCCGATGCTCCGGGTCAAAGGTATAGCCCTGCGGGTAGTCATCGGGCTGGTCCAACTTGAAGGTGGTTGGCGGCTCGTAGAGGACGTTGGGAAAGAAAGCCCGGGCCGCGGCGCCGATTTGCCCCAAAAAGGCGGCCACCACCGAGCCCTTGCCGAGCCATCGCAACAACCGCCGGCGCTCGCTGTCCATCAGCCCTGCCGCTCCTCAAACTGCATGCGTTCCATCGTGATCGCCGAGGTGGGGCATCGAATCGCGCACAGCCCGCAGCGGATGCACTTCTCTTCGTCGTAAAGAAACACGCTGGCCGGCGCCCCCGATTCGACATTCCCTTCGAGCGGCGCGGAGTCCTTCAGTTGGTCAGCCAGCGTAAAATGCAGGCAATGCTCCGGACAGATGTCCACGCAGCGATTGCACAGGATACACTTGCTGCCGTCGTAAATCGGATGGATATGGCAATAAAGGCATCGCTCCGCCTGGACCTGCGCTTCTTCCGCGGAAAAGCGCATTTCGACCTCGGTGATACCGCTGCGGCGCGACAGCGGGACCTCCGGAATCATGCGGGTCAACTGCTCGTAGCGCGTCCGGCATCCGGTAACGGTCGGTGGGCAACTCCTCGATAGTCACATGCATGGTCGGCGCGGAACTGAGCGGACGCCCGCTGACGTAAGCATCGATCGAACGGGCGGCGATTTTCCCCTGCTGGGCCGCGGTAATCAAAAGCGCGGGGGGAAACGCGGCATCGCCGCCGGCGAATACTCCCGGCCGGCTGGTAGCCAGTGTTACCGGATCGACGCGCAGCGTGCCCGCGGGGGTAATCTCAAGCCGATCGTCCGGGGCCATAAACGACAGTTCCGGCGCTTGCCCGATCGCGAAAACGACGCTGTCAACATTAACGACGGTGCGGTCCTGCTCGTCGAATTGAGGGCGGAAGCGCCCGGCGTCGTCGAACACCCGAATGCAACGCATCAGTTCGAGTCCCGACCACATGGCCGTCCTCGACCAGAACCCGGCGCGGGCCCCATCCGGACATGAAGCGCACCCCTTCCTCACGCGCCGACACCAATTCTTCGCGGCCCTGGGCCGAGCGCACCGCCGGCATCTCGGTCTCACCTTCCAAACTCACCACGGTTACGTCCAGCGCGCCGCGCCGCGCGGCCTCACGCGCCGCATCCAGCGCGACACGCATCGTGCCCGCCTCCACCGCCGCTTCCTCCTCGGGCGCGATAGTCAGCCCTGGCACCAGCGAGCGAACGACGGTACGAGCGGCGTCGATCGCCACCAGTCCGCCGCCCACAATCGCCACCCGCCGGCCCATCGCGACGCGGCTGCCGCGGTTGATGTTGAACAGATACTCGATCGCGTTGATCACTCCCGCGGCGTCGCCGCCTTCGATCTGCATCCGGCGGCCCCGCGACGCGCCGACCGCGACAAATACGGCGCGATAGCCCATCCGCATCAATTCCGCGAGGCCAAATTCCGGCGTCAGCGGGGTGTTATAGCGGAACTCGACGCCGAGCGATTCGATCTCGCCGACTTGATAGTCGATCACTTCCCGCGGCAAGCGATAGCCGGGAATTCCATAGCGCAACATCCCGCCTGGATGCGGCATCGCTTCGAATACGGTCACCCGGTACCCCATCAGGCCAGATCATGCGCGCAGGCCAGTCCTGCTGGTCCGGCGCCGACCACCGCCACCCTATGCTCACCACGATCTTCGGACGCTCGGGGTGAGCAGACGCTGACCATGCCCCGGCGTGGTGCTGCCTCCTCCCATGTCCCCGGACAGAATCGTGCTCAGGGCGGTATTCGACAGCGACTCGGGACCGTATTGTTCGGTGAGGAAGCGTTTGAGGGCGCGAATCGTAACTGGAGCGTCGATCTTGCCGCGCCGGCAAGCGTCCTCGCACGGAGCCCCGCACGCCCGCCCACAAACCGACGCTATCGGATTGGGAGAACGCGCTACCCGGTAGGCCTCGGCCAGACGTCCTTCGGCGATTAGCTGTACGTAACGGCCGGCGTCAGTCTTCACCGGGCAAGCGTCCAGGCATGGCACGTTCTTGCGAAACCACCACAAGTCGCGTGGTTTGGCGTCGATACCCGACCGCTCCGCCACTATCCTGCCCTCGCCTATTTCTTGCAAAAGCTGCGGACGTACGCGACCAGGCCGTGAATCTCGTCGTCGTCCAGTCCCTTCGACCACGACGGCATCTCGCCGCTCAGACCGACCGAAGCGCCGCCGTCTTTGATTGCCTTGAACAAAGTGTCATCGGGAATTTTCGACATTTTGGCGCAGTCGGTGTAGTTGCGCGGCTGAGTGTGCAAAGATGCGGCGGCGGGCCCATCGCCCTTCCCCTCAGGTCCATGGCATTTGGAGCAAAACATATTGTAATTGTCCTTGGCCGCCGCCAGATCGGGCTCTGCGGCAAAGGCGCTGGCGCCAGCCACCATAGAAAGAATCAAGCTCGCCAGGAGTACCAGGTTCTTCAAGTTGTTCCGCATCTTTCTCCTCTACAAAGTCAGGCACCATCGTCCGGTGCGGTTGGCTGCTCAGTGGCTCGACCTGAGATATTCAAGTATCGCCCGGGCATCTTTGGCAGGCAAATTGGCCTGCGTACGCATGTGCATCATGATTGCGTTCCATTGATACGGGGCGAACTCCGACCCCGGACGCGCGTTGTGGCACTGCGAGCAATAGACCGGCCATAACTGGGCTCCCTCACGGAACAACTGGCGCTGCTCGGCCGCGGTCTCGCTCGCCCCCCACGCGGGATAAGCCGAACCCCGCTACCAGCGCGGCCCACGCAATCATAACTGGCCATTTCCTCATCCGCATCGCTCCCCCCCCCTCCTCAGAACCCGATCGAAAGCTGGCTCTGAAAGACCACGTCATTGGGCGTCGCACCTTGGGGTCTGGTCGTGGGTGTGGATGGAGCCTTGGAAGGAGATAATCGACCCACCCGCTTCGGGCAGTTCCAGGTCAACTTCGTTTTGCCACACGATCGAGGGCGCCAGCCAGTAATCCAGCGCCAACGCCACCTCACGCGCATGCGGGGTGAAAATCGAAGGCGAGCCGCTGAAACCTATCCCCGGCTCGGTGGTGATCTCGTCCTCCACCACCGCGCGCTGATTTACTCCTGAATAACGCACCAGGGGTTCCAGCTTTTGCACGAAATTTTCCACCATCTCGAGGAAATCCCGGCAGATGCACCTGGTTTAAAAAGTAGCCCAACTGAACATACCATCCCTGGCGGTTATCGGCGTTGCTGTTGGGCATCTGCCGATACATTTCAAGAAATTCTCCGCGCGCTTGCAGGCTGCCGCGCAAATAAGCAAAATCCACGCCCCAGACGTTGTACCAGTTGCCATTGAGCCATTTACCATTAAGCGTGGACGCGCCCAACTCCAAACGGCCCAATTGCTATCGAGCGGCAATGGGTAAACCCGGAAGCGGGCGCCATAGGCCTTGCCGTTGGTATTAAGCGTGATGTTGTTGACTGGATTGACCACCTCGCCGACCACCGGTTGTGGCAGCGAGGAGTCGAAGCTCGGACCGTTGGAGACCCATACGGTATAATCCAGGTCCTGGCCCAGTGCTCCCCATTGCAGCCCTCCGCGAAGCTGGACCCCGACGTCGGTGGGCGGCACCAGCGCCTCCACGTTGTAAGGCAGCGGAGCGGTGATAAAGCGATTGACCCAGAATGGGCTCTGATCCTCGTACCAATCGCCAAACGGCGAATCGAAGATGCCCGCATTGATTTCCATGTAGTCGTTCAAGAAGATCTGCGCGGTGGCGACCGGCAGTTGAAAATCCGCCGACGAACCGGCGGGAAGATTCGCCTCAATCGTCCCTTCGAACAGCAACCAGTCGGTAACTCGATAGAGAATCAAAGGTTCGAAGTCCAGCGCGAAGGTGTTGGTCGCGGTCTGGCGATCATAGATGAAACTCCCGCCGACTGCTCCGGTAAGGATGAATTGATGCTGCCCTAAATAGTCCTCGAACGCCTGCCCAAACCGTGTGGGCGAGGGTCCGGAATCAACTTGCGCCTGGATTTGTTGAATCTGTTGGCTGGTTTGCGTCTGCAGTTTCTGACTGGTGGTCTGGATCTGAGTGTTGGACTTCAGCAGTTGCTGGTTCTGGCCCTGGAGCTGATCGACCTTGTGCTCGAGCTCCTGGATCACTTTCTCCTGCCGCTCGCGTTCTCGTTCCTCATCCGCCTTGATGCGCCGAATCTCCTGCTTGATCTGCCTGATATCCGAAGCGTCGGAGCTATCGGCAGCCCGCACCCTCCGCGGTCCGGCAACTATTAGCAACGCCGCACAAAACAGGGCCGAAGACCTAAGTCGCATCATACATCCCACCCCCCATGTTTTCACCCACCATACAAAACGCGGCTACGGAGGGCAATTTATCCGTAAATCACGAATAGCATCCGTACGCGCAGTAACACGATTCGTACCAAGCGTGATTCGATGCCGATCTCTTGCCAACGTGGAAGATCCTGGGCGAGCGTCAAAGACAGTGATTCTTTAGGACACATAAGATTGCCGTTAAAAGAGACACTGGTTAACGTGGCTGTACCTTTTGGAATCGCACGGCGTAGTTCCTCGCACAGCTTTCTGTTGTGTCCTGCCAGGCGACGGCCCTACCCTTTTGGCATATCTGATGCTTTAAAAATTGGGTCTTCTGCTCCGAACTCGACTGAAGCCTGGGTTGCTTGAAGTCTAGCTGTTCCAAGAGGAATGACGTCGTGAAGGTTAAAGAAATAATGACTTTCGGCGTCAGAACGTGCAGCGCTTCCGATACGCTCCGTCAAGCTGCCGCGCTGATGGCGATACACGGTTGCGGCTTCATACCCGTAGTCGCCGCATCGGATGGCACCGGCGGGATCGAAGGCGTGGTCACCGATCGCGACATCGTGTTGGCGGCCTTTCGCGAGGATACGCCGTTATCCGCGATTCCCGTCACCACGGCGATGTCGCGTGACGTGACGGTCTGCTACGTGGACGATTCCGTCAGCCTGGCTGAGAAGCTGATGTGCGACAACCGGGTGCGCCGGTTGCCGGTCCTGGACTTCGACGATAAGCTGGCCGGAGTGATTTCATTGGACGATATCGCCCGCCAGGCGCAACAGGAGGTCAGAGTCACCGGGCTAATGCAGGTCAGCCAGAGTGCGGTGGCCGAGACGCTCGCCGAGATCGCCGGCCGGGATGACAGAAAACCGGCGCGGCAGAAGGTCTAGCTCAATTCCCGCGCGGCCTGCTTGGCGAAATAGGTGAGAATCAGGTCGGCGCCGGCGCGCTTGATCGCGATCAGCACCTCCATCGCCGCGCGGGCCTCGTCCAGCCATCCGTTGATTCCCGCGGCCCGGATCATCGAGTACTCGCCCGACACATTGTAGGCTGCGACCGGACAGTTGAACTCTTGCTTGACCCGATAAATCAGGTCCAGGTAGGGCAGCGCCGGCTTGACCATCACGAGGTCGGCGCCCTCCTCCAGGTCCAATGCAACTTCGCGCAGGGCCTCGTCGCCGTTGGCCGGATCCATCTGGTAGGAGCGCCGGTCGCCGAACTTGGGCGCCGACTCCGCCGCCTCGCGAAACGGTCCGTAAAACGCCGACGCATACTTGGCCGAGTACGCCATGATTACCGTCGCACTAAATCCGTTCTCATCCAGCGCCGCACGGATCGCGCCGATTCGCCCGTCCATCATGTCGGAAGGCGCGACGATATCCGCGCCGGCCCGCGCGTGCGACAGCGCTTCGCGGCGCAGCAACTCCAGGGTCGCGTCGTTGTCGACGTCGCCGTCTTTGATCGCGCCGCAATGGCCGTGATCGGTGTACTCGCACATGCATACGTCGGTGATCACAACCAGGCCGGGTACGTGTTCCTTGATCTCCCGGATTGCGCGCTGGACGCATCCTGAATCATCCCAGGCCTCGCTGCCGATGGAGTCCTTGTGCTCGGGGATCCCGAACAGGATCACTGCGGGAACGCCGGCGGACGCGATCTCCCTGGCCTCGCGCATCACCAGGTCGGGCGAAAGCTGGGCGATTCCCGGCATTGATTGGATCGGATTGCTCACCCCTTTGCCGGGGCAGACGAACAGCGGCTGGATGAGGTTATCCGGACTCAGCCGGGTCTCGCGGACCAGCCGGCGCAGCACCTCGGTGCGGCGCAATCTCCTGGGGCGATTTATTGGAAAGGCCATCGTTGGTCACCGTCGTCATGCTATCGTTAAATGCACAGCGGCGCGACCGCAATGGCGTCTCCTGCGCTTACGCAAAATGCGCCACCGCCGCGGTTCAATAGAAAGGAATAGCAATGGCTGCCGACGAGAAATTCACCGCGCTAAATCGCGACCTGCACAAGTACCTGCTCGATCACGGTCATAACCGCGACCCGCTGCTGGCCGAACTGGCCGCAGAGACCGCCCAGCTCGGACGCATCGCCGGGATGCAGATCGCGGCCGAACAGGGCACCCTGATGGCGATCCTGGCGCGCGCGATCGGTGCGCGCAACGCGATCGAAATCGGCACTTTTACCGGCTACAGCGCAATCTGCGTCGCGCGCGCGCTGCCGCCCGACGGTCACCTGCTATGCTGCGACGTCAGCGGCGAATGGACCGCGATCGCGCGCCGTTACTGGGAGCGCGCCGGGCTGACCAGCAAGATCACGCTCAAGCTCGCGCCGGCGGTCGAAACCCTCGCCGCCCTGCCCTCCGGCACTACCTTCGACTTCGCCTTTGTCGATGCCGATAAGGTCAGCTACCGGCACTATTACGAGGAGATCCTCAAGCGTCTGCGTCCCAATGGACTGATCCTGATCGACAACGTGCTGTGGAGCGGCAGCGTCATCGACGACCGCAACCAGACCGACGACACCAAGGCGATTCGCGCGCTCAATGATTTCATCGCGCAGGACCAACGCGTCGACGCGGTGATGATCCCGGTCTCCGACGGGCTGACAGTGGTGAGAAAGAAGTAGCCAGGTATCCGTAAATCTTGCTAGCGGCGGTTGCCGCTGAAATAATCCCGAATCGCAGCGCACAGGCCTTCGACGGTGTATGCCGCCGGTTGCGCGACGACTCTGAAGCCGCGAGCCTGCGCGGTCTGCGCCGTAATCGGTCCGATCGCCGCCGCCGCCAAACCTTGGGCCGCATCCACACCGATCATCGCACAGAAATTATTGACCGTGCTGGAACTGGTGAAGGCGACCAGATCGATTTCGCCGCGTGCCAGTAGCTGCTTTACGGAGCCCAGCGCGGGCGGTGTCGGACGCACGGTCTGGTACGCCGCCGCGACATCGACTACGGCCGCACCCCCGTCGCGCAGCAGATCGATCAGCGCCTCCCTGGCGACCTGGGCCCGCGGAATCAGGATGCGCGCGCCGGCGATTCGCCCCGGGCCAATCGCGGTGACAATCGCCTCGGCGCGGTATTCATCGGGCATCGCCGCGGCGCGCAACCCATAACGGCGCAGGCGCGCGGCCGTGGCCGGTCCGATCGCCGCGATACTTGCGGCGGCCATCTCACGCACGTCATGACCGGTCTCGCCCAACCGGTCGATCAGGCCATCCACGCCGGTGGCGCTGGTGAAGATGACCCAATCATACGATCCGATTTGGGCAATCGCGCGATCCAGCGCAGCATAACTGTCGGGCGGCGCGGTCTGGATTGCCGGCAGTTCGATTACCTCCGCACCCAGGTCCCGGAGCGCGCGCGCAAACGGACCCGCCGCGGCGCGGGCGCGCGTAATTATAATCCGGCGTCCGAAGAGCGGACGCCGCTCCAGCCATCCCAGACGCTCGCGCAGTGAGGCGGCCTGACCAACCACGACGATTGCGGGTGGCGTGAGCGCCGCGCGCTCAACTTCATCGGCCAACGCCCCCAGCGTGGTGCTGACCGTGCGTTGCCCGGCGCCGATGCCATGCGCGATCGCGGCGGCGGGCGTTTCCGGCGCCATGCCGGCCGCCACCAGTCGTGCGGCAATCGCGCGCAGATGCGCCGTCGCCATCAGCAGGACCAGCGTGCCGCGGTCGCGCGCCGCGCGTCCCAAATCGTCCCATGGCACCGCGGCGATGCGCGTCTCATCCTGATGCCCGGTTACAAATGCCACGAACGACCCGTAATCGCGATGGGTCAGGGGAATGCCCGCAAAAGCCGGCACCGCAATGGCGGAAGTGACGCCTGGAATGACCTCGAACTCCACCCCGGCTTCCACCAGCGCCGTCGCCTCCTCGCCGCCGCGTCCAAAAATGAACGGGTCTCCGCCCTTGAGTCGCACTACCTGCTTGCCCGCGCGCGCCCGTTCCACCAGCAGCTGATTGATCTCGCTCTGATCCATCGCGCGCGCGCCGCCGCCCCGTTTGCCGGCGTAGATCAGTTCTGCCGCGCCGCGCGCCAGGTTGAGCAGCTCTTCGTTGACCAGATGGTCATAGACGACGACGTCCGCAAGCGCGATGGCCTGCGCCGCGCGCACCGTGATCATATCGACCGCGCCGGGTCCGGCGCCGGTCAGATAAACCTTGCCGTTACTATTGGATGCCATCGCCGATCAGTTCCCGCGCGCCGCGCGCCAGCATCCGCCGCGCCAGTTCGACGCCAGCCTGCGCGGCTGCCGCGATATCTGAGGTGCGTGCAACTTGAAGCCGCTCGGTCATCGAGCGCGCGCCGTCGAGACTGAACAGCAACGCGCAAATTGATAACCGGCCGTCCTCCGCGATGGCGCTGACTCCGATTGGCGACGCGCACGACGCGCCGATTTCCGCCAGACAGGCGCGCTCCGCGCTGACCTCCAGACGTGAGCGGGAATCGTCGAGTGCGCTCACGGCGCGCTCGATTTCGGCGGAGTCTGCAATCGTGCGCTGCGCCAACGCCTCAATCGCGAGCGCGCCCTGCCCTCCCGCCGGCACGAAGTCGTCACGGTTCAGCCGATGCATAACTGGCAGATCGGTATGCCCCAGGCGTTTGAGGCCGGCCGCCGCCAGGATGATCGCATCGAACTCGCCGGCCGTGAGCTTGGCCAGCCGGGTGTCGATATTGCCCCGCAACGGCGCAAAGTCGAGGTCCGGGCGCAGGCGCAACGCCTCGAAGCGCCGGCGCAATGATGACGTTCCCAGCCGCGCCCCGCGCGCCAGACCGCTCAGGTCAGGGCCCGCCGACAGTAACACGTCGGCGGTGTCCTCGCGCGCGGGCACCGCCAACAGCCGAAAGCGCGGCGCCAGCACCGCGGGCATGTCCTTCATCGAATGCACTGCAATATCGATACGCCCGGCTTCCAGCGCCTGTTCCAACTCGCGCACGAACAGCCCTTTACCGCCGACTTGAGCCAGCGACGGCGTGGTCAGCTTGTCGCCTGTGGTTTTGATCGGCACTATCTGGCACACCAAACCGGGGAGCATCCCCTCAATCTGGCGCTGGATGATTTCCGACTGAGCCAGGGCCAGCCGGCTCGGACGCGAACCGATACGAAGCTGTCGCGGCATTATACTATCTGTCTGTGCCCTCTCCTTATCCTAGAAGAGGGCGAGGGAGAGGTCACGCCGTGGCATACCGCTGATGCTGACTGCGAGCCAGAAATTCGTGGAAGTGATGCCAAGCGGTCGTGAAGCTGTCGAAGCTCTTGATGGTTGCCCTCTCCCTGACTGGCGAAAGGGTTAGGTCGAGGGTGCGAGCGAAGCTGAAAAGATGTATCAGTCATGGAGAATCCCATTGCGCGCCAATGCGTCTGGTGTTGCTTGACGCTTCCAGAAACCCTCACCCCACCCTCTCCCTTACACATAAAGGGAAAGGGTACAAACCCGAGCCCTGCACCCAAACGCCGCTGCACTGCACGGCAGAAGCCAGTTTTTGACAACCTCCTCCCACAAGTGGAGAGAACCGGAAATCATCGCACTGCGGCGCGATGCCCTAATCATCATCCTCGTCGTCGCCTTCTTCGGTACCCGTGACCATCAACTTGGTCTCGGCCGGCGCGATCTCGCCGCCGAGCAGGCGGCGCGCCACGTCGGCGGCGTAGATCCCTTCGACCACGCCGTTGTTGCGGCGCAGCTCGGACAGAATCTGATGCAAAATCTTGTTGATGATCCCGCGGCTTAGCGCTTCGATATGAATCCGCTGGTCTGCGGGCAGCGCGGCCAGCCAGGCGCGATGGCGCTTGAGTTCGGCCTCGCGCAACCGCTCGATATTGGCGCGGATATCCTTGATCGCGGGCACCAGTTCCAGACCCGACAGCCAGCGCCAGAACGACTCCAGCTCGATCTCCACGATGAGCTCGGCCTTTTGCGCTTCGCGTTCACGCTCTTCGCGGCTATCGTCGGTCACCGCCGCCAGGTCGTCGATATCGTAGAGGTAGACGTTATCCAGCTCGTTGAGCCCTTCATGAAAGTTGCGCGGCACGCCCAGGTCGATCAGGAATATCGGGCGGTAGCGGCGCGCGTGCATCACGCTTTCGAGCTCGTCGCGGGTCAACAGCGGGCGATTGGTGGTGACCGAGCCAATCACCACGTCGGCCATCTTCAGATAGGGCTTGTAACTGTCGAATGGAACCGCGGTGCCGCCCAAGCTCCGCGCCAGCGCCACCGCGCGGTCAAACGTGCGGTTGGTAATCAGCAGCGATTCGATTCCCAGCCGCACCAGTTGGCGCGCGGTAGTCTCGGCCATCTCGCCCGCCCCGATCAGCAACGCGGTCTTTTTTTCGAAGGAGTCGAAAATCTGCTTGGCCAGGCTGATCGCCGCGGAGCTGACCGACACCACCCCATGCCCGATCAGGGTATGCTCGCGGACCTTCTTGGCCACGGAAAAGGCGCGATGGAACGCGCGATGAAGCACGATGCCGACGCTGCCGGCCTCAGCCGCGCGCATGTACGCGTCCTTGAGCTGGCCCAGGATCTGCGGCTCCCCGACCACCATCGAATCGAGGCTGGCGCCGACGCGAAACAGATGGCGTACCGCCTCGCGCCCCTCGAAACGGTAGATGGCGTCGTGAAACAGTTGCGGGTCCACGCCCCGCTCCGCGGCCAGGAATCCCACCAGCTCCGCGAAGGCCGGCTCGGGATTTTCGGCCATCGTAATCAGCTCGACGCGATTGCAGGTGGAAATCAGCGCCGCCTCGGAAATCGATGGCGCCTCGAGCTTAAGCCGCGACAGCGCCGGCACCAGATCCTCTTCGCGAAACGCCAAGCGCTCACGAACCTCAACGGCGGCCGTCCGATGGTTAATCCCCACGATGAGCAGCGACTGGTTCATCTCAGCCGAAGCTCCCCCCGTGCTTGCCCGGATAGAGCAGGCTGACGCCGACGAACGAGCCCACCAGCACCGCGAAGACCACGATTGTAAGCGTCGCCGCGCGCCGCCCGCGCCATCCTACCGTCAGGCGTGACTCGAGCAGGGCCGCATACAGCACCCAGGTAATCAGCGACCATGATTCGCGGGGCTCCCAGGACCAGAACCGGCCCCAGGTGTGTTGGGCCCATAGCGCGCCGCTCAGTATTGCCAAGGTCAGCAACAAAAAACCCCATCCCAACAGCCGGTAATTGATCCGATCAAGTTTTTCCAGACTCGGCATCGCACCGTGTAGCGGCCGATGCGCCTTAAGCCGCGATTCCTGGAACAAATACACCAGGCTGACCGTCGCCGCGAGCACGAACAGCGCTTCGCCGGCGAACGCCAGGGTCACGTGGACCGGCAGCCACAGGCTTTGCAAAGCGCCGGGCAGCGCTCCGCCCCCACCCTGCATTGCCTCCGACGCGCCGGTCGCGATCAATACCGACGGCGCGACCAGCGCCCCAATCACCGCCATCCGCAAACGCACGATCATCACCAGTCCGGCCAGCGCCGTGACCCAGGCCAGAAACGACAACGCCTGACTGAAGTTGGCCACCGGGATATTGCCCGCCTGCAGCCCCCTTCCTACCAACTCGAAGGCGTGCAGAAACGCGCCCGCGCCCAGCACGATAACTGCGTAGCCGGTAAGTCGCTGGACCCGGGAGCTGAAATCGACCGCGAACAGTACCGAGGCCACGGCGTAACAAACCAATGCTGGGAGCAGCCAGATGGTCATTGCGGTAGCGGGATGTTGGGTGCGCGCATCATTTAGTGTGTTTCAATCTTACTTCTTCAAACACCCTGCTAACACTACCGCTTCGCCGCCGGCTGTACCCGGCAAACGACCATCGGGAAGAAGATCGTTCAGAGTGACTTCGGGCCCGAGATATTCCCTCGCGATCCGTTCCAGTGCACCGATATCGCCGGCGCGCAGGATCCGTCCCAAATCCTCCGCTGCGGCCAGCGCGCCAAGCTTGCGCGCGCGCACCGACGCGTCGGGCTCGCGGCGCTTGAGCCAGTCTCTGGCCCCGGCCATAACTTCAACTAACACTTCCATTTCATCGCCCAACCACTGATCCATCCGCTCGCGCACAACCCGCGCGGTCGCCGGACTTGCGCCCGCGGTCGAAATCGCTACCTGAAGCCGGCCCCGGCGTAGTACCGACGGTACGATAAACGAGCAAAACTCGGGACTGTCGGCCACGTTGATCAGGATATTGAGACGGCGCGCTTCTTCAAACAGCCGCCGCTGTAATTCCCGATCGCCGGTTGCGGCATAAACCAGGTGGTAGCCGGTCATGTCGCCGTCGCGATAGGCGCGCCGCGCAATCGAAATCCGCCCCGCTTCCGCCTCCCGGGCCAGCCCGGCGGTCAGCTCAGGGCTGATGACGGTGACCACGGCACCCGCATCGAGGAGCGTCCCGACCTTGCGCCGGGCGACTTCGCCACCTCCGACCACCAGGCAGGGCCGTCCTTCAACCTGAAGAAATATCGGAATAAATCCCATGCTTTTGCAGCGAATTGTATTACAGGGGGATCGCGCAACGCGAGCGGCCCCGCGCCGCTGATCGGCGCTCCCGGATTGACGTCCAGGCGATGGTGGGTCTATGTGATTGGCAAATCACTTCGAAAAACTCTGCGGCCCGGAGGCTCACATGCGACAATTCAAGGTGGTGCTGGATAATCTTTGCTTTGGCGAAGGTCCGCGCTGGCATGAGGGCCGGCTTTATTACTCCGATATGCATGCCCACACGGTTAATGCGCTCGATTTAGACGGCCGCAACCAGGTTATCACTGAAGTGGCGGCCAATCCGTCGGGCTTGGGATGGCTGCCGGACGGCCGGATGCTGATCGTCTCGATGATGGACCGCAAACTGCTGCGGCTGGAAAACGGCGCCTTGAAGGTGCATGCCGATCTCAGCGCGCTGGCCTCTTCTCATTGCAACGACATGGTGGTGGACGGTGCGGGGCGCGCCTATGTCGGCAACTTTGGCTACGATTTTTTTAAGGGCGAAACGCAAAAGAACGCCGAGCTGGTGATGGTCGACCCGGGCGGCGCGGCGCGCGTGGTGGCGCCGGACCTGGGATTCCCCAACGGCACCGTGATTCCACCCGACGGCAAGACCTTGATCGTAGGCGAATCGATGGCCCATCGGCTCACCGAATTCGACGTCGCCGCCGACGGGTCGCTGAGCAACCGCCGCGTATGGGCCGAACTCGGCGACAGCATGCCCGATGGCATCGCATTGGACGCCGAGGGCGCGATCTGGGTCGCCTCGCCATTCAGCCACGAGTTGTTGCGCGTCAAGCGCGGCGGAGAAGTCGCGGAGCGAATCAAGCGCGAGCAGATGCCGATCGCGTGCGCGCTGGGCGGTGCCGATCGGCGCACGCTATTCGTGCTCACATCCGAGACGGTCCAGCCCGAGGAATCCCGCCAGAAACGCAGCGCACGCATCGAAACCACGCCGGTCGAGACCCCCGGCGCCGGCTGGCCTTAAGCTAGCCGTTACCCACGGCGGTGACCTTGAGCGTCACGGTCGGCTGGCCGCTCATCCCGCTGCCGGCTTGCGGATCTCTCACCGGTTGCGTGATGCCGTCGCCGGAGGTCGCTCGCACCCGCACCGGATATTCCCCGGGTGCGGCGGGCACGAAGCGATACTTCCATACCGTCCAGACGTATGGCGAGTCTTTGCTGACCAGCCGCGCGTCATGCCAGGTCTGGCCGTCATCGGCCGATACCTGGACGCGGCGGATTCCGCTGGGGCCCGCCAGCGCCCATCCGACAATATCGACCGGCGCGCGGACCGGCACCGCGCGTGAGAAAATGTCGAAAAATGAGCCCGGCAGACGCGGACTGAAGAAGCCGGAGTTGACTTTGCGCCAGGCGCTGTTGCTCCATCCCTGCGCTTCCCAATAGCCGGTAAACTCGTGATCGACGAATTCGATGCTGGTCAGCCATTTAGGTTGCTTCATTCCGTATTTACCCGGGATGAAGATGCGCAGGGGAAAGCCGTGCACCGGCGGCAGCGGAACTCCGTTCATCAGGTACGGCAGGAAGTTCTCCTTGCGCATGATCTCGTCCACCGGCACGCCGGTGTAATAGCCGTCCGCGGCTCGCATCGCGGCATACACCGCGTTGCGCTTGACGCCCGCGCGTTGGAGAATTGGCGCCAGGCTGGTACCGACCCATTGGGCATTGGAGATGGCGTCGCCGTTGGGCGGGTTGGAAATGCATTCCAGGGTCAGCGTTTCGTTGATCGGCGCCATCGCGCGGATATCGCCATAAGTCAGCGTCAACGGCTGCTTGACCAGTCCGCTTATATGCAGACGCCACGATCGGATATCGACCCGCGGTGTGCCGCCGGACGAAGTGACGTAAAACTTATCGTTGGGCGTCGGACCCCCGAACTGCGGGGCCATCTTGCCCAGCGCTGCGGCCGTGCCCGGCGGAGCGTCGATCGCGACAATCGCCACCCCGGCCAGAACTATGAACTCACGGCGGGTAATAGCCAAAATCGATTACCTAGAGAGTACCAAGGCGCGCGCACTTCAACCGTGTTTCCGCCGAATCCAAATTAACGCTCGTTCCGATACTTCCGTTTGCACAATTAAACGGCCTGCATCCTGAAAGCGCCAGACACCGTCATGTTACCATTTGCCCCAAAACCTTAACTCACACGCAAGCGGCACTCTCTCATAACCCAATTTAACTTGACACTTTTTACAACCGGATGATACGTTCCAGCCCGGTTAGCGTTTACTAGTTTCGGACGGTGAAATGCGCAATTTGTGGATCATCGACCTATTAGGATGAAAACGCTCCGCTTTATAACCTTGAGCGCCCAACCTTGGCGCCGGCGTCTCTTTCAGTCCCTTATCCGCTGTATTCGGTCAGGATACATATAATGTTTCCCATCAGGTTCTTGCGATTCGCCGACGCTTCTGGAGCGGCGACAATTGGCGCGCCGGCCACGTGCGGCCCCTTAGCCATTATATTTGCTGTGGGGTACGATTATGGGGAAACAGTGAAATAGTGAAACACTCACCTGCCGTTGAAGGCCTGGGCAGGTTGACGCGGACCGTGTTGCGATTCGGCATCTGGGGAGGCCATCGATATGCGGACATCAATCTCGGCAACAGTGGTCGGTTTGTTCCTGCTGGCGATGCCGGCCTTTGGAGCGGAAGTGATGCAGCAGCCGCCGCTTCCGCCCGGGACCAGGATCACCATGCAGAATTGGCAGAAGTACCAGAGCTACATGCCTCAGGGCATCGTCGAAATGTGGAAAGGGACCCATCCCTGGAAGCTCCCCGCGGACGCGGCGATGGAGGTCGGTCCGACGATTGAATATCCCAACCCGAAATGGTGGTATGACGTAACGGAGAAGTACAAGGGCCAGACCAAACTGGTCAAACTGCCCAGCGGCGGATACACCGTCGAAGGCTACGTAGCCGGTATCCCGTTTTCCCCGACCGAATTTGACGGACCCGATGGCAACTACAAGCTACTCTATGATGAATACTATTATTATCACCCGTCACTGAATCACTACGCCAGCGTCGGCAACGAAGTGGATCGGTACCTCAACGTCACCAGCAGCGATTCCTTTCAGGTTGGCACCCTGCTGGCCCACGGCACCGATCCGGGCTGGCCGCCGTTTTCCGATGTCATGAAGGGCTACTTCTACGCTTACTACAACGAGCTGGTAAGCCCGGAGCAGACCAAGTACACTGCGCCGCTGGATCTGGTGTACGACGATCCGGACAAGTTGCCCGAGGCTTATGTCTTTCTGCCTTCGTTGCGGCGCGCCCTGCGGCTGTCATCGGGGGCGCGATGCGCGCCCTACGCCGGCAGCGACTATGTGGGTGACGATATCCTCAACGGTATTCCCAACCCCACCGGATGGTTCTCGGTAACCCGCCTGCCCGATCGCAAGATGCTGGTCTTCCGGCAGCCGGCGGGCAACATGGCGCAGTTCGACCAGAAGAACTTCTATTGGCCGCCCACGCCATTTCCGAAGCCATCTTTGGGTAAGTGGATGGTGCGCGACGCCTATGTGGTCGACATCAAGCGGCTGCCGCAATATGCCAGTGGCTATTGCTATGGCATACGCCGCAATTTTGTCGACAAGGCAAACTATAATCTGCTGTATGGAGATCTGTACGATGCCGGTGATAAGTTCTGGAAGTCGCTGGCGTTCCTGGAGTCGGCCGAGAAGGTTCCTCACAGCGATGGCTACCTGATGGACGTGCGCGGGAACAACTGGATGATTGACATGCAGGGTGAACATCTCAGTTGGGCAATAACCGGCAAAGAGGTGTTTCAGATCGATGACGAGGTGCCGGAAACGTTTCGCGACCAGAAGCGCTATGCTTCGCCCGCCGGCCTGGCCGACGTGATGAAGTGACTCGCACTTTTTGTGGCGCGCGAAGGAGTCAGGGATCGGGCGGCGCGGCTCCGTTCCCTCTCCCATGTGTAGTGTGAGAGAGGGAACAGAGTGGCGAGCTCAGGCCTCGTAGCCGCCGTCCACCGGCATCGCGACTCCGGTGACGTAGGAGGCCGCGTCGGTACACAGCCACACCACCACTCGCGCCACCTCTTCGGGCTTGCCGTTGCGGCCCATCGGGGTGGCGCCGGCGGTGCTGGCCGGAGTCGTGGCGCGTGCCACGTCCGCGATCCGCGCCAGCATCGGAGTCTCGATCGGCCCCGGGCAAACCGCGTTGACGCGAATTCCGGCCTTGGCGTAGTCCTTGGCCGCGACTTTGGTCAGACCGATGACGCCATGCTTGCTCGAGCAATACGCGGCAAATCCCGCGATACCGCCCAAACCCGCGGCTGACGCGGTGTTGACGATCGCGCCGCCGCCCTGCTTGAGCATCTGCGGGACCTCGGACTTGATACACAGCCACACACCGGTCAGGTTGGTGGCGATGACGCGATTCCAGTTCTCCACAGTACATTCGGCAGTGGGGCCGAGCAGGCCCTCGATACCGGCATTGTTGTGCGCGAAATCCAGCCGGCCATAGGTATCGACCGCCTTTTTGATCATCGCCTCGACCTGCGCGGGGTTGCTGACGTCGACCTGGAAGAAGGCGGCCTCGCCGCCCTTGTCCCTGATGACCGCGGCAGTGCGCTCGCCGCCGTCAGGCGCGTAATCGGCGACCAGCACCTTGGCGCCAAGATTGGCGAACTCCAGCGCCGACGCCCGGCCCATCCCTGAGCCAGCTCCCGTAATCAGGGCGACTTTGCCCTCCAGCAGCTTATCCATCGATTCCTCCGGGTTGATTTACCTGGCGATTGGTTGTCCGAATTGCGCGAGCGTCAAGTCATTCCTATTTGAACACGCCTTCATCGAGCAGCTTGCGATATTCGGCATCGCTGTGGCCGAGCACTTCTTTGAACACGTACTCAGTACCTTCACCCATCTGCGGCGCCGGTGTTCTGACCGATACCGGAGTAGCCGAGAAGCGCCATGGAATGCCCGCATGGGTAAACACCCCGATCTCGGGATGTTTGAGGCGGACGAAGAAGCCGCGCGCCTCCAGATGCTGGTCAGAGGCCACATCCTTGGCCGACATCGCCACCGCCGCCGCAACGCCGACGCGCTGAAGCGATTGCTCCAGTTCGAACTGATCGAATTTCCGCGTCCAGGCGGTAATCAGGCGGTCCAGTTCATCCTCGTTGTGTTTACGCAACCCGGCGGTGGCAAAACGCGGATCGATAGCCAGTTCGGTCTGATTCATCGCGGCGCACAGATTGCGCCATTCATTTTCATCGCGCACGCAGATGCTGATCCAGGTATCCTCACCCGCGCAGGGAAACACCCCGTACGGCGCCAGAACCGGGTCGCGGTTTTCATCGCGCGGCGACTGTTCCCCGCGCATCACTTGCGCCATCATGCCCTCCGGCATCACGGCGATCATCGATTCGAGCAGCGCGATGTCGACATATTCGCCCTGACCGGTGCGGTTGCGGCGCCACAACGCTGAGAGTACGGCGAAACAGGCGTGCATCGCGGTGTTGGGGTCGGGGTAGGACAACCCGGCCGAACGCGGTTCCTCGCCCCGATAGCCGGTCAGCGCGGTCAGGCCGCCAAGCGCCATCACCGTGGCGCCGTAGGCGACGTTGCGACTGAGCGGGCCGTTCTGTCCGAAGCCCGACACCGAGACCATCACGATACGCGGATTGTCCTGCTTCAACTGCTGGTAGCCCAGGCCCATCTTGTTGAGCACGCCGGCGGAAAAGTTTTCCACCACGACATCGGACTTCTTGACCAGTTCCCGCACGATGACTTTCGCCTTGGGATTGCTCAGATCGAGCGCGATGCTGCGTTTGCCCTGGTTCCATTGGTTGAAGCTGCCGCCACGATCCAGTCCGGGCCGGCCCTCGGCGAAAGGTGCGATGCGGCGGTTGATGTCCGGGCGCAGGGTGCTTTCGACTTTAATCACCTCGGCGCCCAGGTGAGCGAGTTGCAGGGCGGTAAAAGGTCCGGCCCACACCCAGCTAAGATCGACTACTCGGATCCCTTCCAGCGGTAACTTTGCCATTGTGTTCTTACGCCTTGCACCCCAGGTACATTAAATGACTCCAGCCTTTTCCAGACGCACCAGTTCGTCATTGCTGACTCCAAGGTGCTCGAAGATCTCGCGATTATGCTGCCCCAGCAGCGGCGCCGGACGCCGCAGCTTCCAGGCTTCGGTGGTCAGTTTGTAGGGCGCGCCGGGATAGGTAATGACGCCCGCCGCCGGATGTTCGATTTGGGCGAAGTAATCGCGCGACTTGAGCTGCTCCATCTCCAGCACATAATCCAGGTTGGCGACCGGAGCGATCGGCAGCCGCCATTTGGCCGCCAGCTCGAACACCTCCTCCATCGTGTGATCCCGCAGCCATTCCTCGACCTGCATCTCAATCACGTCCTGATTCTTGACCCGATCGGCGGAGGTCTTGAACAGGTCCCATTCCGTCCACTCCGGAGTCCCCATCATCTCGACCAGATGCTGCCAGTGCGCCTCTTCGAGAATCAGGAAGTGCAGCAACCCGTCTTTGCAGCGCAGGATTCCATAAGGCGCGCTGGGCCCGAGGCTGCCGCATCGATGAGCCACTTCTTCGCGGTAGGTCCACTTGACGAACGCCAGTTCCAACGCGGCGGCGATCGCCTCCTGGATCGAAACGTCCACCAACTGTCCAGGCGCACCGGCGCTCCGGGCAAACAGCGCCCCCATCGTGGCCACCGCGCCGTGGGCGCCGCCCTGGAAATCCCCCTGCTGGCCGAAGGCCTTGAGCGGGGGCAGGTCAAAATTCTTGGAATAGCCCGGCGACATATAGAGCCATCCGCCGGCCGCGACCGTGTTCAGGTTATGCGCCGTCCACTCGCTCTTGGGACCGGTGGCGCCGTAGGTCGTGATTTGCGTTACGATCAGCTCGCCGTTGACCTGGGACAACCGTTCGTAGTCCAGACCAAGGCTCCTGGCCCTTGTGGGAGAGTAATTATGGACCAGCACGTCGGCCTGCTTGACCAGGCGATCGAGCAGCGCGCGCCCTTCGGGATGAACCAAATCGATGGTGACGCCGCGCTTGTTGGTATTAAGCGCAAGGAACAGGCCGCTTTGCTCGCGGTCGTTTTCATGATCGCGCGGATAGGGACCGCGAGCGCGCGCGATCTCGCCGGCCACCGGCGGCTCGACCTTAATGACCTCCGCGCCCAGGTCCGCCATCAACTTGGTGGCATAGGGTGCGGAAACATTCTCGCCGCAATCCAGCACCTTAAGGCCGGTGAGCATTGCGTCCTGATTATTGGGCATTTCGCCTCCCTTCCGGCCGCCACGGCGGCCCGGCGAAGCAGATCGTCAAAAGCACGAAGCCGACGGTTGTTTGACCGGCCGGCTCCGAAAAGAGTTTATCGCAGCTTGTCAAGGCGAAGCGCCCTTTTCAAGCAACCCCAATTTCGGCCGGCGCCCCTGACGAACTTCGAATGACCTGGCCGCCTTGCCAAGATGGCGTAGCTGTGGGTGCATGCGCTGGTCTGAATACCCTACCCGGTCAGGCGATCATGAATCAGCCGAAGCCGAGCGTGTGAATGTGCAACATACCGAAAGACACCAGAAAAATCGAAGCGAGAAATAATATTTTAGAGAGCTGATCGATACGCCGGCCGGGGCCGACGCCCAAGGCGACCAGGACCAGCAGAAATGGATAAATCTGAACGTAATAGCGGGTCCCAAACTGCACGAACCCGGGGGCATAAACTATCAGGCTGGCGCTCATTGTCAGAATCGCCGCGAGCCACAGCAATCCCGTCAACGGTTGCTTGAGGCTCGCCCGCAGGGCCAGGACAAAGGCCGGAGAGGTGAGCAACAGCGCCTGACCCGCTCCCAGGGGATGAAGCCAAGGGAAGGTGTCATTGAAGCCCCATCCCATGAATAAAAGCGTATCCAGGTTGGCGGGTAGAAAGTGGATGGAGAAAGGACTCGGGATGGCCTTACCGAAAGCGGGATTGAAATAGCCGCCGCCGTCGCAGCATCGATACCACAGCCGTAGCGACTGATCCAAAAAAGTTCCATAGCGCGAATAGTTGAAGACGCCGTAAACGATCCCTGCCGCCGCAAATCCCGGCCCCATCCAGAACAGGTCGCGAATCCGCCGTCCCCGGACCAGCAGCAACAGTCCGTAAAATGGCCAAGCCATCACGAGATCGTTGCGCCCCAATGCGGCCAGCGCGGCAAACGCGCCGACCACCCATGGCCGCGCCTTGCCGAAAAGCTCATTGAGTGCGAGCAGGGTTGGCAACAGCGAAACCACCAGCACGAAATCCCAACTGGCGCCCAGTGTTGCTTCATACCACAGCGTGGTGCCGAAACCGAAAAACGCCGTCAGCCAAATCGCCGCCGAAGTCGACATCCCCATTACCAGCAGCAGGCGCCACGCCAGCGCAACTTCGATTGCGCCGAGCAGTGCGCATACGGTTGGCTGATATTCGTCCGCTCCCGATCCATCGCCGCCGTGAATCGCCACCAACGGCATCATGACGAACGCCGCCAACGGCGGATGGACCAGGAAGGTGCGCCCGCGATAACGCGTGAAATCGCATTCGGGGAGCTTCCTCGCGATGGGCAGGTTGGTATTGCATATCGGGCCGACCTGCTCCATGTACCCCGGGGCGTCGACCCACGAATGTCCGTGCAGGAAGGCGGCCGCTTGAAGCGAAGGCTCGTAAAAAGGCGTCGGTCCTGCGCGCGTCACCAGATACCAAGCCAGGAAAAACACGAACACCGCGAACAACGTCCACTGCTCGAGCGAACGCCCGAGCAGGAACCGGGACGATCCGAGTACCCGTTTGCGCCATCCGCCGGCCAGAACCAAGGGCAAACTTACCAACGCGAGAACGCCCGGCACATAAGCGATCGGACGCAGTTTGCCGCCGAAAACTTTCAGCGCCGCGCCGCCCCCCGCGACGACCACCAGGGTCAGCAACAGCAGGGTCAGCGGCAACGCTAGCGATTGTGACTCAACCGGAGCGGACGAAGGCGGGGGGAATTCGCGATGGTCGGGCAGCTTCGCCGCTTCGATGCTTGCGTCCATAAGCGGCTAAAGCATCCAACATCAACATCACAGGCGCAAGATGGTTCAGTATCCGCGCGCTATTCCGGATTCAAAACCAGCCGTGACCCGCGCAAATTCTCCGGCTCGCCACTGCGCGGACCACGGTTATGCGCGGCCGGACTCGCGCATCTGCTTCATCATCGCCTGGATCGTCGCGGTGTCGTTAAGGCGCGGGAACGGCTCGTCGGGTTGCGCGACGCCGAGCAAACGGCACAGCGGCGCCCATCCTTCCTTAACGTCGAACACCAGCAGGCGGGCGGGATCGACCGCCTCGCGCACCGCCTGGATGTGGCGATTGAAGACTTCGATGGCATAAGCTTTGTCTTCGAAGCGGTCCGCGAAGGTGTCTTCCAGCACGATCTTGCGCGCCATCTCCATCTGCCGCTTGCGCGGCTCCGGCGCCTGGTCGGGTATCCGTATTTTCATGGCCTGGTAGATGGTATCGGTCATGCTCTGGTACCAGGCGTCCGGGTCGCGCACCGACAGCAGCACCTTCGCGTCAGGGTAATAGTCCGCCAACTCGCGCCAATAGCGCGACGCAGGCCAGTCCACGGCGGATTGAAAATCCTTAAACAACAGCTCCCAATCCATCGCGCCGCCGTAGGCCAGCCGATGCCACATCGCGATATGCTCAGGCCGCTCCACCACCTCGAACATGTGGTAGCAGGGGCCGAAGCCAAGTCTTTCAAGGGCGCTTTTGAGCGAGAGCGTGCCGGTTCGTCCGAAACCGGCTCCTACAACTTTAAGGGCCATTCGCGTTCCCCTTCCCGGCGCGCCGCGTCACTGCATCGCGGTGTTCCGCTACCTCGGCGGCGGCGCCGCGCGCAGCTTAGACTGGATCGGAGGCCGGCGCAAAGTGGTTAAGCGCGTGGTCCGGGAACCGCTCCACACCGGCGCCATCGTTTGCCCCTGCGCGCACAGTATGCGAACAATCGTTCCACCTTGAATACGGCAGGTAATCGCCATGGCTTACGAACAGATCCTTTATGAAACCGCCGACCGGATTGCGACCATCACGCTCAACCGGCCCGACCGGATGAACGCGATGCCGCCCCGGATGATCGGCGAGATCCACGACGCGTTGCAGGAAGCTGACCGCGACGACGACGTGCGCGTGGTCATCGTCACCGGCGCCGGCAAGGCCTTTTGCTCCGGGATGGACATGGATGTGCTGCGCACGCCGGCCAAGCAGGTCATGGAAGAGTCGCGCGATCAGAACCAGCGCGACCCCAACCTGCGGCCGGATTTTCGTGGCGCATTCTCCTACATGATGGCGTTGCGCAAGCCGATTATCGGCGCGATCAACGGCGTCTGCGTGGGCGTCGGCTTCACCTGTGCCCTGTACTTCGACATCCGCATCGCCGCGCAGAGCGCCCGCATGGGACTGCTCTATCCGCGCCGCGGCCTGTCTATCGAAGAAGGCGGAAGCTGGATGCTGCCGCGCTTGATCGGGCTGGCCGACGCGATCGAGATAGTGGTGACTGGACGCGTGCTCAGCGCGCACGAGGCCCTGGAGCGCCGCCTGGTAACCCATGTCGTTCCCGACGATCAACTGATGACCCGGGCGCGCGAGCTGGCAACGGAGATCGCCACTCAATGCTCGCCGCTGGGGGTCGCGACCGCGCGGCGGATGGTTTACGAGCATCTATTCAGCGATCTGGGCACGGCCATCCGCGAGGACTTCACCGAACTCAGCAAGATGTTCGGCAGCGCGGATTTCAAGGAGGGTATCCGGGCCTTCATGCAGCGCCGCCCGCCCAACTTCCCCGGCCGCTGACGATGGCGGGGTGCAGTCTATGCAATTGCGGCGCGCAAGCGCTATAAGTGCGTCGAGCGAGCCGGTTTCGTAGGGGAGTCGTGGCAATGGCAACAGCGCAGGATTTGAGTCGCAGCCGATATCAGAGCAACCCGCAAGTCGCGGCGGGATGGAAGCTGGAGCGCGTGATCGGGCCCTCGTGCCTGTACGGCGCCAATGGGATGCGCTTCGGCCCCGACGGATTGCTTTACGTGGCGCAATGCTTCGGCAACGAAATCAGCGCGTTCGACATCGCCAGCGGCGCGCGTCGCAATATCAGCCGCAACGGCGGCCCGGTCAAAGCGCCCGACGATATCGCCTTCGACTCCAGGGGCCTGATGTACGTTACGGAATTCCTTAACGCCCGGGTCTCGACCATCACGCCCGAAGGCAAGGCCGAAGTGCTGGTCGCCGACGTGCCGGGCGCCAACGGTATCACCGTCTTTCGCGATCGGATCTTCATGGACGAATGCCGCCCCGAGGCGCGCGTGGTGGAACTGTTTCGCGACGGCCGTCCACCGAAAGTTCTCGTCCAGGGCCTGGACCTGGCCAACGCGCTGTCCGTAGGACCCGATGAGATGCTGTACTTTCCCCAACTCGCCAAGGGCGAGGTCTGCCGCGTCTCGCCCGACGGCGGCCCCTTGGAACGCGTCGTCGACGGCCTGGCGGTGCCGACCGCGGTCAAGTTCGACAATCACGGCTTCCTGCTCGTAATCCAGGCGTTTACCGGCGAAGTTTCCAGAGTCGATATTCAGACCCGGCAAATCAGCCGCGTGGCGATGCTCGCACCCGGCCTCGATAACCTGGTCGTCACGCCCGACGACCGCATCTTCGTTTCCAATTTTATCGACGGCACAATCACCGAAGTGGCGCCCGACGGCACCGCAAAGAGCTTCCTCCCACCCGGGATGTCGGGGCCGACCGGGGTTGCCTGCACCAGTGACGGCCGGATCTATGCGACGGATTTCATGGCAATCCTCAAAGTCACCCGCCCCGGACAGTGGGAGCGGGTCGGATGGAGCTTCGACGCCGACTTCCCTGGCTTCCTGCGCGATCTGTGCGCCGGCGAAGGCGACGTGCTGTACACCAGCACTTTGTTGGGAAATCTCACCGCCTACAACACTGCGAGCCATACCTGCGAAGTGTTGGCCACCGGACTGGATAGCCCCTTTGGAGTCGCACTCACGCCTGGCGGCGCTTTAGTGACGGCGGAATACGACGGCGGCCGCGTCGTTGAGGTCGAGCAGGGCGGAAAGACCAGAGTAATCGCGCGCGGGCTCAATCATCCCACCGGAGTGGCGGTCGCCGCCGACGGTTCCTGCTTCGTGGCCGAAACCGGCAATCGCCGGGTGGTCCATGTCAACGGCGGCGTGACCCCGGTTTTGGATGGATTGGATCGGCCCGAGGGGCTGGCGGTTTGCGGCGATGACCTGCTGGTGGTTGATTCCGGATCGAAACAACTATTGGCGGTTGCGCTGCGCGATAAAAAATCGCAGGTCCTCGCCAGCGGCCTGCCGGTCGGATGCCCTCCGGGCGTGGCGCCCAAAGCGCTGGTCGGCGTTCCGGGCTTTTTGCCCGGCCCGATTCTGCCTTTTGCCGGGGTTGCCGCGGGCCCCAACGGCACCATCTACCTGTCCGCTGACGGCGAAGGCAGCGTGATCGCGCTAACGCGGGAGCGTTAAGAACGCCGGATGGAACCTGACTCTCAACCGGGCGTTGAGAGCGGCCTGAGCGCCCGCATCGCCGCGATCGAACGCGCGGTGGACGACGGCAGTTATCGGCCCGGTCCCTGGCAGGCGCTGGTGCACGACATCCGCAATTCGATGTTCTTCGAGCGCGCCGCGGTGGCCGATGACGTCAGCCGCGTCAGCCGCAAGCTCCATCTGCGTAAACGACGGCGCCGGGTCTCGATAAATATCGGATTGCTGATCGAGATCGCCGCCACCAGCCTCGGCGGCATGGTGATGATGCTGGGGGTTGCAACGCGCTCCAACTGGCTGGCCTTCCTGGGTGCGCTAATCTGGATGATCACCTTCCAACCCCTAATCAAGTTAATGGTCGGCAGCGCCGTGGGAGTGCACTACGACTATCTTTACCTCCTGGCATTCGAACCGCGCCTCAAGATGAAGTATGGGACTTACCTTTCCAGGCCGCGGCTACTCAGGATCATCGTCCATCTTTCCGGCACCGTCGGTTCTCCGCTGGCGGCGTATGTGAGTTATTTCATGTTGTCACATACGCTGCCCACCGCGGCGCAATATTGCCTCGGTGCGTTCTGGGTGCTGGTGGTCATCAACGTGATCAACTTCATCGCCGCAATCGCCGGGATGCATCGCCTCGGCCCGATGCCGCTGCGCCAGAGCAGCGCCGGTGCGGCCGCCGCCGAAATCAGGGAAGGCCTGGGCGGGTAGGCGGCGACGCCACCGGCCAAGGCGCACTTCACCGATACGGGCGCCACAATCGGGGTGGCGGAATTACGCAACGGCAGTGTTGTCTTGACTAATTGCTAACCATGCCCTGGGACGTACTCGACATGGTCATCGCCGTGTTCCAGATGAGTGGCGTGTATATATAGGTGACTTGGACCGTTACCGTGCTTCCGGGATTCTCATTCGGGTTCCAGGTCGCGGTTGCGGTCAAGGCGCTGGTGTCGAGCGCGACTGCAAGGCCCCGCACGTAGCTCTGGACCGTCGAGCTGGTAGCGGGCGAGCCGCTTTGGTTGCCATGCACCATCGCGTAACGCACACCGGCGCGCGCCGCGTAGCTGACGAAGCTGTAAGCATACAGGGCGAGCGCCGCCTGGATGATGCCGAAGATCAAGGTCAGCGCCACTGACGCGACGATGGCAAATTCGACCATCGCCTGGCCGCGTCCTTTGCGCCGATCCCGGTTGCGCACAAAGGCGGCGCCGATTGCTTCGCGGCGGAGCATCCAGCGCCTCCCTACTGAACCTGCATTGTGACAGTGGCGCTATACGGCACTGAACTGGGAATGCCGGGATACGGGATGACGGTGTGGAAAGTGGAGCTGGTCGTAACCTTGACGAAGTTCTGCAGATAACTGGCGCAATCCGGGGGACTGGTGCAGGAAACCACGGTAGTGGTGCCTGAGCATTGACAGAAACTGGTCGCGGTCGCGTTGGTGCCGGGAGTGCAACCAAGGTCCTGCATGCTGTTGCATGCAGCCTGCTCCATTCCCAGCACGTTGGCGGCGGCGGCGCGGTTTTGCGCGCCGTACTGCGCGCCCGCGCGCGCCGCGTCCGTCACCGCCATCGACATGTAGTACAAGCGCGCGAAATCCAGCGCGACGAGCAGCAGCAGGACGAGCACCGTAAGCGTCATCGCCATCTCCACAGCGCTTTGTCCATACATACTCTGGCGAATACGCCGATCAGGACGCGCTCTTGGGGCAATGACGCATTATTCAATCGTGACCGCCATTTTTATCGGCGAGCCGTCGGGAAGACTTGAGTAGTCACTGTGAATGTTGAGGGCCGAGTTGCTGTTTATGGTGATGGTATTGGCGACCATGATCGAATAAACGTCGCTGAACGAGTTGCTATTGAGAATCAGGTTCGCGGCTGGAGCATAGATCGCGCCCGTCACTTTCAAGGTGCTGTTGGAATTAAGTATCATGGAGTTGCTGTCGGTGCGGTTCTGGAAGATCGCGATACCCGCGTAGGTGCCCGTCGTTGGCGCCGTAAGACTCAGACTGACGTTGCTGTTGAGCGTCAGCGATCCGCTCTTGAAATACAGGGTCACGCCGCCGGTCCCGTTGAGCGTCGTGTTGCTGTTGAGAATGACGTTGCCGTTGAAGGCGTAAGTGCCGCTGGAAGTCAGATTGACGGTGGAATTACTATTCGCGGTCAGCCCGCAGTAATAGCCGGTGCCGAGGTTCAGCGTTTTGCGGGAGTTGACCGGCGAAAGATTGGTACACGAGCCGGCGGTAGCGGGAGTTGGCAGGTAAGCGAGCGGATCGGAGACCGCGGCCACCCCGGTCGAGGTGTCGGCCGGCACCGAACCGCTGCCGATGCGGCCCCCGACTATGCCCAGCGAAGGCGCTGAGATCGAGCTGCCTGAGTTGATAATGAGCGCGCTGGAACTGGAGGAATTAACGATAACCCCGCAGCTGCTGGTGATACGCGCGTTGCTGTTTAGCAGCAACGCGCCGCTGGCAGCCGGGTTGAGCGAGTAGATACAGTTCTGGCTCGAAGTTGCCGCACTCACCGAGCGCGCCGAGGCCGGAATCGAGGAAAACCCGGCGACCGCGAGGAAATAAGTCGGCTGGGCCTGCGATATGATGACCTCTACCGCGCTCGAGTTTCCAGTATTGGGCCCGGAGGCCGGAGGATTGTTAACCGTCACTGTGACCGGGTTGGAATTGTTGGGAGTGGCGGAACCGTCGGTGAAACCATTTTGCGTGGCGGCGGCGCGCGCGGGGGCGGCCGCACTGCCGCCGATACCCATAAATAGCGCGTCAGCTCCCGCAATTGCGGCGGCGTCGGCAACCGACTGCATCTGCAGCTTGGCCCGCCAAGCGTAACCTACATCATTGGCCAGCCCGACCAGCGTGATCAAAACCGTGATCGAGATAACGACCAGGACGATTACCTGACCGCGTCTGCCTTTATTCGTCGTGGCTGGCCCGCGGCCCGCGCCGGATACCCGCTTGAACCTGCTCATTGGGAAATGGCGCGGATAGCAGCCTAGCTCCGAACACTGGAGGCAGAGCCGGGACCGTTCTCTTATCACACGCCGCTCGCTGAGGTTATTATCGTCCGCGCAAGGTTCGCTTTACGGTCACATCCGAACCATATTGGGGGCGTCGAACTTAAGGAAAGTACGATTATCCCTGACGGCAAAATGCCAGTCTCTGGTTCCCTCGCCCATATTCAGTTGTTGGGAGAGCGAACGGAAACCCTTTTCCGTTCTGCATATATAGACTATGCTCTCCATCTATGGATATAAGGCGGACAGCCCACGCACCGCAGCCAGCGGCTTCGGCTAGCGCTCAGGACTCAGCTCATCGGCGCCGCGATCCAGAGCAACGGCGGCGCTTGTCGGGTCCCGGAATGCGGACGTTCTTCAATATCGCGGCGGCCTGGGCGCTCTCCGTTAACGATCAGCGTGGCCTGCTGGGATGGCCCGCCGCGTCCACCTACCACAAGTACAAGACCGGCCACATCGGAACTTTGTCGTATGATGCCCTGGTCAGAATCTCCCTGGTGGTCGGAATCTACAAGGCGCTGCACATCCTCTATCCGGAGCCGGAACTGGCCGACCAGTGGATCAAACTGCGCAACACCAATGCGCTCTGCGGCGGCGGCACGCCCCTTGGCCTGATGATCGACGGCGGGATCGACGGCCTGTACCAGGTGCGCCGACTGCTGGACGCGCGGCGCGGCGGATGGAACTGAGTCCGCCCATCGCCCGCGTGGCGCGCCGCGGCGCCCATCGGCTGATACCGAGCCGCTATCCTTCGGTAGGCATCCTGGACGCGGTCGCCTCCCCCGCCGATCTTGAAGCGGTATTCGAGCTTGAAGGATGGACCAACGATCGGATGAGCGCGGAACTGGGCCTGCTGCATCGCATCCCGAAAGATGAATGGGTCGTGGGCCAGCCGATGGCGACCGTGGTGATGGCGTCGTTTTGCCATCCGCGGCCCGCCGGCGGACGCTTCAACGACGGCCGGCGCGGGGCCTGGTACGCGGCTTTCGCGCTCAAGACCGCGCATGCCGAGGCGGTGTTCCATCGCACGGCCGAGTTGGAAGAGATCGGCGGATGGTTCGATACCTTCGTCCAGATGGCGGATTATCTGGCGGACTTTCGCGCGACGTTTCACGACCTTCGCTCCCCGCGCCAGGCCAGGTATCTGGACCCGAAGCAGTACGAGCCCGGGCAGCAACTCGCCCAAGACCTGCTGGGGCAGGGTTCAAACGGAATCGTCTATCCCAGCGTCAGAGACCATCGCGGCACTTGTATCGCGTGCTTCCGTCCGCGCCTGGTGGCCAATGTGCGGGCCGGCGGCTTTTATGAGTATCGATGGACCGGCAATCGCGACCCGCTGATCCGACGACTCCACGCGGCGTGAGTCCGCTCTCTTATCCCCTCTCCCATTTTTCTATGGGAGAGGGGGTATGAGGTTAGTACGGCCATCTCCATTCGCGGATTTCAGGCGGATCGATACCGTGCCGGTACGCATAGGCGAGATGCTCCAAAATCTGATCCTTGAGCCATTCCTTGACGTGCGCCGCCGAGGCTTGCAGATGCGGTACCCGATCGATCACGTCGATTGACAGGTTGAAGCGGTCGGTCTGATTGCCGATTGCCAGTTCCAGCGGCGTGTTGATGCTGCCGAATTCCTTGTAGCCGCGGACATGCAGGTTGTCGTGATTGGTGCGGCGGTAAGTCAGCTTGTGGATCAGCCACGGATAGCCGTGAAAGTTGAAGATCACTGGCCGTTTGGTGGTGAAAAGCGTATCGAAGTCGCGGTCGGTCATCCCGTGCGGATGCTCGCTGGGGGGCAGCAGCCGGAACAGATCGACGACGTTGACGAAGCGGATTTTAAGCTCGGGCAGCTTCTCGCGTAAAATCGCCACCGCCGCCAGCGACTCCATCGTCGCCACGTCGCCCGCACTCGCCATCACCACGTCGGGCTCGCCCTTTTGATCATTGCTCGCCCAATCCCACAGCGAGATCCCCTTGGTGCAATGGCGAATCGCGGCGTCAACGTCCAGATACTGCAGATGGGGCTGCTTGTCGGCGACAATCACGTTGATGTAATCGGTGCTGCGCAAGCAGTGATCGCCCACGCTTAACAGGCAATTGGCGTCAGGCGGCAAGTAGATCCGGGTTACCCTCGGGCTCTTGTTGGTTACCACGTCGATGAAGCCCGGATCCTGATGGGTAAAGCCGTTGTGGTCCTGGCGCCATACGGTGGAGCTGATGAGCAGATTCAGCGACGCGATCGACGCTCGCCAGTGGACTTCCTCTTTGCATTTGTCCAGCCATTTGGCGTGCTGATTGACCATCGAGTCGATGATGTGCACGAACGCCTCGTAGCTGTTGAACAAACCGTGGCGTCCAGTGAGCAAATAACCCTCCAGCCAGCCCTCCAGTGTGTGCTCGCTCAGCATTTCCATCACACGGCCGTCCACCGCTAGCAGACTGCCGTCGCTGTCTTCGGGCTTGACCTCGGCCATCCAGGTCTTCCGGCTCGCCTCGTAGATCGCCTGGAGCCGGTTGGAAGCGGTTTCGTCGGGACCAAACACCCGGAAATTGCTCATGTTCTCGCGCATCACGTCGCGCAGGAACTGCCCTAATACATAGGTGTTCTCGGCCTCATTTTGACCGGGCTTGAGGACTTCAACCGCGTAATCGCGAAAGTCCGGCATGCGCAGCGGCTCGCGCAACAGGCCGCCATTGGCGTGCGGATTGGCGCTGATGCGCCGTTTTCCGGCCGGCGCCAACGCGCGCAACTCCGGGACCAGCTTGCCCGCGGCGTCGAACAGCTTCTCGGGCTGGTAGCTGTGCATCCACTGGCTCAGCAGCTTCATATCCGCTGGCTTGGTCTTGACCTCGGCAATCGGAATCTGATGGGCCCGCCAAAAGTTTTCCACCTTATGCCCATCGACCTCCTTGGGGCCGGTCCAGCCCTTGGGCGTGCGCAAGACGATCATCGGCCAGCGTGGGCGATCCGCTTTGCCACTGCGCCGCGCCTGCTCCTGAATTGATCGGATCTCCTCGATACAATGCTCCAGCGTCGCGGCCATCTGCTGATGCATCCGCGGCGGGTCGTCGCCCTCGACAAAATACGGAGTGTAACCGTAACCGACGAACAGACTGTGGAGTTCCTCGGCAGTGACGCGCGCCAGAATCGTCGGGTTAGCGATTTTATAGCCGTTCAGATGAAGGATCGGCAGCACCGCGCCGTCGCGAATCGGATTGAGGTACTTGTTGGAATGCCATGACGTCGCCATCGGCCCGGTCTCCGCCTCGCCGTCGCCAACCACCGCCGCGACGATCAGGTCGGGGTTATCAAAGGCGGCGCCAAAGGCATGGGAGAGGCTGTAGCCGAGTTCGCCGCCTTCGTGGATCGAGCCTGGAGTTTCAGGCGTACAATGGCTGCCGACTCCGCCGGGGAAGGAGAATTGCGTGAAAAACCGGCGCATCCCTTCCTCGTCCTGCGAACAATTCGGATAGACTTCGGAATAGACCCCTTCGAGGTAGGAATTCGCCAACGTCGCGGGCGCGCCATGACCGGGCCCCGAAATGTAGAGCACGTTGAGGTCATATTTCCTGATCAGCCGGTTCAGATGCACCCAAACAAAGTTCTGACCCGGATCCGATCCCCAATGGCCCAGCAGCCGGGCCTTGATATGGTCGGGCTGCAACGGTTCGCGCAACAGCGGATTGCGCTGCAAATACAGCATCCCGGCACACAGATAATTGGCCGCCCGCCAATAAGCGTCGAGCTTGCGCAAGTCGTCGGCAGACAGCGGGGTTGACCGGGGTAGATCGCTTGACGGCATTAGAGGTGTCTCCTCGTTCTTTCCTACATGCTATACCGCGCCGGGCGACTATCGCCGTATCACGGTACCAGAGGTCACTGACCTCCTTCAGCCTAGCTCAGTTCAATGACGGGGACGACGCGAATTCTCGCGCGTCATTAATGCTGTCAGAATGCCGTCGAATCTTGCCGCTTACCGCGGCGTCACTGAAAACTGCCAGGTATAGGAACGCCCATTGACGGTCATCTCAACCGTGTACTCGCCGGACGCCAACGGACCCCGCGGAATCACCACGACAGCGCCCAGCTCCGACATGATCTCGCGGGCGCGGCTCTGGTCGGCACTGCTGGAATTGACGTAGCTCGAAGCGTCGAAGCCGCACGCCTCCAGCGTCTGGCGATCCGCGCCGCGGGTCAGGGAATAGGCGGATAGCCGCGCCGGAATCATTGAGCCCAATTGCAGCGTGATCGGCAGGCCCGCAGGCGCGCTGTAGCCGTCACAGGAGCTCAGCGGGTCGGGCCATTCAGCACCCAAGTCGTTCATCCGCATCGCCGCGCCATCGGGAGGGAATTGGACCGGCGCCGGCGCGGCAGCCGGCGCGAAGCCCCCACGGCTCAGCCGGCTCAGTACGTCCAACACCGCCACGCAGGTGCCGTTTTCGCAATATTCGCCGTAGCCGACCTCGCGCAAACGCGGATTGAGAATCCACATCCGATGCCAGGTGCTGGCAATCCATTCGTCGATCGCCCAGCCCGAAGGCGGCCGCGAACCCGGCGTCGGCCCCCACCATTGCTCGACATCGCCGGAGCGCGCCGCGCGCAGCCCTTCCACGCTGTACCAGGGTCTGGCCGGCTCTTCGGTATGCATCGCGGGTCCCAACATTCCGGCCTTGATCAGCGCGCTGCTGTTTTTCACCAGGTAGCGCGCATGCGCAAATCCGCCCGCACTCAATGGGGTGTCCTCGTGGACCGGCTCCAGCCCACTTAGCGCCCGGTAGTGGTTAAGCGTCTTAAGCCATCCGCTCGTTTTACCCACCTCTGGCACAGGCTTGGCCCCCGGGTTCACTTCGGCGTCCGTAGCCGATACGGGCCGCCGTGCTGCGGAGGCGCCATCCGCAGCCGCGACCGGTGCCGATGGTACCGGCGGGAAGCCGGGAGCAACCGCGGAGGACACCGGCGGCGCTTTGCTGGGAAAAAAGCCCGCCCCACGGACGCGGAGAAGCTCGGCAGCCGCGAAGCCCAGGACCATCAAGGCGACCGCGGCCACCACAATCGTGCGTGCCGCGATACCCGGGCCGCGCGTGGGGCTCATCACCGCAAATCGCACCGCCCCGACTTCCAGCTCGTCTCCGGGTCGGAGCCGGCGCGAGCCCGAAACCCGCCGTCCATTGATTCGGATGCCGTTGGTCGATTCCAGGTCGCGCACCCGCAACCCACCCAGGCGGCGGAAAATCAGCGCATGCCGGCGCGACACCGATCCATCCGTGAGCACGATGTCGTTGTCGGCGGCGGCGCCGATCGTAATTTGATCCTTGACCAGCGGGTAAGCGCGCGGGGCTTCGGAACCGATTGGGACCAGGCGAATTGCAGCGGCCATCGACCGGCAATCCTAACAAAATTCCGCAGCCACCGCATTGCATGCGCGCGACCCCGGGACTCGACCACCGCCGCGGCTGTCAGGTCTGCGTTTTTGGCGGGGTACCACCGGATTCATCGGGCTCGGAGGTCCGGCGACGGCGCAGGTCCATGAATGATTCCAGGAAATCGATCGGGATTGGGAACAAAGTGGTCGAATTGCGCTCGGCGGCAATCTCCTTAAGGGTCTGGAGATAGCGAAGCTGTACGGTAATCGGGCTGTGCGACATGATTTGAGCGGCGTCGGCGAGTTTCTGCGCGGCCTGATATTCACCCTCCGCCGCGATTACTTTGGCACGCCGTTCGCGCTCGGCCTCGGCCTGGGCCGCAATCGCGCGCTGCATGTCCTGGGGCAAATCGATGTTCTTCAACTCGACCATGACCACCTTGATTCCCCACGGCTCGGTCTGCGCGTCGACAATTTCCTGGATGTGCGCGTTGAGTTTCTCGCGCTGGCTCAGGAGTTCGTCGAGTTCGGTTTGGCCCCCGACCGAGCGCAACGTGGTCTGCGCCAGTTGCAACGTGGCGAACAGGTAGTTCTCAACTTCGACTACGGCGCGAGAGGGGTCCACCACGCGAAAATAAAGCACCGCGCTGACTTTGACCGAAACGTTGTCCCGCGTGATGACGTCCTGGGCCGGAATCTCCAAGGTGATAGTGCGCAGATCGATTCGCAGCATCCGCTCGATTAGTGGAAAAACGAAAGTCACCCCGGGGCCGCGATATGGGGTAAGGCGGCCGAGCCGGAAGATCACGGCGCGCTCATATTCGCGCAGAACGTTGAGTCCGCTGATAATGACCAGCGCGGCGATCGCGAGGGCAACCAGAATTCCCACCGGCATTGAATTTCTCCTTTCCTGTTTGCGGACAGCCGTTGAGGGTTCACCCGCTGGATGACGAGGACCGCTGCGCCAGGCCCTCCACTTTAAGCTCCATGCCCGTGACCGCTTTTACGCGAGCCTGCGTTCCGATGTCCAGCGGCTGATCGCTGGCCGCGCGCCACATCTCGCCGTGGATGAAAATCCATCCGGTGGCGCCCGGCCGCACCGCCTGGCGGATCTCGCCGACCTCCCCGACCAGGCCTTCGCGTCCAGTCACCGCCGGCTTGCGGCGCTGGGCCATCGCCCAGGCCAGCCCCGCCATCCCGATAATTAATCCTACGCTGACGCCCGCGATCGCCGAGCGGCTGACCACCAGGTTGGTTTGCGAGGTATCGATCAGGAACAGGGAACCCAGAATGAAGGCGACCAGCCCGCCGATTCCGAGGACGCCGTAGCCGGGTACCAACGCCTCGGTGGTCAGCAGGCCGATCCCGAGCAGGAGCAGCAGCAAACCGGTGTTGTTGATCGGCAGGACCTGAAAGGCCATCAGCGCGAGCAACAGACAGATGAGGCCGAAAACGCCGGGGGCGTAAACGCCGGGATGCGCGAACTCGAAGTAGATTCCCAGCAACCCGGCCATCATCAGCAAGTAAACGATATTGGGGTCGGAAAGCTTGTCGATCAGCTGCTCCTTGAGCGTCATTTCCAGCCTTACCAGCGGCGCGTCCTTGAGTTGGAGCACCTGGCTGTGCCCGGCCACAGTCACTTCGCGCCCGCTCGCCTGTGCCAGCAGATCGGGCAGGTCGCCAGCCACGACCTCCACCACGTGCTGGCTGAGCGCCTCGCGGTCGTCGAGCGACGCGCTTTGACGCACCGCGCGCTCCGCCCAAGCCTGGTTGCGGCCCCGCTGTGCGGCAATCGAGCGGGCAAACGAGGCCGCATAGCTCTCAAGCTTGGTCGCCGCCACGCCCTTCTCCTCCGCCCCGCCCATCTCAATGGGATGCGCCGCGCCGATCGTGGTGCCGGGCGCCATCGCGGCCAGGCTCGCCGCAATCGTCACGAACATCCCAGCCGATGCGGCACTGGCGCCCGACGGCGCTACGTACACAATCACCGGAAGCGGCGCTCCGAGCAGGTCCTCGACCAGCCTGCGGGTGGTGCTCAACAAACCACCGGGGGTGTCCAACTCGATGACCAACGCCCGGGCCTTGCGCGCCTGCGCGGCGCTAATCGACTGTTCCACGAAGTCCGCGACAGCGGGATTGATCGACGCGTCGACCTTGATCACCACCACCGGCCGGTTTACCACTACTGGCCGGTCGGTGGACGGCGCCGCCTCAACATATGCGCCGAGCAACAACACGATCGCGACAACAGCCGGCCAGCGCAGGCAGTTTGCCCAGACGCCCTTTTGATGCGTTGCCTTCCGGCCGGTAAGCGTTTTCCGTAATCGAAGTCTAGCCACGGCTAGCATCACCGATCCGATCTGGCGGCCAATGCAGCGGCGATTACCGCCGCCCGGCGGCGCAACTGGCGACTCGCGCCTAACCTTTGCTGCCGGGGATCTCCTTGCCTAGAACTTTCATGACCTCCTGGATATCCGCCCAAACCAGGCGCTTGTCGGCAGGATTGCGCAGCAGGTACGCGGGATGGAACGTCGGCATCAGCTGGATTCCCCGCACGTCATGCCAACGGCCCCGGAGCTTGCCGATCGGGGTCTTTACTTTAAGCAGCGACTGCACCGCAAAGGTGCCCAGGCCGACGATCACCTGGGGACGCACCAGCTCAATCTGGCGCATCAAAAAAGGCTCGCACGCCGCCACTTCGTCAGGCTCGGGGTTGCGGTTGCCGGGCGGACGGCATTTGACCACGTTGCAGATGTAAACGTCCTGGCGCCGCATCCGCATCCCGCGCTCAATGATATCGGTCAACAACTGACCGGCGCGGCCCACGAAAGGCTCGCCGCGTTCGTCTTCGTCGGCGCCCGGACCTTCGCCGACAAACATCAGGTCGGCATTCGGATTGCCGACGCCGAACACCAGGTTGGTGCGCCCCGGCGCCAGCTTGCAACGGGTGCAATCACCGATAAATTCACGCAACGTTTCCAGGGTCTCAGTCTTTTCCAGTCCCGGGTACACGGAAAACAACTCGGGGCCTGCCGGCGTGGTCTTGGCAGGTTGCGGTCTGGGCTTGACCGGCGCAATTGCGTCAATCGGAGCGGCTGGCGGCGGTTCGAAAGGAATGCCATCCAAGCCCTCCTCCTGGAGTTGTTCGAGATAGTCGGAGATCGAGTCGCGCAGGACTCGCTGATCAAGCGTGGAATTCTGGCTCATCGTCGCAATTCGCCCGCAGGACTTTGAACACCGTACAAGGAAGCGACGGCGAGCGCTATCGGACGGCCGCCAATGCAACAAGGAGTGCCAACAACTTCATTTGCGTCCCTCCCCTTACATATCATCGGCACTAACTTAGGGGGCCAAGTCAGCGCTTATGAGAAGGCGCAGTAAAGGCTTGCAGTCCCTATTAAGTGAACGCGCTGGCGCACAGCGCGATCTAACCATCCGTCGTTATTTCAGCGGTGTGGGCGGCAGCGCATGCAGCAAGCCGTCGTCGTAGCGTTCGCGCAGCGCGATTGCGATCGACATCCAGGTCTTGAGCTCGACGTCGCCGGTGGGGTCGCGACTGTAATGCTCGGCCAGCGTGTCCCAACCCTTCTCCAGGGCCCAGATGCTCACCGCCTCGCAGTTCTTCCAGCTCGTGCTGTAAGTCCCGATCCAATTGCGTCCGTTGCGCACCGCGTAAGGCATCCACAATCGCTCGATCCCATCCACGTAATCGCGTTGATGGTCAGGTTGCGTGGTCAGGATTTCATGCACACAGACCTCGGCTGAAACTCCTTTTTCCTTTAGGTCCTTGAGGGTGGGCCCGCCGGCGGCCGGCACCAGGATGCGGCCTTCGCCGCCCGAGCTGACCGCGCCCAGCGCGTGGCGCCAGGCGCGGAAACGCGGACCCAACTCGCCGTCGCCGTATTGGGCTTTCGCCAGGGCGGCGTAATGCTTGAGGTTATCCATCTCCCACAGGGCGATAGTGCGCGGCCACGGCAGCGAGATCCCCACGGTTTCCCACAGCGCAACCAACCGCGCCCCGGCTTTACTCATCGCCGGCTGGTAGCTTTCCTCGAACATCCCGACAAACTCGTCGAGCTTGCCCGGAATCAACTGGGTGGTTTCATGGATGTAGATAATCTTGGTCTCTCCTCTACGGCCTGTATGGTTTAGAGAGAAATGTGTGACTGCGCGGGCCTACTGGTTCGTGGTATCCGCACTACCGATGCTGCGTCAGCCCAGATGGTACAGCTGCGCGGCGTTGCCATAGATGATCTTGTCGCGATCGGCCGCGGGAACGCCGCGGAACATCTCGGCGATTACCCGCTGCGAATCCGGGAAGGTGCTGTCGTTGTGAGGATAGTCGGAGCCCCACATCAAAACATCGCTGCCGGTGGCTTCGAGGGTCAGGATTCCCGGGCGGTCGTCCTGGAAGACGCACTTGACCTGGCGCTTGAAGAACTCGCTGGGCAGCAGGTCGGATTTGATGGCCCGTTGGTAGCGGGGGCCCTTGCGCAGATAGACATGGTCCATGCGCTTGAGGAAATGCGCCACCCATCCGCAATCGCTCTCGACGCACAAAAAACGCAGTCCGGGATGCCGCTCCGTCACGCCCGCAAAGATTAACATCGCGAGCTGGCGCTCCAGCAGAGCCGGCGCCACCGTGTAGTCGGCCAGAAAATGCTTCATACGGCCGGCGCCTTCTTCACTGTCAAACACGGGTGCGGTGCCGGCGAACAGATGGAAGCTGGCCATGATGCCGTGGGCTTCAAGCTCCGCCCACAGCGGTTCCCACAGGGGATTGTCGTAATAGCGCGAGGCGGGCGGATGCGCGTCGATCAGCACGTTGACATAGCCCAGCCTGGCGATACGCCGCAACTCGGCCAGCGCCGCGTCGAGGTCGGCGGCGGGCACGATGCCCACGCCTTTGAGACGGTCGGGCGCCGCCGAACAGTATTCGTGCAACCAATCATTATAAGCCCGCGCGCAGGCCATCTGGATGGAGGCGTCCTTGATCGTGGAAAAGATTTGCATGGCGTAACTCGGATAGAGCACTTCCGCCACTACGCCGTCGGTTTCCATCTCATGCAGCCGCGCGGCCGGGTCCCACGCGCCTCGCGGCACCTCTGCGAAGCTCATCTCCGAGGTGGTCTTGCCCTGCCATGCGCCGGCGCTGGCAAACGCGGCCAGCGAGGTCACCAGGCCGTTGGGGAAATGCCATGCGTCTCCCAGCTTGTCGTCATGCGCGCAGTATGGAACCTGGTCGCGCCAGCGGCGGTCCACCCGGCTGGTGAAAAGGTCGGGGATTTCGCAGATGTGGGAGTCGGCCGAAATCGTCGCCGTGGTCATAAGCATCACCTCCGCGCCGGCCTGGAACAGTGTTCAATTCAAACCGGCTGCGCCGGCATATTAGCAATGCGGGCGGCGTACTTGCGGTCATATACCATAAACCGCTCAAACCTGTTTGCTCCGCTTGCACTCCGAGCTTGCGGCCGGCGGAGATTCCCTGGGGTCAGCGCCGGAATGCTTCGCGCAGCCGCGCGCTGGCGTAGTCGGTTGCTTCCAGGGCTTCGGGATACATCGCCGTCATGACGAAAAAGCCGTGCGGCATGCCCTTCCAGGTGCGCATCTCGACCGCGACTCCGGCCTCCTTGAGGCGGCGCTCATAGGTGAGTTCCTCGCCGATCAAAGGATCGAACTCGGCCGCGATAATCGTGGCCGGCGCGACTCCGCTAAGGTCCCTGGTAAACACCGGCGACGCGATCGGATCCGTGGGATCGGCGCCGGGCGGCAGGTAATGGCCGATGAACCATTCCATCATCGCGCGGTTGAGCCCATGGCTGACGTTGGTTTCCCACGTCGACTCCCGCAGCGTCACATCAAGATTCGGATACACCAGCAATTGATGCCGCAGCGCGATCCCGCGGTCGCGGGCCATCACCGCCGCGACCGCTGCCGGCAGGCCGCCGCCGCTGTCGCCCTCGACCGCCAGCCTTGAGGGATCGCCGCCGATCTCAGCGCCATGCTCGACGGCCCATCGGAGCGACGCGCAGCAGTCCTCCACGCCCGCGGGACATGGATGCTCGGGGGCCAGACGATATTCGACCGCGACGACCAGGCAATGGGTGCGGTTGGCGATACGGCGCGCGGGCCGATCGGACTGCACGTAATGGTCGCCGATTACCATCCCACCGCCGTGGAACCACAACAGAATCGGCCGCGGATCGCCCAGCGAGCTGCCCTCCGGCGTATACACGCGGGCGGGAATTTCGCCGGCGCCGCCCCACACCGTGATGTCGCGGGTAGAGGCAATCGGTTCGGGCGGCAGCTCAGTTGCGTTGACCAGGTCGATGCGCATCGCGCGCGCTTCGGCCGGGGTCATCTGCGTGATATCGCGTCTGCGGCTCCCGGCCGGATTGACTGCGCCGGCCATCGCCTTTGGATCCGAAGCCATCTCGGGTCTCCTTCGTTGTTCTCAGATCAACGCGGTCGGGACGCGATAGACGCGCGCCGCGGTGCCGCTGAAGAGTGCGGATTTTTCGTCAGCCGAAGCGCCCGAGGCCAGCCGCTTGCACGCGTTCCAGAGCACGGCGTAGCTACACCAGCGTTTTTGCACCGGAAAGTTGCTTTCGAACATGCAGCGCCGGGCGCCAAATTTTTCGATGCAGACCTCGACCCACGGCCGCCAGACCGCGGCGATCTCTTCCGATGACAAGGGCAAGCCGCCGGCCTTGCGGCTCGGCCCGCTACGCCTGACCGGGAGGGCGCCCAGCTTCACATGGACATTGTCGTGAGCGGCGAGTTCTTTAATGCCGGAGCGCCATTGGCCAAAGACTTCCTGCTCGCGTCCGGCGTTGGGTCCCCCGAGAATCGGGCCGCCGAAGTGATTCAGTACGATAGGTGTTTTCGGAAAGGCCCCGGCGAGCGCCGCCACCTCGCCGAGTTGGGGATGATAAACCCAGGCGTCGAAAGACAGTCCGAAACGCTCCAGGCATTTGAAGCCCTCGCGGAATTGCGCTTCCGCCAGGACTCCTGAGCGCTTGACGGCCTTGGGCACGCGGTCGTCTCCATCCCAAGCGGTTGAATATCGGATTGCATGAAAGCGGCCGCCGCTGGCGGCCAGATGGGATTCGAGTACCGGCGCGATCCGCGATCCGAGCGCGAGATCGACATTCCCGACCATCGCTGCGCATACCCGTGCCGGTCCGAAGCCGCCGCTGGCGCTCATCGCGGCGACGCCCGTGACAAATTCGGTTTCGCCCAATGAGCGCAGCTCCGCGGGACCGTCGGCGCGGTACATCGAGTCGCATTCCTCGAACACCGTCGCGCGCAGGTTGTGCCCGCTGTACACGTCGGCCAGCAACTCCGGAAACAGGTAGACGTTGCCTTTGCGAGTCCACAGGTGGTGATGCGGATCGACAATCGGGAGAGCTGGCTCGAGGATCTTTTCCCGGTGGCGCGCCAGCCATGTTTCGTTCACTTCACCCGAATAGAAATCGCCTGAAGGCATCGCTCGACCCTCCCCTGCGTAGGAGTATCTGGTTGTCGTCCGATTGCCAACGGATCCATGCCGTCCGCGGCGGATCCAAGGCCGGTGTTAGCAGGGGCAGGCGCGAGCCCGAAGGGACATTGCGGAGTCGACGCAGGTACTGCGCGCTCGACATTCCGGGTGCGACCCTGGTCGAGCGCATGGAGAACGATGCGCACAAGGGTGGAGTCGAAACGTTGATCGGCAGGAATGCCGACGTGCGCGTAGAGTCGTTCATGCTCAGCGGCAACGCGCATTCGATCCAACGCCTGACGCGGACGATAAAGCGTGGCGGGGTGGCGTCCTCGCGGATCCAGATCAAGGCTTACTAGTCACACCGCGACAGGCCCGATTGAACTAACAAAATGGCCTTCAGTCGGCGCCAGCCTGCAAAGATATAAGAAGGCGGGCCGAGGCCCGCCTTAATTAACGATCTACCAGCGGTTGCGTCCCCGATTGGCTCCGCCGCCGCCACCACCGCCTCCGCCGCTCCTCCACCGCCGAAGCTCGATTCGCGCGGTTTGGCTTCGTTCACCTTGATGTTCCGGCCCTTGAGATCCGTTTCATTGAAACGCTGGATCGCCGTAGCCGCATCGCCGGAGCTAGCCATCTCGACGAAACCAAAGCCTTTGGATTGGCCGGAAAACTTGTCCGTGATGACGGTGGCGCTTTGGACTTCCCCCGCTTGTGAAAAGAGTTCTTCCAGGTCACTACCTGATACCGCGTAGGCCAGATTACCTACATACAATCTGCTGGGCATTTATTGCCCTCCGAGAGTTTGGCCGGGTGGCTCCGAACAGAGAACCCGGGCTAATTCCCGGGTTGGATGAAAGGAACAATTCCGAGCTGTACGAAACATAGAGTAGCGCTTTCGCGACGACAATGATAGAGACGCCAGCTAATCCCGGCTTGCGGTCGAACTAATCCAATACGATCGGGCACGGCAACGGCCTATACTTCCGGTCTCGAATCAGATACGCTAATAACACTCGCCTTTCGGACAAACCTGCCATGGACTCGGGGTTGCTTGCGGGCACGGTCCGAACTGCTTGGAAAAACAAACGGGAGGCAAATTGATGCCCAAGGTGTACGTTGGCAATCTCGCCAACTCGGTCACCAGCCGCGATCTGCGTGCGCATTTTGCGCGCGCTGGCGAAGTGCTTGGCGCGTTGGCGGTTACCGACAAAGCCTCAGGACGCTGCCGCGGCTTCGGGCTGGTGGATATGGCGGAACTGTCCGACGTGGCGGTCGCGTTCAGTTTGCTGAACAACACTGAGCTGAACGGACAACGAATCCGAATCGAGCTCGACCCGGCGTTGAAAAATGGCAAAGCGCGCAACCGGGCGGTAGAGCGTTAGCATGCGCACCCGGCGCCGGACCACTTAATCACAGAGGTTTGTATGTTGAATGACGTCATCAAGAGAGCCTGGGCCACCCACGATTTCAAAGTAAAGATGCTGGACTGGTCTGGCGCCCGCGGCTCACGGCTGGCGTACACCTGCCGGTTATGCAGCCGCAGGTTTTGCCTTTTCACAATCTTGAATCGGGGCACGTGGGCCGTAGATGGCGAAGGCCACGCGCTTGAACACGCGGTGAGTAGCCGCTGGCTTGCGGAGAGTTGCCCCCGCCTTCTCATCAACCGGGATGAAGAAGATCGAAAGCTCCTGTCCAAGCTGCCCACGCAATGAACTTTCACCATAAACGCGCCGGCGCCCGGATTTGGATTACGCAATCTTAGAACCCTGCCTGATAGCGTCCATTGCTTTTTCTCCCAAGAGAGAGCATAAAAAGCCTGGTCGCGTTGACGGCGTGTCAGACGTGAACGATCCGGCATCGTAGTTCCCGCCCGCCCTCGAGCGATCACGCGACGCCAGACCCGCCACACTCAAGCCCAACGAAGGCCTGAAGAGAACCTGCCGCCGGGACTTTGGCGTCCAGGGAGAATTGGTATGTGCTTGCAACGAGCGGTGCAGTTCCTCGAAAAAGCCGGACTGCGGGCAAGCCGCGGATTGACGAAGGCATCTCGGTGCAAGTGAAGATCGTCCGACATCGCTATGGCCGCCTGCTTGAGACGGGCCAAGGCTTTGCCGGCGCACCAAATCTCCACTATCGTTTGACTTCTCAATCTATTTGACGTGTCGATCAAAAGGTCAGAGATGATTAACTCCAGCGAACAGCAAGATCGGAAAGCGGAACGTAAGAAACAAGAGGATCGTGCCCGCGCGGTTTCGGCCGCTCGGAAGCGGACCCGGGAAGAAGAACTCAAACAGTTGCATCTGCTCGCAACCGAAGTCGCCGGATTGATGGGGGGGCAGGCTCGGGCCGCGGCTGCGGGCAATGCCTGGATGTTTGTCGATGTCAGCGACAATCATGAACTGAGCTTCTATCGGGAAGCCGGCCAGATCAGCATCAGAGGACGCGCCAATGGTGTACCGTATGCTCTCACCGTGTTGCCGCGCCTTCCGGCGGCTGACATCGTAAAGGCAATCAAGAGGAAAGTGACGATCTAGCCCTAAAGCGAAATAAACATTCGCACCGCGATCAGAAAACCCTCACCCTGCGCTCTCTCCCTTGGCATCGGCGCTAACTTAAGAATCCAAGGCAGTGAGGCAGGCGTCCCTGACCGCCTGAGCGAATTCCTGCTTGTTCCCAACGATCCGATCAAGGTACCGGTCTTGCCACACGCGCCCGCGCCTGCCGTGGTAGCGCTTGCCCTCAAAGGGCTTGAGGGGCGCACCCCAGCTCTGGCTGCGATGGATTCAGGTCGGGAGTGAGTTTTGGCCAGGCGCCCGATAGATCGCCGGGCCGGCGCGCCAGTGTGGAAGCCTTCTCCGGTAGTACACTTCAGGTGCGCCTGATTGGCAGCGCTCGCCGGCGCTCGCCGCCGATGGCGGGCGGAGACGCCGGCCCCACTGACCTGTGACGCTCACCCAACCGACAGCTATCCTAGCCCTATAGCGAAAATAATTTTGCGCCTTGAGCGCACGAACATCTTAGCGCGAGGCGCTTTCTGTTCCCTCTACTTATCCTAGCTGTAAACGAAAATAATCCCGGCGGATTTTGCGAAATGCCACTGGCTGAGGGCGAAACATATATCAAGGGTCGGGGCGTGTAACCTCTCCCTCGCCCTCTCCTAAGGATAAGGAGAGGGAACAGAAATCGCCTCTGCGCCAATGTGTTTGTACGCTCAAGGCGTAAAATTATTTTCGCTTTAGAGCTAGGAGAGGGCGAGGGAGAGGTTACACGCTCCGGTCCACGACACAGATTTCGCCAACAGCCACTGACCTTACGCGAAACAAGTAACCCAGAATTATTCTCGCTTTGAGCTTAGCACTTATAGAGCAGTCCCACATTCGTGCTGAGGCCCCAAGACAACGTGAATGCGATCGATGCTTGATTCAATTCGCGGTTTGCAACGCATTATGCCGACGATTCGCGCAGTGTGACGACGCATCTGGCTATTCGACATATAAAGTCGAGGATTCCCGGCGATGGTTTTTCCGGATCGATACTTGCGTATGCATAGGCTCCGGAAGAGGAGTGTTATGGATATGGTTCTTCTAAGTGCGGTGTGTCTGATGGCTTTTGTTGCTATTCCAGGGCTGTGGTGGTCGCGCGAACTACGCGCGATGGCGCATGGCGCAATACCGGTTTGGAAGGCCCAGGAAAAAACCAGACGCGCTCGCGGTGCCAGCGCTGGTCGTGAATCTACCGTCGGGTTGCTCGAGCCGATCATGCCATAGCGGCAATTAACCTGAAGCGAGAATAATTTTACGCGCCGGGAGCGCAAACGCATTGGGGCAGAGGTTATTTCTCTCCTTCCTCCTTGTACCGGGAAAGAACGAAAAAGGTCTGAGATAGCCTCGCCCGCGCGTGCGGACCCGGTCCGCAGGCGCACGCTGGGAGAGGTCGGCGCGCGATTTGCGCCAGCAAGTCGCGTGACGGGTGAGGATGCAGGTACACTTCAAGGATTCTTTACGAATACAGAATCCTATTCTGCGCGCCAATGAATTTGATATTACCTGAGGTGTATCAGAACCCTCGCCCGCTCCCCACGACAGATTGCGGCAGAGGGGACCGAACAGAAACTTTGACCCCCAAGATAGAAAGGTCGACGGATGTTCCTACTGCGCGACGCAGCCGCCGTCCACCGGCATCGTGATTCCGGTCACCAGGGACGCCCTGGGAGAGCATAGCCACACCACCGCCTCGGCGATTTCTTCGGGGCGTCCAAGCCGCCCGATTGGCTGCAGGTTCTTGGTGATGTGATGTGCGAACTCGCTATCAATGCCGACACTGCGCTCGACCATCGGGGTATGGATGTACCCTGGACAGACCGCATTGACCCGAATGCCTGATTGCGCGTAGGCCAGCGCCGCCGCCTTGGTCAGTCCGGCCACCCCGTGCTTGGCCGCGGTGTACGCAAATGCTCCGCCGATTCCCACCAGGCCTAAAATGGATGAGGTATTGACGATCGCGCCGCCGCCCTGTTTGAGCATCTGCGTGATCTCATGTTGCATGCTCAGAAATACCCCGGTGAGGTTGATCGCGATCACGCGATTCCAGTTCTCCGCGTCCCACGGATTATCCCGGACGCCTGCTCCTTCGATTCCCGCATTGTTGAACGCGCAGTCCAGCCGCCCGAAGGCTTCGACCGTCTGCTCCACCGCCCGCTTGATTTCGTCGGGCTTGGAGACGTCGGCCTGCACAAAGCGCCCGTCGCCGATTTCCTTGATCATGTTCAGCGTCTGTTTGCCGCCTTCAGGCACATAATCAACGATCGCCACGCGGGCGCCTTCTCGGGCAAATGCCATCGCCGTCGCCCGTCCGATTCCTGATCCGCCCCCGGTTACGAGCGCGGTTTTTCCTTCAAGGATCCCCGACATCTTTTTCACCCCGTTTTTTTGGCTGTCCGGATTACTCCGGACTTTGTAAACAATTCCGCGGCCTTCAGCAATCGAAGCGCCGCCGGCGCCGGCGGGGCCGAACCGGCCAAGACCCACTGCGCGGCTAATCGATGACCATCGGCAGTTCGCTCACGCAGCGGATGAAGTAGGACGCGCGATGGCTGACCGGCGCGGCGGGATCGGCCAGACGCAGCGCGGGCAACCGCTCCAGCATCGCGGCCAGTGCGACGGTGCCTTCCAGGCGGGCCAGGCCGGCGCCGAGGCAGAAATGGATTCCCTCGCCCAATGACAGATGATCGTTGGGATCGCGCGTGATGTCGAAGACCTCGGGACGGCCGAATTTGGCCGGGTCGCGGTTGGCCGCCGCCAGCAGCACGAACACCGAGGTGCCTTCCGCAATCCGGATGCCGCTCAGTTCGGTGTCGATCCGGGCGTGACGCACGGTGGCTTGCAGCGGCGGATCGTAGCGCAACATCTCCTCGATCGCCGTGGGGATGAGGCCGTGGTTGGAACGCAACAGTTCGAGCTGATCGAGGTTGCGCCCCAGTGCCAACCAGCCATTACCGAGCATCGTGGCCGTGGTCTCGTTGCCCGCCATCAGGAGCAGGATCACGAATGACAGCACTTCATCGGAGGTAAGCGCGTCGCCTTCCTCGGCGCTGATCAGCAGGCTTATGAGATCGTCGCTGGGACGCCGGCGATGGCCTTCGATCTGTTCGCTGAAATAAGCGCGCATCGCGTCGCGCGCCTCGATAATCTTGTGCGGGAACGCCGCGCCGGGCGGAACGAAGTCGGTTTCCTGGATCGTATCCGACCACAGTTTGAAGGCCTCGTAGTCGGAGGCGGGAACGCCGAGCATCTCCGCGATCACCATCGTGGGCAATGGGTTGGCGAACTCGGCCATCAAATCAAATTGGGCGCCGCCGCGAGCTTGCATTTCGATCCGGTTCAGCAGACCCTCCGCCATCGCACGAATCCTCGCCTCCATCTCGCGGACGCGGCGCGGGCTGAATGGGCGGCCCATCAGGCGGCGCAGGCGGGTGTGCACGGGCGGATCGGTGAAGACCAGCGGCGGCGCTCCGAACACGCCCAGACCGCCGCCGGACTTGCGGCTGGAGGGCCGCGCGGCGCCGAAGCGGGCGTCGTCGCGCAGCACGGTGATCGCGTCGGCATAGCGCGCCACCATCGCGATGGGGGCGCCCGGCGGCGTCGTGGCGCGCACCGAGCGCGGCAGTTTGTCGGACTCCATCAGGCGCGGCGCCTGGTCATACAGCGGCTTGAAGCGAGTGTAGGGGTCTTCGATGAAGGCGGGATCCCATGGATCGTAAACAATCGGCTGCTCAGTCATCTGTTTCGCGCCCCTTCAGTGTTTGCTGCGTTCCCGGCTCGCAATGTAGCACAGGAATGGCCCCCTGCGTTGCACGCCGCGGGGTGTGGAAAGCTGAGAATGCAGGGAACAGGTCTTTTCAGTTCCCTCGCCCACAATCCCCGTGGGAGAGGGCATCGATCAAAGCCTCGCCGGCGAGGCTGATCCTCGCCGGCGAGCCTGACCGACAGTGAAATTATGCGTGGGAGCCCAGCAACTCGTTGAAGTTGGTGGTGTAAAACCGCTCGCGCTGGTTTTCCGCGATATCGCAATCGTCCAGCGCCTTCTTGAAGCGTTTGAGCGGGTCGCGGCCGCCCTCGGGATGGGGAAAGTCGGTCGAGAACAGGAACAGGTCGGCGCCCGCCTGCTCGATCATCCAGCCCACCGGCTCGGGCGGGAACGGGGTGAATTTGAGCTGGCGATGCACATACTCGGAAGGTTTCAGCGGCAGGTTCAGATAGGGCTCAAAGCGCACGAAAGCGGCCTGGGCGATATCGAGTTTCTTGAGCCACGGCACCACCCACATCGCGCCTTGTTCAATCACGGCGCCGCGCAGCTTGGGGAACTTCTCCAGCACTCCGTCCAGCACCATCGCGGACATAAACGCTTCGGCGCCATAATGGCACACCATGTAATCCTTGGAGCGGATTTCGTCGGCGCCGCCCAGGGGTCCGGCTTCGATCGTCTTGCCGTTTTTCAGGAAACCCTCGCGCAGGAACAAGGGACCGCCGCCCAGATGCAGCATGAAAGGGACATCCAGTTCCTGCATCTTGGCCCACACCGGATCCAGGTCGGGATGGGTAGGCGACATGGTTGGGGGCGGCGTCGCCGGTACCCAGAAGGTCGCGACGCCCTCGCGCACGGCCTGCTCGATTTCACGCACCGCCAGTTCGGGAACATCCAACGGCAGGAAGCCCACCGCGCGCATGCGCTGGTCGTGGTGGCAGAAATCAGCGATGCCGCGATTGTGGGCGCGGGCGCCGCCGTACAGGGCTTCGGGGTCAAAGACCGTCTGCACGCCCAGGTTGCCCCAGAATTGCTGCATCGCCACCCCGGTGAACACCAACTGGCGGTGGTATCCCAGCAGGTCGAGCGCGCGCTTGCGTTCGTCGGGATCGTGGCCGCCCAGCGCGTGCCAGCTCTTGCGGTCCAGGATGTTGGCTTCCGCGCGCGCCATCGCCGCCGCGTCATGCTTGCGCCGCTCGATTATCGACGGAACCGCGGTGACCAGGTCTTCGGTTGCTTTGCCGCCCGCCATCGTGAAGTCGACCGGAGATAGTTTGGGCCGAACCTTGGGATCGGCATAGTTGAACAGCCAATCTTTGGTTTCCATGAAATGGCTGTCGGCGTCGTTATAAATTCTGCCTTCCGCGTAGGGCATTCTTTGCACCACTCCTTGGTTGTCGCCGGAGATTCACGCTGTTCGCCGCATTTGACAAGCGCGCCCTCCACCTATCCTGAACGCTTGCTCCAACATGATATCAGTAGAACGGTAGCGGCGACCAGTCAAGGTTAGGGCGCATCGACCGCCCTACCGCGATGCTCCGCCTGACTACTTTGCTCCACCACGATCGTGCCGGCCATCATCTTCGTGACCGTAGCCGCAAAACACGCCGCCATGGAACTGGAAGGCACCCCCTTTTTTCCGGCACGATTCGAAGGCGAGCGGTTTCACCGATTGATTACGATACGCAGCCCCATCTTCGCGCTTTGAATCCGGGTTTTGCGGCTGGTTAACTCGAACACCGCCGGCACCCCGCCTTGGAGACGGATCACGCTGGGAGAGAACTGAAACCGCGCGCCGTTCGGCATTGGCGATGCTTGCTTCGGTAGCGGCGGCGGACCGGTGATTCGTTGGTTTCACTTAATTTGCGGAGAAAGCGCTTCAGCCCGCCTGTTCTATGTGGGCGTGATTTTGAAAAGCTTTCGGAGAGCAATTCTCTTTGAAGCTTCTAATTATGCTTCCTACCTTGCTCTTGCCGTCTCTACATAACGCTGTTAAAAATCCTGCTCGAATCTGGTGGCGGGTGAAGTTATGAGAAAGCTGCTCTTGACGTTTCTGGTTTTCCAGTTTGCGTTGATTCAAGCCGGCCTCGGCGGCATCGCGCAAGCACAACCTCCGTACGCCACTGCCGATTTTCTCGGAACTTACGGATTCGGAGTAATTGGTACGGTAATTTTTGTCCCACCCGTCCCGCCGACCCCGAATTGCGCTGGCTGGACGCCGGTATCGCTGCCGATCTCGATCAGCGGCACCCTCACCGGTGATGGCAAAGGGGACGTGACCGGAACCGAAACCTTCAACGCCAATGGCCAAGTCTGTTCGGGAACCTTGGCCGGGACCTACACGCTCAACTCCGATGGCACCGGGACGCTCAACAATGTGATCTTCACGCCCAACGGCGGTTCTCCGGCTGGCTGCACTTCGAGCGCCGGCACCAGTGCTTTCACCTTCTCCAACGGCGTCAATCGAATCGACCTGGCAGGGACAGATTGTTTCCAGGTAACCTCGGGCACCGCCACCAAGCAGTAACTCGCAGGCGAGATCATCACCAGTGAGTTTCAAGCTGATTCCTTTGCTCTTGGTACTGGCCCTTCTGGGCCTGACGGTGAGCGCCTGCGACCCGTGTCCGAATTGCGCTCGCAACGTCGTAACGCCGACCCAGACAGCGACGCTGGTGCCCACCCGCACGCCGATACCACCAACCTCGACGCCAACGGTGGCGGCAACGCCGACCGCAACTCCGACACCAGCGCCGACTACGACCCAAGCGCAGACTCCGTCAGGCACACCGAGCGTAACTCCGACGATTCGGCCAACTTCGACCAATACGCCGATCGTTCACACGCCGACCGCGACGCCGACATCAACTTCGACGCCGACCCGGAGTCCGACCGCGACCGCCACACCGAGGCCGACTGCATCACCAACGGCGACCGGCACACCGACGGCGACCGCTTCACCAACTCCAACCGGCACGCCGACGCCGACAGCTTCACCAACGCCGACCGGCACACCGACGCCGACCGCTTCGCCAACGCCGACCGGCACACCGACGCCGACTGCTTCGCCAACGCCGACCGGCACGCCGACGCCGACTGCTTCGCCAACGCCGACCGGCACACCGACGCCGACCGCGTCGCCGACACCAACCGGCACGCCGACGCCGACCGCTTCGCCAACGCCGACCGGCACGCCGACGCCGACCGCTTCGCCGACACCGACCGGCACGCCGACGCCGACCGCTTCACCAACGCCGACCGGCACACCGACGCCGACCGCGTCGCCGACGCCAACCGGCACGCCGACGCCGACCGCTTCGCCAACGCCGACCGGCACACCGACGCCGACCGCTTCGCCGACGCCGACCGGCACGCCGACGCCGACCGCTTCGCCAACGCCGACCGGCACGCCGACGCCGACTGCATCGCCGACGCCGACCGGCACGCCGACGCCGACCGCTTCGCCAACTCCAACCGGCACGCCGACGCCGACTGCTTCGCCGACGCCAACTGCAACGCCCACTTTCGGCCTGCCCTCGTTCAGCGGAAACTTTGGGCTCAGGGCTACGGGAAAAACCCGCCGCAGTAATTTGCCTGACGATGCCGTCGGACTCCTGACCAGTGACGGCAAAGGCACTGTCGGTGGGAACTTGACTGAAAACAAAGACGGGACCACTTGCCAATTTACTCTAAACGGTACTTACACGGTCAACCCTAATGGCACCGGCACCATCACGATGACCCTGACCCCAATCAGCCCCAACTGCACTGCAAGTACCTCTAACCAAGCTTCGGTGCTGTTCGATATGAGCAACGGGGCGGCGTTCGTGAATATCAGTGGCGGGGTCGCGTTGGGGAGCTTGACCAGGCAGTAGGGTTCTACCACTCTCACCGAGGGTCTGGAGATGCGTGGGGTCGCGCCATTGGGCTAGACTGCCGGGCAGGGCTTTCAGGCCCACCAAGAGGCGATATAGATGGACTCCAAAGATCCGTTCAGTATTGCGGGAAAAGTTACCATCGTAACCGGCGGCGCAACCGGGATTGGCGCCGCAATCGCGCGCCAGTTTGCCGACCGTGGCGCGCCCGTGCTGATCGCCAGCCGCAACGAGGCCAACCTGCGCAAGATGTGCGACCAGATTCGGGCCGCCGGCGGGCGTTGCGAGATGACCGTTTGCGATGTACGCGAATCGGGCTCGTGCGACGCGATGGTGGCGGAGGCGGTGCGGCACTTCGGCCGCCTCGACGTGATGATCAATAATGCCGGCGCCGGATTTCCGACCACCACCGCCAAGCTTTCGCCCAACGGATGGAGAACCGTCGTCGGCATCAACCTGGACGGAACATTTTTCTGTTCCAAGGCCGCGGCGGCGCAATTTATCGCCCAGGGCAGCGGCGGATGCATCATTAACCTATCCTCGGAATCGGGCGTCGAGGGCTGGTCGGACATGCCGCATTACGCGGCGGCCAAGGCCGGCGTGATCAATCTCACCCTCTCGCACGCCTCCGAATGGGGCCCCAAAGGGATCCGCGTCAATTGCGTCATCCCGGGCAAGATTGTGACTGAGACGGAAGATCCAATCTGGCTCGATCCGCGGGCGACGCGGCATATTGCCCTGCGCCGCTTTGGCCAAGTCGACGATATCGCCTATCCCGTTATGTTCCTGGCCTCCGACGCGGCCGCCTTCATCACCGGCACCACGCTGGCGATAACCGGGGGCAAGAACACCGGCTTCGGCGGGTGATGACCGCGCGATCCGGCCGTCGCCTTTAGGGCGGCCGTAGCGATCGCCGCGGATGGTCAGATGTGCGCCAAAAGCTGCCCAAAACTGGGTCTTTTTTCTATAGCGCGAACCTTTCTGACGGCGTAATATCACGTGCCAGCGCAATTCAATGGGAGGGTGGCAGTGACGGCTATGGGGCTCAAAATGCTACGCTTGGTCAAAGCAATTGTCATCGCACTGGTTTTTCTGGCCGCGGCAGCGGGGTCAACGGTGCAGGCCGCGAGCGAATCCGGCGAGGGCACTGCCGGCGGAACCCCACCCTACCAGCAGACCGCGGCCCAACTGCAACAGTTGGTCGCGCCGATCGCGCTTTATCCCGACCCGCTGGTCGCGCAGATCATGGCCGCGTCACAGTATCCGACGCAAATCGTGGAAGCCGATCGCTGGGTCCAGCAGAACAGCAGCCTCACCGGCGCGCAGCTTCAGTCCGCGATCGCCAAGCAGCCGTGGGAGCCCGCCGTGATGGCGCTGGCGCAGTTCCCCAGCGTGCTGCACAACATGGACACCAATCTCTCATGGACCTCAGCTTTGGGTGATGCCTACTACAATCAGCCGCAGGACGTCATGAATGCGGTGCAGGCGCTGCGTAACCAGGCCTATCAGGCCGGTACGCTCAAAACCACGCCCCAACAAGTCGTTACGGTGCAGAGCGGATCAACCACCACCGTGACCAGCAGCGGTAACCAGACCATCGTAATCGAACCGTCCAATCCGCAGGTGGTCTACGTGCCGACCTACAATCCAACCACTGTGTACGGTACTCCGACCGAAGTCTATCCCGGCTATAGCTCGGGCGACATGCTCGCGGCGTCGCTGCTTTCTTTCGGGGCGGGTGTGGCGGTCGGGGCCCTGGTCAGCAACGCCTGGGGATGCAACTGGGGTGGTGGCGGGATCGTCTACAACAATAATGTGTGGGTAGCACATAACAGTGTCTGGGGTCCGAACCGATGGGGCCCGTACAACCCCTACCATCCGTACAATCCGTATCATCCGTACAATCCCTATAACCCCTATCATCCGAACAACCCCTACCATCCATACGGGCCTAATCATCCGTATAATCCGGCCTATCATCCGAATAATCCGGCCTATCATCCGTATCAAAATCATCCGTACAACCCGCAGAGCGCGGGCTATCATCCCAATCAGGGCTATCATCCCAATCAGGGGTATCATCCCAATCAGGGGTATCATCCGACCACCAACAACCTGAACAACTACCGCGGTTATGACAATCACGCCTCCAATGGGTTTGAGGATCGCAGCGCCTTCGACGGCTTTGATCGCGGGGGCAACACCCGCATGGCCAGTGACCGCGGCTTTAATAGCATGAGTGGATTCGGCCATGGCGGCGGATTCAACCGCGGCGCCGGTTTCCACGGCGGCGGACGGCGCTGAGCCCGGCCGCGCGCTGCCATCAACGGCTCGCTGACCGCTGATTCGTTACCCCGGGAAGATGCATTGTCGAGTTGAGGATTGAGGATGCAGACCGTGCGCAAGGCAAAAAGAGAAGATCGGACGTTCAAAATTTATCTGCCGCTGCTTGCGGCGTTGATGGTCGCCGGCCTGGCGTGCGAGGGGTGGGCGCAAAGCGTCGGCCAAAAGACTTTCAAGACCCCGCAGGCCGCCGCCGATGCGCTGGTGGCGGCGGCCAAGGCCAAGGACAGGCAGATGGCCCTGAGCATTCTGGGCGCCGGCGGGGATGAGGTCATCTCCTCAGGCGATTCGGAGGCGGATGCACGCCACCATCAGTTGTTCGTCGAGAAGTACCAACAGATGCATCGCTTCGTGACCGTCGGCAAGGGTACGGACATTATGTATATCGGGGCCGAAAACTGGCCGGCACCGATACCTATCGTAAAGGGCAAGGCTGGATGGTATTTCGACACCGCGGGAGCGCGGCGGGAAATCCTGGCGCGCCGGATCGGCACCAACGAACTGGACACCATTAACGTCTGCCTGGCGATCGCGGCGGCTCAGAAGGAGTACAAAGCCCAGCTTCACGACGGCGAAAAAGTAAACCAGTACGCCCAGCACTTCATGAGTTCCGACGGCAAGCAAGACGGTCTATATTGGAAAGCCGCAGAGTCCGAACCCAAAAGTCCACTGGGACCGCGGGTGGCGCTGGCGTCGTATCAGGGCGCGCGGTTAAGCGGGGCAAGCCAGCCCAGACCCTACCACGGCTACTTCTACCGAATCCTCGCCGCCCAAGGTAAGCGCGCGCCCGGCGGCGCCAAGAGCTATCTCGACGGCGGCAAGATGACCAAAGGATTTGCCGTGGTGGCCTATCCGGCGCGCTACCAGGTTTCCGGTATAACCACCTTTCTGGTCAACCAGGACGGCATCGTCTTACAAAAGGACCTGGGCCCTAAAACGCCGAAGATCGGTGCCTCGATGTTCAAATATGATCCCGATTCGTCCTGGGTTCCTGCGAACTAGTGGTGGTCGCGCGGCGCCCGGAATTGTCGCTCGCCGACCGCGTCGCCGCCTTACGATCAGAGCCGCGCTCGGGAGTGTCGCGGTGAGCAATATCATTTTCCAGATACCCCGTAAAAGCTCGCGCCACGCGGCGCCGGGCTGGCAGCCGTGACCATTACCGATGTAGAGTGCTCGCCAGTACCTGGCTTACGGAAAGGAACCGGCGATGGACTTCAAGTTCAATGAGGCAGACGAGGCGTTTCGCCAAGACTTCAGGGGTTGGCTGGAGAAAAACCTGCCGCGCGATTGGCGCGACGAAGGGGAAGAGCGCGACGCCGAGACCAAGTCGGAATTCGAACGCCGGCGCACCTGGCATCGCCAGCTGTACGACGGCGGCTGGATGTGTATCCATTGGCCCAAGGAGTATGGCGGACGCGGCGCGACCCTGCTCCAACAGGTCATCTACAACCAGGAACTCGAGCGCGCCAAGGCGCCGCCAACGGTCAATTTCCAGGGTATCGCGCGGGTCGGTCCGACCTTGATGCAATGGGGAACCCCGGAACAGAAGATGCGCTACATCCCCAGGATTCCGCCCGCAGAGGAGATTTGGTGCCAGGGACTCTCCGAGCCCAATCACGGCTCCGACCTGGCCGCGGTTGAAACCCGCGCGGTCGACGAAGGCGACCACTTCGTCGTCAACGGCTCGAAAATCTGGACCTCCAACGCCCATGTCGCCGACTTCAGCACGCTGCTGTGCCGGACCGATTCCCAGGCACCCAAGCATCGCGGGCTCAGCTACCTGCTGGTCGATATGAAAAGCCCCGGCTTGACCGTCCGTCCGCTGGTGCAAATCACTGGCGAGAAGGGCTTTAATCAGGTGTTTTTTGAGGACGTCAAAGTGCCCAAGACCAACCTGGTCGGCCAGAAAAACCAGGGCTGGCTGGTCGCGATGACCAACATGATGTTCGAGCGGACCATTCACGGCGGCCGCACCGACATGATGTTCGAAGTCCGGCAACTTCAGGAACTGGCGGAAAAAGTCGAACGCAACGGCCGTCCGGCCTGGGAAGATCGTTATGTGCGCCAACTCATCGCCAACTTTGCTTGCGAGGCGGAGGCGCTCAAATACTCCAGCTACCGCCAGCTTACGCGCCAGCTCAAAGGGCTCCAGCCGGGCCCCGAGGGCTCGGTGATGAAACTTGGCACCAGTGATCTGAACCTGCGCATCCAGAAGTTCGCCATGGAGCTGCTCGGCCCCTATAGCCAGTTCGATTACCGGGCCGCTGGCGCGGTCGATCGCGGCAAATGGTCGTATCGGATGCTGGCGGCGCGACGCGGTACAATCGCCGCCGGCACCAACGAGATCCAGCACAATATCATCGGCGAGCGGGTGCTCGGACTGCCCAAGGGCTGAGCACGGCGCCAATTGACTCGCAAGGAATCGGCGCGTTAGATCGCAAGGGAATTTCAGAGGTAAACGTGGAACAGGTCGAAAAGTCGGGGCCACTCAAAGGCATCAAAGTGGTGGAAATTGGGATGTGGGCCGCGGGGCCCGCGGCCGGGGGGATCTTCACCGACTGGGGCGCTGACGTAATCAAGGTCGAACCGCTCGAAGGTGACCCTTACCGGGCGCTGGTGGTGCAGCGTGATAACGAGGGGCAGGATAGCCCCCAGTTCCGGCTCGATAATCGTGCCAAACGCAGCGTGACCCTCGACGTGCGCACCGATGAGGGCCGCAAAATCGCGTACGATTTGATCAAGCGCGCCGACGTCTTCCTGACCAACATCCGGCTCCAGTCGCTGGAGCGGTTCAAGATGACCTGGGATATCCTCAAGGACATCAACCCCCGCCTGATCTACACTATCGTCACCGGTTACGGCATCAAGGGTGCGGAGATCAATCGGCCGGCGTTTGACTCGGGTGCATGGTGGGGACGCGGAGGCGTAGCCGCGACCGTTCTGCCTGACGGAATTCCGCCGCTGTTCCTGGCCGGCGGTATCGGCGACCACTTCACTGCGATGGCGGCCGTGACCGGAACCGCCGCGGCGCTGTTCGCGCGCGAGAATACCGGCAAGGGCCAGTTGGTGGACGTCTCGATGCTGCGCACGGCCGCTTATTTCATCAGCTTCAACCTGTTCGATCAGATGCTGGGGCGGCCGCGCAAAAAGCAGCAACGCCATGAAACACTCAACCCGATGATCATCCCGTATCAGACCAAAGGCGGAAAATGGTTCAGCCTGCTGGGTTTGCAAGGCGACCGGGTCTGGCCGCTGGTGATGCGCTCGGTGGACCGCCCGGACCTGATCGACGATGAGCGCTTCAACACTGCGGCCAAGCGCGCCCAGCGCAGCGCGGAGCTGGTCAAGCTGCTCGACGAGATCTTTGTCACGCGTCCGCTGGAAGAGTGGGCGCCGCGCTTCGATCGGGAAGATGTATGGTGGGCGCCGGTCCAGACTACCGCGGACCTGCTCAAGGATCCGCAGGTGCGCGCGGCCGGCGTGTTCATGGACGTGCCGACTCCGGAGGGCGGAAAGGTCGAAATGGTCGCCTCGCCGATCGATTTCAGCGGCACCCCGTGGCGCGCCACCGGAACTCATCCGGCGTTGGGCCAGCATACCGAAGAAGTGTTGCTGGAACTGGGCCGCGACTGGGAAGAAATCGCGAAGCTGAAAGAGAAAAAGATTATCGGCTAGCCCGGAGGCGAAAAAAATCCCCGCCAGCCGCGACCCACAAACACACTGGCGCAGAAGCCCTTTCTGTTCCCTCTCCTTATCCTAGGAGAGGGCGAGGGAGAGGTTACACGTCCCGTCCATACTACGATATTGGTAGTAAAACCCTACAGGCTGCACTTAAGCCGCTGTACCCAAGGCACACGTTTCGCCCTCAACCACGGGGATCGCGCACCCATCTACCAAATCATTTCGTATCGAAGCTATTTCCAACTCTCTCACACCCATATTACGACGCCACCGCAGCAACGCCAGGCTCGTCGTCCAACCCTTCGACCTCGGCAGCGATGCTTCGCGCCTGCTCCGCCTGCGCCGCGAGTTCCTCGAATTCGGGGATGCGGTCGTCCCATTCGACCAATGTGGAGACCCGGCCGCAGCGCCGCAGCGCCTGGCGCAGCAGCGTCCATACGGGTTCGGGTACGGGATGGTCGTGGGTATCCACCAGATGGGTTCCGGCGTCGCTGTGGCCGGCCAGATGGATCTGACCAACGCGCTCGGGCGGAATCGAGGCGACGTATTCGGCGGCCGAAAATCCGTGATTCATCGCGCTGACGTAAATGTTGTTGACGTCGAGCAGGATTGCGCAGTCAGCCCGCTGCGCAACCGCGGTGAGGAACTCCCATTCCGGCATCGCCGAGTGCCGGTAGGTCAGATAGCTGGACACGTTCTCGATCAGGATTTGGCGGCCCAACCGATCCTGTACCTGGCGGATACGTCCGGCCGTAAGCTCCAGCGCCTCCTCCGTATATGGCAGCGGAAGCAGGTCATGGGCGTAATGACGGCCGATCGAGCCCCAACACAGATGGTCCGAAACCCAAGCCGGCTCAAACCGCTGGACCAGGCCAGCGAGTTCATCCAGGTAACTGGCGCGCAACGGATCGGTGCCGCCCAGGTTGAGCGAGACTCCGTGGAGTACAAGCGGCGCCTGTTCGCGCGCCTTTTCCAGCACCAGCAGCGGCCGGCCGCCGCGAATCATGAAATTTTCGCTGATGACTTCAAACCAGTCGGCGCGCGCGCTGCCCTCCAGGATCCGCCCATAATGCGACGGGCGCAGCCCCACTCCATGACCGATATATGGAAAATTAACCACCAAGCTAGTCCGGGAGCCCGGGCGCAGATCCAGGGCTCCCGCAGATTGCACTAATTCGCTTTCTTCGCCTCGGGCATAATCTGGCCACCCTTGTCGGTGCAGTCCTTGGCGCTGCTCATCTTCATCATGCCTTGGCCCTTGCAGCCGTTCTTGCCTTTGCAGTCGTTCTTGGCGGTCGCGCAAGCGCCCTGCCCTTTGCAGGCGTTGACGCCCATACATTTGACTTGGGCCGCCCCCGCGCTGTCATCCGCCCGCGCCACAATTGCACCGCTGACAATTAAAAGTGCCGCCGCGCCAGCCACCACGAAAGATTTTGCATTCATCGTCGTCCGTTGCCTCCAGTTGGGTTTGCGTTGTTTGGATGCGAAATCGCGCTTCAAAGTTTCATCGCACAGCAGGCCGCGGATCGTCAAATTCAAGGTTCCGCTCAACCACTACTGCGCGGTCCAGCCGCCATCAACCGGCATCGTAACCCCGGTCACGAACGACGCCGCGTCCGAACACAGCCATACGACCGCGGCGGCAATCTCTTCGGGCCGGCCCAGCCGTGGTATCGCCTGGGGCCCCGTAAGCGATTCTTCGGTCGCTCCAGCAGCTAATATACGTTCGATCATCGGCGTACGGATTGCCCCGGGGCACACCGCGTTGACCCGGATTTTGGACCGTGCGAATTCCAGCGCCGCCGCCTTGGTCAGGCCCGCGACGCCGTGCTTGCTGGCGATATATGCCGGGATACTCGGCGCTCCCACCAGACCCATCACTGACGAGGTGTTGACGATACTGCCGCCACCGCGTTTGAGTATCGCCGGAATCTCGTGCTTCAGACACAGCCAGACGCCGGTCAGGTCGATTGCAATCACGCGCTGCCATTCCTCCTCGGTGCAGTCCACGATACCAACCTGGGCGCCCTCGATACCGGCGTTGTTGTACGCGCAATCCAACCCACCGTAGGTGTCGACCGCGGACTTGACCAGCCGCTCCACTTCGCGGCCATGGGTGACGTCGGTCGGCACGAAGGTCGCCTCGCCGCCGATGTCCCTAATCAACTCGACGGTGCGGTTGCCGCCCTCCGTGACCACGTCGCCAATCACCACTTTTGCTCCCGCGCGGGCGAAAGCTACCGACGCGGCGCGGCCGATTCCAGAGCCGCCTCCGGTTATCAAAGCTACTTTTCCCTGCATCGTCGCCGCCATCGCGCAAACCTCCTCGCTGGTGCGAGCCGAGCCAGACTCCGCCAGTGCTATATCAGATGGACCCCAAAGAAGTCATCTCCCCCGCCACCGCCGCCCTCGACCGGCCTATACCCTAAGTGCCGCGCGGATCGACGCCACGATCCGTGCGGGAGTATCCGCGATATCCACGACTACCGCGTCGCGCGGCTCCTCCAGCGTCTCGAATTGGCTGGCGAGCAGTGAGACTCCCGCATAATGGCCGGAGCGCTTTTGCAGCCGCGTGCGAATCAACTCGATATCGCCGCGCAGATAGACCAGGACTATCCGCGCCGGCACGACCATCAACCGGTCGCGATAGGATGCCTTGAGCGCGGAACAGGCCAGCACCATGCGGATGCCGCTACGCAGATGGTCCTCAACCAGTCCGCGCAACGCCTCCAGCCAGGGACCGCGATCATCGTCGGTCAGAGCGATGCCCGCCGCCATCTTCTGCTTGGCCTGGGGCGAATGAAAATCGTCGGCGTCGTGAAATTCACATCCGAGCCCCTCCGCCAGCAGCCGTCCGATGGTTGTCTTACCCGACCCTTCGACACCCATAATGATTATGACCTGGACCGGACTGCCGGTTATGCCGCCGTGATCTGTCATCAGCCTGCCCTGCTTCATCACAGTAGCAGGGTCTTGAAAAGGATTTTCACCGCCTGCTCCCTCTCACTTGTCTCTCCCCAAGGGGAGAGATTTAGGAAGGAAACCGCTTCTACACAGGGTATTGAGAGCGAGCATCCTTTCCAACGCAATAATTCCTACTTTCTCAACACCCTGCTAGCGGTTACCCAGGTTTCGCCTCAATTGGATCCTATGCTAAACGCGCAGTATGCTCACCCTATTCTGCGCGCCGGCGCGTTATATCCAGGGTCGGGACGCGACCCTTCAACTGGGTCCCGAGATGGCGAAGCTGGGGCTGGACGGCCCCGCGATGCTGATCGCGGGACGATCGGCCATCCGCAGCCTTTCCACGATTTGGCAGCAGACTTTCGCCGGCGCCGGAACTTCGTTCCAGGTACGTCAGTTCGGCGGCGAATGCTCGACGCCGGAAATCGACGCGGGAGTAGCGCAGGCCAAAGCGTACCAGGCCGGGGTGATCGTCGGGGCGGGGGGCGGCAAATGTCTGGATGCCGCCCGCGCGGTCGCCGCCGCCTTGAATCTTCCAGTCGTCAACTGCCCTACACTGGCCTCCAGCGACGCGCCTTGCAGCGCCCTGTCGGTAGTTTATACGCCGCAGGGAGAATTTGACCGCTATCTTTTTTACCGGCGCAACCCCGACCTGGTCCTGGTGGATACCACCGTGATCGCCGCCGCACCGGCGCGCTACCTGGTCAGTGGAATGGGCGATGCGCTGGCGACCTGGTTCGAAGCGCGCACCGTGATCGAAGCCCGCCAGCCCAATCAACTCGGGGGCGGCACCAGCCTGACCGCCGGCGCGATCGCGCGCCTGTGCTATGACACGCTAATCGCGGACGGGCCCGACGCGCTCGCCGCCGCCCAATGCAACGCCGTGACCCCGGCATTGGAGCGGATCGTCGAAGCCAATACGCTTTTGTCGGGTCTTGGCTTTGAGTCGGGCGGTCTTGCGATCGCGCATTCGGTTCACAACGGTCTGACGGTAGCGTCCCCAACGCATCATTTCCTGCATGGCGAGAAGGTCGCCTTCGGCTTGATCGTTCAGTTGGTAGTCGAGGGCCGCCCGAGCACGGAAATCGAAGATGCGCTGCGTTTTTGCGGCCGCGTCGGATTGCCGGTCACCCTGGCGCAAGTCGGGCTTGCCGATCCCGATGATCGCATCATCGGCCAGGTAGCGGAGCGCACCGTAGCCGCGGGCGAGACCGCTCATCATGAACCCTTTCCCGTAACCGCCGATCTGATTGGCGACGGTATCAGGGCGGCCGACGCACTGGGCCGTCAATGGCTATCCATTCACTGAGTATCAAATAGGAGATGACGATGCCGATTGAGCAAGTACTGCCCGAACTCGACCGTATAATCGAATTGGATCAGGAAGTCGAATGGCTGGGCGGCGGCTTTGGCGGTTTCACCGAAACTGGTGGCGTCAAAGGCGTGGCCGAGGGCCCGGTGTGGTGGAAGGCCGGCGGATGGTGGAAGGACGGCGGCTTTCTTTTATTCAGCGACAACGCGAACAACAAGCGCCACAAATGGGACCCCAAGGAGGGCCTCAGCCTCTATCGCGAGCCCACCAATAACGCCAATGGCTTGACCCGCGACCGTCAGGGCCGGCTGGTCGCCTGCGAGCACGACACCCGGCGGGTCACGCGCGAGGAACTCGACGGCAGTATCACGGTGGTCGCGAATAACTATCGCGGTCTGCGACTCAACCGGCCCAACGACATAGTGGTCAAGTCCGACGGCGCCATCTATTTCACCGACCCGGTGTCAATGTGGCTGAAGGACCCGGAAATCGATATCGCCGGCGTGTACAGAGTTTCGCCCGATCTCGGCCAGATAAATCTGTTGGTCAGAGATTTCGGGTTTCCCAACGGTTTGGCTTTCTCTCCCGACGAAAAGACCCTTTACGTCAACGATACATTCAAAAGACATATTCGCGCTTTTCGGCTCGACCCGCTCTACGATTCCGGACTGCTGGATATGTCGTCGGAACGAGTATTTTGCGAATTGATCGGCGATCGCCCGGGAGCTCCCGACGGCATGAAAGTGGACCTGCAAGGCAACGTGTATTGCACCGGTCCCGGTGGCATATGGATTATCAGTCCCAAGGGTGAGCACCTGGGCACGATCGTAATCGGCGGCGATCGCCACGCGACCAACCTCTGCTTCGGCGGCGACGACTGGACCACCTTGTTCATCACCACCTTTACCGAAATTGGCCGTGTCCGAGTGAAGATTCCCGGCGTCCCGGTTCCCCGCGGAGTGGTGCAATAGTGCAGGTCCAAAGTTTCACCATGCCGTGAAAAAGGATATATAACGAATGCTCAAGAGACCCCCGCGTTCCATGATTCTTGCCGCTTTGGTCTTATCCGCAGCATTGGTTGCCGCCGCCTGCGGTTCACGCAGTTTGGCCCAGCCGGCCTTTTCCAAAGCCAGCATCAAGGGCAGCTATGCACTGTCTTTCGCGGTAGCGTTAGGAGGTGGCACCAGCGTCGCCTTCGCCGGCGGTACCGGAGTGGTGGTGGCCGATGGCAGCGGTAATCTTAGCGGCTCGGAAAGCTACAGCCTCACCAGCGGCACCGTCTGTAGCGGTCTGACTCTAAGCGGAAACTACACAGTCAACCCCGACGGCACCGGGATCGCCAACCTCAGTTACACGTCGTCGAATCCGCAATGCACGGGCTCGCTGACCCAGAACCTGGCGATCGCACAGGGCGGACAAATGGTCAAAACCGCCAACGTCAACCCCAACGTGGCCCAGCTTTCCGGCGACTGGGTGCGGCAATAAGGGGATCGGTCATTGAGCGGCCGCTCGCAGTCCGCGCCTACTCGGTCGCGCTCTTGCCCAACTGCAACGCCGCGTCGCGCAGGGGAGCGCTGGAAATCTGTATGAGACCCGCGAAGGGCCGGTCGAGCTCCAGAATCAGGAAAATTGCCCCGGCAACCGATAGCGCGCATACCAACAGGACTCCCACCACGGTGGAGTTGGAGGGTGCAAAGAGGCCGAAGCTGATGAAGAGCATCGCAAGCCAAAACACCAGCACCACCAGGAACGGCATCGGGATAGAGCCGCCGGACTGTTCCAACAACAGCGAACGCGTTCGCCCCAATTCGGAGCTGATCTGCATCGCCTGTGCGTGAAGCGAGCGCTGAAAGTCGTTGCCCGGCTTGAGTTCCTGTATTTTCTCAAAGAAGGCATCGATGCCGGCACGCGCCGTGCCCGAATCCAGGATTTCGGGACGATAGCCGTTGGCCGATCCGGCCTGTGCGGCGCCCTGAGTAACCGTCGCACGGAGCAGTTCGCGAGCCGGCTTGGTCTCGGGTCCGTAATGCGCCAGCACCCGGTCAAGCAGAATGAAATTAGCAGCGATCTGTGTGACTTCGCTGCTTTTTGTATCATGCGAACTCTTCGCTGAAGAGATGAGCAGGGCCAGCACCAGACCCGACATGGTCGCGAGCAGGCCCATCGCCAGCTTCACTACATCCTTGGTATCGGAACTCCGATGATGCTCGGGCAGCACGCGATGAAGAACCATGCCCAGCATCGCCCCGGCAAAGAGGCACGCGAATACAATCCAACTGATTGCCATCGGGCTCACGTTTCACCTCTTCGCTTGATTATCCGCCGCTAGTCCGCCGAAACGCCTGAACCGCGGCTCTGGTCGTCGGTATTATTTGCCGATCGGCTCATATAAATCCCCACCAGCCGCGCGACCAAAATCGCAAGATAAAACTGCCCCGTAATACCCTCGGCGACCGCGGCGTAACGCGATTGCAGGGTTATCGGAGTTATATCGCCAAACCCGATAGTCGATAACGTCGTCAGACTGAAGTAAACGAGCACCGGAAAAACTTCGTGTTCGGAAGGCAGGGTGGAAGAGCTCCCAAAACTGAAGGCATGAGGCTGCAGGTAATAAAGCACGATGTAGAAAGTGCCCCAGGTAAGTCCCATCAGCAGATAAACTGAAATCGACATGCTGATGGTTTCCCCCGTGACCTCCTTCTGCCTCAACACCGCGCGCAATTCATTCCAGGTGACGTACGCAAAAAACAACAGCCAGAAGATTGAACCGGTCAGGATCAAAAAAGGTTTGGGCACGACAACGATTACAATTCGTTCCGCCACCGCCGGTATGGCGAGCAGCCATCCGATTATGCCCCGCCTTTTCCTCTGGGCCAGAAGCTTTTGGCGCTCGCCCACCAGCTCGTCAACCTGAATGGTATATAGAGCCACCAGCATGAGGACCATGAGCGCGACGCTGAACGCCAGGGGAGCGACGCCCAAGTCGCCAATCATGGGCCGCGCCGCGAACGCACTCACGATCGCCACCAGCAGCGCAGTATGCCTGCGCGGCAGCAGGTAATCGTGGAGCGAACCGGTGAATCGTCCTAATGGCCCTTGGTCCATGCTCACCCTACACTCAGGTCAGGCGCGCCCCGATGCGGCACAGGTGCTAGCCCGCCTCCGCCCGGATCGCGGCGGCGATGTCGCCGCTTAGCTGCGCGAGCGCGCGGCTGTGCGCGGCGGCCAGCGCGTCGAAGCCGTCTCCCTGCACCGGCTCACGCGCGACCGTGCGTCCCGAGCGGGTTGGACCGCCGGCGGTCTTGTGCACGGTCCACACTGCCTCGATCAGCGCGTCCTGGCCGCTGACCGAGTCAAAGCGCTGGACGTTGATGGTGACCCGATAGGCCGGACTGAAGTTCGCAAAGGGGCCCGTGACTACGTCCGGCGTCCCGAGTTGTGTCGCGAGGTCGCCGGCAACGGCGCGCGCGATGCTGTCGCCCAGCGGCGCCGCCCAGCGGTTGAATTCGTCGACGTCGACGCGATTGGGCGCGACCTGCACTACGAATTGCGGGCGGTCAACCATTTCGGGAACGGTCACCGGTCCGACCATCACGGAGATGTGCGTGGCCGGCGCACTGCCCGCGACCGCGGTGGAGTCCAGTGTGTAAAAGTGCGACGGCGCAGTGCTGCAACCGGCCGTCACCGCCGCCATCAACGCAATTGAAATCATCAGATATGAGGTGCGCGCCGCCATCACTTTGCCTCCCCGGTCTTGCCACGAATGAGCGCATCGGGATGGCGCTCCAGATAATCCGCCAGTACGCGTATCGAGCGGGCCGCACGGGTCACCTCCTGGAGCGCGCCGTCCAATTCCTGGCTCTGCACTGAATTGGGCTCCACGAAGTGGTTGGCATTGTCGAGCGCGCCGTGCGCGCTGACCATCGCGCCGCGCGCGCTTTGGAGTGCGCCGGTCGCGGTGTTCAGGGTGACATTGAGGTCGGCCAGATCCTTGCGCAGATCATTGCCAATCGCCTTTAAGGGCAACTCATCGATTTTCTTGACGATGCTTTCGACTCGCGCCTCGGTGGCTTCCAGCTCTCCCGGAATGGTCGGCAACTGCACCGGGTTCTGCGACCAATCAATCATGACCGGTGGTGAGCCGGGAAAAAAGTCGAGCGCCACCAACGCCGACCCGGTCAGCAGGTTTCCGGTCCGCAGTTGCGCCCGGACCCCATGCGCCACCAGGCTGTCGATTATCTTCCTGCGGATGGCCGAGACATCCACGCCCGGGCCCATGTCCAGGTATCTGACGCCGAGTCTCTGTGGGTCCAATTGGATTGTCACCGGAGCCGAGAACTGGAGCGTCTTGGCGTCGATTTGCGCGCTGATATCCGTGACCTGGCCGATCTTGATGCCGCGAAACTCCACCGGAGCGCCCGGCAGAAGCCCCCGAACCGATTGATTGAAGATGAGTTGATAGGTCTGCGGATTGCGCGGCGGCGGTTCGAAGGCCTGGGCCCGGTTGGCGTACAGGGTGTAAGTGTAATCGGCCGGGGCTGGCGGCAGCACCAGAACTTCCGGGGGCGTCGCGAACGCGATGCCGCCGATCAGAATTGACAGGATCGACTGGGTCTGCACGCTCAGTCCGCTCGCGGACAGACTCACGTCAATCCCGCTCGCCTGCCAGAAGCGCGTGTTCGAAGTGACGTACTGATCGTAGGGCGAGTGCACGAATATCTTGACGGTGAAGAACTGCCCGTCCGGGTCGAGCTTGTAGGACGAGACCTCGCCGACCTGCAGGCGCCGGAAGAAAATCGGCGTGCCGGTATCCAGCGAGCCCAGGTCGGTGGTCTTCAGCACAAAGAAACGGCCGGGGACGCCGGTGCTCACCACCGGCGGCGTGTCGAGCGCCACGAAGTCGGATCTGCTTTCCTGCGAGTTGCCAATTTCCATTCCGATATACGCCCCGGAGATGAGTGTTCCCAGGCCCGTCACATTGGCCCCGGAAATTCGCGGCCGCACCACCCAGAAATGCGTATCCTTGACTAAGAAGGCCTCGGTCCGGGGCGCCATTTGGGCAGTGGCGATGACGTGATCGCGATCGTCGGAGAGCCGGATTTTCATGAGGGTGCCAACGTCCACGCCTTTGTAGCTGATCTTGGTCTTGCCGGCTTCGAGTCCCTCGGCGGACTGAAAGACGATCGTGATTTTCGGACCCTCGCTTCGAATTCTGGTCACGGCGACCCACACGCCGACCGCCGCCGCCACGATCGGGATGATCCAAACCAGGGAGATTCTCGTCTGCTTTCTGGGGACCGCCCTCGACTCGGGGACCGGAGGGATTGGATTATTCGGTTCAACCATCTAAAACCTCGCTCGTGTTGGTCGCGTCCCAGATGAGCCGCGGGTCAAAGGACTCGACCGCCAGCATCGTCAGCACCACCACCGCCGCAAAAAAGATCAACCCCGGCCCCGGCTCCACCGACATCAGTGGCTGGAGCTGGATGAGGGCCGCGGTGAAGGTGTCGACGAACACGTCGACCATCGACCAGCGTCCGATGAATTCGACGGTCCGGTAGAGCCGAACGCGCTGCTCGTTGTTCCTGACCGACCCCCGATGCACGGTGATGAGCAGGTAGGCCAGCGCGATGATCTTCGCGCTCGGAATCATGATGCTGGCGACCAGCACGATGATCGACAGGGGCCATCCGGTGGGTGACCACAGGAGCACGACACCTTGCAGGATGGTGTCGGAGTCAGCGCCGGTGGCCGTGGTCGTGGTCAGTACGGGCAGGACGTTGGCCGGGATGTAACAAACCGCCGCGGCAATCAGAAAAGCCCAGGTGCGCTGGAGGCTGGCGGATTTGCGAAAGGATAGCGCATGCGCGCAGCGCGGGCAGCGCCCAGTCTCCTCGCCCGGCGCCGGACGCGAGAGCAGGCCGCAAGCGTCGCAGTGATGCAGCCCCTGCTGCATCGCGGTCGGGGCGGCCGATTTCATGACCGCGCCTGCGCCATCCGCTCACCCGCGCCGTCGCGCCGCACGCCGTCTTGCGCCCACTGGATGCGCTCCCATACATCCCGGGCATCGAAATTCGCTTGCATCGCGGCCAGCAGGAAAACCAGCGTTCCCAGTACGAACAGCGCCAGCCCCGGGATGACCGTAGCGTAATCGGCAATTTTGACCAACGCGACCAGCACGCCGAGCATCATCACCTCGATCATGCTCCAGGTCCGCATGGTTCGGTAATGGCGCAGCAGCGTCCCCACCCATCTCGGCGCGGGTTGGCGGCGCGCACCCAGCACGATCGCCAGCATAAAGCTGATCTGCAGCGCCGGGGCGATCACGGCAGTGAAAAGCACCAGCGCCGCTACCGGATCCTGCCCGTCCGCCCACAGGTGCTCGGCGCCTCCGAGCACCGTGGTGGAGGCCTGGCGCCCGACCACTGTAAGGCCCAGCATCGGAACCGTGTTGGCGACCACGTAGAGCACCAAGGCCGCGAGCGACAGCGCCAGCGTCCGGTTCAGAGAGTCTTCGCGCCGACGCCACAATTCCTCATCGCAGCGCGCGCAACGCGCCGATCCGCCGGGCGCAAGATCTGGCAGGCGCTGCAGCAGGTCGCAATGCGCGCAACTGACCAGCGACGGGTCAGCCACCGGCTCGTTATACATGTCCACCTTCTACCCTCTGGACCATGGACAATATAAGAGTCCGCGGTCCGCTGAAACTACTCTGGATTCAAAGCGAAAGGCCAATCAAGGCGGCAAACTGAACCGATAGGTGCGTTTTGACCGTCTTTGACTGCGACAGCAATAGGCGAGGCGCGTGGGCCGGCCTCGTGGAAGCGAATGGGCGCTGGCCAATGCGTTCACATGGCGCCAATCGATCGGGGGTCGGACCCGACGGCGCCGCCTTCGTTCGGCGCGGCACCTTCCGCGGTTTACAGTGTCCCGGGCTGCACCACGATTATGTTTCGCAGCGTACACGGTCCGATGCGCTTGGCCACTCTGAATTGGCCGCTCACGGTGAGAAACTGCCCGTTCTGCACGCCGGGAGTGCCCCAGGCGAGGACCCATAGGCAGTGCTTGCTACAAATTTTGAAGGTCTGATATTCGGGCTCAGTCATTATCTCTTTGACCGTGCCTGACACCCCGACCGACGACCGATCGTAGTCATTTGGCGACCTTCTGATGTCGGAAATCGCGACCGCGGTTTGAGCCGCGGCCGAAGTCACGACTCCAAGCAGCACCAACGCAACGATTGCAATTTCGATTCTCAGCCTGATCATCAAGCGCCTCTTCTACCTATGGCCGTCCCCCTATGTTCATCATGATCGACCTGTGTACCAGGTGATCAACCCGTGTCCCGGCATTCGGCGTCGAGACTGGCAGATCGCTGCCCACTATTGGCCCGGCGATTGGCTGACGTCAAAGATGCCCTCTTCCAAAAGTTCTCCGCCCTGATAGCAGGAATAGGCGCCGTGAATCGTGGTGGGGGAAGTCAGCCTGCCATTGTAGTAGCAGTTCGACACGTCGGATGGAACTACGACCGAAAGACGGATCTCGTTGCCGGCGACTTTTCCCGAGACTATCTTCCCGGTGTTGTCCGCGCCGCCGTTGCGGCAGATCAGGTTGCCATACGCGCAAGTGTACTTCCCTTTAATCCGGCCGCCGGTTTGCGCGAATCTGAAGGTAATCTTGTTGACCGCATTACACCTTCCCGACGAAAAGGCGCAGGGCGGAGTCACGCGCGTTGTTCCCGACCAATAGCCGTTCAGGTTGGGCGCCTGCGCCCAAGCCGACCCTCCGGCATAGCTGATTGCAACACACGTAAGAAGGAGAAGCATCAAGGGTAGCGATCGTTTCACGTACAATCCTCCGGATCTGCTGTGCAATTTTCTCAATCGGTTAGCGTTAATGGTTATGGTTTAGGGCGCCGCGCGACCGCGGCGTCATGAGAAAAGGCCCTTGAAGGCCTTGGCGATCTGCTTGAGGCCGGGCTCCATCTCGCCCTGGAAATCTTTCCATTTTTCCGAGTACCGCTTGCGCTGCTCGGCAAGCTGCTGCTTGAGCTGGGCCACTTTGTCATTCAATTCGCGCCGATGGCGCTCCAGATCCACTCCACGATAGTTCAGTTCATGCTTCAGCCGCTCTTTGGCGGCCGCCATCTCAGCCTCCAGGGCGTCGGAGGCTTGGACATATCGGCGCGTCATGGTTTCATAGGCCGCGTCGAGATGTTGCTTGGCGCCGGCCAGTTGACGATCGGCCTCGGCCTCGAAAGTCGCGATGCTCTCATTGAGCTTCTTGCGTTGCGCTTCGAGTGCGTCCAGCGCGTCTGCCTTGCCCAATGCGATTTGTACCTTAAGATCGTCGATCGCCGCGGCCAGTTGCTGGCGCTTGTCTTCGGCCAGAGCGCGCTGATGCTGTAGCTCTGCTTTGAGGTGGTCCAGCGACTCACGCAGCATCCGCTTACGGCGCTCGATGCGTTCCTGCGCCTCCCGCTTGCCCGAGGCCAACTGAGCGCCAAGCGCGTCGGCTCTGGCCGCCAGCGCGTCCAGCTTGCTGTCGATCGACTCCCTGATTTGCCGTATGTACCCGGGCATCATTCCCTCCCCTAATGTAGGGCGCCCGCCGGCGGCGTCTCATTCATTGTTCTTGACCGGCGCCTCGCCCAGACCGTAAACCATCGCCGTCTTGGTGGTGCCGAGCTTGATCCATTCCGCGCAATCCAGCTGGACCTTTTTGTAGAACTCTTCGGAAAGCTCGATGGATTCCTTGTTTATCTCCTCCAGCCGCTCGAATTTGCACTGAAAGGCAAACTCGCCCGATAGCGACTTTTCCAGCGCCCGGCTCCGCCATATGGCGATGGTGGCCTTGCCTTTGAAATGGTGGCCGAAGTGAATCATCCCGATGGTATTTTGAACCTCCTCGACCGCCACGTTATTGACCAGCGCCATTTTGGTTCTCGGGCTGATGTCGATCTTTCTCAGGGTCGGGAAGGCGTGTGTGATGTTGTCTATCCCGCGATCCAGTTCGATGTTGGGCGAGGTCAGCACGCAGCCGTGGGAGTACACGCTGCGCATTCCGCCCAGGCGGTCGCGTTCGAGCAACAGCTCTTCTTTGAACTTTATCTGGTCGTGTCCACCCAGTTGCGGACGCATGTCGACGGCCGCCGCGGCGGCAAGGTCCGGGGCGCGGTACTTGAAAGTCAGCTCGTGGCCCGGGCGTGGCCATCCCTGATCATAGAAGGTGCGCTTGCGCAAGATGAAATGGTGGTTGTAGAGGTCGAACTCCGGCGTATCGTAAAAGAGCACTTCCCGAACCTGGCTGTCGAACGCCTGGCTCTCGACGTCCACCTTAATCTTTAGTTTCTTAAGTGTCTTGGTGGCATCTTTCCAGAAATCCAGGAAGCCCTGTTTGGTGGTGAAGTGGTCAGGTTGCAGCAGGATTTTGTATTCGCGGTAATGAACCACGTCCTCGGGGAGATGCATCGTCTCTGGATGCTTGCTGATGTGCTTGTCCATAATTCAAATTGCACCATATTTAAATAGATTTGGCAAAAACAGCGTGATCGCCTTTCGACCGGAGCATTCTGGAGGCTATAAGCCGTGCGGCAGGCGTCCCTGCCCGTCGTTCAGCCATGGCCGGTTGACTCTTGATAAATTCCTAAACCTACCTCGCCCGCGCGTGCGGACCGCCGGCGCCGCGAGGCCGCACGCCGGGAGTCCGCGCCGGGTGAGCCGGCGGCCCTGCAAGGATCTGTCACGCAGGCAGAATCTCGCGGTGCGCCAATGCGTTTATCCTATTTGAAGTGTAACAGAACCCTCACCCGCCCTCTGCCACAACTGAATGTGGGCGAGGGAACAGAACCGGTTCTCTCCGATGCGCCGGGGTCTCAACGCGGTTTACTGTACCCGGACGGCGACGTGTTTGCGCTGCCCGTTGCGCACAATCGTGAGGTAAACCGTATCGCCCTGGCGGGCGTCCTGAACCGCGTCAACCAGATCCATGGTGTTCCTGATGCGGTTGCCGTCAACTGCGATTATCAAGTCCAACGACTCGGCGGCCCCACGGGCATTGGCCAACATGGCGACGGCGATCACAGCCGGTGGAAACAGTACGAACGCCGCCGCTCCTGCGCCAAGCAGGGCGCCGCTGACGATCGTGTGGGCCACGTGATGGTCCGCTAAAATGCCGGCGCCCGCACCGTTGGCCGAAACCCCGGTCACGCCCACGCCGCTTACCCGCCCCGCCTCGTCCAGCTTGGCGCTATCGTCTCTGACCGTAATCCCGAGTTGTGGTATTGCCAGCGGTTCGCCGCTGGCATTCATGTAAGCGCTCAGACTTTGAGGTGACGAAGTGGCCGCTTGCGGGTCGGGGTCGGGAACCGGTGGATCCGGGATGGTCTGCCAGGCGCGCGCCTGCCCCGCTGAATACAATAACAGGGCCAATGAAGCCAGCGCTGCGGCAACTGCTTTCATTTCGGCTGTGGTCTTCAATGCGGCTTCTGCGTCCGCTCTTTCATCCCCCGGGAGCAATCAATCGCCCGCCAACAACCGGGTCACCGCCGCTTCCACCCGCGTTCCCTTGAAAAAGTCGGGATTGCCCGCGGTCCATAGTTTGATCGGATTGGTAAAAACGAAGTCCTTGAAGTCCTGCTCCGTCATCAGCCCCTTTTCGACGGGTTCGTAAGCTTCCTCCAATACCTCCGTCATGTCGGGAACGTCCCAATGCCCGATGTCGGAGCCGAATACCGCGTTCAGGCGCGCGCCCAGCGGGTTATGCCTGGAGTCGAATGCCGACGCGGTAACCGGATCGTCGGCCTCGCATCCGAAATAAAACGCGGAGAACAGCTTGGCGATATCCTCGGCGCGCTCAATCCCGCATTGCGCCCATTCGTCGAGCAGCCCGAGATCCACGCTGGGAAGCTCGGTGTCGAAGGCTTTGAACGCCATCGGCAGGAATCGATGCGCGATGTCGCTCAGATTAACGCCGTGGCCATAGCTTTTGGTCCGTTCGTCGCCATAGCGCAGCATCAACTCACCGAACTTTTTTACGTCGAGGTTGCGGGGATCGTAATTGGCCAGGGCCGCGACGTTACGCTTCTTCCAATGGCCCTCCAGACCGGCGAGCAAGCTGCGCGCCCAGCCGACGCCGCCCTCCAGGAAGACGAATTTTAGCGGGAAGCGGCGGGGAACGCCGCCCAAAAACAACGACTTGCAAATGGTTTCGCCGGCGTCCGCAAAATGGCCTACGTGGTTGTACATGAAGCTGGTTGTCGTGGTGAAACTCCCCAGGCCCGTGCCCAGCGAATGGAACGTCGGGGCAACCTTGAGTTCCACGCATTTGGCCCAGACCGGGTCGTAATCGTATTCGCTTTCGACGGCGTAGGTATCGAGCCAGAAGGCGTAGCGCGCCGCCTCGGGACATTTGCGCACAATCTCTGCGACCGGGCGCTTGATGTACCCGGGCAGCATCACCACCTTCAGGCCCAGTTGCCCTACCGCAAACTCCAGTTCCTCGATCGCCTCGGCCGGCGTATGCATCGGGATCAAGCCGGCCGGCGTCATCGCGTCGGCAAACCCGCGATAAAGATCGGCGAACATCCGGTTCAAGGCCCGGCACGAGGCGCGCCGCAACTCTTCCTCGCCCAGGTGGATGGCACCGATGCCCAGACCCGGATACAGGATCGTATAGTCCAGCCCGATCTCTTCCATCCGCTCGTAAAGCAGCCGTGGCAGTATGGTCGTGGCCAGATCTTCCGCGCGCCTGGTGGGAACGCTCCAAAAGCCCGGCCGGGTAATCCGCCGCTCGCGCCGCTCCTGGGGCGTCAATCTGAACCACAGCGTGCCGACCACCGAGTTGGCGAACGCCCTGGACACCCGGTCGGCGATTCCGCTGCCGCCTTCTGCCTTCAGATAGTCGAGAAACATCGGGTAGAATTCGAACAGATGGCCGTCGGAATCGATCACCGGATGCCCGATGCGCGAGTGTATCTGAGATGATCGTGATTGCACGATAGAACTCCTGGCCGCGGTTGAAAACGGAAAGACGCGAATACCTGCGCCGGCTATCTCGGGTCGTTGGGAATTGCGCGCTCGGTAAAGCCGACCACCATCCCGAAGGTATCCTCCTTATTGAGCACGATTGAATCGCCGCTTTCCGACTCGATCCGCTGGTTCTTCGAGCGCAGAAATTCAATCGCTTTCCCGAGATTTATGGTCTGGAAGGTGACCCCGTAGATGCTGTCGCCGTATTGCGCCAGATCGCGTCCTTCGGGACTGTCCGCGGAAAGTGGTTGCTGCAACTCGACAACGGTATCTTCGCCAACGGCTACGAACGCGCTTTTGCTCCGGCCCGCTTTCTCCTGCTGGTAAATCAGCTCGCCCTTGAGAACATCGCGGTACAGGGTCAGCGCCGGGGCCAGATCTTTCACCAGCACCGTGATGTGCGAAGCGCGCTGGATTCCGAGCCGCTGCCGTTCGCGCCAGAACACCGGCGACCATCCGGGCTGCAAACGCGCATCGATGGTGAATTCGGGGATTTCGGCGAATTCCAAAAGGCCGTGCGTCTGCCGCGGCTGGGTCCAGATGGCGGAGCCGGGCTTCAGCGGCAGCTTCACCGGGTTGCCGATTAGATTGACCATGCCGACGCCGTGGCGGGCGAATTGGGCGGCCAGCTCGCCAGCGTTGTCCACGTACCAGGCGATGGAATGGAAACGTTGGCCGAAGCGGGCCTTGAACTTTCCAATCGGCGATTTCTCCGCGTCCGGCACTTTGGCCAGGCTCAACGGCTCCATCACCACTTCGCCAATAGCGATCAGCGACGCATCGCGCACCGCTGGCTTCTCGTAACCGCGATAGAAGCGATTGACCGCGAAGACCCGGTCGTACCATCGGTCACAGGCTTCAAGGTCGTTGACCAGGTGCGTTAGATGGAACAGCTTGCCGATCTTGAACATCAAATAGCTCCTTACCTGGGTCGGGGGACCGGCGCGCCGGCGCCCCGCACCTCGTGGACCAGGCGGGCCCAACGGCCGAAAACGCTGGTGCCGATTTCCTCGAGCTGACCGCAATTAAGCGCGGATTGCGCGGCCACGGCGGACGGCTCGCCGCCCGCCTCGCGCAGTTCATCGCCAAAGGCCGCCGCCATCGCGTCGATCATCGCTTCGGTCATCTCAAGGTGAAATAACAGTCCGTAGGCAAATTTGCCATGGCGGAATGCCTGATGAGGGGTCATCGCGGAGGCCGCAAGATTGACCGCGCCCGAGGGTAATTCGAAAACGTCGCCATGCCAGTGCAGCGCCATGAACTCGCGGGGCGCTGCGCTCCACAGACGGTCTTGCGCGGCCGCCTCGGCCAGCCGCACCGGATACCATCCGATTTCCTTGCGCGCGCCCCTGGTAACCGGCGCACCCAGCGCCGCCGCCAATAACTGACTGCCGAGGCATACCCCGAGTATCGGTTTGCCGGCCTTGAGCGCGGATTCGATCAGCCGCAATTCATCCTTGAGATGCGAATAGCGCTCGTGCTCGTAAACCCCCATCGGACCGCCCATCACGATCAGCCCACCGGCGTCGCCGATCTCGCCAGGGACCGGTTTGCCCTCGAACACGCGGACGTACTGCCAGGCCAGCGCTTCGGCCTGCAAAGCGTCGGCGATCGTACCCAGCGTCTCACACGCCGCATGCTGCAACACCAGGATCTTCGACATAGCACCGTCAGGCGGATCGCGCCTGGTGCCAAGCTACTTCAGGCGCGCCAAATCGACAACCGAAATCTGGCAAGATGGCGCCGGGTGCGAGTAAGGTCTTGACCGTTCGCGGCGCGGGCGCGCAGATTCAGGCTTCAAGGCGCACCCCGGCAAAGGAGGATATCAGAATGAAGTTTGGAGCTTTCCTGTTTCAACATCGAGGGCCGTCGCTGGCGGCCGCCGCGCGGGCGGCCGAGGACTTGGGCTACGAATCGGTCTGGATGGGCGAGCATATTTCGTTTCCCGCCGAGATCAAATCAACCTATCCCTACGATCCCAGCGGGAAGCCGCCGGTGCGCGTCGACGCTCCGATTCTCGATCCGATCACCGCCTTTGCCTTTCTGGCCGGGCTCACAACCAGGATCAAGTTCGCCACCGGCGTCTTCATCCTGCCCTTGCGCAACCCGTTCGCACTGGCCAAACAGATCGCCACCCTCGATCAACTCTCCAACGGACGCTTTTTATTCGGAGTCGGAATCGGATGGCTCAAGGAAGAATTCGAATGGGTCGGAATGTCGTGGGATGACCGCGCCCTGCGCAGCAACGAATATCTCAAGCTGATGACCGCGCTGTGGAGCCAGAAGGACCCGGTTTATCACGGCAAGACGGTCCACACCGAGGGCTTCAAGTTCGAACCCAAACCCAGACAGCAGCCCCATCCACCCTTCATCTTCGGCGGCAATACCGAGTCGGCGATGAAACGCGCGGCGCGGTTGGGCGACGGATGGTACGGGATTACCAAAAGCGTCGAGGAGGCGGGGGTCCTGATCAAGCAACTGCGAGAGATTGAAAAGCGCCACGAACGCAGCACGCCCCTGGAGATTACGGTGGGGGCCGGCGCCGTGACTGTCGATACGGTCAAGCGCCTGACCGACCTTGGCGTCGATCGGATCATGGGCAGCGTGCTCAAGGCCGGCGAAATTCCGCGCGACTATATCCATTCGCTGAATCGTTTTCACGACGAGGTCATGGCGAAGCTATGAATTAAGCGGACACCAGCGGGACTTGACCGGGTGCGCGGTCATCCGCGTGCCCGGTTAGCACAGGCTCCCAGCCTGTGATGGGGCGGTTCACGAACCGCCCCTGCCAACCGTCGTACAGGACGATTCCCCGCCAAGGGCATACAGACGCAAATCATCCTCCATCTCGATCTTTGCTTTGCCGCTAAAGGCAAATCGCTTCGCGAAGATCTTTCGACACGGCTCGCGCTGCTCGCCGGCTCAGGATGACAGACTCACAAAATGTAGAACAGGACCGGGTGCACGGTCACCCGCGCACCCGGTCGAACCGATTGGAAACTGAGAAATCCATCGCCCATGGGCAGCCGCCACACTGACCTGCGTTTTTGGACAAAATCGGGTCTATTGGATCAATAATCGTCCGTGGTAGTGGTCGTCGTCTTCTTGTAAGTCGTGGTCACGCCCGGCGCGCCGTTAACGGTTTCAGTCGTAACCGTATTTGGTGACTGGGAATCATAAGTGGTCGTCTCGCGGGTGACGGTCGGTGGCGCGACCGGTACCGGCGCAGGAACAACTACCGGAGCGGAGTACGTGGTCGTGGTCCGGCGCGTTACCGTTGAGTCCGGAGCCAGGCTTGCCGGAGGCGGAGTTGCCGGAGCGGGAACGATCACAGCCCCCGCCGGCGCGTAAGTCGTGGTGGTCTGGCGAGTCACCGAGCTATCCGCCACAACCGGAGAGGTGACCACTACGCCCGATGGCGAATAGGTTGTTACCGTGCTGTCCGCCGGGACCACGGCCGGTGCCACCTCAACTGCGGGAGCCGTGCTTGTGGTGGTTGTCGTAGTGTAGGCGCTGGTGCTGGCTTCGTCGGCACAGCCCACACCGGCAAAATTTACTCCCAAGACCAACGCTGAAAACAAAATTAATGAAGATCGAGCTTTCACAGTTTTACCTCCGATTATGGTTCACTTCATGACTACTTGATTATTAGCAATCCATGTACCAGCCATTTTTGTTCCAAACGCGGCTTTATCAGACCCCAGCGCCGACTATCGGAGGCTCATACTGGCTGCAATCGTGTAGTTTCTGCTTCCTGTATCGGAACTGCATGCCTTTCGATACAACCTGTCGCGATAAGATTTCTGTGGCGAGGCCTGATGGCGGTGGGCATAATTTAGGTACAGGTCTCCACAAACCGCTTCTGACGAGTTCTTGCGGGAGAGAAATTCCAATGGCTCGACGCAGGCAGATTGAATCCCCACCATCTTCCAGGACGGGGGTAAGCCGGCGCAACTTTCTAAAGGGAGCCGGATTCGGCGCCGCCGGATTGGCCGGGGTAAAATTGCTTGAAGAGAATTTGCTCGCGGCACAGCCCGGACCAGCTGCAATTCATCAGATCGGGCCGGGTCCGGTGCGGCTCACGATCAATGTTAACGGGTCGCCGCGGGCAATCGAGGTTGAACCGCGGACCACGCTGGCCGACGCTTTGCGCGACCACTTGGGTTTGACCGGCACCAAGGTGGTCTGCAATCGCGGCGCCTGTTCGGCTTGCACCGTGTGGCTGGATGGAATGCCGCTCAACTCGTGCATGATGCTCGCCGCCGACGTCGGCCCGCGCCAGGTCACCACGATTGAGGGTCTGGCGCCTGCTGGCCGGCTGCATCCGGTTCAGTCGGCATTCATTGAATACGACGCGATGCAATGCGGGTTCTGCACGCCCGGCATGGTGATGAGTTGCGCCGCCTTGCTGGCGCGTAATCCGGACCCCTCGCTGGACGACGTCAAGCGGGCGATCAGCGGAAATCTATGCCGCTGCGGCACCTATCCCAAGGTGTTTGCGGCAACCCTGGCCACAGCGAAAACCCAACGGGGTCATGCATGAGCGCCAAGACGTCCGAACCAAGCCCCGGATCGCGCATCGAGACGCTGGCGTTCGGTATCCCGGGCGCGCAAGCTCCCGGAGCCGGGCTCACCACAGTGCAACGTTCCGTTCCCGAGAACGAACCGCCGCCGCTGCCACCCAATAGCGAACTGCGGGTTATCGGCAAATCGACTCCGCGGCTGGACGGCGTCCTGAAGGTCACCGGACGCGCCAGATACACCGCGGACGTTCAACTGCCGGGAATGCTTTACGCGAGTTTGGTGACCTCATCGAAGCCCCATGCCCGGATAAAATCGGTCGACCTACGCGCGGCACAGGCCCATCCTGGCGTGCGCGCCGTGCATGTGGTCAATCGCGTATTGGGCGTTGCGGTTCTGCGCGATAAGTCGTTGGAGACGCCGGACAAATATCCGGTCGTGCGCTTCGCCGGCCAGCCCATCGCCGCGGTGGCCGCGACTTCCCAGGCGGGCGCGGATGAGGCCGCGGCATTAGTCCGCGTTGAGTACGAACCGCTGCCGTTCGTCGTTGACGTGGACGCTGCGCGCCAGCCCAATGCTCCGCCGGTCTATCCGGGTCCCGCCGATCAACCGAAGACCGCTGGAGGCGGAGGCGGCCCGAAAAATCTGCCCCAGCATGGAAACGTGCACGGTCCTGCAATCGGTCAACGCGGCGACGTTGAAGCAGGTTTCAAGCAAGCCGACGTCGTGGTCGAAGCGGAGTTCCGCACGCAAGTGCAAACCCACTGCTCTCTCGAGACGCATGGCGTGGTCGCCGATTGGCGCGTCGATGGGCTGACCGCTTATGCCTCCACTCAGTCCACCTCCAGCGTGCGCGATGAATATGGCGCGATCCTCGATCTGCCGGAGAACCGCGTCCGGGTGATTACGGAATTTATGGGCGGCGGCTTCGGTTCGAAGTTCGGCGCCGGCAACCCCGGAGCGATTGCGGCGCAATTGTCGCGCACCGCCGGCGCGCCGGTACGACTGATGCTGACCCGCAAGGACGAGCATCTATCATCTGGCAATCGGCCCGATTCGATTCAGCACCTCAAGATTGGGGCAACCAAAGACGGCCGCCTGACCGCGATCCATCTGGTCTCATTGGGCACTGGCGGCGTCGGCACGGGCGCGGGTACCGGTAGGCCCGCGTCGAACATGTACCAATGCGCCAACGTGCTGACCGAGGAATCTGACGTTTTCACCAACGCCGGTCCGGCCGCGGCCTTTCGCGCTCCCGGCCATCCGCAGGGATGTTTCGCGCTGGAGCAGGTAATCGATGAACTGGCCGAACAACTGCACCTCGATCCGCTGCTGTTGCGCGACCGTATCGATACCCATCCGGCGCGCCGTGAGGAGCGCCGAATCGGCGCCGTGCGATCTAAATGGGCCTCACGTCACGCGCCCGGTGCGGATCATGGTTCGATCAAGCGCGGGCTGGGGATGGCGCAGTCGATTTGGTACCGCATAGTGAATCTGGACTCCGCCTGTGAAGTGCGAATCGGCCGCGACGGATCGGTGGAACTGCTCTCCGCCGTTCAGGATATCGGAGGCGGGATTCGCACGGCCCTGGCGCAAGTCGTGGCCGAGGAACTTGGTCTCAACGCCAGCGACGTCCGGGTTGCGATCGGCGACACCGTCTATCCGGTTGGTCCGCCTTCAGGCGGCAGCATGACGACGGGTTCCATCACACCTGCGGCGCGCGACGCCGCCTTCCAGGCGCGTCAGGCGATGGCCGCGCAACTCACCCCGTTATTCGGAGTCTCAGCGCCCGAGATCGAGATGCGCGCGGGCAAGGTGATGCCGCGCGGCGACCGATCGCGCGCCATCAGCTTTCGCCAAGCCGCGTCCCGGTTCCGCACTTCGGAGGTGGTCGGACGCGCGTCACGGGTGGCGGACTATGAGCAGTCCAAAGTGCGTTTGCAGTATGGTGGGATGCAGTTCGTCCAGGTGGCAGTCGATACCGGGACGGGCGTGGTCAAGGTCGAACGGGTAGTCGCGGTGCACGATTGCGGGCGGCCGATCAATCCGCTCGCAATTGAGAGCCAAATCAACGGCGGAATCATTCAAGGCATATCTTACGCGCTGTACGAACAGCGCCGGCTCGACCGCAATACCGGCCTGATGGTCAATCCCAACCTGGAAGCCTACAAGATCGCCGGAGCCTTTGAGACCCCGGAGATCGAAACCGTGATCCTGGAAAACTACCTGGCGCTCAGTTCCACCGACGCCGGCGGCATCGGCGAGCCGTCCACGGTTCCAACCGCGGCGGCGATCGCCAACGCGTTCTATAACGCAACCGGAGCTAAGAATCCGCCAGTTGCCGATGACGCCGGCGGTGGTACTCGCGGCGCTGCGTCAGGAGGCGCGCGCATGAATAATTTCGCGCTGGCCAATCCGCGCTCGATCGATGAGGCGATCGGCCGGGCCGCGAAGGGCGGCACCTACAAAGCCGGCGGCATCGATCTGCTCGACTGCATGAAGGAAGGGATTACGTCCCCGTCGGTGGTGATCAACCTGCACGGGGTCCCCGGCCTCGATCGCGTCCACGTTGACGACCAGGGCTACTTGCACATCGGCCCGACTGTCACCTTGAGCGGAGTTGCCGAAGACGCCACGCTGCGGACGCAGGCCCGCGCGGTGGCTGAAGCGGCGTCGCATTCCGCCACCCCGCAGATTCGCAACATGGCCACGGTGGGCGGCAACCTGTTGCAGCGCCCGCGATGCTGGTATTACCGCAGCGCCGATTTCGATTGCCGGCGCAAAGGCGGCCAGACCTGCTTCGCGCATGACGGCGACAACGAGTATCACGCAATCTTCGATAACCGGGTCTGCGCGATGGTGCATCCGTCGTCGCTCGCCGTCGCCTTGATCGCGATGGATGCGCGGTTGCAGTTGACCGGCATCAAGGGCAAGCGCGCGATCGCCCTGGAAAGCTTCTACCTGACCCCCGAACAGAATTTGCACGACGGTTACCATCTTGAAGAGGCCGAACTGCTGACCGACGTCGTGCTTCCGCCTCCGCCGCCGGGGCTGGTCTCCGCGTTTATGAAGCTGGGGCAGAAGGAGTCCTTCGACTGGCCGCTGGCCGACGTGGCGGTGGCGATGCAACTCGCAGATGGCCGCTGCCGGCGGGCGCGGCTGATCCTGGGGGCCGCGGCCCCGGTGCCCTGGCGGGCGCATCGCGCGGAAGCGGAATTGGAAAACCGGCCGATCACCGGGCAGACCGCGCAAGCCGCGGCGAATGCCGCGATGGCGGGAGCCACCCCGCTTAGCGGCAACGCCTACAAAGTGGAGATTTTCAAAACCATCGTCAGCCGCACGATTATTGCGGCCGCGGCCCAGGATGGAGTTCAGCCATGAGCGACATCACCGACGGCGACGACGTGGTATGCCGGTTGCTGCGCACCAAACGCGCTTTCGGCAGTTCCGATGATCCGGCTAATCCGTGGCACCGCAGCCGATCGACTACTTCGGCATACTGGTGTCTGGAGACAATGGAACCAGCGGGTCTCGACGATCAGATCGCCCATCCGGGCCTCTGCCGCCGGGGGCGCGGATGCTTCCGGACTCGCGACGACTGAGCGCCGTTAATGGCGTAGCGCGCGCAGGGCGGAGGCCGGGAGCGCCTCAACTCCCTCCGCCGGCGTCACCAGCATCACCGCAACCGCCGCGGTGAGCACCATCGCGGCACACAACTCCAACGCCAGCGCATAACTGTTGGTGGCGTCAAACACGGCGCCGACCAGCAACGGACCGCCGGCCAGCCCAATCGTCGAACCCAATCCGATCAGACCCCACAACGTCCCGAAGCGCCGCAATCCGAGCGTTTCCACCGCGACCACCGGCGTCAGCGAAGAGGTGCATCCCGCGGTCAAACCGAAAACCATCACGAAGCCGCCCAGCCACCATTCCCAAGCCACACTGTGACGCGCACCGAGCAGCATCAGGATGGAAACGCCGAGCGCCGCCAGCGCCCATGGCAAGACCTGGCGCGCTGTGAACCGGTCCGCCAGCCATCCCATCACGATGAATCCCACTACCGAGGCCGCGGCCTGAGTACTCAAAACCAGCGCGGCGTGAGCGGGAGCGTAGCCCGCGTCGATCAGGGCGGGAACCACGTGATAGAAGGTTCCACCCAATCCCGCCATGCCAAGTCCTTGCACCACCGCCAGCAGCCAGAAGGCACGGGTGGCCATCGCGGGCCCCACCTCGAGTCCCGGCAAGGTTTTGATTTGTTCCGCCACGGTGGTCTTGACCGCGCCTTCGGGCCGGGTGCGCACAACCAAAAGTACGAACGGAATCACCAGTGCGGCGATCGGAACCGCCAGAGTGATGAACGTCGCCGCGATGCCGAAGTTACGAATCAGATGGTCAGCTAACGGCGGCATCGTGATTCCGCTCGCCGACGAGCCCGCGACTACCACCCCCACCGCCAGTCCGCGCTTGTCCTGGAACCAGTTGGCTGCCACCAGCGAGGCGGGGATGAAGGTTGCCGCGCTAACCCCCAGGCCCATCGCGATGTAAGCGGCAACCATCGATCCGATCGTCACGCTGTGGCTGGCGGTCAGCAAACCTGCAATCGCCAGAATTGCGCCGGCGCAAACCACGATGCGCGCTTCCAAGCGGTCAAGCAGGTAGCCGATTAACGGCGAAACCAAACCCACGGCCAGCGAGAAAGCGGTCGGCACCAGCGAGACCTTGGCGTGGTTCCATCCAAAGCGCTTCATGAACGGGGTCAGGAAGACACTGATACAGTTGGTAGTGGCGCCCGACACGAAGAAAATCGCCATGAATAGCGTGGCGATGATCAACCATCCGTTGCGCTCCTGTTTTGTCATCAAGCTGCCACTCCCCGCGTTGCGATGTTGGTTGCATTTAACCGGGCCGGCCTCTGGTCACGCCAGGTCTGGCCAAAGCTGCTGCACGGTACTTTGAGCAGGCCGGCCGGGCAAGGGTTCCAGCAATTTCAGCGGCACCTGCTTGACGAACGGCGGCCACAGGGCGCAGCGTACGCATCAGCAACTCACACTGCGGCCGGCGAGGAGCCAAGCTTATGGCAGCCAGCGGAAATTACGAAATTGACGTCAATGAAATTGAATACCTGCGTCACGGAGATCGGCCACTGATGGCGCGGATCTTCAGGCCACGCGGGGCGGGGCCGTTCCCGGCGATCGTGGAGGTGCACGGCGGCGCCTGGAACCTGATGGATCGCACGGCCGACGACGCCGTTAACCGGCCGCTGGCGGAAAGCGGCGTGGTGGTCGCGGCGATTGATTTTCGCATGCCGCCGGAGGCCTGTTATCCGGCCTCGCTGGCCGACATCAATTACGCCATCCGCTGGTTCAAGACGCATGCCGCCGAATTTGGCGGCCGTCCCGAACAGGTCGGACTGATCGGAAGCTCCAGCGGCGGCCATCAGGTGATGCTGACCGGGATGCGGCCGGATGACCCGAGGTATTGCGCGATTCCGCTGCCCGCCGGAGCCCCATCGGTTGATGCCGGCGTACGCTGCGTCGTGATGCTGTGGCCCGTCATCGACCCGCTGGCGCGTTATCACTTTGCCAAGCAGCTCAAAGAGTCGGGGAAACCCTATCCTGAGCTGGTCGACACGCTGGTCCGCCTGCACGACAAATACTGGCTGACCGAGCAGGCGATGGCCGAGGGCAACCCGGCGCTGGCGCTACAACGCGGTGAGCGCGTCGCGCTGCCGCCGACCCTGTACATCCAAGGCGCGGATGACTTCGTTCATCCCCGCGTTGATCTGGATCTGTTCGTCGCCAACTATCGCAAGGCCGGTGGCCATCTTGAGCTGGAACTGTACGACGGCATGGCCGAGGGTTTTATCATCCGCAAGCGGTCCTCGGACGCCGCCGCCAATGCAAACCGGCGAATCGCAGAGTTTGTCCACCAACACGTGGGTTGACGACGCCGCGCCAACGGCAACGATAAGACCCGCTGCGGACATGCGTCAGCTTTAACTCGGGCTGCGCGGCGGAGCTTGCAGGCCGGCCCTTTCGACATCGGCGGGAGTGTCGAGGTCCAGCGTGACTCCGGGATCGTCAACGTCGACATACACGACCCGCGCCGGGTCGCGAATCACGACCGCGCGCGCCCCCTGCTCTGCGGGCGCTTCGAGCAGCTCGCGGAACACCGAGTCGCCGAAGACTACCGGATGCCCCCGTTTGCCGGCGCATCGGGCTATCACGATCGCGCCGCGCCCGCGGACGAACTGCGCGACCACGCTTTGGAAGGTTGACGGTTGGACCAGCGGATGGTCCGCGAGATGGACCAGCACGCCCCTGCAATCATTGCCCACAGCGCCAAGCCCAACTTTCAGCGAGGAAAGCTGGCCCGCCTCGAAGTGCGGATTTTCAACGGTAACGATTCTGGGATCAGCCGGGATTGCAGGACGAATCCGCTCCGCATGCGCTCCCAGGACAACGATTAGTCGCGGCACTACCGCCAGAATCGACCGCACTGACCGCGCGATAAAAGTTTCGTCGCCGATCCGCAACAGCGGTTTCGGATAGCCCATTCGCCGCGACTCACCCGCCGCCAGCAGGATTCCCTCGATTCGAGCCGCCATCGGACTTTAAGGTTGCGAGGCGCTCAGGTCGCGGCCTTGAGCCGTCCCAGTTTCACGCCCATCGACGCCTGGTCTCTGATTCCCAAGCGGCGCTCGCGGATGAGTTCGGCCATGATCGAGACCGCGATCTCCTCGGGGGTCTCGGCCCCAATATCCAGGCCAATCGGCGCATGCACTTGCTCGAGGGCCGCACGATCGACCCCGTCCGCCTCGATCCGATCCAGCGTCGCGCGGACGCGTCGCTTGGAGCCGATCATCCCGATATAGCGGGGTTTCTGGCGCAACGCCGCGCGTAGCGCGGCCTCGTCGTAGGCATGGCCACGGGTAACGCAAACGACGTAGCAGGTGCGGTCCAGCTTCAGGGAACCGATCGCCGCTTCGAACGGTCTGACGATAATCTCGGCGGCAGCGGGGAAACGCTCGCGATTGGCGAATGCACCGCGATCGTCGATTACCACGATATGAAAGCCAAGCATCGCGCCAAGATCGGCCAGCGCCTGGCCAACATGGCCCGCACCGATGATTATCAGGCGTTGCGCACCGGGCAGCGGGTCCACGAACACTTGGCGCGTCTTGTCGCTCAAATGCGTGGTCGGGCGCATCCCGCCCTGCGCGTCGATTTCCAACAGCGCCGGCGCCGCCGACGACACGATCTCGGCAAGCTGGCGCACGGCCAGGGCGGGAAGTTCGACCGGCAGCCCCGCAGCCTCGACGTTGGGACGCAACAGCGCCCGCATCGGGGAATGGTGCGCGCCGTCGGCGGGCTCGATAAGGGTCAGCAAGGCGAGCGGCTGGCTGGCGCGGACGGCCTCCGCCATCTCCCGCGCCACCTGAAGATCGGGTCCCGGAGACCACAGGTCAATGAAGACATCCATGATTCCGCCGCAGGTGCCGATTTCATCCTGCTCAAAGTCGCCGGTAAGGTCCACCTCGGCCAATCTCGACGATCCTGATTCTTCAAGTAAGAGTTGAGCTTTGCGATAGACCTCAGCTTCGCCGCATCCGCCGCCGATGGTTCCCACCTGGCCGTCGTCGCGGACCAGCATCTTGGCGCCCACCTCGCGCGGCGTGGAACCGCGCACGTTGATCACGGTGGCGAGAGCAAAGGGCTTTCCCTGTTTGAGAGTACGTTCAGCTTCGAGCCAAATTTTGTCGGGACTTGCCATAGAGTAACGTCTGTTCGGATCTTATCAAAGTGCGCGAGTGCGCCCAACCACGATTGTCAGTCGCCGGGACTGGCGCGGACACTGGTAATGATCACATTAGCGCGGAGAAAATCCTGCTCCGCCTTCTTGTAATCGCCGGCAGCCAGCGCCTTTTCGCCGTCGAACTGGGCGCTCTGCGCCTGTCCCAATTGCTTGAGACCAGCGGCGTTGGCCGGTCCGTTGATCCTGACATGCGCGATCTTGAGTGATACCTGACGCTCCATCCTGGTCAGATCAGCCGGTGGCGCCGGAGTTTGGGCGAATCCCGGCCGCGCCAACACGGTTGCGACTGCTATTGCAGCGCAAACGCCGGCCACCGCCGTATTCCAAATCATCCGCCGAAGATCCATTTTTCCGCAACCCAACGCAACTCGAACTTTTACTCATAACATCGGCATCGCGCCCCGATGCGTCAACCGATCAAGCACAAATCGCCCGGGGCCATTGAGATGCCTGCAACGGCGGCGGTAGCATCGAAGATGTGACGCCTCTTGATGTCGTGTGGTTGCCCGCACTTGCACCCCCTGACTTCCTGGTTGGATTGCAGCTTCATCTGCTCGACATGATTTCGAGCGGCGATTGTGCCGCTGCGCTGTTGCTCTACCAGTTCCAGGAAAAGGTCGTTTCGATTGGCCGCTACCATCCCTATCGTGGACCAGCGTTGCGCGGGGGAATCGCCGCGTATCGGCGCCTGACTGGGGGCCGCATCATCAACCCGGGTCCGCGATGGCTGGGTTGCTCGTTGATACTGCCGTCGCGAACCGGCCTGTTGGGAGAACGCGACGCCCATCTAAGGCCCGATCAGGTGATGAACCGATACAGCCGCGGCGCGATGGCCGCAATACGAACTCTGGGCGCGGATTGCTTCTATCCCGGCCGTGACGCCATCACCTGCAACCGGCGCGAAGTCGCCATGTGCACCTTCGAAGAGAGCGCCTCCGGCGCCCTGCTGTTCGAGATCTTCATCGCGCTCGAAGAAGGACTGGAGTCCCTTCCTATGGACCTCGAGCGGTTCGACCCTGAAGGCGCTCTGACCGGTCCGATGTACACCAACGCAACCGTTACAACCTTGAGCGAAGAGTTGCGGCGCCGCGTGAGTTTCGAGCAAGCGGCGCAGCGGCTGGAGGCCGATTACGGTTCGTTCTTCGGCGGCGCGCACCGGCGTGATTTGACTGCAGCCGAGACCGCGGCGGCCAGCGGGCAGGTATCGGCGCTTGGCGCACAATGGCTGCACCATCGATGGCCCGACCCGTCGCTCAACCAGACCGCGCGGGCCAGTATACAATTGGGTATGATGGAGGCGCGTCTCGCGGTGGATGGGGATAAAGTTGGGCAGGTGGCGCTCTATGGCGACTTGGTCGCCAACTCCTCGGGCCTGACGAAGTTTGAACAGAACCTTGCCGGCCAACGTCTGGACCTGATGACGGTGAGCGCGATTGCCCTCCAAATCTATGAAGACGGTTCCAATTTCCTGCTCGGATGCGGCGACCTGACCAACCTGGCCCGCTTGATCCTGAAAGCTTCATGAGCGCACCAAAACCCTCGCTCGCGATCGAATTGCGCAGTCCGGACCGCAGCCAACGCGTCGCGGCATTGCTGCGCCTGAGCGCCGGGGAACAGACCGATCTGGACGCCGACACTGTGGAGGCGCTGATCGAGAATCTCGCGTCGGAAAGCAAGACCGTTGCGCGCCATGCATCTGGCGCGATCGCCGTGATTGGCCGATCCAATTCCGCAGTCGTAGCCCGGCTGCTCGACTTGCTCGACGCCCCCGATGCCGCTACCAGATGGACCGCGGCCTACGCGCTGGGGCTGATCGACGGCGCGCTGGACTTGCGCGCCGGCCCGGCGCTGATGGAGGCGCTGGGCAGCCACGACGGCGATGTGCGCTGGGCGGCGCTCGATCTGATCGTCAGATTGGGACGCCAATTCCCCGACGCTGTCCAGGGCGGACTGCTGGCCCTGCAAGCAAACGCTGACGCCAACCGGCGCAAGATGTCCCTCTACGCATTGCGCAACCTGGGTCTGCGCGACTCCGAGGTGATCGCCGCAATTCGCCACGCCTCGCGCAGCGCCGACCGCCATGTCCGCCTGGCCGCGCTCGCCTTCATCAGGGAGAGCGCCGGCGCCATGCCCGATTGCGTCGATATCGTCCTGGGCTGTCTTGAATCCGACCCCGATGAAGGGGTGCGGCGCGCCGCCGCCGGAATTCTGGGATATTTGCGAGATCGTTCCGAGCGGGTCCTGGAGCGTCTGCGTAAGGCCGCGCAGGCGCCGCATGACGCGTCGCTGCGCAAGGCGGCGCGCCAGACTCTCGCCCGACTCAAGGAGGAGCCATGAACCAATCGGCGCCATTAACCCTTGACGATCCAGGAGTGCAGCGATTTTTGTCGCTGTCGCGCGTGGCACATCTGGCCACCGCCGGCATCGACGCCGCGCCCCATGCCGTTCCGCTGTGCTTTTGGTTCGGCGGCGACAATTTTTATTTCGTGATCGACGAGAAGCCCAAACGCCAGACCGGGCTCAAGCTCAAGCGCATGCGCAACATCGCGGCCAATTCCCGGGTCGCCCTGGTGATCGACCATTACGAAGAGGATTGGAGCCAGTTGGCCTATGTCCTGGTGAGCGGCCACGCCAGCGTGGTCGAAGATCAGGAAGAGTACATGCTCGCCCTGCGCCATCTGCGCGACAAGTATCCGCAGTACCGCAACATGGCGTTGACCCGCGAGACCAACCTGATGGTCAGAATCGAACCCGCTCGGGTTCACATTTGGGGTTCCCGCTTCAACGAATCCACCGCCGGCTCAAGCACCGGTTGATCGCCGCAGTTTCCGTATCGCTCCGGGCGCGCGATCTCTGGTAGATCTTTCGGATAATGATTCGGGCCATCATTTTTGATCTCGACGGCACCCTGGTCGACACCGAGCCGCTGCACTTTCAGGGTTTTCGCGAAGTACTGGCCGGTGAGGGAATCGAACTGAGCCGGGAGGATTATTTCCAGCGCCTGATTGGCTACACGGATCGCGAATGCTTCAGCGTGGTCATGCGCGAGCATCGGCGCGCCGGCGGTCCCGCATTTATCGACGAATTGATCGCGCGCAAGGCCGCGCGCTACATGGAACTGATCCACGGCGAGGATCTCTTTTATCCCGCCGCCCAGGACTTCGTGCGCGCATGTGCACGCCGATTCCCCCTGGTGTTGGCCACCGGCACCTTGCGCGTCGAGGCTGAAACGATCCTGCGCCGCGCCGGTCTGCGCGAGTTGTTCGTCGATGTCGTCAGCGCGGAGGATGTGGAGCGCGGCAAACCCGCGCCCGATCCCTTTCTCATGGCGCTGGGGCATCTGCAACGCCGCCCTGACCTCTCGCCGCAGATACGGCCGGATGAGTGTCTGGCAATCGAAGATACCCCGGCGGGTGTGGAATCGGCGCGCGCCGCCAACATGAAAGTGCTGGGAATCGCCCATACCTCGCCCGCGCAAACCCTGGCCGAGGCCGACCTCGTGCGTCCGTCATTGGCCGATACCGACCTCGACGAGGTTCTGCGCAAGTTGGAATCCTGGCAGGGTACCTGACACGAGCACGGGCCAGATTTCAGAATCGAGCAGCGATGGCCGCAAACACCCAGTACCTGGTCGGGACCGCATCGTGGACCGACCCCACCCTGGTCAAGTCCGACCTGTTCTATCCGCCGTCGCTCAAAACCGCCGAGGATCGCCTGCGCTTTTACGCGTCGCATTTCAATACCGTTGAAGTCGATTCCAGCTACTACACGCTGCTGGGCGAAAAAACCGCGATGGCCTGGGTGTCACGGACGCCCCCGGAGTTCATCTTCAACATCAAGGCGTTTGCGATGCTGACGCAGCATCCGGCGGAAACCGCACGCCTGCCCAACGCGCTCAAGGAAATGCTGACTGAGGAGGAGAAAAGCCGGCGATCGATCACCAGGCCATCGGGGCCGGTTCTCGACCGCGCGTTCGAGATGTTCTGGTCGGCACTCGATCCGCTGAAACAGGCGGACAAGCTGGGAATGCTGTTGTTTCAGTTCCCGCCCTACTTCATTTGCAAAGCCACCAACTTCGACTACCTGGCGGCATTGCGCGAGCGGCTTCCGCAAGCCCGGCTGGCGGTGGAATTCCGCCATCCCAGTTGGGTCGCCGAGGGTCAGCGGCGGCGCGATACGATGGAATTCCTGCGCCGCCACGAGTTGTGCTACGTTTCCGTGGACTGTCCCCAAGGGCCGTCGATCATGCCCTCCTTCCTTGAGGCCACGGGCGCGCAAATGTATATCCGCTTCCATGGCCGCAACCGCGAAACCTGGTTCAAGAAGGGAATCAGCGCTGCCGAGCGCTTCAAATATCTTTATTCGGAGCGTGAACTCGATGAGCAGGCCGAGCGGCTTGCACGAATCCCTGACGTCGAGCGCGCCTACGTAATTTTCAACAACTGCTACAGCAATTTCGGGGTTATGAACGCCACCACGATGGCCCAAATACTTGGCCGCCCTGCGCGGAGATCCGAATGAAATCGCGTCTGTTCCAATTCCATCCGAGCCCCCTGTGCGCCAAGATCCGCAAGATCCTGGAATTCAAGGGACTGGAATATGAGGTGGTCGAGGTGGATTACCACGATCGCGCCGAACTCCTGCTGGTAACCGGCCAGATCCAGGTTCCCGCGCTCGAACTCGCGGGCGCCGAAGTCGCGGTCGATTCAGATTGGATCGTGATGCGCCTGGAGACGCTGTGCCCCGAGCCGGCGGTGATTCCGCCGCTCAGCCGCGGCCTCCATCTCACTCTCACGCGCTATTTCGAGGGCGACTTCGCCGCGGTCCTGCTGCGGCTTGCGATGCCTGATCTGCTCGAGTTTTACCGGCGTCAGGGGGACTTGCAACTGGCCTTCTTCCAGATGGTTCATGACGCGAAATACGGTTCCGGATTTTGCGAACGCATGGCCGCTGAACCGGAGGCCAATCTGCAGCAGGCAGCGGAAATTCTGGCCCCTCTGGACGAGGCCCTGGCGGACAAAGCATTTCTGCTCGGCCGATTGGGCCTGGCGGATTTCGCACTATACGGCCAGCTTTGGCGTCTGGGATTTACCGGCGAAGTCAAGATTCCGGCCGAATTCGCCAATCTGCGCGAATACTTTGCGCGCCTGGATCGGTTATCGGCTGCTTTGGAAAGCAGCTAGATCAGTTCGACGATGCCGTTATGGAGGAAATTGCTGAAGAGTGCGCCGCTGCAATCCAGCGCGACGTCATAGTAGGAGGACGTCCGATTCGGCACAAAACTCTGATGGCCCTCGTCCAGCAGCGCATACAACGCACACGCGGTCAGGGCCAAAACCGCATGGCCACGCATCGGACCGCGAATCAGCAGCAGGAATAGAATTCCATATTCGGTGAAATGTGCGAGCTTACGAATACCGAAATGCATCGACTGGATCGTGTGAAGGCCGGCCCATGGCATCAGCCAACGTAGCATCGGTTCGATCCACGCTCCGGTTTGCTCGGCGCCAAAATGAGAGGTGGAGAAAAGAAAGATCAGAATCGCCCAAGCCGCCACCGGCAACCAGGTGGTTAACCTGGAGCGCGGCAGGCGGCCAGCCGGCATTATCAGCGTGCTTTCCACAGTTTTAACTGTAGCTGGCAAAAGCCGCTAACGCGAGCATCGCCGGAGCGCCGATTTCCGGGCCATCCCCTTGGATCGCCGGACTGCGTTTGTTGTAATAATCCGGGTTTCAGGATCGTCCACGGCGCCAGCTTGGCGCCCAGGTGAATTGTGGTTAAGAGGTTCGCCCCCATGAGCGCAATCGTGAAGTTTACCAAGCCATGGATAGTTGCGGGGCTGGTTCTGGCCGCCGCGGCATGCTCGAGCCAGCCGACGTATCCCCCCAGCGCCACCGTCACCGAGATCGAGCCCTCCACCAGGCCGGCCAGGAGCCCGGACTGCAATATGCCGGTACTGCGCGCCGATCCGATCGTGGACTACCAAAAAATCGCCATCGTCGACGGCTGGGGTTCACTGAAATATTCCCGCGACCAGGTGCTGGACGTGGTCAAGCGCAAAGCGTGCGAGACCGGCGCCGACGCCTTGGTAGTCATCGATGCGGCCGAGCAAAATACGCGTAAGCTGCTGTACGAAGGCGCGCCCAATCCGATGCGCAATTCGCAGACCGCCGACCAGGTTCAGGGCGAGTACATAAATGACCGTGAGAAAGTGCCCGATATCGGTTCAGTGGGCCATCCCGGCAATTACGTCGACGCGGTCGCAATCATCTATATCGATCCCGCCGCCAACCGTTAATTTTTCTCCCCGGGTTCCGGACGGGCCAGGCAGGCTGCATAGAACGAACTTTCGCACCTAAACAGCGGCGGGCCCGGCCGCCGTGGGAGAGATCGCAGTGGACCGGAATCGTCAAAGCTCTTGCGTTCGACGGCTATTGGCCGCCGCGTCAATCGTGATGCTCCTGGCTTCCCTCCACGTTGGCGGCCGCAGCCACCCCTGATCCCACGGCGGCCACGCCGATGGCGGTGGTGAAGGTCGCGGTCAACCAGGCGCTAAAGATTTTCCGCGACGAGAAAACTCCGCTGCCGGAGCGGCGCCGCCAGATGCGCGATTTGCTGGCCGCGCATTTCGATTTCAATGACATGGCGCGCTCCGTGCTCGGCACCCATTGGAAGGGACTGCCCGAAGACCAGCGCAAACAGTTTGTCGACCTGTTCACGGCCTACGTCGAATACGACTTCCTCAACAAGATTCAAGCCTACCGCGACCTGAGCTTCCAGTTCCTCAAGCAGATTACGACCGCGCCCGGCTACGCGCAGGTCGATACGCGGGTGGAGCAACCCGGCAAGGATCCGGCCACGATGAACTTCGCGCTCAAGCAGGCAAGCTCCGAGTGGAAGGTCACCGACGTCATGATCAACGGCCTCAGCATGGTCGGCGGCAACCGCACCCAATTTGGCCTGGTAATCGACAACCTCGGCATCGACGCCCTGATGAGCGACCTGCAAAAGAAGCGCACCGAACTCGAAGCGTCGGTAAAGTAACCGCCGCCAAGCGCCGGAACGCCAGCAAACTCTTCTCGCGCGGAATACTGATATCCGCGTCCGCTCGCTTAGGTTCGCGGCTCTAATGAAAAGTCCGAGCCGCGAGCGTAAGCGAGCGGTCCTATCCCACAAATAAATGATATTGACCGGAAGTGAGCTAATTCTGTTACCTCACTTTGTAGTGCGGAGAGTCTGTAGGAATTTTCCAAGATCCTCAATCCAGGCTCAACGGCAGGGCGGCCAGGCCGCGCACATGGAAGGATTTCTTGTATTCGGGACTGCCATCCGGATCCGCCATCCGCATTCGGGGAAAGCGATTCAATGCCGCGCCAATCGCGATGGAGCCCTCCAGGCGCGCCAGCGCCGCACCCAAACAGAAATGAATGCCCTCGCCAAAGGCGATATGATCGTTGGGATCGCGGCGGATATCGAAGCGGTCGGCGTCGGGAAATTGCGCCGGATCGCGATTGGCGGCGCCGTTGAGCACTGCGACCGCCGTGCCCGGACGCAGCCGCGTCCCGCCCAGCTCACATTCGCGGATAACGTTTCTCCCGGTCGCCTGTATCGGACAGTCCCAGCGCAGCATCTCTTCGATCGCGCCCGCCATCAGCGCCGGCTCGCGGCGCAGCAACTCGAGCTGTTCAGGATGGCGCATCAGGGCGTAGAGCCCATTGCCGATAAGATTGGTGGTGGTTTCGTTGCCGGCCAGAAGCAGCAGGTTGAAAAAGCCGGCGACTTCGTCAAAGGTTAGTGCGTCCTTTTCCTGGGCCTGGATCAGCATACTCATAAGGTCGGTGCCCGGGTTGCGGCGCAACTCTTCATAGCGGGCCCGGAAAAAGGCGCGCTCCGCCGCCAAAGCCTCGTCGAAGCCCGCGGGCGGTGGCGATCCGGGCGGCACATTGCTCACCTGCAGCAACGCGTCCGACCACTCTTTGAACATCAGGTAATCGGCTGAGGGAATGCCCAGGACCTCGGCGATGACCATCGTGGGCAGCGGCTCGGCGAGGTCCTTCATCGCCTCGAAACTGCCGTTGCGCTCGGCCTTGGACAGCAGGCTATCGGCGATCTGGCGGATGCGCGGTTCCATCTCACGGATGCGCCGCGGCGCAAAGACCTGGTTGACCAGCCGGCGCAGCCGGGTGTGAGCGGGAGGGTCACTCAGAATCAAGGTCGGGACACCGCCGAAGATGCGAGACTGCGAGAGGTATCGGATCGGGGCGCTGGAGAAGCTTTGGGGATCGCGCAGCGCCGTCACCACGTCGGCGTAACGCGCCAGCAGCACCGTGGGAACCTCCAACTCCAGCACCATCGGCGGCTGTCCATGAAGCACCCGGTAAAACGGATACGGGTCTTTAAGGAAAGACGGATCGAAACGATCGAACCCGATGCGACGGCGGCCTGTGGCATTTTGGCACCCCCCAGCTTGAATCGGCGAAGTGGGCCGCTCTTCCCCAACGCTACCCCCTTCGAGACGGCTGTAAATTCGGTAACTGTTCGCCAACCTGCCACATCCTGCGCACGTTTGGCAAGCCGGTTAAACTGCGGGCCTGATTCATCGAGTTGACGAAAAGGAAAACGGCCGGGCGGCAACGCCACCCGGCCGTTTTTCGGGCCAATATCTCAGCTCAAAGCGCTTACATGAGCGAGAAGTTGTACTGGAACTGGGCGAAGAACAGGTCCTTGCCCTTGAAGACGCCACCATCCAGGCCGTATTGGTTGGTGCCCTGAACGTCGACCCACTCCAGCTTCACGAAGTACTTGTTGGTCCACGGCGGCGTGAGCTGCACGCTCGGGAACGACAAGAAGGTCAACCCGTTGGGATTGAAGATCGTGGTCCAGCCGGGAGACACCGCACCCCACCACCAGCTGGTGCTGACGCTGCCCAGGATATTGATGTCGTTGTGGTAGGCTTTTTCGAAATAGCCCGCCGCACCCTGCATATTGTGGCTGTAACTCAGGATCGTGGTGCCGTTGACCTCAAAGTTGGCGGTCAGGTTGCCCGTGGCGGTTAGCCACGGCGTGTACGCCTGGTCGAGATCGAGGGCGATCAGCCACAAAACCTCATCGGATTGGGTGAGGGCCGACGGCGACCCGCCAAACGTGCTGAAGTGGGTGAAAGCCGTGCCCGGAATGCCTTCCGTGTTGAAAAATTCGTGGTTCTTGTACAGCGATTCCGCCCGGATGACGAAGGGCAACTGCGCCAGCGCTCCCGGCAGATAGAGTGGGCGATTCACGGTGATGCCGAAGGCCTGGTACTGCGGATAGATCAGGTTGACCTGGCGCAGATACGTGCCGGGAGCGATGGGCCCGATAATCACCCGATTGTCTATCTGTGCGACCGGGTTATAGTCGTGGTTCCACAGGTAGAACATCGTGATTTCCGAGTTCTCCACCAGCGTATGCAGGCGGAACCCAATCTGGGAATTGCCCCAGGTCGCATTGGGGATTTTGGTTACGGTATTGGCGAAGGCGATGAACGCCGGTGGAGCACCCGGCACTGCGCCAACGGTTCCCGGTACGCCGAACTGGGCCAATAGGAATGGCGGCGCAGTTATGGCTCCGCCCGCTTCCACGCGGTTGTCGTCACGTCCAGCGTAACGGCCGCCGGGGTTCTCGGCATTGATATTCACGCGGCCAGCGATGTCATTCAGGCCCTGGAGCGAATCACCGGGGGTGTCGACCTGGGTGTACATAAAATCAAACCCAGGGATGTAAACCAATTCGGCGAAGTTCGAACTGAACGGCCCCGCGCTGGGCAGGTTCAGGATCGGATGGATCATCCACAGCGGGATGCGCGACTGCTCCAGGTTGGAGAAGCCGAACGCCCAGCTCGTATCAACCGTATTGATCTGGTCGCCGACCCGGAAGGCAAGCGATTCACCCCAGGTCACGATCTGCCTGCCGACGAAGAACTGCAGCGGACCCCAGCGATGCTTGAACCACATCTCGCGGATACCATACTGGTTGTAGAAGTCCGCGGTGCAGTCCACCTTCTGACCATCCAGACCACCAGTCTTGTCCAGACAGCCGGTCTCCCACGGATAGGCTGGTTCGTACACTCCCCACAGGCGCATGAACATGCTGTCGTTCTCGGTGAAGTCGTCGTTGATGTCCACCTGAATCATGTTGCGCTCGGCGGCGAGCGAGTTGCGGTTCAGCGTTTTGTTACCAATGGGACCGTAGGTGTTGTACTCCTGCGCGCTGGAGTTCACCCAGGTAGCGCTGGTGTTCTGAAAAAATCCGGTGATGTGAAGGTTCTTGATGAACGCCGGCTCCGAGGACTGGGTTGCGCCCGCCCCCCCCGCGCCGGCGTCCTGAGCATAGGAGACTCCAGCGGAAAGACCGATCAAAACCGCCACCGCCGCAGCTCCTACCACCGAGGCGGATAAGGCCAGCGGCTTCCGCCACACAAACCATTTCCTACTTCTTCTTATCATAACTTTACCCCTGCTTTACCCCGCTGTTTGACCGATTTACCTAGCTTCGGCAAGCCTCCCGCGCGGCGGGGGCCTTGCTTCTCCTGTTTCGTGCCGGGGGATTAGCCCGGACCCTAGCCAAGCGATGAACACGGGCAGAACCACAACGCCCGCGAAAGAAGCCCGCTCGATGTGAATCGCGCCCTGTGGATTAATCAGGGGCGTCACGGCTGAATTCGGCTGGGGATGCTCAAGCAGAGGCCGGCCAGCGTAACCCTGCGGGTCGCTTTGCGCTCCGCACCGCATCGGCCTTAATTCCCTGTCAAGCACCATCAACCCCTCACCTCGTTTAGCAATCCCAACTCGCGATCGCGTCTGCTAAATTTCACACTTCCAATCGAACTTTCTTTACCCAATCCACCCTAACGCCGAAAGGCTCTAACGCAATTAATCACACATTGCAAGCAAAGCGCGAGAAAAAATCGGGAAGCAGCGGCCGATACATCCTGACGCGATGGCGACGCTCCATCCGGTTCTTGCCTCCGACGCGACTACCTCCCAGCCATTGGCCGGCTGTTGAAAACCGGTTTGCACAGCTCCCACCTCTCCCCTTATTTCTTCCCGAAGGAGATGAGATTAAGGCGTAAAGCCAGCCCTTGTTCAAGGTGCATCGAGCCCCATCAATGATTTTCTCAGCGCCCTGTCAGGGCACAATCCGGCACGCCTTGCCACCAACCGCACCTCATGGCGCGGGCCTGTTTTTGCAGGCCGCAGCCCTTTCCCTGAAATCGACCCGGGTGAGTCCCGCCTAGTTCGCGGCATCCATCACCGCCGGTGTTCCAGCCGGAGCAAGGGTCTCACTTGGCATCATGGATAGTCTGCCAGTGAGCCCCGTTGTCCGGCGAAAATAGCACAGTCCCGTTCAATCCGACAGCAACTTCGAGATCGCCCTGAATAGCGAGGTCGGCGATGTCGTTAAAAGTCGGATTTTCCACCTTCCAGTCGCCGAGTTGCTGCTGATTGAGTTTCGCCTCGATAAAGGTGCCGTCCGCCCCGGCCATCCACAACGCCTTACCCTCGCCGACGGCGACGTACATCGCCCGGTTGATCGGCAGCTTGTTGTCATGCCAGGTCTTGCCGCCGTCACTGGTCGATATCACTTTACCGTCGAGGCCCACGACCCAACCGTCCTGATTGTTCTTGTCAAAATCAACGGCGAAGTACGGTCCCACCCTGAAGTCACGGGTAATCCCGCCTTTTTGCGTATCCCAGGTTTTGCCGCCGTCCGAGGTATGCAGGATGGTTTCGAACTCGCCCACGGCCCAGCCTTCCCCATTGGGGTTCATCACGATGTCGAAAAAGGTGATGTCCTTGAACTTTTGGGACGTCCAGGTCTTACCGCCGTCGGCGGTGTAAAGCATCGTTCCGTCGCTGGCCGCCACCGCCGCCTTTTGATCATCCACGATGCCGATTTTGAGCAAGCGATCTTCGGTATTCGACTTCTGCGCGGTCCAGGTCTTGCCGTCGTCGTCGGAGAAATAGACCAGGCCGTCTTCACCCGTAATCCACGCCACCTTGCCACTGGGACTGAACCGAATCGAATAGAAGTCACGGTTAATCAGGCTGCGGCGATGCCAGGTCTTGCCCTGATCATCGGTGGTCAGGAGCATGCCCCGCGCACCCACGATGAACCAGGTTCCCGAATGAATTGCAACACCGTACAGCGGCTCCCACGGGCGCGGCCCCAGCGTATCGGTCTTGGTCGGAATCCCCTTGGCTTCTTCGTGGGAACAGGCGCTCAACGCCAGCCCCATTATCAGCACCGCGGCTAAGCTCAAACACAAACTTTTCGCTGCTTTCACTGAACCTCGCTTCTCCGGCCGAACCGACAGTCTTTAATTCCGGCTAGCCACCTGATTGCCATGTTAATCGACTTCCAGGTGGACCCGGTTGATTTGGGAAGCCCGACGGGTACCCCAACCGCCAGCGTACGTCAAGCCGCCCAAAATCATCCCTTCATCGCGTACGACTAGGCCGTGTACCTAAAATTGCCATCTTCGTCAAGGGTCATTCACCGGCCTTCTCACAGACACTTTGCGCCGTCCACGACCCGCAACCGTCAGCATTACAGGCTCCCTTAATGGCGCGGACGCGCGGGCCGAACCGCAGCCGGCTCAACATCGACGAATGGCGCCGTCCGGCACCGGGCGAAACCACGGGCGAGGACCGCGTGGCGCGGAGATAACGGGACGCCCCTGACGGTCAGGCCAGCAGCGGCCACGGCCGCCATATCGCAAGGGATTTCTGCCCAAAATATGTGGACAAAAAAACAATCGGTAGGACCGAAGTTCGAAAAAAAAGAGCGGCCATCACAAGCCGCTCAAGATATTTCGCACGCTAACTTCGGCGCTTTGAATCAGTGCTTGGTTTCGATCCGCTTGCCGTAGGTCACTTCGCCCTTATCCACGCGCAAGCTGAAGCCACATTCCGGATTGGTACAGACCCAAGCCTTGAAAATAACCGAAGCGCCTTCCTGCCCATAATCCGAAAGTGGTATTAGTGCCCCATTGTTGCACTTCTGGCACTTCGGCAACTCCATCGACCGCGTCCTCCTTCGCGCCGGCCACACCGGCCACCGGTCCAATTCCACCATATACAACCAGCTTTTTCAAAGCAACGCATGGTCAACTTTTGCCGATTAATTCCCCGCATCGGAGAAAAAGGCGGCATTTCAAGTTCAGATTAGGTATGGCAAGCTGAAATCCGTTCCACTCCAGGCCGGTCCCCGGCGCCAGATATTTTTCATCGTCCAAGGTCAATTTCTACCCAGGAGCAGAACCTGTTAGTGTGGTTCTACCCCGATGTTCCTGCTACGTGAAGCCCGGCTCCGCGATCGGCGTGGGCTCCTTGAATTGGCCCGCCTCCTGGACTCCGTCAACATGCCGACCACCGCCCGCGGAATGGACGATATCTTGAAGCGCTCGGCGCGGTCCTTCCGCGGCGAAGTTCGCGGCCGCAACGGCGTCTACCTATTCTGTGTCGAAGAAGTAGGCTCCCACCAGATGGCCGGAGCCTCAATGATCATCGCCAAACACGGCACCCCGCAATCGCCTCATTACTATCTGGCCCTGGACAGCGATGAGCGGTATTCGCACACCTTGCGCAAGATGTTCCGCCACCCATTCCTGCGCCTGCGCCATTCAATGGACGGGCCGACCGAGGTCGGCGGCCTGATCGTGGACCCCGACTTGCGCCGGCGGCCGGAAAAAATCGGCAAGCAGATCTCCTGGGTCCGCTTCATGTACATCGCCAAGCACCGCCGCCGTTTTGAGAACCGGGTCATCGCCGAAATGATGCCCCCGCTCACCTCGGACCACAGCAACTTGTTTTGGGACCATTACGGCCGCAAAATGACCGGCTTGAGCTTTCAGGAAGCTGACCGCCTGTCGATTCATGACAAGGAGTTCATTCGCGCCCTGTTTCCAGACGCTCCGCTCTACATCTTTTTGCTTCCTGACGAGGTCCGTTCTTTCCTGGGTGCGGTGGGGGAACAGGCGCGCGGCGCGGCGCGGTTGCTGGAACAAGCAGGATTGCGTTTTTTGGACCAGATCGACCCGTTCGATGCTGGACCATATTACGGCGCGACGGTGGCGGACCTCGTGCCGATCAAGGCTTTTCGCTCCTATCGGGCCGTTCCCGGAACCGTTCCGGCAGTGGCCGGATGCTCCTATCTGGTTTCACGCGAGGACCGCACCCTTGGCTTTCGCGCCGTGCAGGTAACCACCGCGGTCCCGGAGGGGCATGAGATGGTGCTTCCAGGCGAAGCGATGGCGGCATTGGAAATTACCGAGGGAATGAGGGTGGATACGGTACCGTTGCCGTAATGCTCAGCCGTAAGCCGAATGTGGGGCGGAGACTTTCACCTCCAGGCCTTCCCCAAGCATTAAAATTAAGGTCGCCTAATGAACCAGTGGGGGCGGGCGTCCCTGCCGGCCGCTCGGGGGCCGAGGCGCCGAAATGGCGGGCGGAGACTCCCGCCCTACTGGACATGCGAGGGTCTAGTTTGCTCGCACGGTTCAAAACGCAGGGTTGCGGGCTGCGGACAAAAGCGCCGCCCCGCTTCATAGTTCGATAAGCGCGGAATAAAATCGCGCGGCGGCTTCCACCTCGGTCAGCAAGTTGTATTCGTTCGGGGCATGGATGTTTCCTTCGGAATGTCCTGGCCCGAACACCACCGGCGACAGCCCCGCCCCGGCGTACACGCCCGCCTCGGTGCAGCCGGTTTTGACGCTATTGGCGACGGGTACTCCGGCCAGGGTCTGTGCCCGCATGCCCATCGTCACCACCTCGCTGTCCAACGAAACCCGGTAACCCGGATTGGCGCGCGACTCCCGCAACTCCAAAGTCAGGGTGGGGAAATTCCGCGTCATAGCGCCGATCAGGCCCTCCACCCCAGAGCGCACCGTTACCAGCGCAAGCGACGGCGGCGGCCGCAATTCGAATTCCAGCGTGAACGCGCGCTCGGTGGACCGTACTACGCCGGGATTGCAGGTCAGGGTCGGCGGCGCGTAATCCTGCTCAGGTGGACCTGAAGTTTCGGCGAAACGCTCCAACGCGGCGATAAAATGACCCAGGGCAACCAACGCGTCGTGCGGTGGACGATACCCGGAAACCGCTTCGCTGTGGTCCTCGACGCCGGCCGCGCCGGACATACGGGCGTCACCCGCCACCAGCAACTCGCAGCTTGCCGCCACCTTGTTGACCGCGTCGCCGCCACTAAGCGACAGGACTTCGATTTCCGGATGACCGCCGGCCGCGGCCACCGCCTGCTTGATCGCGTTGTGTCCCAGATGCGGCGTGCTGGAATGCGTACTGCGTCCCTTGAAGGTCACCCGCTTGACGGCGCCCGCCTGGCTGCGAACGGGAATGAACCCAATCTTCAACTCGAAAACCATCAAGCCTTTGTGCGCGGTCACGATACTCAGCCCGGAAGGCTCCCCGACGTAGGCCAGTGCGCGGCTGGGCAGGAGTCCACTGCTGACTATCTCGTGGGCGCCCAACAGCCCGCGCTCTTCGCCGAAGGTGCCGATTAGATAGACGGTCCGCCGCGGGCGGCGGCCGGCCAGCGCCCATGCCTTGGCGGCCAAATCGAGCTTGGTATCCGCCGCGCCCAGCCCATGGATGCGATCTCCCTCGATATGCGGATTAAATGGATCTCCGCCACCAGCCGTCCATAAGGCCGGGGCGCCGGGCGGCACGGTGTCCAGATGCGTATTGAATACCAGCGGCGTCAGATACTGGTCGCGGCCGGCAATTACCGCCATCAGGTTAACCTGGTTGCCGCCGTGAATCGCGGAGGGGATTAAACGGGCGTGGATGCCGCTTGGCGCCAGTATCTCCGCCGCGCACCAATCGGCAATCCCGCGCGTCCCCTCGGTGGTCACGCTCGGAAATGCGACCAACCGTTTGCACCATTCCAGCAGTTTCAGATCCACCGATTGACTCTCCCTCAACGGCCCGCGCCGCGTCCGCGAGCAAAGCCAAAATATTCAAAAAATGGTGGACGGCCGCGCCGCGCGGTCAGCTGGTCTGGCATGGTGTGGCCATTGTCAATATGGGGCGCGTCCGCAAACCTTGCGTTTTGCGCGCACGCTGGCGTCGGGCATCAGGCGCAGCCGCGCTCGAATTGTAGATCAAAGGCGGGACTCACCGGCGAGTCACCATACGCCTGGGGCTTACTTCAGCGCTTTGGCCGAGAACCCCCGATCATTAAAGCACAGCAGGCTGCGCTTGCTCTGAATGCTGGTTTCCAGGATGCATTCGCGGCCCCACAGACGGTAAAGATACGCCAGCGTCTTCTCCGCGTACTCCAGATGCAGGTCGCGGCCGTCGTGGTAATGGCGCACATACAGCGTGCGGTTTTGCCCGAAGTCGGCGTCGTCAACCTTGATCACCGGGATGGTGGCGGTGCCGACGTTGCGGATTAGTTGTTCCTTCACCGTCCGCCACCCTTCGTCGTCCGCCACCTTGTCAACCACCAGGTCGTCACCGCGCGGCTCGTAATGGAACAAGTCCATCTCGCGCATCAGTTCCTCGGTCAGATAGCGGCGAATGAAGGAGGAATCGCGCTCCACGTCACGCGCCTCGAAGATCTTTTCGTCGCCGCTCTTGTTGGGCGGCCCGTCGCGCTTGATCTCCTCGGGGGTCGGATTGGTATAGCGCCGATGCAGGTCTTCCCAAATCTTGAGACCCAGGTGATAGGGGTTGATTTGACCCGGAATCGGACGGACCACCTGGTTATGGCGCACGATAAATTCCAGCCGCAGCCCCTGGTCGAGGTCCATCGATTCCAAAATCCGCTTGTGCCAGTAGCTGGCCCATCCCTCATTCATGATCTTGGTTTCGATCATGGGAATGAAGTACTTGGCCTCTTCATCCACGATGGTCAGCAGATCCTTTTCCCAGTCGTGCAGAAAGGGGTTGTGGTCGCGGATGAAGAGCAGGATGTCCTCTTCGGGCTCGTAGGGTACTTTGCGGATATTGGGCTCGACGTAGGGCTTGGAGGCGTGAATCTTCTTGAACGGGTCATCGGCGGGCCGCGCCGCCTCCAGCGCGCGGTCGATCTGTTCGGACTCGCTGAGCTTGCGAATCGCGAGATTGCGCCGGCGCTGCAACGACAACGCGTGCGCGGCATCCATGATGCGCTCGACCTTCTCGATTCCGATCGAGGGATCCTCGACGTAATGCCGCACCCTCAGCGCATGCGCCTTGAACAGCTCGATGGTGTACTCGGCACGGGTTGAGCTATAGGTAAAGTTATTCTTGAAGAAATCGTTGTGCCCATAAACGTGGGCCATGGTCAGAATCTGCAACAGCAGGGTATTGTCCCGCATCAGGTAGGCGAGGGCGGGATTGGAGTTGATGACCATCTCATAGGGCAGGCCGCTGACCCCATGATCGTAAAGCGTCTTGAGCTTTTCGTAAGACTTGCCGTAGGACCAATGCGGATAGTGCGACGGCATCCCGGAATAGGCCATGTAGCCGAGCATCCCGGTGTGATCGCACAGCTCGAATTCCTGCGGATAGCAATCCAGCTTGAACTCGGCCACTTTTTCGCGGATCTGTTCGTCCCATTGCACCAGATCCGTAAGCTCGTAGTTTGCCATTGTCCGTCCGTGTCCCTGGCGGGCGCCGTTTAGTGTTAACCCCGGGTTGCCCTCACTGCGCTTTCTCTTTAGCCAGAAACGCCTTGAAGGATGGCCAGATGTCCTCTTTGCGTTCGATCAAAACGGTCTGGAAGTTGGGCGCGTCGAGCCGGCGAAATACGTTGAGCATCGACGACTCGTAGTAGCGCGACCCCAGCGGCTTGATCTCGCCATAGCCAAACAGATTGCAGATGTCGGCCAACTCCTTGGCCGAGCGCAACGCGGCCGGATTGTCCGAGTCGAAGTTGTCGCCGTCGGAGCAATGGAATGCATAGATGTTCCACAACGAAGGATGATAGCGCTCCTGGATTATTTCGAGCGCCTTCAAATAGCCCGAGGATATGAAGGTGCCGCCCGATTCGCCCTTGTGGAAAAACTCCTCCTCGGTCACCTCGCTGGCTTCGGTATGATGGCCGATGAAAACGATCTCGACGTTGCGGTAGCGGGTGGTGATGAACTGGTAGAGCAGGAAGAAGAAGCTGCGCGCCAGATACTTCTTCATGGTGTCCATCGAGCCCGAGGTGTCCATGATACACATCACCACCGCGTTGGACTCTTTCTTCATCTCCGCTTCCACGTGGCGGTACTTCAGGTCCTTGTAGTGGAAGGGGAAGCGGCCCTTGGACTTCTCGCCGTTGGCCGCGGGCTCCTCTTGACGGCTGGCGAGCATGCGCACGATGCGTTGCTTGGCGGTGCGCCGCTTGTCCAGACGCACGCGGATTCCGACCTTGCGATAGCCCTTGCGCTTGGAGCTGCGCTCGGCTTCCACCTCGCGCATCGCGCGCCGCTCCATGTCGGGCAGTTCGAGATCCTCGAACATGATCGCGATCAGCTCCTCCAAGGTCACGTCGGTCTCGTAATAGTCCACCCCGGCCTGGTCGCCGGCGCGGTCCTGGCCCTGCCCCTGGCCCTCGCGTCCGCTCTTGCCGACCACCTGGCCGGGCTGGCTATTGCCGTCACCCTGGCCGACGCCGCCGGAATTCTCGCCATAAACAAAACGATATTCCTTGATGCCGCGCAGCGGGACTTTGATGATCCGGTCCTTGTCTTTGCCGATTATGGATTCCTCGGCAATGATGTCGGAGATATTATCGCGGATGAGCTCGCGGACCTTCTGCCGATGGCGCAGGCGGTCTCCCGCCGAGCGGTCCGACCGCTCCGCATCCGAAGGGCGATATTCGCGAAAGATTGATTCGACGACAGGCATCCTGCAACTCCCCTACAGCCCAACTATACAAGGTTGCGCGGCGGAGCGCACGATGTGTGACGCCCCGGACCGGCGGCCAGTGGCGATGGACGCGCCGTGAGCGTCCACCGTTGCGAGCGGTTTCAAGATGCCACTGGGGCCGGGCGCGCCCCCCTACTAATGGAAGAGTTTTGATTCAGGCTCAAGCCCTCCGCGCCGCGGCGCCGCTAGTCCTTCCACAGGTTGTTGGCGGCGTATTTCAGCACCACGTCCACGCACGATTCGCAGTACCCGTTTTCCAGCAGGTTCTGCACCATCGAGTTGTACTTGTCGGTCTGCTCTTCGTCGCGCGTGCGCGCCTTGGTGATGATCCGCGAGATGTCCCGCACCGAAGTCATCAGCTTCTTCTCGATCGCTTCCTTGAGCGGCTCATAACTGCGGTAGCTGATGCGCTCGCCGCGCCGCGAAGCCGACCACAGGTACGCGATCACTTCCTGACGGAAACCCTCGGCGGCCGAGCCGATAATCGCGATCTGTTCTTCAATTGACTTCAGGAAACCCTCGTCGGGAGTAAGCTCTTCCTTGGTGTTGCGATCGCGCACCTTGGTCTTGTTGACGTAGGCCTCGGCGTGATCAAGATAGTTCTGGAACAGAGATTCGGCCTGCTCCTGATAGGAATAGACGAACGCCCGCGTGATTTCCTTCTCGAGCAGCTCCAGGTATTCCTTGTGCAGCGTGTCCTGCAGGAATTCGAGGTACTGCTTGCGGGTGTCGTCAGGCAGGTCGGCTTCCTTGGTCATCGAGATCAACGCCTCGCGGACGTTAATCGGGTTGATGCAGTTGCCCAGGACGTTGTCCGACAGGGCGTTGTCCAGCGCTTTCATGATGAAGCGGGTCGAGATGCCGGACATGCCTTCGCGCTTGGTGTCTTCCCGCAGCTCCTGCACGTCGATCTTCTTGGTCCGGCCCTTTTCGACCACTTCCTCGCCGTTGTAGAGCTTGAGCTTGGTCATCAGGTCGCACTTGGAACTCGGCTCCAGCCGCGACAGCAGCGCGAACATCGACGCCATCTCCAGGGTGTGCGGCGCAACGTGGGCGCGGAAGTCGGAGTTGCGAATGATCTTCAGATAGATCTTGACCTCTTCGGACAGCCGCAGATTGTAGGGCACCTTCACCACCACGATGCGGTCGAGGATCGCTTCGTTGGTGTGGTCGGCCTTGAATTTTTGCCACTCGGCCTCGTTGGAATGGGCCACGATGCAGGTATCCACGTAGACCATGCCGTGGCGGCCCGGAGCCGGGATCACCTTTTCCTGGGTGGCCGTGATCATCGCGTGCAGGTACTCGGTCTCGTTTTTGAATACCTCGATGAACTCGACCAGGCCGCGGTTACCCACGTTCAGCGCCCCATTGAGTTCCAGCACCCGCGGATCGCCTTCCGAGTACTGGTCCAGCTTGGAGATGTCCTCCGAACCGATCAGCACCGAAGTATCCTGGTTGTTCGGATCGACCGGCGGCACCACCCCGATACCGACGCGGTTGCGCTTGGAGAAACTTACCGTCTCGACGGGGAATTCCTCGTAGCGGAGTTGGAATTCCTCCTTGAGGCGATAGCGGCATACCGGGCATAGATCGCCCTCGATATGCACTCCAAGCATCTTTTCGAATTCCTTGCGCAAATGGCGCGGAATCAGATGCAGCGGTTCCTCGTGCATCGGACAGCCATCAATGGAGTAAACCGGAGCCGCCTGTTCCAGTCCCCGCTGCAAGCGTTCAACCAGCGAACTCTTGCCCGATCCGACTGGTCCCATCAGATACAGCACCTGACGGCTCTCCTCGCCCTTGAGCGAGGCCGAGTGAAAATAACGCACCAGTTGCGCGATGGTTTTCTCGATTCCGAAGAACTCATCGGAAAAGAAATTGTAGACTTTGATTGGCTCGTCTTTGTACAAGCGGCGGGTGCGCGGGTCGTCGCTTTCCTGAATATCGCGAATGCCGGTCGAGATTATCAGATCGTATTCGCGCGCATGAGCTAGCTTGGTCCCAACCGGGTCGGCTTTGACCTTTTCCAGATATTCCAGCAACGTGCCGCGCCATTGTTTGGAGGCGCGCAGCGCGCGGTCCTCCTTGATGACACGCTCGAACGCGTTTTCTTCGGGCATTAACTAACTCCTTATTTTTCCGCTTGACCCCCGTAGCTGCGAGGTAAGAACGCCATCTTGCCTTCGCCGTCGCACGACTCAGGCAATATTTGAGCAATTTTCGGCAAGATTTCTGAGTGAGATTATAACGAACGCTGATGCGCAGGATCAAGTGACTTGTATTGCACCCGCGTTGCGCTTCAGACCGTCACACCGACCCGATCGGTCAGCGTCAGCTTACCGTGTTCCCGGTGAACATGGGCGGTGAAAATCTGATCGTCGTGGGCGAAGGAAATCCACCATCGTTGGGCCGCCGCCTGCTCCAGGTATTGCGCCTTGCGTTCCATGGTTACTAGCGGGTCGAGATCGTAGGCCTGATTCCACGGACCCTTGATATGCGATCGCGTGGGCACGATGTCGGCCAGATGCACGAACGCGTCCACGCCGTCACGCACCACCACCACCTGATGGTCCGCGGTGTGGCCCCCGCTGACGCGCGCCTCCAGACCGGGGATCACCGTGGTATCACCGGCAATCGGCTCGAGCAGATCCCGAATCGGCGCCAGGCATTCGCCAGCATGGCGATAGGCCGCCCGCAATCGTTCATTGCTCGACCCGCTGGCCACTTCCACTTCACCGCGCTGCACAAAATAGCGGGCGCGGGGAAACGCGGGGACGAAGCCGTCGTTCGCGGTGCGCCGGACCATTCCGCCGCAGTGATCGAAGTGCAGATGGCTCAGCACCACGTGAGTTATGTCCCCGGGCTCCATCCCCAGTGCGCGCAGCCCATCCAATAACCAGCCCTCCTGGTGGGCAAAGATAGTGCGCTCAACGTCCCTGAGCCGGTTCCCGATCCCGGTATCTACCAGTACCGCTTCCCGGCCCTTGATGATGAGCGGACAGGTGAGATTGAGCCGAATTCGATTGCGCTCGTCAGCGGGATGCTCTTTGTGCCACAGTTCGCGCGGTACCACCCCGAACATACAGCCACCATCGTTGTACCATAGCCCGTCGGTAAGAAATGCGATCTTGAACGAACCAACCTGAATTTGCGGTGGGATCTGCACCATTTTCACCTGCACCAAATGTACTCCAACGATTCCTTGCGCCGGCTTGCGCAATACCCGCAAGCCCTCGCGTATTTTACCCCGCCCTCAGTCCCCTGCCAGCCATACGCCCAGGAGCATCGCCGCCGCGCCCAGCAAGGCGGTAATCGCCGACAATGCGGCCAATTTGCCTGTCCCTCGCGGTCCTTTGAAAACGCTCCCAGCGGCCGGCTTGCGTCCAATAGCCACAGATGCCCACAACGCCGCGGCCATGGTCACGTAAAGCGCAACCTTGACCGACAGCACGCGCACGAACGACGCCGGAAACGAGAATCCCCGAGGCTTGCCCACCGCTACGAGATTCATCACACCGGTTACCACCAGCGCCGCGGCAGCGACCGCGTTAGCCTGGTTGAGTTTGGGCACCACCCGGGCGATAAACTCCTGTCCCTCGGCGCTCTCCGCTCCCACCACCGCACCCGCCACCGCCATCGTGACGCAGGCTAGTATCCACCACGACGCGCTCGCGACATGCACCCACAGTGCCGCCGTATTCAACCAATCCATGCTTGTGCCACCATCGCCTTACATCCTTTACAGCTACATTCTTTTAACTCCATGAATGCACCCCTTGCGATGAAAGAACCTTATCCTATCGGCTGAGCGAAAATCATTCGGTTCTCTTCCCGAACCTACTTCACCCGCGGCTGCGGACTTGGGTACCGCAGGCGCACGCCGGGAGCGGTCGGCCCGCGATCTTGCGCCAGCAAGCCGCGCGCCGGGTGAGGGTCCGGATACACCCTTAGGATGCTCTATGGAATCACGATCTTCTTGTGCGGCAATGCGTCTAGTGTTGCTTGGGGTGTATCAGAACCACCCCGCCGCCCTCTTCCACAACTGAATGTGGGCAAGCGAATAGACCCGTCAGGACGCCGCCCTGCCAGCCGTCACGATTGACGGTTGATATTGGCGCTGGCTTACCCCACAATTATGGCCGCCGGCCAGATCCCAGCGGAGAAAATTACGCCGGCGTCGAGGACTCGATGTCACATCGGAGCGAACTCATCCTAACCCTGAACGCGATGGTGGAAGAGCGCAGCCTGCTTAAGCACCCATTTTACCAGACCTGGAGCGCGGGCGGGTTGACCCTCGAGCGCTTGCGCGGTTATGCGGCTCAATATTACCGCCACGTCGAAGCCTTTCCCCGTTACCTCAGCGCGCTGCATTCCCGCTGCGAGGACTTGGAAACCCGCCAGGCCCTGCTGGACAATCTGATCGAAGAGGAACGCGGCGCGGAGAACCATCCCGAGTTATGGCTGCGCTTTGCTGAAGGACTCGGCGCCGACCGTCAAGCGGTGCTGGCTACGGCGCCGTCGCCGTCCACGCGCCAACTGGTCGAGACCTTCGACCAACTCGCGCGCGAAGAGCCGGTCGCGTCGGGACTGGCGGCGCTTTACGTTTACGAAGCGCAGATCCCGCCGGTCGCCGCAACCAAGATTGAAGGGCTCAAGCGGTTCTACGGAATTGGCGACGACCGCAGTCTGAGTTTCTTCACCGTGCATGAAAAGGCCGACGTCTTCCATGCCCAGACCACGGCGCGGTTGCTCGAGCACCGCGGCGCCGGCGCCGCCGACGCACGCGCGGCAATCACCGGCGCCGACGCGGCCTTGGGCGCCTTGTGGGGGATGCTGGACGGGGTCTGAGCGAAACCCAAAATCCGCTTCGGAAAAAACACCGGCTGAAAGCTTATGCCGCTCCGGAATGAACATTTCGGTTGAAGTGGCATCGGTGTTCGGCCGGTGTTTTTTTCTGGTCGAGATCGGCCCGCGCGCGGCACGATTAATGCTCCGAGTCGGGCATGATCAAGTTCCGTGCCCGGGAACCATTGGATTCCGCCTTGCGCCCACGAGGACGGTCAATTAATGGCCGCCGTTCAGCGCCTGTTCCGCATGCAACTGCTGCCCGAATCGACATCGGCGCAAGCGCGATTGTTCGCTTCGTCACATGCCGGAAATGCGGGCGCAATGTTTACCAGCGACTATCTTGGATGATCGCAAATGGACCTTGGATGGCAACGGTAGCGGAGAAGTACGATGGCTGACGCGGCGTATGAGCTGGTGGTGGTGGGCTCGGGACCGGCGGGCCATCACGCCGCGATTCAGGCCGCCAAGCTGCATCGGCGCGCGCTGCTGGTGGAACGCAAGGCCGTGGTCGGCGGCACCTGCATAAATATCGGAACCATCCCGAGCAAGACCATGCGCGAGGCGGTCATCTATCTGTCGGGCTACCGCGAACATTCCATCTACGGACAGTCTTATAAGGTCAAAGACAAGATCACGGTCGAAGACCTGCTGTTCCGAGTCGACGCGGTGGTGCGCCACGAGATCGACGTGAGCCGCCATCAACTGATGCGCAACGGAATCGAAGTGGTCAATGCCGAGGCTTCATTCGAGGACCCGCATACCCTGCGCTTGCGCTATCCCGACGGCCGCAGCGAGAGCGTCGTCAAGGCGGACAAGGTGGTGCTGGCGGTCGGCACCGAGGCGGTTCCCGATCCAAGGATACCTCTGGACGGCTGTTCAATCCTGTCCAGCGACGACATCCTCAGACTCCAAACGCTGCCGCGCAACCTGGTGGTGATCGGTGGCGGGGTGATCGGCTGCGAATATGCGAGCATGTTCGGCGCGCTCGACGTGCGCGTGACGTTGATCGATATGCGCCCGCGCCTGCTGCCCTTCGTCGACGCCGAAATCGCCGAAGCCCTGACTTATCAATTGCGCAACCGGCGGGTCACGCTGCGGCTGGGCGAGAAGGTCAGCAGCGCGGTGGTGGAGCAAAACGGCGGAGAGCCGCACGTCCGCGTGATTCTGGAAAGCGGCAAGCAGATCGTCGCCGACAAGGCGCTGTCATGCATGGGGCGCGCCGGTGCGGTGTCGAAGTTGAATCTGGCGGCGGCCGGGATCAACCATGAAGCGCGCGGCAAGGTCAAAGTAAACCACTACTATCAAACCGAGGTTCCGCATATTTACGCCACCGGCGACGTGATCGGCTTCCCGAGCCTGGCCTCGACCTCCAAGGAGCAGGGCCGGCTCGCGGTGTGTCACGCCTTCGGCATCGAAGCCAGGTACGCGCCCGAACTCTTCCCCTACGGGATCTTCACGATTCCCGAAATTTCCTTCGTCGGCCAGAACGAGGAGGAGCTGACCGAACAGGGCATCCCCTATGAGATCGGCAAGGCCCATTACCGCGAAATCGCGCGCGGCCAGATCCTGGGCGATAACCACGGGATGCTCAAGCTGATCTTCCATCGTGAGACCCACACCCTGCTGGGCGTCCATATTATCGGCGACGGCGCGGCGGAGCTGGTGCATATCGGGCAGGCGATTCTGGCGACCAAAGGCGATATCCACTATTTCATCGATACGGTGTTCAACTATCCGACGCTGGCCGAATGCTACAAAAACGCCGCCTTCGACGGCATCAATCGACTGCTCGGCTAGTCGGGCAGGCTGGCTCCCGCCATTCGCAGATGAACGCCTGGCGGGCTCGGGGATCCCGCCAATCCCGGGCCGACGCGGGTTTTACCTCGCCCCTTCAACTGGATTAGTGTGATAATTAATCAGCGGAGCGCGGCGCCCGACGGCACCCACGCGGCGCCGCTGTCAGACATCGGCCATGCGCAGAGTGTTCCTGATTTCCGGTATCGCGGCCTTCGGTGCGGCGCTAATCGCCGGTGCAGTTATCGCGTACGCGGTCTATAACCTGACCGCGCTGATCACCCGGCACCAGAATCGGATCGTGCATCAGTTGAGCGACGCGCTGAGCCGGCCCGTCGAGGTCGGTGCGATCAAGGCCAAGGTTGGATTGGGGTTGGCAATCGAAGCCAGCGGCCTCAAGATTGCGGACGACCCCGCCTTTTCGAACACCCCTTTCATGACCGCTGACAAAGCGTCGTTTGACGTTAAATTTCTGCCCCTGCTGCGCGGCAAGGTGGAGCTGCTGAGCCTGGATCTGGCGCAGCCCAACATCCGGATCCTGCGCAACGCCGAGGGGACACTGAACGTTGACTCGATCGGCGAACGCCCGCGCGCGGCGGCGGCGACACCGCGCAGATCGCACAGCCACTGGGGCTTGCGCAACCTGTTTTTTGGCGCGGTCCAGACCCTGTCTGTCAAGGCCTTCAGTATGCAGGACGGCACCATCTACTTTAGCGACCCGGGCCTGCACGGGGTGCCGCTGCAAATCAACCATGTAAACACGGAAATGAACGGCTTCCACACCGGCTCTCCGTTTACTGTCCAGGCGGACTGCGCGCTCTTCAGCGAACGGCCCAACGTTCAGTTTTCGGGCAAGATGGGACCGTTGTTACGCAACCATGTAATCGACATCCCGGATTTTGGGTTCGATCTGAAGTTCGAAGTCGGGCCGGTGACGGTCGACAACCTGCGCACGCTGGTCGCGCCGGGATTGATAGTACCGGTGGTGCTCGCGATGCCGGACCCGGTGTCGGCCAGTGGCACGATCACCGGGACCCTGCGGAACACCATCGTCGACGCATCCAGCAACCTTTCCGGCTATCGGGTCCTTTATCGGGCGGCGTCCAATACCTCCGCAACGCCTCCCCTGACCCTCGACGTGACCGGCAAGAACGCGCTGCACGGCACCCTCAGGCTGCTTGACGCCAGCCCCGACAACGACCTCACCGCGACCTTGTCCCAGGTGGGATTGAAGTTCGAGGGCGCGCGGTTGCCGGCCATCTCGGACCTGAACGCCACCGTCCGCGTAGCCTCCAGAAAAGTAACGATCGAGCCGGTCAGCTTCACCGTGGGCGCGGGGCGCGCCAGCGTTAAAGCCAGCGCGGATTCGCTGGACCCGCTTAACGCCGCCTTCACCGTCAAAGCCGACGCGCTGCAACTCGCGCAAATCGTCCCTGGCCGTCCACCTGGAGAGTTTATCAACCAACTGGTAGTCTCCGGGACGGCGGCCGGCGCGCTCACCGCGCCGATCGTCAAGGCCCGGATAACGTCGGCCAGCGGCCTGATGCAACGCCTCACTTTCAGCAACCTGGATCTGACCGCGACCTATGCGGACAACCGCGTCTCCGCACAGCCCTTGTCGCTATCGGTATTTGACGGCTCGGTGCTCGCCAACATCAACGCGGTGGTGGCCACCCCTCCTCCTTTTGACGCCTCCATCAGTTTCAGGCACATCAACATTCGCGACTTGGCGCAATGGCAGGGCGTTCAGACCCACGCCATCAGCGGCTTTATGACCGGCAACGTCAACGCGTCCGGGAGCGGGAGCAAGTGGCGTGAGATCCGGCCGACCTTGCGCGGCAACGGCCAGGTGCTGATTTCCGACGGCCGGCTGGAAGGCATCAATATCGTCGCCATCGCGCTCGATAAAATCGCGGCCGCCCCGGTGGTGAGCCAACTGGTCAACGTCGCTTTCAGGTCGAGTCATCAGGGACTGTTTTCCGACTCCAACACCGACCTGCGCCAGGCCAGCATGACCTTCACCCTGACCGGACCGCGGGTTACCACGCCGAACCTGCTAATCCAGTCCCCCGAATATCAAATCACGGGCGACGGTTGGTTCGACTTCGACAAGAACATCGACATGAGCGGCGATATCAAACTTACGCTGGGACTTTCCGCCGCCATTCCGGTCGTCGTGATGGGCCAGTATCCGCGCTTGTTGGTGTTGCCCAATATTCCCCGGCTGGCCGAACGCGTCGCGGTCGGCGTAGTGAGCGCGCCGGGCAATATCATAAGGGGCGGCGTCAACGGGCTGGGCAGCGTCTTCGGCGGCATCAAAAGCATTCTGCCCTGAGCCGGCCGGCAGCGCCGCGCGCAGCTCAGAGCTGATTCCAGTCGATTCCCCAGGCCGACACGATATCTTTGGCGTTGCTGATATGGGCGATTATCCCCACGCCGTACTTCAAAGACATGTCGCCATACTCAGCGGGGAACCCGACCACGCAATCCGAAGGAATCACGCAGTGGTAGTTGTGGTTGATCGCTTCGACAGCGATGCCCTGGACGCCGATATTGGTCGAAACTCCGCATGCCACCACGGTCTTAATGCCGATGTTGCGCAGGATGCTGTCGAGTTCGGTGCCCTGAAACGGATGCCAGCCGTGCGTCCGCGAGATGATGAAATCGCCCGCCTCCGGTCCCAACTCGTGCATGATCTTGACCGCTTCGGAGCCCTGGATCAACGGCGGCGCTCCGAGCTTGACCATCTGTTCGGTCAGCGGCGTGTGAATTGACGTTCCCAGGCCATCGGGCCGCGTTTCGTACAGGCCATGGCAGACGTGCGCTCCGACCCGGCGTGCAGCCTTGAGCAGCCGGCCCAGATGCTGGGCGAGGTCGCGCTCCTTTACCAGCTTGGCCAGCGCATCGAGCGGCGCCCGCGCCAGCCGCCCCGCTATCCCCTCCTGCATCTCGTTGATAACGATCGCCGTGGCCTTGGGATCGACCAGCTCTCGCAAATTGCTCGCCATAATCGTCAGCTCCTTCCGCGCGGCAGTTGCGGGATTCTTACCCCATCGCCGGGCAAGCCGTCAAAGAACTGTGCGAGACAGCGCGGTTTACACCAATGTCGGCAACATGATAGCGAGGTGAATACTTTGTACTCGCGATCGAATCGCGGAGTTTGACGCTCCGTTGCCGATGATCGAAAGACCGGGAGGAATTGGGAATGAAAGCTGCCCTGTTTCAAGGCGCCCACAAGCCGCTGCTTATCGATGAAGTCGAGATCGACCAGCCCAAGGATCATGAGGTGCTGGTCAAGGTCCATGCCTGCGGCGTGTGCCATAGCGACCTGCATTACGTCAAAGGCCTGGTGCCGATGAAGATTCCGACCCTGCTCGGCCATGAAGCCGCCGGCATCGTCGAGCAAGTGGGCAGCCTGGTCAGCAATGTCAAACCCGGCGACCACGTCATCGCGCTGTCGGTGATTTATTGCGGAAATTGCGATCAATGCGTATCGGGCAATCCCAGTTCATGCGTCAATCGCGAGTCCACCCGGCGCCGCGACGACGAGAAGCCGCGCACCACCTGGCATGGGCAGAAGGTCACCCCGGTTTCCGACGGCGGCGCGTTCGCGGAGAAGATGCTGGGACACGAAAACAGCTTCGTCAAAATTCCCGACGACATGCCGATGGACCGCGCGGCGCTGATCGGCTGCGCCGTTACCACCGGCGCCGGCTCTGTGCTCAACCACGCGCAGGTCAAGCCGGGCACTTCGGTGGCAGTGTTTGGATGCGGTGGAATCGGACTATCGGCGATTCAGGGAGCGCGAATTGCCGGCGCTTTGAAGATCATCGCGGTGGATAACGTCGAGAGCAAGCTCGCGATGGCCCGGCGCCTGGGCGCCACTCACACCGTCGACGCGTCGTCGTCGGACGCGGTCAAAAAAATCCAGGAGCTCACCGGCGGCAAGGGCGTTGATTACGCAATCGAGGCGGTCGGACTGAAGAAGACCGGCGAACAATGCGTCCAGAGCCTGGCGGTGCGCGGAATGGCGGTGCTGATTGGGATGGTGCCGGCGGGTCAGAAGCTCGAGATCGAACCGGGATGGCTCATCGGCGGCGCCCGCTTCCTGACCGGCTGCGTGCTGGGGTCAAACCGCTTCCGCGTCGACACGCCCCGTTACGTCGAATACTACCGGCAGGGCCGCCTCAACCTGGACGAAATGGTCACGCGCCACTGCCGCCTGAACGAAATCGACGAGGCCTTCAAGCTGATGGACGGCGGCGACCTGGTGCGCTCCGTCGTCATGTTTGATTAGGCCTCGACGCCGCGGAGGACTGATTGATGGATTTCAAATACATCCTGTTCGATACGCGCGAGCATGTCGCGCGCATCACGCTCAACTCGCCCAATACCCTAAACGGCTATCACGAGCCGATGCTCGCCGAGATCTCCGCCGCCGTCCAGGCCGCGCGCGAAGATGACGAGGTTCGCGCGGTGATTCTCACCGGCGCGGGTAAGGCCTTCTGCTCGGGCGGCGACGTCAGCGGATCGAAGGAAAGCCGCAGCCGGTTCCATCGTCAGAAAATGGGCTACCTGATCGAGATGCGCGAAGGGATGCATCAACTGGTGCTGTCGCTGACGCGGTTTGACAAGCCGTTAATCGCGGCGGTCAATGGCGCCGCGGTGGCGGGCGGCCTGACGCTGGCGCTGTGCTGCGATCTACGGATCGCGTCGGACCGCGCCCGCCTGGGCGACACCGCGGTCAGGTTTGGCCTGCTGCCCGACGAAGGCGGCGCATACCTGTTTCCCCGCTTCATGGGTCTGGACCGCGCGCTCAAGATGTCGATGCTGGGCGAGGTTTACGACGCGCAGACGGCGCTGCAACTGGGTCTGGTCACAGAGGTGGTGGCGCATGACCAGCTTTATCCGCGCGTCGATGAGATCGCCGCGCGCCTGGCCGAGGGGCCGCCGCTGGCAATCCGTCTGGCCAAGCGCATGATGTACAAGCAGCAGGACATGAATCTGGTCAACGCCCTGGAGGACGCCGCGCTTTCGGTGATGATCACCAATCCGTCGGAAGACGCGGGCGAAGGCATCCGCGCGTTCCTGAAAAAGCGCAAGCCCGAATTCAAGGGACGTTAGAAGCCTCCATTGTTCGGGAGGTCGCAGATGACCACTCCGGCAATCGACCTGCTCAGCGCCGCCTCTTTCGCGCAGGGCCAGCCCCACGATCAGTTCCGCTGGCTCCGGCGTCACGACCCCGTATATTGGCATCCCGAGCCCCATGGGCGCGGATTCTGGGCTGTAACACGCTATCACGACGTGCGCGCGGTCGGACGCGATCCCAAGACCTATTCCTCCTTTGCGGGTGGAATAATGATCGGCGACAGCGATGAAGCGTCGCTGGCGGCCGCGCGCAACATGATGCTGATGATGGACCCGCCGCAGCATACCCGCTACCGGATGCTGGTGAGCCAGCAATTCAAACCGCGCACCGCGCAGGCGTGGAGGCCCCGGATCGAAGAGCTGGCGCGCAAGATCATCGACCGGGTAATCACGCGCGGCGAATGCGACCTGGTCAGCGATATCGCGGGCGAACTGCCTTCCTACGTTATCGCCGATCTTATGGGTGTCCCGCTGGAGGACGGCCGCCATCTGTACGAACTGACCGAGAAGATGCATGCGTCCGACGAAGCGGTAACAGTTCAGGAACGGGCCATTGCCTCGATGGAGATGCTCAACTATGCGATGGGCGTGGCGGATGACAAGCGCAAACATCCGGGCTCCGACCTTGCCACGCAGCTCCTGAATGCCGAAATCGACGGCGACCGGCTGACCCCGGCGGAATACAGCCTGTTCTTTATGCTGCTGATCAACGCGGGCGGAGATACCACGCGAAACCTGCTGGCGGGCGGGATGCTGGCGCTGTTCGACAATCCCAGCCAACGCCGCCGGCTACAGGACAACCTCGAAGCGCTCCTGCCGGCCGCGGTCGAGGAAATGCTACGCTACATCAGCCCGGTCATCTATATGCGCCGTACGGCAACTTGCGATACGGAACTGGGCGGCAAGGAGATCCGTGCCGGCGACAAAGTGGTGATGTACTATGGCGCCGCGAATCGGGACGAGACCGTGTTCCCCGATCCCGACCGCTTCGACGTGGGGCGCATTCCCAACGACCACCTCGCCTTCGGCGGTGGCGGCACTCATTTCTGTCTGGGCGCGCACCTCGCGCGGATCGAAATCCAGGTGATGCTGCGCGAAATTCTGACCCGGCTGCCGGATATCCAGCCCGCCGCACCCGCGCAATGGCTGGCATCGAATTTCATTTCGGGCTTGCGCCAGTTGCCGGTCAAGTTTAAGGCGCAAGGCGCCTGACTATTGTGGCGTAAGCAGGCATAGCCGCCAAAATTCTGAATCGGGGCATCCGACTGGTCATGGCGTATGCGCAGGAGATCCCGCCGGTCAGCCCGCCACGTTCCGAAGTGCGTGATCTCCGATGGGTGCGCTCGCTTGTTGCCACATAAAGTTGCCTTCGAGTGCCCAGATGGAGCATGGTCGAATGTGATTGGACCAGGCTTGCATTGGTGATGACGGCCCGCGGAAGATAACGTTTTCGGAGGTGCACCGTGACCGAGACCGGCAACCCGGAGAACCCGAAAGGTTCAAAAGTGGCAATCGTTACGGGCTCCAGCCGCGGCATCGGCCGTGGCTGCGCCCTCCAACTCGCCAAGCGCGGTTTCAACGTCGTGGTTTGCGCGCGCACCTTGCACGAGGGCCAGGCCTTCGAGCATTCGTCGACGGTCAAGGGGTCGAAAACGACGCCGCTCCCCGGCAGCCTGGAAAAGACGGCGCGCGAGATCGAAGCACTCGGCGGCAGAGCGCTCACGGTCAAATTAGACCTGCTGGACCGCCAGGACGTACATGCGCTCGTCGATCGAACGATGAGGGAGTGGGGCCGCATCGACGTGCTCGTCAACAACGCCCGGTACATCGGTCCGGGACATATGGATTGGTTTCTCGACACTCCGATCGAGCTGTTCGACGCCCACTTCCAGTGCAACGTTTTCTCGCCGCTCCTGCTCATCAAGCTGGTGGCGCCGATCATGATCAGGCAGGGCGGCGGCGTGATCATCAACATCACCTCGGGAGCAGGCTACCGTGAGACGCCGCACGACATCGGAAAGGGAGGCTGGGGTCTCGGCTATTCGCTCTCCAAGGCCGCCTTCAACCGCATTGGAGCCGGCCTCGCGAAGGAGTTTCGTCAGCACGAGGTCGCCGTGATCAACCTGGAACCCGGTTTCGTCACGACCGAACGCATGTCCACCGACATGGGGGCCTTCGGCTTCGATGCTTCAAGGGGGCTCGGCGTCGACGTTCCGGGCTCCGTCTGTGCGTATTTGGCCGCGCATCCGACGCCCATGAATTTCTCGGGCCGCAATATCGACGCCCCAACTTTCGCGGTGGATGCCGGCCTCGTGGATGGCACGAAGTTGCCGCCACCCTATGGGCCTTCACACTGGGGCGCACCGGGGAGAACGGTGCTTTAGGCTCCGCCAGCGTTGCTATCTGAAGGTTTTCGGACGGGGGTTCCCCCTGCCTCCACCAGAATTCGTGGAAGAAAGCTTGCGGCCAGCCTGGACGGCGTGAAATCTTCCCGCGTCATGCTGTTGGCGGACCTGGATTGCAGCGCGATCCAATCGTGACAGAACAGGCGCGCAAGGGTTCGCTTAGATCAGACGGCAAGTGATACTTACTCGCAACTAGGGTCAGGACCCATAAACTGAACGAAAAACTCGGATGACGACTTCGAGCCCAGGACGGACCTAATCAGCCGGTCGGTGGCTTGCCGGTGTAAACCGCCAATTGAGCGTCGAAAGCCCGCTTGTAGGCGGGCCGCGCTTCGCCGCGGGCGACATAGGCGGCCAGGTTCGGATATTCGTCCAGAATGCCCGATGATTTCAACCTGAGCAGCACCGACACCATCATCAGGTCGCCCGCGCTGAACGCACCATCGAGCCAGTCGGCATCGCCCAGGCGAGCGGAAAGTTGGTCCAGCCGGTCGCGGACGCGATCCTCGACCAGAGGCAGGCGCTCCTCATACCAGGGCTTGTCGCCCTCCAGGAGCCTGGCGGTTTCGAGTTCAAGGATCGGCGGCTCCACCGTGTTGAGCGCGGCAAACATCCATGTGATCGCGCGCGCCCGGGCATTGGCATCGTCCGGCAGCAGGCCCGCATGGCGCTCGGCGATATGGAACACGATCGCCCCGGTCTCGAACAGGGCGAGATCGCCTTCCTCATAGGTCGGAATCTGGCCGAAAGGATGAAGCGCCCGATGCGCGGGTTCCTTCATCGCACGGAACGAAACAAGGCGAACCTCGTAGGGTTGGCCCACTTCTTCAAGCGCCCAGCGAACGCGCGTATCACGCGCCAGTCCCTTGCCGCCATCGGGTGACCGTTCAAAGGCGGTAATGGTGATGGTCATCGTGAGGCTCCTCCTTGGCGAAAATCATCGGCTGCGGGGCTGGCAAGCTGTCAAGGCAAACTCACCGAGATTGAAGGCGACCCCGTTCCATGTCCGGTTTGTCCGCATAGCAGACCTTCGCAAACTCAAATTTCATCTGGTGTGACATCGTGATTCAAGCGCGTTAAAAGACTGGCGGCGTATCTCAATGCGCTACGACCGCTGCGCCCACACATTTTTCAGCGCTATCTGCATCGCGGCAACCGTTATCTTTTGGCTCGGTCAATGAGTCCTGACCCTGGACTACCGCTCTGACCCATCCCTTAGGCACCTTGCCCGTCCCGGTCACGATGGGCCGATAGTATCCGCGAGGGAGGACGACATGGGAAAGCAATTCATCAACCCGCCGCAGCTCTACAAGCACCCGGCCTATTCGCGCGTCGTCACGGTAAAGGGCCCGTGCAAATTCATCTTCATCGCCGGCCAGACGCCGTCCGGCGACAATTACGAGCCGATGGCGAAGGGCGACTACAAAAAACAGGATGAGCGCGTCATCGAGGGGCTAATGATTCAGCTCAAGGCCGCCGGCGCCGCCTGGGACAGACGTGGTGGTGCGCGGCGTCTTCACCGTCGATGTCGAAAAGCTGCAGGCGGCGATGCGCGACCCCTCGACCAAGCGGCCGGAGAACAGCGAGCATCCGCCTTACCAGCACCATGATCGGCGTGACCCGCCTGTCCCACCCCGACTTCTTGATCGAGATCGATCTGGTGGCGATCACCGAGGCTTGACTCCCTCTCCGCCTCTGAAGGGTGGAGAGGGTTTTCGACGACTTTAATGCGCCGCCGCCGCAGCGGCGCGGGGCCTGATCTCGCCGCGGAGGGCTGCGGCGTGGTTGCCCTTGGTGACGCAGCCGACCTCGTCGGCGATGCGGGTCCAGCTGTCGCCGCCATCCTCGCTCATATGCACGGTGCCCTCGGTGTCACCGACGAAGAGCTCGTAGCCGCCGGGCCAGCACGCCATGGTCAGCGCCTCGATATTGGCGCGGGGCGCCACGGCGAAGCCCTTCGGCTCGGTGTCCCAGCTGCGCCCGTGATCGCGGCTGCGCAGGATCGTGGTGTCGGCGACATGCGTGCCCATCCAGAAGCCGGGATGGAACTTCGCGCCCGACATGAACAGAATCTTCTCGTCGGGCGACAGCATCATGTGGTCGGGATAGGCTAGGCGGAACTCCTCGCCGGTCAGCCGCTCCCAGTGATCGCCGCCATCGCTGCTCCGATAGAGGCCGACGCCTGTCGTCATGAACACGGTGTCGGGCCGCGACGGCAGCAGCATCACCTGGTGGACGTCGCGATAGGCGCCGTCGTCGGGCTTGGAATAATTGGCGAGCTCGCGCCAGGACTGGCCGCCATCCTCGGTCTTGAGCAGCGCGCCCTGCTCGATCGCGGCGTAGATGCGCTGCGGCGTGCGCGGATCGAACACCATCATCTTGGTGTGGGCGATGTGCGGCGGCTCCGGGAAGGTCCAGTATTCGGTGCCCGGCACCTGGCGCAGCGCCGGAAGCTCGCTCCAGCTTTGGCCGAGATCGCGGCTCTTGAAGAGCGCGGCGGGATGCGAGCCGGCATAGAGCGCGATGCCGCCTGCTTCGGCGGCCGACGCGACAGTATAAACATCCTTGATGGCGAGGCCGGAATTGCGCGCTTCCCAGCGCGCGCCGTCTTCGCTGAAGAGCACGCCGTCGCCATGCGTGCCGACGAAAATGCCGGGCCGGCCCGGCAAGGTCGTCAAGGCCGTCGCGTGCAGGCCGGCGAGCGCGGTGCCGGCCTTACGCCACGTGCCGGATGATTCGCGCGCCAGCGTTGTGACGCCGCTCGAGGTGGCGACCAGCAACCGGTCCGGCGCGCTCGCGCCGTCATAGCGGTTCATTCCATTGGGGGAGAGACAGGCCAGCATGATTCGCGCCTCCTTGCGCTTGAAGACAATCTTGCATGGCGCCTATCGCCATGTTATCCGACTGTCTGGTCGGAAAAGATATACGACTGGTCAGTCGGAAAAGCAAGAGGTTGATTTTGGCGCGGAAAAAAGAGATCGATCGGGATAGGATTTTAGATGCCGCCGAGGCCGTGATTCTTGAATCCGGTGGCCGAAGTTTCACGCTCGATGCCGTCGCTGCGCGGGCCGGCATAAGCAAGGGCGGTCTCGTCTATAGCTTCGCGACTAAAGATGACTTGGTGCACGCAGCGCTCGAAAGGGAAATGGCGCGCTTTCGGGAGGCCGTGCGCCGCCGGGTCGGCGGCGGGCCGACCGAGCCGGTCGAACTGGTCCTAGCCCATATCGAGGAAGCACTCGACGAGGATGACGCCTCAACGCAAAAGGCTGCTTTTCTCGTAACCGCGTTGGTGCACGCCCCTGACATGCTGGAGCCAGTGCGAAGCTATTACCGCGAACTGCTCAATCCGCTTCGATCGGAAGGTGGCGATATGCATGAAGTCCGTCACGCACTGCTGGCTGTTGAAGGAATTTTCCTGCTCCGAGGACTTGGCTTCGTCGAGGTCTCGGCGGACGAACAGAAATCCGTCCTGCTCCACGCGCGCGATATCGTCGTCGCGGCGTTGGCCAAGCATAGAGCGTGCGCCCCCCACGCTCCTAGACCAAAATGACACGCTCGTGACGAGTGGAAGTTGATTAGCGCTGCGCGCCGCGGCGGCCGTACATCCACATAACGCGGACGGTTATATGTCCTGGCAAGGCGTTAACAAATTCCAGGTTGTCGAGCAGCCTTCCGACTTCCTTGCCGATGTAGCGGCGGAGTTCGCGAGGAGAAGCCGCGACTTCGTCGACAACCGTGGGGCGACCGTCGAGGACTGTTATGATGTCTTCGAGGTCACTACTCGCATAGAAGTCTCGCCTTCCTCATTGCGCGGAACGCCTCTAATTTTGTCCCGATAAGGTACGGAGTGGTCACCACCCGTAGCTGAAATCCGTCGAGTTCAACGAGGGCGAGCGCTTCGATAGCAGGCTTGTACCAGCGGTTCGAGAACCCAAGGATGGTTTCGTCCGTCGGCATGACGTCAAGCTTCATCCGGTCGATCAGCCATCGGCAGATTGGTGCGCCCTCCGATGAGTCTTCAGAAAAGCCAAGGTTGCGAAGGCGCTTGATTTTGACAATCCTGTCTGGCCCACCTTGGGGTGAACCTCTCGGGCTGTACACGTCGAGGCCACTGAATCAGACCAGGCGCAAGGCATGTTACTCCTGTCCCGGAACGGAGTTCTTGAGGGGTCGCCATTCGCCACCTGGTCCGGGCGTAATGTGAAGCAGCTGGCTGGGCTCGCGCGGCAAAACGCGATGCCAGACTCCTTTGGGCACGATCAGCGTCTGTCCCGGAGTCATCTCAACCACCCTTGGCGTCTCATCCTCCTCGAGTACAACATCCAGCCGCCCTGAGATGAGAAAAAGAACTTCGTCGCCATCCGGATGCATCTCACCATTGTGGGGAGCGGGTCGCGCCATCACTGGCGTGCCGATCACATAGCCGTCGATTCGCGGCGGCGGACCTGACTCCCACGCGATTGGATGCGTTTGACCGTTCCGGTACAAACCGAGCAGGGACTGAGATAAGTCTAGTGTGCTAACCATAATTCCTCCGCCGGTGAAAACTCTTTATGCCGGCGCCCAAGTTCACTTCCTGCTCGCGTTCGCCGGAGCGGCTTGCGAGGTTCAGCGGTGACGGCAGCGTTTTCACTCATGTGCCTGTATCTCCATTTCGTTTCCGCAACTCGCAGTGGTCAGGAAGCCGTTTGCATCTTGGAGAACAGCGCCTGCAGCTTGCCTTGAAGGCCTGCGGCGACTCCCATGTCGGAGAGGCTAAGCCGCCCGCTCATGATCGCGGTCATCGGGGCGAGCTTGCCTTGGCTCATGGCCTTCAGGTCGTCGATGGTGAGAGTCAGCGTCAGATCCGCCGGTTTGTCCTCATTGGTGACCGATCCGCCGTCGATGTAGATGAAGCCCTTCTCCTTCAGATTGAATTTCAGCGTTTTGCCGAGACCGGAATCAGCGCCCACTGCGGCTCTAATGGATCCGGTCAGCTCATCGAGGCGCGACATCGCCTTTCCACCCTTCGCTGATGTTTCGGCCGGCCCCTGCTTGGCGAGCCGCGCCATGTTTAATCGGTTCTCGTCCGGATGGCTTTCAACTGTGTCGCTTGACCCACCGGGCCGCCGCCGGCTTGAGGCTTCTGCCTTATGCAAAAAGCTCGTGAAGCCATCGCCTGGCGGCGTGATCGAGTTTTCCATCATTATGAAACTGATTTGCCCCCGGTGGTATTCGCCATGAACTGTCACGTGCATCAGCATTTCTTCGCGTGACATACGGCCCGGCAAGCCATCGGTAAACGTAAAGTCGATGCGCTCGGCCAACTGTGCTTCATCCAGGCGTGACACGTAGTCGACGTACCACTGATCGCTTGTCTTGATCGCCGCGGACAATTCTTGGAGCGATGGCGCGTGGCTTGTGTTGGGCGAGGTGTATCCGTGCTCAGCTCGCCTCAAGTTGGCAGCGAAGATCCGGTCAACAACATAAGTGTGGCTGAGGACTCTGATGGCGATCTCCTTTGCAGGAGAGGGATCGTCAAATTGTCGCATTGCCGCGAGGATCTCGTCGTTGGCCTTTGCCTTGTAGCTAAAGATCCGTTCAAGCGTGCTGACTTGATCCATGTTTTTTCTCCTAATCCAGGTAATAGCGAACTCGCCCTCTGGGGAGGGTCATTTCTGTCAGACCGGTTGCGAAGGCTTCCTTGCGGTCACGGTGGGCACAGCCGACATCGAGCACGGTTTCGTCGCCGCGGAGCTTCAAGCGCGCGAGGAGGCGGTCGCGCGCGTGGAATTTAGCGAAGCGACTGCTGGTGAACATGAGAGACGCGACGATCAGACAGAAAAAAGCCAAAAATCTGAACCGCGTGAGCGAGGGCCACGGTGGCTCCGGCGTGCCGGCTCAAAGTCCATCGTTCCAACGATTGCCCCGGCAAGGCCAACGATGAAGATAGCTCGAACGGCTGCGGGACCGTTGAGGCCATAATCGGGCGTTGTTTGCTCATGGCTCTGCTACCTGCTGGGGTGGAGACACCGTCGTGATTTGCGTTTTCACCATGGACAAAATATAAGCGATCGCTCATAATTGTAAACTCGCATTCCGAGGCGGATGCATATGACGCGGAAACTTCAAACAAACCCCAGAAAATCGGCCTCTCAAGAGCGATCGCGTCAAACCGTCGATGCGCTTCTGGAAGCGACTACTCGCGTTTTGCTCAAAGAAGGCTATGACCGGGCGAGCACCAACAGGATTGCCGAGGTGGCCGGCGTCAGTATCGGTTCGTTGTACCAGTATTTCCCGAGCAAGGAGGCGCTGGTAGCGGCGGTTATCGACCGCCATACGCAAGAAATTTCCGAGGTGACTCGCAACGCCCTGGTCAAGGCGGCTGCGCGCCCGATCGAGGTCGCGGCGCGCGAATTCGTTTCAGTTGCAATCGACGGTCACCGGGTCAATCCCAAGCTGCATAGCGTCCTTGCGGAACAGATCCCACATGTTGGGCGACTCCAAAAGTTCGAGGCTATCCAGCAGGAGGGTTATGCACTGGTTCGAGGCTATCTCGAGGCACATCGAGATGAGATTGATGTCGCCGATCTCGATCTCGCGGCCTTCGTCTTAGTGACGGTAGTGGAAGCGCTGACCCACGCGGCAGTCCTGCGTCGCCCGGACATCCTCAGCGATGAAAAAGCAGGGCGGTTTGTGGACGACGTAACGCGCATGGTGGTCCGTTATCTGCGAACGTCGTGATCTGACGGCGAAGAGGCGAAGCGCGCTCTCCGACGGAGATCGCGTAGCCAAAAACCCAGGCTTCGCTTCCCAGCGAAGGGGGGCGGTCCCGTGAAGGGCGCCAAACGGCACCGGCCTAATGGCAGCGGATGGGCGTCCCCGGCCTCGGCGTCAACGCCCAAGGCTGTAAAACTGCTCCACGCCTCGCCCGAGAGGCACCCTCAATGGCAGGTGCGCCGTTCTCCATGGTCCATCCTCCGCTAGCCTGCTGCATCACGGGATTCGCCGCGAGCTGCGGAGGCGGTTGCCGGTCAAATTTACAACGAAAGGCGCCTGACAATGACCGTGGGACCATAGAGAGCGTCGCGAGAGTACGCGCGCGCTTTCGTGCATAATGGTGCGGTCGCGAGTCCGATGAAGCCCGCACCATCCAAAGTCAAAAAAGGCCGACGGCAACAAACTTCCCGGCCGCAACCTCGTCCGACTGCCTGGGCCCGCCTTGCCGGTTCGCAGTATGCGGCGCTGGCCGGCGTGGTCGCGATCACCGCCCTGGTCTATCTGCGATGCCTGGGCAACGGCTACGTCTTCGACGATCACGAGATGATCATCGTCAACCGTTATATCGGCGACTGGTCGTTTCTATGGAAGGCTTTCGTCAATGACAGTTGGTGGTTCCGGGACCCCGCTCATCTTCCGCAAAGCCATTATTACCGTCCCCTGCAGGATGTCTGGCTGGGACTTAATTACCAGGTCTTCGGACTGAATCCGATCGGTCCCCATGCGCTGATGGTGATGCTTCACCTCGGCGCGGTGGTGCTGGCTTACCAGGTCGCCGCCCGCCTGACCGCCAACCGCGTCGCCGGACTGCTGGCCGCGCTGCTGTTCGGCTTGCTCCCGGTCCACGCGGAGGCCGTGATTTGGGCCACGGCGATTCCGGAGTCGCTGGCTGGAACCCTGCAGTTGGGCGCGTTCTATTTCTATTTGCGCTATCGCGAAGGGCATCGCGGCAGCAGTCTGGCGTGGTCGCTGGCGCTTTTTGGCGGCGCGATACTAAGTCACGAAAGCGCGATTGCCTTTCCCGTGCTGGTCGCCGCGCACGGCTTATCTTCCGTCCAATCGATGAAACGGCAAGCGCCGTCAGGTCATTGGGCGCGCGCGTGTGGCGGAAAAGCCGCGCCACCGTGGCGTTGGCCGCACCTTATGTCGCGGTCGCGATGGTGTATCTTGGGATACGGCTGGCGGTGCTCGGTTTCATCACCAAACGCGACGTCAACAACCAGGCCACGCTTGCCCAGATCATTCTGACCGTGCCGACGGTCGTCGCGCACAACCTGGCCGTGATCGTCAACCCGTTCGAAGCGGGTCCCTCGCATCGGATCCTATGGGTCAGTACCGCAGGATCGTCCGATTTCTGGATGCCGGCGGCGGGCCTGGGATTAATCGCACTGGCTGGATTGATGGCCCTCGCCGACAGCCCCAACCGCAAGCTTTACGCTTTTTCAGTGGCGTGGGTTTTCATCGCCATGGCGCCGGTGCTGAACCTGGGAATCCTTTATCCCAACGCTTTGGTCGCCGACCGCTACATGTATTTCAGCTCATTCGGATGGTGCCTGATGGCGGCGCAGGCGGTCGTCGCGGTCGCCAAGAGCAATCCGGGACTGGCGCCCGCGGCAGGGTTGGCAACCGGGCTTGCGGCGGTGATTTACGGCGCGGCGCTGTGGCACGTGCAACATTTCTGGCATGACGAAATCGCGCTCTTCTCGCGCTGCATCGAACGCTTCCCGGACTCGGGATTCTGTCATAACCGCCTGGGGATGGCGTTGCAGGCCGTCGGCGACTCGAAGGACGCCGAGCACGAACTGACCACCGCGTTCAAACTCGATCCGAGCGACTGGGCGGCGGAGTACGATCTGGCGATGGTTCATGAACAACAGGGACGCCATCAGGAGGCGGCGCGCGAGGCCGCCGACGCCCTGGCAAATCTGCCCCATGCTCCGGCAAGCGCCTACGTCAATCTGGCGCAACTTTACGACGCGGCCGGAGACGCGAACGCCAGCAAGGCTGCGTTCAAAACCGCGGCGCGGT
>CAWDWL010000033.1:0-10362 GCA_963805995.1 uncultured Pseudomonadota bacterium | reverse complement strand
ATGTATTGCTGGTGAGCTTAGTGAAAGCGACGCAACTGCTCTCATAACTGAACCCGTTGGCGATGCATTCGACTATTCGACCGCCGCCAAGGCAGAATTGCTCCGACTGACCGCGCAACATCCTTATCTTCTGCAGGGTGTGTGCCACGAGATCTTTTCATTTATGCTGGACCATAGGTTATCTGTCGCATCAACCGCAGAAGTCAAAGAAGTCCTGGAGGGAACGGGTGTTTAAGCAGACCACTTATTTCGAGTTTCAGACCGGACCGATCCTGTAAGTCTGATAAACGACTGAGGCTAGCCAGTTTGTCGCCGAACTAACTCGCGAGGATCATCGCACAAAGCTCGATCACATCCGAGCTCGCCTTCAGATCCACGACTACAATATCGATGGACTTTCGGAAGTCCTCGATCAGTTGGTCGACGAGGGAATTCTGGCCGAATAGGCAGAGTTACCGCTTCAAGTTTCCCATAGTGGCACAGTATCTGGTTCGCGAGAGTACAAACCAATGAGCGCCATGAAGGTTGAGCCCGGTCTTTACGCTGACCGGTAGCTCGATCCAGGGTCTCCGGTATTCGTCGGTAGGACCGACACCCTCAGAGATTTGTTTCGTCGAGTATCATCGTATGGACGACCTTCGGCAGCCATCGTAGGACCACGCCGGATTGGGAAAACCAGCCTCTTGAAACAGTTGTTGTCGAAAGAAATCCGGGACCGCTTTCAGCCGAATGCCCATGACTGGGTTTGCACCTACCTGGATTGCAGCAGCGCTCGTTGGAAGGTTTTGGTGATTTCCGGCAGCGTCTGATCAATAGAATCACCACGGCAACCGCCATAGAAAGCGCCGTCGTTCATGACGAAGACGCCCTGGAAGACATTGTCGCCAGCCTAGCGCCCGCTAATGGTGAACCATTGGTGGCGATACTTGATGAATTCGATTCAATCGCTCCTGAACTGCGAAAAGAAGACCAAGCCGAGCTCCGGGGCGCCGTCAATAACGTGTCTCAGTTTGCCGTTATTCTGGGCGTTGCCCGCCAACCGGACGAAGTCTTGGAATACATTGGGGACTCTGTGTCCGATCTGGCTCCTGTGATTCACATAGTTCAACCTTCCTTGGTTGCACTCAGTGAGGACGAGGCTGACTCCTCACTCGGATCTGACGGACCCAGGCGACACTCGCTGCAGATCCCGAAAGCTGAGGAGATCATTATTGAACTGGCCGGTACCCACCCCCTTCTCGTCCAGGCGGCCTGTTAAGCATGGTACGCTAACGTCGGAAGTCGCACACTACGCGAGCTCTCAAAGGGGGAGCGGGAAGCCGCTTCTCAGGCGATTAGAGAAGAGGTGAAAATACAGGTCGCCCACGTTAGCCGCGGTCTCAGCGCCCGCTGCAAAGCGCTACTTACGGGTTTACCTGCGGAATTATCAGCGACCGATCTGAGCGCAGGAAAACAAGAGCTCACGAAGCTCGGCTTAAGTACAGTTGTAAAGGCTAGCGCTAATGAAGTTACGATTCGACAGGGGGAAATAAGCGACTTGGAGGATGGCGATTCCGTCACTGCTCTGACATGCCGAATTGATGAGCTTAACTGTCGACATCAACTTTTCGTGCAGCGCCCCGAACTCATTTTCCGCATGGGACGCCGTTATAGGTAACGACGGTATCTACATGCGTCGCAGCGTGACCAACGAACGAGACTTTAAGCTATTTGTCGAGGCGCTGGCTCGTCTCCTTTACGATGGAAGTGAAGCCGTGACCTCGCCCGAGCTCAGAGGTAAAGTAAGGCCTAAGCTGCCCAAGTTCTGCTATAAGGACGATCGGTCAGTGCTTCGGTCCATTTGGTAGCGCTGCGAAACTATTATTTGCACTTGCGGGCCCCCGATAGCGCCCTGGCAGAGGAGCACCTGCGAGCCGTAGGAAGTGTGTTTGAGAGGTATTGCGGAAACCGTGCCCCGGCTCATTCCGAGTTCGAGCAAATTAGAGCGGCTTTGCTGGCTGCGGCGATCCGTTTCGTAAGGCGACTCAGCGAAAAGTTGCCATTCCATGACCGCATTGAAGCGGACGACCTCTTCGAGTGAAACGCTCAGCTCTATACTAGCTTTCTCTGCCCCCGGTGTTGGCCTGAGAAATCAACCCTCGTGAGGCTATAGCCCAGTAGTGGACCGCTGAGTAACAATCTAACATTCGCACAGCGGCTCGCGCGCGTGAATTGGACGGCGCATACAGCTGCTCCGTGGCAGGGATCAGCAGATCACATAAGGTCGCGGTCGCCAGTATGCTAGGCGCTTTCCGTTTGGTCCCCAAGGCGCTTCACCCGCGCGCGCTTAGGCTGTTGGCTAAGATGCGCCTGTAGAAGTTCTGTCGCATCCGCCAAGTCGGACTCGCTGACGATCTTGTAGCGGTCAAACACGCTCCGTGTCTTGTGGCCGGACAGCGTCATCGCGACTCGATCCGGGATTCCCGCTCGGACCATGTTGCGAACTGCTGTTCGCCGGAGATCATGAACCAAGACTTTTCCGACGCCCGCCGTCTTGCAGGCGGTCGCCCATGATCGCTTGAAGTCGCCGATCGGCTCGCCGTCGCAGATGGAACACGAACGGACAATCAAGCCGGCGGTTCGCGTGCGCACGCTCGATGATTTCGAGTAGCTCGCCCGACAGCGGCAGAAGCCGTCCGTCCTTGTTCTTGCTGATCGCGGGTCGCAAGACGTACGACTTTGCCGGCGAGGTCTACGTCGCGCCATTCAAGTGCCTTCATCTCGCCCAGCCGCCAGCCTGACAGATACAGGAACGTGATCGGATCTTTAAGGTAGTCGGGCAGCCGGTCACGCAGCGCAAGGAAAACACCGTGATCGACAAAACCTTGCCGCGCGTTGTTCTCCTCGAGCATCGGGATATGCGGTCCGAATCGCCATCGGCCTGATTCGACTGCGAGCTTGAACATCCGCTTGAGCGCCGACAGCTCGCGGTTGATACTCGCGTTCGCGGCTTCCTCTCGCTGACGCTCTGCGATGTATTTCTTGATTTTGTCCGTCGTGATGTCGAGCGCACGCTGCATGCCAAAGCTTCGCTGCAGATGGCTTGATCGACAGCTTCACGGAGCGGACCGATCTCAGTTCGTTGATCTCATAGTCGGTAAGAAGCGCACCGCGCCATGTCCTCGAATGTCAGGCGCTCCTCGTTGGGACCGATGAACCGACCTGATGCGGCTTCGCCGATGCGCTTTTTTAGTAGCTTGCGAGCGCTCGCTTCGTTTTCCGAACCGGAACTCTCCCGGTATTCCTTGTTGCGATAACTGTACGCGATCCAGTAGACGGAGCCGCGTTTGAAAATTCGGCCCGTCCCCCTCATCGCTTCAAACGTCGCCTACTGCGGGCCGGATGCTCTCGAAGAACCGGCGCATCAGGCAGCTTCATAGCGTGGGTTGCGGCGGGACGGCGCGAGGCGAAGCTCGACCTGGATGCCCGCGCGCGCCAGCATGTTGATGAGAGTCTCGATGCTGAATAACTCGATTTTCCCGCGAACGAGATCGCTGACCCGCGGCTGGGTGACTCCAAAGAGCTTTGCGGCGGCCTTCTGCGTGAGCTTGCGCGCCTGGATCTGGCGTTTGAGCCCTACCATAAGTTCAGCGCGCAGCCTCAGGCTCTCAGCCTCCTTTGGGCCGAATCCAAGATCGCGGAAGACGTTTCCGGTAGATCGCTCAACATCTACTGCCATTTTTGCTCCTAATGTTTGGCCTTTGCGCGCCGGCTTCCGACCAGCTCGACAAGTCGCGATCGGGCCATTTCCAAATCAGCCCGGGCGGTCTTTTGGCCTTTTTCTCGAAGGCATGAAGCACATAGACCGCTTCTTCGAATTTCGCAACATACAAGATCCGATGTTCAAGTTCGGTGTGTACCCTTATCTCATGCGCTCCCGCCCCAACCGACGGCATTGGTTTCCAGTCGGATGGATGAAGGCTGGACCAGATATAGCTCGTACCCGGCGCGCCGCCGAGCGCCGGCCGGAAAGCGTCTTACGTCGCTTCGAGATGATCCCAGCCACGCCAGCGCCTTCAGCATCCGACAGCAATATACAAGTTTCTGTATATCAGTCTCGAGTGTTCAGCCTGCAACGGATGCAGACTATCGCATAGTGTGGTCCCCGACGAGGACTTTTTTGTGCGTGGACCCGCCGGTCACGGACGATTGCGCGATTCGGCTTGTCTTGACCCGCCGAGTTTTCATCAGCGGGGCTAACGTCAAAAGACCAAGAAAATCGAGCTTTTTCGGCCGCTACAGGATTGAACCACTGTGGTCAGAGGTATTTCCCGTCCACTGCCCGCCTCCGTCTTCGATCGGCAACAACCAGTTCTCCTCTCGTGATCTTTGAACGCGGCCGTCAGAGAACCGGTCCTGGGTTCGCTTAAAGATACGGGCCGCCCCTTCGGTTTCTCGCCGATTCGCCGTTTGGGGCCGCTTGAGGATTATCGCCAACCGCGCAGTAAGCCTCGCATAGGATTAATCGAGCTTCGTGACCAGTGCGGTCTTCGTAATCGACGGCGGAATCACTGCACCCTAAAGAGTGTTTATTTTCGGCGCGAGTTGATAAAAGAAAATCATCCCGTAGGCTCAGAGCAGGACGATGCGCTGTTCGAATTGTGCAACCGACAACGCCGCAGGCGCGCGCTTCTGTAACCAGTGCGGGAGAGCGCTCAGGCGGCGATGCCTCAAATGCGGTTTCGAAAATCTTCCTGAGTCCCGGTTCTGTGCCCAATGCGGATCGCCGCTGGACGGCGCCGCGGCCAGCGAGCAGCGCGAGGCCCTGACCGGCGAGCGGCGGCATCTGACGGTGTTGTTCTGCGATCTGGTTGGCTCTACGCAGCTCGCAGCCCAGGTTGACCCGGAGGAATGGCGCGGGACAGTAGCCGCGTATCATCGGGCGGCTGCAGGCGCGATCGGCCGATTTGGCGGCCATGTCGCAAAGTACTTGGGCGACGGCGTGATGGCATTCTTCGGCTATCCCGAAGCGCATGACAACGACGCGGAGCGTGCCACCCGGGCCGGCCTGGGGATCGTCGACGCAATCGCGAAGCTCAATGAGAAACCCGGCCTTCCCGGGCTCGCTGTACGGATCGGTATCGATTCGGGTGCGGTGGTGGTCGGCGTCGGGGCCGGCCATGAAGCCGATGTTTTCGGCGATACGCCCAACATCGCGGCGCGGGTGCAGGAAGCCGCCGCCCCAGGCTCGGTGCTGGTGACCGAGGACAGTCACCGGCTGATCTCCGGACTGTTTGTGGTCGAGCGGGTTGGGGCGCCCGCGTTGAAGGGCGTCGAGCGGCCGATCCAACTTTATAGAGTTGTACAGCCCAGTGGCGTGCGGGGGCGGTTGGAAGCGGCAGCGGTTGCGCGTGGATTGACTCGCTTCGTGGGACGCGAGGACGAACTGCGTTTGCTGATGAGCCGTTGGGAGCGCACGCTGGACGGCGAAGGCCAGGTGGCGCTGATCATCGGCGAGGCGGGGATCGGCAAGTCGCGCTTGGTACAGTGCTTCAACGAACGCATCGCCGCGACGCCGCATACGTGGCTGCAGAGCGCGGCGGGAGCATTCTCCCAGAACACGCCCTTCTTTCCGATTGCCGAAATGCTCAGACATGCGTTGCGATCGCGCGGCGCTGAATCAGAACCGGAACAGTTTGCGCAACTGGAGGCCGTCATCAAACGGGCCGGACTCAAATCATACGAAGCTGTGCCTCTGATTGCATCGCTGGTTGACGTGTCCGTCCCGGCCAAGTATCCGCCATCCCCCTTGTCACCGGACCAGCAACGCCGTCGCCTGCTGGCCACCCTCGTCGAGTTGGCGCTGGGCGCTGCGCGGATGCAACCGACCGTGATGGCTATCGAGGATTTGCATTGGGCGGACCCCTCGACGCTTGAGTTGATCCAACTGTTTGTCGAGCAGGGCGAAAGGGCGCGGCTCTTCCTGCTTTTCACGGCGCGTCCCGAGTTTCATGTCCAATGGCCCCTGCGCGCGCATCATACTCAGATCACGCTCAACCGGCTCAGCGCCCGTAACGTGCGCTTCATGGTGCAGGAGGTCGCGGCACGAAACGCGTTGTCCGACGAAACCGTTGCGGCCGTAGTGGAGCGGACCGGGGGAGTACCGCTGTTCGTCGAGGAGTTGACCCGCGCGGTGCTTGAGAGCGGCAATGCCATGCTCATCGGCCGCGAAATACCAGTTACTTTGCACGACTCGTTAATGGCGCGCCTGGACCGGTTGGGGCCGGGCAAGGAGGTTATCCAGATCGGCGCCGTGATCGGCGACGAATTCACGTACGAATTGCTGCACGCCATTCATCCCATCAACGAAGAGGACCTCCAGCGGGCGCTGCATAATCTGGCCGATGCTGAGTTGCTCTATGTACGTGGTATACCGCCGGAGGCAACATACCTATTCAAGCATGCCCTGATCCGCGACGCTGCTTATGAGGCGCTGCTCAAAAGCCGCCGCCGGGAGTTGCATCGGCAGGTTGCCGATACGATCCAAAAGCAGTTCACTCCGCTTGCGGAAGCGCATCCGGAAGTCCTGGCGCGTCACTGGACCGAGGCCGGTGAAACCGAGGTGGCGATAGCGCAATGGTTGAAAGCAGGTCAGGCGTTCCAAGCGCGCCACGCTTTCAGGGAAGCTTTGGAAAGCTATCAGCAGGCGGTGGCGCTGGTTAAACTGCTGCCTGCTTCGGCTGAGCGCGACCTGCGCGACGTAGAACTCAGGCAATCGGTCGTCTGGATGCTTCAAGTCACCAAAGGGTATTCCGCGCCGGAAACGATAGAGGCCACCGAGAGCTCTGCGGCATTGGCGGAAAAGCTCGGCAACCTCAAGCAAGTGGTGAATTGGATAATCTCGAAATTTGTTGCTCTTTACGTAGTCGGCGATTTTCCCGCCGCCGACGCGCTTGCGGATCAGGCATTCGAACTCGGCTTGCGCGAAGGCAGTCCTGCCAGCCTCGGCGGTGCGCATATGGCCCAGATGTTCATGCGGAGTGCATACCGTGAAGACCTCGCCGGGGTCGAGCGCCATTTCGCCGAATGGCTCAAATATTTCGAGGATCCCGAGCTCAGGCAGTATCCTGGAGCCCTCGTAGCGCCCTTCGGTATCGCCATAATGAACGCATTTCTTATCGGCCGCCCCGCCGAGGCCCGTGCGCGCGAGGCTCAGTTGATGGCGGCCGTTGAAGGCGGGAACCCGTATGATCAGGCGTTCGCCAGAGATTACGCATCGGGCCTGAGGCTTTGGCTCAGAGAGTACGAGGAGGCGAAAGCGCTGGCGGCGCAGGCACTGGATCTGGCGGAGAAAAATCAATTTCCGCTGGTGATGGCAAATTCCCGCTGTAACCTCGGTGATGCACTCGCGCAGCTTGGCCGCGGGAGCGAAGGAATTGCGCTGATTCGCCAGGGCCTGGCAGGTCTGCTCGAAGTCGGGTCGCGGCTGGATCTAACCTCAGTTACCTGGCGTCTCGCCGAGGCACAGGCGCGCGCTGGCGCTATCGCGGACGCTCTTGAAACGCTCGAAGAAGTCCTGCAGAACAATCCGCGCCACCCCTGTGCGCTAGCACTACGCGCGGAACTGCGGCACAAGCAGGGGCAGGCCGAACTGGCCGAAGCCGACTTGAGGCAGGCGCTGGCATTGGCGCGCGAGTTCGGCGCGAAAGCCCTGGAGTTGCGGGCAGCGATGAGCTTCGCGAGATTGTTTTCGAATCGAGGCCGTCGTGAGGAAGCGCGGTCAATGCTGGCGCAAATCTATAGCTGGTTCACTGAGGGTTTAGACACCGCTGATCTCAAGGATGCGAAGGCTTTGCTTGACCAACTAGACAATCCTGCGACCTAACCTAATCTGCGGAGTCCGTGTCCCCAAGACTCGCGATTTAGTTGGCTTGCATGGCGCTTTGTCGTCAACCCCATCCGATGAATCGCCCTTACGCACCGGTTGGGTCGTGGCTGATGCTGCTGTTGACGCTGTCATTCCATACGATTGTTGCCGAAGCGAACGCGGCATAAGTTCGTGCGATCATCAAGTACAAACCCTTACAACTTCAAGTCCTGTGTGCCATGATTGGGTGCTGTCAACTAAGGTGCATGCTATGGACCAGCTCAAGACCAACGAGAACCACGTTGCGGGTGCTACAGAGAAAGATTCGTCGGTCTATGTGCCTCGCCTCCAACTCACACAAGGGCAGCCACCACCGATCGCTGCGAACGGCGGTTTATCCTACATGTCGTTCGATCGAGACGGGGATGCGGGAACTGCGGCAGCGACGGAGGCGGCGCTCCACCAGATTGCCGAGGGCGAAGGGCAGGCGGTTATCGACATGCTCGACAAGGCTCCCCCCGGCCCGATCGAGACCAAGTGGGGCGTCGGGTTTCGTAGCTACTCAGAGTGCCTGGAATATATTCGGGCGAACAACATCGAAGCCCCTGAAGGCGGCGTAGCCCTTCCGCTGCGCTACACCGTCTACGAGCAGCCGTCCTACTCCATCGTCTCGTCCAACGCGCTCTGGCGGGACCCGGCGCGCGAGGCTGAGGCAAAAGCGTTGCGCAAGGAAGAGCAGGACATCGGGCGCCGATACCTCTATTTTCCGCAGGTGTTGCGCGACGCGCGACGAATAGAAGAGTACCACCCAGGTCTCTCGCCCAACAGCCCCGAGTGCATGGACAAGCTTGGCGTTGCGCTGGCGCACTGCGAGTCCAAGTGCGAGAACTTTTACGACGCGGCGGAGGTGGAACGCGTGTTCTACCCGGAGATGGAGAAGCTCCTCCTGGAGTTTTTCCCGGACGCGACGGATGCGCTCGTGTACAACCACGACGTGTTTGACAAGGACTACAAGGGCGACCGCACAGAGGACCAGGACAACAAGAACCCGGGTGTCAACGCCAACTACGCCTACCTCGTGCACAACGACCTGAACGACAACAGCGGCCGCGTGCGCTGCCGCGAGCTGCTCACGAAGAACCTGCGGAACTTCGGGCGCGAGCAGCACTACACGGAGGAGCAGGCCGACGCGAAGATGTCGCGGCGGTTCGTGTCGATCAACCTCGCCAAGCCGATGGAGACCGTGCGCCAGAACCCCTTCGTGCTCTGCGCCTGGCCCTCTTTCGCCGACCAGCCGTACATCACCAACTACCGCGTCTACGACGACCGCGTCGGCGAGACTACCCGCTTCACCTACCGCCCCGACCACGAGTGGTACTGGTTTCCCCAGCAGAAGCCCACCGAGGTCTCGATGCTCAAGTGCTACGACTCTGTCACCGACGGTTCCGTTTCGCGCTGGTCTTTCCACACCGCCTGCGTCGACCCGACCGCGCCCGCCGACGCTCCCTGCCGCAAGAACGTCGTGGTCCGAGCCTTTATCTTCTTCTAAGAAGACAAAGGAAGACGTAAGATTGTCGAGGTCTTCCTGACGTGCCCAGCGCTCGAAGAGCAGTACCCGCCGGGGGATCGGTCGCCAGGGGGTCGCTCGAGTTGCCATGAACTGGTGCGGTCAACTTCGAGCAGAGTCGCTGCGATTTGGCTAATCGTCGAAGAACTTCTCTCCCGAATTGGGGCGGGTAATCGAGATGTGCGTGAAGTCTTTGCCGTCCAGGGCGCCGTGACGGTGCTTCTCGCCGGCGGGCGCTAAGACGAAGTCGCCCTCTGAGATCTCGTGCCGTTCCTGCTCGGTTTCAACAAAGCCCTTGCCCTTGGTCACGAGCAAAACCTGGTCGCAGCCATGGATGTGCATTCGGGTGTGGGCTCCGTGATCGAAGTGGATTACGTTGACGCTCACTTCCTTGCTGTCGTCCGTGAGACCCTGGCGCGAAACGTGTTCGGCGCCGTGGAAGAATTTGGTTGCGCGGCTCATGCTCTGGCGCGGTACTTCTGACACCTTTGAGACCTTCATCGGGCTCCTCCTTGATGGGATCACGAGATGGGATCGCGGACCAATTAGCATGTGGACGAGGTTTATTCCAAGGCGCGCGATCCGACGCTGCGCTAAAGCCACGAAGGCTGGGCGCGCCGTGACCGAGCGTAAAGGACCTTTTCAGAGGCCGCATCCGCACCTCCCGACGCGCCGGTCAGTACTTCGCCACAATCTCACGGCCCAATTCTTCGATCATTGCCCGCGCCCCGTCATTAGGCAAAGAGAATGCGATTTGCGTCAGACCCGCCGCTTCCAGTTCCTTGATGCGCCCGATGATTTGTTCGCGCGGGGCGGTCAGGGTGTAGGCATCGATTAGCTCCGGCGTCAGGAAACGTTCTTCGCCCGGTTTCACGTAGATAGTGTGCCCTTCGTGCACTTTGAGGTAACGGCGGTCGGCCGGGATATCCAGCTTCTCGACATACTCTTT
>CAWDWL010000032.1:0-78347 GCA_963805995.1 uncultured Pseudomonadota bacterium | reverse complement strand
CAAGGCCACCCAGATAGGGACGCAACGCCGGCGCAATTGCTGACCGAGCCGTCGGCCTGCTGAAGGTCTCCAGCACCGCGATCAGGGTGCGCGGCAAGCCCAGGCCCGAGCCGTTGAGGGTATGCACCAATTCGTTCTTGCCGGTCTTTTCGCTGCGAAAGCCGATTGGCGCGCGGCGGGCCTGGAAGTCCCACAGGTCGAACCGGAATGACCTCCAGCCATTCGCCGACAGCCCGGCGCCCAGACCTCCAGATCGTAGTTGGCGGCGCGCTCGCAAGCCCAGATCTCCGGTTCCCAGCCGGTTCACCCGGAAAGCGAGGCCCAGCGCCGGCACACCTCGCAGGCGTGCTCGACCATCCGCTCCAACTCCGTCGTCCGAGTTTTCGGACGCAGCAGCTGGACCATTTCCACCTTGTCGAACTGGTGGCCGCGCTTGATCCCGCGCACGTCGTGACCCGCTGCATCTTCTGCGCGGAAAGCAGGGCGTGTATGCCGTGAGTAGCGCGGCAGCCGCGGCGGGGTCGAGAATCTCGTCGTGCATAAAGGCCAGTGACGGTCATCTCGGCGGTCGGCACCATCCAGTGATCCTCCTCGGTATCGCGGTACATCTTATCGGCGAATCTTCGGCAGCTGGCCGGTGCCGGGAACAGTCTCCGAGCGCACCATCAAGGGCGGTGCGACTTCCAGGTAGCCTGCTTGCGGGTTAGGTCGAGCATCCTGGCGATCAGGGCGCGCTCCAGCCGCGCACCCATCCCCATCAGCACGTAAAGCGACGCCCGCCAGCTTCACCCCGCGCTCGAAGTCGATGATTCCCAGTTTCTCCCCCAGTTCCCAATGCGGCAGCGGGGTGAAATCGAACCCCGCGGCTCGCCCTCGCTGCGCACCACCAAGTTGGCGCTCTCGCCCTCCCCTTCGGGCACCCAGGGACGCGGCAGATTGGGCACGAACAGCATCAGGCGGCGGATTCGTCCTCGACCTCGGTCAACTCACGCTCTCCCTCGCCAATCTTATCCCCAAAGCGCGCATCCCGGCGCGGCGTGACTCGCGCTCTGGTCGCGGAGCCTGCCCAACTCCTTGGATTCCCGGGTGCGGTGCGCCCCATTTCATCGAGGTCGTGCTGGAGCCGGCGACGGCGGGCATCGGCCGCCAGGATGCGATCGACTTCTTCGGGCGGAAAATCGACTTTTCTCAACTCCGCCTTGATCTGGTCGGGGTTTTCGCGATCAGCCTGATATCGAGCATTAAAATGCGTCCTTGATGATTTCCAACTGCCAGCGGCCGGCGGCACGGGAGATCGCGACCACGTCGAACCGCATCGGACATTCATTCATGGCCCGGGTCCGGGCGAAAATCGCCGCTGCCCGCCGATTCGATGCTGTTTGAGGCCGTGGACCGATTCCTCCGGACGTCCCGTTCCTGAACCGGTCCGAGTTTTCACCTCGACAAAAACCAAGGTATCGCCGTCCATCGCGACGGCGTCGATCTCGGCGCCGGCAGCACGGTAGTTGCGCGCCACAATTCGGTAACCTTCGCGCCGCAGCCGGCGTATGGCGAGGCGCTCGCCTTGGCGCCAAGCGTGTCCCTCTCGCGACGGGAATACCCGTCGAGAAAGCTCTTAATCCCCCCAAATCGCGACTGGAAGCGCCGGAGCCTGGCCTTGGCCAGTTCATACATTGCGCGACCGTCGAACCGGGGATCCGGCCGGCTGTGCGCGGCGAAAACACGGTGGAACTTAAGCTAAGGGTTTAGACTGACGGAGACAAGAAGCGGACTCTATATCGCTAAAAGCTGACCGCGTCGCGGTCAGGAAGGGCTTGATCTCCGTTTTTCGTAGCGCCGGCCTCCGTGCCGGTTCCTTTTCTTCAAGCTCAGGCATAAAAGAACCGGCACGGACGCCGAGGCTACGGGAGAATCCAGAAATCAAGGCGCAACCCTTGTCCTCCCTTTCGAGGCAAGGCTCAATCCGGCCGCATTGACGGCTGGACGCCAATAAGCGTACCTTTCCGAATTGACGGGACGGTTCCGCGCTGCCCTCCAGACGATCATCCTGGTTGGCGCTGCGAGCAACCGGCTCGGTCATGGGCTGCAAGGGGCTCGTTCGGGGATGGACGGAGCTTCAAGGATCAGACCACTGGACGGACCTCCCCGTATCGACCGATTCGCGGCTCGGTCCAGTTCCAATCGTGGAAAACGCGCCGTAGCCGTACGCATCCGGCCGGCGGAACACAGAGAGAGGTGATTGAATGGAAGCATTGAAGTATGTCTCGGCGGATTCGCATGTGGTCGAGCCCGCCGACTTCTGGGTCGCGCGCCTGGATAAGAAGTTCAGCGAGCAGGCGCCGCGCGTAATCGTCAAGGACACCGGGGCGGGAACGTCCACCTACGCCTTCCGCCTTCCCGGGATGTTCGACCTTCCGATTCTCGCCGAATTGTTCGCCGCCGGACAAATCTCGATAGCTCGCGCGAACTGCTGCGCGATGACAGCGAAAGCTTCAAGAAGTTCGCCACCACGGCGGGATACGACCAGGCCCGCCCCGGCGCCTGGGACCCGGTGGAGCGAATCAAGGATCAGGAAGTCGACGGCGTCAGCGCCGAGGTGCTCTACACCTCACTCGGTATGCCGCTGTTTCAGATCATTGATATGGAACTGCAACAGGCCTGTTTCGGCGTGTACAACACCTGGATGGGCGAATTCTGTTCGAGCAATCCCAAGCGGCTGATCGGGCTCGGCCTGGTCTCGATGTGGGACATTCCTTCGGCGGTCAAGGAACTTACGCGATGCGCCAAGATTGGTCTGCGCGGCGCCGAGATCTGGGGCAACGCGCCCGATGACAAACCCTACTCCAACGCGATGTACGACCCGTTCTGGCAGGCCGCCCAGGACCTCCACATGCCGATTTCGCTACACGTCGGCACCAGCGTGATGCCGCGGCGGCCGACTGCAGGAACCGCGCTCAGCTCGCGAATGGAAGGCTTTACCAACGCGATTCATCCAATCCAGTCCGCCATTACCACGTTGACGCTGAACGGGGTTCTGGAGCGCTATCCGGGCTTGAAGATCGTATCGGCCGAAAACGACATCGGCTGGGTCGCGCATCATGTGTGGCGCCTGGACCATGCGTACCGGCACTACGGTTCGCTGTCGAACGTCAAGCTCAAGGAAATGCCGAGCTTCTACCTAAAGCGACAGCTTTTCGGCACCTTCGAAGACGAGCCGCTCAGCAACGAATCGTTGCAGCGATTTGGCGCCGACAACTTCATGTGGGCGTCGGACTATCCGCACGGGGTCTCGACCTGGCCGCGCTCGCGCGGCGCGATCGAAAAGGATTTCGCCACGATCCCGCAGGCAACCAGAAACAAGATCATCCTGGAAAACGTCAAGCGCTGTTACAACATCGACGTATGATTTAAACCGCCGGGCAGGGAGGGGTCCATCGCCTTCCTGCCCGGACGCCAGCCTTTATGATGCTTTCCCCCTCAGACAGTCTGTCTCTGTCGCAACGTTGCGACATCTATCGCGATCGAACCGCGCGCTCGAACCGCGCGATCGAACTGACCCCTGAAATACTCGAACCGCCTTTTTGTTAACGGAGGCTGAACTCTGCCGGGCGGGCAAAGTTGCGCTTTCCTTCGCCGATCGTTCTTGGTCTCGAAAGGCCGCGCGCAGGTAAACGGATCCCCCCCATAGCCGCGTCTAAATTCCCGTTGCTGGAACAGCAACCCAACGCAAATGGAGGAATAGTGATGAACTCAAAAGTGATGACAGTTATTTGTGCGGGGGTGATGGCCGGGACCTTCTTAAGCGGCGGCACCAGTTTCGCGCAGACCGCTTGGCAGCGGCATCATCCAAGGCGTGTCGAAGTCAACTCGCGCCTGCGCAACGAAAACCGGCGCATCGACGCCGGCCTGAGGGACCATCAACTTACCCGAAGCGAGGCGCAACAGTTGCACTCGGAGGACCGCAGCGTTCGTTATCAGGAACGGTTCGACGCGTCCGCGGACGGCAGCCATATCACCAAAGCCGAAAGACAGCAGCTCAACCGGGAAGAAAACGGAATCGGTGGTCAGATCCACACCGACCGCGTCGAGGGCAATTAATTTCGGCCAGGATTGAAGTCATCGTTTTGGGCCATCACTATTGGTCACGCGGTGCCGCGCGAATTATCCGAACGCGCGGAAAATAACACGCACGACAATATCGATTTGACGATCAGGAGCGCATGCGATGGCCACGCTGGTTTCAAAACCTCAGCTCATAGAGTCCGCGGGCAACAAACCCAAATTGATCCACGAGTTCATCGGCCGCGTGAACACCCACGATGAAGCCGTGAGTATCGCCCGGATGGTGAGCCCCGGTGGATGGGTTGAGCCTGGACAAACTCCGGAGTTCGACGAGTACACGGTGGTCCTGAAGGGGATGCTCAAAGTCGAAACCAGAAGCGCGACACTCGAGGTGCGGGCTGGCCAGGCGGTGAGAACGCATAGCGGCGAATGGGTTCGATACAGCACGCCCCTCCCCGAAGGTGCCGAATATGTCGCGGTCTGCATCCCGGCGTTCTCCCCCTCAACCGTCAATCGCGACGCGGAAAATTAAACTCCGCGCAATCTTCTCACCAAGCCGGTCATCCTTGAATGTCGATCGAGCCCAATCTCGTTCGACTACGGATGAGTCGTTTAATTAGTGAGGGAATCCGATGAAGCTATACAACCATCCAGTGGCCCCAAGCCCGCGCCGCGTGCGGATTTTCGCCGCGGAAAAAGGGATCAAACTCAACCTTGTGGACATCGATCTGCTTGCTGGCCAGAACCGCACTCCAGAGTTTCTGGCGAAAAATCCGTCGGGTGGAGTCCCGGTGTTGGAACTCGACGACGGGTCCAATCTGGCTGAGTCGGTCGCGATCTGCCGTTATCTCGAAGGCTGTCATCCCGAACCCAACCTGTTCGGCCGCGACCTGCGCGAGCAGGTCGAAATCGAGATGTGGAACCGCCGGATGGAGGATGAGTTGTTCGGCTCGATCGGCAACGTCATACGTAACACCAGTCCTATATTCCGGGGGCTTTTCACCCAGTTCCCGGATTACGGCGAAGCCCAACGTCCGCTGGTCAATCAGCGGCTTGAGCGGATGAATCGCGAACTGGGCGGGCGTGAATTTGTCGCGGGCAATCGCTTCACGATCGCCGACATCACGGCATTGGTCGCGATCGATATTGGCCGCGTGATGGCAGACGTCGCGATAGATCCCGGGTTAGGCGAATTGACCCGCTGGTATCGTGCGGTGTCGAGCCGTCCAAGCGCATCGGTATAACTTTCAGCCCGTACATAACCCTTTTTAATCTCTGCCTTGGCCGGGAGCGGAAAGAGGGAGCTTCCAGGCGAAGCCGCGTTTGATGGCTCCGGCACCTTGCGTCAAAGATTGCTTCCTTCCTCCGTCTTGTCTCCCGGCGGGCGAAATTAGAGTGAGGGGGCAAGTAGCGGAAATCCTTTTTCCGCTGCCAGTTAGAGAGTACAAGGTCTCTCATGTAATTGCGCACCTGAGGAGGCCCGCCCATGCCCAGAATCAAGGCCGGAGCACTGAACATCAACTATGAGACTTTTGGCGAAGGCGAACCGCTGCTCCTGATCATGGGCTTCGGCATGCCTGGAAGGGCGTGGCTGCCGCGCATCCCGCGATTTACCGGATTCAAAGTCATCATTTATGACAATCGCGGCACCGGAGATTCCGACAAACCCGCTCAGCCGGTTTATGCAATCGCGGATATGGCCGACGACGCCAGCGCCCTGCTGCGCGCGCTGGACATTCCCCGGGTTAAGATTTGTGGCTTCTCGATGGGCGGGATGATCGCTCAGGAACTTGCCCTGCGCCATCCCGACCAGGTGATAAAGGCCGTCTTCGGATGCACCGTCGCGGGCGGACCAACCGCCCAGATGGAAAATCCCGGCGGCGGCGAACCCCTAAGGATGGCGGCGTTCCAGCTGTTAGCCTCCGACCCCGACCGCGCCTATGAACAACTCCTCCCGATGCTACACCCCGCCGAACTGCTGGCGCTGCGTCCTGAACTGCGGCACGACATGCTCGACGCGATCAAGACCGCGCCACCCACGCCGGTGGAAACATACTCGCGCCATTGGGCCGGGATCGTGGGATTCAACGCACTTGATCGACTGCCGCAGTTGCGTTGTCCGGTATTAATCGTGCACGGCGACAAGGACATCGGCACGCCGGTTGAAAACGCTTACATCCTCAAGAAGCAAATTCCGCACGCGGAACTGGTGATCGTACCTGGCGCGGGTCACGGACTGGAATCGGCCGAGCCCAACTGGGTCAGCGATCGTATCGCGGCCTGGCTGCGGAATTGAGCGGCGGCGCGGATTATCAACTTTCGAGCCGAATATACCTCGGGGCGGTAACGCGCGAAGCACGTGTGAGATTGAGTCCGCCGTTGATTTGCGATAACTTGCGCATACTTTATTTAGGCGAAGGATCCCACATGGCTTCAGACTTCAAAACCCGCCTTGCCGCCGTCCGCGATGCGGACGAGAAATTTGACCTCAAGCAGGACCGGGATTATCGCAACGGTCAAATCCTGGCTTCCGATGACGATATTTCCGCGTGGGACAACTACGATCGATATTTCAAGTTTTACAACATCACTGCGGAGTAACTACCGGATTTCAGATGTGTGGCAGTTTGCCACATGGGGGAAACTGCCACGCTTAAATACAAAGCAGTACATTTTCAATACTAATGTATGATTGCCTTCTCTGCCAACGGACGTAGAGTCACTTCGTACTATAGCAAACGCGTTGCCCGCCGCGAGGTGAAACGCAGCCGGTGACGATACCAGCGCATGCCTTTGTCCGTGCTCCGGCGCCATGAGTTTGTCGGATTGCCACGTCGGACCAGTGAAGCTGCTGGTTCTTCAGGGCACGCCCTTTTGCAACATCGACTGCCGCTACTGCTATCTCCCCAGCCGTAACGACAAGCACCGGATGAGCATCGCCACCGTCGACGCGGTGATTGCCCGGCTGCGCGAAGATCGGCTGCTGAAGGGGCCGCTGCTGGTCAACTGGCATGCGGGCGAGCCGCTGGTGCTACCGGCCGGGTACTACGCCGAGCGGATTGCGCGCTTTTCACCGCTGGCCGATGACGGCATCGCGGTCGAACATTCGCTGCAGACCAATGCGATGCTGGTCAGCGACGCGCACTGCGAGGTGTTCAGCCGCTGCGGAATCAAGGTCGGAGTCAGTGTCGATGGACCCGCCTTTATTCATGATCCGCAGCGGTCCACCCGCGCCGGCAAAGGCACGCATCGCGAGGTTGCGGCGGGGATGCGCCGCTTGCGCAAGCACGGAGTGCCGTTTAACGCGATCTGCGTGCTCAGCGACTTTTCCGTGAGGTATCCGGACGAGATCTACGAATACTTTCGCGATTGTGGAGTCCGCGCCGTCGCCTTCAACGTCGAGGAGATCGAAGGCGCCAACACGCGGTCGTCAATCGTCGAGGAGGGCTTCGGGCAGCGCCTGCGCGCCTTTCTGGAGCGGTTGTGGGAGCGCGTGGAAGCCGATGGCCAACGCCTGCGCATCCGCGAGTTCGACGACGCCCGCGGCCGCATCCTGAACCGGCACGAATGGCGCAACAGCCAGACCGATCCGTTCGTCAATCTCAATGTCGCGTGGAATGGCGAGTGGTCGACGTTCAGTCCGGAATTATTGGGCACTTCGTTCCCGGGCTATCCGGATTTCAATCTGGGCAACGTGCATCAAGGCGGCCTGCGCGCCGCGATGGAAACGGAAAAGTTCCGCCGTCTGCACGCGGAGATTCAGTCCGGAATCGAGGCCTGCCGCGCGCGATGCGCCTATTTCGAAGTTTGCGGCGGCGGCAACCCGTCCAACAAGATCGCCGAAAACGGATCGTTTGCGAGCACCGAGACGATGAACTGCCGCCATCGGATTATGACGGTATGCGACTTCGTCATGGAAAAGGTCGAAGAGCAACTGCGCAACCGCCCGGCTTCGGGGCAGTGATCGCCGCCGCGCTGGTTGTGAGGTCAACAACCCGTCCGATGCCACAGCAAACCGTCAGAGTTTTGGAGGCCGATCGCATCGCTTTGGGTGCAATCGACCCGGCGGCATTCGAGACGGCCGTCTTTCCCACCGGCGACGTCGATGCGCTGGACTTGCTTAGCGCAGCCTTCGCCGATGGCCTCGCGCGTCGCGTGAGGATTGTCGCCGGCGAGCGACGCTGGATTCGGAATATCACCTCCCAGCGCCTGCGCAACGATCCCTCATGGGGATGTCAACTGATCCTGGCGCTGGACGAGGGACGCGAGCCGCCCTCGCCGCCTTCATTGGTTGGCACCAACCAGCCGGCGATTGCCTGGATGCGCCCGATCGACTCCCGAGACACGCCGGCGCTCAACGGACCCGATCCACCAACATCAAGCAAAAGAACTGCCCAGAACCCTCATCACGCCTTCTTTACCCATGGAGCGGCACTGCCTCCACCAGTAGCGGGCCCCTTCGTCTATATTTTCAACCACATCCCGCGCACGGGCGGAGTCTCGATCGGCGCCTTCATTGAGTCGATCTTTCCCGTCGTGCGCGACTACCCCAGCGGTCCCACCGACGCCGATCTCGCGGCCTGGCGCGACACGCCAATCGACCTGGAAAACTTGCCCGACGGCACCGCAGTCGCAGGCCATTACAACGCGCCCGGCGCCCGGCTCCATGAGCGCTATCCCGCAGCGATGGCGTCGCCACGCTACCGGCTGATCACCTTTCTGCGCGAGCCCGTGACTTGGCTTCGCTCATGTCTTGAATACTTCTGTCCCGACGGCGCCTCGCTGGACACCACAGCCGACGAATTCGCAAACGCCTTCGCTCATGCCTTCGAAGTCCCCACCTTGTCGCCCGAAGCCGCACTGGACCGCTACTGGATGGTCGGCACGACGGAGCACGCGCAGGACTGCTGCGATCGATTCGCGGCGGCGATGGGTGTGCCACCACGACCGCTTGCGCGGCTCAACGCGGCGCCAGCGCGTCACGATATCGCCGCGCTGAGCCGGGCCATCCGCCGCTACCTGGAGACGTCACCGCACGACTCGCTGCTCTATGCGCAAGCGTGCCGCCGGGTCGAGCGGACACTCGCCGTGGGATTGGCCGTTTCATGACTCGCCTGATTCATGATCTGACCGCCGCCGATACGGCTGCGCCCGCCCTCGCGGCCGCGTTCGGGCCAGGACTCGGTTTGTTTTCCCGGTCGAGCGCATCTATCGATCTGGCGCAATTGCCATTCGCAATCGACCTCGTCTCGCCTTTGCCCGGCCCGGTGTCATCGCGCGAAAAATCGTACGGTGGATGGAGCGGGCTGCGACATCTGACCTGGTCCCGGGATCCTTTCGCGCATGCGCTGGCAGACCGCCCCTTGATACCTTTGCTCGCGGACACGCTGCTGGAATGGCTCGAAGGCATCGCGGCCTGGAGCCTGAATGACGGCGGCTTCTTCCGCTCCTGGGAACTCGCCCTGGACCGCCTGACGCCACCGCAGCAATGCCGGGCGATGTTCCAGCCCGGAGGCCTGCCTGACCTCGAACAATCGGCTACGGCGCTGTTCGGGCAGCCGCTACACCTGCGCGGCCCGATCATCGCCCATCGCATGGAGCCGGGCCAAGGCGTGGGCGTGCACAGCGACAAACCGATGCCCGGAGAAGAAACCCATCGCATAATCGTGCAGCTCTCGCGTCCAACCCGGCTCGCGGACGGAGGCCACTTTGTGCTGCTGGCAGGCGAAAATCCCAAGCTGGCGCGCCGAATCTTGCCGCGCGCGCATAATACCGCGATTGCTTTCCGCCTCGGGGAGGACTCGCCGCACGCCATCACCACCGTGCGCGCCGGCATGCGCTACAGTGTCGTGCTGTCGTTTTCCTGACCGGCTATCTGCTTCCCACCGTAAGATCTAGTACCACCCGATTTTGCGCTTTCTAATCTTTGACCTGCAAGAAGGTCTGCAAGCCTGGATGGTCGGGATTGCCGGGTCGTTGCCCTGACCTCCCGGACTCCCTGCCGTGCCGTCCATCGCACCGCTGTACCCTGCCTGGATATCTCTAAGTGCTTATTACCCGACATTTTCAGTGCCTATCACACAAATAATGACTTACCCTTGACCTTCAGACCTGGATTTGGTACCGCTCGCTCGGGGATGTACTGCTAAGCGCGGATCGGTACCGTTACTTGAATCAGACATAGGCCTGCGCATCCGTGCAGGGAAGGAGCGAGCTATGAAGAGCCTCAGACTCCTCTGGGGGACCGTTGTCATAATGGCGATGATCGTGTGCCTTTGCGGGTTGGCCGCGGCGCAACTGACCTACGATGTCGCCAATTACAAGGCGCTGGCTGACTCCGATTCGCCGGAGACTATTCCGCCGGGCACCAAGATCACGCTGCAAAACTGGCAGAACTACAAGAAATTCATGCCGCTGTGGGTGCAAGCGGCGTATTCGGGCAAATACAAGTGGCATGTCGGATCGGAACCGGAATACAGCGTCACAGTGGGTCCCACCCACCACTATCCGCTGTACGGAAAATTCGTTGAAGACACTGAGAAATACGGCGGTCAGGCCCAGCTCGTGCCGTTATCCGACGGTGGCTTTAGTTGGAAAGGTTATGTGGCAGGTGTCCCTTTCCCCAATCCCACAGAGCCCAACAGGGCGGTGAAGCTCACCTACAACACCTGGGCCAATTTTCGGCCTAAGATAATGGACTTTATCGCCAAAAACTGGCTAGTGGATCAATATGGCAACGTGTCCAATCTGGAAAGCGACGACTCATTCTTCCGGTTGATGCACTTGAGCGACCCTCCCGGCGGACCTATTAACCTGCCCTCTGCCGCCGGCACTTACTATGCGAGCCGGTTCACCGAGGTGCTTCCCGAGCAGTCCAAGTATACGACGGAATTGACCCTGCGGCCTGACGATCCGACGAGAATTGAAGAAATCTATGTATTTCTTCCTTCGCTGCGCCGCTCTCTGCGCCTGTCAAGCGCTGCGCGCTGCGCGCCGATCCTGGGTACCGACTTCGTCGAAGACGACAACGCATGGATGCCCACAAACTTTAAGATAACGCTACTGGGCAAGAAGAAATTGCTCACCCCGGTCATGGATTATAATAAGGCTTTTAAACTGGACTCTTACATGCAGCCTCCGGCTACTTTCCCAGGCTGGCCGAAAGCCGGCACTGGACATTGGGAGCTGCGCGATTTTTATCTCCTCAACCTGGAATGGCTGACTTCTCACGGTGCGTACTGCTACTCACAGCGGGTTTTTTATGAGGATGCGGAGTGGCAGGCCTCCGAACCGCTTGAATCTTACGACCGCAGCGGCAGGTTCTGGAAGGTGCTGTGGGAAGCTCTTGCGCCGATCAATTTCAGAGGTCAGCAGACCATGATCGAGATCGCCAGCATCGGCACGGTCAGCGCGGTGGACTTTCAAAACTCGCATATAACCGCGACGGTCGAATCTCCGACCACTATCGACGAGGACGGCGCCGGCACCGAAGCGGGGCCGGTTCCCCCGCAATTCAGGGATGTGAGCGACATCACCACCCCCGGCAGCCTCTCGCGCATCATGAAGTAGCGACAACGCTGACTGCATCGCAGCGGCGGATGTAATCAAGTTCATCCGCCGCTGCTGGTTCCCTCGTCGCCGCCGCGCGAACGACCCCGCGGCAGTCAAAAGCCTCGCCCAACTCCGGGGAAACAAATGCTCGCCGATCTTTCGCAGCGACATATCCCCTGACCCTGAGGAACCGGCGACCTTTGCTTTATTCTCTCCATTCGCTGGAACTCAATTTATAGATTTGAGCTGGCCCCAAAAATTTAGACCGCTGGCTAAGGTCGATCCTGCCCCTGTAAGACCGCACAGAGCTTGGCCAGGAGGCAGAAAGATGTCAGCAGTGGCGCCATTAGTATAATCTGATCACTGCCAAGCCCGGGATGGCTTGCCGGCCGCTGCCTTCGTGCGGAACGGCATCGTTATTATCAGGCGTGAAATTGATTGCCTATATCACGCTGCGGACAGAGCTTGAGCGACGGCTTCCTCTACCTTCGTGCCTTTAAAGAAATCAGGATTCACGGCGGTCCACAGGCCGACAGGATTCGTGAACACAAAGTCCCGGAAATCATCGCCAGTTATCAGGCCTTGCTCAACCGCTTCATAAGCTTCTTCGGTTACTTCGGTCATATCAGGGACATCCCAGTGGCCGATATCCGAACCGAACACGGCGTTTAAGCGGACCCCAAACGGGTTTCGTTTCGCTTCGAATGCCGAGGAGGTAACCGGGTCGTCCGCTTCACATCCAAAATAAAAACTGGGAACGAAAAGATCCCGGATCTCCTCTTCCCGTTCGATGCCGCAGGCAGCAAAGTCATCGATGTCCGCGGGATTTTGGCGCTGAGCGACGAAATGAGCACTGTCTTTGAGCGTTACATTTTCACGGTACAGCGTTCCACCGTAGCGCCGATACAGATCGATGAATTGCTCACGATCGATTCTGGCCGGGTCGAATTTCATCACCGCATTCCGGTTACGCTTCTCCCAGTGGGACTTCAGCTCCGAAAGCAGCGTGCGTCCCCAGCCTACTCCACCCTCCAGAAAAAGGAATTTAAGTTGAGGAAAACGTCTTGTGACCCCGCCAAGAAACAGAGACTTGCAGACCGCGTCGCCGGCGGAGGCGAAATGGCCGATGTGGTTGTAGACGTAGCTCGAAATTGAGTTGCGAGTAACCAAACCCTCTCCCGGTCCGTGGAAGGTAGGCACTACCTTAAGCTCGAGGCACTTCGCCCAAACCGGATCGTAGTCGTATTCGCTGTCTATGCCATAAGTGTCCAGGCGATAAGCATAGCGGCCCGCCTCCGGGTACTTGCGAGCGAGCGCGGGAATGGGGCGTTTGACGTAGCTTGGGAAGAGCACAACCTTGAAGCCGCGCTTGCGTACCGCATATTCCAGTTCGTCGATCGCTTCATGCGGGGTATGCATGGGAATCGCCGCAACCGGCGTCATCCGATCCGCAAATTCACCGAATGCGTCGGCATAGTAATCATTGAGCGCCCGGCATCCGGCACGGCGTACATCATCATTGGGGAACAACTGCGCAATAAAACCGATCCCAGGGTATAAGACAGTATAATCCAACCCAATCTCATCCAGCCGGCTGTAGAGCAATTTAGGAAAAAATGACGTGGCAAGATCCAGGGTATTTTCCGCGGGTGTAGCGAAGAACGGCGGCCGCTTCGCCCATGCATCGCGGCGTTGGGCGGGCGACAACCCATACCATTCGGTACTTAATGGGGTTTCGCCGAACGATGTGAAAAAGTCCCGCTCCAGATCATGCCCACCCGCTTTAACCAGGTATTCACGCACAATCGGAAGGTACTCCGTAAAATGCCCGTCCGAGTCTATGATCGGATGTATCAGCTTCGCCCTAGTCGCTTGTGATTTGGAATTCACCGTGGCCATGTGCAGGTCTCCTCTGACCAAGTGGTCGCCGAACCCGGCTCACCCAGAGACGTGATCCGGGTGTCTCGATTCCCGCCGCCGTGCTGCTTTGCTTCGACGCCGAAGCCGTAATGAAACGCGGCCGCGCCGCCGGCGTCATTAGGGATAGGCTTCCGGGTTCCAGCCGGCGCAGCTCGCGAAACACCGTCGATTCTCCATAGCACACATGATCGGCCGCGGTCACATACGGCGAGGAGATCGGATAAGGACCGGCACGCATTGTCGAGTTTTTCCGGTCCAAGCGGCACCGATGTCATTCTTTGCTTCATGGCCAACGTCCGCGATCGGCTGGCAGCGCATGCGCGGTCGTCGCGATTTCTGACGCTGGCGCCCTTCGGCGACTGCCCGCGCGGTTGTTATGAGCAACATTGTTGTGTTAAGACCCGACCTTGACGAACCGGCCGGAAGCATCGGCGGGGGACGCTGGGGTGCGATCGCGTGGTCGGGCAGCGACGCGGCGCGGACGGGTGTACGCGCACTCGACGTGGCGTAGCCGCGTGCGGCATGACCCAGGCGCGGAACTCCCGGTCTCGCGCGATGCTGCATAGGGGGTCGAGAGCGCGGTCGTTTGACTGGCCGCGATGTGCTCTTGGTTCCTCATGGCTCTTATCCGCGCGCCGGAACGGCGAAAATACCGTCGTGGGAGGCTCGCCCGTGGACCTGAGTCTGTTTTTTGAACTTGAGACCTCGGATTTGTCCGAAGCCGGCGTCAAGCGCACCTTCGATCAGTGTATCGAGCAAGTCATGCTCGCCGACCAGCTCGGATACCGCGCCGTCTGGTTTACCGAACATCACTTTCTCCCGGGATTTTCCTACAGCTCCTCGCCGGAACTGGTGCTGTCACATCTGGCGGCCAAGACCAGGAACATCCGTCTCGGACATGGGATCGTGCTGCTGCCCTTTCGCATCAACCATCCCCTGCGGGTGGCCGAACGCATCGCTACGTTGGATCTGCTGTCCAACGGACGCGTCGAGTTCGGCGGCGGGCGCGCGATTTCGGAGTCGGAACTTTCCGGGTTTGAAGTCGATCCCGACCAGACTCGTCCTCAGTGGGAGGAAACCCTCAGTATCCTTCCGAAAATGTGGACCCAGGAAAGTTTCGCATACGAAAGTCCGACTTTGAGAATCCCCCAACGCCAGGTGGTGCCCAAACCGGTGCAAAAGCCCCATCCGCCAATGTGGGTGGCGTGCACTCAGCCGGCCACGCTGGAATTCGCGGGCGATCATGGTCTGGGCGTGCTGGGCTTCGGAATCGGGCAGGGCCAGTCCAATAGTTACGTCCGCACCTACCGGGATCGGATCAAGAACTGCAAGCCGTTCGGCGCTTCGATCAACGACAAGTTCGCTCTGCTGACCTTCACCCTGTGCTGCGACACCGATGAGGAAGCGCTGGCGATCCAGGGGCCGAACTTCAGAATGTACAACGAAGCGGTGCGCAACCTGTTCGCTCCCTGGATCGACGGCAAACCGCCGCGCTCCTACGAATTTTTCATGAAGCATTGGGTGGAGACTATGTATATGACGCAAACGGTGCCGATGTCGGAAATTGTCAAGGCCGGCGGCGCCTGCATCGGCAGCCCCGAAACCTGCGTTAACGTCCTCCAGTACCTCTCCGATGCCGGAGTGGACGAAGCCTTGCTGTTCATGCAGCTTTACACGACGCCTCACGACAAGATAATGCGTTCCATCCAGTTGATCGCCGACAAGGTAATGCCCAAGCTCAAGCATAACCCCAAATGATACGTGTGGGCGGATCGAAGCACCGGCGTTAGCCAGGTGAATGATCACGAGCGTCGCGTTTCAGCGCCTTCACGACCGCCAAGGTCTCATCGTGGAACGATCCGCAGCGCCGGCAGGTAACGGACTATCAATGCCTCTCTCGGATTGAGCCTCGAGGCGAGTTTCGGTGTCAGGGTCTTGCCTTGTAGATCGATCATGTAATTTTTTAAGTCTACCTTGCAGCGCAGGAGCCCACATGTCGGACAAAACATTGCCGGTAACCACTCCACGCATTCCACCGGTCACGCCCTCCCAATGGACTGACGAAGTGAGAGAATTCTTCGCTCAAAGGGAGCGGGCAGGAGGTCAACCCGACTTCTCCAAGCTCAACATTACTCTGACCTTGGCACACCACCCGGACCTGGCAATTCCATATTTAAAATTCGGGATGCACATACTGAACGGATCGACACTGTCCGCACGGGTGCGCGAAATCGCGACCTTGCGGACTGCCTGGCTTTATCGCTCGGACTACCAGTGGGATAAGCACGCACAAGGGGCGAAGAATATAGGCATGACCGCGGAGGAGATCGAGGCGATCAAGGCGGGCGGCGATGCTCCCGGATGGTCAATGTTCGAACGCCATATGCTTCGCGCCGTGGACCAGTTGCGAAACGATGTAGCCATTGATGATGAAACCTGGAATGGCCTGGCTGAACACCTGGATCGGCGCCAGCTATTGGATTTCCTTTTTACTGTGGGTAGCTATGCCATGTTGGCGATGGTCTTAAACGCAGTCCGCGTCCAGCTAGAGCCGGCATGAGGATGAACATTGCCTGAGCTTACTCAGTTGCCCGTTTCCTCGACGACCGCACAATGAGCAGGAGATGGCGATGACCTACGATTTAGTTATCCGCGGCGGCACGGTGATCGATGGGAGCGGCAACGCCCCATTTGAGGCGGACGTCAGCATCAATGGGTCGCGCATCACAGCAGTGGGCAAGGTGGAAGGCCGCGGTAAGACGGAGATCGACGCCCGCGGCAAGATCGTGACCCCGGGGTTTGTGGACATCCACACCCACTATGACGGACAGGTGGTCTGGTCGTCGAGCCTGAGCCCTTCTTCCCATCATGGCGTGACAACCATAGTGATAGGGAATTGCGGTGTCGGCTTCGCTCCGTGCCGGTCGTCGGATCAGGGCCGCCTGATCGAGCTGATGGAAGGCGTCGAGGATATCTCCGAAGCCGTGATGACCGAGGGGCTCACGTGGGAATGGGAGACCTTCCCTCAATATCTTGATCTGCTCGGCAGGCGCCGCTTCGACGTGAGAGGGTTTGGCGCTGCCATGGGTGGTCCGGGCCATGACCTCTGTCCCGGCACGAGAGATCGGACTTTATGATCGTGGCTTAATTGCGCCGGGCTACAAGGCCGACATCAATGTCATCGACTACGACGGGCTCGTACTGCATGCTCCCAAAGTGGTGTATGACTTGCCTGCCGGCGGACGCCGACTCATACAGGAGGCGAGCGGCTTCGACGCCACGATCTTGAGTGGCGTGATCGCAAACCGCGAAGACCGGGCGACAGGCTCCCTTCCGGGCCGCCTGCAGCGCGGTTTGCAGCCACCGCCAAAGACTGCCGGCTGCGCAAGCGCGTGAGCTGGCGGGCAAGTAAGCGCATGGAACGCGCTCCCGGCACGGCGCCAGCTCTTAAATCGGTCCTGCTCTATTGATCTATACTGCGCATGAATCATCACTTGGGCAGCTTCAATGTGCGCTCGCCGATAATATTGCGTTGAATCTCGCTGGTGCCGCCGGCGATCGTATATTGCCGTGAGTTGATCACCCGGTTCTGCCATCGCGGAGCGTCTTCCAGCGCCGGCATCGGTTGTGCCATCTGCGCATACGGCCCAAGCATTTCGGAAGCGAGGAACGCGATTCGCATTCCCATTTCCGAACCGAACAACTTCAGCATTGAGCCCTCGGGGCCCGGTGGCTGGCCCTTGAGTTGGCGCGTCAACGAACGCAGACGTGTGTACTTGGCCGCTTTGGATTCGATTGCAAGCTGTGCGATACGCTGGCGCACCCAGTCCTGCTGCCACGCGGGCCGCCCCTCGATCTGATGGCGATGGGCCAAGTCCACAAGTCCGCGGATTTGCGAATCATAACCGCCGCCGCTGGCGCCGCGCTCGTACGACAGCGTGGTCATCGCCACCTTCCATCCCTGATTCTTGGGCCCAACGAGGTTTGCTTTCGGCACTTGCACGTCCCCGAAGAACACCTGGTTGAAATGATGATGGCCGCTGGCTGTGACCAACGGGTGCACCTCCACGCCCCTGCTCTTCATATCGAGTAGCAGATAGCTGATCCCCAGATGCTTGGGGGCGTTCGCATCGGTGCGCGCCAGCAGGTACATCCAGTCGGCATACTGAGCGGCCGAGGTCCAAATCTTCTGCCCGTTAAGCAGGAAGTAATCGCCCCGGTCCTCGGCCCGGGTCTGGATGCCCGCCAGGTCGGAGCCGGCACCGGGTTCGGAATAGCCCTGACACCATATGTTCTCGCCGCTCAGGATTCGCTTCAGAAACTGCCGGCGCTGCTCGTCATCACCCGCCTGCGCAATCGTGGGCCCGCACATACTGATTCCCGAATATCCGGGCAAGATCGGCGCCCGCGAGCGGCCGTACTCTTCATTGAAGATGACCTGTTCGATCAGACCGGCGCCGCGCCCGCCGAACTCTTTGGGCCAGCCGATCCCGACCCATCCGCCGGCGTACATTTTCGCCTGCCAGGCGCGCCGCTTCTCAAAGATTTCGCGATTGGGCGGGACCCAATCATCGACGGGGTCGTCGATGCACAACTCGGGCGGCAGATTATCCGCCAGCCATCGCCGAACCTCCATCCGAAACGCTTCCTGCTCCGGCGTGTATGAAAAGTCCATCGCGTCTTCCTTTTGACCAGTGTCCGTCTGCGATCTTTTCTTGATTGCTCTGCGGCTGGCAACAGGGTCGAGCTAAATGACTTTATTATCGCGTCTCGCCACCGCAGGGCATTTCGGCCCTGCGCCCCTGGTGCGAACGTCATCCGCTTTTATTAAAAGATCTGCCCACTAAGAAAAATATGGTGAGTGGACCAACGACGACAACGAGTCGGGGTCCCCACCGAATACGACGCTGCAGGGTCTTCATGCTGATAATAAATCGCGGCTTGTCTCCTTAGGCGGCCGGTTCAGGAGCGCGATCGGCGCCATGGCCGCATTGCAAAGGCATTACGCAAACGAGGCCGGCTACGCCGAGATCCAGCGCACCAAGCCGCAGACAATCGCTTATGCGTTGAACGACTCACCGGCGGGACTGGCGGCATGGATCGTGGAGAAGTTCCGCACCTGGAGCGACTGCGAAGGTGACCCGGAGCGCCGCTTCACCAAGGACCAGTTGCTCACCAACGTCATGATTTACTGGGTGAGCGGAGCGATCGGTTCATCTGTCAGGCTTTACAACGAGGAGTTGAACCGTCCTTTCCGGCTGCAGCGCGGAGAACGTGTCGAGGCGCCCACTGCGGTTGCCGTTTTTCCAAGGGAAATCGCCACACCGCCCCGGAGTTGGACGGAGCGCGCTTACAACTTGAAGCGATGGACGGTGATGGAGCGGGGCGGCCATTTCGCCGCGATGGAAGAGCCAGCAGCCCTCGCCGAGGATATCAGAGCCTTTTACCGTGAGGTCGACCGGAAATAGGCCGCCCGCCCGCCGCGACATCGTGATCCGGCGACGGTCATCGCGTATTCGAAGCAATCTCTGCACAGAGCCTCACGCTTGCGTGGTCACCAGGCGTGTGCGCCTCAGATGAAGGGAGCTGATCTTCCACTCGCCATTCACCTTGCGATAAGTCTCGTGGTAGTGCCCGAAACCATGGAGGAGGCCGCCCTTGGTGTCCCAGATTATCTCCATGCCCATTCAATGCGGTCGAGTCCTTGTTTCCGCGGCCGATGTTCAGAGTCCGCTCCTGCAGTGCGGAAAAAAAGGTTTCCGCTTTTTCACAGCCTGCTCCCTCACTCTTATCTCTCCCAGAGGGAGGGAAGATGTAGGAACGAGGCCATCTTTTATGCAGGGTGCGGAGCCACCAACGGCGGAGTTGCCCTCAAAATTTCTTTTTTCCGTACCCTGCTAGGGCTTGGGAAGCTGAAGAAATTCAAAGATAGCCAAATTTCAATGCGATACTCCTGACGTATGGTCTTGTCCGGTGCGCTGCGCGTAGTCACCCGCCGTCTCAGGCTGCTTGATCAAGCGGCAGACCGTACAGTCGAGCAACATTTTCGAAAACGATCTTATGGGTAACTTCGGGGGGCAGACTGCCGAAGTTGCGCTTTATGATGTCTCGCGAATTTGGCCAAGTCGAATCCGAGTGCGGATAGTCCGAAGCCCACATGTAGTTATTTTCGCCGAAAAGCTGATAAGTGGCCGGACCAACCGGATCATCCTGGAATGTCGCATAAAGCTGGCGCCGCAGATACTCGCTGGGCGGATGAGGCAATGGTTCGCTCATCATCGCCCAGTATTTTTCGTAAGCGTGGTCGAGCCGGTATAGGAAATGGGGTAACCAGCCGACGTCGTTTTCCACTGAAATGAAATTCAGCTTCGGGTGACGTTCCATTACCCCGGCGTAAACCAGCGCGCAAAGCGAGCGCGGCACCTCGTACATCGCGTTGACGTACCCTTCGGGTGCGAGCGTTTGGGTCGTGCGCTGCTTGGCAAAGAAGGTTGCACCCGTGGCCAAATGGAGCGAGAGGGGCAGGCCCGCTTCGGCAGCCGCTTGCCAGAACGGTTCGTAAATTTTGCTGCCGAAAGGTCTGTCTTCCGGTGTTGCAGCCCAGATGGCGACGCCGCGCAAACCTGATTTGGCGCAATATTCCAGCTCCTTGATCGCTTCCCCAATGTCGTCCAGCGGAATCAGACCGATACCAGCTAGCCGGCGCGGATCGTAAGCGCAGAATTCCGCTAACCAGCCGTTGAAGGCACGAAAGCAGGCGCATTGAAATTCGGCGTCCTGAAGCCCAAACAACCGGGCGCCGAGCGTCGTGTAGATGACCTCGGCCTGCACGCCGTCAATTTCCTGATCCTTGATCCGCTCCGCCGGGTCCCAGCCGCCGGGACGCGCGGCTTCGTAGCCCTTGGACATGTGCTCCTTCAGTTCATGTCCGCTTTTGCCGGCCGCGAACCCTCCGGCAATCTGAGTGACCAATACGCCGGGCACAACGAACAAAAAGCCCGTGCCCTTTTCGTTCCTGGTGATGTATGGCGCGCGGTCACGAAACTTTCCGTCCAGCCGCGTTTGCCATAGGTCAGAAGGCTCGTTGATGTGTGAATCGGCCGAAATAAGGCGCTGCGCGTTCATTATCTGATCTCCATCCGAGCCGGCGGCCTTCGCTTCGGATAACCAGCAGGTTCAGGAAGCTAACAGTTTCCGGAGCGCAGAACTTCGCCGGGCAGAGCACCGGTATGTTTTCCGTTTTCGTAAACGACTTCGCCATTGACGACGGTGTACTGTATTCCGCGGGCCTCCTGGACCAGGCGGCGGCCGCCACCGGGAAGATCGGAAAGCATCGCCACCGGACCCGGCATAACCCGGTCATAGTCGAAGATTGTAATATCTGCCGCCAAACCCGCTCGCAGGCGCCCTCTTGTACTGATCCCAAAGTAGTCTGCAGGTTCCGAAGTGAGGCGTTGGACCGCCCGCTCCAGAGTTAATACCTGCTTCTCACGCGCCCATATGCCGAGCAGATAGGTACAGTACCCGGCGTCGCATAGCAGCCCCAGATGAGCTCCGGCATCCGACAGTCCAAGAATTGTACGTGAATCCGCCACCAGCTTCGGTAGCTCTCCAATATCCGATATCGTCGCATAATGAAGGTTGAGGTCATCCTCAAGCGCGAGATCGAGAAATGTATCCAGCGGGTCGCGGCCGCGTTCGCGCGCAATCTGGGCGACGGTCTTTCCCACTGCAGGCTTCAACGCGGGGCTGCTTGCGGTCCTGACTTCGATGCGTTCCCAGTTACCTCGAAAAATGCGCGGACTCGAGAGCTCGACGCGGAACGCATTACGAAATTCAGGGTCGCGCAGAACCCTCTTCTGCACATCCAACGGTTGGTCCAGGACACGCTTCCACGATTCGAAGCCTGAGATGCGTATCAGGTAAGGATCTTTAAGGTCGAGCAGAACCGTGGTTGGCCGGCAGTTGATCTGAGGTACGCCACCGCGCCTGATCAGCGGCTCCGCCCTGGCAAGAGTATTTGCGCAGGTATCGGGACGGTCCGCGCGCGAGGACAAGGTAATCCAGGTTACGGGCCGAGCGCTTTCGGTCAGCAGAAAGTCCAGCAAATCGAATTCTGCGTCGCTCATCGAGCCAGGGACGTCGAGCAGGGTGATCTCGATGACACCCTTTCCCAGCTCTTTCAGGACTTCGGCATAAGCTCCCAGCTCCGCCCGGCTCGCGCGGCGCGACCCCAAAGGACGTCCCTGATAGCCGATATGATGTACGGTGCTGACGGAAAAACCCATCGCGCCAGCCCCGACCGCTTCTTTGAGCAGCGCGGCGATTTCAGCCATCTCCTTATCATTAGCGGCTCGATTAATGGACTCTTCATAGCCCATCACAAAATGGCGAAAGGGAGTCAGCGGCGCAAAAAAGCCCTGGTTGATTGCTTTTTTGCGCCGCTGCGCTGCGTCCATGTATTCCGGGAAGCTTTGCCATTCCCAGCGGATGCCTTGGTTCAGAACATCAAACGGAATCGCTTCGACGTTGACCAGATCCCAAGTGACAATCTGGCGATCCGGTGTTCGGCAGGGAGCGATACCAACTCCACAATTGCCCATCAGCACCGTGGTCACCCCATGCCAGGAGGAACAAGTGACGAGCGGATCCCAGCAGATCTGGGCGTCGTAGTGCGTATGCGGATCGATGAATCCAGGAGCGACAATCAGGCCCGAGGCATCGATCACCGCTTTCGATTGATCCCTGAGCCTACCAATCTCGACGATTTTTCCAGCGCTGACCGCGACGTCGGCTTGATATGCGGCGGCCCCGGTTCCATCGACCACTGTGCCATTCTTGATCAGCAGGTCGTATAACATGAAAGTTCTCGAAACCGGCCCAGATCCGTCCCGACGCTACGACCGGTTCGGATGCGTTGTCAACCGGGAATGCGCCCAGCCCAGAAGCTGAGGCGCGCATTGTCTTTCATTTCAACGGCAGCCTGATCTCCGCTGGCCCCTTGGCCATCAGCATCCCACCTTGGTTTTTCATCTCGAAGTCGACGGTGATGATGCCGGTTTTGGCGCGCAGGTTCTCCTCCTTTTTGGTAACGCGGCCGGTCAGGAAGGTGGCGTCGCCGACAAAGGCGGGGCCGATGTAGCGCGCGTTGCAATGCACCACGAAGCCGCGTTCGCCACCCCAGTTGGCCAGATAGTCCAGCACCCAGGCGCCCATGGTGGCGCCGTACCCATACCCGCGCGGCACCCCGATCAGTTGCGCATATCTTTCATGCACATGGCCGCGCGACGGACCATAGTAAAGCCCATCGGCATAGGTGGGATCGATGTTTGACTTCTCCATGTCGCGCGACATCTCGGGCAGCCATCCAGATTCCATAGAGGTATTGGGCAGGCCGTCGGGTTCGTCGGCGCCCCAGACCGTGAAAATATAGGCGCGCCATTCGCTGGTGAAGGTTTGGAGGGTATGCGGGCCGATTGGCCGGACGGGCAGCTCTTCGCCTTCCTTGACGTCGTTGAAGTACCGAGTCATGTGGTTCTGGAAGGTCTTGTAGTAGTCGAACTTCTGCGCCTCGATGTTGTCGAGGTCTTCGATGGTCCACTGCGGCGGTTTGCGCTGCTCGGCAAAGGAATCCATCGCGCGGGCGTTCTCGGCGCGGTAGCGGATTGAGGTGGACCGTCCCTTCGCGATTACCTCGCCGCGCTGGTTGATGTAGGTGGTATCGCCGCGCGAGAACATCGTCGGCCCGGAGAACTTGGTATGCGTCACGCGGTAGTCAAACAGCATCCGATCGGAACGGATCTTGTCGCCGGGGCGGATGCGCGGGCCGTAAAACCACCATTCGTCGCCGCCAAACAGCATGTGAGTGCCCGGAATGTAGCCCTGGATTGCGGGGACCGCCCCGTGCCCGACGGTGCAGTTAACCGTGAAGGATTGCGGCGCGAGGATCTCGCCGACTGCGCTTTGCGCGGCGTACCTCTCGTCGTAATGAAGTGGATTGGGATTTTGCATGCCCTGGGCCCAGCGGCGGATATCCGTCACCGTGATCGGTTCCTTCAACTGGCCGCCGCCCAGCGGTTGGCCGACCCACTTGTCCGTTTCGGTGGTGTCAAGCGGATCCATGTTTATCTTGTCAATGTGCTCTGCCATCTCTGCTATTCCTCCGTTGTGACTGAATGACAAAATCAGGGCGTCGCCGCTCACTTGGCCGCGGCCGCTGTTTTCCCATTGAAGTGCGGCAGCACATGACGTCCCATCAGTTCGAAGGAGCGCATGATATTCGTGTGCGGGATTCGTCCTGCCTGCTTGAAGCAGATTGCCTGATCCATTCCGGCGTTGCGGAGCTGCTCGAACTTGCGAATGACCTCGTCGGGCGTGCCCACCACGACCAGCGGATGCTCCTTGAGCTGCGCGTCGGGTACGTCCTTGGGATCCATGTCAAAATCGAGCATCCGGCGCATGTAGTCGTAGGAATAGAGCTCATTTTTGGTGGCGAATGGTTTGAAGAGCTCGGCCACGTGATGCATGAACCAGCGCGCGCCGTCCAGGCCGATCGACTCGTCGGCTTTTTTCTCCACGACGTGGCAGATGACCATCCCCGCAAACGCGTCGTTGGCGAATTTGGGAATCATATCGGCGCGCCGGGCGCACGCTTTGCGATACTTGTGCAGCGCCTTTTGCACCTGATCGAAATTGAGACTGAAGCTGAGCACGCCCAATCCGCGATCGCCCGCCATCTCGTAGCTGTCGGGTGCGACGCACGCCATCCACATCGGGGGATGCGGCTTTTGGATCGGCTTGGGCACCACGCGCCGCGGCGGGATTTTAAGCAGCTTGCCGTCATACTCGAGGATGTCTTCGGTCCACGCTTTGACGATAACTTCCGTGGCCTCCCGGACCTCCTCGCGGGTGCGCTCGTAATCGACGCTGAAGCCGTCCAGCTCCTGCACGGTGGTCGAGCGGCCCAGCCCGAACTCGACGCGGCCGTTGCTGATGATATCGAGCACGGCAGCCTGTTCCGCCACCTTGATCGGATGGTTGAACTGAAAAGGCAGCAGCCGAACGCCATGCGCAATACGAATATTTTTGGTGCGCTGGCTGACGGCGCCAAGAAACACTTCGGGCGCGGAACTATGCGAATATTCCTCCAGGAAGTGATGCTCGACCTCCCACACGAAATCGAAGCCGAGCCGATCGCCGAGCTCGATCTGCTCAAGCGCTTGCCAGTAGATATTGTATTCGCTGCGTTCGTTCCACGGCCGTGGCATCTCCATTTCATAAAGCAGGCCGAATCGCATAATTCCTCCGTCAGTTCCGATGTATTGAATTGATAGTCCGAGTGGTCATCAAGGACAAGATCAAACTCCATGTCCATAAGCCCGGGCAGAAGCGTCACGTCACCAAGATCGATCACTAGCAGGCTGCGGAAAAAGGATTTCCGCCCCCTGCTCCCTCACTCTTATCTCTCCCAGAGAGAGAAGATGTAGGAATGAAGCCATTCCTTTATGCAGGGTGCGGAACCACCAACGGCGGAGTTGCCCTCGAAATTTCTTTTTTTCGCACCCTGCTAGGGCATCGCCGGGGACCTGCCGGAGTCCGACTGCTCTTGAGTGAAATAGCTGCCCATCTTGGGCAGCGCTCGACCCGGCCAACGTTCAGCCACGCGTGCTTGAAGATCGCCTGCTTCTCTTTCTCGAAGAATTCCGGCGAGATGGAGTCGAGATGAGAGACGTCCCCGGTTCCCAACTGCGGATGCAGCGCTGTCCAGCTCCCGACGTTGGGTTTCTCAGGCCGGTTGATTGCCATCGCCTGTCTCCTGGCGGATCCGCGGTGACTGGAGTGAAGACGCCTGGTGTTCACCGCTTATTGATCAACAGCGCTGTCTACTATACGCGGGGCGCCTGCCTCCGTCGAGACGTATGTTCCGGTCTTATGCTCACGGCTGGCCGCACAACCGGCAAGAGTTTCCGGATGGAGGCGATAGAACTGTGGCGCATTCAGGACGGGAAAATCGTCGAGCTACGTCAACCCGGCGTCGGCCGCCGCGCCGTACGACGCTAGCCGCCGCTGGATCGCCGATTCATCCTCGAGTCGGCGAAGGCGCGCCTGCAGCTCCTCCCCCACCCTTTCGTCCATGTCAGCGCCACGCCTCCCAATGGATCATCGTCCTGAGCGGCCCGGCGAACAACGGCCGCATCGCGCCGGACGCCCAACGCTTCTCTACCAGGGGCGCCAGCGCCTTGGTCGTCGCCAGCGGGTCGTCGTCGAGGTAGATCACGGTGATGTACTGGGCGTCGCCTTGAAGCGCCGGGAGCAGCTTCCACGTGCTCGTCGAGCCGTACATCCACGCCCCTGCGGTGCCCGGCGTGGCAAGCACCGCCGGATAGTGCTCCGTGTGGAGCCACTGCAGCCAGTCGGAGCGGTTGTCGCCGCTCGGCTGCTCGACGATTACGAGGACACCACGGTGGGGCCGGAACGGCACGACCTCCGGTGAGATCAGGGCGCGGGGGGCAGCGTACCACCGCAGCAGCGCCAGCATCCTGAGCTGGAGTGATGGACGCCTCTGCGGGAACCGCCCTACCTCTGCCAAACGGCCACCCAGCTCCATGAAGTCGTCCAGCGTCTGCTGCACGGGGTCACCGACAAGGTAGTTGACGACGTTGCCCACCTGGACCAAGTGCCCGCTCGCTGCGATTGGACTATCGAGGTACTCGCCGTCAGCGATCCAGCGCATCGCGTAGACGAGGCCGGGCAGTTGGTACTGCTCGGGCATGTGATCGAGCAGGTGCCACCGCAGGTAGCTGCCGTCGTCGTCCGGCGGCGCCGGCGGAGTCACGCTAAAGATCCCAGCCTTCACTCTAATCATGATGCCCAAGCCTCCACCTGCTCGAGGTGATGATGCAAGGGCGCGGATGGCCCGAGGTGGGCCTTCTCCCGAACACCGAAGCCCTGAAAAAACAGTTTCTTATAATCGGACCCGGGAGTAATCTCGTGCCGCGTCCTCACGCCAAATGGGGAAAGCCTCGTGCAGTCAGAAAACCAGGGAGGCATTAGACATTAGAATGGATACGTTGCAGCTACTTGTTGAGTTGGAAGCCCTCAAGCGCCTGAAGGCGACTTATTTCTATCATATCGACCACAAGAATTGGGACGAGTGGATCGCGCTATTCACACCGGATGCCTCACTGGCGTGGGACGGAACAGTGTCCACGCTGGGCCGGGAGGGAAAGCTCGCAGGGCGGCACGTCGGCCACGCGGCGATTCGCGAGTTCGTAATTGAGAAAACGCTCAATCCCACGGTGACAGTGCATCAGGGACATACGCCGATTCTCGACATCATCTCCGAGACCGAGGCCCGCGGCATTTGGGCTATGGAGGATATCGTGGATACCAAGGGCGGCCTCCTCCATGGGTTCGGGCACTACCACGAGACTTATCGCAAGGTGAACGGCGAGTGGAAGATCAGCTCCCTTCATCTGAAGCGCACGCGCCTGGTGACCACGCAAGCTTAGGGCTCTGTACCGAGATTGCTTCGATTACGCGAGGCGAGCGTCTCAGCGCACAAGCGCGCGCTCACCACGACGCCGGGCGCGCGCGTCCGCTTCGGAAGGGCGGTTTCTCAGGCCGTTCCGAAGGCAAACAGGTCAATCGCTTGATCCTCGATGAAACCCCGACGATCCGTTACGCTCGTCATCACATAGCCGGCCTAGCCGACGCTAACGTCAATGGAGCGTCAGATGAAAATTGCAATCTCCTGCGTGATCACGGAGGAAACCGCCGGTCCTGCTGTTGTCGCCAGGGCCGCGGAATCTCTGGGTTTCGAAGGGCTGTTCATCCCCGAACACCCGGTCATCCCGGTGGTTCACCGGACTCGCTATCCGGATGCCGCCCGCGACGGCGAGATTCCCGAGTTCTATTCGCACATGCCTGACCCATTCGTCCTGCTTGCAATGGCGGCGCAGGCGACCACGCATTTCAAGATTGCGACCGCTATCTGCCTGGTGCCCGAGCGCAACCCGATCCTGCTCGCCAAGGAGGTCGCCACACTCGATTATTTTTCCAATGGCCGGCTGCTGTTCGGAATCGGCGCCGGATGGCTGGCCGATGAGTCCGAGATTATGGGGGCGAACTTCCCCAGGCGATGGGCGATGACGCGAGAGTACGTCAGAGCCATGAAGGAGATCTGGACCAAGCCGCACGCCGTGTTCGAGGGCGAATTCGTGCGCTTCCCCGCCGTCAAGAGCTATCCAAAGCCGATGCAAAAACCCCATCCTCCGATCCATATTGGCTCCAACGTCTTCGGACCGAGTTGCGAACGGGCGCTCAAAAACGTAGTCGCGATCGGCGAGGGATGGATGCCCTACGGAATCAGTCCTGAGCGCCTGGGTCGCGAGCTTGCAACACTCAAATGTCTTTGTGCCGATGCCGACCGCGATTTCAGTGCGATAGAAACAACGGCCTACCCACCGCCTAACCAACTGGCCAAATGCGGCGGGGACCATCGTCGGATGATCGAAGAATATCGTGCCGCCGGCGCCCATCGGGTGGTCCTCGGTCCCGCCACGTTGGAGCCGGCGAAAGTGGAACGGGCGCTGGAAGACCTGGCGCGCAAAGTTCTGGTCTGAGGATTGACTCGCGCGGGAGAGTCCGGCCAGCGAGCCCTTATACGGCTGTCGGCGACGCCCTGCGAGTCAGCTTCGTGCGCGATCCGGATGGCAACTTCGTCCAGAACGTATAGCCTCCACCCGGCTGACGTACAGCGGACCTCGGCCGCAAACGCATGCGCGAGGATTGACGAGACGAGGCGACCCGCGCAACGATGGCGTTCGTTATAGCATGTGCAGAGAAAAGTATTTGTCCCGCATTCGTATCAAAAGGTAGCGCAATCGATTAGGGAGGTTCGCCTCATGCGTGTAGTTTCAGCGGATTCGCACACCGTGGAACCGGCCGATCTCTGGACCTCGCGGCTGGACCGCAAATTCAGGGACAGCGCGCCTCATATCGAGATGCGGGGTTCGACGGCGCTCCTGTTCGCTCCGGGTATCAGACCTTTTCCAGTCGGCGGCATCAGCGCCAGCGGCAAGAGTGGCGAGGCGCTCGCCGAACATTGGAAGACCGGATATGAAGCGGTCCGCCCCAGCGGATGGGATCCCGCGGAACGGCTAAAGGACCAGGACATCGACGGAGTCGAGGGCGAGGTGCTGTACACCAGTCTCGGCCTGCCGCTGTTCGCGCTGCCCGATTTGGAGCTTCAGCAGGCCTGTTTTTCGGCCTACAACGACTGGCTGGCCGAGTACTGCAATTACGACCCCAAACGCCTGGCCGGTATTGCGATGATCTCCACCGACGACGTTGACGTGGCAATTCGCGAGCTGGAGCGCGCAGCCAGGCTGGGTTTGGCGGGGGCGCAGATCAGCGGCGCGCCGCCTGAGGACAAACCCTACCGGCTTCCGATGTACGATCCGTTTTGGCAGGCGGCCAGCGACTTGCGGATCCCGATATCGCTGCACGTCGTCAGCGGTCGAAGAAATCTTCCCAAACCGGGCGAGAAGGCCAAGCCGCTTGAGCAGACCAACGTGGTCATCAATTATATGTTCCTGATTTCGGAAGTTCAGCAGACCTTCGCTGACATCATTATTGGCGGCGTGCTCGAGCGTTTTCCGAACCTGCGGCTGGTATCGGCGGAAAACGACACCGGCTGGCTGCCGCACTTCCTTTACCGGCTCGACCATGCCTGGGACAAGTACAGCAAGGTCGGAACGTATGCGAAGCTCACGCTTAAGCCCAGCGAATATTTCAAACGACAGGTTTGGGCGACTTTTTTGGATGACCCGGTTGGTCCGGCGAACTTCAAGTTCTTCGGCGAGAACAATTACATGTGGGGCTCCGATTTTCCGCACTCCGATTCCACCTGGCCGCGCTCCCGCGAGGTGATCAAGACGGACTTCGATGGAGTGCCGGAGAATATCACCCGCAAAATGGTATTCGACAACGCCGTTCGGCTTTATCATTTGGGAAGAGATCAACCCGAAGAGCTTCGGTAAGCGCCTTTCGGAAACGCATCCACGCGGCAGGTTCGACACCGGCGTGAAGCGTGTGAGCGCATCGTCAAACTGCGCCTCAAGCGCAACCGCCACGAAGCGCGAATTGAACAGCGCACGCTCGAAGCCCAGGGCCTTGAGCGAATCCGACTCTGCAAGTCGCTGAAAGCGACGCACGAAAACACCATCGCGCCACCCTTCTCTCAGGTTGCGTCGAACGCGCAAAATGCACGCCAACGTTCCGGATCGTCTGCTTTGCTCATTGGCCTCGAAGTTCCACCGGAACGAGCCGCAGCCATTCAGGAATGCCATAACCGAGTTCGATCAGGCCCTGCCGCTTCCAGGGCGCGATGAGGCAAGGCGGCGCGTCGGAGGCGTTCAAGCCGGACGACCGTCGGCGACGCCCTGCGGGTCGGCTTCGTGCGCGACCCGGGACGGCAACTTGGTCGGGATCGTACAGCGTCCGCCCGGACCTACAGTCGGGATCCGCCCGCAACCGCGATTAGGCCCGCTGCGCCAGCGCCGCCAAAGTCAACGCCGCCCTCGACGCGGCGGGCGATCGAACAATCCTCACCAGCGAAAGTCAGGCACCTGACCCGGAGTTATTTCGCTTTCGGGCCGATTCTCCTAGTATAGGTTCGATGGCAGTCATGCGGGCTTGGTTATGCTCGGCCGGGAAGATTTCAGCGGGTTGGGTGCAAAAGAGCGCCCTGCCGATTCTGCTGATTTTTCTTATGCCGGCGGCTGCCCCAGCGCAGCCTACCCGTGGTCATCCCGACCTGAAGGCTCTATTTGCCATAGTTGGCCGGATGCACAACATCGACGCGGATCTGCTTGAAGCGATGGCTGAGGTCGAATCCGGCGGCGACCCTCTGAGTGTTTCACCCAAGGGGGCGCTGGGACTTATGCAATTGATGCCGGCCACGGCCAGTGCGTTCTCCGTGCTCGATCCTTTCGACCCGGTTGCCAACGTCATGGGTGCCGCCGATTTTCTTGATTATCTGCGCAAGCGATTTGCCAATAATCTCAACCTCCAGGGATTGCCCGCTTTGCTGGCCGCCTATAACGCGGGACCCAGCGCCGTGGAAAAGTATGATGGCATACCACCATACGCGGAAACGCATAAGTATGTGCGGCGTGTGATCGAACGATATACCAACGGTCTCGGCGCTCAGTCTGCGGCGCCGGTGCTAATCCTCGGGCCGAAGCCTTACGTTATACAGGTGCGGCCCGGATCTTATGCCATGCAGCCCGAACCAGTTTTAATAAGTGCCGACAGCGACGGCTCGGTGTTAAACCAGCTTGCCGCGAGCCGGCGCATTGGCGGACAATCCCTGGCTGCCAGGGGCACCGGCACCGCGCCTTGGATAAGGCGCGCCGCCATTCGCAACCCCGCCGAATTGCCCCGGTATCGAGCGCATAAAATGGGTTCCGGACCAATCGCAACTCACCGATATAAGTATTTGCATTAAAGCTGGATTTGGGCCGACGGTTTGCGGTGCCTGGTTGCGGGCGCGAAGGGATTCGAAGTGCCGGTCATCTTTGTGTTACGTATATTTAGCGAAGGCTCGTCGCGCGGGAGATTTTAACGCGGCCATTTTCAAAACAACCGCACAGAGAAGTTTTCCCCGACAGCGATTCATCACACCGCCCTGCCGCCAACGAGCGGATTTGAAGGAGATCTATGCCGACTGAGGAAGAAATGGTTCGTGCCGTTCACCAGTATGTCACCGCGTTCGATAAAAACGACCCGGAATTAGCTGTCGCACTCTTCGCCGAGAACGGAACCGTCGAAGATCCGGTTGGAGCGCAAATTATAAAGGGACGCGCGGCGATCCGTGATTTCTACACACGAGCTATGAATGGAGGGGCGAAGCTGCGGCTCGAAGGTGCGGTCCGTGCGTGCGCCAATCACGCGGCCTTTGCGTTTACGGCTCTCTTCGATCCGACCGGTGAAAAAAGGTTCGAGGTCATCGATACCTTTCGCTTCGACGATCAGGGAAAGGTGGTCGAGATGCGGGCCTTCTGGGGACCCGCCAACATGCACGGGTTCAAAGCGAAGTGAATGCACCTGCTGCCGATGGAAAGGACACGAATTGCTGAGTAAGGCGGCGAAGCCGGAATAAGTTTTGTTGTCGGGCGCCCGGTTTCTTGACCGCGGACGTACTTGGTCCAGTCGCCATGTTGCCGGCGTCCGGCCAGGGCTTCGCGATCACGGGCCAGGTCATTGGGGTCGGTGCGGCGATACCGGGTCTGAGCGCATCGGCGCAATTCAAGCCTGACTGATGATTGGAGCGCTGCCCTGGCAGGGTGCGGAAAAAAGGAGTTTCGTGGGCAATCCAACGTTTGGTGCTTCCCCACCCTGCCAGCCCTAAAGCGAAAATAATTCCGGGCGGATCTTTGGCGAAATGCCGCTGGCTGAGGGCGAAACATGGATCAAGGATCGGGGCGTGTAACCTCTCCCTCGCCCTCTCCTAGGATAAGGAGAGGGAACAGAAACCGCCTCTGCGCCAACATGTTCGTGCGCTCAAGGGACAAAATTATTTTCGCTTTAGGGCTAGTGCAGGTTGTAGTAACGTTTTGCGCCTCCAGCCAGGACATTGGCTAACGTTTCCGGCGCTAGCCCCATCCCCTTGATCATGTTGGGCGCATCCGGAAACCCGTCGGCATGCGGATAGTCAGTCGCCCACAGGATGTTCTCGGAACCGATATAATTCGCCAGATGTTTGAGCGAACCTTCCACGGGCTCGAACGAGATAAAACATTGTCGGCGAAAGATTTCGCTGGGGCGAGTCTTCAGTCCGGTGTCGTTCATGCCGACGTCATCGAAATGGCGGTCCATGCGATCCAGCCATCCTGCCATCCATCCACCGCCCGATTCGAGAAATGCGATGCGAAGTTTTGGGAACCGATCGCAAACCCCACACATGATCAGGCTCGCTGCCGCCGCCATCATCTCGAACGTATGCGCCACCAGGTGACGCACGGCGAAACCCCTCGTGAAACGGTCGAAACCGAGCGTTGGCTGCCCGCTTTCAGAGCCGCCATGAATGCCAATGGAAAAGTCCATCTCCTGTGCCGCAGCCCACAAGGGGTCATAGGCGGGATCGTGCAGCGCACGACCATTGTAAGGATTGGGACGGATAAACCCGCAGCGCAAGCCTAATTCCTTCGTTGCGAACGCCATCTCATCAACCAGGTGGTCGACGGATTGCATCGGCAGCATCGCGGCGCCAAACAACCGCGCCGGATAGGGCTTGCAATAATCCGCCAGCCAGCGGTTGTACGCGCGGCAGACAGCTGCCGAAAATTCCGGATCCTTGGTGGCGCCAAGAAAAAGGCCGAGGCTCGGATAAAGAAACGCGGCGTCGATTCCTTCGGCGTCCATATCCGGAATCCGCACGTGCGGGTCGAAGCCTCCAGGCTTGCCGTCCAGATAGGCGACGCGAAATGACTTTACGCCGCCTGCGCGAGCGCCAAACGTCCCCAGCCCGCCCAGCTTGAGCGGTTTCTTGCCACGCCCAAGGTCGATTGCGTCATCGCCTTCGATCCGCAAAACTTCGCGGCCGTCTTCGGTGATCAGCAGCTTGGGGCAAGTTTCCCGGAACCCGGGGTCGATGTAGTTCTCCCATAGGTCGGGGGGTTCGAGAACATGGCCATCAGCGTCGATGACGTTGTATTCCATTACGTTCACCTCGCATGTTTATGGAAATTGACCCACGGTTACGGCTGACGCATCAAACATGTTCTGCCTCGCCCTGTGCCCCTATAAACGCGACACGCCAGGGAAAATGGAAAGAGCGCCTGAGTCTCATATAAGCGGAGTCGACTCGGAAAACAACCATGTGCGCGTTGCGAATTTGGGCGCTGTGAAGACCTTGCCGACGAAGGCTGTTTTGTTCTAAAAGCCGAGTCTGAATCGGAGAGTCAAAACGGAAATTCCGCTTAACGTTGTCGCAGCCGAACAGGGGAAACAAACGTGGGACATCTGATTGAGCTCGACGGCCGCCGGGCTTTGGTTACGGGCGGAGGTCGCGGCATCGGCAGATCCATCGCCCTCGCGCTGGCGAAAGCCGGCGCCGATGTGGCGGTAGCGGCCCGTTCAAAAACTGAACTGGAGACAGTTGCGAACGAAATCGAGGCGTTGGGTCGGCGTGGCGTATGCCTTGTGCTCGATCTGATGAGTAGAGAAGCGATTGGTCCCGGTGTCAAGCGCGCCGCCGAGGAACTCGGCGGTCTTGACATCCTGGTGAACAACGCCGGCGGAACGATCCATGACGGCGACCTGCTCAATCCGCTCGAACATGATCCGCGAGCGTTCGAAGATAATCTCTTCCTTAACCTGATCCAGGCCTTTTATACGACCAAGTCCGCGCTACCATACATGTTGAAACAAAAGTGGGGACGCATCATAAATATCGGTTCGAGCGGCGGGGATCATCATGGAATGGGACCGGTATCCTACGCGACGGCCAAGCATGGGCTGGTTGGATTTACGCGCTCGATGGCCTATGCGGTCGCGCCGCATGGAATCAACATCAATGTAATTTCCGCGGGTCTTACCGAGAGTCGGGCCTTGGACTGGGAGCAGATGGCGCGTTGGTATAACCTTGCGACCGTTGAAGAGGTGCGCAAGAAAGTCGTGGACAAGACCGCCTTGAAGAGGGTTCTTCATCCCGACGAATATGGCCCAGTCGCCGTTTTGCTGGCCTCCGATCAGGGCTCTGCGATCACCGGCCAGGTCATTGGCGTAGACGCCGGATACCTGGTCTGAGCGCATCGGCGCAGTTGCGGCTTAACTGATGGCTGAGTGCCGGCCGGCAGGTTCGCTTCCCGACATGCCGTTATAGGTTCCGAGGTGGACACCGGCGAAGTTGGTAGTCTGACGATGCAACACATACATTCGACGAAGGGGCAGGAGTAAGAATATGGATCCAGCAGGCAAAGTGGCCGTCATCACCGGAGGCGGATCGGGAATAGGACGAACCACCGCGCTGCGCCTGGCAGCGCAGGGTGCTTCGATTATGATCGTCGATCTCAATGATCGAATGGGAGAAGAGGCCGTCAGCCTGATCGAGCAGAAAGGCGGACGCGCGGCTTTCGCAAAGGCCGAGGTCACCGATGCTGAGCAGATGAGTGCGGCGTTGCAGTCGGCTCTTTCCCGCTTCAACCGCTTCGATATTTTATACAACAACGCTGGTCTCGCCTTGCCGCCGCCGGGGTTCCCGAAAGTCGCGCTTGAAGTCTGGCGCCGGGTGCTCGACGTCGATCTTCAAGCCGTGATACTCGGGTGCCATTTGGCCTATCCCTTGATGAAGCAGGGTGGCGGGGGCGTGATCGTCAACACCGCTTCGATGGCTGGAATCTATCCGATGCCGCTGGACCCGGTGTATGCCGCGGCGAAGGCTGGAGTGGTCCATCTAACTTACTCGCTGGTGAACTGGCAAAAAGATGGTATCCGCGTCAATTGTGTTTGCCCAGGGATCACCAACACGCCGATGGTGGCGCGGATGCTTGATACCCGCAGTAAGGCGGAACTCAAGTCCGTAAAGCCGCAGAATCTTCTTCAACCGGATTCGATCGCGGACGTCGTGCTCAATTTCATCCACGACGATCGGCTGGCGGGCCAGGTAGTTGAAGTCCGCCCATCGGGACCACAGGTGCTGGCTACGCGCCAAATTGTGGGCCGTCACGGGACGTAAGTCGGAGCACCTCATGGATCTTGGTCTGAAGGGCCGGGTGGCGCTGGTCACCGGCAGTTCACGGGGAATCGGGCGGGCGGCGGCGGAGATTTTCGGGCGCGAGGGAGCGTTGGTCGCCGTCACCTATCACAATCTGCGCGAGCGCGCCGAAGCCGTGGCGGCGGGAATCCGTGAACGCGGCGGCGAAGCGATGGTCTTACGGCTGGATCTCAGCTCGGACCAGTCGATCCGTGACGCGGTCGATGCGGTCGCCGCCCGCTGGGACAGAATCGACATCCTGATCAACAACGCGGTCCACGGCAGCGAACGGGTGGTCGTCCAATGTCCATTCGAGGAAGTTCCGTCCGAGCAGTGGCGCGATGTGCTGCGCGGCAATTTCGAGGGCGCCCACGTGGCGATCATGGCGGTGCTGCCCTACATGCGCCGGAACCGATGGGGACGGATTGTCAACGTCTCTTCGGCAGTGGCTGCGGACGGATATCCTGGCGGCGCGACCTATGGGGCGGCGAAAGCGGCGTTGCATGGCCTGACCCGAACCCTCGCCAGGGAACTCGCGCCCGAAGGCATCCTCACCAACGTGGTGATGCCGGGTTTGACGCAGACCGAGGCGGTGCTCAGCTCGATGCCGCAGCTGGTGGAACAGGCAGCCAAAGTCTCGCCGATACGGCATGTCCCGACCCCAGAAGAAGTCGCCTCAGTGATTGTATTCGTCGCATCGGCCGCCAACACCACCGTCAACGGCGAAGTAATCCGCGCCAACGGCGGCATGCTCCTCTGAACACGCGCGCCCGGCGTCGCGCAAAGTCGACGGTGGGCGCGCGAGGATGCAACTACCCGGCATCGCCGGGCGCCGGCATCGCCGCTTTTTCACTATGATTTGCCGTTGCCCGCGTAAAGGGATTCGATGGTCAAGCGTGATTGGCATGTGCTGAGCGTGGGGAACTAAGCGCAAGACTCCTTAGCCGTATTGGCGAAGATTTCGCCGTCGAGGAGGCGCACTTCGAACGTTTGGTATGGCCGCAATTTCAATACCGTGTCTGATCAGTTTGTCCAGCTGCTCTGTGATACTCGTCGCTGACTCCGGAACCTTATAATAAATTGAAATTGCGCCGACCGCTCCCTGTATCGCTATTGCTGCAAGGCGCGGGTTCACAGGCCGGAACAGGCCTTCTGAGATACCCTGCCCGATGAGTGAAACGATGATCTGGATCATGCGTTCCCGTGACGCTTTTATCAGCACGCGCCGCGGTTCGGCGAGGTGGGATTCGTGGGTGACGAGATGCCGGAGCAGGTCGCGTTGTTCGTCACCGTACCGCAAGGCAACGAAGAGGATTTTCCGCAAACGGTCTCTGACGTCGTCCGTTGAACGGAGCATGGAATCATAAGCGGCGAATGTTCTGTCGAGGCCGTTTCTGAGGATACCGAGGTATAGGGCGTCCTTTTCCCCCGACTTTTCCATCCGGCACTTTTTGCGAACCTGACCGATCGGCACGGGTAGCCGCATCCTACATGCACGTTGGCTTCGCGGATTGGGCAAGGCAACACTGGCCGATGACGCTCAATCCGGCAACGCCGGATGGCGACAGTCACCGTTTTTGACCTCCGCCGCTCTCACGCAGGAGTGATCCGATGCAGGCCCGGTCTATGACCGCCGTCAGGCGGCAACGCGACAAGGTGGTCCCACCATCATGTCGCATAACGGCGTTGAAGTCATCGATTCCGACAGCACATCATCGAGCCCGCCGACCTCTGGCAGCGCTATATCGATCCCCAATTCAAAAGCGGCGCGACGGGGGGCAACGATACTCCGTTTCCGGGCAATATCCCATCGCTCTGTCCGACGATCACCGCATTACCTGGGCCAGGGACGCCGGGAACGCCATCACTCCGACATCCTGATACTGTTTGGGGGCATCGTGATTAAACAGACCTTTTCCCACCGTTGAAAGAGTCGTGTGGCTGTTTTGCAGATCCCATAGGATGATATCCACCACCTGCGGAACTATCACCTCGCCACCGTTAATCGTCCAGGGATGATAATTAACCAGCCCTACTTTCCACAATCTTCCATTTGGATCGAAAATGTCCGCTGATACAGGCACCCACGACTGTATGTCAACATAGACGACTTTATGACCGTAACAGTATCCGCGTGCCAGGTCCGGCAATGGTGAAAGATCAAGGGCGTATACGTCACGCAGTTCCCATTTACCCAGCTTTGGCGTCGGCCATCCAGGCATCCCACCCGTAGGTTGTACGAAAGCGCTGGGATGTCCTGCGGTAGCGGGGTCCTCGTGCATCAGAGCCAGAATCTTCTTCTTACCGAGTGATTTCAGCGAAAACTCGGTTGGCAAAACACCCAGGAAATCGTTGTTGTCGTCCTGAGCGTAGTCGCTGCCCAGGATCGGACTGCATCGGGCCCGGCTTGACAGTCTGAGTGAACGTCGCAACGAGGGAAGAAAAACATAAAGCTCCTGGGGCAGCGCGGGATCGTCACGATACATGGCGATCTCCGTGGTGTACTTCGACTGCTCAGGAAGACGAACAAAATAACGGTCGGAAAAAATGTAGCCTTTTCCAAACGACGGAGTGCTTGGATAGCCTGGGTCGCTTAAATGGCTGAGCCGAAATGCCGTTACTTCGGTGTCGTTCGGGGTCGTGTTGTGGTAGCTATCTACCAGCCAACCAGGGTCGTCGTACCAGGCAACGAAAGGCCGGTATTCGTAATAGGCATCGAAGTAGGCTTTTGCACCCAAATCCGGTTCGGCAGGATTTGGAAATGGCAAACCTGCCACGTAGCCTTTAACGGTGTAGCTTCCCTGAGGCAGCTTTACAAGTTGCACCTGGTTCGAGTATTTCTCCGTGTCCCTAAGGAATTGCTTTGGTTGCTGCGTCGCGATCGTGGGTCCGACCACCAAGGCCGAGTCCGGAGTTGGGTCGATTTGCCATTTGTAGCCACCGCCGAATAGGGCCTGCATCCCAACCGGAATGAACTGTTTGAATTGTCGCCAGTTCGCTGTGGTTATCCTGGTGCCGTCGGGTATTCCGGATTTCGAGTCGGCCGAAGCCAGCGATGCGTAGGCATTTGCATCATAGGCGACCTCGGCTCTCGCTGTGCAAATGAGGAGCACACAGAGCAGTAAAGCAGATGCTAATATTTCGAAGAACTTCCCGATATTAAGACGTCGCCTTACCATGAAAACCTCTCCTTATCGCTTGCTTGCATATTGGTGGAAGATTTCAACTGCGTACGCACCTGCTCGGCAATCACTCTGAGCTCCCGCATGATTGCATCAGGTGGGTTTTCGTACAGCCGCATAAACACCATCGTCTCGTCAATCCCGGCGTCATTTAACCTCTGTAACAGCTTCAAGCAGGTGCGGGGGGTGCCCACCCGGGCGCTCCGGACCGGGTCTTTAAGGAAAGCGCTCTTCAGCTTGGCTGCGCTCTGTGCGACCCAGTTTGTGAAATACTCGAACGTCGGACGGACGCTACCCTCAACCCACGGCTTCTGAAATGCCGCGGTTTGCTCGGCCAACAACTTGACGCTCGGGCCCTGCAGCTTGATCGCCTCCTCATCGATGTCGCAGCAAAGGGCGGCCACCAGGATCGCGAAGCGATTGTTGACGAGCGCGCCAATGGGCTTAGCCCCGTTTGCTGCCTCTCGATAAAGGCGCACATATTCAGCCGCATTATTGAGATCAATTCCCCATCCCAAGACTCCGATTCCGCTTTTGCCGGCGAACTCAATGGTCGAGGCCTGGGAGCAGGCGACCCACATCGGCGGATGCGGCTGCTGCACCGGCTTGGGAACCACACTCCGTGGCGGGATGCTAATCAGATCGCCCTCCCATTTACAATTGTCTTTTATTTACATTTTCGGCAGCATGTGCACGCGCCTCTTCCCATTGGCGCCGCGCATCTGCGGGATCGACCCCGAACGCTTCCAGCTCCGACCCGATCGTGACACGGCCGCCGCCGAATTCGACCCGCCCATCAGAGAGCAGGTCCAACACCGCGATCCGTTCCGTCACCCGCAGCGCATGCTTGATCCTGAAGAGCAGCTTTACAATGCCGTGGCCGAGACGAATCCGTTTGGTCTTCGACGCGAGATAGGTGACAACCAATTCCAGCACCGGGCAGAAGCAATAACCGGGCAGAAAATGATGCTCGACAAACCACGCTGTGCGATATCCGAGCTCATCAGCCAGGATCGCCCGCCCGATCGTCTCATCATAAGCGCGTCTAACAGCCGCTGGGCTGACATCGATCGTCTGGATTTCGTAAAAGACGCTCAGATCCATGCCTTGTCATCTCGCTGTGCTCGTATATACCGCACCCGCGATTAGAGCTCTTCAAGACCAAAGACCTAGTCCAAGTACCTCTTGTTGGTCAAGGCAGATCCAAGAGACTCACGACGTGATTCAAACTGACCAAATCGTGCCTCAAAGTCAGTGACCAAAAGAGTCCGATTAGTCAGCGGTTATCGGCTTGACAACATATCCGCCGATGGCGGATAGATCCTGTCAGCCGGAGGGCGAGTCTAGCAGGCTGCGGAAAAAGTCTCCGCAGCCTGCTCCCTCTCTCTTATCTCCCCCCGGTCAGGGGGAGAAGATTGAGGAAGGAAGCCATCTTTTATGCAGGGCGCTAATCCCATCGGGTCACCATTCCTATCTCAGAAGCCGTTTTTCCGCACCCAGCGAGGCTGCGTCTGAGCCTGCCCGGTGAAGTGTTGGCCGTCGAGGAGGACGACGATAACCGAGCTCCGACCACTGGGCGCCGCATGGTGCCTGGCGGCGGCCTTGATATCTTCGTTAATTGCTGTTCGTCGTTAACTGTGGACAGTCCCTTGAAGCAAACAAAGGAGATCGGCATGGATTTAGAGGCGCGACTTAAGGCCTTGGAAGCACGTCTAGAGGTCCTGGAAGATCAGGAAAAGATTCGTGAATGCCTCTCGCGCTATTCGTTTAATGCAGATTTGGGCCGCTCCGAGGAATATGTCAATAATTATACGCCGGACGGGGTAATTGATCTGGGACCAAATGCTAAATGGGCCGGTAAGGACCAGTTGTTGGACTTCATTGCCAGCCCGACCGGAAGCCACAAAACGTCATTTGAAGGGAGATCTCAGCACACATCGATGGATTATTTCATCCGTGTGAATGGAACCAAAGCCTGGGCCGAGGGTTACTCCGTTGTGTTTTTGAGAAAGGGCGATAAATACGAGGCCGCTACTTGTGGATTTAACCACTGGGAATTTGAGAAGAACGGTGGCCGCTGGTATCTGAAGTACCGTTATCGGCGGCCGGTTGGAGAAGAGGAATGGGGTGGTAAGGTGATTCGCGATTATCTGAAAGCTGCCGTATAATCAGGGTCCTGGCTTCACTGATGCTACGCCAATAAGAAGGGTTTATCATGAAACGGGTATTTTTCATCGCGGCAAATCTGATCGACGGGGTTAATCCTCCAAAGCCGAACAGCACGATTGTAGTCGAGGACGACCGCATCATCGCGGTCGGCGCGGATGGCAGGGTACCAAAACCGGCCGCCCGCGACACCGTATTCGACCTCAGGGGCAAGAGCCTGATGCCCGGCATGATCGAGTGCCATTTCCACGCCGGCTACATCAATGTCAACAGCACGATGGATAACGGGGTCAGGTATCCGGCCACCTTTTTGGCGCTCGCCGCGGCCAGGAACGCGGAATTGTTGTTGCGCTCGGGTTTTACTGGTGCTGTCGGAGCGGGTGCGCCCCACAACATCGATGTCGCCTTGAAGGAGGCGATTCGCCGGGGTCTGATCCAGGGGCCGCGCATGGTCGCATGCGGACACGACATCGTCACCACCGGAGGTCCCCTCGACGACAGTTCGGGAATTGAAGGGCTTTGCCGCGTGTGCGACGGGCCCGACGAGTTCCGCAAAGTAATACGTCAGGAGATCAAGGAAGGCGCCGATATTATCAAGCTCTACGTGACCGGCGGGCACGGCTTCGAGATGAAAGCCAGCGAAGGGGTGATGACGTTCGAAGAAATCCAGGCGGCGGCGCAAGCGGCGCATGAGCGCGGCCGCATGGTGCGCGGACACGTCATCGCGAGATCGGCGATCATGGACTGCCTGCGCGCGCAGATGGACCTGCTCGACCACGCCGATGCCATGGACGACGAGTGCATCGACCTGATGGTCAAGCAGAACAGCTACGTTACTCCGAGCCTGTATTTCACTTGGAAGACGACGGACTTTATGCGCAAACGGTGGTCGGCCGAGCGCGTGGCACAGGAAGAGCGCTGGCTGGAGATGGGTTACAAGGCGGTAGAAAAGGCCAACAAGGCGGGAGTCAGGCTGGTCGTTGGCGACGATTTTGGCACCTCCTGGATGCCGCACGGCGACTATGCGCTCGAACTGGAGTTCTACGTCAAATACGCGGGCATCTCGCCGCTGGACGTAATCCGCTGGGCCACGCGAAACGGCGCCGGACTGCTTGGAATGGGCGACGAAATCGGCACGATCGAGGCCGGCAAAATCGCCGACTTGCTGGTGGTCAACGGCGACCCCATACGCAACATCGGTGTGCTGAGCGATCGCACCAAGCTGGACGTTGTGATGAAGGGTGGCGAGTTCGTCGAGTCGAGGCTGGTCCCCGCCCCGGTATCGAAAGTGGCGTAATCCTCGGAATCAGCAGCGCTGCACCGCGTTGAATTCGCGGATCGCGGCATCGACCATTTCTGGGAAGTGGAACACCACTTCTTGGAGGAGTAGGTTCGCCGGCTTCGGAGAGTTTTCTGCCGGCGCCCAGTCAACGTACTAAACGAATCCGCCAGGGATCCGGCATGACCCTGGCCGCGCCGACTTGTGGTCATCCGGCGCCAGTCGCGGAGCGCGTTGCCGCTTTGCTTCGATGAGTGACGGTCGCGCCGGATTTAACCGGGGCGAGGTATTGGACCAATGAAACTCAAGGCACAAGTCGCGATCGTGACTGGCGCGAGCCGCGGGATTGGCAAGCGCATCGCAATCCAACTGGCCGAGGAGGGAGCCGACATCGTTCTCGCCGCCCGTACCGTAGAGCCGAGTGCCGCGATCTATCCAGGCAGTATTCAGGAGACCGCGGCCGAGGTGCGCAAGCGCGGCGCGCAGGCCCTGCCGCTCAAGTGCGATCTTACCGTCCCGGAACAGACGGAGCGGATGTGCCGCACGGCGCTGGAGCATTTCGGCCATGTTGATATCCTGGTAAACAACGCGCATCATCGCAGCGACCAGCACTATAGTATGTTTTTGGATATCAGGCTTGACACCTGGCAGGACACCTGGGCTGCGAATGTGCTGTCGCCGATCGTCGCCTGCAGGACCTTGTTGCCGCAGATGATTCAACGCCGCCACGGCACAATCATCTGCCTTACTTCCTCGGTAGTCACAAACGAATCGCCCAACCTGCCCGGCAAGGGCGCGGTCAACGTTGTATACTCCACCACCAAGGCCGCACTGCATCGGTTTGCCCAGGGTTTGGTAAAAGAGGTCAGAGAATACAATATTCCGGTAGTCCTGATCGACCCCGGATTTGCTCTCACCGAGCGTATCGAGTTCGAAAGCCAGCGGCTGGGCGGGTTAGATACCAGCCGGGCGCAATCACCCGATGTTCCTGCCAAGGTGGCGCGGGATCTCTGCACCTGCCCCAACCCGATGTTTTTCACCGGGAAAACCATCTACTCCGGGCCATTCGTCGAAGAACACAACCTTTAGCGCAAGGGCTGGCCCACGACCGCAGCGAACTGCGGTTAATACCTGGCCGTAAAGCGAAAATAATTCCGGACGGGTTTGGCGAAATGCCATCTGGCTGAGGACGAAACATGGATCAAGGGTCGGGACGTGTAACCTCTCCCTCTCCCTCGCCCTCTCCTAGGATAAGGAGAGGGAACAGAAAAGGCCTCTGCGCCAATTGGTTCTTGCGCTCAAGCCGCAAGATTATTTACGCTTTAGGGCTAAGTACCTTGCCACTTTCCGGATCGAACGACACTGGCGTGGTACGCACAATGAGGAAGTACAAACTCGTGATGGGTTCCGGCGGGGTTTGAGATCGTCGGTTGGTGTTCAAGAACGTCAGCGCACGACCAACCGATTCATTGCCGCATTAAACCCGGATTTCCATTTTCCAAGTTAACTACCAATTAAGTAAAATCACGCAAAGGCCCAGATAGACGTCGGTTTGGATGCGATCAGGTCAGCGCGGAGGTGGAGCGGCGGCAGCATGCTGCACAAGATCGCGGCTGTGCCCCTGAATAGGCGGAGCACAGAATGGAGCAAGTTCGGTGACGCGACGGAAGGGGAAGAGACAGAGTGTCTGAGAATTCAGTCGGTGAAATCCCGCTTTGGCTGTTTCGACCAAGGCGGGGCAGAACGGTCAAAGGGTGCCGCGGAAAAGGCCTCTGCACTCAAAAACAGCTCAAAACTTGCGTTTGCAAGGGGCTTGGCGCCTGTGCGAGGCTGAATCGGAATTTCAAAAGAAATTCTGGCTAATAATTTCATTGAACATCTAATTTTATGACGGCAGGAACCCTTAATGTGTCATCGCCAGCTGAAACGATCCAGATCGGCGGCGATTTGCGCGTGCGACGCCTGGCCTTCGGCGCGGTCCGCCTCACCGGACCGAATCTATGGGGCGATCCGCCCGACCGCCAGGAAGCCAAACGCGTGCTCAAGCGCATGATCGATCTCGGCGTAGACCTGATCGATACCGCCGACAGCTACGGTCCCGAAGTTTCCGAGCGCATTATCGCCGAAGCCCTCTATCCGTATCCGCCCAATCTCGTCATTGCGACCAAGGGAGGGTTGGTTCGCTACAAACCCTCTGATTGGATCCCAAAGGGAACTCCCGATCACCTGAAGCAGGCATGCGAGGCAAGTCTCAAACGGCTCAAGCTCGATCGAATCGATTTGTATCAGCTTCATGTAGCCGACCCTGATGTGCCGCTCGAGAGCTCAATCGGCGCTCTGTCTGAACTCCGCGAGCAGGGCAAAATTCGCCACGTCGGCCTTTCAAATGTCACGGTCGAGCAGCTCCGGCTGGCTCAGAAGATCATTCCGATCGTATCAGTTCAAAATCGATACAATATTTTTGACCGCGCGTCCGAGGATGTTCTCAAAGCTTGCGAGCGAGACCAATTGGCCTTCGGCGCATGGCAGCCGCTGGACGGAACCGGCATCACCAAGCCGCGAAGTACGCTCGCAACAGTCGCGTCATCTCACGGCGCGACCCAGGCCCAGGTAGCGATCGCATGGCTTCTGCATCGATCGCCGGCCATCGTTCCGCTTCCGGGAACATGTTCGGTGAGGCACCTCGAAGAGAATATGCTCGGAGGCAAACTTCGGCTCGATTCCAGAGAAATGCAAGACTTGGAAACTGAACAGACCAGCGGAGGACCCGGACTAATATGGCTCACGCGCGCCGAGGTCGATCGATAAAGATTGTACGTTATCAAGCACGGCAGCCCGGCTACGGCGAGCTCGTTGGAGATCGCGTCTCACTTGCCTAATTGGAAGGAAGTCCGTCAATTGGTCGGCGTCCGCTAGAACCGTTTCACGACCTCTTCTCCGAACCAATGCACGGCCTCCAGGTACGCCGTGCGATTGGGATGGGGCAAATCAGTGGTAATCCAGTTCACGCCTATCTGCGTAAGCCGTCCTACCGCTTCGATGTAACGCTCGGCTTCGAGCCGGTCCATGGCCTTGATGGGGACTCGGGGACCGATGCAGACGTCGAACGCGCCCGATTTTCCAATTTTTGCTCGAAGGTCGGTTAGGACGCGGATCTTTTCGGCTAGCTGTTCGAGCGATTGAATGGCCAACGCCCGGTTGTTAGGGCTCAGCGTCGGCGCGGTGAAGAACGGTGACCAGCCATCGGCCCATTTGGCGGCACGTTCAACCGCCCTGTCACTCCCTCCACCGACCCATATGGTAGGGTGCGGCTTGGGGACCGGGCGAGGCTCGTTGCCTAAGGCGTTGAAGTTGCGGCCCTGTTTGACCACGGGACCCCCACTCCAGGCAAGCCTGATAGTCTCGAGCGCTTCGTCCGTCAGGACATCACGCTTTGTGAAATCCACGCCCAGGGCCTCGAACTCGCCCCGCTGGTACCCGGCCCCGACACCGAGGATAAGTCGACCGCCCGAAAAGACCTGCAAAATCGCCGCGGCCTTCGCCGTGATGAACGGATTACGATAGGGCAGGACCACAACGTTGGTGTGAAGGCGCAGACTCGTGGTCGCCGCCGCCACAAACGAGAGGCTGGTGAACGGATCGGTCGCGTCGTGGCCATTGGCGTGTAGCCAGGCGGCGACGGGCGCTGGGTGGTCGGTGACGTAGCAGGCCGCGACGCCAGCGGATTCAAGGGTCCGCCCCATCTGGGCTGCGGCCTCCTGGCTTTGGAACTCGCCAGCGGGCTCGATAACTCCCAGCGGGATGGCGAGCGAGAACTTGATCGAGCTAGCGGTCACTTTGCTGCTCCGCCGCGCGGCGCCGTTGCTCGATCGAAGTCTTGTCGTTCGCGTCCATTTCCTCTGCTCCTGGGTTGGGCTCAGCCGACCATGACCGCGCCGGCATCGCAGTTGATGGACTGGCCGGTGATGGTCCGGCTCTCATCGCTGGCCAGGAACAAGGCGAGGTTGGCGATATCCTCGGGCTGGGAGATCGTGCGCAGCGCCACACTCTGCAGGCTTTTCGCCCGCCAGGTCTCGTAATCGATCCCCTGCTCGCCGGCCATGCGCTTCCCATAATTGCGCCAGAGCTCGGTGTCGATCCCGCCCGGCACCAGGCAGTTGCAGCGGATGCCGTGGGGCCCGACCTCGAGCGCGACGGTCTTGGTGAACGCCCTCAGAGCCGCCTTGGCCGTACAGTAGTGGGTCTTGCGCGGTATCCCGCTCCAGCCTGCGGTGGACGAGAAGTTCACGATCGAGCCGGTCTTGCGCTCCAGCATCGAGCGCTTCAGCACCTCCCTCGTGCAGAGCATAGCCGCCGTGAGATCGATGGCGATGGTCGCGTTCCAGTTCTCCAGCGTCTGCTCCCAGATGTACTTGTCTACTCCGGGCGCGGCAGCGTTGTTCAGCAGGATGTCGACTTGGCCGAACTCCTCCATCGCCCGGTCGACCATGGCGCTGACGTCCTCCTCACGGGTGACGTCGGCCCGCATGCCCACGGCGCCTTTGCCGGCGTCGCGGGCCGCTTGCAGGACCAGCTCCTGGCGCCGGGCGGCGAGGAGCACGCGCGCGCCCTCTTGCACGAAAAGCTTGGCCATGACCGGGCCGGTGCCCGTGCTGGCCCCGGTGATGATCGCCACCTTGCCCGAGAGCCTACCAACAGCGCTTCCCATCGCGTCCTCCTTCTTTTCTGTCTGATTCGTGAAAACCATTGAAGCGCAAAAATCGCATTTTTACCACGTTCCTTGACCGCCTCCCTGAGGCCGCCACATGTCGTCTCCAACAGCATTCCCGATTGGCGGCAGCGAAACGCACGCTGCCCGCAGACGCCGGGGAGGAGGAGAATAAGCGATCAATGAACGAGAGGAGCGCCTGGCCAACAAGCTCATTTGGGGCGAGGTTTATGAACTGCCCGCCGACGATAAGATCGCCAACCAGTTGTATTTCGGTCAGGCGGGCTGTGAGGGCTTCGAAGAGAATGGGTTCGTCGATCTGAACATTGACCAAATCATGGAATGGCTCTACGCGAACCAGGTGACGACGGCCGGGGACGTCGCTATAGTTTTTGGATTCGAGGACAGCGGAAACCCAGCAGGCGTTGCAGGGGCAGAAAGCGTTGCGGCAGGTCCTCGACAACCAGGCGCCGTGAAGGCGCTCGAGCACTGGGCGATAAAGCCGCCGCTCGAGCTAGCGGCGGGTGCGGTCAAATTCGAGCAGAATCAGGAGGTGAGCATGGTCATCGTTGCAGGAACATTAGAGGTGGATCCCGATCAACGTGAGGCGTTTCTCGCTGGCCGGATCGACGGGATGCGCGCGTCCAGGGCGGAGCCTGGTTGCCTGGAGTACACCTTAAGTGCCGACCCGACCGATCCCCGGCGGGTAATGCTCTTCGAGCGCTGGGCGCGTCAGGAAGACCTCGACAATCACCTGGCCGCGGCGCGAGCGCGTCCCGCATCGCCGGGCACCGCGATGGCCCCCAAGGCGGCCTCGATCTTCGTCTACGACGTCACTGGAGAGCGGCCGTTGGGGAGGTGACCTATCCGGCGTCGCATCGCCGAACCCAGCCGTGCGGAAGCCTTTCGACTATTTGACGTCGGGGATTTTCGGGCGCAGCGACGGTTGCAACCCTTCGTCCCCGCTAAGTAGGACGGGGACTGTGTCGCCTGCGCTACGTCACACGCCTGGCCCGGCTTGGCGTTCGTTGCACATATCGCTGAGGCGGTCGCAGCAGGGCGCGCACCAGTTGGCATCAATCTGCAAATGCTAATGGATGGCCGCCTCGCGCTACCGCCGGACTGGAAGGACCAGCAGCTGATGCTTCAGCGCCGAAGCATGACTTTAATATTTTGCGAGTGGAAGTGGCACAGGCTTCCAGGCTGTGATTTCTTAGCAGAGCCGAAACTCTCATTGAGCGGCGACCCAGGGGAACACAGGAGCGATTATGGGAAAGCTAGACGGAAAAGTTGCGGTGATAACCGGTGCGGCTACTGGTATGGGCCGCGCTACGGCGGTCCGCTTTGCCAGGGAGGGAGCAGCCGTGGTGGTCGCCGACTTGAATTCGCAGGCCGGCGAGGAAACCATCTCGGAAATCACCACTGCCGGTGGAAGTGCGGTATTCCAATACACTGATGTAGGAAGCGACAAGGACTTGAAAGCGTTGTTCGATCGTGCCCTCAAGGAGTACGGACGGCTCGATATCACCTACAACAACGCCGGCGTCGGCGGCGCGACCGGCAGACTCACCGACATCACCGCTGACGACTGGGACAAGACGTTTGTCATCCTCACCCGCGCAGTCTTTCTGGGTATCAAGTATTCGATCGAGCCAATGCGCATGGTGGGTGGGGGCTCAATCATTTCGACCGCATCGGTGGGGGGCCTCAGGCCCGCGGCCGGACTTCATGCCTACTGTGCGGCCAAAGCCGCGGTGGTGAGCCTCACTCAAAGCGCGGCCATCGAACTCGGCCATGATCGTATCCGCGTCAACTGCATCTGCCCCGGCGGAATTGTTACCCCGCTCGTCTACCGTGGAATGCGCGGCGGTGAGGAGGAGGCTCGCCGCAATATGGCGCGTCAGCAGCCGATTCCGCGCGCCGGCAAGCCCGAGGATATCGCCGCGATGGCGACCTTCCTGGCCAGTGATGAGGCCGAATGGATCACCGGTACCGCGATGGTGGTCGACGGCGGCATGAACACTGGCAACGCGCGGAGTAACTTCGCTCCGGGTTTTTCAGGACCGTCGTTCCAACGTCACGATCGGACCAACGAACCGCCGCGTGCCAGGTAGAGCGGAACTTCGGCCCCGCTGGGCAAAACCGCTCTACGCGCAGGGGGCAGCCAAAGCCAGAGGTCGATAATCGGTACTACTGGTTGTCGATGACTTTTGCGCCTCTCCCCTCCGTGATAGATGAAGACTCCAAGGAAGTTTCGAGCGCGCGACGTGGGAGGAAACTGGAATGGAACTGGCGAGACCACAACTGGACGTCGGGCTCTTTACCAACAAGCTCGAAGAAGCGCAGGCATTTTACGGCGAAAAGCTCGGCCTCCGGTTCGAGTCGATCCTGCCGGTCGGCGGCGGCTTCAACCAGCATCGCTATCTCTCCAACGGCGGCGTTATCAAAGTGATGCATTCGCGCGAGCCGCTGCCGGCCCGTCGTCCCGGCGGCTACCTCCGGTTGATTATCGCGTCGCCGAACGTGACGGCGCCGCAAACGCTTTTGGATCAGGACGGCAATAACGTCGAGTTGGTGCCGCCGGGCCATAACGGAATCACGCAATTGGAAGTCGTCATCGGCGTGAGCAATCCCGCGATGTTCGACTCCTTCTATGAGAAGGCCGCCGGGGCGCAGCGTCTGGGATCGGGGCGCTACAAGGTCGGTGAGACGATCTTCAGCGTTTTGCAGGATCCGGCGGCTAAGCCGGCGACTGCGGCATCGTTCGCCAACACCCTCGAAACCGTCAACGCGATGGCGACGCTGGGCATCCGCTACGTTACGCTCCAGGTGCGTAATTGCGACGCCGTGTTCAACGCGATGAGCGAGGGCGGCGCGTCGGAGGCGCTCAAGCCGGTGACCGTCGGCAACGTGCTACGAGTCAGCTTCGTGCGCGATCCGGACGGCAACTTCGTTGAGATCGTGCAGCGTCCACCCGGCTGACATACCGCGAACATCTAACGGCTCTTTCGATGAGCGCATGGAGGCCCGCCGCCGCCCGTAGATCATGTCCCGAGGACGAGGGCCTCCATATCGCCCCTGTCGCGCCATTCTTTCTGGATCGAGTCTATTACCGGCTCCAAAACGTCGACAGCTTGACGGTTCAAACGTGTCCGGCACGGTCATTGCCGTTTATATCCTCTCTGAATCGTGCGATAACCTTCGTGACATCAGTTAAGTACCACCGAGGGATATCCAACTATGAACTTCGTCGACCAATTAGACCCTGAGCTGCGAGTCGTGCTGGAGAAGTTGCCGACTGACCGCCCTCTGGATCTCAATAAGATTCCAGCAGCCCGGGACAAGATGAAAAAAATGATGACCGCGATGCTGGCGAGCTTGCCCGCGGTCGAGGGTGTCACCAGCAAGGATGAATTTGTGCCCGGTGCTCAAGGCGACCCTGCTGTGCGGGTCCGCGTCTATCGGCCAACCGATCAGCCGGGCCAGCTTCCCGCTCTATACTGGATTCATGGCGGCGGATACGTGATGGGAGACATCGAGCAAGACGACCGGCTCATGAAGCAAATGGTCAAGAGAATCGGTTGCGTGGCGGTATCGGTGGACTACCGATTAGCGCCGGAACATCCGTTTCCCGCACCCGTCGAGGATTGTTATGGGGGGTTAAAGTGGCTGTTTCGCCATGCCGACGAGCTGGGCGTTGAGCCATCTCGTATCGCCATTGGCGGCGCCAGCGGTGGGGGCGGCCTGGCCGCGGGGTTGGCGTTGCTGACCCGTGATCGTGGAGAAGTCAGCGTCGCTTTCCAACTTCTCATCTACCCGATGATCGATGATCGTAACGTTACCCCTGCCAGTTATGCGATCACCGATCCGCGCATGTGGAATCGCGAGAGCAACCGCCTGGGCTGGAAAGCCTACCTGGGCCGCGACGGGGGTGGGGCCGACGTATCGCCCTATGCGGCGGCGGCGCGGGCTACCGATTTGACAAATCTGCCGCCTGCCTACATTCCAGTTGGCGCACTCGATCTTTTTGTGGACGAGAATATCCAATACGCACAGCGTCTCATCCAGGCAGGCGTGCCTACTGAGCTTCACGTTTATCCTGGGGCGTTTCATGGGTTCGATATCTTCGCCCCGTCGGCGATAGTGTCAAAGCAATTCAAGGCCGACCGGGATAGCGCCCTCAAGCGCGCACTTCACGATACCGCAAGATGAGCGCCGTCTGATGCCCGGACCAGGCTTCAGATCGGGGCAATACGGCAGGGAGGTGGAGAAAGCAATTGTTCTGACGACGTGGCCTGCCCCCAGTTGGCGATCCAACTTCTCAGCGCGGGGTAGGAAGATTGCAAAGGTAAATATTGGGCGTCGGCAAGCCGCCAGCAGTTTCGCCTGGCCAACACCGTCGAAGATTGGATTTCTGATCCCCCCTGGGGCGCGGGTCATTTCTCTTGCACTCCCTGGATCCTGTTTATTGGGTGGGGTCAACGCGATCTGGTTCTTCGCCGATGCGCTAGCGCAAAGAAAACGCCAAGGCACCCGGCGCAACGATTGACCGTCACCGCATTACCCTGATGAACTTCCGAGCAGCGGCAATCGAGAGTTTCAACCCACGAGACGGGAGGCACCATAGATGGCTTACCAGGAAGAGAAGTTTCATACGCTGAAGTATCCCGACGCGATCGACGCCGACGGGCATTTCGTCGAGGGTCCCAAGCTGTGGCTGCAGTATAGCGAGGCCAAATACAAGCCTCGCGCGCTGCAGTTCAAATGGGACGACAAGGGCGTGCAGTACCTGGAAATCAACGGGCGGCCGTCAAAGATTTCGCGCGGCGCTACCATCAGCGGCGCGCTTTTTGGCCGTATGGAACAGACGCACGATATGAGCCGTTGGGATCCCAATGTTCCATATGGAGAGTGCCCCGATCCGGCGCTGGGCGCGATGGATGCCAAGGGACGGGTGCAACGCCTTGATAAGGAGGGCCTGAAGGCGGCGGTCATCTATCCGACCCTGGCCCTGCAATGGGAGACCGAATGCGACGACCCCGACTACGCGCAGGCCATGTGCCGCGCCTATAATCGCGGCGTGCTGGATTGGTGTGGGGACGGCGACGACGGCCGCCTGTTTGCGGCCGCGCACCTGTCGCTGGGCGATCCGCAGGGCGCCGCGGCGGAGCTGGAGCGGGCGGTGAAGGCCGGCTGCAAGGGTGGATGGGTGTCGCAATTCACCATGACGCGCAAGCCCCACGCCCATCCCGACCATGATGTGCTATTCGCCAAGGCGCAGGAACTCGACGTTCCACTCGGCATCCATCCCTCATGGGAGCCGCCCTGGGCTTTTTCCGGACGCTACGCCTTCGAACATGTGCATCGGCAAACCTTCTGGATTAACGTGACCGCCGGTGACTCTATTCGTCAGGCCCTGACCAGCTTCATGCAGTACGGCACGTTCGAGAAATTCCCGCGGCTGAAGCTGGTGTTGCTGGAGGCTGGCGCGGGATGGATCAGCTATTGGCTGGACCGGATGGACGCGGCGTTCAGCAGCTACGCCGGACGCAAAGTGCCGCTCAAGGAAAAGCCCAGCTTTTATTTTCATCGCAACGTCTGGATTTCCGCCGATCCAGACGAGCGTGCGCTGCCCGCGATGGTCGAGCTGGAGGGCGAGGACAAGTTTTTCTGGGCCTCCGACTTCCCCCATTCCGACCACGTCAGCAATTACGTCGAGGAACTCGAGCAGATGGCCGGCAAACTGTCGCCGTCAGCGCGGGCGAAGGTATTGGGTGAAAACGTGGCGCGGCTCTACAAGCTCGACGCCTGAATCAGCGATGCGGCGCGCAAGCGTCGCGGTTGCAAAGGGATTTGTCGGGTCGGAGGTGGCGCGCTTGCGCGCTGGCCACCGTCCGCCGCTCAAACTGCACGTGCGGTTTTCCCGCATGCAGCTTTCACGAAGATGCTCGCTATGAAGGTGCAAGCGAAGGGATTAACTCAACCAGATTTACCAGCCCATACTCGCCGTACAGCCGCGCTTCAGGCAACTTCTTCCAGCCCGCACAGCGCCAGTGCTTGTACAGATGCGACCGGATGCGGTGCTTAATCCAGCCGTCGAGCCGGTGGAAGAGCTTTCGGACATGGGCTCGCTTGTAGTAGATGCCCCACCCTCGCAATAACGGGTTCAGCCCAGCAATCAGCTCCTTGGTTTTCAGCGGTATCCGCCGTCTGGTGCGCGCACGCACCTGATCCATAAAACGCCGAATCGATTTCTCGCGTGGGTACGCATACAACGCGCCCGACTTCGCACCGCTACGAATCTTGTCAGGCGAAAGCCGCAGCCCACGCCCGCGTTGGATTTTGTAGCCGAGAAACTCGAATCCTTGCCGGACATGCACCACCCGCGTCTTTTGCGGATGCAGTTGCACACCCAGCTGTTCGAGGATTTTTTGCGCTGCGACCACCGCACTACGCGCTTCTGCCGCCGTGTTGCAGGTGACTACCCAGTCGTCGGCAAAGCGCGTGAGCTGATATCCCTTGCGTCGCATCTCCCGATCAAAAGGCGTCAGGAGAATGTTACTTAACAAGGGTGAGACGACCCCGCCTTGCGGAGTCCCGCGCTCGGTGGGAAAGAGCCGGCCCTTGCCATAGCTCCCGGCTTTGAGCATCGCCCTACTCAGGCGCAGCACTCGGCCATCGGCTATGCATTGGGCAACCAGCGTCAACAGTTTCTCGTGGTCCACCGAGCCGAAGAAATCCTTCAAATCGGCATCCACAATCCACTCCCGCCCGCCCTGAATCTCCTTCCACACCTTGCGCATGCGTCCTTCGTCGAGGCCCTCACCGATATCCGAAGTTGGCACCATCGCACACAGGTCTCGAAGAACGGTTCCAGCCGATTGAGCAGCGCTTGCTGGCACACCCGATCATAGACCGTCGGTACTCCCAACATGCGCATCTCACCCGGCTTGCCTCCCACCTTCGGGATCTGAGCCTGCCGTACCGGTTGCGGTTGATAGGTCTCTTCTCTCAGCTCCTGCTGCAGCCGTTCCATTTGCTGGTCGAGCTGCGCGCCATAGCCCTCCAGACTCTGCCCATCCACACCACCGCTACCTCGGTTGGCCCTGACCCGCTCCCAGGCCCTCTCCAGATTCTTCCGCTGATAGACCTTGTCGATTAACGAATGGACCTTCTTTACACCTGTCGGGTTGAGCCAGTCCGCCAGTCTCCTCGGACGCGAATGTACGGGTATTTCACGCATGGAACTGTTCCACCTTCCCGTCCTTACTCATCGGCTCGCTGTTTCTCCCCAACCATCTTCGCCGGCCGCCTTCCCCGACCCACTCCCGTCGCCGATTGCTCGGTCGCGTGGCTTTCGCCGCGCTTGAGGTACTTCGCAGCCGTCCCACTACTGCAAAGCTTCGCTCGCCATTTCGCTTGCGCTTATAGGTCCGCTTACTCCGGTGCCACCCGCAGACTCTGCCAGTCCTCCTGAGGTCACGCACTGTTCTTCCGTACCGTGCCATCCGCAAACACCTTGGTGCGGTGGGTGAATGAGTACGCCTTCGCCTTCATAGTGCAGGCTCGACCTTGCCCCACCTTTGGCCGACCGGTTCATCTTCGGGGTGGCCCCCATCGATTACGGCCCGGTACTGCTCCGCATGCCCTTCGGATTCCACCTCACGATGGACACCCTGCCCTCCGGAATCACTACGAGCGGTGGCTTCAGGTCCGCCTTGGCTGTATCCAGCTTTCGCCTTTGTGCCCGTTTAGGCCTCTCCATACCGTCCAGCTCTTCCCGGCCAGCGAGGCATTACCCCCGCTTTTGGATATGACACTCCTCATTTGAGCATCAGAGGGACTCTAACCCTCCCGAACAATGCGCTGCTCAGCGCCACCATGGACACTTCCGATGTTCGGGTGGAAATCAAGGATCACATCGCGACGGTCACGATGGACCGGCCGCCCGTCAATGCGATGAGCCAGAATCTGGTGGAAGGTATGGCGGCGGCGTTCGATTCCTTTGACGACCTGCCGGAGGTGCGCGTCGCCATTCTGACCGGGGCGGGCAAATGCTTTTGCGCCGGCGCCGACCTCAAGGCCCGCGGCAGCAGCACGGCCACCGGCAAGCGGCGTCCGGGTGCGCAGCGGATTTACTCGCGCGCCGGGCGCGAGGCTTTCAATTCCATCATGGAATGTCCGGTCCCGGTGATTGGCGCGATCAACGGCGCGGCGCTGGGCGGTGGAATCTGCATGGCCGCCGCGTGCGATATCCTCGTCACCTCCGAGACTGCTACGTTCGGGCTGCCGGAAGTCGACGTTGGGCTGCTTGGCGGCGGACGCCACGCGCAGCGTATGTTCGGCGTGTACAAGGCGCGGATGCTGATGTTCACTGGTCAGCGCGTGACGGGAGCGGAGTTGTACCGGCGCGGAATCGTTGAGCAGTGCGTGCCGCCCGAGCGGCTGATGGACGCTGCAATGGAGATCGCCGCCAACATCGCGGAGAAGAGCCCGCTCACCATCAGAATGGCGAAGAAAAACATGGCCACCGTGGAATTTATGAACATCCGCGACGGCTATCGCTACGAGCAGGACGGTACCAACGCGCTGATCCATACCGAGGACTCCAAGGAAGCGGTAAGGGCCTTCCTGGAAAAGCGCAAGCCCGTTTTCAAGGGAAGATAGCGACGTTGGAACCAGGCTGCTGGCGGATCCGACTCAACGATGGTTACAGCATAATTAAAACTTAAACATGAAGAAGTTCCTTCTGCTGGCTATGATTATGGCGCTTGCTGCCGCGGCGGCCGCCACATCCGCGTCCGCCGATTCTCTGGCCGACCAGGTGGCGGCGATCGTTCAGCCGCAACTGGACAAGCATCCGGAAGTGAACCTCACGGCCGTGGTCGGAATAGTGGAACCCGGCAGCACAAGGGCGACTCTGACCCATGTCTTCTATTATGGCAAGGTGGTCGCCGAAAACGACGCGCCGCTCACCCTGGATGGCGCAACGGAATTCGAGATCGGTTCGGTGAGCAAAACTTTCACCGCCATCATTTTCGCCTCGCTGCTGCAAAAGAAGCCCTCGCTGTTCAAGCTTTCCACCGACAGCATTTTCCCCGAGACGCCGACCCTGATGGGAGAGCACACCACGCTGGGCGAGCTGTCGAACTACACCTCGGGCTTGCCTGACTCCAACCGCGGCAGGGGCAGCGCCGGCTGCACCTTCGGCGGCGGTACAATCACCGACTGCTATGACCTGGATCTGATGTTCACACATCTGTCGGACTCAGCGCTGTCGGGGCTGCAGTTCGCGCCCGGCACCCAGTACCTTTATTCGGACCTGGGCTACGCCCTGCTGGCGCTTGCCGAACCGGTACTCGCCGGCCTGATGAAGAACAATCCCGGCCAGATCAGCCATCGCGGCCGGCTGCTGCAGGGATGGGAGAACATGCTCGGCTCGATCGTCCTGGGTCCGTTGGGCATGAACTCGACTCACGCCCTCAACCCGGTCATCGACCCGCCCTTGCTGCCCAAAGGTTATCGTCACGAGAAGTCGGGAAAGATCTCCCCGGCCCTGGACCACAACACCTCATGGCCGTCATTTATCGGCGCCGGCGGAATCGTGTCGACGCCCAACGATATGATGCTCTACCTGGAGTACAACCTCGGGTTGCTGAATAACAATCTGAACAGCCTGCTGCCCTTGTTGCAGACCCCGTCAACTATGGTTACGACCGGCAGCGGCGAACAAATCGGCATCGGATGGTTTATCGCCAAGCTCAAGCTAGGCGGGTCAAGCATCCCCTACATAAACAAAAATGGCGGCGTTCCTTCATTCAGCACGCAGGTCGACCTGGGCGTCCGCCGGCACCGGCGTTATCGTATTCAGCAACGTCTCCGCGGATAAGGGTGCTGATAAGCTGGTCGATGTTCGAACTATCGCCTACCAGGTTTTGCAGATAATCAACGGGGCCCAGCCGGGCACGCCGCCCGACACCGGCGACCAGGAGTAGCCCAGCGGTTCGGGGCGCGGTATTTGCCGCGCCCCGAAGGTTCTACATTTGGCGTTCCCACCAATGTCATTCCGACCGACCGGGCGCCAGCGAGGAAAGCGGAGGAATCAACGCGGAGCGATTATGTCTGTTAAAAACTGAAACGAGCAGATTTCGTTCCCGGCGGTAAGCCGGTAAACCAGGAAGGCGTCTCCCTTTGGGAGAGACAGAGAGAGAGAGGGAGCAGGCTGTGAAAATCCTTTTTCAACAGCCCGCTGGTGCCGTAATAGGACTCGCCCGGCCTCGCGGCGAAGCTAGTCGCTCGTCAGGTTAAAGACTCGGGCTGCATTGTCCACGAGGATCTTGCGCTGTTCGTCCTGGGGCACTCCGTCGAGCGAGCGCTGGATGAACTCCTGCGAGTTGGGCCAACTGCAGGTCGGATGCGGGAAGTCCGACTCCCACATTATGTTATCCACGCCGATATGGTGGCGGTTCTCGATTCCGACCTTCTCATACCAGAAGTTCACGTAGCACTGGCGATGGAAGTACTCGCTCGGTTTGATGCTCATGCCCTCGCGCCAGAGCTTCTGCCGCTCCCACTGGTGATCAGCGGTCTCGAGCAGGTACGGCACCCAGCCCAGCCCGCTCTCCGACGAGACGATCTTGAGCGCGGGAAAACGCTCGAGGATCCCCGAGAACAGGATCGTGCTCATCACCTGCGTGTTGGCCGAGATCGCTCGCGTCGAGGCCTCGGCGAGCCAGCGCATCTCACTGTGGCCGGCGAAGTCGTTGCTCGCGCCCATCCCCATGCTTCCCCCGGAGCCGATGTGCAGGTTCACCGACAGCCCGGTTTCCTGGCAGACCCGCCACAGCGGGTCCCAGTGCGGATCGGAGATGTGCGGGTAGCCGAACTGCTGGGGGAACGCAAAGCTGACGCCGTGGATCCCCTGTGCGCGGGTTCGCTCTACCTCCGCCACCGCCGCGCCCGCGTCCCACAGCGGCAAAATTGCGAGCGTGATGAAGCGACCCGGGAAGGCACGGCCATAGGCCTCGATCTGGAGGTCGTTGAACGCGCGGATCGCCTCCAGCCGGAACTCTTCCTCAAACTTGGGATTGCTGAACGTGCCGCCCGCGACACCGGCGATGTTGCCGAAGAGCGTGTGGGTGTCGACTCCATCCTGGTCCATCGCCTTTATGCGTTCCGCAGGCACGTACGCGATCCGCGGCACGTCCTCCCAGCGATTGACCGACTTCGCACGGTCGGGAAGCGCGCCGTGAACGATCGCGATCCCAAGTCGCTTGTTCGGTTCACCGTAGACGAACCAGGCTTCGCGGTCCTTATCGAGCGGCTTGAGTTGCGGGATCTTGTCGCCCCATTTCGCCGCCGACATCCGCGAAGTCCAGGTATCCGGCGCTTCCTGCAGATGATCATCCGTCGAGATGACTCGGTACTTCATGCTCCCTCCTTCGCTCGATCACGTTCCGAAACCCTTGCAAGATCGTGCCACCACGCTCCTTGACAACGCCCTCGCCCGCCACTGCCAGATGCGCTCTTCGCCACCTGGATCGAGTACCCAGTAACACCACCGCACCGATCCCGTCAACGGCCGCATGCGCGGGGCTATGACGGTTTCAAGTCAGGACGTCTGCCGCGCGCAACTCTTCGATCTGACCGTGGGAATATCCGAGCAGTTCCATGAGGACCTGATCAGTGTCGGCACCCAGCACCGGCGCGGGTTTGCGCACCCGGCAAGGTGTCGCGCTCATGCTCCATGGAACGCCCGAATGTATCCGCATGCCAACCTCGGGATGTTCCAGTTTGACCAGGAAGCCACGCTGGGTCAGATGGGAATCAAGCGCGAGGTCCTTGTTATTCAGCGTCGGAAACGCTGCGACCCCGCAGCCGTTGCAGAATTTCGGTGATCTCCCAGCGGTCGCGCTGCGCGGTCCACTGTGTGATCAGACGGTCCAGTTCTTCCTCATTGCGCTTGCGCAGCGGCGCGGTGCGGAAGCGCGGATCATCGGGCAGCAACGGCTGCCCGATGGCCGCGCACAGCGCGTGCCATTCCGCTTCGCTGCCCACCGCGATGGTTACCCATTTCTCCGCGTCTCCCAGCGCCTTGTAGCAATTATGCGGCGACATCGTCGCGTCGTGATTGCCTATCGGGCTTGGATCGCGCCGGTTCATTGCGAATTCCAACAGCATCTCGGGCGATGCCATCTCCAGCACCTCCCACATCGCGATGTCGAAGTACTGGCCCTCGCCGGTCCGCTTACGATGAATCAGAGCGGTGTTGATCAGATAGGCCGTCCACAAACCCATCGACGGATCGCCGTAAGCCACCGGCCCTTCGCGAGGCCGGTCCTGCGGATAAGCGCTCATCGCGTACAACCCTGATTGCGAGCCGATCTGGGGACCGTAGTTGACGAACCGCGAATACGGCCCGGTCTGCCCATAGCCGGACAGTGACGCCATGATCAAATCGGGCCGGTGTTGGCGCAGCGCCTCATAGCCGAAGCCCATGTGGGCAATCACGCCGGGTGAGAAATTTTCCACTACCACGTCGCAGTGCCGCACCAATTCATAAACGATATCGGCCGCTTGCGGCTTGGCCAGATTAAGCTGGATACTGCGCTTGCCCTGGTTCCATTGGTTGAACAATCCCGCGCGGTTCGGGCCGGGCTGGCGGTCGGCGAACGGCGGAAGAGTTCGCGCGACGCACAGCCGCTTGGTGCTTTCGATCCGTATGACTTCGGCTCCCATATAGGCAAGCTGCATGGTGCTGAAGGGAGCCGCCCAGACCCAACTGAAATCAAGTACACGTATCCCGCTTAGAGGGCCTTCGCCCGACACCCGCGCCGAAGCTTCAGCCACCGGCGCTACGGGCCGCCGGTTCCGGCGCGCAAGGATTTCCTGCTTGATGTTCGCCTAATCGCGGTGCCGCGCGGGAAAGTCTCCAGCCGGTCGCGGTGGATTTGAAGGGTACGGTGGGCACCTCGACCACCAGGGCTTTTGAATTCGGCAGCGGCAGCGGGCCGAAAAAATTCCGCGCGCGCAGATGGCGGTCGGAGTACACGTCGGACGCGCGATTGACCGGAGCGACCGGAATATGCGCGGCCTGGGCCGCAAGGTACAGGTCGAGCATTTTCCAGCCACGGGTCCAGGCCGCCATCAATGGTTCCAGCGCGTCGCGGTTGGCGCCTCTTAGCATGCGGTCCTTGAAGATTTCCTCCCGCGTCCAGTCGGGGTTACCCATCAGCTCCACCAGCCGCCGCCATTGGGCCTCTTCCGCCAGATTGATATGCAACCATCCGTCGGCACAGGGAAAAATCGCGCGTGGACCGTAGGCATATTGGCCCAGGCGCGAAGCCTCTCTTCCGGCATAGGTGTATTGAACCAGGGTGCCTTCAAGGATCGCGGTCATGCATTCCTGCTCGGACACCTCGATTCCCTGGCCCGCGCCGGTTTTCATCCGATCGAGGTAGGCGGCCGAAACCGCCACGGCCGCGTTAAGCGCCCCTTGGAACTCCGCCTGCTGGCCGAAGAGCTTAAGCGGCGGCAGCTCCGGATAAGGTGATCCGCCGGGACCCACGGAAGCCATCCCCGACGCATGCGCCACGTTGATCTCATAGGCCTTGTAGTGTGCGCGCGGGCCATGGTCGCCGAAGGGAGAAATTCCCGCCACGATAAGCCCCGGATGGCTCCGGCAGACGGTGTCGGTCTCCATCTTGAGGACGGCGCGCTCCGGGACCGGGATGTTATGGATCAGGATGTCCGCTTGCGCCAGCAAGTCATCCAGGCGCGCTCGATCCGGCGCCAATTTCAAGTCGAGCACGACGCCATGCTTGTCGGCGTTCAGGTACAGGAATAACCCGCTTGCCTCCGGGTCGTAAGCGTCATCAAAGAACGGCCCGCGCTGGCGGGTGATATCACCTTGCGGTGGCTCAACCTTGATAACCTCGGCTCCCAACAGCGCCAGCAATTTGGTTGCAAACGCCGCTGCCACACCTTGACCGCATTCAACCACCGCGACGCCCGCCAGTGGCAGGCTTGGTACTGGTGGGGCGTTATTGGCTTTCCTCGTATCCGGCTGCGCCATCTGAGCGAACTCCCCGAACCCGTTCAGGGCGAAAACCTGATGGCGCTGGAGGCGCCTTGTGGATTCACCATACTTCCACCCGATGTTGTTTCCGAATCGAATCGCGATTGATATTAGCGGATATGAAGCTGTGCACAAGCGTTAGCAAACAAGAACGGGACTACCTGCTGTGCAATCAGTATACGATCCGTCGGTTCGTCCGCGTCGGCAAAGTCCCGGCCTTCAAGTTGGCGAAGGACACCGAGTTCACCGTTCCGAACTCGAGCAGTGCATTGCCACCAATTACGCCACGACTGCCTGGGCATTCCTGACCAACGCGGACGCCCTCCTATGCTGTCTTCCGCCCGCGATCCACCATATCGGCCCCGCGATTAAACTCCCGTTGTTCGGTCGTCATATGGGAGAACTCGTGGGTGTCGAAATTGGCCGACAAGGCGCTGCGCATTCCCTGAAACTCACGCGTACGGTTCAACGATCGCTTCATCAGCCGCATCCCAAAGGGCGGTATCTGTGCGATCTTGTTGGCCAGCGCGAGGGTTTCCTCCTCCAAGCGCTCGCGCGGGACCACGCGGTTGACCATCCCCGCCGCCATCGCGTCGCGGGCCGAAAGCCGTTCACCCGTGAACAGGAACTCGCGCGCTTTGCGATCGCCCAGCACCCAGGGATGGATCAGAACCTCAACCGCCGGAGCACCGAAGGCCGCAAGCACGGGATCCGAAAAATAAGCGTCCTCGGAGGCGACGATCAGGTCGCACATGTTTGCCACCATGAAACCGCCCGCGATCGCCCCGCCCTGCACTTGCGCGATTGTGGCTTTGGGCAGGTACATTATCCGCATGCAGTAATCAAAAAAATATTTCTCCTCCTGCGCCCACATTCCCTCGGCGGTTGACCGCGCCGGCGACTTGCCAAATGACCTGAGATCGTGGCCGGAAGAAAAGTGTTTGCCCTTGCCGCCCAAAATCACTACGCGGATCGCCTCGTCCTCGCCGGCGCGAACCAGCGCCTGATCCAGTTCGTCCAGGAGCAGTTCATTCTCCGCGTTGGCAGCCTCCGGGCGGTTGTGACAAATCCGCGCCACCGGTCCAAAAACTTCATAGGAAACCGTCTGGTAGTTCATCGTCAAGACCTCCTAATCATGTTGCGTCTTTCGCCCCGAATATAGCCGAGTATTAAGTGCCCACCATAGCTGTCCGGAACATGACCCCCATGCTAACATCGCGGTCAATTATTGTGGTATGAACCAATGGGTCCGGTCGTGTGGCTAGGATTGCTGAATTTCGGAAGCGGGGCGGCCATCGCCTGGGTGCTTTCGAAGCAGCCGCCATTGTCGAGACAGGATTTAGGGTGAGTTGCTCCCGATACCAAACCCGGTTCGAACATGAGCCATTGGGGTGCCGCCCACGGCGCACGCCCTGCTGCGCGAGGAACGGTCAATATGGGCAGACTTGACGGAAAAGGTGCGATCGTGACGGGCGCCGGCCAGGGTATCGGACGGGGAATCGCGCTTGTGCTGGCTCGGGAGGGCGCCCGCGTTGCCGTGGTTGACATCAATCACGAAACGGCCGTGTCGACGGTGAAGGAGATCGAGGCGCGCGGCGGGCGCGCCGTCGCCATCCGCTGCGACGTTGGAGTCCGGGCGGAAGCCGACGCTGCGATCTCCGCCGCAGCGAAGGCATTTGGAACCATAGATATCCTGGTCAACGACGCCCAACGCATTATCGGCGAAATCAACGTCGAGGACATGACCGATGACGTGGTCCAGCAGAGCATGCAATCCGGTTTCATGGGCACCTTCTATTTCATGCAGGGCTGCTTTCCCTACCTGCGCGCCAACGGCGGTAAGATCGTCAACGTCGGTTCAGCGGCAGGGACTGAAGGGATGGCTCGTTGGGGTGCTTACGCGGCGACCAAAGAAGCGATCCGCGCCATCACCCGGGTCGCAGCAAAGGAATGGGGCAAGTACAACATCAACGTCAACGCCATTTGTCCGGCCTCGATGACCCCCGCGATCGAAATCTGGATGAAAGCCAGCCCCGACGTTTTCAAGGCCTCGCTGGCGCACATGCCATTGGGCCGCTACGGCGACCCCGAGAATGATATCGCGCCGGTAGTGCTGGCCCTGGTGAGTTCCGATTTCAACTACGTCACCGGCCAGACCATCATGGTCGACGGCGGCGCTGCGATACTTCGGTAGCCGCTCTGGCAGGGTGCGGAAAAACGGCTTCTGAGATAGGAGTGGTGACCCGATGGGAGTAGCACCCTGCATAAAAGATGGCTGCTTTCCTCAATCTTCTCCCCCTGACCGGGGGGAGATAAGAGAGAGGGAGCAGGCTGCGGAGACTTTTTCCGTAGCCTGCTGGAAGCTGAAAGCGAACGAGTCACCAATTCACGTCAGCTCAACGAGGCGATCAGGGAAGCGTTCAAATGCCCGCTGAGATCACCCTTCAGATCAAGCATTGAATAATCCCTGTAGCAGTAACGCCAGGCGCCATCTACCCGTTCGAACGTGTCATGATAGCGGCCGGCGGCAACTATCTGCAGCGGCAGTCCATCCGTCGCCTGCAGCACAGTGTAATAGGAGCGACAGGTCGCCCTACCCGCGGCTTCATCAATCTCGATGATCGGGTTGGTTATCACGTGCTTGGTGCGCGGCGTACCGCACGGATAGATTTTTATATAATTCCGCCAGACCGAAAGCACGGCCTGGTTGTCCTGGGGCTCCTCTGAGCCGTTAAGTCTTAGCTTCGCATGTTCGAACAGGGCAGCCGCTCCGGCCAGCTCGCCGCCGTCGATGAGTTCTGCATAGCGATAAAGAAGATTAGTGATCTCGACCGCGCTGTTCATAATACACCCTGCCCTTCAGATTTTGGATTCCGGATGCTGAATGAGATGGTTTGACATTCGTCAGGTCGCGTCAAGCGAGCGCCTGCGCATCCAACAAGGCTCAAAATCCGGCAACCCGACCAACAAAACTCGCAAACATAGGCGAACCGTTGGGTGATTCTCCCATGTCTGAAAGCGCAGTGTCCCTCAGGGACGAAAAGCGGTAAATCCAAATATTTCGCGGGATATGCGCGGCAGAAAATCGGTGCCACCGCAGAGCTATGGCTCAACTTGCAGCGGGACTACGATTTGCAGGTTGCCGAAAGCGCCAGGCTCGCCGCAATCGGCTGAGATGTCAATACGCGGACCGGCAAATGAATATGTTTTTTGAGGCGGGAAAAAAACAGCAGTGGGCCTGATTCGTAGCTAACCAATTCAGTGCAGCTCCGGGTAGAACACGCGTTCCCTCGAATATATTCCAAGCACTCTGAGTAGCTACGAAACCCGACGCCCCATTCGGTCTGGATCGGGCCGGGGGGAGCGTTGTCGAGCATGTCGATAACCGCCTGCCCAGGATATTGAGAACGCTGTCAGAGATGCGGCATCACCTGGGTGGCGAACAGTTCCATGCTGCGCATGACCTGCACGTGCGGGACCATCCCGCCAGTATTGAACCAGCAGATTATGCGCCCGACGTTGAATTCATCGCGAACGCGCTGCAGGCGCTCGACGCAGGCATCCGGCGTATCAAAGATCGCCATCGTTTCGCAGGCCTTCTCCCAAGTCGTGCGGCCGATCCGCTCGACCCGCTCAGGTACATTTGCTGGCGCGATTTCGGACCGCTCAACCGCCGACCGATAGATTCCGGCCACGGTTTGCAGGTAATGATTGATGCTCGGTTCCATCAGCTCCCTGATCCGGGCGCGGCTCTCGTCCACATAAATTGGCAGGGCGAGGGTGACATCCTCGCCGCCGTTGTCGGGATGTCCACTGCGCATGCGAGCTTCCCGGTAAATTGGCAGATTTTGCCTGAGCTTCGGAAAGGGATTGGTTGGCGTGGCGACAAAGATCGGATGGCCCATCCGGCCCATGTATTCGAGTGTTTCGACGCTGCTCGCGGCGGCACGGATAGGGGGATGAGGTTGCTGCACCGGCTTGGGCACGACGCAGAGATTGTCCACTTTGAAGAAGCGGCCGGCATATGAAACCCGCTCCCTGGTCCAGGCCTGGACGATCACTTCGAGTGCTTCGGCAAACCGCTCCCGGTTCTCAGCCAGCGGAACTCCAAAGGCGGCAAAATGGATTGGAATCGATCCCCGGCCGACCCCGAATTCCACCCGGCCATTGCTGAGCACGTCCAAAGTCGCGATCTCCTCGGCGATGCGGATTGGATGCGAAAGCGGCAGTAGAACGATCGCGATTCCCAGCCGCAGCGTGCGCGTTCTTTCGGCCAGCGCGGCGAGCAGCAGCAGCGGCGCCGGCGTAATCGAAAGGTCAGCGTTGAAGTGCTGTTCGACCGGCCATACCGACTCGAATCCAAGCGCCTCGGCGTGGACCGATTGCTCGATTGTATCGCGATAGCGCTGAACTGGAGACTGCGAACCGAAACACGGCAATTGATAGTGGAGGCCGAACTTCATGCGTCACTGCCTTCCTCGGAGCGGCGCCAACCACAGACTTAAGCCGTTCCAATGCCGCGGTAAAGCGGCGATGCTCCCGCGGCATCAGGATGGTACTCGATTATTGGGAGGATTTGGAGACAAAGGGTCCCGGATTTCCGTTTTGACTCTCCGCTTCCAACTCCAGTTCCGGCCGGACGACCTCCTTCTGCAAGGATTTCAGCCGGTCTTGGTGCATGGTGTTCCCGGCGGCGCCGGAAGGGACCGGTTTTGCTTCCGGCGAGCATGCGAACGCACCGAAAGGCCCGTTTCCTGTCTTCATCGACTACACTCATATTAACTTTCTGTATACAGAGTCAACCGGCGTAACCGTCGGTCAGCAGGAGAACGTGGACGGCATCCGAGAATCCGTGGTTAGCAGATTGTCTGAGATGTCGTCGGTGGAATGCGATGCTTACGATATAGGATCCCGTGAAGCGCGAGGACGGTCATGACGAACCTCGCTTGCAAAATGGGGTGGCAGAGGCCGGTTCGGCGGTAAAAATTTGCCAATGGTACGCTCGCCAATATTTTCGTCTTAGTGCGCAGTCCGCAGCCAGCGCCAAGGGAAACGACGAATGAACCGATAAGGTCTGGTATCTATGCCGCTCGACCTAGGTAAAGGTTTACCGTGCCGCCAGCTTGCCGTCTCTGCTGCGGGTCTGCATCGCCTGCTCCAGCGCTTCCAGCCGCTGACTCATCGCCTCAAGCGCGTTGCGCTGGGAGGCCCTGAGCGCTAAGACCTGCCCACGCAGGACACTAAGCTCACTGGCCTGCCGGGCGTTCTCGCGCGCCTGCTTCTGTAACTCGTTGAGCAGCATCGAACTGAGCATCGAGTAGCGCACCGCCACGACCTTGCCGTCAGGGCCGTGGGTAACCAGCGGCGGATAGATCTTGGCGACTTCTTCCGCCACCAGCCCATATTGCAGCGTCTTGGAGGGGTCGCTCTTATAGAGGAACGTCACCGGACGCAGCTCCATCAAGCCGTCACTCGCGTCGCGCATGTCCCGGATATCGCGCTTGAAGCGGGCTGAGGAGGGCGCTATGCCGAGCTGGAAGGTCGCGGTGTTGATCAGCACGTCACCGCCTGTGGCGAGAGTGTTGTTGGCGATACCGGCCATGAAGGCGCGGGTCTGCTGGCCCTGAGTCCCGATTCGGATGGTCCCGGTGTCGCCCGCCAGGCCCGTGTTCCCGATATCGATATTGTAGTTGCCGCTAGTGAGGTGGAATCCTGCGAAAGGGCCTAGAGCTACGTTGTAGATACCGCTCGTATTCTGGAAGAGAGCCTGATGTCCATAAGCGGCGTTATAGAGACCCGTGGTGTTCTCGTAGAGCGCTTCGTATCCAAAAGCGTCGTTGTAGCTACCTGTGGTGTTGTTGAAGAGCGCGGAGAATCCAGAAGCGGCGTTTTGAGTGCCGGTCGTGTTGTCGTAGAGAGCTGCGTATCCTAAAGAGGTGTTGCCGTCGCCGTTGTTGCGGTAGAGGGCCAGCGCGCCGTCAGCGGTGTTCTGGTTACCCTGCGAAGGACCCCCGGCTGGGGGCGTGCCGATATTGTTGTAAAGGGCGTACGCTCCCGTGGCGGTGTTCCAGTTGCCGTCCGAGTTGCTGAATAGCGCGCCCGAACCGGCGGCGGTATTGTCAACGCCGCTCGTATTGCTCTTTAGTGCGGAATAACCGTTCGCGACGTCATCGTGGCCCGTGGTGTTGTTAAACAGGGAGGTTGCTCCAGCCGCGACGTTGTTGTAGCCGGTGGTGTTGTATAGCAGCGCCTCATAGCCGTCAGCAGTGTTTTCAACCGACGTGTCGGAATGCAGCGCGTAATATCCGGTGGCGGTGTTGGCGCCGCCGCTGGTAGTGCTGTACAGGGCGCCTTCTCCGGTTGCGGTGTTGGCGATAGCGTCGATGCTGTTGTACAGGGCCTCTTCTCCGGTGGCCGTGTTGGCGCCGCCGGTGGTATTCAAGAACAGCGCCCGCGATCCGGTCGCCGTGTTGTTACTTCCGGTGTTGTCGGAGAGCGCCCCGGATCCAGTTGCGGTGTTATTGGACCCGCCGACGTTGCTGTATAGCGCAGAGTCGCCGATGCCGACGTTGTCGCTGCCGGTAGTGTTGAGGTACAGCGCGTAATCGCCGAAGGCGCTGTTGGCGCTGCCGGTGGTATCACTTGCGAGTGAATTGCTGCCATAGTTCGTGTTATCTGAGCCTCCTCCCCAGCCCGGCCCCGCCGCCAGCAGCAGCAACCCCAGACCACCAAGCATCACGAATGTCCATGATCTCTTCATATCCTTCCCCTAACGCGATGTGCGTTCCCCTTAGCGCGCTGTATGCAGATGTTCGGCAGTCGCTTTTTCGTTAGAAATGTCTGCAAAAGAGCCAAATTCGAATTTAGCGGGAATTTCCTTCTTGGCTTTGGAACTTCAAGTCTTTGCATAGATCGAACGGCTTTCCTCGGCAAGGTTTTAGTCGATTTTGTTCCGCATGGTTCCCAGGAGTGCGGGGAGAGGCCGGTTTCGCGTCTGGCCGGCTCCCGACGGCTGAAGATGCTGTTTTCCCCATCGATTCTGACGGCACTTCTCCCTGCGTCACCGGCGCCGTCATCGAAATTTGCTCCGCTTTGCACTCACTTTATCCCCCAGCGACGGCAGCATCGTGATCGTTCGTAGCATGCCGGCAAAGAGCTGGCGCGTCAGGTGACTCTCAGCCAGCAGCAACCAGTAGTAGCGGGCCTGTTTGATGAGTGGTCCGCCGGTTTTCACCAACCGCTGCTGCAAACTGGTCAGCGACCAGGTGGCGACCCGCGTCGGCAGCGCCAGCCGCCGCCACAAGTTCCCCAAGTTATAGGCGATGACACTCAACCAGAGCCGCACCTCGTTGGCGCAGAAGCGATGGCAGCTAAGCCGCGTCATCTTGACCGCCTGCTTGCCTTCCTTTATCCACTGCTCGGCCGTGCCACGCTTGTTGTAGAAGCGCACCACCGCCCGGCTTAAAATCCCAAGATTGGTCACAATGAAAGCTGTTTCCAGAGGCCAGGAGGAACGCCGACAGCTTGCGGCAAGTTTGGGTGTCCGCCTGGGTCTGTTGCGACGGGCGCATGGGCTTACACAGCAGCAGCTCGCGCGTGTACTTGGAACCCCGAAAAGCAACATCAGCCGTCTCCGAGCGAAGCCGGGATCGCGGTCTGACCGTGGAAAGGCTCATCGCGGTGGAGGAAGCAATTCGATCGCTCGCCGGCGGAGCATCGGAGCCAGTCCGAGGTGAAGGCCTCCTTCGTTTCGAGCAACTGGACCGGTTTCGAACAGTTTTGGACGGTCTGGAGATCGCATGAAAGTCCAGATGGCGGACGAAGATGTTGCGGCAGAGTTGAGGAACTGGTTCACCGACATCGTGCGGCTGTGGAGCTCGGTGTGTTTGGATTGGTCCAGCAGCCCGGAACATCGTGATGCTGCGATCCTTGAGAACTTATCGCGTAATGCAAAACTTTTTCTCAACGATTCGCTCGACAGACGCGGCGATCTCCACCGCGCTCTGACTCTGTCGTTGGTCGCCCATTTGTCCTCGGCTCAATATAGTTCCGACCCAGCGGCACTGGTTAGCCGCCCTTCGAACCGTGGAAGAGATGTGTCGTCGGATCGATTCCGCCGAGTCAGAGAGATTGGCGCCCGCGATTGGAACCCCTGCATCGATACTCAAGGAGACTCTTTTGCGAGGCACTGATTAACACCGGCGTAACCGACCGTCCCACCCTTCTCGTGGAAGAAAACCGGCGAGTGTCCCTTGGCCTCGCTCTCAATTGGGGGCTGCGGCTGCTGATCGCCTATGCCCTGGAGATGTCGCCAACCCGCTCGCGGGCTTCTCAAGTCCACGATCTCCGCTGGCTCCGATCCCTCCTCGCTCGCTGATCTCGCCGAGAAGTCGACTGGATCTAAACCAGTCACGCCAAAACGCAACGTTCCGCTGATGCTCGCCCATTGCAGCGGGCCGGGACGTCATTTTTGGGCGGTGAGCCGCAGTTCACCGGTTGGACGGTGTCCGGAAACTTCAAGCGGCTGGCCGTCCGGCAGCCCGTCCGTGGGCGTCCGGCGGGCGAGATCCAAACCGCGGACTAAGCGTGTAGTGCCAGAACCTGCAGGTCTTCGGACGGGGGTTTAATTCCCCCCGCCTCGCCTCAACGATCTTGACTGAATTCATCGTCCTTACACGCCCTCTCCACCGTTTGTCGCGAAAATCAGCTACACCGCCTGAAGCGCTGAAGCGCTTTGGATGCGCGACAGCCGATATCGTCACGGCGTGCCCCGATTTCAGCGAAACGCGGGGATCACCTCGGATGCGAAGAGCTCGAGATGCGTTTGAGCCCATCGTGGCGGCAATCCAGGCGGTAGCGTCCACGAATAGAAGTGGGTGATGGGGACGTTATTGGTGAGCTCCCGAATCATACTTACCGCCGTGTCGGGGTCGAGCACTTGGAGCAGCCCGCTTTTGCGGAGCTGTTCCCGATCCTGCAGATGCTCAGAAAGGGGATTGAGCCCGGCCGCAGATAGCCATTTCGAGTAATCGTTGGCCTGGTAGATTACGTGGTCGGCGGCTTCGGCGAACGTCTTCTCGGGGTCCTTGGATACGATCAGGCACCAAACGGCGCTCGCGAATCGGATGTTATCGGTGGGCCGATTCTGCTTCTTCAACTCGGCCAGATAATGGTCGTATACCTCGCGGGTCGCGCCGGGCACCGTGAAACCATCGCCATAGCGGGCGGCGCGGCGCAGGGCAGCCGAGGTGAAGCCACCCAGCCAGATGGGTGGATGCGGTTTCTGAATCGGTTCCGGAGTAACTTTGATGTTCTTGAAATTGAAGAAATCGCTCTTGTAGTTGACCGTCTCTCCACTGAGAAGACGCCGAATGATATCGAGCGATTGGTTGGTTCGCGCTCCGCGTTCCTTGAAGGGCACGCCGAAGCTGTCGAACTCTTCCAGCTTAAAGCCGACCCCGACGCCGAGCTCAAAGCGGTCGCCTGAGATTACATCGACTACCGCGATATCTTCAGCGAGGCGTACGGGATTGTGGAAGGGCATCAGGAGCACGCCCGATGCGATGCGGATCCGTTTGGTGCGTGCGGCAATCGCTGCGGCTACCGGTAAAATCGAGGGGAGGTACCCATCTTCGATGAAATGGTGCTCGGACAACCAAACGTCGTCAAACCCATGGCTTTCGCCCCACGCGATCTGATCGAGAATCTCGCTGTAAAGGCGATCCGATGCCTGCCGCCACTCAGGCGGATTTCGGAAGTCATACCAAAGACCGAAACGTATTTTGCGACCGTCCTTATTCATGATTCATGGCTTATAGCTCCTTATAACCTTCCGCTTCTGGGGACGCCCGATGACACTTAGCGAAGCCTTAGTGTAAGCCGCCGGAAGCGCTGATTCGTTCGCCTGTCAGCCACGCCGCATCGTCCGAGGCCAGAAAAACGATGACTGGCGCGATTTCCTCCGGCGTGCCAAATCTCGCGGCCAGCGGGGTAGCCGCTGCGCCCTCGTCTCCCGCCGCACTGCCGACAAAGCCGCTGCTGCGATTGCCTTCCGTATCAACGAGCCCTGGGGCGACGGTATTTACGCGGATGTTCCGGGGTCCGAGCTCTTTCGCCAGTGCCTTTGTAATCGTATCAATGGCGCCCTTGGTTGCGGAGTAGAGACATGAATTCGGCACCGGATTCTCGCTGGCGATGGAACTGATATTGATAATGCTGCCGCCGCTGGACGGGAAATATCTCAGCGCTTCCTGCGTCGCGAGAATCGTCCCGAGCACATTGATGTCGAATTCGCGATGGAACTCGCTTTCCGTGATCGCTTCGAAGGGTTCGAATTGAAAGACGCCGGCATTGTTCACCAGCACATTCACCGACCCGAAGACTTCCTTTGTCTTCTCGAACATGCGCTTTACGTCGGCCGCTCTGGAAACGTCAGCCTGAATCGCGCTCGCCTTACCGCCTTCGCGTGTTATCTGCGACACCAGGCGCTCGGCTCCTTCTTTTCCTGAGGAGTAGATGACCGCGACTGCAGCTCCTTCAGCCGCGAGCGCCTTGGCCACAGCAGCTCCAATTCCTTTGGATGCTCCGGTTACGATTGCTACCCTGCCAGCTAATTTTTTCATATCAATGTCCCTCTCGTTCGAAATGGATTAGTATTCAATCAGGACGAAGGCCTTCATCAAGAAGGCGACCCTCTCCGTCATTGCGTGAAAGCCGCCGGCAGATGCTGCCCACCCGTCCGGCATAAAAGAAATGATCGTTGCGGTACACACGAACGACGCAATTCCGCCAAGCGCGCCCAGAATACCGGCGGAACATTTGCCTTGAACTGCACCCTTGAGCCCTTTGAGCAGCTTCTTTGGTTGCAATCTGTCCATAAAAGATTGGGTCTGGGGGCGCTCATCATGCGGCATTTCGTTTCCGAGCGACGGGCTAGCCCTTGGCTTGCATTGATTTCATGAGAGCGGCCGACGACGCTCCTTCGAGCGACAATCCATAGCCAACTTCGCGCACGATCCGCTCCTTCAACGGTTGAATAAAATGGATTCGGGTGGCGCGGCGCGTCACTTCAGGGGCCTTCAAATACAGCTCCGCCAATGCCCGCGCTCGGCTGAGTGCAGTACCATTTGGTATAACTTCGGCAACTACTCCCCACTCGTGTGCGGTACGCGCAGCCAGCGGCTGTGGGTTCAGCAGGAACGCCTCCGCTCGTCCGGCTCCAGCACGGTAACTCCAGGTGGTAAAGATGCCGTCACCTGGAGCAACGCCCGCGGCGAAGTGGGCCACATCCTCGAAGGTCGCACTCTCCGCCGCCACAATTACACTGGCAAGTAGTGCGTAGTCTGAATGCACATGCGCGCGTCCCTCGATAGCCGCGATGACCGGCACGCGTATGTTGGCTATGTTTTCCAAAACCTGAAGACCTTCGTCGTGAACCTGGCTCCAGACGCCGGGATCCGTGACGTCACCGAAAGATGACCAATCGACATCACCAATAAACTGGCTGCCTGCGCCCGTCAGGATTACAATCTTGTTCGCTCGATCTTGCCCAATCCGGTAGAAGGCATCGACAAATTCTGTGTGAGCTTGCGCGGTCATAATGAACGGTCCACCGTTGCTGTGGAATTCAGCAACCAGCACACCGTTGGCATCTCGCGTCAGCTTTAGGTTGTGATACGCAGCGAAGTAATCAGCTTGAAAGGTTTGCATAGGATTCTCCTCTGATTCATCTCCTCGGAGTCACTCAATCTAATGAGATAATCCGTGGCTGACCCCCTCGAAGGGTTCATCGCGCCGGAAGATTAGCCATTAACTGGCTCAGTCCTTCGGACATTGTCGGATGGGTCAGGATTGCGTCGCGCAACACCGTGTAAGGCAGGTGACCGAGCATCGCCGTTTGCAGCGCTACCATCAGCTTGCTCGCTTCGAATCCGAATGCGGTGAAGACCAGAATCTCGTCGCTGTCTTTGCCCACGAGTACCTTCATAAAGCCGCGCGGCTCGGAGATCGTCTTCGTGCGTAGCACTTCGGCCAGCGGCAGCTTAGCCATGCGATATTCGATGCCGTCGCGACCCGCTTCGACTTCGTTCTTACCGACGCGCGCCAGTTCCGGGTCGGTGAACATGCAGAAGGGAATCAGGCGATTGCGGTTGGTGCGATTGCCGCCGCTTCGGTTCGCGTGAACGATGTTGTAGTCGTCGAGGCCGACGTGTGTGAATTGAGGACTCCCCGCGCAATCGCCCATCGCCCAGATGCTTTCCGCGGTTGTTTCCAACCGCTCATTGGTCTTGATGTAACCGGACTCGTCGAGCTGAAGGCCGGTTCTATCGAGACCGATTCCATCGCTGTTTGCTTTGCGGCCGGTCGCGACGAGGAGATCAGTGCCCTCGATAGCGCGATCTCCGCGCGAGTCATTCACATAGACGCGAACGCGAGCGCCGGAATGTCCCTCGACGCGGCGAACCTTGGAGTCCAGCAGGACCTCGATTCCCTCTGGCCGCAGTGAGGGTAAACGGAGTTGGCACAGCGGTGTCATGGCGCCAAAACCAGGCGCCCGCGGAGCTGACCACGGTCAACCTTCTCATAGGCGGACACGCCCTCGGATAGAGGGAGAATCCGATCGATTGCGGGCGGCTTGAAGTGCTCTTTATCGAAGAGCGGTGTAACCAATTCAAGCAGCGCGGCCGACGCGATAGCGTTACAGGCGCGAGTGTCGACGCCTAACAGTTGGCCCTCGTTGTGATAGAAATCGATGAGGTCGAAACTGACGCGGCGGCCACCCGTCGACGCTATTTCAAGCAACCTCCCGCGATGTGCCATCGACTTCAGAGCCGGCTCGAACATTGGTCCGCCGACGGTATCGAAAACGACCTCTGCCCCGCGCCTCTGGGTCAAGCGGCGGACTTTGACCTCTACGGGTTGATCGTCGAGAACAAAGAAATCGTCAATAGCAATGGCCGCGGGCGCTTCGGGCAGCGGCACGCGCCGGTCCACGCCGAGGACGCGAGCGCCGCGCCACTTTCCGATCTGCGCCGCGGCGCTGCCAACGCCGCCATTAGCACCGATGACCAGCAGTGTCTCGCCGGCGGCAAGCCGCCCGTGCTCGATCAGTCCAAGCCAGGCGGCCAGGTACGTCAGACCCACCGCTGCGGCTTGCTCCAGCGACAATGTACTGGGTTTGCGCCGAAGGCTCGCGACGGGAACTGCGATCAACTCGGCATGGCTGCCATTGATCGAATAACCAATTTCACCGCCGGTTCCCCAGACTTCGGTGCCAAGCCATTCGGCCGGACCCTCGACGACCGTGCCCGCATAGTCGCGGCCAGGGACGCGCGGCAGCGTCGTGTGCTCCATCGAGCCTTCGACATTCTTAACATCGCTCGGTGTAATGGACGCGGCTGCGATTTTGACTATGGCAGTCGTCGCATCGGCCTTGGGAGCAGGTAATTCAATCAGACGCAGGTTGGAGACCGGACCGAATTCGGTGAAATGCAGTGCGCGCATCGGCTAACTCCACAGGTCACGAGAACATCGAGTTAGCGCTTTGGAACCCGCTGCCACAGAATTTCTCGATTGGTCCCGTCGAGCGGTTTGAGTGACATCAAATCGCCTTCGAACCGGTATCGCCGTTCGAGAATCTCGCCGTGACCGCCGGGAAAGAGCTCGCCTTCGAGGATGTGGCGGACGGCCTCCCGCTGAGTGTCGATCTCATAACGGCCGAAGTACGCTAGGTATTCATGCGCCAAGTTCGACGGATCGGTCATAGGTTTCCGGCCTCGGCGGCTTATCTGCACCGCCATGATCCCAGTGTCGCTATAGTAGATATATCCAATTGCGTCGCTGCCAAATGGATATTCCTTTTCGCCGCTGGGGCTGATGCTGATCGAGTGGACCAGGTGCCATGTCCCAACGAATGGGTTTTCGTCTGCCATGACCATATCTCCTTTAGAAAAATCGGGGCCTTGGGTATCCTCCTTAGGCGGAAATCGGGGCCTTGGGCATCGTCGAGGTACCACGCCGGATAGGAAAGTCATAGCTCAGCGAGAAATGGTCCCCCTGCTTTTGGAATTGCCCGACCATTTTTTCATTTGCGGTGAAGACCGCGTCTTCCTCGATTTGCTTGTCGCCCTTGACAAAGATTTGAGTAACCAGCGTCTCGTAACCGGGAGCCGAGACGATGAAGTGAATATGAGCCGGCCGGTCGGGCGGTCTTTTGGCAGCGCGCAAAAGCTCACCCACGGGCCCGTCAGTCGGGACCGGATATGCCGTTGGCATCAGCGCTACCAGGTCGAATGTGCCGTTGCGGTCGGACTTGTAGCGGCCGCGGAGATTGTAATCAGGCTGATGCTCGTCCTGGTTTTCGTAGAGCCCATTTGAGGCAGCTTGCCAGGTATCGAGAATTGCTCCTTCAATGGGAACGTTGGTATGGAAGTCATATACTTTTCCCGAAATCCGGACGCGTGCTCCCGGAGTATCGTCGCTCATGTCAGCCGCTCCTCTTTCGCGAAACGGTGCATTGGCCCGGAGGAAAGGCCCGACCAGCGCGAACCCAACCGGCTGGCCCGGTTTATCGTGATTGAGGGATTCGATCAGCTGACTCACTCCGATTACGTCGGCCAGTAAGAGAAACTCATTTCGTTCAGGACCCGTCATGGCCGCCATCCGCCCCATGAAGTCCCAGGCAAACTCGAATTCCTGGTCGCTAGGACTAATCTCTTTGACGCACGCATGCAAATGTTTGATCAAACTTGAGACGATCGATCTTAGCCTCGGGTTGTCGATTCGTTCGTAGGCGGTCAAAACTCTTGGGGTAAAATTCATGACTTGCTCCTTCGACAGTTCCGCGGTTCCGCGCTGTTTTCCGAACGTTCAGATAAAAGCCAGGCAATCACAGCCCAAATTCCATGGATTTGAACCGTCCGCCCAATTGCGCAATGTCCGGCCCATCGAATGAGCCCACTGATGTGCCACCAGGTGTGCGGCCTGGGCCTGAGTCGCTTGGTCACCCCGCGCATATCCGCCGAACGTTTTAACCGGTGACCAATCGGGACTCACCGGTAGCGGCGTCGGCGCCAGTTTTGAAAAGGGGCCGGTTGCGTATACAGTCTTGCCGCCGACGATAGTCAGAACTGATTCCAGCCGCTTGATCTCATCCTCGGGAATCGAGAAATAGTCGGCAGAAAGCACGCAGACGTCGGCCAATTGTCCTGGAAGGATCGAGCCTTTTTTCCCGTCCTCAGAAGAGAACCAACTGCTTCCAACAGTATAAAGGCGCAGCGCCTCCTCCCGGTTGAGACAGTTGGACTCCGGATAAAGCCGAGTTCCGCCGACCGTCTTGCCTGTAGTTAGCCAATGTAACGCGACGAACGGATTGTAACTCGAGACTCGCGTGGCGTCGGTACCGGCCCCGACGGGCAGGCCTAGCTCAAGCATCTTTCTGATAGGCGGAGTGCGCTGGGCCTTTTGCGCGCCGTAGCGCTCGATGAAATACTCGCCCTGAAACGCCATTCGGTCCTGAACCGCGATGCCCCCTCGGAGTGCTTTGATCCGCTCGATATTACGCTCTGAAATGGTTTCGCAGTGATCGAAGAACCAGTGGAGCCCGTCGAATGGAATCTCACGGTTTATCGCCTCATACACGTCCAGTGCGCGCGTGATCGTTTCATCGTAGGTCGCATGGAGGCGGAAGGGCCAGCGATTCTCGACGAGATGGCGGATAACCGCCATCAATTGCTCTTCCATCATGGCCGGCACCTCAGGACGCGGCTCCAGGAAATCCTCAAAGTCCGCGGCCGTATATACAAGCATCTCGCCGGCCCCGTTCATTCGGTAGAAATCGTCGCCGGCGCCGTGCGTGGTGGTACGCGTCCACTGTTGAAAGTCCTCCAGCTCCTGATGCGGCCTCTGCGTGAACAAGTTATAAGCCAGACGCACCGTCAGCTCGCCGCGGCCGTGGAGCTCGCGCACGACTTCATAATCGTCGGGATAGTTCTGAAAGCCGCCTCCGGCGTCGACGACGCTCGTGATTCCGAAGCGGTTGAGCTCACGCATGAACAGTCGCGTCGAATTCAACTGGTCTTCGCGCGAGAGTTTGGGTCCTTTCGCTAGCGTGGCGTACAGGATCATCGCGTTTGGCTTAGCGATGAGCAGTCCTGTTGGATTGCCTTGGCGGTCGCGTTGGATCTCGCCGGCAGGCGGCGGGGGCGTGTCTTTGGTATACCCGGCGGCGCGTAATGCCGCGGCATTTAGAAGCGCGCGATCGTACAAGTGCAGCACAAAGACCGGGGTTTCCGGTGAGGCCGCGTTGATCTCATCCAGCGTGGGCATGCGCCGTTCCGCGAATTGAAACTCCGTCCATCCTCCCACTACCCGGACCCACTGCGGGGCAGGTGTCCGCGCAGCTTGCTGCTTCAACATGCGCAGCGCGTCAGCGAGCGAGGGCACACCATCCCAACGCAGCTCCATATTGTAGTTAAGCCCGCCACGGATCGGATGCATGTGGGAATCGTTCAGGCCGGGGATAACCGTCCGTCCCCCGCAGTCGATCACGTTCGTCGCGGGCCCCCGTTGCCGCAGGATCTCGTCACTGTGGCCGATCGCAGTGATCTTCCCCTCATTGATGGCGACCGCCTCGACAAACGACGGAACACTATTCGTCGCGATCTTGCCATTGTGTACGATGCTGTCGAATTGCATGCGGAGACTCCTCTCGTCACCTTGCTAGCAAATGGGAGACGCCAAAACTGTCTGGGCTCTACTTGTTTGTCGCTGCAGCGTATGGAACCGCGTATGCGGCTAACTCCGTCGCTGGAGCGCCATGTATCATTGTGTATGCGTACTCGACGCCGACGCCGTATGCGCCACAGTGAGTCTTCACAATGTCCATGACGGCGTCGTATGTTTCTGTCTCCGCCCAATCCCTCTGCCATTCGAGCATCACGGATAGGGCGGTCACCGGCTTGGCGCCGGCCTGAATCACACGTTTCATCGCATTGTCATGAGCAAGTTGGCTCACGTCGCCGCAGCAGTCCTCGACCACGTAGATGTCGTATCCGTCGTGAATAGCCTGTATAGACGGCAGCGCGACGCAGGTTTCCGTCCATAGTCCGGCCAAAACGATCTTCTTTCGACCGCTGTTTTCGATCGCGGCAACGAAGTTCTTGTCGTCCCAGGCATCCATCGACGTACGTTCGACCGGAACATGATCCGGAAAGACAGCCTTGATTTGTGGCCAAAGATTTCCGCTAAAACTCTTGCTTTCCACTGTGCTGAGGACAACCGGGAGAGCGAACACCCTTGACGCTTTCGCGAGTGCGACGGTGTTATTCATGATCGATTGGCGGTCGAAGTTGGAAACGCCAAAAAGCATCTGAGGCTGGTGATCGATCAGCGCGACCACGCAATTGTCCGGGGTCAGCAGTCCTTTCTCGCTGCGTTTCATAGACATGGGCGACTCCTTTTTTAAGTGAGTTAAATCTGATCGTGAGACAGACGAGGGTTGTGCAAGCGTCGTACCCGCCGCCATTCGCGCGACTTTTCCTTGGTTCGTAGAGCGTTCCGCTAGAGCGTGACAAACACGCATCCGCGAGTTTTCGCGAATTCGTGGAAACTCGCGACTTCGACGCGGCGAACCTTGGAGTCCA
>CAWDWL010000031.1:65000-80900 GCA_963805995.1 uncultured Pseudomonadota bacterium | reverse complement strand
CGGCACCACGCTGACCAGCGACCACACACCTGCGCCGGACCGCAGTGCGCCAGCCAGGCGTACTGCGCGCGGCCCAAAAGCGCGGGCCTCAGCTTCCCAGACCGCCCGACAGAGGCCACCCCATGGGTGGCAGCAGCTACTGCTGAACTTTATGATAGGTTGACATGTCAGGTTACATTGATGAAGAACGTCTCGCGCGGGTTCAGGAAAAGGCACTGAATCCCGACTTGCCCGTCGTTGATCCCCATCACCACCTGATGGATCTGCCCGTACCGTATCCGACGGAGAAATGGATTGCCGATTTACGCTCGGGCCATAAAGTCGTTGCGTCGGTGCATATGGAAGCGCACGGCCACTACTGGGAGATCGGCTCGGACCATCTGAAACCTGCTGGTGAGACCGAATACGTTGCGAAGCAGTATGAGCAGGTCGCGAAGTCCCTGCCAGGAATGCGATTCGGCATCGTGGGTGGTGGCGATCTAGCGGTCGGAAGAGCCAAAGTGGATGAGCTCCTCGACGCACACGTTGGCGCCGGGCCGGGCTTATTCAAGGGGATCCGTATTAACCCATTTTGGAGCTTTCACGCTGACGGGAGCATGACCCGCGCCCCAGGCTGGGATGCCGTCGCCGACGACGCCGTTACAGCAGAGGGCATACAACGGCTCGCTGTGCGCGGTCTATGCCTGGAGCTGGTAAGCTATCATGCGGATCTGCCGATCATAGCGCGCCTTGCGGAGAAGTTTCCTGACCTTCTCATTATATGCGATCACTTCGCGGTGTTCGTGGATCGCAGCGCCAATGCACCTTCCGAAGCTGAGCTGCTGGCCCATTGGAAAAACGGCATCGATCGGATTTCACGTGCTGCCAACGTTCGCCTGAAGTTGGGAGGTTGCGCCAATCCATATGCCGCTGTGTCTATCTCCGCAATGCGCGCGCTGCGCGAGCGGGAAATGCCGCCCGCGTCCGGTGAATTGGCCGATGCCTATCGTCCCATGGTGAGTTATGCGGTTGAAAAACTGGGACCTCAGCGCTGCATGTTTGAAAGCAATTTCCCCATAGACAAGAACTATACAAGTTATGGCGTGCTATGGAATGCGTTCAAGCGTCTCGCTCAGGCCTACTCGGCCGATGAGGCTAAGCTGCTGCTGAGCGGCACCGCAAATACAACCTACAAGCTGGGATTGTAGGTTCAAGTTCAGGACGTGGGACAACTGCCTCGCCGCGAGATCGTGCGCCACTAGCAGGCTGCGGAGAAAAAGAATTTCCGCTTTCCACAGCCTGCTCCCTCACTCTTATCTCTCCCAGAGGGAGAGAGGATGTAGGAATGAAGCCATCTTTCATCCAGAGTGCGGAACCGCCCAAGGTTGGATTGCTCACCAAACTCCCATTTTCCGCACCCTGTTAGAGATATGATGAACGCAAGATCTCCAGGTTGCGGCGAAGGGTCGCGAGCGAATATCAATCGTCCGTCACCCTGGCGCCGGGGCAGGTGTCCTGTCGGTCACACGATCTTGCCGGTCTGCAGCGCGCTGTCGGCTGCCGGATTTAGCAATTTGCCCTCCCAGCTGATGCCAGCTCGCGCGGCGTCAGCCCGCCACGCAATGGCCTCAGCCTCCGAATAGAGGGCCTTTTCGTAGCGGGCCCAGTCATCCCAGGTTGGGATAGCCCAAATGACGATAGCTTCCTCGTCGTTGAGCAAGATTGAGCGATAAGCGCCCACCAACTTGAGGCCGAGGCGCCCCGCGATAGGCACCCACTCCCGGCCAAGCTTTTCGAGAAACGGACCGATGCTACCGGGCGGGCCCTTCACCGTTTCATGCAGATACCCCGTACCGGTAATTTTTCTCTCCACCGCCTGAGCGAGCGATGGTGAATAGGACGCAGGGGCCAATAAACGGTCGGTCCCCTTTGTGTCGACGACGCCTTCCTCGCCCTCGCCCCAGTAAAGGGTATAGTGGTCTTTCACTGGGTCATTAGGGTCTTGAAGATGGGCATATTCGCCCGCAAGCATTTTTGAAAAGGCCGGCAACCCGTCCAACTCCCAAAGCACAATGGCGACTGGCCAATCGTGTGTGGATCCATTGACAGCCCAAACGCCGACCAGCCGCATATTGTAAAGCTCACGCGAAATAGGGGCCCACTTCAGAAAGTGCTGAAGGTACTTTTGGCGATGACGAACCGAGATTTGGATCGTTTCATGGATATAGAGGCGCTCGTTGGCCGTGGCGATTTGATTGGAAGTCGTCATGCTGAATACCCCTAATTATTCCTCATCTGTGAAGCGCGTGCATGTTTCAAACACAGCAAAAGGCGGCATACGCCGAGGGCCAGCAGAGCCCGCCTCCGCTTCGCCGGCCTCACCATCTTGCCAAACCCAAAATGCTCCGCGCTAGCGACTACCTGTATCGCGAGTCCCCCGGCATCGCCAACCATTGGCACGAGCACACGCTATGGCACACCAATATACCAAACAATTCCTCTTAGAATCCTCCGATCGATGAGCATACCTACCAGATCTCAGAAGCTCTGTAGAAACAGCGCGGCTTAACTGCACGGGCATTGCGCAGCATGCCGAACTCGCGAGCGCCAGCTGGACTTGCCTCTAACTACCAGTTAGCAAGCTCGCTACCGCTATAAATCACCAGGACAGTAGCCCGAAACGCACCGTACACGAAAAGAAATAAAACTGGCCGGCGAACAACACTACAAACAACTAGAGAAACAGTGCGCATCTCGCGAGCGACACGACGCATTCCGCGGCCGCGCGCACGTGCAGGGCGCCGACTACGGAAACGGCGGCTGGGGAAATGGCTCTTTAGACAGCAGCCGCACTTGGCATCGCGACAATGTAGCAGCGTCCGGCCCGAGCTCACGTGCCGCAGAGACGCGATACGCTGTGGCTGTCACCTGAGCAAAGGCCCCAACACGCGCCCGATGTTTGCCTGCGCGTCGTCACGCGTCTGCTTGCGCAATAATCGGGAGCAGATTCGGCGGCAATCCAGTCGGACAATCCCACAGAGCTCGCAGAATGCGAGGCAGAGGTAGGGTGCAAAGGACAACACTCGCGCGTTCGGCGCCGCTCTAACCCCCAAGCCGCTGTCATCGACCGCTTGCGCGGATCGAGTTCGCTCCCCAAGCGCTTTGAGTTCACATCCGACCGGATCCTCACCGCTCAGCCGCCAGCAGTCCCCCCGCTTTCATGCATGATGTCTTGCATCAACCCCACCGCTCGTCGACTCCGAGAAGTTTCGCTCGTCCCACAACCAGGCAGCGTCGACAAGTGCGACCTAAGCTGCTCGTTCGCTGCCGAGAATTCGCCTAATCCCGTCTTCCCGCTGCTGCACCAGCATCACCTGCCAGTGGCCCCGAACTCCCGCAGCGTGACCTCCAATTGTCCTGTCGCCGCAGCCGTCGCCGATCATCGGTCATACGATTCCCCCCTTCTCCATCACACCTCCCACCATTCCCCTCATACCCGTCACTTGGAAACAATCCGGAATCGCTCAGTGCAAGATGTAATGGCACCACCCGTTCCGGCTGCGGCTGCAACCAGGCGCTCGAGATCCGGACTGTATCGTGCCCGGACGTGTGATCGATTTCGAATACCACACCATGGGACGCGCACCAGCACACAATCAAATCCGCCTCGTTCGAGGTACCCAGCCACAATACAAAGCTGGCGCCGTTCAGACATTCGGCTCGCTCCAGTTCTTTCTCTCACGCGAAGGCTCGTCAAATGATCCTTGCCCACCAGTCCTTCCGGAATCCTTCGCGAATAATATCATTACCATTCGAAGCTTGGTCTCCTTGATCATCCTCTTCATCGTTTTGGCAAGAAACCAAAAGGTCGGAGCTACGAGATCGGAACATGCTGCGTTCGAGCGCATCAGAATCTGCACCAGATAAACATCAACCACGAAAGTTCTTCACTCTTTTTTGAACATTGAAAGTACAACCGGTCGATCTTCTCTGCGAAAAGTAACCAAGCGATACCGCAGTTTCAGATAGACTTCGGACGATTTCCTCCTCCAAGTCCTGTCGCTCTTTGAAGCTCGTCACTGGTCCTGCTGATGGTGGTACCTTCTGTCATCAACACGCTGACTTTTTTCGGACCCGATTCCAGAAGCTGGTCAAACAAAATCACTTGCGTCCGTGTGCCCTGAGTCTCCAGTGTCAAGGTCGCCCATCGACCTCTACAAGTAGCGAGTAGGCATCGAAGGCCGAGTGGTCATTGAAATCGCGTATCCGAAGCCCCAAATCAAACGGCTCTCGATGGCGGTAATGAACGACCTTGGCAAAGTGACGCCGTGAGTTGTAAACGGCACTGAAGCGCGCCAACCTGTCGGCATCGGCACCTATTAGAGATTACGTATTGGATGGAAGCCGGGTGGCCAGGCCGTAATGATCGAAATGCGGATGAGATAGAACGACCGCCAGCAAACTTTTGTCCTATCCGTCGAGACCGCTCACGTCGGTAGTTCCACCGTCGATAGATCCTAGACGTTAAGCGGCATTCCAAGGTCGAGCAGGATTCGCTGACCGCCAACTCAATTCAACGCAGTTCCCACCCACCTCGTGCGTCCCCCGATGTATTCAAATTCGCATCTAACTTCAAGACCGCAGTCCACTCGAACTACGCGTTCTTGGCCTCAAGGACGCGGCGGTAACTAAATGCCGTGTAAGGTTGAATTTGAAACCGTTTCCTGTGCTTACCTTGAAGGGTTCGTCAAAGTACTCAAACTGCAAGCTCGAAACTGGGAGCGTCTTGTTATCCGCCTGCTCACAATCCTATGACAATGTGCTAAGACCAGCGATCTATCTCGCCAGCTAGCCATTGCAACTCATATTATGGTAGAAATGTGCTCGGCGCGAGCACACATAGCGTCATATCAGTCGCCTCTAGAAGCTCTGTTGCAGTATCACTGCCTTTTAACTCTCGTTCTCTCTCCGGTTAGAAAGCAATCTTCATCTCACGCTCCCAACCTTTGCGTTCCAGTTCTGCCTCGATTTGTTACTGTCAGCAAATATGCTGCGCGTATTTCAGATCTCTACAGCTGCACCCAGCGGTGTGTCCCCTCCATTTCCATCACGCGCATATTTCAGCTCGACAAAATCATACTTTCCCAAGCTCTTGCGGTATACCAAATCTACGCAGCGCTTACCCTCGCCCGCATCCTTGCCATCTGGCTTTCTAACAAGACCCGCAGCAACCGGAATCTGGTTGAACCAAAGCGGAGATGAAACATCCCCTGCGTCAATCAACCGTTGGAATCTGTAGATGGACACAAGCGCCCTCTCCAAGGGGACCTCAAAGGCCTTATGGCCGCCAGACCAGGTCCACGTCATTCTGGGAACCCATAACTTATGACTCGGTACACCGCCGCCATGGTTACGCCAATTCGTCTCGATCAAATCGTATATGGCGGAGATAAGCATGGCCGGATCTGAATCTCCTTTTCCCTCGTTGAAATATTCCGCCGTTCCCTTGCTCATATACCTGCAAGTTGTACCGAATTTGGACTTGGGCTCCTTCGGAACCTTAAGTAGCTCGTCGATTTTCGAACAAACCCCAGCAAACAATCCCCCTTCAGTCTCTTTGGCCATGCCCTTCCTCCCTGTGATTTCGTCCGAAGACGATTCTTTAGTTTCTTCGGCCTCGATATCCGATCGGACCTCACTGGAAATAGCGTACCTTCAAACGGTACGTGGTAGTACCAGTCTTTCATCATCCCCGACATTTCGTCGTGCTTGGGGTGACGAGGAAGACCGGGGGCGCGCTTGATTGTCTTCTTGTCGGTCAAGTTGTGATCCTCGTGCTGTTTCAGGCGATTGCTTGCCTCAGCATTCCCAGCAAGATGTCCAGTACATCGAGCTTGCGTATCCACTCGTTTGGCAGATCTGCAAGGCCCTTCCACGCCCCGTATAGTTGTCCCGCGATGGAGGCTGTCGAGTCGCTGTCGCCGCTGTGATTCGCTGCTATCGACAGTACTTCCGGAAAGGAATGACCGGTAAGAGCGCTGTATAGCCCGATGCTCAGAGCCTCCTCGCCGACCCATCCTTCGCCCAGCCTGCTGACGTTTGACCTGGGGTTCCCATCCCGCCGCTGAGCGGCTTCAAGCGCGGCACCAATCCCCTCAGCGGTTTCCTGAGCGCCCTTCCAGCCCGAGACGAGATCCCTGGCTCGACGCGCGGCATTTTCGAGATCGATGCCATCGAGCGCGAGCCGGACCATTGCCGAAATCGCGGCGGCGCTCAGATAGCCACTCGAATGGCCGTGGGTAAGAGCAGCGGCCCGAGCCGCCAATTCGGCCGCTTCGGTGGGTTGCCATTTCGGCACCAACCCGAGAGGGGCCACGCGCATCACGCCGCCGCACCCCTTACTGTCGTTAATCGGCTTGTCCGGGGTGCCCGAGCCACCCGCGTGAAGCGCTGCAAGACAGGTGTTACCCGGAGCCATTCGCTGCCGTAGCCTGGAATCTGTTGCGATTTTGCCGACTGGCTTGTGCCCGCGACGCTGTTTTTCTTGGGTATACAACCAATCGAGATACGCGAGCCTGATGTTCTCTACCAGGGCATCCGTGTCGTTCTTCTCAATCGCCGCTTTCGACCGGACAATGCCCTCGAGTGTGAATAGCGTCATCTGCGTGTCGTCGCTCACGCGGATCTTTCCATTATGAGGAATGGGTTGCGAAATGCCCTCGGGGCCAAAGCTGGCCTCGATCTGAGGCCATCGTTTAAATTCAACCTCGTAGCCTAACGCGTCACCAACCGCACCACCAAGCAAGCAACCGAGCATCCGGTCAAGCAACCTTACCTCGACCGATAGCGGCCCGCACTTCTCGATATAGTGCTGCTGCGCGGTCTCAATGGTGTCCGGTCGCGCCTTGCGGACCCGTCTGATCACGTCCGCTGGCTCTCTCCCATTTCCACTAGCAGTCGCGCCGCAATCATGCCGGTGCGGCCAAGGCCGCCCTTGCAATGGATAAGGATCCGTCTCCCGGCCGCGAGGGATTGCCTTACGCGATGACCGGAATAGAGCCAGAGATTCTCGAAGTTCGCATCCGGCACGCCGCCGTCCGGAATCGGCAGGTGACACCAGTCCATGCCCGCCTGTTCGACGGCTTCGCCAATTTCGGGAACTGCTAATTCCCTCAATTCCCGCGCTTCCATCACGGTTAGTACGGCCACAGCGCCCCATTCATGGATCGCGCGAATATCGGTTGCAAGGTCGCGCTTCCAATTGCCGGAAAGCCCACCAGCCTGCGTCTTACCAGGGCAAAGCGTCATCCCGATTTCACCGCCGCAGGACAACTGAAGTGCGTCGATACGAAGTGGCGTATTCATGCAAAGTTCCTAGTACTTATACGGTCAGACACCCGTGACCCTTAGTTGAAACATCACCTAATGAAAGCCTTTGCACAGCTTTAACATTTTTTTATTTATTAGACAAATATTTACATGCTACTGCCTTTTGGCGTGCTTATTTCGTAGTCTTGATCCCAGGCGTCAGTGAAGTATCGCATCAAGGTGGCAGAGCCCTGACAAAATGCTTTCCGCCTTCTGGAGCTTCCCTGTGCAAAATGGTTTAAGCTCAGCTTTTGTCTTCGCCCGGGCCTCTGACCACCTCCCGGACGGAAAGTGGGTGGCCCGAGTCGGCGCGTGCCGGGTGAGGGACTTAGCGTAGGGCGCTTGCGGCCCAGCGTCAGACATCAAAATTTTGACGCCCGGCGCTGGAAAATAGCACCGGCCGTTAGGGTCCCTCACGCGCGCGGTCTCAGTGCGTGTGCGCACTGGCGGCCTTCCACCGCGCGACCGCTCCCGGCGATAGGGAGAGTGGGAAGAGCGGACCCCCGCGTTTCACGCCTACCGTGAAAATCGAGCGGGGGAAAAAAGTTAGTTTCGCTTTCTGGCGCGGGGCGTTCAGCTCGACCCGTCGCGCAGTTGGCGGCGGAGTTCGCTGCGGCGGATTTTGCCGCTGATGGTTTTGGGCAGTTCTTCGACGTAATGGATCTCGCGCGGGTACTTGTATGGCGCGGTGACGCGCTTGACGTGATCCTGGAGTTCGTGAGTTAGCTCGTCGGACGCTTCGCGGCCGGGAGCCAGGATGACGTAGGCGCACACGATCTGGGTGCGCTCGGGGTCGTCCTTGCCGACCACCGCCGCTTCCATCACGGCAGGATGCTCGACCAGTGCCGACTCGACTTCGAACGGACCGATGCGATACGCGGCTGAGGTGATGACGTCGTCGGCGCGGCCTTCGAACCAGAAGTAGCCGTCCTCGTCGATCCAGCCCTTGTCGCCGGTGTAGTACCATCCGTGGCGGAACGCGTTGCGCGTCGCTTCCTCGTCGCCGAGATAGCCGGCGAACAGCCCCACCGGCCGCGGATCCGTGCGCACCGCGATGTTCGACACCTCGCCCGGCGCCGCGCGCTTGCCGTCATCGTCAACGATCGCCACCTCGTAGCCCGGCACCGGCTTGCCCATCGATCCGGGCCGCACTTCCATCGCCCGGTAGTTGGCGACCAACGCCGTGGTCTCGCTCTGGCCGTAGCCGTCGTAAACGGTCAGGCCGCCGGTCCCTTCGCGCCAGGCGCGGATTACTTCCGGATTAAGCGGCTCGCCGGCGCTGGTGCAGTGGCGCAGACCGGACAGGTCGTGCGCCTTGAGGTCGGCCTGAACCAGCATCCGATACAGCGTCGGCGGCGCGCAGAACGACGTAATCCGATGCTTGCCGATTATATTCAGGATAGTGCCGGCGTCCGGTTTGCCCAGCGCGACCTGCACCACGCATGCGCGCTCGTGCCATTGCCCGAACAGCCCGCCCCATGCGGCCTTCGCCCAGCCCGTATCGGAGACCGTCCAATGGCGATCGCCGCGACGCAGGTCGTGCCAGAATCGCGCGGTCGCAACGTGGCCTAACGCATAGGATTGCGGATGCAGCACCATTTTCGGATATGAGACCGTGCCGCTGGTGAAGAAGATCAGCATCGGATCGTCGCGGCCGGTCGGGTCCACCGGCGTCTCGCCGTCGCCGGCCTGCTCCAGGAGCGTGTCGAGATTGCGCCATCGGCTGCCGACACCCGGTTGGTCCGACCACCGGACGAAGTGACGCACCCCGGGCAATTCATCCGCGACCTCGTCAACTTTCGCCGCGCCCTGGCTGTCGGTGATGATGGCGACCGCGGCCGAGGCTTGTCCGCGATAACGAATGTCGCGCGCGGTGGAGAGATTGGGCGTAGGCACCGCAACCGCTCCGATGCGGATCGCGCCGAGCATCGCGGTGTACCACGCCGGCACCCGCGGCAGCATCACCAGGACGCGGTCGCCCTTGCCGATTCCCAAGGCTAAAAGGGCGCGCGCCATCCGCCGCGACTGCGCCGCCAACGCCGACACGGTTTGCTCCGCGACCAGCTCCCCCTCGGCGCCGATTGAGACCAGTGCCGGAGCCTGCGGATCTTCCGCGTTCCATCGCTCCAGGATATCCAGCACCGGATTGAAGCGCTCCGGCACTTCTATCTTATAGTTGGCGCGTTCATCCTGGTAGGATTTCATTCGGGGCTCCGCCCCGCGGTCGGGTATGTTCACTGGTGTTTCTCTTGAGTCAGATGCTTTGTCTTTCGGCTCGGCTTTTCCCGTGGCACAGGCTTCCAGCCTGTGAATTCTTTAATTCGCGGCACGAGAATATCACAGGTATTCAGGCTGCAAGCGAGTACCCACTTACGGACTTTCAGACAAATCACAGGCTGGAAGCCTGTGCCACAGAAAAGAAACTCGCCGAACATCGGCGCGGGCCGTTTGATTTGGAGCAGAAATACCCACGCTAAACGTGGAATTTTTTCCTGCTCAGTAGAAAAAGGAAACCTGCATTCTCAGACCATGTAGGCGCCGCCGTAGCAGTGCAGGACCTGGCCGGTCAGGATATGGCTTGGATGGGTCGCCGCGAATACCACCATGTCAGCGATTTCCTGCGGTTCGAGGACGCGCCCCCACGGCATCGCGCGCGTGAGGCGTTCGAGGTCACCGGGTTCAGGCGCGCCCTCCTTTCCCATCGCCGTGCCGGTGGCGCCCGGAGCCACAACGGTGACCACGATTTTGTCGCGCGTCAACTCGCGCGCCAGCACCCGGCTCATCGCGACGACGCCCGCCTTGGTCGCGGCGTAAACGGTCTGTTGCAGCAGCGCCTGATAGGCGGCGCCCGAGGCGATGTTGACGATTCTGCCGCCGCCCGCCGCGCGCATATGCGCAATCACCGCCTGACAGGTGAGCATGGTGCCGCGCAGGTTGATGTTGATCTGCTTATCGAAGGCCTCGTCGGTCATCTTCTCCAGCGGTTCCGGAATTATTACTCCGGCGACGTTGGCCAGCGCGTCCACGCGGCCCAACTCCTTGACCACCTGCGCGACCATCGCCTGGACGCTGGCCCGGCTGGATACGTCGGTCTTGACGAAGATAACACGCCGGCCGGTTTCGGCGGCGATTTTCTGCGCGGATTCCTTGCCCCAATCCTCCCTGACGTCCGCGATTGCCACGTCCAAACCCTTTTGCGCCATCCCCCGGGCGACGCTGAATCCAATTCCCCATGGACGCGCCGCGCCCGTTACGATTGCCACTTTCTCTCCGGCCATCTATGCCTCCGTGATGATGTTCGGCGACGCGATTCTGGTTGGTTCGCGAAGCGTTTCAATCCAGTTTGTGATTCAATATTTCGCGCAGATCAAGCGGCGTCGCCATTTCTGACGGCTCCGCGTTTAAAGCGCGACAGCTAATTTTGGGCGGCTTGGTCGGGGCGGAACTGAATCAGCTCCAAGACCGTGCCGTCGGGATCCTCGAAACAGGCGAAAAGGCTGCTCCCACCGGCGGATTGCTGCACTTGCGGCTCGGAGTAAAACTCAATCCCCTTGGCCTTGAGCTCCTCGTAGGTCTTCTGCAGATTGCCGGTAAGTAGAGTGATGCGGGTGATCCCGGCGTGATTGAGCCGGGGATAGGCGCGCCCCTCGGTCCGCGGGCTGAGCCATTCGATCAGGTCGAGGTTAATCGCGTTTGTGTGGTCCCCTAATTTGAGCAAGCGGCCGCGCGCGCGTGGGCTGGGAATCCGCATCCCCTTCTCGAGTCCTCCGCCGCCGCTTTCGCTGATGTCGGCAATCTCTTTGAATCCGATCGCCTTATAGAATTCCAGCGAACGTTCGAGGTTGGTGCAATTGACGCTGATTCCGTAGATACGCTCGATCAGGTCGGGTTCAGCGGGAGGAGCCGCCGGCGCGCCGTCGAGGACCGGCTCGATCTCCCGTCCCCGCATCCGCGACCACCATGTTTTTTTCTCGGTGCGCAAAATGGCTCTCTGAAACCGGGTGAAGGTGTGATCATGACACACCGGCTTCAGCCGCGTCCATGACATTGGCGGCACCGGCGCTGATTAAGTCACTCTCCCTGACCAGGGCGAGATAGGCGCTAACGCGCGGTCTAACTCAGTGGGTGAGGTCCATCCCCGATGCGGCGGGCGTCCCTGCCCGCCGCTCATCCGTGCATTGAGCGCAGCCGTTGCAAGTCTGAACCTTCCCTCATGCAACTCCATGGCGGGCAGAGACGCCCGCCCCACTGAACAGAAACCCACCGAACAACGACCCACCGCCATAGACTCCATGAGCGTCGTCGAATTAGCACTTAAGGGTTTTCTGCGCTCGCGTACCAAATAATCTTGCTTTGAGGGATTAGCTCTTAGGCCGGGATTTTTTGAACTGGACCAGCTCCAATATGGTCCCGTCGGGATCCTCGAAGCAGACCACCGTCGATTGTCCCCCCTTGTATTTGACCGTGAGCGGCTCCGAGAAAATCTTGACGCCCTTGCCCTTGAGCTCTTCAAGGTCCTGTTCAAGGTTTTTGGAATAAAAGCAGACGCGCGCGATACCGAGGTTGTTGAGCTTCTCGTAGGGCGGCTTGTCGCTGGGCGGATTAAGCCATTGGATTAGATCGATATGGCTGCAATAGGGGTCCTCACCGATTTGCAGCAGCCGTGCGCGTGCGCGAGAATCCGCGGGCATCCGGAGACCCTCGCCCATTTGCGCACTGCCGCCCTCGCCGAAGTCCACCACCTCTCTGAATCCGAGCATCTTGTAGAACTCGAGCGACCGTTCGAGGTTCGTACAGTTGATATTGATATGGTAGATGCTCTTCAGGTTCATTGCGCTAGCCTCATCATCAACCCGACTATCAACCCGGCCGGCTTGCGGCTCAATGCGCCGTAGCGGCCGCTCCGCCACTGGCCTGCTTATGCACGCCCGATGTAGCCAGGCTGACGGGGGTGTTGAGGTCGAAGGGGCTCTCCAATCCCAGTTCCTTACCGATTTCGCGCAACTCGGGCAGCACTTCCTGACCGGTCAAGCGGATGCAATTCTTGGAATCCTCGTGGCTGATGCGCCCGTCGTTGCCGTACAGCGCCAGGATCGACGGCCGCGTCTCTTCCAGGATGATGCGCAGTTGCTTGACCACCTGCTTGGGCGTTCCGGCAATCAGGGTCAGATTCTTCATCTGCTTTTCCAGCGACGCGTTGACTCCGCGCACGTGGGTGTAGCCCGCGCGCAACTCCGCCATCGCCTTGCGCGCCCACGGCCCCAGATAGCCCGACGGCGCCGCCCACACCGGATGGGTCAAGCCGGTGAACTCGCCCTGCATCCACAGGAATTCCTGGGCGTTGCGGATGGCCTTCTCCTCGGTCTCCGCGACGTGGCATCGAATCAGATAGCCGCGCTCCGACGGCCCTGCCTTGTAGCCGGATTCCTCCGCGACCTGGTCATAGACTTTCCAGACCTGCTTGCTCTCTTCGATGGGCAGGTTCAGCGCGATGTAGGGATAGCGATGCTGCGCCGACCACACGATGGTCTCGCGGCTGGAGACCCCGGGAATCCAGACCCGCGGATGCGGCTTTTGCATCGGCACCGCCCACGGATTGACCACGCGCAATTGATAATGGTTACCTTCCCAGCGCCACGGCCCCGGCGTGGTCCAGGCCTTTACAATCAGGTCGTGCGCCTCTTCGAAGCGCTCGCGGTTGAACGCGGGATTGGTATTGGCCTGCAACGATTCCACGCCGCCGCCGCGCACAAAGCCCGACACCAGCCGCCCTTTCGAGATCATGTCGATCATCGCCAGCTCTTCGGCCAGGCGCACCGGATTCTCGGCCAGCGGCAGCGGGTTGCCCAGCAGCACGATTTTCACCTTCTTGGTGATCGCGGCCAGGATCGAAGCGCAGATATTGATCTTGGCCTGCATGCAAAACGGCGCCGTATGGTGCTCGTTGAGCATGATGCCGTCGTAGCCGACTTCCTCGCACAGCACATATTCTTCGAGGCGTTCGTTGTACAGCCGGCTGCCCTCGACCGGATCGAAGAACTTGTTGGGGAAAAGCAACGCGGTGTATCCGTACTTGTCGCCTTCCTCCTTGGGATAGGCCGACATCGGCTGTTCCGTAAAATACATCAGATGCATAGGCCTGTGCTCCCTTCGACTGTGCTGGTCCTACTTGCCAATAAACGATTTGGTGAGGCGGGAAAGTTCGCTGTGCTTTTCGACTTCGAGGTAATGTCCGGCGCCGTCGATGATTTCCAGCTTCGCCTTGGGCATCGCCTGCTGATAGCGCTCGCCGCAGCTTAGCGGCACCACGTGGTTCTGCTTGCCCCACACCACCAACGTCGGCACCGTGACCGTCTTGATCAGATGCGGCATCGCCTGGTTGAACATGTATGGCTTCCACGCGATGCGCGTGGTCATCTCGCGGTCCACCTCCCACGTCACCAACTGGTCAACGTCGGGGCGCTCCTTGTAGAGTTCCGCGAACTTGGCCTGGTCGGCGAATCCCGCCTTGACGTAATCCAGCGTGCTGATCAGGAACTGGTCGATGATCTCGCCGCGCGTGGGCTGAATTCCCATCGCGTTGACCAGCACCAGGTGGGTGAACTCGTGATGGCACATGGTCGCCATCTCGGCCGCAATCCAGCCACCGAAGCCCAGCCCCACCACCGCCGTCGAATTCAGCCCCAGGTCCTTGAGCAGACGCTGATAGACGCAGGCGATGTCGCGCACGTTGCGCGCCCACTCGGGCCGCTCCGACTTGCCGAATCCCGGATGCGACGGGACATACACGGTGTGATTTTCAGCCAACTCCATGTAGTACGGCAACCATCCCGGATTGCCCACGTCATGATGCAGCACCAGGATCGGCGAGCCGCTGCCGCCCTTGAGCAACTGTATCTTGCCTCCGGCCACATCGACGAAACTCTCGGTGAAACTCATCTATCTTGCACTCCTCGGGCGGTCGGCGCTGCGGGTCCCTCGCGCCAGTCGCTTCCGCCGTAATTGAATTGCCGATTTGAACGGCTGAATCTTCCGCTCGGGACGGAACAGACGTTACCGCGCCAACCTAGAACCCGGCCCCCCGCGTGTCAAGGTTTTGTTGCCTCAGTTCGGGAACCAAGCATCCGTTCGACATCTGCTTGCGTCGACTGTGAGCGGTTGCACTTGAGACTACGATTTGCGCTTATCCTACTTGAGGTGTATCAAAATCCTCACCCTCGTACTGTCCCACAACTGAATGCGGGCGAGGGAACAGAACCAAGGCTCCTTTGCGCGGCCGCGCTACCAAGCACCCTTGCTTTGCCGTTTGATGCTGGCAGAAAAGGATTATTGCTGGTGGCATAGGCTTTCTACTAGCGAAGCTAGCCTGTGATCCTCTTTGCCGAGGCCTTTGGGAAGAAAAAAATCACAGACTGGAATGACTTCGCCACTGTGCCACGGAAAAACCAGGACCACAGTTCTCTCTTCTAAATGATTGAGATGGCTTCGTGGCACAGTGGCGAAGCCATTCCAGCCTGTGATGCAGCTGCGGTACCCAAGTCCGCAGGTCGCAGCAGCGCTTGAAAGCGCTGTCCGGAGCCGCACGGACACAGGTCGTTGCGGCCTGGCTTTCTGTGCCAGTCCCTGTTCCCCGTGCGCGAGTTGCCCGCCGCGCTCGACCTGGGTGTGGGAGGGAAGCCTTTGCGGCGCTTGCGGTGATCTCAAAAGCATTCTCTGAAATGTGTTCGTTTCCGTATTGACCCCGCCTCCTGCCGGCAGGGTGCCAATCGCCCACGCAAATGACACGAAAAAGGCGGAGCACCTTGCGATGCTCCGCCTTTCGATTCCCCGGCCGCGTCCTACTCTCCCGTACAGCGACCGCACAGTACCATCGGCGCTGGAGGGCTTAACTGCCGTGTTCGGGATGGGAACGGGTGTTTCACCTCCGCCATGGCGACCGGAAACTTTGCTCGTCCCGCTTGATCGGGATGAGACTCAAAAATTTTCGACAACTGATAGTAGGTCTTCGTATCTCTGTGCAACGATGAGTGTGCAGAACCTTCGGAAGCCCGGAGCGAAGCGGGCCTCCACCTTCACCCGGCCTGGGCGAAGGGAGGATGGTCAAGCCGCACGGCCAATTAGTACCAGTCAGCTCCATACGTTACCGTACTTCCACCTCTGGCCTATCAACCTCCTGGTCTAGAAGGGGCCTTTAGGATCTTTCGATCGGGATACCTAATCTTAGGGAGGGCTTCCCGCTTATATGCTTTCAGCGGTTATCCCGTCCGCACATGGCTACCCGGCGATGCAGCTGGCGCTACAACCGGAACACCAGCGGTGCGTCCGTCCCGGTCCTCTCGTACTAGGGACAGCACCCTTCAAGTATCCTGCGCCCACGGCGGATAGGGACCGAACTGTCTCACGACGTTCTGAACCCAGCTCGCGTGCCACTTTAATCGGCGAACAGCCGAACCCTTGGGAGCTACTCCACCCCCAGGATGTGACGAGCCGACATCGAGGTGCCAAACCTCCCCGTCTATGTGAACTATTGGGGGAGATAAGCCTGTTATCCCC
>CAWDWL010000031.1:0-60000 GCA_963805995.1 uncultured Pseudomonadota bacterium | reverse complement strand
TTAACCGCTTGGTCCTAAAAGCGAAACCTCACGACGCCTGCCGTGAGGTGTAGGCGCAAATGTAGCGATCGAATCCGCGGGAGGCAAGAGGCTCCCATAAAAAAAAATTCGCCGCGGAGCGCGTCGCGCAACGCTATCCCGACCCCCGCGCGCAAATCCGCGGCTGGCGCCGGCGGTTGCCGCCCCCATTTACGGTACTTGAGATTCCGCCAATTCCCGCCCACCCTTTCTTTGGCCGCCGGTTTTCGGTTAAAGATAAAAATTGCCTAACCGCGCTTGCATCTCAAATTCGTGGCGCGGCAGGTCCGGAATTTTTTTGATGAAGCCCAAGATTCACGACGTCCATGTCGCCGCAACCGAGCGGCTGATCGCGCCCCGCGCGCTGAAGGAGGAGCTGGCGCTCACCGAGGATCTGGCGCAATGGGTCGCCGCCTCGCGCCAGACCATCTGCCGTATCATCAGCGGCGAGGATCCGCGTCTGATGTGCATGGTCGGCCCCTGTTCCATCCACGATCCCGACGCCGCCGTCGATTACGCGCAGCGCCTGGCCCGCCTGGCGCCCCGGGTCGCCGACCGGATGCTGGTGGTGATGCGCGTTTACTTCGACAAACCCCGCACCACCACCGGATGGAAAGGGCTGATCAACGACCCCCACATGGATGACAGTTGCGACATGCAGCAAGGGCTGCGCATCGCGCGCCGGCTGCTGATCGAGATCAACTCGATGGGCCTGCCGGCGGCGACCGAAGTGCTCGATCCGATCACCCCGCAATATATCGCCGACCTGATCTCGTGGGCGGCAATCGGCGCGCGCACCACCGAATCGCAGACCCATCGCGAGATGGCCAGTGGCTTGTCGATGCCGGTAGGGTTTAAAAACCGCACCGACGGCGACTTGAAAACCGCGATCAACGCGATTGAATCGGCGCGCGGACCCCATTCTTTCATCGGCATCGACCAGGACGGCCTGACCGCGATTATCCGCACCACCGGCAATCCCTTGACCCATGTGGTGCTGCGCGGTGGCGCCACTCCGAATTACGACGCCGCCAGTATCGGCGAATGTGAGCGGATGCTGACCGCGGCGAAACTCGCGCCCCGCGTGATGGTCGATTGCTCGCACGCCCAGACCAGCAAGGACTACACCAAGCAGCCCGCCGTGCTGCGCGCGTTGATCGAGCAAATCGGCGCGGGCAACCGCTCGATCATGGGCGTGATGCTCGAAAGTAATATCGAAGCCGGCAACCAGAAACTGAGTAACGACCGCAGTGCACTTAGATACGGCGTCTCCATCACCGACCCATGCATAGACTGGCCCACTACCGAACGATGTCTGCTGGAAGCCGCGGAGATGCTGGCCCGCCGGCCATCATAAGCGGCGCCGGCATACGACTGACCAATAGTTCGCCCGGCTATTTACTCAGATGCGCATGGCATGCGCTTGCCGTAGCGTTCCTATCCCTGCTGCTTTGCGGATGCGCCTCTGGCCCAGTCCGCAAATACAAACCCGTCCGCGCAAATACCCGCCTCTACGGCTAATTCCAACTCGTGCCGGGCAGCGCAATCGCCGCCGCCAGGCGTCGCAACGCAAGCCAATTACCGCAAGGTACTACTCACGGCGCACACTGCGAATAACAACAAGCCGGTCCCGAAACTAACTGCCGCGGATTTGACTCTCTACCAGGGAAACAAGCAACTCCAGATTGCATTCTTTCAGCCGCAACCGGCGACGGTCGGCGTCCTGGTCGATACTTCCGGTAGCATGGAGGAAAAACTCGCGGTGTGCCGCGACGGCCATTACCGCCTTTGTCAATGACCTCGACCCCCGCGACGACGTATTTCTCTTCGCGTTTTCCGACCGGCCCTACCTGCTTGCGCCGTTCAGCACAAACCATACCGAGCTTATTAACAACCTCTCGATGCTTCATGCTTACGGCCGGACCGCGATTTATGACACCATCGCCGATGGCCTGACTATGCTGTCCCACGGATGTTATCCCACCAAGGCGCTGCTGGTGATTACTGACGGAATGGATACGGCCAGCCACGCAGAGTCTTGACGAAACTGCCGCAGCGGCGTCTAAGGCCAACGTTCCCATCTACTCAATCGGAATCGGCGATCCCTAACGCTCGCGTCGGTTCATTCCTCACTTTTACGACCACGGATAGGGAAGCGGTCGACACCAAAGCGCTTTCCACATTCGCCAACGACACCGGCGGCCAAACTTTTCTCGTCACCCTGGCTGACAAGGTGGCGCGTTGAAGCGAACGGCCACTGCTATCGCGGCCAACATCAATAGCCAGTATATAGTTGGATTCGTCGGCGACGGATCCACTAATCAATTGCGATTCGAGTCCCCAAATCACAAAGAGCTTAAGATCAAGGTCATTCCATCAGACTGAAGGAGCATTGATGGCCTGCGCGTCCCGACGGCGCCTTCGCACATGCGGCAATCTTCGCTGCAATTCTAATACTCACCTTCTGGGCTTGCGCGGCGCCTCCGACTCGCCTTTTCGATCGCGACTGTGCCGGCTCGCCCGGCAGTGTCCCGAAAGCCCCTTCGGCTCCGGCTGCCTGGACCAAAGAGCCTAACTATCGCCAGGTCTTGATTTCAGCGCAAATCAGAACAACCTGCCGCCGCCGAAGCTGACGCTCGCCAATCTCCATTTGTTCCAAGATGGCAAACAATTACAGATTGTTTACCTTAAGCCGCAGCCGGTAACGGTGGGCATTCTGGTGGACAATTCCGGCAGCATGGAGCCCAAACTCCCCCAGACCAGGGATGCGCTGGCCGACTTCATCCGCGACCTGAATCCAGGAGATGAAATATTTGTCGATGCCTTTTCGGACCGACCATATACGGTCGCGCCCCTGACCACCGACCACAAGATCGCAATAGACCACCTGGGGATGATGCACGCCTACGGCCGCACCGCGCTTTACGACGTGATAATTCAGGGTCTGCAAACCGTCTCGCAAGGATGCAACAAGCGCAAGGCGCTCGTAGTCCTGACTGACGGCATGGATACCGCGAGCAGCTCAAGTCTCGATCAGGTAACGAAGGACGCTCAAAGTGTGAAAGTGCCGATTTACTCAATCGGCATCGGCGATCCAACCGCCGGCTCGTCGGGCGGTGCGCTTTTTAATCTCGGTCCGACCCTTCTTTCCGGAGGCGACGAGGAAAGGGTCGACACGGAAACCCTCCACAAATTGTCCGAACGGACCGGCGGAGAGACTTTCTTCGTCGCGATCGGAAGCCAAGAAAACTCGCTTAAACAGACAACCACCGATGTCGCGAGGAAGATCGGCAATCAGTACACCGTCGGATTCGTGGGCGATGGAACGACTAATCAGTTACAGTTCGAAGTAGCAAATCAGAACGGCGTCACTCTGAAAATAGATACGCATTGAGTTGAGTTATCTGTTCTGTCCTCTCGTCCACCAACGTCCGGACGGCTTTCTCTCCCTTCTTTCCTGCCCACATCCGCTGATCCTACCGGAGCCTCCTGGTCTTGGAAAAGATGGATGACAGGCTGGAAAGCCTGTCCCACCAATTCATGCCAGTGGGGCAGGCTGGAGAGCTTGACGGAACAGAATTATCGGCGGGTGTGAAGAGATCGCGTCAGATGAACGGGCGCATGAACTCGTCGTGGAAGCGACGCAAGGCGCCCAGCGAATCGCGGCTGGTCAGTTGGCGGCCGGGAATGATGCGCTCGACTCCCAGTCTCCTCCAGGCGCTTGATGTCGTCCACCGTTACCGATCCGATGCCGACGGTCAGCTCCAACGGCTTGGCGCGTTTGTAGTCGCGCTCGACTTCGCGCAGGCGGCGAATCGTTGCCGTGGCCTCGTCCATATTGTGCGAGGTTACGTAGAAGCCGTCGGCCAGGCGCGCCGCGCGCTTGTAGGACGCCTCGCCATGGCCGCCGATGATGAATGGCGGATGGGGCTGCTGGACGGTCTTGGGCAGGAAGTGGAAGCCTTCGGCCTGCACGGTCTTGCCCTTGTACACTGGCGGGTCCTGGCTCCATAAAGCCGTGAGCAACTGCATGTATTCGTTGCTGCGCAGGGCGCGATCATCCCAGCTCATGCCGACGTATTCGAATTCTTCCTTGAGCCAGCCGACGCCGACGCCGAAGATGAAGCGGCCATTGGAAAGCTGGTCCAGCGTCGCGATCGCCTTGGCCACCGCGAAGGGATTGCGCAGCGGCAGCACGAAGACGCCGGTGCCGAAGCGGATTTTGCTGGTAATCGACGCGAGGTAGGCAAAGACAATCAGCGGATCAGGTAAGTGGATGTCGGGCCGTACCGGGGGCTTGCCGTCGGGCTCTCCCGGATATTTCGACTTGAACACTACCGGGAACGCGATATGTTCGCCCATCCAGACCGACTCGTACCCCAGTTCCTCGGCCAGTTTGGTGTTGGCGGCAAGGTCCTCGCCGCGCCGTTGAAACAGGAAGGCTCCGAATTTCATATTTTTTGCACCGCCCCATAAAAGAACAGGGGCCGGGCCGCTATCCGCGCCCGGCCCCTGTGCGGGTTAAAAATTGGCCAGCGGCCGGTTTACAGGTTGTAGAGCTTGATCGCGTTGGCGGCCAGAATCTTGTGACGATCCTCCGGCCCCACTCCGGCAAAGGTCTCTTCGATATACTTCTTTGAGTCCGGCCAGGTAGTGTCGGTATGCGGATAATCGGACGACCACATGATGTTGTCGACTCCGATCTCCTTGCGGATCATGATGCCGATCCGATCCTCGATGAAAGTCGAGTAGATCTGCCGGAAGTAGTAGTGGCTGGGCGGATTGGGCAGTTCCAGCTTGGTCCAGTGGCGATGGCGCTTGTAGGTGCGGTCGGACTTCTCCAGCCAGTAGCCGAGCCAGCCGATGTTGCCTTCCACCGAGACGAACTTCAGCTTGGGATGACGCTCCAGGACACCGCCGAAGACGATGCGCGACAGCGCTTCGTAGTTGGCCAGCGAGGCGAGGTTCAGGATCGCGCACTTCTCGCCGATCAATTCGCCGTTCTGACCCATCAGGCCCGCGGTCTGGCGCGAGCCGGTGCGCAGATGGATATGCATCGGCAGGCCGAGGTCCTCCGCGGTCTGCCACAGCGGCTCGTAGGTGCTGCTGTTGAGCGGTTCGCCGCGCGGAAATGTCGGCAGCATCCCGCCGCGCAGCCCCGGAAGCTTGGCGCAGCGCTTGAGTTCCTCGACCCCGGTCTTGACGTCGTCGGTGGGGATCAGCGCGATACCGACCAGACGTTTGGTGTCGGTGCTGCAGAAATCGGACAGGAAATCGTTGTAAGCCCGCAAGCAGGCGTACTGCAATTCGAAGTCGTCGAGCAGGAACAGGGGTCCGATGCCGAGGTTCGGATACAGCGTCTGGGCGTCGACGCCGTCAATATCCATGTCTTTCAGCCGCTCGACCGGATCCCAACAGCCTTTGCGGGCTTCTTCCCAATAGACCTTGGACGCCTTGTACTCTTCGAACTTGTGTCCGGCCTGAACGCTCATGCCCAGGTTACCGGTCATCTTGCCGTCCACGAACCAGCAGTCGCCCTCGGCGGTCCGCTTCAGGACCGGCACCCGGTCGCGCAGCTTGGCTGGCGCGCGCTTGATCCAGAGGTCTCCGGGCTCCTGGACGTGATCATCAGACGATACGACTTTGTAATCCATAATTGCCTCCTAATTTCGTACCGGCGTTGCCGCTATTTTTGCATACCCCGGTGCGTCCAGGATCAGCGTCGGTACTGTTCTGAACACTTGTACTGGAATTGATTCTTTCGAGCCAGCCCGCGTGTCCGCGCGCCTGCAGGCGCCGCGCGCCGTGGTCCGTGTAATCCGGCTCTCAACAACACCTTGCTAAAGCAGCCCGCCCGCCGACCTGACGATGGTCGGGCCGGTTGACTTGGGAATCTTCGGCTCGGGCTTGCGCTTCATCGCCCGTTCGATAATCGGCGCCATCCGCTCGGCTTTCTGCTTGGAAAGCTTGACGTCGCGCTCCTGGAATTCCGGCATTACCTCGCGGGCAAACCGCTCGAGCGACTCACAGATTATTTCGTGCTTGTTGCGCCCGCCCTGGGTCTGCAGCAGCACCTGGTCAACACCGTGCTCCTCGTACACCCGCAGCGCCTCGCGGATCTCCTTGGGACTGCCGACGCAGGGGCTGACCATACCGGTAGAGGTATCGCCAAAGCCGGTGTTTATCTTGGTGTCGGTGCCCCTGACAGTCTTCGCATAGGCATCCCATACGCTGCTCTTGCCCGGCTCGTGCTCGCCGAAGACGTAATAATAGCCGACCGCATAGACGAAGAAGTTACTGCCGTCGCGATCCATCTCTATCGCCTGCTCACGCGTGGGCGCGCACATCATCATCTGGGTCAACGCGATATTGGCGTTGACGGCAAAGCCGATCGGCTCGGATTCATTGGCCAAGGTTTCGTAGTAGTCGTGGACCCATTTCTGGGATTCCTCGGGCGAGACGAAGGCGAAAGTCAGTGCGCCGATCCCCAGCTTGGCGGCCAGCAGAATCGTTTCGCGCTTGGAGCAGGCCACCCACAGCGGCGGATGCGGCTTTTGGACCGGCTTGGGCACCACGTTGCGCACCGGCATGTTCAGGTATTTGCCCTCATGCCCGCGAAACGGCTCCTCAACCATCATGCGGCAGACTGCGCCGAGCCCTTCGCGCCACATGTCGCGCTTTTCCGCCCGCGGAACGCCGAATCCCCCCAGTTCCAACTCGGAGGACGATTCACCGGTGCCGAATTCCACCCGTCCGTTGCTGACCAGGTCCAGCGTCGCGATGCGCTCGGCCGCGCGCGCGGTCGGATTGAAGGCCGGCGGCAATAGCATCACGCCGTGCCCCAGGCGGATGTTCCTGGTGCGCCCGCTGCACGCCGCGAGGAAAACTTCAGGCGAGGAACAGTGCGCGTATTCTTCGAGGAAATGATGCTCCACGCACCAGGCCGCGTGATAGCCCAGCCGGTCGGCGAGTTCGACCTGCGCCAAGCCTTCCTGGAAGATCTTGAGTTCGATCCCGGGTTCCCACGGGCGGGGAATCTGAAGCTCGGTGAAGACTGAAATTTTCAATGCGCTAGACCTCCTCGAATGCCCGGGCTCATTATAGCGCCGGACCGGAAAATGTCAGGTGCCGCACGACCGGAAGGCCGGTCCCACGGAGGAAATTGTCCTTCTGCGCCAATGCATTTATTATTACTTGAGGTGTATCAGAACCATCACCCTCTCCCCACATTCGAATGTGGGAGAGGGAACAGAATAAAGCGCCTCTCATTCAGGGCCGCAACACATATTCACTCGTGGGCAGTCCGATCGCGTCGGCCACAAACGGTTGCGCATCGGCGTAGATTGCTTCTTCGCCCTCGATCGTGCCGCCGTAAAATCGCTCCTCGAGGTCCTCCACGGTGGGGAAAAACAGCTCCGCCAATCCATGGACGACTGGCGCGTCCGCAGTAAGCGCGGTGATGACGCCGTCCTGGACATAACTGCTCGCGAAGGCATGATATTTCGACGCCGCAATCGTGTGCCGGCGCCACATCGCCTCGACTTCCTTGTTGGGCAGGTTCTCATTGCGGCGCGTGAGGGCGAGCAGCTTGACGCCGGGAGTGCGTTGGCCGGCCGCCGGCCGCGGCGTGCGATTCCATTGGACGGTCTCGGAGATCAGATAATCGAAGACCTGGGCGCCCATTGCGCGCAAGTCGTCGCCAATCAGCTGGCCGCCCGCCGCAGTGTCGTACCGGCGCGCGGGCTCCTTGAAGTCGTCGAAACTGTCAAACCACATCTCGGTCACGACTTCGAAGGGCGGCGGGTCCACTTCGCGATTGAGCGGCGCCCGGCCGGCGCGATGCTTGATCGACGCCTTCACGTCCACCAGATCGACCACGTAACGCCGCAGGCGCGGGCAATGCGTCAGCATCAGCGGCGCGTGCTGGCGCAAGTAATGCTCGCGGAACTGCGCGCGATCGCGCCCCGCTGCGCAGGCGATGAATTGCATGACCTTCCTCTGCTTGACCGCTTGCTCGCTCATCCACTGAAACCTCTATCAATCTCATTTCACTTTTCGATCGAGACTTGCAACCCGCCGCGCCGGATAAAAATGCTCCCTCAAAATGAATGCGAAGTGACTTTCGCTCTCGATACGATAACGCTATGGTTCAATTCCGCCAGGAGGAGACAACGATGGCCGAACTGGTGCTTCGCCACGACCACGATGGGCTGGCTACGCTTACGCTGAACCGCCCCGATAAGCTCAACTCGCTCGACCAGCCGCTGTGCCAGGAGTTACGCATCCATCTGGACGATATCGCGCGCCAGACCGGCGAGATCGGACTGGTGGTCTTGCGCGGCGCGGGTAAGGGCTTTTGCGCCGGCAATGATATCGCGGAAATGAGCCAGCGCGTGCGCCAGCCGGAACCCAACTTCAAGGGCAAGACGGTCGATATGCTGGCGGAGTTGCCGCAACCCGTGATCTGCGCGGTGCATGGGGTCTGCTACACCGGCGGCCTGGAAATGGCGCTGGCATGCGACATGATCGTCGCAACGGAATCGGCCCGTTTCGCCGACACCCATGCGAAATTGGGCCTCATCCCGATGTGGGGGATGAGTCAGCGGCTGCCCCGGCGAATCGGCGCGGCCAAGGCGATCGAGATGATGACCACCTCGCGCCCCTTTAGCGGAGCCGAGGCCCTGGCGATGGGGCTGGTGAATCAATGCTTTCCGGACGCAGTCTTCGATGAGGAACTGCGCAAGCTCACGGAAACGATCCTGGCCAACTCATGGCATACCCTGCGCGGCAACAAACGGCTGCTGCGCGAGACCGAGGGGATGACGCTGCGCGAGGGACTGGCGCACGAGGTCTATCGTTCACCGGGCACGGCCCCCGATATCCGCGAGCGCCTGGCCGCCTTCAGCAGCCGGAAGTGATATCTGCCACTTCATGTAGCACTGCTGATTCGAGGAAGATTCAGTAGGGCGGGGGTCCCTGCCCGCCGTGTGCCGAGCGTACCAATTTAGACTAACTGGCGGCGGACGCGGCGGGCAGGGGCGCCCGTCCTACTGTTTAGGACCCTGGGATTAAAGCTCAAACGGGAAGCCGACCCATACAGTAAATGAGAAACCTCATTCAACGGCACCATCAGTTCACCGAGTGCGCGGCAGGCCCAGCACCCGCTCGCACACGATGTTGCGCTGGATCTCCGAGGTGCCGGCCTCAATGGTGTTGGCGCGCGAGCGCAAAAACGAAACCTGCCAACGTCCGCCCTCGATCGCGTGCGCAGATTCCGCGACCACCTGACTCGCCATCGCTTCCAGCGACATCGCGGTTTCCTGCATCCGCTGGTTAAGCTCGGACCACAGCAGCTTTAGAATCGAGCCTTCAGCTCCCGGGGTACCGCCGTTGATGATGGCCGAAAAGACCCGGAAGCAAACGTACTTGAAGCTCTGCAGATCGACGTAGTGGCGCGCCAGTTCCTGGCGGACTACGAGGTTTTCCAGCGCCGGCCTGCCGTTCTTGCGCGTCGTGCGCGCCAGTTGCACCAGGTCGTTGAAAATCTGCTCATAACGGACGTATTGGGAAAGCGCGCTGGTGCCGCGCTCGTTGGCCAGCGTGGTCATGCTGACGCGCCAGCCGTCGTTGAGCGCCCCCAGCAGATTCTCCCGCGGGACGTGGACGTTTTCGAAAAAGACCTCGTTGAAGTCCTGCCCGCCATGCATCTGTTTGAGCGGCTTGACCGTGATGCCAGGGGTTTTCATGTCGACCAGCAGGTAGCTGATTCCGCGATGCTTGGGCGCGGCCGGGTCGGTGCGGACCAGCAGGTAGCACCAGGCGGCGTACTGCGCGTAAGAGGTCCAAATCTTCTGACCGTTGACGATGAATTCGTCGCCGACCAACTCGGCCCGGGTCCGCAGCGACGAGAGATCGGAGCCCGCATTGGGCTCGGAAAAGCCCTGGCACCAGATCTCGTCGGCGTTGACGATTGCGGGCAGGTAGCGCTGCTTCTGCGCTTGGGTGCCGTGCTGGATGATGGTGGGACCGACCTGCGACATCGCCAGCGAGTTGAGTGCGCCGGGCGCCCGCACGCGCGCGCATTCCTCGCTGAAGATCGCCATCTCCATCGCGCTGGCGCCCTGGCCGCCGTACTCTTTGGGCCATGCCAACGCCACGAAGCCGTGCTTCACCATCCGGCGCTGCCAGTCGCGCAGCACTTCGACCAGCGCCCAGCCCTTCGGCAGCTCATAGCCGGGAGTGCCCCATCCTTCGGGCAGATTGCTCTTTAGAAAAGCGCGCACGCGCTGGCGATAACGTTCTTCCTCTTCGGTGAAGCTGAGGTCCATCGCATCTCGATAGCGGGGCGCGGACGGTGCGGTCAAGACCGCGCGCGGCGGCTGCCTGGTTCAGTTGTGATCGTCCGGATCGGATTGCCCGTCGTCTGCCGCAGCATCGGATGCCGGGGTCGGCTGCACGCTCGCCTTCGGCCGCGGTGCGGCATCCACCGCCGGTTGCCAGCCCTTGTCGATCCGGCGGGCGACCCCTTCGACCATCACCAGCGCTCGCGAGGCGCGATCCCAATCAATCGAGTTTTCGACGCCGGCCCCGCGCGCCGCGGCCCGCACATCATCAAGATGGGGGATTCCCATCCCATAGGGGTCGGCATCCGACTCCAGGAAGATGCGGCTGTCGTTCAGCACCGCCAGCGCCACCGGCTGATAGATGATCTCGACCGCTTCCGAATTCGACACCATCTTGAACAGCTTGGCGGCCGCATCCGGAGATAGCCGGATGCATCCGTGGGAGCCGAACAGGTAGATGCTGAGCGGGCGGTTGGTGCCATGAATCCCGATACCGCCGTGGTCCAAGCCGAGGAAGTTCTTGCCCAGCGGGTTTTTCGGACCCGGTTTGACTTCATCGGGTACGTCGACGCCTTCCTCGGCCATCTCGTCCTGAATCGCGGGCGGAACGTGCCAGGTCGGATTGAGCCGTCGCGAGGTAACGTAAAAGCTGCCTAAGGGCGTAGGCCAATCCGGCCGCCCGACGGTGACGGGCCAGGCCGCAGCCAGCTTGCCACCGCTGAAAACGAACAGCATCCGCTGCGGAATGTTGATCACCACCCCATCGGGAATTACTTCGGGCGCCACATGGCGGTTATCGACGATTATTTTCGTACCCGGCTCCGGATCGCCGCCGTTGAGCAGCATGATTTCGTCGGGCTCGCCGAAGCTGGCCGCAATCGAGCGTGAGGTGTCGTCATCGCCAACCTGATATTCGAAGCGATCGCCCGAGATCTCATGGCGCACGGGAACCGCTTGCCGCTTGGGCGCGGTCTCCTGACCAAACCCGAATCCAGCCATCAGGATAAACGCAAAAATCGTTAAAACGATATTTTGATAAATTTTGCCCATCGTCTCCCTACTAGTATACCAGCACGACCGTTCGACAAAGGTCCACGTAAGAGCCGTAGCGCATCAGAAGTCGATGGCTTCTCCCGAATTACGCAGACCCTCCGCCACTTTTACAACCGGTCAGGTTTGAGGCATGGTAGGCGCCAATAATGCTATTCGCGACAACGGTACAGAAAGGGAAGTCCCAGCCAAAGGAGATCAGACGATGGCGGAAGAACCGATGGAAAATCTGGCGCTGTTCAAGCTGACGGAAGAAGAAACAGCCAACGTGATCAGGGAGGCCGGAGGCGGCACAGTCATCTGGTCGCGCCGCGACGGACATCCCACCGGTGCGTACGTGCAGACCGTCGTAGTGGACGGCCAAGTCTATACCACTTCAACCGACGATCGGGGCAAGAACAAGGCCTGGCGGCGCGACCCGCGCACCGCATGGGTGTTCGACGTCCCGGGCAAGGGCGGCGTGACCGTGATTGGACGGGTGCAATTCGAGGAAGATCCGGCCTTCAAGCTGCGCGTCTTCAACACCATGGCTGACGCCGTCAATATGAAAGGCGCGGCGCGGGAGAAGTTTATCGCCCATATCAATACCAAGGGCCGTGAAGTGATGCGGCTCATCCCGGAGAAATACGTTACCTTGCACACGGGCAAGGTCGGTGTCGCGATGGTCAGCTAAACGCGGGGTCCGGCCGCCTCAAAATCAAGGTCCTATCACGATGGAAAATCTCGACCCGTTTCGCATGACGCCCGAGGAAACCGCTGAAGTTATCCGCGCCGCCGCCGGATGCATGGTCACCTGGTGCCGCCGCGACGGTCATCCCACCGGCGCTTACGTACAGAGTGTAGTGCTGGAGGGCAAAATCTATGTGACCTCGACCGCCGACCGGGGCAAAAACATCGCCTGGCGGCGGGATCCGCGCACGGCGGCGATATTCGAGGCTCCGCTCAAAGGCGGAGTCACGGTGATCGGCCGGGTGGAGTTCGACGACGACCCGGCACTGCGGCGCCGCGTGCTTGACGCGATGGCAGACGGTGTCGGCGTCGAGGGAGAGCTGCGCGAGCATTATCTGAGTCATCTGGATACGCCGTCGCGCGAGGTGATGCGGATTGTCGCGGAGAAGTACGTCACCCTTCATACCGGCCGCACGTTCGCGGCAATGACCAGCGGCGTGGCCAAGCGGTGAGGAAGCCACGACATCGCGGCCTTCATTTTGTATAAAGACCTGGCATAATGGTATAAAGACCTTGTATAAGACCAAAGTCCAATATCAGCAGCGTGCTCGTTCTGCCATCATTTTGCCGACCTGCGCTGTTTCTGATTGTTCATTTCGCACGGTCCGTTAGCTCGGGACGGTGTAACAGCGACGCGGGGAAGCCAAGGGCGGTGACGCCGATTGGATCCGAAAGTGGCGTGAAAATTCCCTCTCGCGCCATCGATAACCTGTAGAAGGAAAAGCCATGAGCAAATGTCTTCGTTCTTGCCTTCTTGCACTGGGGCCCGCGCTGCTCCTGTTCGCCGGCGTCGCCAGCGCCCAGTACCCGATCATGAACCGGGTGGCCGACAAAGTCATCCAGAAATACCAGGAATCGTCCTGCGAGCAGTTGTGGAAAAAGAAGGGCCAACCGCCATCCCAGAGGGAACAGCAAGTCATTCAGTTTATGCGCAACGATCCGCAGATGCGCGCCGCCTTCATCAACAGAGTGGCGGCGCCGATTGCCAACAAGATGTTTGAATGCGGGCTCATACCATGACCGGGCGGACACCTCGACCGGGTTCGTCTCCGGGACCTGTGATGGCGCGAAACCAGCGCCCTGGGCGCGTGGTGCTGCTGGCCGCTTTGGGTGTGCTGCTGGCCGCGAGCGCGAACGCGCAGCAGCCGCAGGACGCGCCGCATCCTTCGAAACCGGCCAAGTCGTCGCGCAAGGCCGCTGCCACCGCGGCGGCGCCGGCCCTCGAACCCAAGGCGATCGACATCCTGAAGGCCGCCAGCAACCGCCTGGCCGCCGCCCATTCAATGACGTTCACGTCGGTGGTCACCTACGAGAGCCCCAGCCGCCTGGGCCCGCCCCTGGCCTACATGACCAGGTCCGAGGTCACCATGGAGCGGCCCGACCAGCTTCGGGTGATCACCCTGGGTGACGGTCCTCGTTCTGATTTTTACTATAACGGCAAAACGATGATGGCCTTCGCGCCGGCCGAGGACTTGGTCGCGGTCGCTCCCGCGCCGCCAACCATCGATGCCGCGCTGAAGGCGGCCTATGACAATGCTGCGATTTACTTCCCCTTCAGCGACGTGATCGTGACCGACCCTTACAAGGACATTGCCAAAGGGCTGAAGATCGCCTTCTATATAGGCCAGTCCAACGTGGTCGGGGGAATTACCACGGACATGGTAGCCTATGCCAACGATGCCGTGTTCATACAGATCTGGATCGGCGCCCAGGACAAGCTGCCGCGCATGCTCCGCGCCGTGTTCCGCAACGATTCTTTGAGCCTGCGCCACCAGATGGAGCTCTCCAACTGGCAACTCGACCCTGTCATACCGGCGGACGCTTTCACCTCGGCGAAAGCGCAGGCCGCCAAGCGTATCGCGTTCGCCCGCCCGGACCCGTGGGTTCGGCCGCGCTTTGCGCCTCCACCGAAGGCCAAGCGATCCCAGAACCAGTAAGGAGATCGAACCATGAAACTTAGCGCAATTGGCTTTGCGAGTTTCCTGATTGTCGCGTGCTCAAACGCGCCTGCCGGTGCCTGGGGGCACGCCGGCGGCGGGGGTGGATGGTCGCACAGTTATGGGTCCACCAGCCACTCCAACGATTGGGGCGGTAGCACCACGCACGCTTACGGGCAGGGCACCGAGCACACCAATGCGTACGGCGGCAGCTCCGCGCATGCTTATGGAGAGGGTACCGAGCATACCAACATGTATGGGGGCAGCTCCGCGCATGCTTACGGCGGGGGCTCCGAACATACTAACATGTATGGCGGCAGCACCTATGGCGCTTACGGCTCCGGCGCCACGCATACCAACGTGTACGGCGGCACCACCTCGGGCGCTTATGGGTATGGCGCGTATCATACCAACGCATACGGCGCGACCGCGTACCATTCTCCCTACTACGGCGCCTACTACCCGACGTATCATCCACCCGCCACCGTGAACTATTACGGCAGCGGCTGCTATAACTGCGGAGGGTGGAACACCGCCGGTGCCGCCGCCGCGGGCGCCGTGGTCGGGATGGCCGCCGGCGCGGCTGTGGCCTCCGCGAACACGAGCGCAGCCACGTCGAACGCTTACGCGTCGGGCTACGCCGCCGGTGCCTCCGACACCCCGTATGCGATGGGCGCAATCTATGCGACGGTACCGGCCGGTTGCGCCTCACCCACGGTCGGCGGCATAACCTATTATCTGTGCGGCAATACGTGGTTCCAGCCGTCGTACGGCGCCAACGGCGTTTACTACCGCGTCGTGCCTACCCCGTATTGATCAGTCTCTCCCGGTAGGGAGAGACCGGCGCCGCTTTGGCGCCCCAGAGAGGGTCCTTTGTCAACGCGCCGGCTAAGGCGCGCGAACCACAGGCTGAAAGTCTGTGCCACGAGTCTCAACATTTTCGCTGTGATGTTCTCCGGTTTTCACCGGCTCCTGATACCTTGGTGTGCGGAACTGAAGCCCCGGCCTGATCCAGTGAAGGCCGCTTTGGGAACTGCCTGACCAAGTGGGACAGGCGTCCCTGCCTGTCGATGCATGCGCGAGCTGTTTGGCTCGCGCCACCCTCCCGGCCTAGTGCGCGAGTGCTACCCTACACCCTTAGCCGCACCCGCGTGTCTCTCGCGCCACGGTGAATGTTCTATGGCGCTTTCAGAAATCCTCCGGACGCAGTACAACACCGGGAGCGATACTTCATCGGAGATTGTTTTCCAGTGGCACAGCCAGCACGCGCGCATGATGAGAAAACCGCATCGGCCCCGACAAATTTGCCGCTGGCCGGCATTTCCGTGGTCGAATGTGGCGAAGGCGTGTCCGCCGCGTTTGGCGCCCGGATGATGGCGCTGCTGGGCGCGAGCGTGATCAAGGTCGAATCGCCGCAAGGCGATCTGACGCGCCGGCGTGGTCCGTTTTTCAACGATGCCTCCGATCCGGAAAAAGGTGGGTTGTTCCTCTACCTCAACGCCGGCAAGCGCGGCGTCACGCTCGATCTACAGGATCCGCGCGAGCGCGCCACGCTGGACGAGTTGGTATCGGGCGCCGATATCCTGATCCACAATATCCCGGTGCCGCAGCGCGCGGCGTGCGCGATGGAGGGCACGCCGCTTTCCATGCGCCATCCGCGGCTGATCGTCGCTGGCATCTCGCGTTACGGCGACGTCGGTCCGCGCAGCCACTACAAGGCCTACGAACTCAATACGGTACACGCCAGCGGGACCGCGATCCTCAATCCCTTGCTGTGCGAAAGCCCGGATCTGCCGCCGCTGAAATACTTCGGCGCTCAAGCCGAGTTCCAGGCCGGGATCCACGCGGCGATGGCGGCATTGGCCGCGTTGCGGTTTCGCATCGAATCCGGCCAGGGCCAGGCGATCGAGGTCTCGGAGCAGGAATGCATGGCGACCATGCTCGATCTGAGCCTGGTCTGGTACACCTACCAGAATTTGCAGACCTCGCGCCTGGGCTTTGCGGTTATCGCTCCCTCGGGAGCGCATCAATGCGCTGACGGCATGGTGCAGATTGTTTGCGTCGAAGAGGCGCAATGGCAGCGGCTGGTGGCGTTGATGGGCAATCCCGAGTGGACGAAGGAGGAGATTTTCAAAGACCGCACTGTGCGCGGTAAGAACGTCGATGCCGTGACTGTCCTGATTGAGGAGTGGACCCGGTCCCGAACAATGAAAGACCTCGTGCATCAGATGCAATCCCGGCGCATTCCCGCCGCTCCGGTCAGCAGACCCCGCGACCTGTACGCCGATGAGCATCTGAAGGCGCGCGAATTTTTCGTTCCGCTGCCGATGCGCGAACCTGCAGCGAGCCCGATCCTGGCGCCCGGTGTTCCGTTCAAGTCGACCGGTATGGCATGGACGATGGGCAGTCCGGCGCCGCGCCTGGGCGAGCACAACCCAGACGTCCTGGGCAAAGGTTCAGCGCGTCCTATGGGCGGCCCACAGCAAGACGGCGCATCCGCCGATTCGCAGCCGCGGAGGTTCGGCCCGCTTCACGGCGTCCGCGTGCTCGATTTCACCTGGGTGTGGGCGGGGCCGTTTTGTACTGGACAACTCGCGCGCCTGGGCGCCGAAGTCATCCGGATCGAGACCGCCAAACATCCCTGCGTGGGCCGCACCTTTGTGCCCCAGGCCGATGGCAAGGTTGGGCTCAACCGCGGCGGCAGTTTCAACGAGAAGAATCACAACAAGCTCAGCGTACAACTCAACCTCCAAAAGCCGGAAGCCGTCGAAATCGTCCATCAACTGGCGCGTCAATGCGATATCGCGGCGGAGAACTTCGCTCCCGGCGTTATCAATCGATTGGGCGTCGGATACGAGCGTCTGCGCGCGGCCCGGCCCGACCTGATTATGATTTCACTGGCCGGCTTCGGGCAGACCGGACCGTTTCGCGATTACGTCAGCTACGGTCCGATCATGGCGGCGCATTCAGCGATGCAGACGCTGACCACCTATCCCGGCGACCATCCGCGCAGTCTGGGTGTCAGCTATGGGGATCCGGTGATCGGAATCTTCGGCGCGTATCTGCTCAACGCGGCGCTGATCCATCGCGGGCGTACCGGACAGGGGCAGTACATTGATCTGTCGAACCTCGAAGCGCTCGAAATGTTGATGCCCGAAGCGCTGCTGGAATACGCGATGAATCGGCGCGATCTGCCCGCGATGGGCAATCACGATCGATGGATGTCGCCGCATAACTGTTACAAGACGGCGGGTGATGCAGAACAGTGGGTGACGATCGCGGTGGGAACCGAGGATGAATGGCGCGCGCTGTGCGGCGCGATCGGCAAGCCCTCGATGGCTGATGATCCGCGCTTTTCAAGTGCCGCGCTGCGCAAACAAAACGAAGACGAACTGGATCGAATCATCACCGCCTGGACCGCGGAGCGCGACCGCTGGACGATAACCGAGACCCTGCAGCGCGCCGGAGTGGCCGCGATTCCTACCTTCGGCAACAAGGATATCGCGACCGACCCGCATCTGCGCGAGCGCGGCTTCCTGGTCGACCTCGACCATCCTGACGTTGGCGTGCGCACTTATGCCGGGGTGCCGTGGACGATGTCGGCGACGCCCTGCAAGCTGCATCGCGCCTCGCCCTGCCTGGGCCAGGACACCGATGCGGTGTTGAGCAGGTTGCTGGGCTATACGTCCGAGCAATTGGCGGAATTGCGCCGCGCGGAGATCGTCGCGTAATCCAACAGCAAAAATAATTTGGGCCATCAGCCCTGAAGCGAGAATAATTCTATTCCCTGCTCTCTCGGGAGTCTGTCGAAAAATGGCTGGTAGCGCCGCATTCCATGCCGGGGGGGCCGCCGTTGCCGCGCAAGTAGAATGGCCCTCGGTTGTCGCGGCCGAGTGCTATCTGATAATTCGCGGACGTATCGCCGCGCGACCGAAAACCGAAGTGGTGTCGCCCCGGGGAATGCAGTTGTAAGAGTTGCTGATGCATCAGGCTCAAGGTTGCCGGAATTTGACGCAGCGGTCCGCATGGCGACCGTCCGCGGAGCAACAATCCGATCATCGACGAAGTCCGGCAGCGAAACGGCAGCTCACCGGGTCAAAGAGCCTCCGGCCGGCGATGGAACTCGGCCGCGACTTCTATCGGTCCGACGATGGCGGCGTTCAATGCGGGCAAGTCCGCCGCCGGAATCCGATACTCGGGATGGCCACTGCCGCCGACGGAGTGCGCCTCATAGCGATTGATGAAGTCCGCGCGTACGCGAAAGCGAACCACGTAGCCCACCCCGCCCGACATGACGTTCCAATCGCGCGCCATTCGCAGGGCGTATTCTTCGCTGAGCACCGGATAGAACATCGGCTGATTGGGCGGCGGAAAAGCCTGCATCCCGCTCTGGCGAATCAACCGCAGTTCCTCCCGCCCAACCGGCCGCCACAAAGTGATAGCGTCGTCATCTCGCACGGGTCTCAGCTTACTGTATCGACGCGTTATTTCGGAAGAACGGCCGCCGCCGGCGTTTCCACCGCTAACTTCTTCCAGCATTGGGCGGGCCCACAAAGTGATCGTGCATTCAGGTTGTTCTGGTGCGCGAGGGTCATCCTCACCCTAACCTTCTCCCACGGAAAGCTTGTGGGCGAGGGGACAGCAGGTATAGACCACCGCAATCATGACGGATTGAGCGCGGTGACGGCTTCCTGGACGGAGCGGAAAAGGTGGTCTTCGCCGACGGTATCGAGCAATCCGGTCTGGGCGGCGGCCGCCCGGGCGCGCTGCGCCTCCATCCGGGCCATGGCGACGTCGACCCCGGCGTCGCGCAGTTGCACGATGGTCCGCTTGAGGACCTGCGCTCCGGTGTAGTCGAGATCGATCACGCCGGTGGCTTCGATTACAACCAGGCGCACCGGGCGGTCAGTCGAGGCGACAATCCGCTTGAGTTTTTCGCACACGTAGTCCGCATTGGTGAAGTAAATCGGCGCGGCGGGAGCGAAAACGATCACTCCGGGCACGCGCTCGACGGCATTTTCGCGGCCGGGAGGCGGAGGCCACCAGACCGTAGTTCCGGGGACGCGCTCCAACTCGACGCAATAGGGCCGCGCCACGATGTAAAGGTTGTGCACCAGCGACAGCACGATGCTCAGCAACATCCCGGTTTCGATCGGCATCAGGATAACCAGGGCGGCGCAGGCGGCGACCAGGTAGATCTCGTAGCCGCCCCGCTGCGCGATGGCGATCATCTCGCGCAATCTGAAGATTCGCATCCCGATAAAAATCAGCAGGCCGCCCAGGGCCGCTTGCGGAATATACGCGGACCAGCCAGGGGCGAAAAACATCAGTGCAACCGCCATCGCGACCTGCGTGAGCGATGCCAATTGCGACCGCCCGCCCGACTCTTTCACAATCGCCGTGCATGGCGGACTGCAGTCCACCGGGAAGGCGCCGATCAGGCCGGCCACAACGCAGCCGGCGCCGACGCCGGAGAAATCGCGGCTGACGTCCTCGGGCTGATCCGGGTCTGAAGGAAACGACCGCACCACCGCGGCCGTCTGCATCATACAGACCGCTGCGACCACCAGCGCGGTGGGTAGTAAACTGAAAATGTTTTGCGCGTCCGCTATCGTAGGCAAGGTCAGAGCAGGGACACCCGAGGGCAGCGGTTTCAGGACCGTAATCCCGTGCGCTTCAAGATGTAGTCCGACCACCGCAACGGCCGCTCCCGCCAGCCCAATCAAGGCGCCGGGAACCCGCGGGCTGATCTGTTCCGATACCATCGTGACCGCCAACACCGCCCCGCCAATTGCCAGCGCATATGGATTGACGGCGGATGCGTGGCGGACGAGGTCCACCATCCGGTCCATCAGCCTTCCATGGGAGTCAGCGATGCCGAGGATTGAGGGCAGTTCGCCCACGATGATGTGAACCGAAATACCGGCGAGGAATCCGCAGGTCACCGGGATCGACAAGAGGTCGGCAATCCATCCCGCCCGCATCACCCCCGCGACAATCAGGATCGCTCCGACCAGCAGCGCAAGCGCGGTCGCCAGACCGGCATATTGAGCCGACCCAGAGGCCGCCATGGCCGCCAGCGCCCCGGCGAAAATCGGCGCGATAGTGGAATCCGCACCGGCCGAAGCGAAGCGGTTGGCGCCGAACGCCGCGATCCCGATGGAACCCGCGATGAGTGCGTACAGGCCCGTATGCGGATCGAGCCCTGCCAGGCTCGCGGTGGCCAATTGTTCCGGAATCGAGATCGCCGCAAGCATCAGGCCGGCGATCAAATCGGCCGGCAACCAGGAGGGTTGATATCCGCGCAGGGTGGTGAAGATCCAGGCGGGGTTGACCGCCTTAACCAAGTCCTGGCCGCCGGTCAGGTGGGCTTTCGAAGGCATCAGCGAACGGTAAACTCTGCCTTCATCTTGTTCAAGTTATGACGGGCGATGTATGGAGCGCGCGGGCGCAGGGTTGGCCCCGAAGCGAGGATTCTGTTCCCTCCCGTGTGAGCCTGTTGATAAATGGCTTGGACCGTGCGATGCAGCGCGCGCAGTTGCCGGCCGCGCGCCGCGAGCGGCCAAACCGGTGGGCGAAAAGTCTACTTGCGCGGGTCCTGCCGCGGGGCGGAGCTCTCGATAAGTTTCTTGATCTCGCTGATCGACGCGGGCTTGGCCAAATGATGATTGAACCCCGCCGCGCGCGCCCGCACGCGGTCGGATTCCTGAACCAGGCCGGTGATCGCGATCAACACGATATCGGGAAAGCTCTGGCGTAACCGGCGCGCCACTTCGTAACCGTCCATGTCCGGCATCGCGATATCGACCAAAGCCACGTCCGGACGATGCTTCAAAGCGGCCTCCAGGCCCTCTTTGCCGTCGTAGGCGGACCACACCTCGCAACCCAAGCGCATGAGCAGACTGGCGGTCAAATCGGCGACGTCATGCTCGTCATCGATAACCAAAACCTTTCGCGCCACCATCGGCGCGCTCACTTCGGCCCCGGGCCCGGCCGCAGCCACTTCCTGCGATGCAGCTTGTTCGGCAGCGAGCGGTATCTGGACGATGAATTCGCTGCCCATGCCCCTGCCGGCGCTTTTCGCCTCGATGATGCCGCCATGCAATTCGACCAACTGGCGGGCAAGCGCCAGACCCACGCCCAGCCCCACTCGATGGGCCTCCGAGAGCGGTTCTTCCTGCACGAAGTAATCGAAGATGTGGGGTAAGATTTCCTCCAGGATGCCGCGCCCGCTGTCGCGCACCCGGAGCACGGCCTGGTAGTCCTCCACTGCGGCGGTGACTTCGATCTTCCCGCCGGGCGGAGTGAACTTGGCGGCGTTGTGCAGCAGATTGGTCACCACCTGGGCCAGGCGCGCGCGGTCGGCGATGATGTAAGCGCCGGCGCCCGGCACTGAAGTAGTCAGCGTATGAACCCGAGCCGCGAGCAGGGTTCGACCGCTTTCCAGCGCCGCCTCGATCACGCTGCCGAGCGTGATGCGCTCCTTGCGCAACGTTATTTTGCCGCGGGCCAGGCGCTCAAGGTCGAGCAAGTCATCGACCAGCCGCATCAGCCGTTCGAACTGCCGTTCCATCGTGCCGCGCGCTACCTCGATGGCTCCGGCGTCGCCCTCCGCCTCGCTCAGCAGTTCCAAACTGCTCAGTGTCGCGGCCAGCGGATTGCGCAACTCGTGAGCCAGCGTGGCCAGGAACTGGTCCTTGCGCCGGTCGGCCTGGCGCAACTCATCTTCAGCGCGCTTGCGCGCGGTCAGGTCGTGGTTGACCTCGAGAATCGCCGACGGCTCGCCGGCGTCGTTGCGGTGCAGGACCCAACGGCTGGCCACCGAGAGCCGTTTGCCGGCGCGGGTCACCTGGACCAACTCGCCGTCGCACGACCCGGTCGAGAATAACTGGGCCTTGAGTTCACTGAGCGGCTGCGGAAATTCGGTTGCCAGAAGCTCATAAGAGATTTGACCCAGTGCTTGCTCCCGAGTGTAGCCGTATAGCCGCTCGCATCCGGTATTCCACAGCTCAATCCGATCGTCCAGCCCGCGGACGAACACGTTGGCCAGTCCCAGAATCTGGGATTGCTCCTGCAACGCTGCGGTCTGCCGGCGTAGATCCTCGGCGTGCCGATGCTCCGTGATGTCCACGAAATTGAGCACCACGCCGTCGATCTTGTCGTCCAGGGTGCGATAGGGCAGCAGGTGCGCCAGGTACCAGCGGCCGTTGCTGCCGCCCACTTCGCGCTCCCGGCTTTGCAGGGTCTTGAGCACTGTCTCGGCGTCCTCGGCCAGCGACTCGTAATCCAGCTTATGGGTGAAATGTTCGAGCGGCCGCCCGATGTCCGCCGCCGTGATGTTGAACAGCTCCTTGGCGCGCTGGGTGTAAAGCTTGATATTCAATCCGCGGTCCAAAAAGATCGAGCCGATGTCGGTCGAGCTCATCAGGTTTTGCATGTCGCTGTTGGCGCGGCCCAGTTCTTCGATGTTTTCCCTCAACTCCTGGTTGACCGTGGTCAGCTCCTCGTTGAGCGATTGCATTTCCTCCTTGCTCGTCTCCAGTTCCTCGGTGGTTGAACGCAGCTCTTCGTTCATCGCCTGCAACTCTTCGTTGGAGGCCTTTAACTCCTCGGTGGTGGTCTCATACTGCTCCACCGTAAGATGGAGTTGGTCGCGGGCGCGCTGCAACTCCTCCTCCAATTGGCCAACGAGTTCCAGCCTTGGTCCGGCCTGCGGGTGTTGCGCGGCTTCGGTCGAGGGGATGGTCTCATCGAAGATCACCAGAAAAAACCCCTGCGCCGAGGCAGGAGTTTCGAGCACGCGCCGCACGGTCACATCGACTAGCTGCGGCTTGCCTTCGATCTCCAACTGCATCCGGCGCGACTCCGCCGTTCTTGCCATCTCACCGGTGCGGGCCTTGGCCGCCAGCACCAGGGCCTGCAGGTCAAGCCGGATACGGGGATCCACGACCCTGAGCAGGTTGCGGGTGGGCTCGCCGCCGGCGAAGCGCACAAACCGACTGGCATGTTCGCTCAGGTGGACGATGTCGTAATCTTCATTGATCAGCAGGCTGGGCGGCGCCAACAGTTCCACCACGTTCTGATGGAGCAGACCATAGGATGAGACCTTGTTGCCGCTGAGTTCCTGTAGCTCGACCGGTCGATAGCTCCACCCGTCCAGGCGTGGCACGTTGCGCGTGGTCTGGACCGTCGCGACAGTTGCCCGGCGCGTGTAGATACGGCGCTTCTTGTCGATCGGTACGAACAGCGCGGGGATGCCTTCGGCGCTTTCCGAGGGCCCTAGAAACAGGTAGCCATGGGGCAGCAGCGCGAAATGGAAGGTGCCCAGGACCTGCTCCTGCATCTCGCGATTCAAATAGATTAGCAGATTGCGGCAGCTGACGAGGTCCAATTTGGAAAACGGAGGGTCGCGCAGGACATTGTGCCCGGCGAACAGAATCAGCTCGCGGACCTCTTTTTTAGCCCGGTAGCCCTCGCCTTCCTTGGTGAAGAATTGCCGTAAACGTTCAGGCGAAACGTCCAGCGCGATGGTCTGCGGGTAGCGGCACTCGCGCGCTTCTTGGATCGCCTTGTCGTCGATGTCGGTGGCGAAAATCTGGATCCGGGGCGGGTCGCTCAGCTGTGACGAATACTCGCACAGCAGCATCGCGATCGAGTATGCCTCCTCGCCGGTGGCACAGCCGACCACCCATACGCGAATCTGGTCGTTGACTCCCTTGCCCGCGAATAACTTCGGCACCACCTCCCGGTAAAGCCATTCAAATGCCTCGCGGTCGCGAAAGAAGTTGGTCACCGTGATGAGCAGATCGCGCAGCAGTGCCGGCACCTCTTCGGGATGGTCGCGCAAAAATTTCAGGTACGATCTGATGTCGGCAAGCCCATGCACCTGCACGCGGCGCATGATGCGCCGCAGCAGGGTGGGAAGTTTGTATTGGGTGAAGTCGTGCCCGGTGCGCTGGCGCAACAGCGCCAGCACCTCGCGGACTTCCTCCGGTGCGGTTTCAGGCGCCGGTTTTTCCTCCTCCTCAGCGGGCAGTTGCAGGCGCTGTGCTCCCTCGCCCAGCGCGAGCAGCCGACCAGGCATCTCCGCCGCCGGCAGGATCAGGTCGACCAGTCCGGTGTCGATCGCGCTGCGCGGCATCGAATCGTACTCGGCCTCGCCCGGATCCTGGGCGATTGCAAACCCGCCCAGCTCTTTGATCCGTCGCAGCCCCAACGTGCCATCAGCGCCCGTCCCCGAGAGCACCATGCCCACCGCGTCCTTGCCATAAGCGTCGGCCAGGGTGCGAAAGAACAGGTCAATCGACGAGTGGCCGCCGCGCACGCGCTCGGGCTCGGTCAGCTTGATGTTGCCGTCCTCGATCACCAGGTACTTGTTGGGTGGGATTACATATACGTGGTCGGGCTGGACCCGAACTGTCTCGTTGACCTGGGTAACGGGAATTCCGGTGTGGGTCTGGAGCACCGCGGCGAGATTGCTTTCGTGCTGTGGCGACAGATGCAGTATCACAACGAAAGCCGGTCCGCCGTTCGGGGTAACGTGGCTGAAGAACTCCTTGAGCGCGGTAATGCCGCCCGCCGAACCGCCGATGCCCACAACCAGAGAACTGGCTTGCCCGGAACCGTCGGGCGATGATTGCCTATTCGATTGCGGAATATCGCTCATCGTAGGCCCTTTAAACGCCTAATAGCGATGAGCGTCCTAGCAAATGAACTTTCAATATTCCGAACGAAACCTGGTCCCCCCATATCGCGTCCCCCGCGGTATTCTAGCCTCACATCGATGTTTCGGCCATGGCTTTAGGGTTGACGTTCGAGCGGCGCGCGGCCGTTTCCGCCGCTCGAACGTCGCCTGGCAGGGAAGGTATAACCATTTACGCGCACTCAGACTGTCGAAAAAGTACCGAATCCGACTTCGCCAGCGTGCGGTCTTAAGCTATTCGATCATGGCGCGCCGATGTAAGTATGGACGAACGGGTGCGGACCGGAATAAGAAGAATTCGGAAAATTGGCCCCTGAGCGGTCCAGAGGAGTTTACTTGATGGACGTCAAAACCGCGGCGCGCCGGCGACTCGAGACCGCTCGCGAAAGCCTGATCGAGTTGAGTCATAAGATTCACGCCCATCCCGAACTGGGGTGGCAGGAGGAGAAGGCGTCGGCGTGGGTGGCAGATTTGCTCGCCGAGGCTGGCTTCACGGTAAATCGCGGAGTATGCGATCTGCCCACCGCGCTGAGCGCGCGCTTCGGTTCGGGTCCGCTACACATCGCCTTTTGTGCCGAATATGACTGCCTGCCCGACATCGGTCACGCCTGCGGCCATAATATTATCGCCGCGGCCAGCGTCGGGGCGGCGCTCGCGCTGGCCCAGGTGGCTGACGACGCCGGCGTCACGGTCAGCCTGCTCGGTACGCCCGCCGAGGAAGTTGGCGATGCTGCCGGCAAGGTGGTGATGCTCGAGCGCGGTGCGTTTGACGGCGTGCACGCGGCGATGATGGTGCATCCGGGGCCGGTGGACGCGCTGCTGCCGTCATTGATCGCGGCGGCGACGTTCGACGTCTTCTATACCGGCAAGGAAGCTCACGCGTCGGCTTTTCCGGAGCGGGGCATCAACGCCGCTGATGCGCTGGTGGTAGCGCAAACGGCAATCGGGTTGCTGCGCCAGCATATCCGGCATACTGAGCGGATCCACGGAATCGTAACGCACGGCGGCGACGCGGCTAATGTCGTACCGGCGCATACTTCAGCGCGTTACATGGTGCGTGCGCCGACCAAGGCACAATTGGAGAAGTTGATGCCCCGGGTGCGGCAATGCTTCGAGGCGGGTGCGATTGCGACCGGCTGCACGGTGGAGTTGAAGGGCGGCGACAGGTCCTACGCCGACATGATTCACGATGTGGAGTTGGGCGCGCTCTATCAGCTCAATGCGCAAACGCTGGGCCGTAAATTCCACGATTCCATCGCCAGCCAGTTTTCCGCTTCGACGGACATGGCCAACGTGTCGCATCGGGTCCCCGCGATTCATCCGATTATTGGAATCAACTCGCTGCCAGCCTCCAACCATCAGCCGGAGTTCGCCGCGCATTGCGTCACCGAGGATGCCGACCAAGCCATTTTCGACGGCGCGCTGGCTTTGGCGTGGGCGGCCATTGATGCCGCGGTCGACCCGGCGATGCGCAATCGGCTGATGTCCAAAGGCCGCTAGCAGGAACAGCGGTGTTTGCGGCAACGCTTGATTCACGCGAGGCGGATAGCACGGGCCGGCTACAAATCGCAGGTAGAAGCTCCGGGCGGCACTGCGATCACGTTAACTTTCACCCGGGCAGTCCCGTCGTGGATGATCCCAATCTGCCGCGCCGCTTTTTTTGACAGGTCTATGTTCCGGCCCGGTTTGAACGGTCCGCAATCGTTAATTCTCACTTTGGTCGTGCGCCCGTTGGCGGGGTTGGTCACGATCACGCGCGCGCCCAAGGGCAAGTTCTTTGCGGCGGCAGTCAGCTTTCGGGAGGAGAAACGCTCTCCGGTTGCGGTCTTGTGTCCCTCCATGCCGGGACCATACCAGGAGGCCAGCCCAATAGTTTCCGCCGGCTTGGGCTTCGCCGGGACCGGCGGCGGCGCGACCTTGGCGATCGCGGCTGGGGGCGGCGATGGCGGTGGTGGCGGAGCTGCCGCGTAATTGTTGTTCGAGTTCATCGCGCATCCCGGGATCGACAAGGCCAATGATAATACCCCGAGCAAACAGCCGAGGTTCTCGCGCATCGATAAAGCCAGTCCCAAGGTGCGCGCCGACTTCCACGTCGCTCCATTCGGCCCCCGTATCATATCGGCCACTCCTTCCTTCCTCACCACGATGTGAAACGCAAACCTCATGCCGTCGAAGTCAGAACCTGCCGAGCACAATAGCGTCGCCTCAGCGCCCGATTTCGCCGATTTTCATGAGCGTCAGCGCAATCCGCACAGCGCATCGCGGCTGGACTAACACTGCAGGCTGAAAATTTTACAGCCCTGCTGCGATTCGGCGCCCACAGGCTGCGTGGAAGAGCGCGAGGGTGACTGCTATACAAACATTCGCGATGCGCATACGGACGATGTGAATGCGCGATTATCTTTGCCCGGCATATCGCCGCCTCGAAACGCCGCGACCCGGTTGATTTAAACGCGACCCGCAACGCATGATTGCGGCACTATGACCAGCGACTTGCATCTCGCTCAGGAAGAAGTTGCCCTGCTGACCGACCTTTACGAACTCACGATGGCGGCCAGCTACCTGGAGCACGGTTTCAACGAGCCCGCCTGTTTCAGCCTGTCGGTCCGGCGTCTGCCGCAGCGCCGCGGCTATCTCGTGGCGGCCGGCCTGGAGCGTTTCTTCCAAGCGATCGAGGCCCTGCGATTCGACCACGCCGCGCTCGCATACCTGGATTCGCTCCAGCTCTTCAAGCCTGAGTTCCTCGACTACCTAAGCCGCTTCCGCTTCACTGGCAATATCCGCGCGATGCCTGAGGGCACCCTCGTCTTCGGCGAGGAACCGATTCTGGAAGTCGATGCGCCGCTGATTGAGGCGCAGATGCTCGAGACCCTGGCGATAAATCAAATCGGCGTGGCCACGCTGATCGCGAGCAAGGCGGCGCGCTGCTACGGCGCGGCCGCGGGGCGGCGGCTGATTGAATTCGGTCTGCGCCGATGCCAGGGCGCCGACGCCGGCCTGGTCGCCGCGCGCTCCAGCTACCTGGCCGGCTTCAACGGCTCCGCCAACGTGCTGGCGGGCAAGCGTTACGGAATTCCGATCTACGGCACGATGGCGCACAGCTACGTCATGGCGCACGACCGCGAGCGCGATGCTTTCTCCAACTTCGTCCGCAGTTTTCCCAAGCTCAGCACGCTGCTGATTGATACCTACGACACCATCAAGGGCGCGGAAAACGCCGCACAGGTGGCGTTGGAACTGAAGCCCACCGGCGTGGAACTGCTCGGCGTGCGTTTGGACAGTGGCGATTTGGCCGATTTGAGCAAGCGCGTGCGCAAGTCGCTGGACGGCCACGGCCTGACCCAAACCTCAATCTTCGCCAGCGGCAACCTGGACGAATACGCGATTGCCGAGCTGGTCAGGAACAAGGCGCCCATCGACGCCTTCGGCGTAGGCACCGCGATGGTGGTCAGCGCGGATGCGCCGGCGCTCGACATGACCTACAAGCTGGTCGAGTACGCCGCGAAACCGCGGGTCAAGACCTCGCGCAACAAGTTGACCCTGCCCGGCCGCAAGCAGGTGTTCCGCGCCTGGAGCCGCGCCGGCGCGCCCTATCTCGATTTGATTGGGGCGATCGAAGAGAGCACCGCCACGGTTGCGCGCGAGTTCAGACCAACCTCCGATCAGATCACCGAGTTGCTCAGACCAGCAGTCCAGGATGGGCACCGGATTGAGTCTGCGCAGACCTTGGGGCAAGCGCGGGAAGAATTTCTCGCCGGCTTCGCCAAACTGGATCCGAAGCACAAGTCTCTGGAAAGACCCGAGGTTTACAAGGTCCGCTATACCGCCGCGCTAAACGCGATGCAGGTCAGCGAAAAACTAAAAGCTGCGGACCGCCAGCGCTGATCGGAAAAACGGCCGCTTGCCGTCACGAGCACCGCGATTGAAGGAAAGGTCCGGCTGACTTCGAATATCGAAAGAAAGGCGCAGGATGCGACGGCTCGCCAAAATCCCCCCTGTTCATCCAATCAATCAGGCTATCTCGAAACATTCTTACGAAGTGACGACTGTTGTGCTCTGCCGGTGAGGACTGACTTCAAAGGAACTTTTCATCCTACAGATCGAGTGAACTTTGGAAAAAGAAGTACCAGCGGACTAAAGGATACTTGAAAAGGTGCCATTTGATTAAATTATTTATCCCCACATAATAAATATTTGATTAAATTCAGTAGATGGCGTATTCAGGTGCGCATGCTCTTGCGACCAAACCTGTTTTTGTTCGCTCTTTTGACAGCAACGGTGGCACTTGTCCTCGGACAGCTCGAGTGCTGGGCCAAGGTGATCGATGTTCCAGGTGACGCGCCGACCATCCAGGCGGGCATCGATTTGGCGTCCAACGGCGATACGGTCGAAGTCTCGCCGGGAACCTATGTTGAAAATATAAACTTCAATGGCAAGCGGATCACGGTTATCAGCTCAGGCGGCCCTGCTATCACTACCATAAACGGGGGCGATATAGCGCCGGTGGTCACTTTCACCTCTGGCGAAACCACCGCGGCAGCATTAACGGGATTTACACTCACCAACGGAACGTCAACTTTCAATACCGGTTATAACGGCGGAGGAATTTTTATCAACCATGCTTCCCCGACTATCTCCGGAAACGTCATTACGAACAATGGCGCCTGTAATGGGGCCGGGATCGCAGTTGAATCAGGATCGCCGCTAATACAGAACAACACCATCAGCAACAATAGCGTCGTGGAATGTTCGGGAGGTGAAGGGGGCGGGATATCTTTGAGCGGTGGTTCCCCAATGATTTTGTCGAATTTAATTGTCAACAACTCCGTGCGCAATGGCAGTGGAGGCGGCTTGTCTATCGGTATTGGGAGTCCGCTGATCGAGAGCAATACGATTATCAGTAACCGCGCCGATCTTTTCAGCGGTCAGGGCGGCGCAATGACCATCTACGACAGTGACGCCACGATAGTTCAGAATCTGATTGTCAACAATGAGGCGGCCATCGGTGGCGGTATATATTTGGACGCTCCTTCCGGTGCCACGACGACTTTTGTGAGCAACACAATAGCCATGAATACCGCCGCGCAGGGGCAAGCCTCTGCAATTTATACTCTGGGCTTTGGCGCCGAGTTCGTAAACAATCTGTTCATTGGCCTGATTCGCGAGACTGCCGTCTTGTGCGATCCGACCTCAGGCCCGCCGAATTTTGAAAACAACGATGCTTTCAGCGTTTTGGCCAAGGGTTTTGACGGAAGCTGCGCAGGTCAGATTGGAGTCTCGGGGAACATTTCGGCCCCGCCGCAATTTGTTAACGAATCCCAAAACAACTACCGCCTGGTGGCCGGGTCGCCGGGAATCGATGTGGGCCTGAACTCCGCGCCCCATCTTTTACCCACCGATCTGGACGGCCTGCCCCGCATCGTTGACGGCTCCGGCAAAAAGACCTTCATCATCGACATGGGCGTCTATGAGTTCCAACCGGTGACGGCTCTTCCGACCAGTATCGACTTCGGAACACAAACACTCAACAGTCATACCAGCCAGAACGTCACTCTAATCAACCACCAGACGGCTGCGCTGTCAGTGTCGACGATCACGGCTGGCGGCGATTTCTCCCAAACCAATTCTTGCCCATCCTTCCTGCCGGCAGGCGCAAGTTGCACTATTGCGGTTATCTTTACGCCGACCGCCTTGGGTCCCAGCACCGCCGCGCTCACCATTGACGACGACGACACTAACGGTCCGCGTAAGGTTGCGCTGAACGGAATCGGCCAGGCTTCTGCGACTCCCATTCCGACTCCCTCCGCAACCCCGACTGCCGTGGCCATGGTCCTAGACGTTCCCGGCGACTTTCCCACCATCCAAGCCGGAATTGACGCTGCATCCAACGGCGACATCGTCAAAGTATCTCCCGGAACTTATTTTGAGAACCTCGATTTCGAGGGTAAGCTTATCACCGTAATCAGCTCGGACGGCCCCAACGCGACAGCCATCGACGGCCGTCAGCAAGGACCTGTGGTGGTATTTCACTCAACCGAGGGGAACGGTTCCGTCCTATCCGGTTTTACTATTACAAATGGTCAGACTTCAGGCCTCCCCTCTAACGGCGGTGGCATCGATATCGTGAACAGCTCTCCAACCATCTCCGGGAATGTAATCACGCATAATAATGGATGCGGTGGAGGCGGAGGGATCTTTGCTCAATTATCGTCTGCCATAATTATGAACAACGTCATCTCGAACAACGGACAACAAACCGGATGCATCGGAGGAGCGGGAGGTGGTGGAATCGAATTGAACGACCCCGGCTCCGCCCAAATCTTGTCAAACATCATCGAGGAGAACTCCTGGCCCGGAAATGGTGGCGGAATTGATTTGAGCGATGCCGGAACGCCGATTATCGAAAATAACATCATCATCGGCAACACCGTCGGCGACGTTTCTCCCGCTGCTCAAGGTGGCGGTGTGTCGATGGAATCCGATTCGAACCCGATAATGCTCCAAAACCTCATCATTGATAACACCGCGGATCAGGGCGGCGGCATATATGTGCGGCTCTTTAGTTCAACTCCGATTTTGGTAAACAATACAATTGTTAATAATCGCGCCAATCTGGGTAAAGGTTCGGCCGTTTATCTAGAAGGTTTTTCTGCGGACGCCGCGATGGTCAACAACCTATTGATCGGGAGGGCGACGGAAAACGCGGTCTTCTGCGATCCAAAATCGACGCCACCGGGATTCCACAATAACGATGCATTCAGCGTTGGCGCAACGGCATTTGATGGGAGCTGCGCGGGACAGGTTGGCGTATCGGGAAATATTTCGGTGCAACCGCAATTTGTGAACGCGGCTTTAAGCAACTACCGTCTGGTGGCCGGGTCGCCGGGAATCGACGTAGGACTGAATTCCGCGCCCAATCTTTTACCCACCGATCTGGACGGCCTACCGCGCGTCGTTGACGGCTCCGGCAAGAAAACCTTCATCATCGACATGGGCGCCTATGAGTTCCAACCCGTGACCGCGCTTCCCACCAGTGTCGACTTTGGTACCAAACCGCTGGGCAGCCATACCAACCAGGATGTCACCTTGACCAACCATCAGACCACTACGCTCTCAGTGTCGACTATCACCGCCGGCGGCGACTTCTCCCAGGCCAATTCGTGTCCATCGTCCCTACCGGCAGGCGCGAGTTGCACTATTATTGTTACCTTCACGCCAGCGGCTGCTGGTCCTCGCAGCGCTACGTTGACCGTCGACGACGACGATGCCAACGGTCCGCGTAGGGTTATGTTGACCGGAGCTGGTCAGGTACCGGCTACTCCCACTCCATCAGCGATCCCGACGCCAATGCCAACCGGAGTGCTCACACCAACATCGACGGCAACCGAAACTCCCGCCGGCACGCCGACGCCGACCGCTATTCCAACACCCAGCGCAACCGCTACGGTTGTTCCAGGCACGCCGCAGATCGCAAACATCCCCGCAATTGTTGAGGTGGGTTCGACGTTCAATATCGTCGGGACCAGCTTCACCAAAGGCTCGGTGGTCAACTTCTTCATTGCCACGTCGGGTGGAGTTGTCAATGCCGGTCCCTTGATTCCGACCACAACTAGTCTGCCGACTCAACTCACGGTCAGTGTCCCGGCCACGACCACGCTGGGCCGAGGCTTTGTCGATGTGCAGGTCGTCAATACGGACGCGGGGTACCTGGGGTCCAATTCGGTGCCGGCCCTGCTGCAAGGCTCGCCCGCGGCGGGAATTCCGACCATCAAAACCATCAACAGTATTCCCTTGGCGGCGACCAGCAGCGATCCGAGCTATGCCACCAACAACGTCGAGACCGTGGTCTCGCAAGGGACAAATGTGCACCTGGGCGGCAGCGGTTTTGACATCGCCAATGGCGTAGGGATCGACCTGTTCTGCGCCTGCCCCGGTGGTAAGGTCGGACCGTTCTTCCTCAAGCCGGGTGACGTGGGGCTGAGCGCTTCGCTGCTGATCTTCCCGCTGCCGGCGACCGGGATGCCCAAGTCGCCGCTAACTGGCCCCGGCTCGTTTGTAGTGAGCAACGCCGGGACTTCCAATGCCTATACCAAAAAAAGCAACGCGGTCTCGGTTTCGATCGGAGCTAAAATCTCGGTAATTTCGCTCGCCCAGTCGGGATCGACCATTACGGTTGTTGGAAGCGGCTTCTCCCCGCTGACTGTAATCAACCTCTTCAATACTCAGTTCGCCGGTGTCGTGAAAAATCTTGGAGGTATCGAACCCGACGGTACTCCCCGTATACCACTAAGAATTATAAGCGCCACCAAGTTTACCTTTGTAGCGCCGGCTGGCTCGGTGCCCGGCGCATCATACCTGCAGGCGCTCAATCCGCCGTTCCTACCTTACACCAGCAGTGGCGATGGCCCAGATGGAAGTTTCGTTCTCAAGTGAACGGTGAGTAGGGCCCGCCACTCACTCGTGGCGCAAGCAAAGCCGTAGTCCGCGGACCATGCACCGCTATCGATGGCCCAAGGAACGTGCGTGACTCTGTCCGCGCCCCTTTACGTCTGGCGGGCGTGGGCGGGCTCGCGATGGCGATGCTTTACCGGTTCGCGATGTTTCAAACCCGTGCGCTCCTTGAAACTCTTGTGACCCAAGGGCAAGCCCGCGATGGTCGAGCGCAGGAAATCCGATACCGAGCGATAGGCGCCCGCGCCGCTGCTGCTTTCGGCAATCTCGCGCAGCCGCTGATTACTGATTACACCACCAATCCGCACCTCCACCGGATGATGCCGCGGCACCACGCTGCCCTTGCCCAGCACCTCGTGGGTGCCGCTGATATGGATCGGCAAGACGTCGCATCCGCTGCGCAACGCCAGATAGCCGGCGCCGCTTTTGAATTCCTGCAGCGCGCCGTCGGTCGAACGCGTGCCTTCGGGGAACAGCAGCACGCTGCGTCCGCTGGCGAGCTGCGCCAAGGCCTGATCGAGGGATTCAAGCTGCGCGCGTTCACGATCGAAGGGAATGAGCGGGCTGAAGTTATGCGCAACGAATCGCCGGATCGGCGTGTTGAAGAAGTAATCGCGCGCCGCCAGCACCACGAGCTGATCGCCCATCGGACCCAACGCCCCGCGCACCACCGCGAAATCCACATGGCTGCAATGGTTGGCGACCACCAGCACGTTGCGATTGGCGGGAACGTTGCCGCGTCCGATAATCCGCGGCGCCAGCCATCCCGAGAGCAGTGCGCGCTGCGCGCCGCGCACCGCGGCGTCGCCCAGCCGGCGCAGCAAGCCCGGCAACTGGGGCGTGTACGGCTCCGCCAGATGCGCATAGGAAGGCAATCGGGGACGCTTCGCGCTTTGCGCAATCGCCTGCTGGAGATCCTCCACCGTGCGCAGATTACCCAGTTCTTCCGGCGTCATCTCCCGTCCGGTGCGCGCCGCCACGTGCTCGCCCAGTTCGGCCAGCGCCAGCGAATCGAGTCCCAAGTCCTCGATCAGGCGCGTGGCCGAGCAGATGCGGGTGCCATCCGCGGTCACCTGCGACAAAGTTTCCACCAGCCACGGCTCCACGTCGACTTCGGCATGGCGGTCTTCGGTGCTCTGGGCAATCATCCGGCCCAGCAGCTCGGCGACCTCGGCGCGCTTTATCTTGCGGGTCCTGGTGCGCGGCAAATCGCTGTCGGTAAAGCGCAGAATCCGGATGCGCTTATGCGGATTGAGACTCGCGCCGACCTTGGCAAAGTGGGCCTGAAGCTGATCGTGAACGGTACGGCGGCTTTGTCCGCGTGCGTATGCCGGCACCACCAGCGCCGCGACCTGCTCGCCGCCGGGAGTCTTCAGTCCCACCACCGCCAGTTCCTTCAGATAGGCGGAATGGCTGTAGGATTCCTCAACCTCTTCGATGTAGACGTTGTTCCCGCCCGCATCGACGATGACATCCTTGGCGCGCCCGACGATATACAGGCGGCCCTGATCGTCGAAACGCCCCAAATCGCCGGTGTGCAGCCATCCGTCCTTGAGCGCGGCGTCGGTCGCCGCCCGATCGCGATAGTATCCGGCCATCACGTTGGGACCCCGCGCAAGAATTTCTCCGACCTCCGCATCGGGCTCGGTCTGCAACTTGACCTCAATGCCCACCAGCGGTTTGCCGACCGAACCCGGATTGAGCGGTTCGTCGGGATGCGCCGCGCTCAGCACCGGCCCGGCTTCAGTCAGTCCATAACCTTCGAGCAGATGCAGGCCGAGGTCGTTGAAGAATTCCGCGACCCGGTCGGGCAGCGCGGCGCCGCCGCTGACCGCCAGCCGCAAGCGCCCGCCCAACGCCTGATGGGCGGCGCGGAACAGCAGCCGGCCCAGGTTGAGACCCAAATCCGTTGCCAGCTTGCGGTTGAGATCGCGCAAGCCGTCGAAAACCGAATGCACCAGCGCGCCGCGCGACTCGACCTCGTCCAGGATGCGGCGATGAATTGCGTGCCACAGCGCGGGCACGCCGATCAGCGCGGTCGGTCGCACCTGTGCCAGCGTACTGGACAGGTTGGCGGCGTCCACGCCAATTGGATGTACGATCTTCGATCCGCTCGACAGCGGCAGCAGCATCCCGCAGGTGAATTCGAAGGTGTGATGCAACGGCAGCAGGGAAAGCACCACCTCGTCTTCGTTGAGCACGAAGACGCGCGAGAGCATCGATACCTCGGCGGTCAGATTGCCGTGAGTCAGCATCACGCCCTTGGGCGCTCCGGTGCTGCCAGAGGTAAAGAAAATTGCCGCCAGGGCCTTGCGGTCGATCTCGGGTTTGGCCGCCGCCCCGCCGCGCATCAGAAATGGACGGGCCAGTTCGTCGAACTCGAGCTGGACGATGTCACCGGGCATCTCCGCGATGGTCTTGGAGAGCCGGCGATGGACCGCTTCGGAAAGCAGGGCGGCCCGCGGCTCGGCGATTCTGCAGATCGGACTCAACTCATCGGGTGAGACCTGCTGATCGAGCGGCACGGCGACTGCGCCCGCGTAAAGGATCGAGAAGAAAGCCACTGCCCAGTCGGGCGAGTTCTCGCCGATCAGCAGCACCCGATCGCCCGGCCGCACCCCGCGATTGGCCAGCATCAGCGCGGCCCGCGCCGCGCGGTCGCGCACTTCCCGGTAGGTGAGCGAGGCGTGCTCACCGGACTGATAATGCGCCGTCAGCGCGGTGCGCGAACCGTATTTGCCGGCCGCCGTCTCGAGCAATTCGATCAGGTTGCGATGGCGGCGCGCCGCCCGCACCCGCCCGCGAGTGTGCAAATCCAGTTGCGGGAAAATTTCTTTGCGCAATCCGGGAACGTGCACGTTGATCCAGTAGTCGCGCCAGTCGATCTTCTCGGGCGCGAACGGATGCTTGCGCGCGTCGGCGGCGCCCAGCCGCGCGTAAAGCGCGCGGATGTTGCGGCAATGAAAAGTGTAGACCAGGTCCCGGATGTAAGGCAGGTAAACGTTGACCAGCGACCTGGCGATTTCGATCTGATCCAGCAGCTTGTCCAGCCGATCGTCGAAGCGGCGGGTGCGCGCGGAATCGATCTTGGCCGCGGTCTTGGCAAAATCTACCGCCTGCTTGATGAACTGCGGAGCGGTCAGACTGGCGAAATCGTAGGTTTGCTTGGAAACCACGATCGCTTCCAGATGCGGCGCCAGCTTGCCCAAGGTGCCGCGGCCGTGACGCTGATACTCGCGATTGGCCAGTCCACACAGTTCGACCAGCCGTTTCATGGTAAGCGGGTTACAATCCGAGCTGCCGAGCTGGTAGATGGGCTCCTGCCGGCCGAGTAGCAAGGCGGCCAGAATCGGCACCATCGGATGGGCCACCATATCGACCGGAATCACATCCAGCACCAGATCGGGACGCGCGGGATAGAAGCGGAAGCCCTCGCCGGACAACCAGGTGAGCGGCGCGCTGGTGTTGACGCCCTGGTTCCAGCCCGGAAAAGGATCGGTGATCGCGCTCTCGATCACCGCCGGCCGCACCACCGTCACCTCCAGCTCACCGCGGGCCGCCAGCACCAGTTGTTCGCCCATGCTCTTGGTGTAGCTGTAACTGTTGGGCCATCCCCAGCGCTCCGCGCGCGCGAGCCCATCCTTCTTGAGCTGGTCCTCAACCCATTGCTTGCGCCGGCCTTCGCTCAGGCCTTCGCGCTGATCGCCGTCGTTGTGGCTGTCGCGGAACTCGGCGTAGTTGGCCTGCTCGCGCGAAGCGGCCTCGATCCGGTCGATCGCGGCGCGGGCGTCGCGAATCTCGCGCTGCACGTTGAAGTGGGTCTGGCGATCGTCGGGGCACCAATCGATCGGTATATCTTCTTCGTAACGATGGCCGTCGGCGCTGCCCGCCGCGTAACAGGTGGAGATGTGGAGCAGTTTGGCGTCCAACTTGCGGCAGAACTCGATCACGTTGGCGACGCCCAGGGTGTTGGCGACCAGCGCCTTTTCCAGCGAGGCCTCGAAGTTGACCAGCCCCGCGCAATGCACCACCGCGTCGATCTGGCCGCGCTTGAACGGCTCGACCCCTTCCGCCAGCAGCCCTTCTTCGGAAATGTCTCCGGGTACCACCACGATGCGATCTTCCAGGTAGCGCTCGTAGCGCGCGCCCATCTCGGTGCGCAGCGGCTCCAGGGCCGGAGAATCCACCACTTCGCGCTGATAGCGGTTCTGGCTGGAACGCCGGTCGCCGCGGATCAGCAGATAGATGCGCTCGATCTCCGGATGATGGCGCAGCAGCACGTAGAGAAAGGTCTTGCCCAAAAAGCCGGTCGCGCCGGTCAGCAGGATACGCCGGCCGGTCAGCGCACGCTCCAGCGTGGGCATGCTCTTGCCGCCGCGCGCGGCGGCAGGTTGCGAATTCCCGTTATTCGACATCGGCAATTACCAATGGCGGCAGATGCAGGTAGGTGATGGAGGCCGAGCGGCCCAGATCGGAGGTCGCCATCGCGATCGCCTGATCCAGGGTGTCGGCCGCTTCCCAACCCAGCCGCGCCGCCACCTCCGGCTCCTCGCATCCCGCCGCGATTATCCGGCCCACGTGCTGGCGGCCGGGCTCGCCCCAATACCACATGTAGAACGGATGCACCCCGTGGTACGCATGGCCGTAGCGATACATGTGGATATAGGTCGGATTGCGCGCGAATTCCGCTTCGAAGCTCTTTTCCAGCTCCACGGCGTCGGTAGTCTCGGCCAGGCACCGGTGAAAGAATTCCACGTAGCTCGGATGATGCTCGGGATGGAATTCGTCGCGCAGCGGATGACAGATGATTAACGTACCGCCCGGCCGCACCAGCGGCTTGTTGCGGTACATGTTGAACAGGTAGCCCAGCCCGGTGCACTGGACCAGCACCGGATTCATGATCGAATTGACGTTGTAGGGGCAGATGAAGGGCACGCCCACGATTAAGATGTCGCTCTGGCCCTTGACCGGAACCGCGTACTGCTGGAATACCCGCGCCAGCGCCTTCTGATGCACCGCTTCGGTTTCGCCCGCCCACACCCCGGTCATGCCGAAGGGCGAGGAATAGCGGCGCAGCGCTTCGCGCCGCATCCCATCGGAAAGGTTGCCCAGGGTCCACTTGAAGGTGTTCATGCGCACCCGGTCCCAGTCGCTGAAGCGGTCCTCGTTTTTGTGCAGGAAATCCAGCATCCCGCCGTACATGCGGTTGTTGATCGCGGTCTCGATGGTAAAGATGTTGACGTTGCGATTGACGATTTTCCCCATGCGGTCGGCGCTGCGATGCAGCCCCGAGCGGGTCGGATCCATGTAGGAATTGCTCTCGCGCAAGGTGGCGGGATTATGATGGTGGCGCAGGCTCTGATACGGGGCCAGCCCCACCGCCACCGACTTGTGCCCGCCGTCCATCGGCACCAGGTTGATGTTGAGATAGAGCAACAGGTCCGACTCGGCCGCGCGCTTGCTGAGCCACACTTCCTCGTTGTGGTCGGTCTTGCCCAGCATCACCACTTCGGCGCGGTTCTCGGCGTCGAAATTGTACAACCGGTCGGGCCAGTAAGCTTTAAACGCCCGCTCGCCCACCATCCGGCGAATCTCATTTTCGGTCATGCGGCGATGCAGCGAATTGGCGACTATCAGGTGAACGTCGTCAACGCCATAATCGGCCAGCGTCTGCAACACCACGTTAAGCATCCGCTCGCGCAAGTCGGGGCGCTGCATCTGCGGCAGCGGCAGGCTGATGTCGTCAAGCGCGATGGTGACGCGCATGTTGGGGTTGAGCTGCGCGAAGAGCGGGTCGGCGTTTTCGGGATGCAACAGCGCGTAGCGAATTGCTACGTCTGGATCGGGCAGCGCGTCAAGCGGCGGCGGCGGGTAGATCACCCGCGTTCCCGGCGGCAGCTTGGCCAGCAGGAAATCATCGCCGTAAGAAATCAGGCGCGGCTGCGAGCGGGTATTAAGCGTCACCACCAGGTCGCGGCGCGCCCCGATCTCATGCTTCAGGGCGGCGGTCTTGAGTTCTTTAAGTTTGCGTTCGGCTTGCGCCATTAAGATTCTCCATCATACCGCCGCGCGGTCGCGGCCGCCCGGACACCGGCAAAGCGGATGATTGGCCATTGGCGGTCGCGCGCCGTGGCCTCGAGCCGGCGGTCCGGATTGACCGCCACCGGATGACCCAGCGCGGTCAGAAAGGGCAAATCGTAGTAAGAGTCGGCGTACCCCCAGCAGTCCTTAAGGCGCAGACCCTGGCCGCCGGCATACTCTTCGCACCAGCGGGCCTTCTCCTCGCCGGCCATGATCGGTTCACGCAGCCGCCCGCTGGCCAGATTGCGGCTGAAGGCCAGGCGGTTGGCCGCAAAGACTTCGACGCCCAGGCGGCGCGCGAGCGCGGCGACGACGAAATCGGGCGATCCGGTGACCAGAACCGGCTTGAGCCCCGCCGCCCGGTTCCCTTCGAGCAGGTCCAGGGCCTGAGCATAAAACCGATTCATCAGCACCCGCTCGCAGTACTCCTCGCCCAGCACCATCAGGCGGTCGCGCGAGATGCCCTTGAAGACCTCGAACATGGTCACGTTAAGCAGACGCCGATCATGGCGTTCGGCGGCGTAAATTCGCGGCAGCCTCAACGCCAGGGTGGCCAGGTGGGTAAATCGCCCCTTCCATTCGCCGACGTTAGCCAGCATGTAGGCGGTGGCGTGGAGGAGGTTAACGTCCACCAAAGTGCCGTCCAGATCGTAGAACGCAGCGGCGCGATGGGAATTGCCATTTTGGACTGACATGTCAGTCTAGTTACGCGAAAAAAAAGCGTCTCCTCTTATGCTGGGATCACGCTGGCGCGCAGCGTCTCCAGTAGCTCCGGCCGCGCCACTCCGCTCAGTCCAAAACGCAGGATTTCTTCAACCAGGCGGTCGATATCGGGGGGCGCGTGGCGCGATAGCTGGGCAATGGTCTCTTTCACTCCGCCCAGGATGCAATAGGCCGTCGTGCGCGTGTCGCATTCACGCACCAGGCCCATCGTGATACCTAAATCGAGCGAGCGCTGAATTTGCGCCGCCACGCGATCGTAAAAGCTCTGGATGCGCTCGTCGAGCTCCGGGTCGAAGCCCAGCGCATGGCTGAGCAAGATGTTGGTGAGGTCGCGCTCGTTAAGCACAAAATACATTACCCGGCGCAGATTTTCCCGCAATTGTTCCGCGGGATCGGGCTCGCCGGGCCCCAAGCGAATGCGTTGAATCCGATGCGCCAACTCACGCACCACTTGTTCGAGCAGTTCCTCGAAAAGGTCTTTCTTGTTCTCGAAGTAGAGATAGAACGTGCCTCGTGCTATGCGAGCGCGGCTGATGATATCGGCGACATTGGTTCGATGATAACCCTTACGCGCGAAAATCCGTTTGGCATGCCGCAGTACCTGCGCCCGCCGCGCTTGTTTTTCCATATGTTAGTCCGGGCATCTAAGAAGGTATAAGCGTCAGGAGGTGTAGTCAAACCGCTCAAACAGAGGCATCCACAAGCTATCAGCCCACAGACAAACAACGTTCTGCCACGATCGCCGGCTTGGCACCGCTGCCGGAAAAATACTTCGGCTTTAACCCGGTCTCGCGCCTAGCCTTTGACCCGCTCGCGGGCGAAGATGGCGCGCTCTTCGGCGGTCATCTTCTCGCGGATTCGCGAACCTTTGCCGACTTGGCGATAAAGTCCGCCCTCCGAAAAATACTCCTCGTAAGGCTCGGCCGGAATCGGCTCAGGGGGAGCCGTATCGCCGATTTTGACATTGAGCACCTTCTCGACCAGGTCGGTGTCATACATCCGGACCGCATCGTAATCGGTCAGCAACGCGCAGACCTCAACGCAGATGTAGCATCCGATACACTCCTGGAAACGGTCCTGAACCGGTTGAACTCCCCGTCCCGGCACACTGCCAGGCTGCAGGTATTCGATACATTGCACGGGACAGAACTCCGGGCATTTGCCGCACGGAAAGCACAGGTTGACGTCCATAAAGGCGACTTCACGCGGACGCTTCTTCTTCCTTCCCACATCTTCTGGCGTTTCGGGGATGCGATCCTCTTTAAGGCGGCGGCGAATGATGTCGATGGCGTTCATAAGTTCATATGCTGCCTATTCGAGCAGCAAGGTCAATGATCAAGAGGGTCCAAGGTTACACTCAAGCGCCCGCATCCTGAAGTCACGTGCCCGGGAACCTGCGATGAGCCTATGGTTGTTGGTCCTGCGACCAGTCGGAGTATGGTGCGTCGGCCGCGGTGCCACCTGGGGGAGTTGGCGTGGCCGCTGGGGTGGCGGTCGCCGTAATGGCCGGCGTCGTAGTCGGCGTGACCGCGAGCATAGCTCCCGATCCTGAAACTCCGCCGGAAACCGCATTGATCATGGCGCTGCCGGCGCCGATCGCAAAATAGCTGCCCGCCGGGGTCGAATTCGGTATCGCTACGGCAACATCGTCAGTGATCCAGGTGGTCGATGCGCTGTTGGTAAGGTCCTGAGTGGAGGCGTTGTTGTAGATTCCAATCGCGTGAAAAAACGCCGTACCTCCTTCAATCACCGCGGTCGAGACCGGGGATGGACAGATCACCTCCGTCGCGGTGGCGATTGGGGTAGCGGTGGAAGTGTTGAATGGCGTCGGCGTAGGTGGCGGCCCCGGACAAATTGCGATGCTCAGGAGGGCTGGACCCGGGGTGCTGGGCGCCCCGCAGAAATTGATGGGAAGGCCGGAATTATTAACCACGCAATTGTTGCTGCCGCCGCCGCCGCAACTCCATGATAGTGCGCCCGCAACCAGCATCATCGCGGTCCCAATCAGAATCCAACGTGCCCCGCCAACCATCGCGAACCAGCTATGACTGCCAGCGCACATCAAGTCAAGAACGACGATCGTTTTTGAGTGATTTTTGCAACCGTCTTTCAACTGTGGCTGGCAGCGCTCCCGGCGTGCGCCGGCGGACCGTAGCCGCAGGCGCGGACGCGCTTATCTTTGGACATCTCCCGACCGCCTCCAATACTGTGGGATATGGTGAGGTTTCTGGAGATTATCGACCGGCCCGGACAAAGGCAGGGTACCCAAGCCTTCGTGAGAATGCGGCTGCACCGCACTGCACGAGCCCATTTTTCGACGCTCTCACGCGGAGCGCGGGATGTGAGAACCCCGCGACGACGGTCGCTTCCGCGCCGCGGCTAGCGCGGCGGATTCGGGGGCTCGGGAGGGGCGGGTGGCTTGGATGGACTGGCCTGTTCCGCAATAAATCGCATTTCTCCGCCGGGTGCCCCACGCGTGTGCTCCGCCATCTTCTTGAGCCGCTGATGGACCAGGTAGTTGATCGTCCCAGGCTCCGTGATCGTGCCCGCCTTGATCCCGGTCAGGAGTTCGATGCCGTGGTCGATGTGATCGATCGGATAGATGTGAAACTCCCCGCGCTGCACCGCCGCCGCCACTTCGGCCTGAAGCACCAGGTTGTTGATGTTGGCGCGCGGCACCATCACGCCCTGGGTACCGGTCAATCCAACCACCTTGCACAACCAGTAGAAGCTTTCGACCTTTTCGTTGGCGCCGCCGATCGCCTGCACGTTGCCGTATTGATCGACCGATCCGGTGACCGCCAGGTCCTGCCGGATGGGCACCCCGCTCACGGCCGAGAGCAACGCGTAAAGTTCGGTTGAACTGGCGCTGTCGCCGTCGATTCCGGAATAGGATTGCTCAAAGCAGATGCTCGCGCTCATCGCGACTGGAAACTCCTGGCCGAAACGATTGCGCAGAAATCCGGACAGAATCATGATGCCCTTGTCGTGGGTCGATCCGGAAAGCCGGGCCTCGCGCTCTATATTGATAATGCCGGACAGGCCCAACGCCACGGTGGCGGTAACCCGCGACGGACGTCCAAATGCGTAGCCGCCCACGTCGATCACCGCCAGGCCGTTGATCTGGCCGACCTTGGAGCCTTTCAGATCGACGATAATGACGCGCTCGGTGATCAGGCGGCGCAATTCCTCCTCGACGTAGTTAAGCCGCAGGATGCGCTCGGCCAGCGCCCGTTCGACATGATGCGCGGTGACCTCATTGGCGCCTTCGGCGCGCGCGAAGTAGGCGGACTCCCGCGCCAGGTCGTCAATGGGCTCCATCAGGGTCAGCACCCGGCCGCGTTCCCCGGCCAGACGCATCCCGAACTCGACGATACGGGCCAGGGCGGCGCCATCAAAGGGCGGGAGGCTTTCGTTGCGGACCAGCCATGCCACTCGCGCCGCGTAATGTCTTACGGCGTCGTCTTTGGCGTCGATCACGGGCCGAATCTCGGCCTTGATCTTGAACAATTCGGGGAAGTCCGTGTCGTTAAAGTAAAGCAGATTGTAGAGGTAGCGAGTGCCCAGAACCACCACCTTGTTGCGAATCTCGATTGGTTCGGGCTTGAGCCCGCTGCTGAAGAAGAATTGATAGGGCTCGAAGGTTTCGATCGTCATGAAGCCCGTTTTGAGGCTGCGCTTGAGAGTCTTCCAGACCCCGGGCTCAACGATCGCATCTTCAAGATCGATCACCAGGAAGCCTTGATGCGCCTTTTGGAAGGAGCCGGCGATGATGCGGGTGAAGTTGGTGGAAGTGCGGCCCATCGGATCGGCCCAGCGCTCGATGGCGCCGAACAAGTTGCTATAGGTGGGCGCGTTCTCGCTGATGACCGGCGCGCCGTGGCGCTCGGAGTTATCGACCAGCAGGTTGACCTGGTACTCCGGAAAGCGCGGCCCCGTCTGTGAGGCCATCATCATCGCGAGCGGATTGCCAGGCGCCTGCTGCCCCTCGGGGGGAGCCTCGCGGAACCGATCCAGGTGGGTCAGCATGTGGTCCGCGACCTGTTGGAGGTATTTGGTTACCGCGCTGTTTTCGAACCGCCGGCCCAGCCCTTCGACTGCCGGGGTGATGACGCGGCTGGCGAAGGAGCGCTCGATCGCCCGGATGTCCTTGACCAGCTCCTGCATGATTTCCTGCTGGCGGCGAATCACGGTCAGAAACTCTTCCTGCAACTCGCCCTGGCGCTTGCCCAGATCGGCGCGCTGCTCGTCGCTCAGGCGCTCCATCTCGTGCTGCATGATTTCAGGCGAATCCGGCACCTTGCCGTCGAACATCGGGATGAAGATCAACTGGCCGTTGGGCGCGGCGTTGATCGCGAACCCTTTTTCCTTGGCCCGCGCTTCCAGTTTGGTGAACAGCTCCTGGGCCAGCTTATTGTACTTGTCGCGCAACGCGTTGCGCTCCTGATCGAAGTCTTCCTGGCGAAACGCCTTGGGGAGCTGCTCTTTGACGTAGAGGACCAACTCGGCCATCCGATCGCGCAGGTCGCGGCCCTGACCGGGCTTGAGATAGATAGCAATCGGCGCTTCGGGAGTTTGGAAATTGTTGACGTAAACCCAGTCCCCCGGAGTCGGCATGGTCGCCGCCTTCTCGCGCAAGATGCGCAGGATCGCTTCGCGCTCGGCAGACCCTCGCACCCCGGTGGCGAAAACGTTATAGCCTGGCGCCTGGATGTTAATCGCGAGCCGAACCGCGCTGAACACGCGCTCCTGGCCGAGCAGTTCCTCGTCATGAGAAATCGCGGCGGCGCGTTCGAGCTCGGCGGGCGAAACCGGGGCCAGGCCGCGCAATTCGGCGGCGGTCAGCTCCGGCGCCGGCGGCGCGGTCTGCAATTCGGGTTTGGACTCTGGAGGCGGATCGGTTTGTCCGGGCATCGGTGTTACCCATCATCATGGCATTGGACAGCCGCTACTTACGTCGGGACCGCGGCCGCTTGGGTTGTTTTGGCAGCAAGACCGTTAGAATCCGGTTAGCCCACTTGGCGGTAACCTTTTCCGTTGCGATCGCATCCGTGAAGGTCAGCGAACGTTCCCACAGGTTGTCGCCGCGGCGCGCGCGCGCCGTCAAGCGGTGCTCACTGACCACCAGTTCCACGTCGGAGGGCTTGAACGGGCCGGTGGACAGGCGAACCTCGTAGGCGTTGCTGCGTTCGAGCACCACCGCCGGTTCCTGCTCGCTGGCCGGAACCTGCCAGGGGTCAATCAACAACTCATCGAAGAGTTCGTCAAAGACGCGCAGGAAATCCTGGCCGGTCGGAGAAGGAAACTTTGGCACAACTGACCTCTTGAGGTTCATTGTGGACGTTAGCCGCCCATTGGTCCAGTTTTTTCCTGGACCGCCGCTTTAATGCGCCAGCCGGACTTGCCGATCGATGCGTCGCGGCGTATCTTCCCCTCAATGCCAACGATAGCGAAAATTCTCGCGCCGACCGACTTTTCCGAAGACTCCGCCCACGCTCTTCAATACACCGAGGAATTCGCGCGCAAGTTCAGTGCCGAGATCATTGTTCTGCACGTGGCTCAGGCATTGGCGCCCGTCAGCTTCGGCATGGAGCCGGGCATCACTCCCGATCCGCTCGCCCTGGAAACCATCGGCAGAATTGCCGAGGAGCAGCGCCTGGCCGCTCAGCGCGAACTGGATCGGACGGTGAACCGGCTGCGGGAGAGCGGACTGAAAGCGCGCAGCCTGTTGCGAGTGGGCGCCGCCTTCATGGAGATTCTCACCACGTCGCAGTCCGAAGGTGTGGATCTGATTGTGATGGGCACGCATGGGCGCACTGGCCTGGCGCATATCCTGTTGGGTAGCGTCGCGGACCGTGTCGTACATAAGGCGCCATGTCCGGTCATGACCGTCCGCCATCCCGATCGGAAATTCAAGCATCCACTGGACAAATAGATCCAGCGGCGCGGCGGATATCCGGTTCCGGGCGGAGTTGACGCGGGTCAACTGCGCGGCCCTGATGGTGGTGTGCCCGGAATCAGCTAGCCATTTGTTCGCCGCGGCCAATCCCCAATCATTTACCCGACATGAATCCCGCGACTCGACGCTCCACTCTCGCACTTTGGATCTTCGCCGCGGTCCCAACTCTGTTTGCCCTGGTTGTGCTTTTCGCCCCCGCCATCCAGGGGGTCGCACTGTCTTTTGAGCGCGGGGGGCCGAGTCTGGCCAACTATGCGATGGTGCTGCGCGACCGGTTCTTTTGGCGGGCTGTGGCCGGCAATCTGATGGTGCCGGCGGGAAGCCTGATAGTCGAGTTCGTAATCGGCCTCGCACTGGCGCTGACGCTGAGCGCAGGCCGCGGGCGGATGGCCGCGATCGCCGATATCGCGGCGATTTTACCTTTCGCAATTCCCGAAATCGTGCTGCTCGCGGTGGCCCGCTACATCTTCATGCCGCGTGGTTATCTCAACGGCGCTCTCGGACTGCTTGGCGTCGCCCCGTTGCCATGGTTGGTGCCGGGCTCGCCGCTGGCATTCGTGACCGTTATCCTGGTCGACGCCTGGCATGTGACGCCGGTGGTGATGCTGATTCTGGTCGCCGGCCTGCAAACCATCCCGACCGAACTGTACGAAGCCGCGCGGTTGGACGGCGCGGGTACCGTGGCGATGTTTCGCCATATCACCCTGCCGTTGCTGGCGCCGGCGATGGCCGCGGCGCTGGTCCTGCGCGGCATCGACGCGATGCGCATCTTTTCCACCACGCTGGTGCTGACCGGAGTCGAAGGCGTGCCGGTGATCTCCACCTACGCCTATCATCTATGGACCGACGCGCAGGAGCCGCGTCTGGCGATGGCGGCGTCCGTCATCCTCGCCTTGCTCATCGTCCTGACCGCGCTGGCCGGGCTGGCATTGCGCCGCGCTTCCATGATCGGGGCGGCGCCATGAACCGCGCAGCGGCCACCCCCCCGTCCACGATTTCCGGCTCCGCGCGCGCCGATTCCTCCAGGTCGGGCCTGAGTCCGGCCGCGATTATCACCGAGGCCGCAGTCATCGTGGCGGCCGTAATTCCGACTTATCTGCTGATTAAGCAGGCGCTAACGCCCGAACTCGCGAGCTTTGCCTGGCCCGTGCTTTGGGTCCCCCGCAACCTCACCCTGGCGCATCTGAAGAGCGTCTTTGCGTTGGCCGAGCTGCGTTCCGCGTTACTCCTCAGCGCCGGGGTAGCGATCGTCGCCGCGGTGCTCTCGACCATGCTTGGAACGATGTTGGCCTATGCGATGGCGCGGCGGGAACGGCTGCGCCGGACGGGGATGGCGGCGCTTACGGCCGCCCGGCTGTTGCCGATGATCGCCGTGGCGCTGCCGCTCGCGCTGGTTCTGATCCGCCTGGGACTTTACGACACCGCGACTGGAATGGGTCTGGCCCTGATCCACGCCGCCCTCGCCATTCCGACCACCGCACTGACCGTTTACAGCGCGTTCGTGGCGATTCCCCTGGAGCAGGAGGAGGCCGCGTTTCTGGACGGCGCATCGACGTTGCGGATTTTCCTTTCCATTGACGTTGCGCAGGCCCAGGCGGCTATCGCCGCGTCGATGGTGCTCAGCTTCATCATGAGTTGGGACGAATTCGGCTTCGCGCTGCTGATTCAAGTAACGCATCGCACGCTGCCGCCATTGCTATACTACTACACGGTGTTCGGTGACGTGGGGCCAGCCAGCGCGCTGGCGCTGATCATGTTGGTGCCGGCGGTAGCGGTGATTATCGCGTTGCGGCCGATGCTCAAGGCCGGCCTGATTGCGGGGCCCCAGCGCTAACGCTTCGCGCTGCAATCGATTCTCGATCTTGAAACCATGGCGGAACTTGAGATTTGTCAACTGAGCCGGCGCTTCAAGTCGGGCGGCGGACTCAACGAGGTCTCGATCACGGTGGAGACCGGCGAGCTGTTCGTCCTGGTCGGTCCCTCGGGATGCGGCAAGAGCACGATGCTGCGCCTGATCGCCGGGCTTGAACAACCCGATAGCGGCGAAATCCGCATCGGCGATCAAGCTGTTGCCGACCGCCGCGACCTGATCGCGATGGTCTTCCAAAGCCACGCGCTCTACCCGCACATGACGGCGTTTGACAATATCGCGTTCCCACTGCGCCTGAGGCGGATTTCAAAGCCCGAGATCGAACGCCGGGTCGCGCAGGCGGCGGCGATGGCGGCGCTGCAAATCGATCTCAGGCGCCGCCCGGCGGAACTCTCCGGCGGTGAGCGCCAGCGGGTCGCGCTGGCCCGTGCGTTGATCCGCGAGCCGCGCGTAATCCTGATGGACGAACCGCTTTCCAGCCTCGACGCGCAGCTGCGCGGACGGCTGCGGGTGGAGCTCAAGGAGTTCCAGAAGCGGACCGGCAGGACCATCATCTATGTGACTCACGATCAGCTCGAAGCCTTGACGCTGGGCGATCGGATCGCGGTGATGCGCGCCGGCGCCGTGGAGCAGCTCGGTACCCCGACCGAAATCTATCAGCGCCCGGCCAACCTGTTCGTCGCGACCTTTATCGGTCAGCCGCCGATGAACATCCTGCGTTGCCGCTTGCGCGACAGCGCGAGCCCCGCGCCGGCGCTACCAAGGATGCGCAGGCGCTACCGCCGGCTCTGGAAATTGGCGACAAACTGGCCTTGGAGCTGCCGCCCGGGGTTGGTGGAGAGGTCCTGCTCGGCATACGTCCGGAGGACCTCAGCCGCAATCCAGATAGCCACTCGGTCGGTTTTGAAGCCACCTTCACGCGAGTCGAGTTTATCGGTGCGGGGTACCTCGCCTACGCGACCGTCGCCGGCCAGGGGTTGACCGCTCTGCTCGATCACCCAGTCGAGCCCGGCGAGACGCGCCAGCTATACGCACCCCAGCGCGCCCTGCATTTTTTCGATTCCACCTCAGAGCGCCGCCTGAGTTGAACCCTAAAAGCCTGGATACCTCGTGCGCTGAGATCCTTAATACGAGAAATTCAAGAGTAGCCGTCGACAGTTGATCACGTGATCGGTATCCCCGATAGCGCAACCTATCAGACGCGAGGCAGCGGGCGCATAGCCATTAGCCGATCCGCATAGATGTTCGCGATAAGGGCATCAGCGTTGACTATTGCTTTCGAGTAGTGTCTCGACGCCGAATCTTAAGAAGATTCAGGAACGTATATGACAACCGTTTTCAGAGCCTACTGCGATGAGAGTGGCAAGGAAGAGTCCTCACAAGTTCTGGTCGTAGCTGGCCTACTTGCGCCAACTGCCCGATGGGAATCATTTGAGACCAACTGGAAGCTGGTTCTCGCGCATAACGACGCTCGGTATTTTCACGCCTCCGAATTCTATAACCGCACAGATGAATTCAGGCTGGGAACTAAATGGGATAGTGAAAATGCCCGCGAGTCTTTCGTGCGCGAGCTGCTATCGGTCCTTCAAGCCAACGAAACCCGGCCCGACGCAGCGCTTATTTCTCTTGTCTGGAAAGACGCTTACAAAGAGACCTTTCCCAAGTCCGACATCGTCAAACAGAGCGTGGGCACACCGTACACCGTTGCCTGCACGGGGTGTTGGTGGCTCGGTGGCAAGTGGGCCGAAGAGCACCTTAAGTCAGAGAAGATCGCTTTCGTGTTCGATGAGGGAAATGAACACGCCCGCGACGCACTCTCTGCATACGTCAAGGCAAAAGAGCTATCAACCGTTTGAAGAGCGCTACAAACTCGGTGGTGTAACGTTTGGAGACGACCAGGACCTTATCGCGTTGCAAGCCGCCGATCTTCTCGCATACGGGGTCATGAAGAACCTCAGGGCACGAGCTTATCCGTTTGACATCGAGCCGATAATCAGGGACTTCACGGGTCGTCGATTTCCTCACGAGGTGCTGGTGGCTGATCGGAACTTTCTGCAAACGCTCCGCGCTGACCACGTGAGACAGTTACGCGAGCGGGGTAGGAAAGTCGTCGATTAGGGCAAGTTGGTTTCAAAGCATGTTAATCGGTGGTCCTACCGGTTTCTAATATTGGTGAGACCCCGCCTGCTGTCTTCCTTTGGTAGGCATTTGAACACAGCGGATGATATTGCGGCGAGATTCTTTTGACAAAACGCCACCCATCGCTTCCGTATCTGATCGAAAAGCTCGTCTCGGGTCTTTGTTCTTAGGTCTTGCCTGCTTACGAACAGCCGAGACCAGATGACAGACCATTCATCTTCTCGATGCCACCTGTGCCCTCGGAAGGCAGCCTCGCTGTTGGGCAAGTCGGTGAGTCTCTTGAGCAATTCAGCGCGACGTTGCCAAACACCCAGGGACAATTTTATTTGATCGCGAAAATCGTCGAACCAAAACAGAAGGGCGCTCTTGTACCCTGACCTACCGCTTGGGTCACCGACACGCGGATCTTCGCGCCAACCACGAAGTACAAAAGCGAGTTCATAGGGCGCATCACGACCCTTGATCTTTTCGTAGTCGCATATAGGGGTCAGGTCGATGAGGCGCTTAAGTTCTCCACAGAGTTGCGCCGAAGGAGAGCTCCTTCTGACGAAATCAAGCGCGCCGCGGTGTTCATGCCAAATTGTCCAAGCGGCCGCAGCGGCCTCAGCATCTTCCATAAACTCGCTCCTGAGAAGGTCCATGTAATGACTCAAGACGACTGTGGCATCTATGTCGAGTTTCCCGTTTCCGGCTGAAACTGACTGCTCCAAGACGGCTCCAATTTCCCCGTACGCGAAGTCCTTGTACTCGTGATGTGACGCGACGACTCCCTTTGGTGATAGAAGCACCCCAAAACGGCGCACGAGTCCGGGGTAGTGGGAATGTATGACTGACCAGTATCGTTCCAGTTGATTGTCGTGCTCACCGGTAGCCACTTTGTTTTCCACTACGACGCCAAAACGCAGACGCTCATTGACAATCAGAAAATCAATGCGGTTCTCCTCACCTTCTTCAAGCGCGTCTTGCAGAGAGGCGCGGGCCAGTTCGAGGCGAAACTCAGGACTTGCAGCGGGCGCTTCTCTCAGCGCGCGGAGAAGAAAGTTTTTGAGAAAGCGATCGCCCAACCCGTGGCTTTCGGTCGGCGTTAAGAGAACCCGCAAAAAATCAGAATGTCTACTTTCGTTGCGTGCAGCGCCAACCGCTACGAAAAAATTGAATTTCGCCAACAGACGGTCGAGGGAGTCGAGCGCACACGCGCAGGCAGTCAGTTCGTGCACCGGTATGGTTCCCATAAAGCGTCCCTGCTCTTAGCCCATCATGGCTACCAGTCGGGAAAAAAGCCACTTCCTATTGAGCTGAACGTCCTGAAAAACGGCATTCTGCGCGTAACTTAGAGCGAAAACAGCAAGTACGGCGCTCCCAGAAACGCTCACTGGACGTCCAGGGAACGGCCAGGACGCGTTTGGAGACGCGAGAGCGTGTCGCTCTGGCGTCGCGAGAACCGCGCTCAGACAGTGGGGCCGAAAGTGGCAAGTCTTGCTAGGTTTTGCGTCCCGCCGTCGAGAAAGCTACCCCGTCATCGTTTCCGGCGCTCCATCAAGCTAGCCAGCACGACGCGCCCTCAAAGGCGCCGACGTCGACGACGGCAATGCCGTGGAGACGTGCTCGCGTAACGAGCAACGTCGGGGTGGCCGAGGGCGCCGGGATTAGTCGCGACTCAAGGGCGTAAACTCGATCGACGCGTCGTCCGCGCCGTCGCGCTTGATCGCCCGCAGCACGTCGAGACTCCTCGGGCCTCTTTCACGATGGCCACGAGGCATACGTAAAGCTCCCGATCGACGACGACCACGTCGAGAACCACAACCCTCCATGCCCCTGCCGCTCGGCGCAAAGCATTGCTCTCGGTCGTCGCCGCATCGCGGACCATGGGCCGCTTGACTCCGGTCTTTCTCGGTCTTGCCACGCGCTGATCGTATCCCGCGCCCCAGTTCCCCGGTAATGCGCCCGCGTCAGGGCAGATGCCTGGACCTGTATGCTTTCATAGCCAGCTCCATCGATCCAACGAGTTCGCCTTTCAGGTCGATCACTGGCTGCGCACCAACACGATGTGCGAACGAAGCCAGCGCAATGGGCTCCAGAGCGTGATGCCGAAGCGGGATGGTCGGATTATGCCCTTGACAGAATATGCAATCAAAGGCATGGTCTGATAGTGAGATGGGTCGTTGAGGTTGCCGACGAGTTCGCGCCGGAATTTGCGCAACTGTACGAAGACGTGCGGACTGAGATTCTTGCCGTGGCCCGCCTGCTTCAACAGTTCGGCCCGCAGCTCGGTCGCCCGCGCGTCGACACGCTCGAGGGCTCGCGCCATGCCAACATGAAAGAGCTGCGCTTCGCCGCAGCTGGCGGCGAATGGCGTGTGGCCTTTGCTTTCGATCCCAAGCGTGAGGCCATCCTGCTTGTCGCGGGTGACAAATCGGGTGGAGGCCAAAGGCGGTTCTATCGTGAGTTGATACGCAAGGCCGACGCTCGTTTTGACGCCCATCTTCAACGGTTGAAAAAGGAACGGAAATAAGCCATGCCCAGGAACGTGGACGACATCATCAACAAACTCAGCCCCGCGCGGCGCAGGAAAGTCGAGGCTCGCGCAGCGCAACTGATCGCCGAGGAGATGACCCTCCAGCAGCTTCGACGCGCGCGCAAGCTGACCCAGCAGAGCATCGCCAAATCCCTGCATATCGGGCAGGAAGGAATCTCAAAGCTGGAGAAGCGCAGCGACCTCTTGATTTCCACTCTGCGCAGCTATGTCGAGGCCATGGGCGGCAGCTTGTCCATCATCGCTGAGTTTCCGGACCGTGAACCTGTGATGCTCTCCGGTATAGCGATGATGGAGACGAAGGCGGCAGGATTGCTCAAGCGCAATTCGAAGCCCCCAGAGCGCCGCTTGTGTTGAAGTACACCGGGCAGTGCGCACGACCTGCGTCGTATCAGTATCAACCGATCCTGGACGTGTTGACGATCTTTCCTCCGGTTGCGGTTTGAAAGACGTAGCGCGACCCATCGGGTTTGGAATAGATGACCAACTGACCTCCCTGAATCAGCCCCTGAGACTCTGTGGGCCGACCCAGTTGCTTCACAACCCATTATATTTTGGCCAATCCACGCCGTTGTGCCATAAGGAGCGACGAGTGCGGCGGCGAAGGCCGCCGTCCGACTCCAATTGCCAAACGACCGGGAGGCGAACTGGATGGCTCCTTTGCGGCATGTGATGGACGGATACAAAGTCCTGGACTTCACGCAATTCGTGGCCGGCCCGACGGCCGGGCGGATACTGGCTGAACTCGGGGCCGAGGTTATCAAGGTGGAAATCGCACCGGGCGGCGACGGCGGGCGCGCCTATGCCACGTTTGAAGGTAACCGCAGCGCTTACTTCGTCCAGCACAACCGCGGCAAGAAAAGCCTGTGCGTCGATCCGAAAACGCCCGCCGGCCTAGAGATCCTCAAGGGCTTGATCGCCAAGGTGGACGTATTTATCGAGAATTTCACTCCCGCGGTGATCGGACGAATGGGACTGGGCTATGAGACGGTGGCGGCGATCAATCCAGGAATCGTGATGTGCTCGCTGTCGAGCTTTGGACAATCGGGTCCGCTGGCGCTCAAGCCCGGATTCGATACCAGCGGCGCGAGCTACTCCGGGATGCTCGATATGCAAGGCGAAGCGGACGGCCCCCCGGTTGGGATCGGCGGCGCCGTCGGCGACATCAACGCCGGCGCCAACGCGGCCAGCGCGATCGGCTTTGCCCTGCTGCATCGCGAGCGCACCGGCGCCGGCCAGTATCTCGACATCTCCCTACTGGATGTTTACTTCCATTGCCACGACCGCTCCGTGCATATTTACAGCGCCACCAAAGGCGCCATCAGCCCGCGCCGGTCCGGCAATCACAACCCATTTTATTGTCCGGCCGGCATTTTCAAGGCCGCGGACCGATATCTGGTGATTATCGCGGTCACCACGATTCACTGGGCCGCGCTATGCCGGGTGATGGGCCGCCCCGAACTGGCAGAGGATTCACGCTTTAACACCAACGAGAAACGCGCGCGCAACGGGGTGGTCGAGATGGTCCAGCAATGGCTCCAGAGCCTGCCCGGCGCCGATGACGCCGTGCGTGCGCTGGAGGAGGCGCATGTCCCGGTCTCGCCGGTGTTATCGGTGGCCGAGGCGGTCAACCATCCACATCTGCGCGAGCGCGGGACCGTCGCGACGGTCAGGGATCCGGTGTACGGGAGCCTGGAGCTGCCGGCTTCTCCGCTGCGCTTTTCGCTGTTCCCGGCGCTGGACCTGCAGGCGCCGATGCTGGGGGAGCATAATGCGGAGATCTTGCAAACCTACTTGGGCTATTCACCCGTTCGGATCAGCGAACTCGAAAGCCAAGGCATTATTCATCGCGAGAATCGCTGATCACGGGATTTGGCGAATCGCGCCGCGTGGGATTAAGCTTGGCAGCCAGCAGGCCGTTGAAAAAGGAATTTTCACAGCCTGCTCCCTCGCTCTTGTTTCTCCAAGGGAGAGAGGATTTAGGAAGGGAGCCATCTTTAATATACAGGAGTTGAGAGCGAGCATCCCTACAAACACCGTTAACCTTAATTTCTCAACACCCTGCGACCGTCACTCGGGCGTGCCGGGGGAGGCGACTCCATGCGAATAGGATTTATTGGATTGGGCAATATGGGCGGTCCGATGGCCCTCAACATCATGCGGGCCGGCCATCAGGTGACGGTTTATGACGTGCGCCGCGAGGTTGCCGCGCCGCATCTGGACGGCGGCGCAAAGTGGGCCGACAGCCCCGCCCAGGCCGCCGCCGAAAACGACGTCGTCATGACCTCGCTGCCGGGTCCGCGCGAGGTCGAGCAGGTCGCGTTGGGAACCGGCGGGATTATCCACGGAATTCGCCCAGGTTCGATCTTTGTCGATCTCAGCACCAGTTCGCCCACCCTGATCCGGCGCATTCACGCCGTCTTCAAGGAGCGCGGTGTTGACGTGCTCGACGCCCCGGTAAGCGGCGGCGTGGTGGGCGCCAAACGCGCCAGCCTGGGGGTCTTCGCCGGCGGGGAGGAGGCGGTATTCCGCAAGGCCGAACCGGCGTTGGCCGCGATCGGCGACAAGGTCAGTTACGTCGGGCCGATCGGGTCGGGTACAATCGCCAAGCTGGTGCATAACCAGGTCGCGCTATGCACCAGCGCCGTGCTGGCCGAAGCCTTCACCATGGGCGTTAAAGCGGGGGTTTCGCCGGAGGCGCTGTTCAAGGCGGTCAGCGATGGGGCCTTCGGGCAGGGGCATTTCCTCAACATGCTGCCCCGGGTGATCTTCAAGGGTGGTTTCGGCCGCGCGTTCTTTCCGCTCAAGCTGGCGCGCAAGGACCTTGGATTGGCCACCGAGGTGGCGCGCGAATTCAACGTGCCGATGGCGCTGGCGGCACTGGTCGAACAGGACATGATGGCCGGGCTGGAAGGCGGCCTGGGAGAGCAGGACGCCACCGTGGCGTTCACGATTCAGGAGGCGCGTTCCGGAGTTAAGGTGCGGAGTTCGTAGCGGCTGGATCAGGCGTAGCGCGAAGCGCACTATCGGGGATTTGGAACTGGGCGTGCCACCGATCGGTTCGGCTCAAGGTCAGTGCAGCACCGCGTTGGCGATACGCTCGGCGAGTTGCTTCCTGACCGCATGCAGATCTTCGTTGGGATGCGCCACCGCCACCACCGTCATCTCGCCCTTGCCGTCGCTAAGCACCGCATGGGCGATCAGTGCGGTATCGTACAGCGAAGCCGCGCGGGCCTGGAGATAGTCCGGCGGCGCGCTCGGCCGGTTGAGCGGGTCGCGCGGATCGGGCGCCGTGGGCGGCCCCGGTGAATAGCCGGCGAGTTGGCTTATTACCGCGCTGCGCCCGTATGGGTCGCTGGCAGCGGAATTGGGATTGCTATACCCCGTGGCCGAGGGGCGGCCCTGTTGAACATACTCGGCGGCATCGCCGGTAAGCACATCACCCGTGGCTTCCGACGGCGGCTGATAGCCAGCCTCCCTGACCAATGCCGCAACCCCCGGAACTCCGGGCGCCAGGTCCAGCATCGAGATTTCGGGGCGGAGCACTCTCTGCATGAACGCCACCGTGAGGGTGAGCATCCTGGGACCGCCGGTGACTGGCTTACGGCGCCGGGCGACGCCAAAATCTTCGCTCAGCACTTGCTGCAAAACCGGATCGGTCGAGATTACCAGCACTTTGGTATCGGAGGGGACCTCGAGCGAGCCCTTGCTCGCCAAGGTCGCCGCATGGGCTGGCGCCGCGGCGCAAACGGCCAGCAACAGGATCAAAAAGCGCAATCGTCGCACATTAAACATCTAAGTAGGTGCAAGCCGGTCTTTCAAGAGGGGTCGCTGTGCGAGAGACTATTACCAGTTGATCGCGGCTGGACTTTTAGTCGCGGGTGCGGAATAAACGCGAGTCGCCATCGAGGCAATTGATTGGAACCGGTATGCGGTTGATGAAAGTAGTCTCAGCGTGATCAAACCATTACTTCCGGAAAGTTTCGGCCCCTTGCAGGGCGTGCGGATAATCTCAAGCGGGGTCTTCATTGCCCAGCCGTTCGCCGCGGGCCTAGCGGCGGAACTCGGCGCCGAAGTCATCCATGTTGAGCGGCCCAAGGTCGGCGACGGCTATCCCGCCGTGCGCAAGGCCCAGGAAAGGCGCAATCTGCTGAGCGTCTCCCTGAGTCTGGACAAGCCCGCGGGCCGCGACCTGTTTCTGCGCCTGCTCCAAACCGCGGAGCTTTGGTTCGAAAGCTCCAAACCCGGGACCTACCAAAAGTTTGGGCTCGACGATCAAGCCGTGCTCAAGGCGAACCCGCGTCTGGTCGTGGTTCATGTCTCGGGCTTTGGCCAATATGGCGATCCGGCTTATGTCGGCCAGGCCTCCTACGATCCCATCGGCCAGGCCTTCAGCGGCCTGATGGCGCAAAATGGGTTTCCTGATCCGGCGGCGCCGTCGCTGCTTCAACCGGCCACGCTCAGCTACCTGACCTCGTCCTTCATCATGTGGTCATCGCTGGCCGCGCTGCTGCATGCCCGCGCCACCGGCCAGGGGCAGGTAATCGACATCGCGATGTACGAAGTCGCGCACAAGATACTGGGCGGAACGATGGTGGAGTATTTTCGCGATGGCCGCGTCCGCTCGCGTACCGGCAACCGCGCCGCCGATGAGCCATTCGGAGGGACCTTCCGATGCGCCGATGGATGGATCGTTATCGCACCGACTGAAGACACCAGCCGGATCGAAACGGCAATCGGAGCGCCCCGGACTGCCGACGCGACGACCGCGGCGGCGCTTGAAGCCTGGCTCGCGACACACGAATGTCACGACGCGATCCGTGTCCTGTCGGGCGCCGGAATTGTGTGCTCCAAGGTGATGTCGGCAAACGACATGGCCGAGGACCCGCATTACAAGGCGCGCAGCGTTCATTTCCAGTGGGACGACCCGGAACTGGGATCGCCTCGCGGCGTCGGAATCGTACCCAAATTCTCGGCGACGCCGGGCAAAATCTGGCGCGGCGCCGCCGGCGTCGGCCGTGACAACGAGATGGTCTACCGAAAGCTCCTGGGCCTGAGCGACGATCAGCTCGCAGCTCTGACCCGCGACGGAATCATTTAGCGAAGTGCAGTTTGTAGCCTTGCAATCAGGGCGCTGTGCGGCGTGTTTTTTGTGAACTTGGATCAGGGCCTGATGCAGAAGCGCTCCGGCGTGATTTGGCTGATGGAAGGAACCTGATTTGAACCTTGCTTCCAAGAGCGGCGGCGGTCCGGAAAAGTGTCCGCAGGGTTATGTTTTTTGCCTGTCCCGCTTCCAGACGGGACAGATGAGGCTGAGCGATTCCGGCCTTCTTCGCCAGCTCGGTTTGGGAAAGGCCCAGCAGTCGGCGAGCCTTCAAGATGTGCTGTTCAAGTCGTAGCTCCGCGAGTTCCGCGTCAGCCTGACCAAGCAGGCCCGCTTCGTCAAGAACCCGATCCATATACTTGAGAACTGGACTAAGTGCATTATCGTCTTTTTTTCTCATGAATATCCCTGACGGCGGAGCGCAGGGCCTTCAACATGGGTGATGGAATGTCGTCACGTTTCTTTACCAGCACATCAACGACAACGGCCCGTCGGCCTGGGAGAAAGGTATAAAAAATTCGCACTTCCCCTTTCTCAGCTCGTGCAGTCCGCTCCCAAGGGGCTTAGACCCCCGGAGGTTCAACTGCATTTCCGAACTCCTCAAGTAGCTTGAGAAGGTTTCGGGCGATTTTCTTATTCTCCTGGCCTAGACCGTTAAAAAAGACCCTAATCCTCGATGTACCAGTAAGTGTCCTGTATTCTTCGACGGTCCAGCAGGCGGGAGTTCGTTGTCCGTCCATGATAATCTACCTTAAAAGAATCGAGAATCATCGGGGTTCTTCCTCCTGATTGGTCCCTTTTATTGTTGATCTTTTATGGAGGTCTGTGCTGTTGCTATCTTTTAGTTCTTAGTCCCCCAAATGCCCGACTTGCCCATGGCCATACATTTATGTATCAGCAACGGTCAATACCAATGCAGAATTTTCTCGCGCGGAGGTGTGAAAAACTGAGGCATCAAATAATCGCATTCCACCAGGACGAAATGGGAGATTGGGTGGCCGACCTCGATTGCGGGCATGGCCAGCACGTCAGGCACAATCCGCCGTGGATGATGCGGCCCTGGGTGGTGACCGAAGCAGGGCGCCGAACCCGCGTCGGCACGGAGCTGGAGTGTAAGAAGTGCGACGAGGAGGGCCCGCCGCAACCGCACTGATATCGGCGGGCTGGGGCTTTACATCGCTCGCGGGAAAGCCGAGCATCCACCTTCATGGACCTACCGCAATCAAGCAGGCTTCAGTTCACCCCCGATCTGAACATCTGCCGGGTGCTTAACGGGATGTGGCAGGTTTCGGGAGCGCACGGACGGATCGACCCGGAGGCAGCGGTCGAGAGCATGTTCGCCTACCTGGATGCGGGCTTCACGACCTTCGACCTCGCGGACCATTACGGGCCCGCCGAGGACTTCATCGGCGAATTCCGCCGCCGCCTCGAGGCCCGGCGCGGCCGTGACGCCCTGTCGCAGGTGCAGGCATTCACCAAGTGGGTGCCGCCCCCCTCCGCGATGACGCGCGCGGTCGTGGAGGCCAACATCGATCGCTCCTTGCGCCGGATGGGCGTCGATGCGCTGGACCTGCTCCAGTTCCATTGGTGGGAGTATGGGGATGATCGCTACCTCGACGCTCTCGGCCACCTGGCGGATATGCAGCGCGGGGGCGATATCAAGCATCTGGCGCTGACCAATTTCGACACCGAACATCTTGCAACAATCCTGGACCACGGCATCCGCATCGTTTCCAATCAGGTCCAGTATTCGTTAATCGATCGCCGGCCGCGGATGAAAATGGCGGAGTTGTGCCATAGCCACGAAGTCCAGCTCCTCACGTATGGTACGGTTTGCGGCGGTTTGCTCAGCGATCGCTACCTGGGAGTGGCCGAGCCGCACCGGCCGGATCTTGATACCGCTTCGCTCCAGAAGTACAAGCGCATGATCGATGCCTGGGGCGGATGGGCGTTGTTCCAGAAACTGTTGTCGGTTCTGGATCGGATTGCGCGCAAGCACTCGGTCAGCATCGCCAATGTCGCGACGCGTTACATCCTGGACCAACCGGCGGTCGCCGGAGTGATTCTCGGTGTGCGCCTGGGAGTATCGGAGCATCTCGCGGACACTGCGCGCGTCTTCGGTTTCAGTCTCGACGGCGAGGATGTAACGCAAATCGAGGCGGTGTTGGCTGATTCGCGCGACCTGATGGCGGCAATCGGCGATTGCGGCGACGAGTACCGTTGATTATTCGCGCGGCCGATCATCGAACCGCTTCGCGGATCGATGCGTTCAATCGCGTCGATCAGTGGATGAAGGCGAAGCATGTGTCTCGGATCGCGGCGTGTAACCTCTCCCTCGCCCTCTCCGAGGATAAGGAGAGA